>CAVVYF010000020.1:0-448347 GCA_963752375.1 Terriglobia bacterium
AATGGCAATAATTACCTTGACTAACCAATCTGTGCTAAGTTGTTGATGCCGTGACAGGGCGTTTTTTGCGGTTGGCTCTTGCCTTGAGTTCATAGTCGCTTATGCACCATAGATCAGTTGTCCCGCGCCGTTCCACGCGATGTTGCTTTTCAAGCCTCTCTAGTATTAAGCGGACTTTGAAGGGTTTTTTATGCAGAGCACTCGCAATTGTTATGGTAGAGCAATCCCTTTGCATGCGGGCGGTGTGCCCATAGCTGTCGGGCAGCAATGGGCCGGGATTGATTTGTGTCGCCAGATAGTTCAGGACTAGGTTGTCTTCATGGCGGTGCCACGCTGCAACGATCACACGCCGAATCCAAGATGAGCTTTTGTATACCGCTCCAATGAGTATGACGATGGCTCCCATAGAATGTCAGCGTCAGTGAAGAACGGAGCCATTCTGGCCGGTATAGGTCGGAGCCAGTGATCCAGTAGAGAGAGCCCCCGTTGGCGGGGACGCGGTAGGAACTTTACAGCAGTTTCTAAATTAGTTTTTCCCCGCAGGCTTGCGTACCGCTGGAGGTTTCGATTCTCCTCAGTGATTCATCCCATGATCCTCTGAGGAGTCGGCTTGAGCCAGTCCCGCCGTTGTCCTTACTGTCATAGTTCGTTTCTGCCCTCCGCTTATCGTCCTCAACAAAGCGTGTGCAGTCAGCCGACGTGCCAACGTCGGCGCCGCACCGATTATCACCGTAAGAAACTTGCGACTGACGCCGAGTATCACCAGGTCGCCTTGGAAAGTCAGAAGCAGTGGCGAGAGGAACATCCTGACTATCAGAAACAGTGGCGGCGGCAGAATCCGCAACCGGTGGAGAACAACCGTGAACGTCAGCGGCAGCGGGATCAGAAGCGCCGTCTGCGGCAGCGTCTTCTTGACAAGAACAACTTAGCTTTGGATCTAAAGCATTCAGCATCAGAGGTTTGGCTGTTGGGGCCCAAACTGTGCAATCTTGACAAGAACAACTTAGCTTTCGCGCAAGTCCTGATTTTTCCGTCACTTGGCCATTCTTCGGAGGACCGCGGGCCGTCTTGACAAGAACATCCCTATGGTTTGCGGACGTGGCTGGCTTTATACGGTTGCAGCAGAGTCATGCTGACCGCGGAACAAATCAACTCGATTCATCGCCTGCACTGGGCCGAGCATTGGTCGGTGCGCAAGATCGCCCGTCATCTTCACCTGGGACGTAGAACCATCTCCCAGTATCTGGTCACGCCGGCACGCAGCGCGGCTCGTCGGCAACGCGCCAGCAAACTGGATCCGTTCAAAGCCACCATCGCCGAACTGTTGGAGCAAGATGCGAAGGCGAGTGCCATGGTGATCGCGCAACGTCTCCGTTCGCTGGGCTTCAACGGTGGTCTGAGCATCCTGAAAGATTACTTGCACGCGGTGCGAGCACACACCGCGGTCCAGCGTGCCTATGTGCGCATGGAGCCAGGACCGGGGGAGCGCTTCGAAATCGACTGGGGTCACTTCGGTGCCCTTCTCTACCAGGGTCACGCGCGCAAGCTCTATGCCTTCTGTCTGGTCGAATGTCATAGCCGCAAACTGTTTGTGGAGTTCACGCACAGCCAGAGCTTCGAGACTTTCGTGCGCTGTCACCTCCACGCTTTCCAGTTCCTGGGCGGGATCGCACGGGAACTCTGGTATGACAATCTCGCCACCGCTGTCGCCGAACATGATGGCAACTTAGTCCGTTTTCATCCGCGTTTTCTGGCCTTCGCTCGCGAATACAGTTTCCTGCCACGCGCTTGTCACGTGCGGGCGGCCTGGGAAAAAGGAAAAATCGAGAGAGCCGTGGGATATTTACGGCAGAACTTCTGGCCGCTGCGCACCTTTGCCGATTTAACCGATGTCAACTCGCAGGTGCGACGTTGGCTCGAACAGGTCGCTAACCAACGCCACCACCGCGAAACCGGAGAAACTCCGGCAGCCCGCATTCAGCCTGAGACTCTGCGAGCTCTGCCTGTGATTACACCGGATTATCGGGACAGCACAGAAGCTCTGGTCCACAAAGATCTCCGACTAGCATTCGATGGCAACCGCTACTGCGTGCCGCCGCGCTATGTCGGCCGTCGCCTCACCATCAAGGCCGATGCTTCTTCCGTCACCTTCTACGACCAGTATCAGGAGATCGTTTCTTATGCCCGCTGCTGGCAGCGCGGCCAGACTTTGGGTGCAGAGCGTTTTCAAAAGGAACTGTTGGCCCAGTTAACGGCCGCGCAGCGCTCGGCCGAACAACAGCGACTGGTCAGCTGGCTTGGTCCGGCCTCGGAGTCTTACCTGCGTCGCCTGGCCGACACCGACCGCTCGCTGACCCGGCAAGTCCGCGAACTGCTCCTCTTGGTTCGTGAATATGGACCCGATGCCGTGGCGGCCGCGGTTGGTCAAGCTCATGCTGCCGGCGCCTTCGGCGCCGATTACATCGCCAACCTTCTCCGTCAGCAACGAATGCGACGCGACGTGCAGCCACCCCTTCGTTTCCAGAACCCACAACTCAATGAACTGGCCACCGATCCGCTGTCGCTGGCCGACTACGACTCTTTTATCCTTCGCTCTAAAAAGGACTCCGATGACCTTACTGCAACAGAAACTGAATCAACTGAATCTGGCGACGATGAGCCTCCATCTGGATCAGATGCTGACTGACGCCACCGCCAGGAATCTCAGCCTCGCCCAAACCCTGGAAGCACTCCTCGATCGCGAACTCGAAGCCCGTCACCAGCGTTCCATCGAACGCCGCTTCAAACTCTCGCGCTTGCAGAGCAAGCCTTCCATCGACAGCTTCCACTTTAACCATCACAAGTCCCGACTCCAGCTCAAGACTCGCATCCTTCGCCTGCTCGATCTCGACTTCCTGCGCGTCGGCACCAGCGTGTGTCTCATTGGCAATCCCGGTGTGGGCAAGACGTACCTGGCCAAGATCATCGCCTGGCGCGCCTGTCAGGCTAACCAGCGGGTGTTGTTTACCACCGCCATGGACATGCTCAACCATCTCCTGGCTTCTCAGGTGGATCATTCCCTGATTCGCAAACTCAAGCTCTATACCGAACCTGCTTTGTTAGTCGTGGACGAACTGGGATATCTTTCGCTCGACCAGCAGACCTCCAATCTCTTCTATCAGGTCATCTCCACTCGCCACAGCCATAAGCGCAGCACGCTCATTACGACCAACACTGCTTTCTCCGACTGGGGCAACATCCTCTACAACACCACCATTGCCACCGCCATCGCCGATCGCCTGGTGGAAAACTCCGAGATCTTCCTTCTGGGAGGCGAAAGCCTTCGCAAAGGTAATAAGAGCCAGCCTCCAACTGAATAATCGGTTCGGCTGGCTCAGATCAGGCGCCGCTCTGTGACGATATCCCGCACGGAGAAGTCCGTCGGGTAACCCCTCAACGGCGCTGCCGACGGGGGCGGGAGCAACCACTCCCGCTCTCTGGTTTCCTTCCTTATGTTCAACTTCAGCGCCAATCATCTGCTCTTGCTTTCGCGTATGGAATACCGCACCTGTGTCGTGTTCCTCATGCAGGACGACTCCACTCGCCGGGTCTACCGCCTGTACGACTTCACCAAATCCCAAATCATCACGTCAGACCACTATTACTGCGTGTCGGGAAAGGTCAACAGCGCGGACAAACTCTACCTGGTTATCGAGTCGGTCAAGAGGGACACCAAACACAGCCCGGATCCGCAGTTACGCCTCGAGTGGACGGCGCGGGAGAAGCGCCCATGAACTGACCATCGACGCGGATAGCCAACAAACTCGAACTCATGACTGCTTGTTCCCGACGGCGGCCGACGCATTCGTGTGCCCCGCCATCGCCGGCCAACCTGCTGGCTCATTCAAAACCGGCCAGACTGGCTCCCTTTTAAATCGGCGCTAACAACAAACGGCCGAAGAGCGCATGAAGGGGCTCGATTGGCGTGGCCCTTTCTTTGATGAGGTGCGATAAGAGAACAGACCTACCCGATGACCAACGCTATGACCTGATTAACGCACTTACCCGAGAAGTAGAATTTTCCAAACTTTCCAGAAATCCTCTTGTGGGAAGTTGGAAGCTCCATCTGGAGCTTGCCGATTGCGGACGGATGACGGGCAACTCTTCCCTAATCCGGTAAGGTAAGGGTTGCGACCATGCGGAGCAAATCGCGGCAGCTCGAACCGAAATGCCACACAGGCCACTTCTATCGATAGCGTAATCGTTCAATTGTTTCGACCTGACCGTACAAGTACAATTCCTATCCGGGGGCGTCGTAAAGGGAACAGTAGTGTTTGGCCTCAATGAGCAAGCCGGAAGCCGAAGGGATCTCTACGCCGACCGTCACATGACGAACAACGCCGGATTGAAATTCAGCGACGCTCTTCCAGCAGGTTGGGCTGTAGTCACTGGTGCGGCTTCGGGCTTGGGATTCGCGATCTCTAAGGAGCTAGGGCGAGACTGCAATCTTATGTTGATTGACTCGGACGCGTCGGGCCTGGCCAAGGCCCACCAGGACCTTGGAGGGGGCGCCCACCGTATATACGCGATCACGGGCGATGTCAGCGATGCAGGAACTTGGGCTCAGGCGCGAGCGGGTCTCGACGGCGTAGTTCCTCAGTGGCTAGTGCAATGTGCGGGCATCGCGGTATCGGGAAGCGTCGCCGAGGCTCCCATTGATCATTGGCGCAAAGCGCTTGACGTAAATCTCCTGGGGATTGTGCTAGGTTGCCGGACTTTCGCGGGCGACATGGCGCATGCCGGCAACGGTCACATCATTCATATCGCCTCTCGTGCTGCTATCACTGCTGTTCCGAGATTTGGCCCATATGTTGTCAGTAAGGCAGCCGTCGTCGCTATGACCGAGACCCTGTTCAACGAGATCGGGGACCGTGTCACGATCACGGTCGCTTGTCCGAGTTACTTTCGAACCAACCTGGTTGACCGCATGGTGGCGCAGGCCGAAGTGGAACGTCGGGCCCTGGAGCGCATGATCTCAGGCAGTCCCCGCTCTGCCGAGGACATGGCAGCGGCAATCCTTAGGGCGGCCCGCCGGGGCGATCTCTACTTCTTTCCACCCGGAGAAGATCGACGCCTGTGGCGACTTAAGCGGCTCATGCCACAAAGAACGATGAAGTTTCTGCGCGCCAAGTTCCGCATGATGCTTCGTCAGTTGGATGAGTAAATCAAGCCCTATGTGGTAGTTGGGAAACGAGCTTGGAACAACATCGAGTGATTGGGGTTTCGCAGTGCTGTTCAGGGGCAAATAACTTCCTGTTTGCCGACCAAACGTCCAGAGTCAGCGCATCCGCGGCAGCGTACTGCGCAGGAATATAATGACGCGTACGGATGGCCCTCACCTCTGGCACCAGACTCGGACCGTACGAGATTCAATCACCGCTGGGAGCTGGCGGCATGGGCGAGGTTTATCGCGCGCTGGATACACGCCTCCAACGCACCGTCGCCGTCAAGATTCTTCCCTCTCATCTTTCTGAAGACCCTGAGGCCAAGGAACGATTCGACCGCGAAGCGCGCACGATCTCTTCGTTGAACCATCCAAACATCTGCACCCTCTACGACGTCGGTCACCAGGATGGAGTCGACTATCTGGTGATGGAATACCTGGAAGGGGAGACCCTTGCCAGTCGCTTGGACAGAGGGGCGCTTGCAGCCGATCAAGTGCTCAAGTATGGAATTGAGATTTGCGAGGGGCTCGAGATGGCTCATCGTACGGGCGTGGTCCATCGCGATTTGAAGCCGGGTAACATCATGTTGACTCAGACTGGCGTCAAACTGATGGACTTCGGTCTGGCCAAATCTTTGCCCGCGAGCGCGTCTGCTACTCCGAGTTTGACACTGACTCTGTCCAGCCCCGCCGCGAATTCGCCGCTCACCGAAAAGGGGATGATCGTCGGAACATTCCAGTACATGTCGCCGGAGCAAGTACAGGGAAAAGAAGTGGACGGACGCAGTGACATTTTTTCGCTCGGCGCGGTGCTGTACGAAATGGTGACAGGAAAGCGAGCCTTCGAAGGGAAGAGCCAATTGAGCGTGGCGGCTTCGATCCTCGAAAATGAACCGCCGCCTATTCGTTCCGTGAAGCCAATGACATCACCAGTGTTGGACCACGCGATCGTCTGCTGCCTCGCTAAAAATCCGGAAAACCGCTGGCAAACTGCCCGCGACCTTGCGCTCGAATTGAAATGGGTCGCCGAAGCGCAGACTGGGATGTTCACACCTGTGGGCCAACGGAAAGCAGGTCGGCAATGGCTTACCTGGAGCGTTGCGGCCTTGCTGGGCGTCACTGTTGTGGTGGCCACGTTCTTGGTTCGGGGCCAGAGACCACCACCGGTCACTACACCAGTGCGCTTCGAGATCCGACTGCCTGCAGGCACTCTCACCTTCACGCTCTCACCCGATGGTCGCCAACTGGCTTTTCTGGCACCAGGTGCGGACGGGCGCAACCTTGTTTGGATTCGCGCTCTTGATTCACTGCAGCCGCACCCGCTGCGCGGCACGGAAAATGTCTTTGTCCCAATAGTCTGGTCCCCGGATAGCCGATTCATCGCATTTCAAGCAGGGAGCAAGCTAAAGAAGATCGACATTTCCGGCGGCCCTCCGCAAGAGGTATGCGATGTCTTCGCCACGGTTATCGGCGGCGCGTGGAACGGGGACGGCACCATAATCTTCGGCACCGTCGGAAATGGCATTATGCAAGTTCCGGCGGCAGGCGGCGTCCCGGTTTTGCTTACGACCACGGAGGGGCGCAACGAGGTCCACACATTTCCGTCTTTCCTGCCGGACGGGCGGCATTTTCTTTATCTGAGAGCACCCGAGAATCCCGGTATTTATCTCGGGTCACTCGATGTTAAGCCAGAACAACAGAGCTCCAGGCGAATAGTCTCTACATCGCAGATGGCGGTCTATGCGGCGTCCGCTGACCCGAAGATGGGACGCCTGCTTTTCCTGCGTGAGGGCACATTGCTGGCCCAGGCGTTCGATGAGAGGAGCCTGCAACTGCAGGACGATCCGATCCCGGTTGCCGAACGGGTCGGGAGCTTTCACCTTTCCGGATTCTTTTCCATCTCGCCAAGCGGCGTCTTAGCGTATAGCGCTGGACCAACGACACGTTGGCTTTCACAACTCAGCTGGTTTGACCAACAGGGCAAACAGTTGGGCCACCCCGAGCAGCCTGGAACCTATTCATACACCGATTTTGCATTGTCGCCGGATGGAAAGCGCCTGGCCGCGTCGAAAATTGACCCGAGGGCAGGCGGTGAAACAGGCATCTGGCTTCTTGACTTGCTTCGAGGTGTGAGCACCCGCTTCACATTTGATCTGGCCCCGGATTCCGCGCCGGTCTGGTCACCGGACGGCAGCCGAGTAGCCTTTGCTGCAAGCCGCGCTGGCGGGAATGGGATTTATCAGAAGACTACCAATGGCGCCGGAAAAGAGCAGGCTCTGGTCAGTGCGACAGGCGACGAAAAGTTGCCGGACGATTGGTCGCGCGACGGGCGCTTCCTGCTCTACACTCAGCAGGATCCTCAAACCCATGCGGATTTATGGGTCTTGCCTCTGGCAGGTGACGGAACACCGTCTGGCACTGCCACACCTTTTGCAAATACGGCGTTCAGCGAGGAACAAGGCAGATTCTCTCCCGACACACGCTGGATCGCTTATGCTTCGGACGAGTCCGGTAGATCCGAAATCTATATTCAACCTTTTCCTCCGCCCCCGAACGGTGGCAGCAAGACTCCGATCTCCCGCGATGGTGGCAGCCAGCCCCGATGGCGGCGGGATGGCAAGGAATTGTTCTATTCTTCCCCAGACGGAAAACTGATGGCTGTGGACGTGACCGAGGGTCCGATATTCAAGGTAAGCGCTCCTAGAACCTTGTTCCAAGTCCCCGTAGCTCAAATCGGCCACAATGAAGGCGGCGTACAGGTGCTCGCTTGGGACGTGGCTCCCGATGGCAAGCGGTTCCTTATCGACACGGCGACAACATCGTCCGAATCCGTCACGGTAGTGCTGAACTGGACCACGGAGCTGAACAAATAATAGCTCGCGGCGGGAGCGAAACGTGGTCGGCACTAGGATTTAGGGCCCCCCGGCGCGCACGCCTCCGATTGTGTACAGATGACGGGCGATCCTGAAGTAATCCCAAGGTAAGAGTTGCCGACAATTTATCCAGAATATGCCCAACCCGCGCAAGCGACCAACAAGCATTTAGCTGGAACAGGGGAAGCCCCGTATTCGTACTGTATATCAGGCCGACCAATCCCAGCTTAAGGACTCTACATGTCCCTACATGTTCCCCGGTCTGTCGCTGTACAGGTGCTTCTGTTCTGTGCGGCTACCACGTATTTGTTTTGCACAGACCTCGACGATTCCTCCTTGAAATCGCTGCTGCAAAAGGGCATCGATCGCGGCTATCCGGGCATTGCTGTGCTGATCCAGTCGGCGGACGACAGGATTCGGTCCGCGGCAGCGGGATACTCTGACCTCGAAAAACGTACGCCCATGCGTGTCGAAGACGCCTTCCACATTGCGAGCATCAACAAAACATTTACAGCTGTTGCGGTTCTACGTCTGGTCGACGAGCACAAACTGTCGCTGAGTGCCACGCTGAAGGAGTGTCTCGGTGAGGCCGTTGCACAGATTCCGAACGCTGAGAGGATCACCGTTGCGCAGCTCCTCGACCACTCGAGCGGCATTTACGCAACCAACAACGATATGGACTACCTCACGACGGTCATCGGCCCGAAGGCCGACCCCGCTCGTGTCTGGACACCAGCGGAACTGATCGCACTTGCCAGCAAAGATCGAAGTAAGCCATCCGGCGAACCTGGTCAAGGCCACTACTACGCCGACACGAACTACATTCTCTTGGGAATGATCGTCGAGCGAGTCTCCGGTCGCCCCTTCAAGGAGTACCTGACACGAACACTTCTTGTGCCTCTGGGGATGAACTCCACCTACTTTTATTCTTCATTTCTCGGCAAGGACGCCCACCCTCCTTTGCGGACAGTTCAGGGCTATCTTCTGGCCACTGACGAATTGCGCTCCGCCATCAGCATAAACGCGATGTTCAAACCGGTGCCCGGCGACAAGCGATCCGGTGGTCAACTCCTTAATACCACTCTCGCGGCTGAGCGCATCGATGCGGCCGCTGGTGTGGTGACAACCCTTCCCGATCTCTTGAAGTACGCATCCGCGCTATTCCGGGGTAAGCTTCTCTCCCCCAAGAGCCAAGCCTTCATGATGTCTGTGGCGGAGGGCATGAACGCGCAACCTGTGGGCCAGAAGCGTGTGTGGGCGATGCAAGCCATTCACAAACGCTACGGCGTGCTGGTTTACAAGGAAGGAGACGGCCCGGGAGGAGTCAACACACTCATGGCCTACAATCCGTCCACGAACGAGATCTTTCTCGGGTTCACCAACATCTTCGGGTACTTCAACGAAGTCGATTTTCTAATGGATGACGTTAATTGGAGGGGTGTCCACAGTGACAAGGAGTCCTGATTCCGCTCTGCAATAGCAGAATTCCTTCTGAGTTACCGACAAACCGTACAGAGCCTCTTTTTCTCGCTTCCCAGAAGCCCGTTTGCGCTAGCGTTTCTGGATAGCTTCCGGTCTGTCGACCAACCACCCGGAACGCCCCCAGGCCTTCATTCAGGGCTCAATGAGTGACTCGTCTTCGGCAACTTGACCGCACAATCACAGAACCACACGACATGAACATTGAATGATCCTGGAGTCATTTAGCGGTGGGATTATATAAAGGATGCCCGGGAGGTGGAAAACCGGTGGCGTCAAATTTGGGGATATCGTCATTCTCCGCTTTAGGGCCTATCACCGTGTTCTGGAAGTGCGCAATCTTCCAGATGCCATCGCGCTTGACCATCGTAAATGAAGCTCTTGTCTTCGCCGCAGCATTCCACGGATAGCGAGGGTCGGGGGCCGGTACAAAATGCATGGTCGCAACGGCGATCGCCACCGTGGGCGTGATCGATCGGATTGTCGCAGATTCGACGCTCGCGCTGGTCGTCGCACTCATGCCCTTGTGAATCGCAACGTGGCCCTTGTATACAGTCTCCTGTCCGCGCCAATAATGGCCGACCACGTTGATCCACTCCACGTCCTCTGTGTCCAGTTCATGCATCGCTTTCATGTCATGCCGATTCCAGGTGTTCGCGAACTCGTTCACGAGTGACCGCACTGCCGATTCATCATCGGCACTAAAAGCCGGCGGTGTATTCGCGCTTGCAGAATCCCGTGTGGTGAATCCTGACAGGACAATCGCAGCAAACATCGCCAAAACAATTCGATTCATGATCAATCCTCGATAGATTGCAGATGTGAGACCTACTGCGAGACACAGGATGCGGTTCATATTGTCCTCATAGTCGGGATTGTTATTTGAGCGCTTGCCGGTTGGCCCTGGCGATCACGAAATCCACCATTTCCGCTGCTGCGAATCGCGGAATCTTCACCCGAATTATCGGATTGTTGCGGGTCCATCGGAGCCCATCGAGGATAACAGCTCTAAGCGCGCGGCCGTCGACTAATGTCTCATGCAGGACGAGAACCCCGTATCCACCGCCCAACAGAACTCTCCCATTAGGACCATGTTCTGCTTCATTCCGGACCTCTGGCGCCTGCGTTTCTAACGCCCGTCTTTGGTGGCTTTGCCTTCTAAGATGGTTGTGTAACCGCCCTTTCCGTCGGCCATTTCATACTTGCTCGTATACTCTGTGGGCGATAACATCGTGATGGTAGTTCTTCCTTTGATGGCTTGACCCGCGAACTTGTCTTCAACCATCCACGTCCAAGTATTTTCGTTAACCGTTCCTGTGCCCGTACCCACGAGTCCGGCACTGCTGGCGTAATAGGATGTGTAGACCTTCGCATGGCTGTCATAGGCGATGATGGCGAGCCTAGTCCCTAATTGGCCTTCAGCGCGGCTCTCGACATAGAATCCCCCCGGCCCCAATGTAGCTGTTTCGGTGCCGACAGTCTTACCGGCCGGCACAAACTCGTTGGCTTTAATCTCGCTTTCCACAGTCCATTTGCCAACGAAGTACTCCAACTTCTTGTGTTCCGGACCAGGCTTGGGTGGCGCTGGTGGAGCTTGTGCGAGCAATAGTGATGTGAATCCGCAGATCAGAATGACGGCGACCGACGATCGTGTGTTCATCTCGTGAATCCTCATCAATGTGCACACAGTAGCAGCCGGGCCGTGACGTGTCCCGAAGGATTTGTTAAGATTGGCCGAAAATTTAATGGCTAGCCGGGAAGTACTTCATTTCGACGAGTTCGCGCTGGACGTGGGAGAGCGGCGGCTGCTGCGCGGCACCGAAACCGTTCGCTTGTCACCGAAGGCCTATGATGTGCTGGTTGCGTTGGTGCGGCAGTCGGGGCGGTTGGTCACGAAGGACGAATTGCTGGCGCAGGTTTGGCCCGAGTCGTTTGTCGAAGAAGGCATTCTCAATGTTCACGTGGCAGCACTGCGCAAGGCGCTCGGGGACGACGCGCGGCCTCCGGCCTACATCGAAACGGTGGTGCGGTCAGGGTACCGCTTCATCGCTGCAGTCACCTGCGATCTGGCCCACGAGAAGCCATTGACACCGAGCGCCATAACGCGACCCGTCGAACTCTACGAGCTAGTCGGCCGCGGCCGGTCTCACCTGTTGTCAGGCTCGTACTTCGAGCTGCCTGCCGCCGTGGACGCCTTTCGTTCCGCGATCGAGATCGATCCGACCTATGCACCGGCGCACGCCGGCTTGGCGCGGGCACGGTGCCTGCAGGCAGTGTTTCGCGCGGCGCCACACCAGGAAGCGTTTACAGAGGCGAAAGCGTCCGCCTTGCGCGCGCTAGCAATGGACAGCGGCTCGGCGGACGCGCAGGTTGCCCTTGGCACTGTTCTTTTTCTCAGCGAGTGGGACTGGACGGCAGCGGAGCGCAGTCTGCTCCGGGCGCTCGAGATCAATCCCGATCACACCGAGGCGCTGCTGCAGTATGGGTCGCTCCAGGAAGCGCTCGGACGGCTCGACGATGGGCTGCGATGCAAGCAGCAGGCGCTCGCACGCGATCCGCGATCGCCCGGCGTTCTGGTGCAGATCGCCATCTCGTATTGGCATCAGCGGAAGTACGACGAGACGCAAGTCTGGGCTCGGCGAGCTCTAGAGATCGACCCGAAACATGTGATGGCGAGCCAATTCATTACGAACGTCTATTGGAGGATCGGGGACGTCAATAGATTCGCGGCCTGGACTGTCAGCCAGGCCAGCCAGGCCATCGCGTGGGGCTTTCCCGAAGAGAGAGTGGCGGTGATAAAGCAGGTCATCGCGGACATGCAGCAGGTGTACGCGACGGCCGGCCTCTCCGGGGTGAGAAGATTCATGGTGGATCAGATCACGAACCCGCAACTGGACTTCGACGTCTTGCTGAAGATGGCATTCTTTCGCGCCGTTCTGTACGGGGCAGCAGCCCGGCTCGATGAAGCGTTCGACTGCCTTGATCAGGCCATCGCGTACCGCGACCCAGCACTCGTTCACCTGGCAGTCGCACCGGATTGGGACAGTCTGCGAGCTGACCCGCGGTTCGCAGAACGCCTGCGATCGATGGCGCTTCCTTTGGTCGCTTATGACAACATCGGCAACGTGTAGCGGATGCGGCGTCCTACCCAAAAGCTTACGGTGACGGCGTAGTGCGCGAAAGTTCGTAAGCTCCAAGGAAAGGATGAGCCTAGTCCTGCGCCGCACCTTGCACTTCATCGTCAAGGTCGAACAGGTCAATCCCGAAAGACACCAGATCGGCCTGCATGCTATTTGCCCCCTGGGCCGGCATTGTCCACCGTGACATCAAGCCCGCGAATATCTTCATCACGGGTAGAGGTTTTGCCGCCGCTTCCCTCCGGGGCGTTTCAGTGCCGACCCCAAACCTTAATCGAACCGCGCGGTGTGACTCGCAATCGCCCGAGCGACGGATGCTTACTACGTGCGGACGCGGAGCAGCAGCAGTGTCTGGTCGTCTTGCTGCACGCCGTGCCGTTTGACTTCGCCCATGATCAACTCCCATAGCTGCGGGAGTGGCTGCGCGGCGTTTCTCCTGAGCAACTGCTCGAGGCGATCGAGACCAAATTCTTCATCGTTCCCGTTGGGTACTTCCGAGATCCCATCGGATATCATCAGAAACAGATCCCGTGGGGAGTAGCTGACGCGCTGGCTCGAATAGCGCCCCCCGGGCATCAAGCCCAAGGGAAACTGCTCCATGGCGAGCCGCGCGATATCCGCGGTCGGGGCGCGATAGTGAAGGATGGGCGGATGGCCTGCCAGCGAATATTCCGCTTCGGACGAGCCGTCGAAGTACAGAAGCGCGAGCGTCGCGTACATGTTCGCCTCCTTGACCGCGGGAAGCACGCGGTCCGCACTTTCCAGTACGGCCACCGGTTCCTGTCGGAACTGGAGGGAAACCCGTACCGCCGTCTTCAACATTCCCATCAACTGACCGGCGGCCAGGCCGTGTCCGGAAATGTCCGCCACGTAGGCGAGCAGCGTTCCGTCGCGCTCTACGGCATCGATCAAGTCGCCGCCCATTTCTGCGCTGGGAATGGATTTCCCGTAGACCTCGAAGCGGTCAACCTGAAGAGAAAGCGTCGGAACCAGAGTCGCCTGTATGCCGTGTGCTAGGGCTAGTTCGGTCTGGATGCGGACGGTCGCGAGGCCTTCGGTCATGATGAAATCGACGAGCAGCCGATACCCGACGATCGTGCCCACCAAGATGCCAATGGCGTCGAAGACGACTCGATGGTGCATCGCCTCCAAGTCCGGCGACGCGGACGAATGAAAGGAGATTCGAACCCCCAGCCACAGGCCGGCCCCCGTAATCAGCAGAAGAACAGGGACGAGACCAATCCGCCTCATGCGGGCCGCAAAGAGGGCTGTCCCAAGCGTGCCAAAGTAGATTGGCCAGAAAAAGCCTCGACCTAAGGGTTGATAGTTGACCAGTAGCAGATCGATGACGAAACCGACCGCGCACCAAGTGATAAACGCCGCGACCAGAAACTTCCCCATGCTCAGCATCGGCAGCGTCCGCCAATAGGCACTCGAGGTGCGGGACCTGCGGGACGCCCACCGATCAGAGAACCATGTGCGAACTGCAGTCTTCATAACACTCGCCTCAGAAAGCCGATGCGACGGGACGAGCATATCAGTGGGCACTGGATCTTGGACGGATGTCTTTGTAAAACGTCAGGACGCTGGCAGGTGGTAGCCTCGCAGGAGACCCTTCATGGGGAAAACACTAATCCGGCTTTCCGAAAGCACCAAGGCCACCCCAGGGCGGCTTTTCTTTTTGCATCACGATGAAAGTGGGGGCCGATAACTGCCGAAAATGCTACCTTACCGATTAGGGAAGGGTTGCCGACCATCCACCAAGTAAAGGCTTGCATTAGTAAACGGTGGGCTGTTCCGCTCGGGATCTCTTGTAGAAGAGAACGTGACAACCTGTCGGCTTTGATTGACCCTTAGCGTTTCACGACGTAAGATTCGGGCCGTGATCGGCCAGACCATTTCGCGCTACCGTGTCCTCGAAAGACTCGGCGGTGGTGGCATGGGTGTAGTGTATAAGGCCGAAGACACTCGCCTCCATCGTTTCGTCGCCCTCAAGTTTCTCCCCGACGAAGTGGCCCGCGATCCTCAAGCCCTGGCCCGCTTCCAACGCGAAGCGCAAGCGGCTTCCGCTCTGAATCATCCCAACATCTGCACCATCCACGACATCGGCGAGGAAAACGGCTTGGCGTTCATCGCCATGGAATACCTCGAAGGCGCAACGCTGAAGCACCGCATCGCCGGCCGCCCTCTCGACCTCGAAATTCTCCTGCCCCTCGCCATTGAGATCGCCGACGCCCTCGATGCCGCCCACAGCAAAGGCATCGTCCACCGCGATATCAAGCCCGCAAACATCTTCGTCACCGAGCGCGGCCATGCCAAGATTCTCGACTTCGGCCTGGCCAAGGTTGCGCCAGCCGCTAGCTCGTCCAGCCAGGTGGCAGCGATCAACACGCGGACCCAATCTCTGGACGAGGCGCATCTCACCAGCCCCGGCACCATGGTCGGAACCGTGGCCTATATGTCGCCGGAACAAGTGCGCGGGAAGGAACTCGACTCCCGCACGGATATCTTCTCCTTCGGAGCGGTCTTGTATGAAATGGCTACTAGCGCCCTGCCATTCCGCGGAGAAACCTCCGCGATGATCTGCGAGGCGATTATGAACCGCGCCCCGGTCGCGCCCGTGCGGTTGAATCCCGAGCTTCCCGCCGACCTCGAACGCATCATCAACAAGGCTCTGGAAAAGGACCGTGACCTCCGCTATCGGTCTGCTGCCGATCTGGAAACCGACCTCAAACGCCTCAAGCGCGATACGGAATCAGGAAGGGCGCCGGTGATCGGCGCGGCTGCGATTTCGCAGGCTGGTTCGCCAAGCCGGGCACGGGTGCTGAAATGGACCGGCCTGGCGGCGGTTTTCCTGGTCACCATCGCCTTGATCTTGGTCTGGCTGCGCACGCCGCTTCCGCCGGCGCGGATCTTGGGGTCAAAGCAGACCACCAGCGACGGACTCCCTAAGGTGACCCTCGTGGGCGACGCCAATCGTCTTTACTTTACCGAGAATCCCCCGGCCCGTTTTTCCATCGCTCAAGTGTCCGTGGATGGAGGCGAAGCCGCACCCGTGGACGTGCCGTTTGAAAATCCATTGGTCACCGACGTTTCCCAGCAAGGATCCGAACTGTTGGTTACGAAGGTGACGCTCGCGGTTTTGGACGCTCCCTTTTGGTCGGTGCCGATCCCCGCGGGTTCGCCACGCCCACTCGGGCAAGTGTCCGCGCACGATGCCCTTTGGACGCCCGACGGGAAGTTGATCTTTGCAAAAGAGAACGATATTTATATTGCAGAGCACGACGGCGCGAATCCCCGAAAGATTGCAACCACAAAGGACATCCCACAAACTCTTAGCATTTCACCCGACGGAACCCGCATTCGGTTCTCGGTTTCGAACCTCATCAACAACACCTCCGAACTTTGGGAAGTGCATACCGACGGCAGCGGTATCCACGCGCTGCTGCCCGGCTGGAACAATCCCCCCAACGAGTGCTGCGGCAAGTGGACGCCAGACGGAAGATTTTATGTCTTTCAAAGCACGCGCGATGGCGCCGCCAACGTCTGGATCGTCTCTGACCGGTCCGATTGGTGGAGGAAAGTGCCGCAGCAACCGGTCCAGCTGACCACGGGACCATTGCAATTCGGCAGCCCGCTTCCCAGCAAGGATGGCAAGAGACTGTTCATGGTCGGTGTCCAGCAGCGCGCCGAGTTGGTCCGCTACGACGCGAAGTCTGGTGATTTCGCTCCTTATCTCGGGGGAATCTCCGCCGGCGACGTGGATTTCTCGCGCGACGGCCAATGGGTGACTTATGTCAGCTATCCCGACGACACGCTCTGGCGCAGCAAGCTCGATGGCAGCGCTCGCCTCCAGCTTACTTATCCTCCCATGCGGACGGGTTTGGGTCACTGGTCTGCTGACGGACAGCAGATTGCATTCGCGGGAGCTCTACTCGGCAAGCCATGGAGGATATATTTAATTTCAAAAGACGGGGGTACTCCACAGTCACTAACTTCGACAACCGAGGAGATTCAGGAAGCCGATCCTACTTGGTCGTCGGACGGGAATATGCTTGCTTTTGGGCTCTCCGGTTTCGCTTCCGATCAGGCGCTCATCGAACTGTTCGACGTCAAAACTCACCAGATTTCGCAACTGCCAGGCTCGCAAGGGTTCTTCGGCCCTCGCTGGTCGCCGGATGGCCGCTACATCGTTGCCCTTTCTCAGGACGGTAATAAGCTTATGCTGTGCAACGTCAAAGACCATCAATGGCGGCAGCTGGACATGAAGCTGAACTCGTTCGGCTATCTTGCCTGGTCCCACGACAGCGCCTACGTGTATTTCGACACGATTCTGCGGAGCGACAGCGGATACTATCGCGTGCGAATCAGTGACGCGAAATTGGAAAGGCTGGCTGACCTAAGTAAGATTAAGGGATTTCCCATCCAGTTCGGCCCCGGTACCTGGACCGGTCTCGGCCCCGGCGACGTCGTCCTGCTCTCCCGCGACATCAGCACCCAGGAGATCTACGCTTTCGACCTGCAACTTCCATAACGCTTCATCGTCCTCGCACGTAACCATCCGTCAACCCAGTGGGTGATCGCTTTTTAACCTGTTCGAATCGTTAATTCGTCGCCCGATCATGCTGCTGCAAAAGTCGGCTTGGAGGAAATCGAAATCGCCATCGGGAACCTGCTGCCGATCGTGGGTGGATGACGGGCTACCCTGAAGTAATCCGTCCTGGACGAAGGAACGAAGACTGACCGCCTGAAAATTTGCTGGTCAAGCGGTCAAGCGTCGGCGAAGTCACGCTGGCTGCGGATTCAATCTGTCAACCATGTGTTTGCTCTGACACTTACAATCGACTGTTGGACTGAACAATCGGGCGGGCGCAAGGTTTTCAAGTTCAAGCTCCGACACGCTGGGCTGGAAGACGGCAATCACCCTGTCGTCGCGCCCATTGCGGAAGAAGACGACCGACTCGTTCCAAGCTGGGTAAAACTGGAAGTCTGGACGCGCGATAAGGGACGTTGTGCGTATCCGTCATGCGGAGCCACTTCTGGTCTCCACTTCGATCACATCATCCCGTATTCGAAGGGAGGTTCTTCAAAAGACCCAGCAAACATTCAGATATTGTGCGGACGGCACAACCTTGCGAAGCACGACAAAATCGAATAGTGCCTTGAGGAGTACGCCTTGGCTGGACAGCGCAGAATGCTGGAATGATGGGGAGGATGAGATGATCTGCCACAAAACAAGAGCCTTCGTAGTTCCGGCTGTGGTTGTTCTATGGGTCGCCATAGGCTACGCCCAAAGCTCGATTTCGGCGGCGGAAGCCAAGAATCATGTTGGGGAGAGGGGAACTGTTTGCGGAGCAGTCGCGAGCACGCACTATGCCACACGAAGTCGCGGCAATCCGACGTTCATCAATCTCGATAAGCCGTACCCCGACCAGATTTTCACGGTGCTGATTTGGGGGAGTGACCGACCGAAGTTTGGCGACCCTGAGGAGAAGTACAGGAACAAGCACATCTGCGCGACAGGAAAGATAAGCGATTACAAAGGTGTCCCTGAAATCGTTGCTTATGATCCCTCGCAGATCAACGTCCGCTGACTCCGGGTTACGAAGAAACGCGCATTCAAGATATGGTCTGCACGACGGGAGATTTCCGATTCCGGGGAGAAACTAATGAACCGACTACTTGGGTTAGCATGGCTGTGCCTTGCCCTTCTGCCTTTCGCATCGGCTGAAACTCGCTCGGCTCAAGATATGGCGAAGGAGTGCCGCGTCGCGCTAGACCTTTTCCAAGATCGCGTCGAGAAGAGCTTTGAGAACACCCTCTTTGCAGGCGAGTGCATCGGGTACGTCCTCCACTTCGCCTACCGAAGAGCCAGCCTCCAACTGAATAATCGGTTCGGCTGGCTCAGATCAGGCGCCGCTCTGAGGGTTGGTTTGTCTGGCCTGGAAACTCGGCAATAAAGCGCGACGGTGCGATGGAAACTGCCCGGCAATGGCGGGTTCGCCTGTAACTGGGTGCAGACCAGCAATAAGCCCGACCATTTCGGACAGCATAGCGTAAGTAGATTTGCAGCCCGATACCGATGTCAGTTGAAGCGGGCGGGTTCTTTTGTTTCAATGCGGCCCAGAGTTCTCCGACATGTCTCAGTTCATCGTCGTTGGGTGTGCGGATGTGTGCGACCGAGCTATTGTTCATGGATGCCCTCAAAGGCCGCAAAGACAGAATTATGAGCTATCGTGCGATGATTCGCGGTGGAATTGCGGACTCGGTCGAAAGGTGGGGACGGCGCGCCGTTGTTGCTGCAATCTATCCCTTTCGTATCCTTTGTGTTACCTTGTCGCGCAAATGCAAACTAGCACGACGCAAGAAGCCGAAATCGACAGGGCTATTCCAGTTCACGCATTGACCGTGGGCTCCATCGGCGTCCTCGCCTACATGCTCGGGAACATCTTGCACGAAGGTGTGGGCCACGGTGGCGCGTGTCTGTTGGTAGGGGCCAAGCCTCTCGTGCTTTCGTCGGTCCACTTCGAGTGCAGCCTGGAAAGCCGCCTGGTAATGGCGGGGGGCACGCTGGCGAACCTGCTCGCAGGAGCGGTATTTTTTGTCCTCGGACGCCTCACCGGCCCCCGTTTTCCTCGATTGAAATATTTCTTCTGGATCTCCATGACCGTGAATCTTTTCACCGGCACCGGATATTTCCTGTTCTCTGGCATCGGCGGTATTGGTGATTGGGGAGATTTTATTCAGGGTCTCGGCCCTCATTGGCTCTGGCGAATCGGCCTGACGATCTTCGGTGCGGTCACTTACTTGCTGGCCGCTCGCATCAGTCTGCTTGAAATGCGCCCCTTGATCGGCAGCGACAAAAAGCAGCGCCATCAGCGCGCGGTGCGCCTCTCGGCGATCCCATATTTTGCCGGGGGGATTTTGATGTGCATAGCGGGTGCGCTGAATCCCAAAGGCATGATCCTGATTCTGATCTCTGCGGCGGCATCGACCTTCGGCGGCACCTCAGGATTGATGTGGACCACCGACTGGCTCAACCGGGGAACGCTGATTCCTTACGGGCCACCTGCAGAACCAATGCCCATTCACAAAAGCTGGCCGTTGATCGTGGCGGCTTGTGCCATCGCCATTGCATTCATCGGCGTTCTGGGTCCGGGCATCCGTCTCGCGCATTGAGAGATCAGGCGCAAACCGATCTTACGGATCACCCCCTTAAGGCCTTGCCCAAAAGGGAGGCAGAGAGCCGTGACGGGCGATCCGGAAGCGACAACTGTTGTAACCAGATGGGATGAGAATGCCGGTCTCCGGCGGGATGCGATAAGCTCCCAAGTTATCGACGCGCTCGAGGCGCAAGGAGATAAAGGAGACCGGCAATGAAGAAGATTAGCACTGTAACGACAAAGAAAGTCGAGAAAAATGCAAGTCAGAAACTGACGATCGGGCTGGATCTGGGAGATCGATTCAGTTGGTACTGCGTTCTGGATGAAGCGGGAGAAGTCGTTCTGGAACAGAAAGTGGCGACCACACCGAAGGCCATGAAGGAAGTCTTCGGCGGGATGCCGCGCAGCCGGTTGGCGTTGGAAACGGGGACGCACTCCCCATGGGTAAGCCGGGTGTTGAGTGAACTGGGGCATGAAGTGATCGTGGCGCATGCGCGCAACGTGCGCTTGATCGGAGAGAGTCGGAAGAAAGATGATCGACTGGATGCCCGCACGCTGGCCCGACTGGTGCGGATTGATCCGCAGTTGCTGGCGCCGGTGAAGCATCGCAGTGCGCAGGCGCAAGCGGATTTAATGGCGATCCGGGCGCGAGCGGGTCTGGTGCGAGCGCGGACGTCGTTGATCAATACGGCGCGGGGACTGACAAAGTCCTACGGAGAACGGTTGCGCGGCTGTAATCCGCGGAACATGAACGCGGAGAAAGCGAAGGAACTGAGTCCGGAACTGCAAGCGGCCTTGGCACCGCTGTTGGGAGAAATCGAGTCCCTGAGCGAACGGATTGGTGAATATAACGAGCGCATCGAGGAGATCGCGAAGCGGGGTTACCCGGAGGTGGCTCGCCTGAAACAGGTGAAGGGAGTGGGAACGCTGATCGCGTTGACCTATGTGCTGACGCTGGAAGATGCACATCGTTTTGGCAAGAGCCGGGATGTGGGTTGCTATGTCGGGTTACAACCGGGACGGAGGAACTCGGGGCAGAGCGAACCGCAACTGCACATTAGTAAGGAGGGAGATCCATATCTCCGAACGTTGCTGGTGCAGGGTGCGCACCATATTCTGGGACCGTTTGGAGCCGACAGCGATCTACGACGGTGGGGACTGAAACTGGCGGAGAGAGGGGGAAAGAATGGGAAGAAACGAGCGGTGATCGCAGTGGCGCGAAAGCTGGCAGTGCTGTTGCATCGGCTGTGGGTCGGTGGAGAAGCTTACGAACCGCTGCGCAACCAGCGAGAAGTCGCGTTGCCGGCCGCGGCGTAGTTTCGATCAAGGACTGAGAAAACACAAGGCAAGAAGCCCAAAGTTTAAGCGCCGAGTTCCGGTGACTGCGTCAAACGCCTGGCCCAACTTCCATCGTCGAGATGGAACCAGAGGTCGATAATCAGGTGGCAGCACCGGCTGAAACGAGAACACCCAACTTGCACCGAGCGAAGGAAACGCTCATCGAGAGTGCGGATGGAAGGGTGGCGACAGTAGTAGCGCGAAAAAGACTTTGGGGGAACAGTGTTGGATTGGACAAGTGCATAGCGCACGTCGGTCCACCTTCCCTCCGAGCGGAATGGTGGCCGAGCGGTCCTCGCCGTCAAGGGTTCGCTGCGCCGCACAAAACGCGCCCTTGACCGCTCCGGGCCGCTCTGCAAGATGCTCCGCTAGGAGGGAAGGTGGACTTGAGGAAAGGCAACAACAAAAACAACATCAAAATCGCAAACTCCCTCTTGACTTAGACGGCATTCTCATGGAAGGCGTTCTCACCGCATCTGTTTGTCGAACTCGATGCGCAGGCTGCGGCTTTGGATCTGTGGCAAGGGAGCAGGGCGCGATGGCGACTGGGCCAGGCAGATCGATGTGAGGATAGCTATCGAAAAGAACGTCTTTGTCATATTTGCCCTTAGAGTCCGTGATGCAGGTTAGCGCGCAGTGTGAGTGAACCATCCTGATTTAGCTTCTGACGGCAAGCCCATTGCACGGGGTATCGCATCCCTTTCACTTCAATCTCCGCTCTGAGTTTCAGACTTGCAAACTTTGTCCCCTGGGGCAGCACAAATTGCGCCTGCCGAAGTTTTCCAGGCAGGGGATAACCCGCATCGAGGCAGCCGCTCTTAAGAACTTTGCCGTCTTCGGTCTCGACGGTGACTCGCAACACGCCCGGAACTCCGGCAATGCCATCGTTGGCGAAGGCAATAATGAGTCCCAGATAGCCGCTGTCTTCATAACTCCAGATCATCGAAGGCCTGACGCGATACCCGATTCGACGATTGATCTGATCGAATGATTTGGGAAATGCCTGGTAATAGCTCAGCAGATTGTTGGCGCTAATCGCGTGAAAGTTCCAAAGCGACCAGTAGTTCGCCCCGACGTCGATCACGTGAGCGATCATATTTTCAGTCGGTGATATTCCGTCGTCAGAGCCGTTCGTGTTTGGGGCCTTTGCCGGAATTCCCTGTTCGAGGGCGGCGGCGATCCACGGCGGGCGATTGCTGAGTGTTTCAATCTGTTCGTTCTCAATGAAAATGGTGTCGCTGCGAATCCAGTTGTGGCTACGAATCGTAAGATCGAGAACCTCTGAATTGCCGACCCGACTGTAGTCGGGTTGGGTGTTGGTCATCAAGGGAGTCTTGGTGAAGTGCTGCAACTGCACTTCCATCATCTTGACCCACGTCCTCTCCGCGGTTTGATAGTCAGGGAAAGGAGTATTGAGGAAGGGCCACGTGTGCCCCTCGCCCCAGAACCCATATAGAAAAGTGTCAACGAATTCGATACCAGGATTGCCATTGAATTCCGCTGCTAAAAGTCCTACCAGTTCAGCAAATGCCTGCTGGAAGAAAGGATGATCAAAGCGGGGCTGATAGCGCGAATATTGATTTTCGATAAATCGTGCTGCAGCCTTCTTTTCTTTTTCGTCGGGAATCAACTCAACTGTCGGCACTTTGTCGAGCACGAAATCAGGCAGCGCAGGTTGGTGCTTGTAGTCGGGAGCGCTCATCTGAATGCGAAGTCCAACTCGTTTGTTGTTCTTCTTCCCAAGATCTAAGACAAGCTTTACATAATCAGGCAGCTCGAGGCGCCCAGGCCGCGGCTGCACCTCTCTCCAAGTCGGGCGTATGTAAAGCTGCTGACCCAGAGGAAATCGGACCAGGTCCTCGATGGCCTGGCTGATGTTGTCCGATTTGATTTCTTCAGTGCCACTATCGGCAGTGATGTATGTGATCAACCCTTTGCCAAAGTTAGGCACAACATCTTCCGAGGCAATCGTGGTCATGACCACATCGTCGGTTGGGATGACGGCATCCGGCGGATACTGGGGGAAGGGACCTTGATTCAGACGATCTCTGACGGGCGGGCCGGAACCGAAATCATAGTTCCCCCAGTTATGAGCGCGGACAAGCGCATTCGCTTTTCCGGTTCCGAGTTCAGCAACCGCCGCCAACGCCACACTGCTTTTTAGAAAGTCTCTCCGTAGCATCGATGTCCTTTTCTTCTATGCAGCGCATGCGCGAGAGTAAACGCGCAAGACGCGCTGGATATGGTGGCGAACTATCATCTCCCAGGTAGCTTCGAGTGTTCCCTCGCGTATAGCTTCATATTCGAAAGGCAGAAATTGACTCAACAGGGTGGAAGGAATCGGTCGCGTGGCAAGATTCCCGAAGAGTTGCGCTACCTCTTTTTGGACGGAGGATTCGTTCCAGTAATACCGGCAGCGATCACTGTAGCTATAGATCAACTCACGACGTATTTTCTCTTCATCACCGCGATAATACGACCGCCAGTAAACAGGATTACTCAACATTACCTGCTCGAGGGCTTCGCGCACCTGCGACTGCCGAATGCCAGTGCTCGTCTTAAGGAGTTCATGCTCGATTGCCCCCAAGGCCAACACCGCTTCCCGATAGGCAAATGTTAGCCAGGGGCCAACTTTGAGAATTGCGAAGTGATCCTCCACCATTTGTTGTAGTGCCTTCGGGGACTGGTAGTCGGTGGAATGCGCTTCGTATACGATTCCGGCGTTTCCTGCCAGCGCCGCGGACAACGATTGTGTGTTTGCCCTGTCATATTCGAAAATCAGATCAGATCCGAATTCAACTCCGGGTTGGACAACGAGCGCCACTACTCTTTCCCAGGCCGACGACAGGTTTCGTTCCGAGAAGGCGCTCCGGAATAATTCCAAGGTCCGTTGCATATGTTCGGCGGTCGTTATCTCTGGCGCATGTGCACCCTGTGACTCGCCACCAGGGGCGGGGACTTCGGTTCCGATCACATAGACAATCTGCGGAGAACCAGTTGGCAGGTTGGAATAGGCGTTCTCTGCAGCCTGACACAAAATGGCAGCTCGGTCCGCAACGATTTGCTCGTCAAGGCCGGCATCTCCGTCGTCGGCACAAGGCATGCTCGCGTCTAGATGTATCTTCTGATATCCGTTGAGAACGCAGGTCCGGACCAATTCGCAAGCTTTCTGCAAGGCGGAATGTGCGGTTTCGCCACGCCATGGGAATGGGCCTAGATGATCGCCGCCCAGCAAGACTCGTTCTGCAGGGAGGCCCGCGCGTCGGGCGGAGCCGCGGACCCAATCTGAGAAATCTTGCGGCGTCTGGCCTGTGTAGCCACCAAACTGGTTCACCTGGCTGGATGTCGATTCCACGTGTAGAACCGAATCATCCTCAATTGCTTGCTGAATCGCTGCTTCGAGGACCTGCGGGTGGGCAGAACAGACGGCATACGAACCGCCTCGTCCCGACTCCCGGTTACGTCGCAAAACATTCCGAAACCAAACGCCCGAATCTTCGCTTCGATGGGTCATTAGCTTGGTGATTCACGGTCCGCTCCGCCGCTTAGTGGGGCTAATGTAGAAAAGAGGGATAAGAAGAAAAGCGTTCCAAGATGAAATCAAAAACAACTAATCATAACAAAACGAAAGATTTGAATTCAGGCTTTTTTGTCGGTTCGACAACGCGAAGAAAAAGCCCGATTCTGTCACCGGGGTCGTGCCCAGCAAGACGCCTTAAAGTCCCGGATTCACCTTCGCCATTCGCAAGGCGAAGATGTTCGAAGGGTACGGCTTCGGGCGGCGCAGTTGCTACACGGAGCATCTCGGGCCTAGGGGATGGCAACAGAGGCAAAAGGGGGCTCGCCAGTTGCTCGAAGCATTCCTCTCGAGGCGCGGACACGATACCATCGTCGTGGACTGTCTGAAATCACACACGGCGGCACGTAGCTGGCTGCAATCTTTTGAATTCACCTGTTCGCGCCCCTCCCTCGCGTGTATCGTGGCACAAATCATCATCCGGGCTGTGCCGAACGATTCTGTGCCAATTCTGGGTCTCGAAATCGGGTAAAACATTGAACCAGGAATTCTGTTCGTATTTCTTGGCGGCGCACGGTTGGCTTGTCCAGGACAGATCATTGCTTGCATGAAGGAAAATCGATCAACACGAATCTTTTATGGCTGGTGGATTGTTGTAGCTGCGTTCCTAAATCTCTTCTTTGCTGTCGGAATTATCTTTTATGGTTTCCCGGTTTTCTATCCCGCGCTTGTGGAATCACTCGGGTTCGCGCGCGCCCAAGTCACCCAGGGCTTTCTTCTAGGATTCCTGATTGTCGGCTTGCCTTTCGGTTTCGCGGCGGGCGCGCTAATTGACCGGATCGGCAGTCGATGGATCATCCTTACGGGTGTTGGCCTCGTCGGCGGTTCTCTATTCCTCATGGGTTTCATGACCCGATTCTGGGAATACGAACTTCTTTGCATCGCGGAAGTTTTGGGTTACGTGCTGGCAGGCCCCATAGCCAATCAAGTGCTTATTGCGCAATGGTTCCGCAGGCAGCGTGGCCGTGCGATGGGCTTCGCCTATCTTGGCCTGGGTTTTGGCGGAGTGGTGTCGCCCTTACTTGTTAGTCGTTTGATCCGCAGCTTCGGGTGGCGCCACGCGCTGGGCACTGTCGGACTGTTGATTCTGATTGTGCTCTTCCCGGTCGGAATCTTGATTACCCGCTCCACTCCCGCCGAAATGGGGCTCCTGCCGGATGGAGATTCGAAAAATGATCTCGCTGACGACACGTTCACCGCCGGCGCTGCTACTTCGAGCCGCGTCGCTGCTGCGGCCCGAACAACCAACTTTTGGCTGATCCTGGCAGGCTCCACGCTGGTGGTTGGAGCGATCGGCGCAGTGATTCAACACTTCATTTTATTCCTTAGGGATGAGGGCTACTCGCCCACTGCGGCTTCGCGGTTCTCAACAGTGCTGCTGGCATCAAGCCTCGGTGGCCGCGTTCTGGTGGGGTATTTGGCGGATCGGTTCTCCAAGAAAGACATTATGGCTTTCTTCTATTTATTGATCGGGCTAGCGATTCCAATACTCTACTTATCGCACCAGCCAGCTGCCACTTGGCTTTTTGCCCTGGCCTTTGGGTTTGCAATGGGCGCCGATTACATGTTGATACCACTGGTCACAGCGGAATGCTTCGGCACTGCGGCGCTTGGAAAGATCCTCGCGCTGATCATCATGGGATACTCGTTGGGCCAGTGGGCAGCGCCGTGGATGGCGGGAAGAATTTTCGATAGCTACCACAGCTATGACTTGGCGTGGAAGATCCTGGCTGGAGCCAGTTTGTTAGGAGCGGCTGCGATATACAAGGTCTCCCCAGGAGTACGGAAGGGCTAGCCGTTCCTGCGCCAGGCGGCGGATGGTCGCGTATCATTTAATGCGAAAATGTGAGTCCTCTCCCCGCCGGCAGTCTCAATGATGTTCTTCCGCGTGCTGGCACGATGGATACTTCTCGAAGGCGTATTCGCCGGTCCATCCGAGTTCCGTCATTCCGGTTTCCGACGAATAATACGCTCCGCTGATCCAACCCTTCAGATTATTGAAGTGGTCGTTGAGCGAATGTAGCGTTTCTCCCGCGTGTTTGCCCTCAGAATCTCCTGCCTGTAAACCCTTGTCCTTGCCCTCGTTGTTGCCCACATCCTCTTTCGAAGCGGCGGTTAGAAGCTCATTCTGTTGGCCTCCGCTGAGAGCCGCGAACGGTTGCCCGAAGCGCATCTGCGATTCATCCTCCATCGCCGAAATACTCGCCGAGAAGTTCTTCTGGTCAGCAGGCGTATCTACACTAAGCAGCAAATCGATGAAGCGGTTCACTTGAGCCTTGGCTGACCCGGGCACGATGATCTCCGACAGCGCGACGAGCGCCTTGTTCTGGGGCGCGTTGAGAAATAACGGTTTCCAAGCCGCGGATGCCATCTGCGCATCCGCGCCTGAAAAAATTGCGTCATCCGAAAGGAGCCGGTGAATGGGGTGGGAAGCCGCCACCAGCGGCAACGCCATTCCGGCGCCCATTCCGGCGAGGATTCGTTGCACGATCTCGCGACGCGTAAGCGCGCGCCCTACTGCCTGTCCATCCCTGATCAGGTGCAACCTCTCATCCTTTGTCACGATAATGGCCTCGCAGAGTCTGTATTGTTGGCGTCTCAGTTATGCAGCAAATTCTCGCGGTAATGGTAACATTCGGTCGCTGCACGGTCACAAGTGCCAAGCCAACGAGAGACAATTTCTGTGCATGCCAGCTACAAAGTAAATGGATAAGATTGAGCGACCGTTGCGGAGTGCGCTTCATCCTCTTCGATTGACCTCGCTCTGCTTGGCTTGTTAGCATCCGTAAATCATGACATTGTTTAGCGTCACCAATCATCGTCTCCGGCGGTATCGAACCCTTGGCTGAATCGACAACGCAGAAATACGACGTAATCGTGTAGGTTCAGGGGCTTCCGGAGGCTGGGCGTGCAAGCGTCTGGCCGAGTCCGGGCTGAAGGTTGCTCTCCTTGAGGCCGGGCGCCCGCAATCCAGTGCGAATTTCAGCGAGCACACTCCAGCATTCGAACTGAAGTATCGCAACCTCGCCCCGGAAATTGTCCGCAAAACTCGCCCCATTCAATCGCAGATGGGGGATGTTTGCAACGAATATACCCAAGACTGGTTCGTGAATGACATAGAAGAACCCTACACCGCGCCCGCGGACAAACCATTCAACTGGCTGGGCCGCTTACGCATGACCGGTGGCCGCACCAACGTCTGGGGTCGCGTGTCGCTGCGTTTCAGCGACTGGGACTTCAAGGCCACTTCCCACGATGGCTATGGCGAAGACTGGCCGATCAGTTACAAAGACATCGCGCCCTATTACGATCTGGTGGAAAAGTATGTGGGAATTACTGGGATGGCGGAGGGACTCGAGGAGTTGCCGGATGGCCAGTTCCAGCCGCCCATGGCACTGAACTGTCAAGAATCAGTTTTTCGCGATCGTTTGAAACGGAAAATGGGCCGCACCGCCACGCTCACACGTTCAGCGAACCTCACCAAGTCATTGAATGGCCGCGCACCATGTCACTATTGTGGCCCGTGCGAACGGGGCTGCGTCACCAAGTCTTACTTCAATTCCGCTTTCACCACTGTCGCCGACGCACTCAAGTCCGGGAATTGTACTTTGATTTCGAACGCCATGGCCTTCAAAGTTCTGATGGATGCGGACCGCAATCGTGCGCGCGGCGTTCTTTACATTGACCGAATCACGCGGGCACCGCGCGAAATTCAAGCGCGCGCCATCATCTTGTGCGCGCAATCGCAAGAATCCGCCCGCATCCTTTTGAACTCGGCAAATTCCCAGTATCCCAATGGCCTCGCGAACTCCAGCGGCGTTCTCGGTCACTACTTCATGGCCCACGTACGCAGCGCCGGTGGCAGGGGCGAATTTCCCGAGCTTGCCCCAGCGCCTTCCTTGAGCGCTCCCGTCAAGCCCTTGGGCATTTATATCGTTCGCTTTCGCAACCTGAAAGGCAGCCCGCCCTTCAAAAACTTCCTTCGCGGTTATGGCTTTGAATCCGACAGCAGTTTCGATTTCAACTGGGGAGCACCGGGTTTTGGCGAACCTTATAAGAAGGCGCTTCGTGAACCACGCAGTGAGTTCAGCATCACCGGCTTCGGCGAAGTCTTACCTCGCTGGGACAACTTTGTGGAAATGGACAAGGAAGTGAAGGATGTCTACGGTATCCCGGTCTTAAAGATTCACATGTCCGACGGCGAGAACGAGAAAGCCATGATCAAGGACATCGCTGAATCTGCGGGAGAGATGCTCGAGGCTGCGGGGGCCAAAAACATACGCACTCGCGCGAATCCCTCAGCGCCGCGCTGGGCTGTTCACGAAGCCGGCGTCGCCCGCATGGGCAGCGATCCCAAGAAGTCTGTACTCGATCAATTTCAGCAAACCCACGACATTAAGAATCTTTTCGTAATGGATGCTTCGGGTTTTACGTCCAATCCCTGTCAGAATCCTACTCTGACCATCATGGCTCTGTGCGTGCGTTCATGCGATCACCTGATGGACGAGATGAGGCGCAGCAACATTTAGGTACGACTCCAAGCCTCATTGTTCTTCCTTGACCAGTTCCAGCAACCCAAATCGCTCCGGGGTGTGAAACGTGCTGCTCATGGGCGGTTGCCAGGTGATCTCGCGGTGGTTCGAAGGAGGACCCTCGCTGAGGAACAAGTTCATCCGAAACGTATTCCCCGCCTTGGCGGAACGAGGATCGATGGCTGAAAATGGAATCCTCAGAGCGGCATACCAGCGATGCGCGACATTATCGATGCGCGCGGTCTTTTCAAATCCGGAGTTCCAGGTCCATCCCACCTCATGATGCGGCTTGTGTAGATCGATATCCAGGTCGACCCACTCGCCTTGAGGTGAGACTTCAAATTCCTTGTAGAGTTTGATGTCGCGGAAGTTCGCGCTGATGAAGACCTCAGCCACATCCCAGTTCCACAATTCGTTGGTTTCCTGGCGGGTGGTTGGTGCAGGCTTCAAATAAAGCTCGTCGTAAGGACAGATGAATAGCAAATAAAGATTGCCCCTGGTCCAGCGCATACGGACTCCGCCGTGGAAACCGGGCACGTCTTTTCCTTGCGTGTCTCTCTCCAGGGACGCAATGCCCGCCGAGCGCCAGAACGCGGTAGATGCGTCAGTATTGAGAGGAACATCACTGGAAGCGAAAACCGCCTTTACCGTCGGCTTGCCGCCAGCCCATGCAGTCCCCCCACACACGAAGAAAGCCAGCAGAGTTTTAGCTAAGCCATTCATTGAGGTGCTCCTTGACGAAGTCATCATCGGGCAAGTGCGGGTAAAGCCTGCAAACACGGTCGATCTCTTCCGATTGGCCGGCCGAAAGGTCTTCGCGCGGATCCAGACACCAACGGCCCTGCAGCAAACTCTGGCGCCGCAATACTTCGTGAATTCCCGCGATACATCCGTGAAATTGGTGGGCCGGATCAAAGAATGCGGAATTCGCATCGGTAATTTGCTGTGCAAGAGTAAGCAGCTTGGCTGGAACAGTTTGTGATTGGCTTTTCGCCACTGCCAGATGCGCAACCGCTGTCTTAGTCCACACCGCCCAATGGCCGAGCAGTCCGCCAACGATACGAAGCCGTTCGCCACCCAAATCAAATTCTGTGAGGAGATCGATGAGGATGTTGTCGTCATTGCCTGTATAGAGGGCGATCTCTTTTGCGCGACCGGATTGCACAACCGCACGAACCACATCAAGTGTCTGATATCGGTTGAAAGGCGCGATCTTGATGGCCACGACGTTATCGATCTCCGCGAATTGCCGCCAGAATTCGAAAGGCAGAACGCGTCCGCCTACCGACGGCTGCAGATAAAAACCAATGATAGGCAGCACAGAAGCTATTTCCCGTGCATGCTCCAGAAGCTTGGGAATGCTTTCATGTTTGAGGTCGGCCAGGCTCAGCAGGGCAGCGTCATATCCCAACTCGGCGGCAAGTATCGCTTCAGCAATTGCCTGATCTCGCTTGCCGCAGACTCCGGCAATTCTTGCCACGTCTTTCCCGGCCGTTTCCTCGGCAGCAATCCGCAGCACTGGTTTAAGCAAGCCGACTTGTGGATCGCGGATCGCAAACTGGGTTGTATGTACGCCTACCGCAATCCCGCCGGCGCCAGCCGCGATGTAGTAGCGAGTCAGGGCGCGCTGGCGTCGCTCATCGAGCTTGCGCTCCTGATTCAGCGCAAGGGGATGCGCCGGTATCACGAGGCCGGAGAAAAGCTTGTTGCGAAGTTGCATCAGAATTTTCCGTCCCGCGTCTGAAAATGGGTCGGCTTACCTAGCGTTGCTCCGCCCTGCTTAATCCAATTCGCTGTCCACTCGATCATTTTCGCGGGCTTCACAGTCGTGTCGCCGAAGAGTTGCCGAGCTTTCGCCGCATTGTTCAACAGCGCGGAGGCGGCCGGTTCAGAACTAAACTGCGGTTCGACTGCGAAATGCCTTCCGAATGCGAATGCGATCTCCCGAACAGACAACGTCTCCGGCCCCGTGATGTTCAGCACAAAAGGAGGTGACTGGCAATGCGCAAACGACCGCAAGCACCATGAGTTCGCATCTCCTTGCCAGATTACATTTACCAAAGGCATGCGCAGGTCCACCGGGCGGCGCTCGTAAACTGCCTGTCCAATGTCCAGAAGAACACCGTATCGCAAATCGATAGCGTAGTTCAGACGAAGCATGGCAACCGGCGTTCCCCATTTCGCGGACGCATATTCGAACATGCGCTCACGACCGAGTGCAGACTGGGCATACTCGCCGACAGGAGCGACTGGCGTGAATTCATCGGCTCCGCCTTCGCTCGCCGCCCGAAGTGGATACACATTTCCCGTAGAGAAAGCCACAATGCGCGAGTCACGAAAACGGTTGGCCACTAGTCCCGGCAAGAACGTATTCATCGCCCAGGTCTCGTGTGCAGCGCCAGAAGTTCCGAATTTCTTCGCTGCCATGTAGATGACATTCGGGATGTTGGGCAACTTCTCAAGTTCGCCAGGTTCCAACAGGTCTGCTGGGATGGCCTCAATGCCGCACGAAGCAAACTTCGAAGGCAAACGGGCATTGCTGTATCGAGCGACCGCGATCACACGCTTCTTCACCCCCGCTTTATCGGCCGCGCGGCGCGCCAATTTGGCCAGGCTCGGTCCCATCTTGCCGCCGGCACCCAGAATGAGCAGGTCGCCTTCCAGCGAAGAGAGGGCCGCCGCATCCGCGTCGCTAGGACGCGAGAGGAATTCTTCCAATTCAGCTTCGTTTTGAATCGTCGTCATCTATCCAAACTCAAATCCAGCCAGCGCGTAGATGCGGTCTTCTTTGCCACGCAATTCCTTGCCTCGAACCATGCGTGTAAGGGTACGCCGAGGGACGAAGCCGAGGTCGATCGCAATCCGTTCGGCATTATGATTCTGCTTCAATAAATCCCACGAAAGCGAAGTCCCTGTGTTCCGAATGCAACGCTCGATCAACGAGTGTGCAACGCCGGCATCAGCAGCGACACAGGGTCCCATATACGAAGTCACCCGGCCAGGCCGTACGAGAGCGTAAGACTTCTCTGCGACAAACGCGCCATTTCTTCCCGCTAACCTGCCGAGTAGTTCGGAGCGGTCTGCGCCGAAAGATTCCGGGTCCGCAATCAGATGCTCGGGTGACAACGAGTCCGAGCTCCCATTCAAAATGCCCGTGCTCCCCGTCGCTGCCCGCTCCCATCGTTCCACGGGCTGTTCACTACGAAATCCCAATTTCTCATACAGCGGTTGTCCCAGGTCCGTAGCGTCCAGTTTCAGAGTTTCAATCTTCATTTGATTCGCCAACGCCAGCGTTTCCGACAGTAAGCGGCGCGCCAGTCCTTGTCCGCGAAACTTTTTCCTCGTAAGCACCATTCCCAGCCATGCCACCCTCGATCCGTAACACAAAAGAGTGGTCGTGCTGGCCAGTTCGCCATCCATGTCAATCGCCAGACAAGTTTCCGGCGCCAACTGAGTTAGGATTCGCCAATCTTCTGCCGTTTGGTTCCAGCCTGCCTCTGTCGACAACTCCAGTGCCGCTGGAATATCTTCCACGGATATTCGCCTCACTTGGGCTTTTGCGGCTCCCTTCATTCGGTCGTGTTCCGGCGAAATGGTGAGCACATGCTCCCATCCGTCCTTTGTCCTGTGCAAATCCTTGATATGAACATGGCTAACCGCCGAACCGGAGCATCACCCCTCCGGCTGCAAGGAACTGAAAAGGGAAGAGCCTCCATACACCACCATGCTGCGTCAGATGTGTCGGCAAGTTTACCATCGCTTTTATGCCATTTGCTTTCTTTTATTATCTATCTCCTTCTCTTTTTGGCAAAAACAAAGTATAAAAGGGGCCTATGTTTATGGAGATCGCCAGCGCCGATGCCATTGGATCACCTGCGGAAATGGTCCGTAGCGTGAAACTCGAATGCGTCGCCCCATCAGCAACGGTGTGTTTAATGACGGCCGAAGCATATAGGGAAGAGACTACGTAATCATCCATGCAAATCAAAATGTTTAGTGACAAAAATACTCTAGGTGCAAGGGCGGCGGAGCAGGCAGCTGCCTTGCTCCGACGAGTAATCCAAGAACGAGGAAGAGCCCGCATCATTGCCGCGACGGGAGCCGCGCAATTTGAATTCCTGCAAGTACTCACGGGGCTCCCGGGCATTGACTGGTCCAAGGTAGAGATGTTCCATCTCGACGAATATGTTGGGATCCCCGAGTCTCATCCTGCCAGTTTCCGCCGGTTTCTGCGCGAGCGGCTGATTGAGAAAGCTGGAATCACCAAGTTTCACTTGCTCGATGGCGACAACGATCCTGCAGAAGTCATCCGCGTCGTGGGCAACGCTCTTAGGACCGCGCCAGTTGATGTTGCATTCGTCGGCATCGGAGAAAACGGACACCTGGCGTTCAACGATCCGCCAGCAGACTTTGAGACAGAAGAACCATACCTGCTGGTCAAGCTTGACGAGGTCTGCCGCCGTCAGCAAATGGGAGAGGGATGGTTCCGTTCGATAAGCGAAGTGCCAGAACGCGCCATCTCCATGAGCGTGCGTCAGATTCTGAAAGCAAACGCGATCATTTGCATCGTGCCTGACGCCCGTAAGGCCAACGCCGTGAAAGCGTGCCTTGAAGGCGAGATCAGTCCCTTGGCGCCAGCATCAATTCTGCGGACTCACCCCAACACGACGTTATATCTCGACCAACAGTCGTCGGCACTGTTAAGCGGGGCGACATTGACTCCGGTTTAGCTTCTGCGCTGAAGACGTTGGGCTGGACATCTTTCGCCGGACTGAATGAAGATTTCGTTCCTAGGGCTCACCCTGGCAACGGAGGCGCGTGGCAAAGTTTTGGTGCGCGCCCAAAGGCTTCCCGAGCTAAACCCCTTTTCGCCAGCCGCGATCGTTCTCAGGCTTCAGCTCAATCGTGACCGAGCCGTCTTCGTTCACTGGCTGTTCACACGCCCACGCAATGGCCTTCTTGACCCCTGGGCGAATTTCCAGCTGTGCCGAGAGATTGATTTTGCCCAGATAGCCCATCGGTAGGACGAAAGAGCCTTGCCGCAAAGCTCCTCCGTAGGGATGACCCGCGTCAAACGCACCTTCCATGCTAACCGTCTTATCCGGGCTCTCAATCCTCAACCACAGCACACCCGGAACTCCTGCGACGCCGCGATTCGCAATGCAAATCACGAGTTCATTCGTGCCGTATCTCTTTCGCTGCCACACCCACCCTGGCCGTAAGCGGTAGCCAAGCTGGGTTCGCAAACGTTCAAATCCGCGCGGATATTTTTCGTTGTAGCGTGCGAGATTGTCAGCTTCCGTCCAAAGTCCCCAATAATTCCCCTTCACATCGAGCGAGTGCAGCATGTAATTCTCGAGTTCATTGATGCCCGCAGCATCCGCCTTTATCTGAGACGAATCGTAATGACGCAGGTATCCGTCTTCAATAATTGTCGCGAGCCACGGCGGGCGATTGGTCAATTCTTCAATTTGAATCGGCTCTTCCACAATGATGCTATCGGAACGCAGCCAGGCACCAGCCCGCACAGACATATCAATGACCGTCCGGTTTCCGACGTTACTAATATCCCGTTGAGTGTTGACCGCCAGTGGGGTCTTCTTCCAAGTCTCGAGTTGGCGGGCTGTCATGCTGACGAAGGTCTTCTCCGCGGTAAGAAAATCGGGAAACGGACTCGGATAGTTACTGGTGTGGCCTTCTCCCCAGAATCCGTACTGCATCAGGTCCATCCACTCTATTAGGGGATCTCCTTCGAACTGCGCTGCGAGAAGATCGTTCAGCTCGGCGAAGGCCTTTTGAAATTCGGGATGATCGTAGCGCGGCTCTCTGAATTCCCCGCCTTCTTTGGGGATGCGACCGATCTTGACCATCGGCACGCGATCGCGAAGAAACTCTGGCAACGCAACTTCGTCGGGCTGGAATGAGTAGTTGGAAAGCTGAATTCGGAAGGCTACACGCAGCCCTTTACGCCTGGCCGCATTCATCGCCAGATGAAAAACTGGGTTTAGATCCAGCCGACCGGGCCGTGTTTGCACATTCCGCCAATCGCAGCGGATGTACAAAACGTCCACAAGCGGCAAGCTGGACATTTTCTCGACGTGTTGCTCCAGCGTCTCCCGGCCAGCCCTCGCGGCCAGCGAAGGGCCATTTTCTTCCCAGGCATAGCCAACCAGCCCCAACCCGGGATTGCGCTGTGGCTTCTCGGATGGAGATGAAAACAGAATCGTTTGCCAGCCTGCGTCTTGATCGATCTCGAACGGTCCCTGATTCAGCCGTTGATGCACGGGCGGGCCAGTTGAAAAATCGTATCCCTGCCAAAGGTGGGCCGGAACATCTGCAGTTGCGACGGCAGGCACCAAGACTGCGGCTTTCAAGAAATCTCGACGACGCATGCGGGCATTTTTTAGTGTGCAAAAAGACAATATACAAAGGCAAAAGAAGGTATGTAGGTTGTTCTTCGGGCGGGCCACTCGCAGCGGAATCGCGCAAACCCTTGCACAGTAGGTGGATAGCTGCACGTCTCGCGCCATATCTTATGTTTTCTTTTACTTTGCAACGATTTCCTGATATTTTTCCTTTGGCCCAAAAGGACCGCCAATGTTCCCTGTATTTTCGTCTGATTCGGATTGGCTGCGCGCCCTCGCAGAGCGCCAGCCAAAATTGGCAGAACTACTCTCCAAGAGTCCAGACGAACAACGCCGCTTAGGTTACCTCCACACGCTGCGCGAGATCTGTCAGCAGCCCCACACCTGGCTACAGACTTCTCAACTGATGCAGGGCTGCACGAATATTCTTAGGGCGTGCGTAAGAGATATCCGTTCTCTGGTTCTGACTGGATCAGGAAGTTCGGAATATGCGGGCGACTGCGTGCGTATTCCATTGCAAGCGGAACTCGGGATCCCAGTGCAGGAGTTCGGTGGTGGCGCGATTCTGACGCACGGCAGCAAGTGTCTGCCTCCGGGCAAACCCGCCCTTATGGTTTCTATTGCGCGTTCCGGCGACAGTCCGGAGAGTGGTGGCGCGCTCTCGCATATTTTGAAGACGGCTCCGGAGATACGCCATCTTGTCCTGACCTGCAACGCTGCGGGTGGCCTGGCTACGAAGTTTGCGAGCGACTCGCGCGTCACGGTGATTACGCTGCCGGAAGCCACCAACGATAAAAGTCTGGTTATGACCAGCAGCTTCACCAATCTTCTCCTTAGTGCGCGCTTCCTGGGGTTGCTCGAAATCCCTGATCAATACGAGGCGATATGCGAGCGGGCCAGCGCGATTGCGAGTTATATTCTTGCCGAACATTTTGGCAGAGTCGCCGCCATAGCGAAGGCTCCGTTCACGCGGGCCGTCTTTCTCGGAAGCGGCGCTCGCTTCGCGGCAGCGCGCGAAGCCTCGTTGAAGATGCTCGAAATGACTTCAGGCCGGGTGGCCACTCTTTGCGAGACGTTTCTCGGACTTCGCCACGGCCCAATGAGCTATGTTCACAAGGACTGCCTTGTCGTCGCTTTTTTGTCATCGGATCCTTCGCTGCGGGCTTACGAATCCGACCTGCTTCGCGAAATGGATCGTAAAGAGCTCGGGCTTTTGAAAGTCATCGTAGGCGAGAATATCCCTGGCGATCTGATTCGCGCAGACGACGTAGCGATTGACTGCCCGGGACTAAAGGATTTGAACGATGATAACTCGCCAGTGATCGATGTGCTGGTAAGTCAACTTCTGGCGTTTTTCCGGTGCCTGAATGATGGCTTGCGGCCGGATTCGCCTTCCGAAAGCGGGATCATCAGCCGCGTGGTGCAGAGTTTCGCGTTACATCTTCCCGCTTCAAATTGAGCCCCGGGTTATTCTTTTTCAATAATTTACGAATACATTTCGGGTGCATGGCGGATTCTTTGACAAATCATATGCTTTCGTTTAATTTCTCCCGGTTACGTATTCGCGATTCTTTGCTTGCCTTTAGTTTCGAATCGTGATAAAAGTCGGCGCATCATCTCGTTAGCCTCACGGGGGAATCTATGTGGTCTGCAACGCGCACCCTCTTCTTGTTAGTGCTTTTGAGTTCCAGTTGTCCTCTTGTGTTCGCCCAAGGCACCGACCTCGGCACCATTCGAGGCACGGTCACGGATTCAAGCGGTGCCGTGGTTTCGGGCGCCAAAGTGGCCGTCACCGATCTCGGAACTGGTTCTATTCGCGAAACGGCAACCAACGGCGAAGGTGGCTATCAATTTTTCGGTCTTAGCTCCGGCACTTACAAGATCTCGATGACGAATGCTGGAATGACCACGGTCCAAGTGAACGGAATTGTTGTGAACGGGAGCGCGGTGGTCATCGCCAACGCGGTTATGAAAGTCGCAGCTTCGTCAGAAGTAGTTTCCGTTACTGCCGACGCTCAGACGATCAACACCGCCGACCAAACGATATCCGACACGATCACCAGCCGCGAAGTGCTCGATCTGCCCCGCGATAGCCGCGATATTTTTTCATTTCTATATCTGAACCCGAATATCACGCAGAGCACCGGGGATGGATCATTCAAGTTTCTGGGATTTCAAAGCTATGGCGCGAACTTCACCATCGATGGGCAGCGCTCTACCAGCACGCTCGATGGCAGTCCCTCCGCCAGCACTCCATCGCTTGAGGCCGTCAGCGAGCTGAACATTCTTTCAAACGACTTCAGTGCTGAGTTTGCCGGCATTTCCAGCATTCGAGTGACAACCAAGCGCGGCACAAATCAATTTCATGGTTCGGCTTTTTATGACAACAAGAACTCCGCTCTGGCGGGTCTCACAATTCAAGACCAGCAGGGTATACGGGACGCTCAAGGCTCCTTGTATCCCTATCCGTCGCCTTACTTCAATTTCAATGATATTGCGGGTTCAATCGGAGGTCCGATACCGGGGTTGAAGAGGACCTGGTTTTTCACGACCTATGAGCGCAATTACAACCGGGACTCGACTCAGATCACAGATAGCAGACTGCCCCATCCGTCATTCTGGACTGGAGATTTTTCGCCTTTGATCTCAGATCCGGACGACATGAAGCCGAGCATTCTTCCTGCGGTTCCGTCCAGCGTGACTTTGACTCCGGCCGAGATCGCTGCCGACACTTACTGTGTTGGCTGGCCGAATTGCACCGGAAACGGCAGCCAATTCGTAATTATTCCGTCGCGGCTTTTGAATTCGAATGTACAGCAGCTTATTGGCAAGTACTTCCCAAAAATCGATCCAGGGATTGCAGTAAATGTTAACAACGGCCGTATCGGGCAGTTGTTCCAGACGATCATGCCAAGCCTGACGACCCGCGATTTGGGAACGGTTCGCATTGACCATGATTTCTCCGACCGGGACCACGTATACGGTGTGTACAACACACAGGCATTGAGCGGCGGTAGATCGGCTGTCAGATCACCTTTTACGGGACTAGGGCTGACTCAACAAGACCAGCGGACCCATACCCTTTCTCTTTCTTATTTGCGAACAATTCGCAACAACCTCATCAATGAAGCTCGCGGGGGTTTTAATCGCGAGTTCGTTTTCCGCCACAGCAACACCACGCTGGGGAGCTTCTTGTCCAGCATTGGCTTCGATCAGAATGCTGTTGATGCGTACGGCGCAGTCGTAGGGTCCGATCAACTCCAAACTCACGGCCACACCGTGATCTCCTACGGGTCCGCCTTCACATCTTTCGACCGCAGCGGAAACCGGAACACTGATCGTCAGGAGAGCCAGTACCTGGCAACCTTTGGCGACACTCTCACCTGGGTAATCAAAAATCACAACCTCAAGATGGGCGCTGACTTCGTGCACAACGAAGGGTTGGACGGCTTTTCCACCGCTCGCGGAAATCCACGTGGAACCATGACTTACACGGGAAGCGGCACGACCCCATTCGCCAATTTTCTGCTCGGCCAACCTGCGAATCGAGTCACATTTATCGCTCAAACCCGACCTAATATGGATGTAACCAACTGGGAGCAGGGCTATTTCTTCCAGGACGATTGGAAAGTCAAGCGCAACGTGACGCTGAATCTCGGGATTCGATATGAGATGGTTTCGCCCTGGGTTGATAAGCACGACATCCTGCTGAACTTCGACCCCACATTCGACAACAACACCGGACGCTTCATCGTATCTTCCGAAAAAACTCTTGAGTTCCTGGATCCAAGAATTCCTGCGACTCTTCCTGTGGTTACAGCAGGGCAGTCAGGACTGGGGATTGGCCGGGGCCTGGTTCGGACCGATAAGAACAACTTCGCTCCGCGCGTAGGAATTGCGTGGGGAATTGGTGACAAAACTGTTATTCGCGGCGGTTATGGTTTGTACTTCCCAACATCGGCTGCTCAGGGAATTCGCGATCCAATTTCCACGAATGGATTCAACCAGGCATTGACCAAGCAGACCGGAACTGTGAATCCACCGTTGCAGCCGTGGCCCTTTCCGCTGACCGGCGGCGATGTGGTGGATAATTCCAGTTTAATTTCAGTCAATGCCGTTCCCGTGGGGCTGCGCGAGCCGACAGTCCAACAATACAATGCAACCTTTGAACGCCAAGTCGGAGCCAAGAACGCGGTGCGATTTTCTTACCTCGGCACTCGCTCGACTGGCCTCATCGGAGGCATCGACCTCAATGAAATTGCTCCCAGTGACAATCCCTGGGGTACCACAACCGGCGACGGTGTGACACCTTGCACTCCGGACGACGGGGATTGCCTCCCAACTAATGCAGATTTTGCGCGTCTACCTTACCCAACACTGGGCGATTACCTGTTGACCTATGGCAATTATGGTCATAGTCAGGCAAATACTTTTCAGACACAGTTTGAACGCCGTTTCGACAAGGGACTGATGTTTAACGCGTCCTACACCTATACCGATCAAAAATCGACGGGCATAGACCAGGGAAATTCCAGCCTCGGCGGCGTTCCGTACAATCCATTCCAGCCTAATCTCGATTACACCCAGGATGCCTGGGTATCCCATCATCGCTTCATTTTATATGGCGTATATGATCTGCCCTTTGGCCGAAGTATGAGGTACGGCCATGGATTATCGAAGTGGGCAGACGTCATCGTCGGTGGATGGCAAACCACTTTCCAGATGTTTGCCAAAAGTGGCACGGCATTTACCCCATACTGGACTTGTGACAATTGCGGCAATGGTGATCGCATGGTCGGGCCGGGCAATATCGCTTCCGAATCGATTGACGCACTCGGTGATTTCAACGATTTTATTGGCTACCGTCCGCTGGTTGTAGGAGACTTTAAGCAACATGTCGGCGACCAACTCTTCAACCCCGGTGCTTTCGCACCTCCGACGATGGGTGCCGACGTGTTTACCAACAGTGGAGTGGCGCGAAAGAACCTGCTGTGGGGACCCGGCGCCTGGGGAGTTAATTTCGGATTGCACAAAGACTTCAAATTCAATGAAAGAATTACTGCTTCACTGGGGGCCGACTTTAACAACATCTTCAATCACCCCTTGCGAATGCCGAACCAGGATTTTGGGGATGGCAGTTTCTCCTACCTTGGTGGATTCGACGTCGCGGTCGACCCTGGAACCTTAAGGCCCGTGGTTCAGGACGTAAATCCTAACCCAGACTTTGCCCGCGCATTCTCAACATTCCCCCAGGAGGGTGTCGACAGCCGCCGGACCGTTCGGCTGAGGCTTAGAGTCTCCTTCTAGCCGGGAACTAACGAGTTGGCGAAGCGACTGCCCGATACGAACAAGAAACGCACGGGCGTTCGCTTTCTTTCGAAGCATCCATGAAATTGTCCATGAAATTGAAGGTGGTCGTCGCCGGCTTCGCCTTAGCTATCTTGTTCACTACAGCTTGGGGGGAGCGACCCGGCAACTTTCGCGTGATCGGACCTGGCGGGGGTGGAGCGATGTTCAATCCCACGATCAGTCCGCATGATACCAACACGGTGCTCATCTCATGTGACATGACCGGTTCCTACATCACGCACGACGGTGGGACGACCTGGCGCATGTTCAATCTGCGCGGCGTAGTAGATTTCTTCGCCTTCGATCCTAAAGATCCCAATACCATCTATGCCCATGCCACGGGCTTGTGGCGGAGTACCGACGGTGGAAAGCACTGGTATCTGGTCTATCCCGATCCTTCCACGGTTAGAGGTATAAAGATGGCCTCGGACCATTCGGATGAAGACATTCTGGCGGATCCCGATCCGCTGGGAAATATCTCCGCTTTCGCGATCGACCCGGACAATTCGAAAGTGCTTTACGCTGCTGCTGGATCGAAGACCAGTCCTGCCTTGCTCATCTCAAAAGACGGTGGAGCTAACTGGAGCAAGCTGACCGATTTGCCCGATTCGCCCCGGCGGGTGTGGATCGATCCGAAATCGCCGTCTGAGTCGCGGACTATTTTTGTGGGCAGCGTCCGTGGCCTTGCTGTCATTAGCCGCGCTGCCGTACATAAGCTTTCGGTTCCCGAAGACACCAATGACATTTCTTTGGGCTTCGGAGCGGCCGCACAGCCCACGATTTACGCAACCTCGAAGCAGGGAGTTTTTGTTTCCGCCGATGGCGGGGCAACGTGGAGCAAGTCTGCTCTGCCGGGTGATGGCGGACGTGTTCGTGCAGTCGCCACCAGCCTGCATCATCCCGAAGTGGCATACGTGTCCTACAACCGTCTGCGCCTTGATGGAAAAATTTGGATGGGAGTTGCGAAGACCATCGATTCCGGAAAAACATGGCACTTGTTGTGGAAGGAAGGTTGGGCCGACGAAGAAGAAGGCTCAGGAATCGGCGGAAGTGCCGGCGTCGCACCCAAGAATATTCATGATGATTGGATTACCGAGCGTTTTGGCTCTTCATGGGGCGAGAATCCTCTAGCCCTGACCGTCGCCGATCAAGATCCCAAAGTCGCTTATGGCACCGATCTGGGCCGCACTATGGTCACTCGAGATGGCGGCAAGACCTGGACCGGACAGTATTCCCGCAAGGTGGCCAATGGCGGCTGGACTACTACCGGGTTGGATGTCACCACCAGTTACGGTATTCACTTCGATCCTTTCGACACGAATGACCAATTCATTACCTACACCGACATCGGACTGTTCCGCAGTGAGGATGGCGGGGCTTCGTGGATGAGTTCCACGGATGGCGTTCCCAGCGAATGGCGTAACACAACTTACTGGGTCGTGTTCGATCCCAAAGTGCGCGGAAAGATGTGGAGCGTGAACAGCGGAACGCATGATCTCCCACGGCCCAAGATGTGGAGACACACTCCAGTCTCGAGCTATAAAGGCGGAGTCTGCATCAGCACAGATGGCGGCAAGACCTGGACCAAGTCGAATATCGGAATGGACGAGACCGGCGCCACGCACATCCTGCTTGATCCGACCAGTCCGGCGGACGCACGCGTCCTTTATGTTGCCGGATTTGGCGATGGGGTCTACAAGAGTTCCGACGGCGGCAAAACCTGGGCCCTGAAGAACAACGGCATCATGCAGAAAGAACCTTTTGCATGGCGGCTGGCACGCGCTGCAAATGGGACTCTTTATGTGCTGATCGCGCGGCGCTCCGAAGATGGCAGCATTGGCAATGCCGGCGATGGCGCGGTGTACAGCTCAATCGATGGCGCCGAGCATTGGCAACCGGTCGCTTTGCCGGCTGGAACCAACGCTCCCAACGGCATGGCAATCGATCCCGACGATCCGAATCGTCTCTATCTCACTACCTGGGCACGGGCGACGGGACAGCATGGCGATGGCGGCGGCATTTTCCTTTCGCAAGATGCGGGCAAAACCTGGAAACAAGTGCTCGACAAGGATCGCCACATTTATGACATCACCATCGACCCTGCGGATCCGGCCGTTCTTTATGCTGTGGGCTTCGAATCATCGGCATGGCGCTCTAAAGATCGTGGCATAACGTGGACTCGTATCCCGGGTTTCAATTTCAAGTGGGGGCAGCGTGTAATTCCCGACCCCATGGATCACAATAAGATCTACATCACTACGTTCGGCGGAAGCGTTTGGCACGGTTCGGTCAACGGCAAGGACGAGCCTCTCGACATCGCAACTCCCGAGCTGGCACAAGGCAGGAACTAATAATCCAAGGAGTAAGCATGAACCGTCGGCAATGGTTGTTTGGGGCTGGAGTCGGAGCAGTTGCAGGAATGGCGGTACAGGCCAGCACTGCTCACTCATTCGCCGCTGAAGCGACAGGCGTACCGAAGGCCAAGCCGCTCGATATTTCCCAATACGAACCCAAGAGCATGCTGCAGGTGCACGAGTCGTATGTCGCGCGGGCCAAGTACCCGGTCATCGATATCCATACTCACATTTCGGAGTCGGTGAAGTCTTCGAACGGTGTGGAACTGGCGGCGCAGCGTGAGTATCTCGGCACTCCGGAAGAATGCCTCAGCGTGATGGATCGCAAGAATATCCGCGCCATGGTTAACCTCACCGGCGGTTATGGAAAGGGATTGGCCGAGGCAGTCTCAAAATACGACCGCGCACATCCAGATCGTTTCTTCACTTTCACCGAGCCCAGCTACGAGTTTTTCAAAGACCCGAACTATCCCAGGATTCAGGCCGACGCCATCGAGCAGGCCCACAAGGATGGGGCTCGGGGACTGAAGATTCTAAAGACCCTAGGACTCTATCTGCGGGAAAACATCACCTCGGGCAAACTCGTGAAAATTGACGATCCGCGCTTCGATCCGATGTGGGAAGCCTGTGCCGCCCTCAACATACCAGTGGCGATTCACATCTCCGATCCAGTGGCCTTCTTCACGCCGATTGATCGGTTTAACGAGCGGTTTGAAGAGTTGAATAACCATCCCGATTGGTCGTTTTACGGCAAAGATTTTCCCTCTAACGCGGAATTGATTGAGGCCCGCAACCGCGTCTTCGCGCGCCATCCGAAGACCCAGTTCATCACTCTACACGTCGGGAATTTTGCGGAGAATTTGGAGAACGTCGGCGAAAACCTGAATCGATTCCCCAATATGACAGTCGACATGGCTGCGCGTGTCGGAGAGCTGGGCCGCCAGCCTTATACGTCAAAGAAGTTTTTCGACAAATATCAGGACCGCATTTTGTTCGGGACCGACGCCACGCTGCACGGCGACGCATTTCCACAGCAAGTCTTTAACGACAAGCTGTACGAGATCTACTATCGCTTCCTCGAAACAGAAGACGAGTACTTCGACTACGCGCCAGCAACAATTCCACCTCAGGGGCGCTGGCGTATTTACGGCATCAACATGCCCGATCAGGTTTTGCGCAAGGTTTATAACGAGAACGCGGCGAGACTACTCCACATTACGGTCTAGATGCGAAGCAAATGGCGAGTTGTTCTTCTAGCGATTGCGTTTTCCTCTGTGCATGCGCAGGTGCGCGTGTGGGAAGGGAGGCTAACCCTTCCCACTTACGAGGAGGGTCTTCCCGACCCTAATCCTCCCTTCGATCAATTCGCCGGCAACCGCTTCAACTACCCTTATACGCTGCGTGACAATCTCACCAGTCACCGGGTGAATCACGACTGGCGGGCGCTGTTCCTCGATAACGAGTATCTGAAGTGCTCGGTGCTGCCTGACATCGGGGGACATCTTTACACCTGCATCGACAAACTTTCCGGCCAGTCAATGTTCTATGCAAATTCATCGATCAAAAAGGCGGCGATTTCTTACCGCGGAGCCTGGGCAGCATTCGGAATCGAATTCAATTTTCCCGTTTCCCACAATTGGGTTAGCATGTCGCCGGTCAACTACGCCTATGCCAAGCATGACGACGGTAGCGCATCCGTCATCGTCGGCAACATCGATCGCGTGTACGGCATGGAGTGGTCAGTCGAGTTGATTCTTCGACCAAAATCTACCGTGCTCGAAGAGCGGATCACCCTGAATAACCGCAGCGATGTGCGGCACCGATTCTACTGGTGGAACAATGCCGGCATCCGCGTGTGGGACGATTCACAGATCGTTTATCCCATGCGCTATGCAGCGTCGCACGGCTTCACCGAAATCCGGCCCTGGCCTATCGATGATGGTCTCGATCTCAGTGTGATTCGCAATCACACTCGCGGGCCGGTTTCTGAATTTGTCTATGGCAGCCGTGAAGACTTCATGGGAGTGTGGCATCCAAGGACGAATACGGGGACCGTCCACTTCGCAGACTACGCGTCCCTTCCCGCCAAGAAAATTTGGTCCTGGGGAGCCGACGCGGATGGGATGGATTGGCGCAAGGCGCTTTCCGATGACAACAGCGCATATGTAGAAGTCCAGGGCGGACTATTTCGCAATCAGGAAACCTACGCGTTCCTTGAGCCGCGGCAAACGCTCCAGTTTAGCGAATACTGGATGCCGGTTCGCGAAATTGGCGGAATCTCTCGAGCAAACCTGGCGGGCGTAGCGAGTCTCGTACGGCGTAATGGAAGTTTGATCGCGGGATTCAATGCAAATCAGCCAATCCCTGGGGCAACAATTTCCATTTCCAATGGCAATCAACAAGTCTCCCGGGAAAAGATAGATCTTGCCCCAGAACATACGTGGACCCATGAGGTCACGAGCGCGGGTAGCCAGGCCAAGTACACCCTCGAGATCAAGGATGCCAAGGGCATCGTTCTGCTACGGCAGACTGAAGGCGTTTACAACTGGACCCCTGAGTCTGAGGTCAAGGTTGGGCCGCAACCGGCATATCACATACCCGGGCCAGATCAGCGCAGCTTCGATGACTGGATGCAAGCCGGCAAGGAAGACGAACTTAACGGCAGGGTCCTTCGAGCACTCGATATATATAAGGAGATGCTGCGCCGCTTTCCCGACAGCTTCCTCGCGCAAAAGGCAGCTGGACGTTTAGCCACTTCGCTGTTGCGGTTTGACGAGGCCAAAGGCTATCTGGAATCGTGCCACGCTCGCGACACTTCCGACGCCGAGGTTTCCTACTACCTGGGGATTGCCTATGACGGCTTGGGCGAAACGCGGCACGCGCAGGCGGCTTATGAGCAGGCCCTGCGCCTGCCGGGATTTCGTTCCGCCGCGGCGCTTCGACTAGGTGAACTGCTCGCAAGGAGCAGCGACTTGGATGGTGCGGAGAAATATCTCACGCAGGCGTCGAGTCTCACTTCCGGAGATCTGCGCGCACGCGAAGAGCTGATCGCAGTCAAGCGGGCGCTTGGGAAACAGGACGAATCCTCCGCTCTAGCCAAGGCAAGCCTTGCGGATTTCCCTCTCAGCGATTTTCTAAGGGAAGAAATTAGCGCCTCCGATCTCAACCAGCTCTCCAATGACTACAACCGCGTACTCAACATCGCGTCGCAATATATTCGCCTGGGAATGTATGGGCAGGCGCTGAAAGTTCTTTCCAAAAGATACCCGCCGGTGATTGCCGATCAAAGCGAGCCGGGCTCTGTCAGCCCGCAGGACAACCCGCTCGTCGCCTATTTTCGCGGCTATTGCCGTGAGAAATTGGGGCAATCGGGAACCGAGGACTACAACGCTGCATCCAGACTATCCACCGCATACATTTTCCCCAACACACCGGAAGAGTTAACGGTGTTGAAAGCAGCGTCGCGGACCAATCCTGCCGACGCCACGGCGCATTTTCTGTTAGGCAATCTCTACTTCTCTCACGCTAAGACCGACTCAGCGCTCGGCGAGTGGGCTGAGGCGCGGAAGTCAGGTACCAGACTCCCTGTGCTCGATGCGAACATCGGCCTGGCCCTTCTTCACATCAAAGACGACCCTCAAAATGCGCTCACAGCATTTCGCGACGGGCTCACGAACGATCCAACGAATGTCGCGGTCTATCTCGGTATCGATCAATCCCTCAGCCTGCTCGGACATCCCGCGGGTGAGCGCGTGGAGGCGCTGGGAAAGTATCCCCACCTTGCCGACGCTCCCAATCCCCTGATGTTCGAACTGATATTGAATCTGGCGGAGTCCGGGGACTTTGATCGCGCCACAGGTCTTTTCCACAATCACTTTTTTCCCAGGGAAGAAGGGGGAACCAACGTTCGGCAGGTTTGGATAGAAGTGCAACTTCGGCGGTTGCTGGCCCTCTCTGCGCAGCAACGCTGCACCGAGGCGTTGAATGCCGCCAACAACTTAGGATCTGAGATTCCCGAACTCTCGTTCACCAAGGATGGCCTGGACCCCATTCTTCATTCCGCGAGGACCAACTATTTACTCGGGACCGTCTATGCATCCTGCGGAAAAGCCGAGGACGGAAAGAACAAGTTCGAATCCGCGGCCTCAACTTCGAGCACAGATCAGGTTCGCTGGGCGTGGTTGGCAGCCCAAAAGCTTCCGGGGTTCGATCTGCAACAATGGCAAAGCCGATTGCAGAACGCTCTGGCAGATGCGATCGGGCGTACCGAGACCAGCGCCTATCCCAGTTGGTGGATGTATACGGCCGGCATGCTCGAAAAAGACTTGGGCAAAGAGCAAGAGGCGAACGCGAGGTTTCGAAAGGCGCTATTACTTCCGGATCGAATGTTGGCATATCACCTGACGCGCCTCGCGCAGTCGGATACGAACAGGAAATGAAGAGACGCGACTTCATCGCCGCCGTCGCTGCTTCAGCGGTATTCGCCCGTTCCTGGGTCCACGCCCAGAGCACATCGAAGCGTCCCAGATTGCTCATCGCACAATCCGATCCGTTCACAGGGGTTGATCTCCTGAAATTGCGTTACGCCAAAGGTCATCGGCCCTCGGACGATTTCACGGGACTTGCCCTCTCGTGGCAACTCACCGGCCAAAAGGATTTCGCCGACCGCGCCTTGGCAGAGATGAAGGGCAAGCACATCACTGCGACCGGCAAACCCTCGCGCGCATGGATTGACTACACAAAATGGGCGCTGGCCTTCGACTGGCTGAATGAGTATCCCGAATTTGAACAAAAACACAAGGATCGCATCGCGAACGAACTGATGGACGGAGCGGCAGCGATGCTGGCAACTGCCGACTTTGCCGATGCCAGTCAGCTTTCCTATCACAACTACGCCACGCGTTATCTGGCGCTGGCTGCGTTCACTTCCGCCGCTGTTGATGGCTATCCTGGTTGCGGCGCGCGCTGCGACACCTGGCGCACGCAAATCTCCCGCGGACTGGAGAACATTCTTGAAACCACGAACTTCGTCGATCCCGAAGGCAGTTACCACGAATCGCTGGACTACATGCGAATCACGTGGGCAGCACTGACCTTGCTGGCGGAAATGCAACGTACCGCAACCGGAGTCGATCCCGCACAGACATTCTCTGTTTTCCAAAACATCGGCAACACTTACTTATATAAGCTGCTGCCCGACGGTACTCCCTCGCGTGAGGGAGACAATGAATATCCAATTCTCGACTTGCAGGACACGGCAGTTATCGGCTACGCGGTCAACCGTTTTAAAGATCCATACTCTGCATGGCTGCTTCGAAAGAGCGGCTTCTTTGCTGACAAATGGGTAATCCCCGCGCTCCAGTTTCTGTGGGACGACCCCGGAGTAACACCTCGCGATCCTGCGCTGGCGCCCGAGAGTGAATTGCCGCATCAGCGCTATTTTACGGGCGTCGGGCATCTGGTGATGCGAACAGGGTGGAAACCGGATTCAACCTGGATTGAATTCGACTGTGGCCCGTATCTGGCCAAGCATCAGCATCTCGACCAGAATCAGTTCACCATTTTTCACAACGGTTATCTGGCGATTGACAGCGGCGCCGACTACACCGAAACCGAGAGTCCGCATTATTTGAACTACTACCGGCGAACGGTGGCTCACAATTCGATGTTGGTATATGACCCTGCGGAGAAGTTCTTTTGGTCAGACAACGTCCTACTTGCGGCCAACGACGGCGGCCAGCGGATGGATTCTTCCCGCTATTGGAATACGATTCGTAATCCCAGCGATTGGGAACGTACCCGCGATCTCTGGGATTTGGGAACAATGCGTGTCATCGACTACGTTCCCGGCGAGTACCACTACGCGCTCGGCGACGCAACGAATGCATATTCGCGGAGCAAGTTGCGTTGTTTCACCCGCGAACTCATATACATTCCCGGCGGGAACGTGCTGTTCGTCTTTGATCGGGTGGTCAGTACGAATGCTGGATTCAAGAAGGTATGGCTGCTGCACGGGGTGAACCCGCCATCTGTTGATCAAGATCGCCAACGCCAGGCAGGAGCAACGGACTTTACCAACGCCAACACATTTGGTTTCAGCGACGGTGCGGGTGAAGTGTTAGTGCATTCACTTTTGCCCCGGCAGCGACTCGTCACTCGGCGCGGCGGTCAGGGACACGAGTTCTATTGTCCGGGCGATGAAAGCGGCGGGGGTTGGGGCAGCGGAGAGAACTGGCCGCTGGAACCGGCCGAAGGAGGCCCCTTGCCCTCCGATCCTCGGTTACTCCACATGTGGAAAGCTTTCTGGGGACAGGATCTCACCAGACTCGAACCTTCGAATCGCAAGAACGTGGTGCCGGGAAGCTGGCGCATTGAAGTATCGCCAAGCCAGCCCGCGGAAGAGGATCTCTTTCTGCATGTGCTGGAAATTGGGAATACGGGAGTGACCAGCAAGAAGTCGGTAAAGCTGCTGGATGGTTTCGGCATGACCGGCGCGGCAGTCGATGGAGGCCCTGTTGTCCTGTTTAGTTCTTCGGGGCAGGACATCCGTCAGGCAGAAGTTTCATTTCCTGCCCTGCACTGTGACTCGCTTCTGCTAACCGGCCTGTCGGCGGAATCCAGGTATGAGTTGGGCTTCAGCGGTCTGAACGTCTCCGATTCTCCGGACGCGACTTTGCCAGGCGTGCTGAAGAGTGTTCTTCATCTTCGTGCCAATGCGAAGGGGGTCCTACGGATTGAAAACCAGCACTTTGAGAATCTCCGTCTCCGGATCGTGCGGGTTTGAAACTGTGGCTGGGAGAAAGAACATGAAGCGGATCGTACTGCTTGCCATCTTGTCGCTGTTCTGCGCGGCTGCGGCGGCTGCTGCCGACGAAGCTCCTCGCCCCGGGGATTTTCAAGTGCTGCCGCAGACCTCCACTCTCGCCCCTGCGATCACACCGTATCTGAACTACCAGGTGAACATCGCCTGGGAACAGGACGAAGTTCGCAGAAGACGCTTTGAGCAAATTCGCGACGAAGGCGAACTTCTTCGCGTACAGGGAGAATTGCGCGAGAAGCTTTTGGCTATGCTCGGGGGCCTGCCGTCAGTGAAAACTCCCTTGCGACCGCAGATCACGGGCCGCATTCAGATGGATGGCTTTCATATCGAAAAAGTCATCTACGAAAGCCTGCCCAAACTTTATGTGACTGCTCTCCTCTATGTTCCCGACGATGGCAAGAAGCATCCGGGGATTCTGGTTCCTTGCGGTCATTCCCCGGCCGGCAAAGCCTTCTATCAAGCGCTTGCCCAGCGACTGGTAAAGAGTGGTTATGTCGTTATCTCCTGGGATTCTGTGGGTCAAGGCGAGCGCAGCCAGTTTTGGGATGCGAAACAGAAGAAGAGTCGTTACAACCTGATCTGCGCCTCGCACGCGGACGTTCTGGAGAATATTTCCTCTACCTTTGAGCCAGGAGTGACAGTGACACGGACAGTATGATGTGGAAAGAGGAGAGAGGTTGACGTGAGCTTTTCGCTTAGTCTCGGTTTTGAAGCCTGGGCGTTTAACTATATACACGAGCGTCCGAGTTACATTGTAAATTGGCGGAAAAAATGCCCCCGGCAGCTTTACGCCTAAAATACCCTCATAATAGGTAACTAATAGGTACTTTTCTACTCTGCACGCATGAAACTTGCGTCCGTGTCCATTTGTAACATACACGCACCGCGTAACCCAATGAGCGGCAGGAGGTTAGAGCACAGAGCGCGGATCGACGGAGGGGTCCCAAGTGTCCGCCCGTGCAAGACTCCCCGACACGCTTTCCATGCCTGCATAGGACATAACCGCAATATTTTGAAAGAGATATATGGCCAGGAACCCAAGATCCGTAACTCGGGGAGGCCAATCACTATTTTGTGGCAAAGACCCGGGTGGGTGGCCGGCCGTACGGCTCAAACAGACGGTCTTTAAGACCCCCCTTTTTGGGGGTACCTTTTGATTCCAGTGCTCCCCTAACGTCTGGAGAATAAAGCCCTCTCAGCTAGCCATTGATAGCAAACGACTTAAACGCGGCAACCGGTATCCGTTTGCGGTATCACTCATCGATTGTTTACCACATGGATATGGACGGCGTGCCCAATCGGCCCGGCGTTTCGGGCGTACTCAGATCTGCGATCGTTGCCTCCGGTCCCTTGAGACCTTGTGCTAAATAAGTTGACGGTTAGCCTCTTTTATTTCAGACCGCGATGGAGGCTCTAGGCCACCCCACGGGGGAAATCTGATGGAGGAGGAGTGGGGGGTCTGGCGGGGGCGGTCGACGAGAATCGTGGGCCCCACCTGACCGTCGGCTCTGCTCATCCCACCGAGCGAGCGTTTACCCTGTACCGATTTCGAACCCGGGCCCGCTGGCCCGGCCGCCGTCGCATTTCCTTTCCGTCCGCCGCTTCCTCACCGTCCGCACCTGCGTGTTGGGGGCCGGTTTGAAAAGTTCTCCCGCACGCATCGCACTTCGGCTCTGGCCTCCACAGAGCGGCTACCCCACGGGGGAAATCTGATGGAGGAGGAGTGGGGGGTCTGGCGGGGGCGGTCGACGAGAATCGTGGGCCCCACCTGACCGTCGGCTCTGCTCATCCCACCGAGCGAGCGTTTACCCTGTACCGATTTCGAACCCGGGCCCGCTGGCCCGGCCGCCGTCGCATTTCCTTTCCGTCCGCCGCTTCCTCACCGTCCGCACCTGCGTGTTGGGGGCCGGTTTGAAAAGTTCTCCCGCACGCATCGCACTTCGGCTCTGGCCTCCACAGAGCGGCTACCCCACGGGGGAAATCTGATGGAGGAGGAGTGGGGGGTCTGGCGGGGGCGGTCGACGAGAATCGTGGGCCCCACCTGACCGTCGGCTCTGCTCATCCCACCGAGCGAGCGTTTACCCTGTACCGATTTCGAACCCGGGCCCGCTGGCCCGGCCGCCGTCGCATTTCCTTTCCGTCCGCCGCTTCCTCACCGTCCGCACCTGCGTGTTGGGGGCCGGTTTGAAAAGTTCTCCCGCACGCATCGCACTTCGGCTCTGGCCTCCACAGAGCGGCTACCCCACGGGGGAAATCTGATGGAGGAGGAGTGGGGGGTCTGGCGGGGGCGGTCGACGAGAATCGTGGGCCCCACCTGACCGTCGGCTCTGCTCATCCCACCGAGCGAGCGTTTACCCTGTACCGATTTCGAACCCGGGCCCGCTGGCCCGGCCGCCGTCGCATTTCCTTTCCGTCCGCCGCTTCCTCACCGTCCGCACCTGCGTGTTGGGGGCCGGTTTGAAAAGTTCTCCCGCACGCATCGCACTTCGGCTCTGGCCTCCACAGAGCGGCTACCCCACGGGGGAAATCTGATGGAGGAGGAGTGGGGGGTCTGGCGGGGGCGGTCGACGAGAATCGTGGGCCCCACCTGACCGTCGGCTCTGCTCATCCCACCGAGCGAGCGTTTACCCTGTACCGATTTCGAACCCGGGCCCGCTGGCCCGGCCGCCGTCGCATTTCCTTTCCGTCCGCCGCTTCCTCACCGTCCGCACCTGCGTGTTGGGGGCCGGTTTGAAAAGTTCTCCCGCACGCATCGCACTTCGGCTCTGGCCTCCACAGAGCGGCTACCCCACGGGGGAAATCTGATGGAGGAGGAGTGGGGGGTCTGGCGGGGGCGGTCGACGAGAATCGTGGGCCCCACCTGACCGTCGGCTCTGCTCATCCCACCGAGCGAGCGTTTACCCTGTACCGATTTCGAACCCGGGCCCGCTGGCCCGGCCGCCGTCGCATTTCCTTTCCGTCCGCCGCTTCCTCACCGTCCGCACCTGCGTGTTGGGGGCCGGTTTGAAAAGTTCTCCCGCACGCATCGCACTTCGGCTCTGGCCTCCACAGAGCGGCTACCCCACGGGGGAAATCTGATGGAGGAGGAGTGGGGGGTCTGGCGGGGGCGGTCGACGAGAATCGTGGGCCCCACCTGACCGTCGGCTCTGCTCATCCCACCGAGCGAGCGTTTACCCTGTACCGATTTCGAACCCGGGCCCGCTGGCCCGGCCGCCGTCGCATTTCCTTTCCGTCCGCCGCTTCCTCACCGTCCGCACCTGCGTGGTGGGGCCGGTTTGAAAAGTTTCCCCGCTGGAGTCGGAGTAAACAGTCGCGGGGACGCCGAGATCACTCTTCAGCATCATCAACCCACACGACATCAGCCCATTGCGACTCAGGGACGAATTTCAATAAGCGTGCCCGCTCCGCGATCCTATCCAGCGTCTGCTGGGCTGCGGCACCATGCTGCTTCGTCATCCCTGCGAGTTGCCGGACGATTTCATCTTCGTCGGGTGGATCACTGGCACCACGAGCCTTTCGCTTCGGTGGTCTCGCCGGAGGTGTGATTTCAACAGGTCCGCCGCGTGTCAGCAGGAACTTCTCGACAACGGATTTCGGGATTCGCAGCACGCGATACCGACGACGTTTCGGCGTCTCGGGAGAACCGAGGTCGATGACGCCCTTGACCTTGGCGAATCGACGCGTCACTGTATCCTCGGATACCCCGAGAATTTGAGCGACTTCCGCCACCGTCAATAGCTCAGACATTGGTCACGCCCCACGAACGCTTCGGCATCTTCGCCAACCTCTCTTTCATCCGGGCCGACGCGAGGTTCGCGTAATGCCGTTCACACACTGCGACGGTGTCACCTAGCATCGCAGCGATTTCAGTCAGGCTGCATCCTTGTCCCAGCCAAAAATCCACGGCTGTATCTCGAAAGCGATGCGAGACGTTCCCCGGTATCCAGAGTTTCGCTTCCTGCATCAAGACGCGGAGGTCATCCTGCCACGCGGTCACTAGCGATGTCACGAGAGTCTTTTCGTCCCAGAAGATGTACTCAGCGTCGCCGTCGAGGTCTCGGATCAGATCGGGATCGAGTTGTTGAAGAACAGGTCGCCCGGTCTTTTGGCGGTCGATCTTGAGCCAGCCGTCTCGAATGTTTTTACGTTCGAGTTGCAACGCGTCACGGATCGCGAGTCCGGTAGCAACCATCAGTTTGATGAGGAGCGTAGCTTGGGCAGCTTTCACTAGGTCGAACGTTTTCGGAATCTGGGCGAAGAGAGTCTTGAGTTCCTTCTCGGTAAACGGCTTTGGTTCCAGCCGCTTTTTGTCTTCCTTCGACAATCGAATTGCTTTCAACGCGGAGAGCAGATCGTTCAAGTTCTCGCGGCAGCATGTGCGGAGAAAGCCGCGAATATTCTGCTGGGCCTTCTGCCGGGTCGTCGTCGAACTCCACATCGCATCCCAACTTGATCGAAATTCGATCATGTCTGCTGCGGTCAGGAGCGAAGGAAATAGCTTCGACCGGGATGTCGTGAACTTCTCGAACACAGTCAGTTGATGCCGCAGTTTTTTGATCCTTCGTGGGGAGATGCCCTCGCTCTGCTTCGCGGAGATGAACGTCTCGATGCACTCACTGATGGTCGGTTGTTCCGCTTTTATGATGATCGGGATAACCCCGGCCCCACCCGCGTCTAGCTGCCGTTGGAGGTCTGCCGCCTTCTCTTCCGCGATGCCCCAAGTCCGCGTTCCGGCTGGTCTGCGGTGCTGGCGACCCTGCCGGGAGTACCGCAACCACTTCGTACATTGACAGCCCCGGTAGAACTCCCCTCGGCTTGCATGGCTGCAAGTCGCTCGATGCCGGACGTAAACACTGACTACTGAGAGCGAGCGGACGGTTGGCATGTCCGACAAGCTAACACACCGATTAACACAAATACATGGCCCGAACGTGCCATCGTCAGTGTTTATGCGGGTAAAGGTATGGCGGAGAGAGTGGGATTCGAACCCACGTTACCCTTTCGAGTAAACACGCTTTCCAAGCGTGCGCCTTCAGCCACTCGGCCATCTCTCCCTGAGGTGTTTTGTTGCGTCTTGATTCTACCGCAACTGAGTGGAGCAGCGAGGTCAGGAAGGCTTGGCAACGGTTTCCGCGGACGCGGCGGCCAGATCCGGAGCGCTGCCGTTGCCCGATGATGGGACGGGAGCGGGGGGCGTTTTCAGGTTTGAATCCAGGACGCGATTGTGCAGGCAGAACAACGCTAGCTCCAGGCGGTCGGCAACACCCAGCTTGTCGTACACCTTGCGCAGGTAGTTCTTGACGACCTGCTCGGTGGTGCCCACGCGCAGCGCGATTTCCTTGTTCTTCATTCCCTGCGTGACGCAGGAGACGATCAGCGATTCCTTCGGAGTCAGTTGCACCTTGGGCCGGGGTGATGTGGGACGCGAGCCCTGGGTGCGATAGGCTTCGAGCACCCATTGCGTGCCGCGGCTGTCGAGCCAGGGGTGGCCTTCGGAAACTTTGCGCAGGCACTCCACCAGAAGTTCAGGCTCGACCTCGCGCGAAACAATTCCGTGTACGCCGCGGCGCAGCAGTTCGAGAGTAAGTTCCTGATTGGGCTCCTGCGTAACGACCACCAGGCGAAGCCCCGGAGTTTGCCGCATCAGGTCCGAAATGGCGTCCACGGGATTCTGCGTCAGGGCGGCTTCGAAGATCAGGATGTCGGCGGTAAATTTTTTAGCGGCGGAAAGGGTTTGGGACATGGTTTCGGATTGTCCCACCACCCGGATGTCGTCTTCGAGGGCAAAGATCTTGCGCAGCCCGGCGCGGAAGATGGCTTGCGTGTCAGCCACGATCACGCGAATGAACTGGCCGTCAACTTCCTGCGGCTGCTCAACGTTCATTTCCATACTGGCGGCGGTGCTGGCCATCGGTTTCCTTGGACTTCAGTTCCCTGACTTCAGCGGCGCTCAAAATGGTATTCGTCGATGACTACGCCAACGCCGCGGCGGCCATCCTCTTCAAAATTTCGGACTACGCGGCCGCGGCAATCGAGCTGCACATCGGCCTCCGCTCCCACCACGTCCGCGGGCAGCGAAATGGTGAAGTCCACCATCGAACCCACCGGCATTTCCGAATCCACATGGAAGAGCACGCCGTTGGCGGAAATGTTGTCGGTCTCGGCTGCGCGGGCGCCGGATTTCGATTTCACCGAAATCGGCAGCTTGATGGGAAATCGCACCGCGCTCTGCATGTCCGGATAACGCGCGCGCGCGGCTTTGGTTCCAGCGGATTCGCGATTCACGGCTTCAGCGGACTGCGAGTTTTCCTTGCGAAGCTCCGCACCGGCACCGCTATTCGCGTCTTCCGCAAATCGCCCATTGTTCGACATTACGTCAGGCAGATTACACCGCGGAAGCAGCCGATAAAAGTTACGGAAGTCATGGAACTAGTAGGGGTAAAGCCTTGCGGATCATGGAATTAGGGTAACTGCAGAAGGTCGTTGGCCTTTGGTCGTTGGTCGTTGGCCTGCGGGTAAGGGAGGTTGATTTCTGCCAACGACCAACAACGACGACCTCTGTCTGAAAATCGCATCTGAATCGAAACTCAGCCGGCTAAAAGCGTGGGCCAGCCTTTGCCGAGGCCTCGGATCCAGGTGGTTCACGGAACGGTTCCACAGCAATGCGCTCGTAACGCACTTCCAGCACGGATAGGTATTCTGTGCCGCCCGGCAGTTGCAGGACTACCCTGTCACCCGCTGCCGACTTCATCAACGCGCGCCCCAGAGGCGACACCCAGCTGATGTGGTTGCGGTTGAGATCGATCTCGTCGGTGCCCACGATGCTCACCACTCGCTCCACTCCCGCGGCATTGGCATAGCGCACGGTCGCTCCGAAGAATGCCCTCGTCGCCGCCTGCCCCGCTCTCGGAGCTCCCGAGTCCACCACTTCCGCGGCTTCGATTCGCTTGGTGAGAAAGCGAATCCGCCCATCGATCTGCCGCAGCCGCCGCTTGCCGTACTGATAGTCGGCGTTTTCACTGCGATCGCCGTTGCTGGCAGCCCATGCCACAACCTCCACCACGGCCGGACGTTCCCTGGTGAGCAGAAACCGGTGCTCATCTTTAAGGCGCTCGAGGCCGCTCGGCGTTATGTAGTTCTTGACTGGCGTCGCGGGGGCGTCCGGTTGTGGTTTTCTGGTAAACCCTTTTCGCATCTCGTAGTCTTTCCGGTGCGAGTCCAGTGGGGGCCCCCATGAACGCGGATGAATGCCGACAGAAAACACCATAGGTCATCCGTGTTCATGGGAGTTCATCAGGGCAGGACCTGAATTTCAAGTTCTGTTGCACGCCGATCCCGGATTGAAAATGCCCGGATGGGCGTGGTTGCGTACGGTCGCGGCGTCACGATGAAATAAACCTTTTCCGAGAAGTGGGCCAACGCGATGTCTTTCGGCGAGGGTTCGTTCGTGTCCATCCAATTCGGATGCGAATGATAAATGCCGAGGAATTCGAGCCGCCGCTTGCGGAGTTCCTCCATCAGGCGCGCGATCTCCCTGGGTGCAATTTCGTAATTCCTGACTGGATCCGCCGCGACGTTTTTCGCAGGGAACGCCTGCGTTATGAGTCCGTCCTGCCCCGCCAGAATTCCGCAGCATTCCCGATATGGCTGGCGGCGGGCATGCTTCAGGAGTTGCCCGTATACTTTGCGGCGACTATGGACGGCTCGCTTCATTTCGGAAGTATATGACAGTGAAAACGGGGACTGACGGGACTGACCCAGTTTTTATCGGAATGAGAATCGGGGCCACTTTTGTCTGTGCCCTATTTTGCGCTGGCGGGTGGCTGTGATCTTTCAAGACGTTGTCCATTCGAAGGGAACCAGAGAAGCTGATTGTGACGAGCGATCCAGTTTTCGAGGTGCGATCGAATGGACATTCACAAGAATGCCCGACTCAGCTTCCGCAGTCGAGAGGTTTTGGTTCAACAGGTGGTCGAACGAGCTCTGACGCTGAAGGCGGCCGCGGCCGCCTTCAGCGCCACCGTTAAGACCGCCAACAACTAGAAGAGAACGACAACCTTCTCTTTACCTTCAGTTCTTGTCTTCGGTAACCGCTTGGGCCTTTGCTTTGCGAATTTCCGCAAGAAATGGCTGAGCCACGGATGGCGCCGGAACTTGGCCCAGCAGTAAAGCCCGGGTGGAGACTTTGCGTCCGTAGATTGCATGCCGGGAGTCACTGTCCTGGCGAATCGACGCCCCTTCCAAGGTCAACCCAGCGAATGCACCCTTAGCACGGGAGTAGGTCAGAATCTCCGTATCTAACTTCCAATCCGTACCCGCCGAGGCGTGCCGCCCTACCGGGCCCGCAGCTGCGGACGCGTCCGCACCGAGTTTGAAATTGCTATCCAGCAGCTTTTGCATCCCTTTTTCGTTCTGAATGATCATGACCAGGTCAACGCCTTCGATACCGATCTGCAGTCCCCAGCTTCCGCCTGAAATCGTGATGAAAGCCGGCGCACTCCAGCCATCCGCCGTGCGGCAGGTGGCCACGCCTTTGCCATGCTTGCCTCCGAAAATAAACCCACCCTTCACCATGTGGGGCACAACCGCCACGCATTTTGCGTGCTCCAACACTTCTTCCGGAATTCCGCTGTCCGGCGCACTCATAATTTCGTGGACCACATTGGTGGCATTCTCCAGCCGGTTGGTGGCATCTTCCCGCGCCGTCCCCGCCCAGCCAAGCGTGCCCAGACTTAACATCGCCAGTAAGAACACTGTTTTTTTCATAGAGCATCCTCCCTTTGGTTACGTCGCTTCAACGCTATGCTCGTGGGCACGAGAACTCGGTGACTTCGGACACAACCCGTTGTGATTTCTGACACGGGCGGTGAAACGGGGTTTGTCCCACCGCCCGTGCTCACACATACCGTTGAACTGCCATTTTCAGCAACCTGGGAGGGATTTGGGCCGGATCGTCATGCCCCAGCAGAAGAGTTTCGCTCCGGGCCGTAGATTCGCTACGTTCGCCGACCGGAAGCTAGATTTTGGGTCTGGTATCCAGGCCGAAGTCGCTCTCCACACGGCGGTACCAGGTTTCGTCGTCGCTGCCGCTTAGCTCCACCCATTCTTCATCGGTCATAGCATTACGCCACTGCAGAAAGGGTGCTGCGTCGGGTCCGACTGGATGGCGCAGTTGCCAGGTCCCGCTCTCCGCGATTTCCACGATCTTCTGTGCGACCAGGGAGGGCGGGGCCGGATTTTTCAGCGAAGCCTCGAAAAGCAAAGCGAAACGAGCGCGCTGCCGGTATGGCGAATGGTCCGGCTGATCTCCAATGCGCCGCGCCATCGCGGTGTCGATGATGCCGGGTTCGACAATGGCGACCCGGACATTGAACGTCTTCATCTCGCCCGCCAGCCCCTCGCTCAAGGCTTCCAGGGCCCACTTCGAAGACATGTATGGAGTGAGGGGCGCACTGGAAATTCTCCCCGCCACCGAACTCACATTGATGATGCATCCGTTCCGGCGTTGCCGCATGTGTGGAACCAATGCCTGAATGCAGCGGATGGCTCCAAAATAATTGGTTTCCATCACCGCCCGGAAATCCGCCAGCGGCAGCTCTTCCACCGAGCCTGCACGCTCGATGCCGGCGTTGTTGACCAGCACGTCAATCGGGCCGTGGTCTTTCTGGATGGCCGCAATCGCGCGGTCCACCGACTGGTCGGAGTCCACATCCAGGGTCGAGACTGTTACCGGCAGTTTTTCGCGCGCCGCGGTTTCCGCCAGCTCCGGAGACTGTGCCGGGTTGCGCATGGTGGCGTGAACTTTGTAGCCTGCGCGGCCAAAGGCCAGCGCCGACTCAAGACCGATTCCTTTGCTTGTTCCAGTGATGAGCACCGATTTCATATTTGTCTCCTGACGTTTGCGCCCAGCGATTTTATCCCAGCCAACGACCCGGCAGAAGGCTGGCAGAAATGAGCTTGCGCGAAGAGTGCATCTGCTGGCACGATCCGCAGCAGGTGACCCTATCCGAAATTTCAGCTTGGCAGGTGCACTGCGGGAGCGGGAAGGGCTGAGCGATCCTCTGTCCAGATCACTTCCCGGAGAGGACCGATGGCGAAGACCCACGCCAGGCCACCAGCCAACGATACCGCCGCTGTAATCGCGAGGGCCATTTGGAAATTCCCCGCCCGGTTCACCACGAATCCGGTGAGCGCCGGTGCGACGATGCCGGCGAGATTGGCGAAACCGTTTTGAAACCCGGTCCACCTGCCCGCCGCCCGGGGGCCGGCAAGGATCTGACAAAATGCGTAGATACCCGACCCGGCCATTCCCGATCCCACTCCCGCGGCCAGAAGCCATGCCAGATAGGTATGCGGACCAGCCAGGGCACACCCCGCCAGGGCGATCGCTCCCGTCGTATGTCCAATCACCATCGCCGATTTGCGGACACGGGTTGGAGCAAATCCGCGGCGTATCCAGAAGTCCGAAAACCAACCGGTCGCAATCGCTGCAGCCGCATCCACCAGGTAATACACACTCGCCGTGATCGCCATTGCATGCACTGAAAGCTGGCGCTCGTGCACCAGATAGAACGGAAGCCACGTGACCATGAAATACATCACATAGTTGGCACAAAAGTGTCCGCCGCACGCACCCCAAAAGGAACGCTGACGCAGGATGCGACTCACGGTTGGAACTCCCGTCGAGTCGGAATGGACCGGCAACTGGCCCCGCGGCATCCATTTCTTCCACGCTGGAAGCCACGCCAGGCTGAGCAACCCAATCCCGATGAATACCGGGCGCCAACCGTATATTCCCATCAGGAGTCCGGCGCCAAGCGCTCCCACAGCCGGTCCCGATTTCATTCCGGCAATGATGATGCCGTTGGCGAATCCGCGGTCCGCTTCGGCCACGTGCAGGGCGAGAATTTTCGAACAGGAGGGAAAGGCCACCGACTCGCCGATGCCGAGCATCAATCGCATCAGCAGCAGCATGGTGAATCCATGCACCAGGCCCGTGGTTGCGGTCGCCAGCGACCAGACCAGGAAACCGGCGGCGATGACTTGATTCACCTCGAACCGGTCCACCACCCAGCCCATGCCAAACTGCAGGGCGGTATAGGTCCAGAAGAATGCGGAAAACAAAATTCCGAGTTGCCAGGTAGTAAGGCTTAACTCGTCTTTGAGCAGGGGCGCGGCGAGCGAGAGGTTGCCGCGGTCGATGTAGTTGATCAGAAGGGAAATTGCCAGCAGAACCAGCCAGGGTGTAACCGCGCCGAATTTTCGCGGCTTATCATCCGCCCACCCCATCCAGGAATCCCCGCGCCATTCTCCACTCCGGAGGGCTCATTTGCAAGGAATAGGAAAGGCGATGCCCACGGGGAAAGAAATTGAGGTCTAGATTCAGCGGCTAGATACGGCCTCGTACAGCAAGCCTGCCAACACAGCGCGAACGCGCTGGCTCTGCCCAAAAAGAAAAGGGACGGCTGTCGCCGCCCCGTTTTTGCCAACGACTAATGACCAACGACCGCCCTTAAGTTCCTTCCGACCAGCCCGCCAAATACTCTTCCTGCTCGGGCGTCAGCTTGTCGATCTTTACGCCGACTGACTCGAGCTTCAGCTTGGCCACGCGCTTGTCGAGATCGTCGGGAACCTTGTGGACCGTTTTCTCCAGCGTCTTGTAGTTTTTCACCATGTACTCGACGGAGAGTGCCTGGTCGGCGAAGCTCATATCCATGACGGACGGGGGATGGCCTTCGGCGGCAGCCAGGTTGATCAGGCGGCCTTCGCCGAGCAGGTTAATTTTGCGGCCGTCACGCAGGGAATATTCTTCGACTGAGCTGCGCGTGGTGCGCTTCGAAGATGACATCTTTTCCAGCGCAACGATGTCGATTTCGACATTGAAGTGGCCGGAGTTGGAGATGATGGCGCCGTCCTTCATTACTTCGAAGTGTTCTTTCGTCAGCACGCTCTTGTTGCCGGTGACGGTGCAGAACACATCACCCAGTTTGGCAGCTTCGTTCATGGACATGACGCGGAAACCGTCCATGTGCGCTTCGAGCGCCTTCGTGGGATCAATCTCGGTGACGATCACCTCAGCGCCCGTGCCGCGCGCGCGGCTGGCCAGGCCTCGTCCGCACCAGCCGTAGCCGGCGACCACGAACTTCGAGCCTGCCAGCAGGAAGTTGGTGGCGCGAATGATGCCGTCAATGGTCGATTGTCCGGTACCGTAGCGGTTGTCGAACAGGTGCTTGGTGTCGGCGTCATTGACCGCGATGATGGGAAAACGCAGCACGCCTTGCTTGGCCATGGCGCGCAGGCGGATTACGCCCGTGGTGGTTTCCTCGGTGCCGCCGATCACGCCTTCGAGCGCGTCCTGTCGCTTGGTGTGCAGCAGGGTGACCAGGTCGGCGCCGTCGTCCATGGTGATCTGAGGCTTGTGGTCGATCGCGGCAAGGATGTGGCTGTAGTACGTGTCGTTGTCCTCGCCCTTGATGGCGAAGACCGGGATGTTGTGATCGCGCACCAGGCTGGCGGCCACGTCATCCTGCGTGGAAAGAGGGTTGGAGGCGCAGAGCACGACATCGGCGCCGCCATCTTTCAGGCAGATAGCCAGGTTCGCGGTTTCGGCGGTGACGTGCAGGCAGGCCGACACGCGGATGCCCTTCAGGGGCTGGTTCTTGATGAATTCCTTGCGAATGATCTGCAGGACTTTCATGGACTGGTTGGCCCAGTCAATCCTCTTTTTGCCCAGATCGGCAAAGTCCAGGCTCTTAACATCACAATTCAGTTGCGTCGGTGTGGTTGACATACCTCTCCTGTTCGAACTTATAAACCTAAAATCATTGAACCACCAAGGACACTAAGTAACACGAAGGAAAATCAAGGTCTCGGGTTCCTTCGTGGACCGGAGCCTGCCCTGAGCGAAGTCGAAGAGTGTCCTTCGTGGTTAAAGCCTTTTACTTGCGGGCGCCCGCCGGCTCGCGCAGACCGGCATCGCTGGCCAGTTTGGCGGCTTTGTCCGTGGCTTCCCAGGTGAAATCGGGATCGTTGCGGCCAAAGTGTCCGTAGGCCGCAGTTTTACAGTAGATCGGGCGGCGCAGATTGAGCGATTCGATAATCCCCTTCGGGGTCAGGTGGAAACTGGCGCGCACCAGGTCGGGAATCGTTTCTGGATCGACCTTGCAGGTGCCGAAAGTGTCCACCAGGATGCTGACCGGATCGGCCACGCCGATGGCATAGGCGAGTTGGACCTCGCAGCGGTCCGCCAGGCCCGCGGCCACGATGTTTTTGGCAATGTGCCGCGCCATGTAGGCAGCCGAACGATCAACCTTGGTCGGGTCCTTGCCGCTGAACGCGCCGCCACCGTGACGCCCCATGCCGCCGTAAGTATCCACGATGATCTTGCGCCCGGTAAGACCGGTGTCGCCCATGGGGCCGCCGATCACAAACCGTCCGGTGGGATTGATGTGGTACTTGGTGTCTTCGTCGAGCAGTTCGGCGGGGATCGTGGCCTGGATAACGTGTTTCAGAATGTCGCTGCGCAGTTCCTCGTTGCCCACGTTCTCCGAATGTTGCGTTGAAATCACGACTGCGTCAACCCGCATCGGCTTGTGGTTCTTGTCATACTCGACCGTCACCTGCGATTTTCCGTCGGGGCGCAGATAAGGAAGCCTGCCATGCTTGCGGACTTCAGAAAGCCGCATGGTCAATTTATGGGCCAGCGAGATCGGGGTGGGCATCAGTTCCGCGTTCTCGTTGCAGGCATATCCGAACATCATTCCCTGGTCGCCGGCGCCGCCGGTGTCCACGCCCATGGCGATGTCGCCGGACTGTTTGTTGATAGTGCTAATGACCGCGCAGGTGTTGGAGTCAAAGCCGTAGAGCGCGTTGTTGTATCCAATGGAGGAAATGGTGCCCCGGACCAGCGACTGGAAATCCACATAAGCCTTGGTGGTGATTTCGCCCGCGATGACCACCAGGCCGGTGGCGGTCAGAGTTTCACAGGCCACCCGGCTGGAGGGATCTTCGGCCAGACAGGCATCGAGGATGGCGTCAGAAATCTGGTCGGCGATCTTATCGGGATGGCCCTCGGTCACGGATTCGGACGTAAAGAGGTAGCGGTTACGGGATGACAAGTAGCTTCTCCTTCAAGCGATTTTAACCAGCGATCTGGACTTTACTTCCTGGCGGGAGGGTCAGAACGCAACAGACTGTAAATGAGCGCTTTGCGACTCAGATAAACGTAGCAGAGAACGGGGAGGGACGCAACGGTTTCAGCCCTGGAAGCAGCTTCAGGCCAGCCATTGGCGATTGTCGGCCTCTGGGCGGTGTGGGCGGGAACTTGAACGGTGTTTGAGGCGCTATGCCCGGCATGCGGCAGGGAGTGTTGCTTAGGGTCGGAGGCCGTTGGGGTCAAAGATGAGGGTCTTTACCTGGTTGTAGCCGCCTTGCGGCGCCAGTTTCTTTCCATTGAAGGAGATCTCCAGGGCACCGACATTGCCAGCCTTGAGCACGATCTGGTCGCGGGCTGTGATCGCCTGTTCCGCGGAGGCCGCAAGCGTGTCTTGCAGGACCTGCTTTCCATCCGCAGTGATCGCGACCCAAGAGTCTTCACGCGCCTTGATCAGCACGTGAAAAAGCCCCGCATCCGCCGCCGGCACGGTCGAGGCGGCGGTGGAGGTTGCGCCTTCCGGGACGGCTGGCGCAGGTTGGGGCGGGAGCGACTGCGAGGCAGCGGGGGCGGGCTCGGCCGAGTTGGCCGCGCTGTGCGGCGCCTCCTTTTGGTCGTCGAGGGTGGAAGGGTCAGGCTTAACCGGACCTGGAACCTCGATGCTGGGGGCGGCGGGCTTCTCGCGTGAATGAAAGCCCCAAAGGGCGAATCCGCAGGCCAGTACCAGCAGCACAATGGCGAAAATGCCCCACGGAATGCCGCCATCCCCCCGGCTCTTCTTCTTGGCTTCCGGCACCCGCTCGGCCAAGGCCGCGAGTACCGGGGCGTCCGGGGGTGGCGGTTCAGGCAGGACGGGTTCGGTGGCCGCCACGAAGTCGGCAATGGCCTGGTTCTCGTCCATGCCCAGATGGCGGGCGTAGGCGCGGACAAAGCCTTTGTTGAAGATCCCGCCGGGAAGCTGATCGAAGCGGTCTTCCTCAATGGCGGCGAGGAAGCGGGTGCCGATCTTGGTGGACACAGCGATCTCGTCCAGCGTGATCTTGCGCTGTTCCCGTTCCCGCTTCAGTCGCGCCCCAAAGGATTCCACCTGGCCGTCTTCCTGCCGCCCTCAGCTAGCCCTGGCCGCATCCAAGATGTAAGAGTAATCTGAAGATAAATATATGTTAATCAAGGCCCTCCGGGCCCATGAATTTGGAATGGGAGTGAACCGCATTGTTAAACCGCGGGTCGCCCCCGGCAGGCGCTTTCCGGCCTCGGGACTTAGCTTCAGGGGTTCTGGTTACTAAGGTTGATTGCCGCCCCTTTCCCCAGCCGCATATAATTTCAACACTTCCTGCCCACATCGAGGACCGCAGTTCATGACCAAGGCCGCCGCCGACCGCAAAGTGCAGGAACTGGGCATCTTTCATGATGTGGCCAAGGCCCTGACCTCGTCTCTCGACCTCGACTCCATCCTGCAGACCATCATGGAAAAGATGGCGGAATATTTCCGTCCCGACAACTGGTCGTTGCTCATGGTGGATGAAGAGCGTGACGAACTCTACTTCGCCATTGCGGTGGGCAAAGCCTCCGAGGCCCTGAAGAACGTCCGTCTGAAAGTTGGTGAAGGCATCGCTGGCTGGGTGGCGAAACATGGCGAGCGCGTGGTGGTACCTGACGTGTACACCGATCCCCGCTTCGCCAAGCGCATCGACGAGATGACGCAGTGGGAAACGCGCTCCATCATCTGCGTTCCCCTGCGTTCTAAACTGCGGGTGCTGGGCGTGATTCAACTGGTCAACGTGAGGATGGAAAATTTCACCGACCAGGAATCATTTTTCCTGCAATCGATTTGTGACTACGCCGCCATCGCCATCGAGAACGCGCGCGCGGTGGAGAAGATCCAGGAACTCACCATCACCGACGATTGCACCGGCCTCTACAATGCCCGCCACCTCTACAAGACGCTGGAGACCGAGGTTTACCGCTCGGCGCGGTACGGCTATGAGTTCACGGTGGTGTTCATCGATCTCGACCACTTCAAACAGGTCAATGACACTCACGGACACCTGGTGGGAAGCAAGCTGCTGATGGAAATTGGCTACCTGATCAAAGCGCAGCTGCGATTAATCGACTACGCCTTCCGCTATGGCGGGGATGAATTTGTGGTTCTGCTGCCTCAGACTGGAAAAGACGCGGCCCTGATCGTGGCCAAACGCCTGCGCGACAGCCTGCGCACCAGCATGTTCTGCCAGGAAGAAGGACTGAACCTGAACGTCCGCGCCTCGATGGGGGTAGCCACGTACCCGCACGACGCCAAGACTCCGCGCGAAATCATCCGCCAGGCCGACGAGATGATGTATCTGGTAAAGAATACTTCGCGCGACAATATCGGGATTGCGGCGCGCGGGGTGATGAAGTAGATCGCTGCTGGCTTCTAGCTTCTGGCTTCGAGCTATCGAACTCAGACCACCACAGCCCACGTAGGGTCGGGTGTGCCCACGCCCGCCTTTGCCGAGCGGAGCTCGGCTTGTTTTTTCTCTCGCAGTGGTTGCAACCTGGTTTCCGCAAGAGGCATTGCCGAGCTTCGCTCGGCTGGGCGGGTGAGGGCACCCGCCCCTACGCGGGCGGCGGTACCGCCCTGCATTGCGGGTTTAATTTTACTTTGCCGGCGCCACTGCGGCCTGACTCAGGCGGGTGGATTGGGGCTTTCGAGCGGGCTCGGGCTGCGGGAGCCACTTTCGAATTTCGGGCAGAGCGGCGCGAGTTGCGGTTTCTCCGGAACGAATCAATTCGGCGGAGCGCTCGAAGTCGTCGTATTTGAATCCATTCACATCGGGATCGATGACCAGGTCGGCGGCAGCCTTCCAGACTCCGCAATTCATCTCCTGGGCGATGGCGAAACACTGGCCGATCACGTCGAAGAGATGCCGCGGACCGGCATCGCCATTGGTCCAGGTCCCTTTCAAGTGCACCGCCAGCACGTGTTGCGCGCCCATCTCGCGCAGCGGAACTGTGGGTACGGCGTGGGCCAGCATACCGTCCACGAGCAGCCGACCGCGAATTTTTACCGGCAGAAACATTCCCGGGTAAGCGCAACTGGCGCGCACGGGATCGACCAGCGGTCCGGAGTGGAAGACGACGCCCGCGCCGGTGGAAAAATCCGTGGCCGTCACGGCCAGGGGAATCCGCAATTCTTCGAAGGTCTTGACTTTCAGAATGCTGCTGAGAAACTTGATCATGCGCTCGTTGCTGGCAAAGCCATAGCGCGACAGAGTCCAGCGGGCAAAATCCTTGAATCGCACCCGGGTGGACATTTGGGTCAACTCCGCGATGGTGACGCCACTGCAGTAGGCGGCGCCGATCAGGGCGCCAACACTGGTGCCGGCCACCAGGCTCACGGGAATATTTTCTTCTTCGAGAACTTTGAGGACGCCGATATGCGCGATGCCGCGGGCGAAACCGCCGCCCAGCGCCAGCCCAATGCCGCCGGGAGGCTGCGTGTGCTTCGGGCCAGGGAGGCCTGACAGGCCGCGTCCGAAGGCCTGCACCGAACGAATGATCTTGCCCAGATGCTTCACCGGAACCTCATTTCACCCGGCTGCCCCGGTCTTCCATGGTCCAACATCGCCTGCTACTTAGGATGCCAGTTGCCGGAGAAGAGTTCCAGGCACGTCAGTTCCCGCCAGGGGGTTACTTGAGGAGGCCGCGCCGCCCGGCGCGGTCACGGTGACTAACTCCAACAATCCTGTTAACTTAGGGGCCATGGTTCGGGAAATCTCAGCGGGCGGCGTGGTGGTGCATCGGGCCGGCCAGGGCTGGGAAATAGCCGTGATTGAGCCTCAGACCGAGGCCTCTTCGGCGCGCCCGGCGCGGAAAACGGCGCAAAAAGTGGTGATGGCCCTGCCCAAGGGGCTGGTGGATCCCGGCGAAAAGTCCGAAGAGACAGCTTTGCGCGAGGTGCGCGAGGAGACCGGACTGATTGCCTTGCCCATCGTCAAGCTGGCAGACATCAAGTACGTTTATGTGCGTTCCTGGGGAGACGGGCAACGCGTTTTCAAGATCGTCTCATTTTTCCTGCTGCGTTATCACTCCGGCCAGATTGATGATGTGTCTCGCGAGATGCGGGGTGAGGTCAAGCGCGCGTTTTGGATCCCGCTCGAAGACGCACCCCGCAAACTTTCATATCGCGGCGAACGGGATGTGGTCCGGCGGGCCCAGAAATATCTGCAATCTCATCCGGAGGTCTGATCATGCCGCATGAACATGTCGAGACCCACTTCATGGCCACCAATCTGGTGCGCGACGTAGTCATCGGCATGGCCGATGGCCTTACCGTACCCTTCGCTCTGGCTGCCGGACTCTCGGGCGCGGTGCAAAATACCCGGCTGATCGTGGTGGGCGGACTGGCGGAGATTGCGGCCGGTTCAATCGCCATGGGCCTGGGCGGATATCTGGCGGCCCGCGGCGATGCCGAACACTACGAACAGGAGCGGGTGCGCGAATACCGCGAAATCAAGGAAATTCCAGAAGAAGAAATGGCCGAAGTGGGGCGCGTCTTTCAGTCGTACGGCATGACGGAAGCCGAAAGTACACCCGTGGTTGAAGCGCTCAGCCGCCGTCCCGATGCCTGGGTGGATTTTATGATGCGCTTCGAACTGGGACTGGAGGAACCCGACCCGCGCCGCGCGGTGACCAGCGCGGTCACCATCGCGGGCTCTTATATTGCAGGTGGAATGATTCCGCTTTCACCCTACATCCTTCTTTCCAGCGCCGTGCATGGACTGGCGTACTCGGCAGTCGTGACCCTGGCCGCGCTCGGTGTTTTCGGTTACTTGAAGGGCCGCTACACGGGAACCGGCCCGGGGCGCAGCGCCCTGCAAACCATGGTGATCGGGGGCGTGGCCGCAGCCGCGGCTTTTGCGTTGGCCAAACTTATTTCCTGAAATGCAAAACGTGGGGCGCGGGCGCCCTCGCCCGCGTGGGACGGGCGGGACGCCCGTCCTCCATTGTTTTCGTTTATTCGTTTCTAGTGCTTTGCGGGAGAGAACCTCGGTGGTGTCTTGGCTCATCTCGCAGCTTCCCGCATAATTCGAAGGTGAGATTTGAATGGGTAGCGACGGCATCCCGCCGGCTGTCGGGAAGGCATCTTGCCTTCCCCCTCGTCATTCTTTCCCTGGCGCCGCTGCTGTCCACATCGGCCGATGGCCGGAACAAACACTCCTCGTCCTTTACCGCCCCTGATCGCGGATACAGTTCTGCCCTGGCCGCGGCCAACCGCTTTCTGCAGGCCTGGCAGAACCAGGACCGCGAGACCGGTCTGCTCATGCTGACCGACGCCGCGAAACAGGCCAGCTCGCAGGAGCGCGCGGACAGTTTCTTCTCTTCGGGAAACGATGCGGCTTACGAAATCAGGCGAGGCAGGAAACTCAAAGCCGGGCGCTACGCCTTCCCGGTCACGCTGTTTACGGCGGAATCCGGATCGAGTGAGCCTGGCCGCCCGCAGAGATCGCTCATGATTGTGGTCCGCGATGGCAAGGACGAATGGGCCATCGATAAAATGCCCTAGCCGGACACTTTTGTTCGATGGAGAACGTGCGTCTCCGCCCGTCTGGCGAAGGCCCGGATGGACGGGCGAGGACGCCCGTCCTCCATCGCAAAAAGGTTCTCAGCTCCGTGCATCAAGCGCGCCATCACATCTAAAGATAGAATCGATATCGTCCGTCGTTCCTCCGAGGTTTTCCATGAAGCGAATCCACAAAGTTGCCGTTCTCGGCGCCGGAACCATGGGCGCACGCATCGCCGCCCATTTTGCCAATGCCGGAGTGCCCAGCTACCTGCTCGACATCGTCCCGCCTGACGCCGACGGCCCTGCCCGCAACAAGATCGCGGCCGCCGGACTGGAGGCCGCGAAGAAATCCAGGCCCGCCGCCTTCTACGAGCCTGCACTGGCGCGCCTGGTTACCATCGGCAACTTTGAAGACGACCTCAAGCGTTTGAGTGAGGTGGATTGGATCATTGAAGTGGTCGTGGAGAATCTCGACATCAAGCGAGCGCTCTTAAAGAAGGTGGAAGCGATTCGCAAGCCGGGGACGATCGTCAGCACCAACACCAGCGGGCTGCCGGTTGCAAAGATTGCTGAAGACTTCTCCGACGATTTCCGCAAGTCGTGGCTGGGCACGCATTTTTTTAACCCACCGCGCTATATGCGGCTGCTGGAAATTATTGCGACCCCGGAAACGGATCGCGCCGTCCTCGAGTCCGTCGCCCACTTCAGCAACGTGAACCTGGGCAAGGGCGTGGTCCTGGCCAAGGACACGCCCAACTTCATTGCCAACCGCATTGGCACGTTTTCCGTGCTCAACGTGATGCGCCTGATGCAGGAGATGGACCTGAGCATCGAAGAAGTGGACGCACTCACCGGAGACGCAGTGGGATGGCCCAGGTCGGCAACTTTCCGCACTATCGATCTGGTCGGGCTCGACATTCTGGGGCATGTGGTGGGGAACATGGAGAAACCTGGCGGGCAGGGGGACCCTCCTCATCCCAGCCCATTGCCCGACTTCTACCAGCAGATGCTGGAGCGCAAGTGGCTGGGCGACAAAACCAAAGGCGGCTTTTACAAAAAAAGTGGAGGCCGGGCGTCCTCGCCCGGCAACGCCGGCAGTGAAGATGAACGCCTCGCGCTGGACTGGAAGACGCTCGAATATCGCCCTCGCCAGAAACCGAAGTTCCCTGCTCTCGACATGGCGAAAAATATAGAGGACCCGGGTGCCCGGCTGCGCACGTTGCTCGGCCTCGAAGGCAGCCCACAGAAGGGGGACAAAGCGGGCGCGTTCCTGTGGGCGGTCCTTTCCGATCTGTGGAATTATTCGGCCAACCGGGTCCCGGAGATCTCGGATTCGATCGTGGAGATCGATCGCGCCATGCGCCTCGGCTTCAACTGGAAGCTTGGTCCCTTCGAACTATGGGATGCCGCCGGGGTTGAGGCAACGGTGGCCCGCATGAAGAAAGAGGGGCAAGCCGTATCGGCAAACGTTGAACAACTGCTCGCGGCGGGAAAGAAATCCTGGTACCTGGACGATCCCAAAGCCACCTCGGGCCGGGTTTACTTTGATCTCAGAAACGCGAAGTATGCACCGGTAGAAGTTCCTGAAGGCGTGTGGTCGGTCGAGGTAGCGAAAAAAACCAACGGGGTAGTGAAGAAAAACTCGGGTGCGTCGCTGGTCGATCTGGGCGATGGCATCGCCTGCATCGAGTTCCACTCCAAGATGAACTCGCTCGGTGGCGACATCGTCGGGCTTATTAGTCAGACCATGAAGCCGGGCGGACCCGGCGATGGGTTCGACGGGTTTGTCATCACCAACGACGCAGACAATTTTTCCGTCGGCGCCAACGTCATGCTGTTGCTCATGTCGGTGCAGGAAGAAGAATGGGACGAGGTTGACCTCGCCATCCGCCAGTTCCAGGGCATGACCCAGGCCATCAAGTTCTCGCCCAAGCCGGTAGTGGTGGCGCCTTTCGGGCTGTGCCTTGGCGGCGGGACCGAAATCACATTGCACGCCGCAGCCCGCCAGCCTCATGCTGAACTTTATGCTGGCCTGGTGGAAGTCGGCGTCGGCCTGCTGCCGGGCGGAGGCGGCTGCAAAGAGATGCTGCTGCGCGCAGTGGATAGTGCGGCGGCGATTCGTCCGGGACGCGGGGAGTCCATTGAACTCATGGAGGCAATCAAGAAAGCTTTCGAGACGATCGCTACCGGCAAGGTCGCAACTTCCGCCGACGAAGCGCGCGGTCTCGGCTTCCTGCATGAATCCGACAACATCACCATGAACCGCGAGCGTGTACTGGCCGACGCGAAGGCCCGCGCGGTGGAACTGGTCCGCGCCGGATACGAACCCCCGCAGCCCCGCACCGATATCCCCGCGCCAGGAGAAAACGTTCTGGCGGCGCTGCGGCTGGGAGTGCACATCATGCGGCAGGGCGACTACATTTCCGATCACGAAGTGAAGATTGCCACCAAGGTCGCGGAAGTGTTGTGCGGCGGCAATGTGACGCCGGGCACTCCGGTGAGTGAACAATACATTCTGGATTTGGAGCGCGAGGCGTTCAAATTCTTGTGCGGCGAGCGGAAGACGCAGGAGCGGATTCAGTACACATTGAAGACGGGGAAGACGCTGCGGAACTGAACTGCACACATAGGGGCGGGTGCCCTCACGTGCCCGCCGGGCGCAGGCGCCCCGGCGAGCTTCGCTCGCTCATCCAGACGAGGACGTCTGGACCTACGTAGTCAAATTCCTGTCGCCTTGATCGGCCCCCGACACGTGTGGGAAACGACGCACCGCCGGTTGCCGGGTACGTCGGGCCCTCCAGAGATCGTACTGGGACTGCATGTTGATCCAGAGGTCCGGCGACGTGCCCAAGGCAGCCGCCAGGCGGAGAGCCATGTTGGCCGAGATGCCCGCTTTGCCGTTCAGCACTCGCGACAGAGTCACGCGTGTAACCCGCAGGTGGGCCGCTGCCGCGGACACCGCCATATCTCCGAGATACTCGCGGAGGACCAACCCGGGATGCGGCGGATTGTGCATGCGCATAAATAACTCCTAGTGATAATCCTGATAGTTGACGAGAATCGCGTCTTCGCCTTCAAACTCGAAGGTCAGACGCCAGTTCCCACTGACCCAAACCGCCCACTGGCCGTGGAGTTCTCCGGTCAAGGGATGCAGCTTCCATCCTGGAGCATTCATATCGCCGGGCCTCCTGGCATTGTCGAGAGCAAACAGTTGTAAGCGAAGCTTGCCAGCATGTTTCGGCTGAATCCCCGCCTTCGATCCGTTACGAAAGAACTTCTCCAGCCCTCGATGCCGGAAGGTCTTGATCACTGTGTATAGTGTAACGATACACTACACCAACCGTCAAGCTCATGATTTTGAGCGGCCCGGCCGCCAGGAACTGCAGGCCGATCGATAGCTGGAGCAAAGCATCTAATACTTTTGCCGGTCTATTCCCTGGGTTCGGCCGCCGTGACACCGAGTGCTAGACTTGTTCGTATCAACTACTGGAAAAATCGTATGAGAGAAGTCGTCATTGCCTCCTCGGTTCGCACTCCTGTGGGGCGCGCGTTTAAAGGCACGCTGCGCGCAACCCGTCCCGATGAACTGGCCGCCATCGCCATTAAAGGCGCGCTCGAGCGCGTGCCGCAAGTCGATACCAAAGAAATCGAAGACGTGATTCTCGGCTGCGCCACGCCCGAGGCTGAGCAAGGGATGAACGTTGCCCGCATCGCGGCGCTGCGGGCCGGGTTGCCGGTGGAGACTTCGGCGATCACCATCAATCGCTTCTGTTCTTCCGGACTGCAGGCGATTGCCATGGCGGCAGAGCGCATCATGAGCGGCGGCGCGGAGATCATTGTGGCCGGCGGAACGGAATCGATGTCCATGATTCCCATGGGCGGGCACAAGATTTCGCCGAATCCGTGGCTGATCGACCACTATCCCGACGCGTATCTCACCATGGGCCTGACCGCGGAGCGATCTGGCGCAGCGCTTCGGCATCACGCGCCAGGCGGCGGACGAATTTTCGCTGCGCAGCCATCAGAAAGCCCTGGCTGCGATCCAGGCGGGGAAATTCGCCGACGAAACTGTGCCGGTGAACGTGAGTGTCACCACTCCGAATGGTTCGAAACCGAAGCGGCAGGAACTTATCTTCAAAGTGGACGAAGGGCCGCGGGCCGATACTTCGATCGAGGCCCTGCTCGCGCTCAAGCCGGTGTTTCATGCCAAAGGGACGGTGACTGCCGGCAACTCGTCGCAGACTTCCGATGGGGCCGCGGCTGCCGTCGTCATGTCGGCAGAGCGCGCAGCAGCTCTGGGAATCAAACCCCTGGTGCGGTACGTTTCTTTTGCCACGGCGGGATACAAGCCCGAAGAAATGGGGCTGGGGCCAGTGTTTGCCATTCCGAAGGCGCTGAAGATGGCAGGGCTCAAACTCTCCGACATCGGCGTAATCGAATTGAACGAAGCTTTCGCGGCGCAATCGCTGGCTGTAATTAAAGAAACCGGGATTGATCCGGAGCAGGTGAATCCGAATGGCGGAGCCATCGCTCTGGGGCATCCGCTGGGATGTACCGGGGCCAAGCTTACCGCCACCATCATCCGCGAGATGAAGCGCCGCAATGCGCGCTACGGGATGGTGACCATGTGCGTGGGCGGGGGCATGGGCGCGGCCGGCATTTTCGAGAACCTTTAAGATTTTTCTTTGCCTTTGTGACGCATGACCTGGACAGTACGGTGCTGATTGGCAACTATGGATGGCTGGAGGCGTGCCATGGCCACTGTCCCTATCAGAACAGCAACGTCGCAACAGGTCACTCATGCGGTGATCACCGCCGCCATGACGGTCCATACCGAACTCGGGCCGGGGTTGTTGGAGAGCACTTATACTGCCTGTTTGCAGTACGAACTGAAACACGCGGGATTTCGTTCTGCCGCTCAACTCGGCCTTCCCGTGGTCTATCGGGGGGTCAAGCTCGATCTTGGTTATCGGATGGACCTGGTCGTCGAAGACCTGGTGGTCGTGGAGATCAAGTCCGTTGACGGCATCTCTCCCGTCCATCAGGCCCAAATCCTTTCGTACCTTAAACTCAGTGGTAAATCCATCGGCCTGCTTATAAACTTCAACGTTGTGCACCTTCGGGACGGCATCAAACGCTTTGTGAACGGGACGGGGTGGAAGTAAAACCAAAGGCTTAAACCACGAAGGACACCAAGGTACACGAAGGAAATCCTACTTTGTCGGTTTTTCCTTCGTGGTACTTCGTGTTCTTGGTGGTTAAAGGGGTTACTCAATGGCGACCACAACTGCGATTCCCAGCACCAAAATCTCCGGCGGCAGCTTTCTGCTCGAAGAGCGCAAGGTTGACGAAGTATTCACACCTGAGGATTTCACTGAACAGCATCACCTGATTGGACAGACTGCAGAGGAGTTTGCGGTCAACGAGATCCTACCCAATGCCGAAAAGATGGAACACAAGGACCATTCGATCTCTCGGGATTTGCTGAAGAAAGCCGGGGACCTGGGGCTGAGCGGAGTTGAAATCCCCGAAGCTTACGGCGGACTGGAAATGGACAAGGTCACCGCCGCCGTGATCGCCGATCACATCGCCAAGTACGCCGGCTTCGCCACCACCTGGGGCGCACACTCCGGTATCGGCACGCTGCCTATCGTTTACTTTGGCACGGAAGAGCAGAAGAAGAAATATCTGCCGCGGCTGGCGGCTGGAGAAATTGTCGGGGCTTACGCCTTGTCGGAAGCCTCCTCTGGTTCCGATGCGCTGAACTGCCGCGCCCGGGCCCAGCTTTCGCCCGATGGCAAGCACTACATCCTCAATGGCGAAAAGATGTGGATCACCAATGCTGGCTTTGCCGATTTGTTTACGGTGTTCGCCAAAGTGGACGGCGAAAAATTCAGCGCATTCCTGGTCGAAAGGACGTTTCCCGGATTCTCCGTCGGCGCCGAAGAACACAAGATGGGGATCCGCGGATCGTCCACCTGTCCCTTGATCCTCAACGACTGCCAGGTTCCGGCGGAAAATCTGCTGGGTGAAATCGGCAAGGGGCACGTGATCGCCTTTAACATCCTCAACGTGGGCCGCTTCAAGCTGGGCGCGATGTGCGTGGGCGGAGCGCGCCTGTCGCTGGAAAACGCAATTGCATACGCGAAGCAGCGCAAGGCATTTAACAAAACGATCGCGGACTTCGGCCTGGTGCGCGAAAAGCTGGCCAATATGGCAACGTTGATTTACGTCGGCGAAGCGCTCGTGTATCGCACCGTGGGCATGATGGATGTCGCGCTGAACGAAGTGGACAAAGCCGGCGCCGACGCCGCCAAAGAAACGCGCAAGGCGATCGAAGAGTACGCGGTGGAATGTTCGATCCTCAAGGTGTGGGGATCGGAGATGATCGACTACGTGGTGGATGAAACCGTGCAGATTTACGGCGGCTACGGTTTTGTCGAGGAGTATCCCGCGGAGCGCGCGTATCGCGATGCACGCATCAACCGCATCTTTGAAGGTACCAACGAGATCAACCGGCTGATCATCACCGGCTTTCTGCTCAAACGGGCCATGTCAGGACAGTTGCCGCTGATGCCGGCGATCAAGAAGCTGATGGACGAAGTGCTCGCCGGGCCCAGCGTCGGAGAAGAACTGGAAGGCCCGTTGGCGGAAGAACGCAAACTGGTGGCGCAGGCCAAGAAGCTGGGCCTGTTTGCCGCCGGTGCCGCCACCCAGAAATACATGCAGGCCATTCAGGACCAGCAGGAAGTGATGGGCGCGATCGCCGACATGGTGATCGAGACTTATGCCATGGAGTCCGCCGTGCTGCGGGCACAAAAAATTGCCCAGCAGAACGGCGAAGAGGCGGCGGCGTTTGCCATTGCCATGACGCGGGTGTACATCTCGCAAGCCACGGAGAAGATCGAAGCGGCGGCGAAGAAGATTATCGCTGCCGTGGCCGAAGGGGACATGCTGCGCACGCAACTGGCCATCCTGCGCCGCCTGGTGAAGCACGAACCGTTCAACACGATTGCGCTGCGGCAGCAAATCGCACAGAAGGTGATTGAGCGCGGCAAATACACGCTGGCATAGGAGAATGTGTGGGTCGGACACGCCTGTCCGACACTTTTGACTTTCTGGTGTTCGAGGATTCCCGGGTTCTAAGGAACGTACCAAGATCAAACCAGAATCAACTTCAACGGCGGCGGGCGAGGGCGCCCGCCCCACACACACACCAAGTATCGCGATGACAATTCTCAACGCTTGCCGTGCCTTATCCGTTGGGCTGGCGCTCTGCTGGCTGGCAGCCGCGCAGTCCACTCCAACTCCATCCGCGAATTCCGCCACGTTTGACGCTGACGGCACCGCGCACCTCACCCGTGTCGTTCCCATGCCGTCCACCATCAGCCCCGAGGCGCAGAAGTGGCTGGCCTCACTGACACAGAAGAAATTCCAACCGCAGACTCTGGCCGAAAGACGCATCGCCACCGATGCCTGGCGGAAAAAAGACTCCGCGGAGGCCCGCAAGCTCTATCCGGTGAATGTCGAAGAGACCAGCATCGCCGGGGTTCGCACCGACATCATTACTCCGCTCGAAATGCCCGAGGCCAATCGCGGGCGTGTGCTGATCAACCTGCACGGCGGCGGGTTTGTTTCCGACTCGGGATCGCTTATCGAGGGTATCCCCATCGCAAACCTCGCCAGGATCAAAGTTGTCTCCGTGTACTACCGGCTCGCCCCGGAGAACCCGTTCCCGGCGGCGGTGGATGATGTGGTCGCGGTGTACCGGGAATTATTGAAAACCTACAAGCCGCAGGCCATCGGAATTTTCGGCACGTCGGCGGGCGGCATTCTGACTTGCGAAGTTACCATTCGCCTCAAACAACTGGGGCTGCCACTTCCCGCGGCGCTCGGCATTTTCTCGGCCTTGACGGACTTCAGCCGTCCCAGCGATTCGCGCGAAATCTTTACTCTGGATGGGTTTCCCGGCCAGTTGCAGCCCAGCGACCCACAGCGGCCGCCTGACGATCCTTATCCCGGCTCGACCGACCGCAAAGACCCGGTCTTGTCGCCGCTATTTGCCGACCTCAGGGGAATGCCTCCCAGCCTGCTGGTCACCAGCACGCGCGATTTGCTGTTAAGCGATACAGCTCTGTTTCATCGCGCCCTGCTGGGCTCCGGGAATGATGCGCAGCTGGTTGTGTTCGAGGCCTTGCCGCACGCATTCTGGTATCACTTCCAGCTTCCCGAAACCAGGGAGTGTCTCGGACTGATGGCAAAGTTTTTCGATGAGAGGCTGGCGCACACAAAATAGCGGAGCGGAAAGCGGCGCAGGCGGCGTCGTTCTTCAGCCAGTCGCCTTCGGCTGATTGCTTAACTCCGCCATCACGCTCTGGATCAGCTCCTTCGCGTCCGTCAATCCCTTCATCACGAGTTGGATGTCGAGGACCGGTTTGCCCGGCCAGCGCTGGCTCTGGCAATAGACGCCGTGCTGTCCGACCAGCGCCATGGCGTCGGTGATCATGTCCATGGTCACCGCCAACCGCCCGCGCGGGACTCCCATCATGGTTTCGTAGTGTTCCAGTTCTTCCTGCTTTTCGTCGAATACCGGCATGGCTTGATTGTATCGGGCGGGTTGCGTGGAGCATAATTGCGGGCGTCTTGCTGTCCAGGTTTTCGGAGCTACGTCAAAGCATTAGGAGACGTTCCAGCTCATGGCTTCCAGTTGCTGGCTTCTGGCCTTTGCTAGAAACTAGAAGCCGGAAGCTGGAAGCTAATCCCCAAAGGAGAGAATTCATGAAGATACGTGTCGCACTCGTCAGTCTGTTCTTGTCTCTGTTCGCCCTGTTCGCCTGCGCCCAGGACGCGAGCAAGCGTCCCAGCCCGCCCGCGCAGGCCCAGTGCAAATTCAGCGATGGCAAGATGGTCAAGACTGACTACTCCAGCCCGCGCATGAAAGGCCGCAAGATATTTGGCGGGCTGGTACCTTACGGCGAAGTATGGCGGACCGGGGCCAACGAGGCCACCACGCTGGTGACCGACACCAACCTGAACGTTGGGGGCAAGGATGTTCCCGCCGGGAGCTACACGATTTTCACCCTGCCCAACGCCGACAAATGGGTCCTGATCATCAGCAAAAAAACCGGAGAGTGGGGCATTCCCTATCCGGGCGAGGGAGAGGACTTTACCCGCGTGGATATGCGGGTTTCGCAATTGCCTTCGCCCATGGAGAATTTCACCATCAGCTTCGATCAGACGGGATCGACCTGCGCCATGCACGTGGACTGGGAGAAAACACGCGCTTCGGTGGACATCAGCGAGAAAAAGTAAGGGCGGAGAGTGGGCCGGGTGCGGTGGAGGTCAGCGCGTCGATCCTGAAAGCGCATCCACCGCACGCTTCGCCTCCGGCATTTCAGGCGAAAGTTTCAAAGCAGCCTGGTAGGCGGCCAATGCTTCCGAGCGACGCCCCGTTCTCTCGAGAGCATGGCCGAGCAGGAGGAATCCCGTATCTGTGGGTTGCAACTCGACCGCCTTTGAGTAATTGCCGATAGCGTCATCCATCCGGTTTTGTTTTTCCGATAACTCACCCAGTCCCAGGTATGCGTTGTACTGGTTCGGATTCAACTGCAGGGCACGGTCATAACTGGCGCGCGCGCCTTCATCTTCTCCGAGCTTGCGCTCAGCGGCGCCGAGGTTGGCGTAAGTCGCCGCCAGCAAGCCCGCATCCGAAGTGAGATGGATGACGCGGTTGTACTGTTCGATGGCCGCGGCCAGGTGTCCATGTTCCTGCAGGTAAGCACCCAGGTTGGAACGGCTCATGGGGTCGAGCGGATTGATCTCGGCTGCAGCCTGGAAATGAGAATAGGCTTCATCAGGCTTGCCCAGCATTAGAAGCGCGCCGCCCAGATTGTCCTGCGCGATGAAATTGTTGCCGGTCACCGCGAGCGCGTGCGTCCAGAGATCGTAGTTGCTCGACCAGTAACCCAGCTGCCGGTTGGTAACGAAAGCGAGAGCCAGCAGCACGCACGTCGCCGGAATCACGCGAACCATGAGACCGGCCTGTTTCGAATCGGCCAGATCGGCGATTCCCCAGCCGATCATGATAAAAATTCCGATCAGCGGAATGTAGGCGTAGCGGTCAGCCATGGCCTGGTCGCCAACTTGCACCAGGCCGATCACCGGAACCAGAGTCCCGAGGAACCACAGCCAGCCGGTCAGCAGATATCGCCGGTCACGGAAATTCAGCACCACGCCGGTCACCGCCAGCAGCACCAGCAACGACGCCCCCACTTGCCATCCTGCCAGAGAATCTCCGGGATGGGGATAGATCGGCGCCAGGTGCGACGGCCAGATCATTTTCCACAAATACATGGCGTACGCGACGACCGCATTTTCCATACGCACGCCCATCGAGAACTGCGCGGTGGAGCGCACGGCGCCGCCCGCGCGCTGGGCCTGCATCGTGATTACCGCGCTGGCGGCCGAAAGCGCCAGCAGCGGCAATTTCTCCACGATGAGTTTCGAAAGCGGTGCCGGCTGCAACGAACTGGGTGGACCTCCCCGAATCCTGCCCAGCGGCCAGTAGTCGAGCAGCAGGAGCACAAACGGGAGAGTGATGACCATCGGCTTCGACATCAATCCCAAAACAAACAGGCCGGTAAACGCCAGGTACCGGCGCCAGTCTGGCTGCCGCGCATACCAGCAGTAGGCGATGAGCGTTGCGAAAAAGAAAAACGTGCAGAGCACGTTCTTGCGCTCCGCCACCCAGGCCACCGATTCAACGTTGATGGGATGAAGCGCGAATAGCGCCGCCACGAGCAAGCTGGGCCCGAGGCGGCGGGTGGCATAGATCAAAAATAAAAACAGAAGGACGGCGTTCGCGGCGTGAATGAGCAGGCTGGTGAAATGGTGCCCGGCGGGATTCTGGTGAAACAGTTGATAGTCGAGGGCGTGTGACAGCCAGGTCAGGGGATGCCAGTTTCCCTGTTCGGTGGCGGTGAATGCCCATGTGATCGTTTCCCAAGCTAGGCCATTGTGCACGTGCGGATTTTCAGTGACGTAGCGGTCGTCATCGTAATTGACGAAGGGATGGCGGTTGACCGGATTGTAGAGCGCCAGCGTCGCGGCCACCAGAAGCAGACACAAAATGACGTTGCGCTTTTCAGGCGATGAGAAAAGAGCTGGAGGCTTTTCGGGCACGGCTGCAAGGATTTAACCACAGAGAACAAGGAGGACGCAGAGGCGTTCTTTGTGACGCATCTCCTTAATCATGTGCCCAAAGTCACATACTCGGTTTCTTATTCAGGAGACTTTGCCGGCTCCTTCAGTCCCAGATCTTTCATCACCATCTGCAAATCTTTCCAGGCTTCCTTTTTCTGCCGGGGGTCGCGCAACAGGAATGCAGGATGGTAAGTGACGGCAAGCCTGGTGCCGCGGAAGTCATACCACTTGCCGCGCAGTTCGGTCATCGGCGCATTGATCGCCAGCAGCGTCTTGGCCGCGACCGCACCCAGGGCCACCAGCGCCTTGGGCCTGATGGTGGCAATCTGCCGCATCAGAAAAGGCGAGCAGGTTTCGCACTCGTCGCGCTCCGGCGTGCGGTTGCCTGGCGGCCGGCATTTGATGATGTTCGCGATATACACGTCTTCGCGCCGCAAGCCCATGGCCTTGATCATATTGTTGAGCAGCTGTCCAGCGCGGCCGACGAAGGGTTCGCCCTGCTGGTCTTCGTCGGCGCCCGGCGCCTCGCCGATGAACATCAACTCCGCCCGCGGATTGCCCACGCCGAAGACGATCTGCTTGCGTCCCTGTTTGGCCAGGCGGCAGCGCGTGCAATCGCCAATATCTTCGCGGATAGCGCGCAGACCCTGGGCGGGGTCGGCAAGCGCGTCGGGCGTGGCCGGGATTTCGATCAGTTTCTCTGTGGGAGATACGGCTGCGGCTTTGGCTCTGGGCAATGGGTCTCGCTCTTCTGGTTGAATTTGGACAGCGGTCTCGCGCCGGTAAAAATCATAGATGCCGAGTTCATTGCAGTAGCGAATGCGTTCGGCGATGGCGCGCTTGAGTTGTGGGTCCAGGGTTGGGGGCATGGGGGACTTCAAACGATATCAGATTTCAGACTGAGAACAGGGCTGGTTTCCAAAGCCGGCCGAGCTGCGCTCGGCCCGACGGCTGAGGGCAGCCGTCGCCACGTGGTTTCTGCCGGCTACCTGGTCCCTGCCGGCTACCTGGCCTGTGGCACTTTCCGCAGGCGCACTGCCTGGTCGAGGACGCGCTGGGCGACTTCCCACTTGGTGGTTTCAGGCACCTCGATCACCTCGCTGTGGGTGATGATGGTGACTGCATTGCGATCGGAATCAAAACCCACGCCTTCGTGCGACACATCGTTCACCACGATGGCGTCAAGCGCTTTCGATAGCAGCTTTTTGCGCGCGTTCTCCAGGACATTTTCCGTTTCTGCGGCGAAGCCGATGATGAGTTGTGAGCTCTTGGCGCGGGCCACCTCCGCCAGAATGTCCCTGGTCGGCTCCAGTTCCAGTGACATCGAACTCTTGCGCTTGATCTTCTGTTCCGCCGCGCTTTTGGGACGATAGTCCGCCACCGCCGCAGTCTTGATGACAATGGTCGCTTCCGGCAGCAGCTTCAGTACCGCCTGGCGCATTTGCTCGGCGGACTCGACGGGTGTAACTTGAGCGCCTCCCGGAACGCTCAGCGCGGTGGGACCGCTCACCAGCAGCACTCGGGCCCCACGCCGCAGCGCAGCTTCAGCCAGCGCGTATCCCATGCGCCCGCTGGAGCGGTTGGTGAGATAGCGGACCGGATCGATCTTTTCGCGGGTGGGGCCGGCCGTGATCAGCACGGTTTCTCCGGCCAGTTCCTGCGAAGCTCCCAGCGCTTCCATGGTGGCCGCGACAATCTGTTCATTCTCCGCCAGCCGCCCCGGACCGGTCATGCCGCAGGCCAGGTAGCCTTCGCCCGGTTCAACGATGCGCACTCCGCGCTGGCGCAGCAGCTCCAGGTTCGCCTGGGTCGCGGAATGGTTCCACATGTTGACGTTCATGGCCGGGGCAACCACTACCGGCGCGGTCGTGGCCAGATAAAGAGTGGTCAGGAAGTCGCTGGCGATGCCCTGCGCGAACTTGGCGAGAAGGTCGGCGGTGGCGGGCACCACCAGGAGAGCGTCAATCGATTGCGCCACCGCGATATGTTCGATGGCCGAGTCGATGTTGGGCTGGGCGCTTTTCTCGTCGCCGCCTCCGGCAAACATGTCGGTAATGACTTTTTCGCCGGAGAGCGCGGCAAAGGTGAGGGGACGAACAAACTGCTGCGCCCCCTGGGTCATGATGACCTGCACCCGGATGCCGCGATCCTGCAGCAGGCGCACGACCTCCGCCGCCTTGTAGGCCGCAATGCCTCCGCTGACTCCGAGCGCAACTTTCATGGAAAGATCACAGCGATTGCAGATTCCAGATTGAAGATTTCAGATTGAACCCGGCGCGGCCCGCACTGTGGTCAAAAAATCAGAAATCAAAAATCTGCAGTCTGCAATTCAGACGTCCTTGGCAATCGCCTTCTCCAGCATCTCGCTGGCAACCTCTGCCGCCGAGCGCGGCATTTCGGGGATCACCCACTTCACCTTGCCTGCCTTGATTTCGTCCTGCGCAATCCGGCAAGGCTTGCGGGAAGGCGTTTCGATGACCGGAGGCGCGCCACCCTGCAATTGCCGCGCTCGGCGCGCTGCCACCAGGATGTACCGATAGTTGCTGTCAAACCCATCCATCAACTTCATCGTCTTCTCCCCTTGCCGCTAGCGTCCACCCGGTGCCGCTGCTTTCTCAAATGACGCCAGAATCGGCTGCAGCCGTTCCCGCACGTTATTCAGCCGGCAGCGCTCTGCCTTGGCCATCAGATCGGTGTCGTCAGCGGGTCGTTGTTTCTGTCCTTGAACTCCTGATCGCTTCAGTCGCTCCGCGAGCAGGATCGACTTCAGCGCGTCGATAGATTCGTCCAGGCGGTCGTTAACCAAAATATAGTCGTATTTCTCGTAATTCTCAATCTCCCGAGAGGCCGTGACCAAACGGCGATGGATCACCTCTTCCGCATCCAGACTGCGGGTGCGCAGCCGCTTCTCCAGTTCCTGACGATTCGGAGGCAGCACGAAGATGCTCACTGCCTCTGGAATCCTGGCCTTGATCTGGGCCGCTCCCTGGACGTCGATATCCAGCAACAGGTCTTTCCCCTCTTCCCTGGCCTCGAGCAAAAAGCGGCGAGCCGTTCCGTAGTAGTTGCCAAACACGTTGGCATATTCGAGGAATTCATCCTTGCGCGATCATTTCCTCAAATTCCGCGCGCGAGACGAAGAAATATTCCCTGCCGTCCTGCTCGTCGCCGCGTACCGGCCGGGTGGTGTACGAGATGGAAAATTTCAGGTCGGGCACAATCAGCCGCACCCCGTCCACCAGCGTGGATTTGCCCGAACCGGAGGGCGCTGAAATGATGTACACACCACTCATTCGACGTTCTGCACCTGTTCCCGGGCCTTCTCGATCTCCGTCTTGATCGCCAGGCCCATCTCGGTGATCTTCAACGCCTCGCCGGCCAGTCCGGAGGTCTTCGAGAGCAGCGTGTTGGCTTCCCGGTTCATTTCCTGCAGCAGAAAGTCCAGCTTCTTGCCCACTTCGCCACCCTGGTCGAGCAAGCCGAGGAAGTGCTTCACGTGCGTATCGAGACGGACCAACTCTTCCTGAATATCGCTGCGATCGACCAGCAACGCCGCCTCCTGCAGCAGCCGCTCCGGCTCCACCTGGCTTCCAATCAGTTCCTGCATGCGCGACTTCAGCCTTTCGACATAGGTCTGCAAAACCGTCTGGCGATGCTTCTCCACACCCTCGCCGGCCTTCTGCACGTGGGCCATGCGCTGCCGCAACTCCCGGTCGATGCCGCGTCCTTCTTCTTCGCGCATCTGGTTGAGGTGGTTGAGCAGTTCCTCCACCCGGGCCAGGACGGACGCTTCCAGCGCGCCATCGGCGGGAAGCGCGGCCGCATCCAGCGCGCCGGGCAACCGCAGGACCGCGTTCAGGTCGGGCTCCGCCGCCAGGCCGAACTCGGCCGCAGCTGCGCGAAAGGCCTGGATATAACCACCCGCGATCTGGCGGTTGAGCGCGAAGCTCTCACTCCCGCCGCGCTCCAGGTTGAGCGTGAGTTCCACGTGTCCCCGCGCCAGCTTCTCCTTGAGCACCCGGCGCAATTTCATTTCCAGCGCGTCGCTGTCCGACGGCATGCGGAAGTGCACATCGAGAAAGCGGTGGTTCACGGACTTCAAAGACAAAGTGAAGCCCAGGGGACTCTTGCCCGGCACGGCGGTCTTTGGATCAGCCACCTGACCCTTCACCTGCGCAAACCCGGTCATGGAACGAATCGGCATGATTTTCGTAGCACCGGCCCTTCGACTACGCTCAGGGCAGGCTCCGGCTGTCCCGAGGGCGTCTCGCCCTCGGACTCTGGTTTTACCGAACCGCATTCGCCTTGGGCTGGTCCCCTTCCGCGAACTGAAGATCATACAACCGCCGGTAGGTCCCGGGCTTCCGCATAAGCTCCTCATGCCGCCCAATGTCCTCGATGGTCCCGTTTTCCAGCACCACAATCCGGTCCGCACGCCGGACCGTCGAAAGCCGGTGGGCGATGACAAACACGGTGCGCCCGGTCATAAGATTATGCAATGCCGATTGCACCAGCGCCTCCGACTCGCTGTCGAGGGCCGAAGTGGCTTCGTCGAGAATCAGGATCGGCGCATTCTTCAGCAAGGCGCGGGCAATGGCAATGCGCTGCCGCTCGCCGCCGGAGAGGCGCACCCCGCGTTCCCCGATCATGGTTTCGTAGCCGTTCGGCAGCTCCATGATGAAGTCGTGCGCCAGCGCCGCGCGGGCCGCAGCTTCGACCTGCTTCTGCGAAATGGAGGGCTGGCCATACGCGATGTTGTTGCGCAGAGTGTCATTGAACAGCACCGTCTCCTGCGTGACCACGCCGATTTGCGAGCGCAGCGAGGCTAGCGTGGTATCGCGCACGTCGCGTCCATCGATCAGCAGCCGTCCGGCGGTGACATCGAAAAAGCGAGGGATCAGGTGGACCAGCGTGCTCTTGCCCGCGCCGCTCGATCCCACCACCGCCACCACTTCCCCGGCCCGCACTTCCAGATTGATGTCGCAGAGAATTTCCCGCGCCTCGTCGCCGTCCGCCTCGTAGGAGAAGCACACACCCTCCAGCCGGATGCTATCGGCAAAAGGCGGCAGGGGCTTGACCCCGGATTTTTCCTTGACGTCGTCCTCGGTATCCATGAACTTGAAAATCTCCGAGGACGCGCCCAGCGCCTGCTGAAAATTGTTGTTAAAGAGGGCAAACTTCCGCACCGGGTTATACAGGCTGAATACGGCAGTGATGAATGCGCCAAACGTTCCCAGGGTAAATTCGTTGTGCGCGATGCGGTCGCGGCCCAATAACAAGAGCATGGCGATTGCAATCGCGCCGAAAATATCCATCAGGGGAGAACTCATCGCCGCCGCCGCCACCGAGCGCAGGTTGGCCTTAAAGAGCCTTTGTGCGGCCTGGCGAAAGCGTGCCATCTCCCAGGACTCCATGCTGAAGGCCTTTACGATCCGGTTGCCGCTGATGGTTTCCTGCAGGATGTTCTGAATGTCAGCCAGCTTGTCCTGGCCGCCTCGCGTGGTGCTGCGCACCCGGCGCCCAATCCTGACCGCCGAGTAGATGATGAAAGGGATAAACAGGAGCAGCACCCAGGCCAGTTTCCGTCCCAGCACGATCACCGCCGCCGCAGTGAACAGAAAAGTGAAGAACTGCTGCAGGAATTCCGCCAGCACGCTCGACATGGCGTACTGCACCCGCTCGATGTCGTTGATGATGGTTGAAATGAGCGTTCCGGTGGTGTGCTTCTGAAAAAACGCCGCCGAGCGGCGGAGCACGGAGTTGTACAGATCATTGCGCAGGTCGGTGATCATGCCGAAGCCGGCATGATTCACCAGGTAGGTGCCGGCATAATCGAAGATGCCTTTCAGGATGGTGGAGGCAACCAGCGCATACGCCACGATGGTCCAGGCGTTGTGAAAATGGGTGGGAACGAACTGCTGCAGATAAACCACATGCCCGCTGCCGGGAATGGTGAAGAGTTGAATGTTGTCCGATCCCGTCGATGGGTTCAGGACGCGATCAAAGATGGGCTTGACCAGCACCAGGCGAAACGCTTCCAGGAACCCGACCGCAGCCAACAGCACCACGCCCGGCACCAACTGCAGCCCGAAGGGCAAAACATACCGCAAAAGGCGGGTCAGTTGCCGCATTTGGGGCTCTCGATGCGCAGCCGGCCAAGGCCCGCGCCTGGTGGAATCAGCATATTAAGCAAGGCCTTATTCTACTTCAGTCGTCAGTCGTCAGTCGTCGGTCGTCAGCAAAATCAAAGCGCCGTGCTGACGACTGATGACCGACGACCGACGACTGCTATCCCGGACTGTCCCGATGCACTACCTTCACCCGGTATCCCGCCTTGCGCAGGCGCTTGCTGACGTCCTCCGCGATCATGACCGAGCGGTGCTGGCCCCCTGTGCAACCGAAGGAGATCGTCAAATAACTCTTGCCTTCGCGGATGTAGTGCGGCAGCAGGTACACCAGCAATCCCGAAATTCGCTGGATAAATTCCCGGCTCTGGGGAAAGGAGCGGATATATTTGGCGACTTTCGGGTCCCGCCCGGTCAGCGGACGAAACTCGGGCACGAAGTGCGGATTGGGCAGGAAGCGCACGTCGAAGAGCAGGTCGGCGTCGTCGGGCACTCCATGTTTGAACCCGAAACTCACGCAGGAGACCAGGATGTTCTTACCCGACTCCTTCTTGTGAAAGCGCTGCGTGATGTGGGCCCGCAGCTCGTGAACATTGAATCTGGAAGTATCGATCACCAGGTCCGCCATGGCCCGGATATAGCGCAGATGCCGGCGCTCGGCGGCGAGCGAAGACTTCACGGTCGTGCCGGTGCCCAGCGGATGCGGCCGGCGGGTCTCGCTGAAGCGGCGCAGCAGGATGGATTCCGCGGCTTCGAGGAAAATCACCTTGGTCGGCAGCATGCGCTTGACCGAGTTGACAATCGCCGGCAGCGACTCCAGTTGCGTGCCTTCACGAACGTCCACCACCAGAGCGGTCCGGCTGATCTCGAGCGACTGCCCGATCAACTCCGCGAAGCGCGGAATCAACTCCACCGGCAGGTTGTCCACGCAGTAGTAGCCCAGGTCCTCGAAGGCCTTGAGCACGGACGCCTTGCCCGACCCGCTCATGCCGGTGATGATGACCAGTTCGCCGGGTGGGCGCAGGGCTGCCCGATCGCTCTTGCGGCGGCCTTTCTTGGTTTCAATTCGAATTTTTTTCTTACGCGTGGTGCGGGCCATCTGGTGCGATGTTAGCAGGCACTGCCCGGGCTAGCCAGTTGCATCCCGGTTGCCGGTGACCCGGCGCCCGCTTCGGATTCTGAAGGGAAATAAAAAGGGGGCACCGGATGTGCCCCCTTTTATGCTTCGCTGTGCCAGAGGTACGCCATCCCCCGAGGGCATATCTAGCGCAGCGACGCAACTACGACAACATTCTGAAGCGGATAGTCCATCGCGACTTCACGCTCGCGGCCGCTCTTGGGCAGCTCCCGTCCCTGGTCGTTTCCTGCCGTCCATATCTGGGCCAGGAAGTACTGCGAGCCATAGCGGTGGAAAACCAGCTTGCTGACCTCTGGAGTTGCGGCCGATTCACAGCTGTGCGGCAACACGGTATTGACGACCGAGCTGTCCGCACTCTGGATCGACATCGCGACTCCGGTAACGCCGAGGGGCTGGATCCTGTATTCCCCGGCGGGCATGTCGGTTTTGTTTACGATGAAGTTGAACGGAACATTCGCCTTCACCAATCCGGTCTGAGCATAGGCAGATGCGGTGGCCAGCAGCAGGCCCAGGCCGATTAAAGCAAACAGTTGGTTTTTCATAAATCCTCCTCGTGTTTGAGACGGTGAAACCACGCAGGATCAGCCTGTCTTCAAATGCCGTACTGCCTTGTTTCGCTATCGGCCGTCTCTGACTTTTCGCAGCGGGTTGAAAACCGTTGCTGCATCGGTTGATTGCAGGTGGCGTGCCAGACTCAAGGCGGGCCCGCGCCGAGATGGAAATATGGCGACAAGTCGATGACTCCTCTGACCTTGTGATGGATGGCTGGCATTACGGCTGGCTTCTTGTCGAGCACATTCATGGTTCTCTGCTAACCCAACTGTTAGTGGCCACAATCCATCAGGTTAATCACGGTGGCTGGGTCGGGACCTTGACTGTGTGGGACGGGGTCTCTGACCCGGTCCCACACAATTCAACGGTCCCAAACCATCAGGAACATCTCTACGTGTACACGGCGGCACGATATATGCTAAACAGCAACCAGCATGTCGGAGAAAAATCCCAGACTGATCGGTATCGGCGGGCCTTTAAAGGGTACGGCTTTCTCTCTGCCGGCCGGCGAAGTATCCATCGGCCGCGACTCCTCAAACCAGCTTTGGGCGGCTGATCCCGCATTGTCGCGCCGGCATTGCCTGGTGTTGGCCCACGACGAACAGTTCTCCATCCGGGACCTGAAAAGCCGCAACGGCACGCTGGTCAACGGGGTGCCGGTGGAGCAACAGCAGATACGACACGGCGACCAGATCTATATCGGTGATTCCGTGCTGATCTTCCTGCTTAAGGAGGACGGAGAACATTTCGATAAGAATCCGGTTGAATTCCTGGAGACTGCAGGCTTCGAGGGTTCTCCGCTTCTGCTGAGGGCGGAAGACTCGCTCTACCTGCAGCCCGAAAAGATCGTGGCCAACCTGCCTCCCAGTGCCCGCCGGGCGCGCGACCTGAATTCCCTGCTGAAGATTGCCACCGGGATTGGCGGCATTCGCGATCAGGACTCGCTGCAATGGCAGCTTCTGGGTTTCATCTTCGACGTGGTCCCGGCCGAGCGCGGCGCGGTCCTGCTCTGCGATCATCCGGAAGAGTTCACTTCGACCGCCGCCTGGGACCGGGTGCGCGGTCCCGGCCATCCCGTGCGAGTCAGCCGCACCGTGGTGCAGCGGGTTTTGAAAGAGCGCATCGGCCTGCTGGTAAGCGATGTCCTGGGCAACGAGGCCCTGCGCCAGGTCAAGACCCTAACCGAATTGAAAGTCAGCTCCCTGCTCTGTGTTCCCCTGGTGGTTGGAAAAAGGGTCCTGGGCGCCATCTACCTGGACAGCACCAGCCCAACCATGGAGTTCGACGAAGATCACTTGCAGGTGATGACCGCAGTGGCCGGCATTGCCAGCCTGGCCTTTGACAACGTGCGTCACTGGGAAAAGCTGCAACAGGAAAATCAGGAACTCCGCGCCGAAATCGACCTCGAACACAATATGGTCGGCGGCAGTCCCGCCATGCGTAAAGTGTTCGACTTCATTCGCCGGGTCGCGCCCACCGATTCCACGGTCCTCATTCAGGGAGAAAGCGGGACGGGGAAGGAGCTGGTGGCGCATGCCATCCATCGCAACAGCCCCCGTGCGGACCGGCCCTTCGTGGCCATCAACTGCGCCGCCATCGCTGAGACCCTGCTGGAGAGCGAACTGTTCGGCCACGAGAAAGGCGCCTTCACCGGCGCGGCGGGGCAGAAAAAAGGCAAGGTGGAAGTGGCCGAAGGGGGAACGCTGTTCCTCGACGAGATCGGCGAACTTGCCCCCGGCCTGCAAGCCAAGCTGCTGCGCGTCCTGCAGGAGCGCGAATTCGAACGCCTGGGCGGCACCCGGCCCATCAAGCTGAATATTCGCCTGGTGGCGGCCACCAATCGAAGCTTGCCCGAGGCGGTCAAGGCCGGCACCTTCCGCAACGATCTGTATTACCGGCTGAACGTGGTCAGCCTGCAGATGCCGCCGCTACGCGAACGCCGGGAGGACATGTCCGTACTCGCCGATCATTTTCTGGCCAAGGCCAGCCGCAAATGCCGGACGCGGGCAAAGTCGTTGTCCTCTGAAGCCCTGGCTTGCCTGATGCACTACGATTGGCCGGGAAACGTTCGTGAACTGGAGAATGCCCTGGAACGGGCTCTGGTGCTGGGCTCGACGGATACCATTCTCCCCGACGACCTGCCTGAGGCGGTTCTCGAGGCTGCTTCCACCACCGCGGCAGCCACCGACAAATATCACGGCAGCATCAAAGAGGCCAAGAAGCAATTGATCCTGCAAGCCCTGCAGCAGGCGAATGGCAATTACATCGAAGCCGCGAAAACGCTGGGAATGCATCCCAATTCGCTGCTGCGGCTAGTCCGCAACCTGAATCTAAAGGGAGTGAAAGCGGGCATGCAGGGGGAGTGAAAGGGCAGTTTCTGGTTTCTAGTTTCTGGTTTCTAGTTCTGTGCGGTTTTGGGAAGGGCACGACTTCAGTCGTGCCACCACATGCCACGAGAATGGGGCTTCAGCCGCTGAGGTTCGCTACAATGTGGAGCTTCATACCCGAAACGGCGCACTCAGCAGCCGCGCCGGAAGCATGACGACAGCCCACACCAGGGCCAGCGCGCCGTGCACCGCGATCCCCACCAGACGAAACGGCAGCAGCAGCACCCACACAAACGGGTAAAGCACCAGGGCCAGCAGCGCCAGGGGCCAGCACACCACAAAAAGAATGCACCAGAGAAGAAAAGCTAACATGACGTATCTCTCCTGCTTTAGTTCTACGACGAAAAGACCCGAAAAGTTCCACTGGATAAAACCGGGTTCGAAGACAAAACCGGTTATCAGTTTCAGGTTGTCAGTTCTCAGATTTTGCGCTGTGCTTCGTACGTTTACCACGGACCCTAATCGGTTTTTACCTTCAAACCATTTGTCTTGAAACCAGTCTTATCTTCTACTTCAGCCCGCCGCCCGATCCGGCGCCAGCCGGCGCAGCGACTCTTCATACGGCGCCCGCGCAATGCCTCTCTCGGTCACGATTGCTGTAACGTACTTCGCGGGGGTGACGTCGAACGCAGGATTCTCTACTTCTACTCCATCGGGCACCATCTGCCGGCCGGCGATATGCGAGACCTCTTTCCCGTCGCGCTGCTCGATGGGAATCCCGCTGCCATCGGGCGTTTCGAAATCCACCGTCGAGAGCGGTGCTGCCACATAAAACGGGATGCCGTGCTCCCTGGCCAGCACCGCCACCGAGTAAGTACCAATCTTGTTGGCCACGTCGCCATTGGCTGCGATGCGGTCGGCGCCCACCACGATGGCGTTGATTTTCCCCTGGTTCATCATGGCGCCGGCCATGTTGTCGGAAATCACCGTGGTGGGAATGCCATCTTTCATCAGTTCCCACGCCGTCAGTCGCGAGCCCTGCAGGAAGGGACGCGTCTCGTCGGCAAAAACGTGTATTTTCTTGCCCTGCTCCACGGCGGCGCGGATCACTCCCAACGCGGTGCCATATCCACAGGTCGCCAGTGCGCCGGCGTTGCAGTGGGTGAGCACGCCTCCGCTGGCGGGCATCAGGGTCGCGCCGTGCCGGCCCATGGCCTGGTTGGCCGCGATGTCCTCGGCGTGCATGCGCTGGGCCTCTTCCACCAGCGCCTGCCTGATCTGCGGCAGGGGACGCACCCGCAACATTTCAAATTTGTCGCGCATGCGCTTGATCGCCCAGAAAAGATTTACCGCGGTGGGCCGGGTCTTGCCCATGACATCGCAGATCTGGTCAAAGTCATGCTTCAGATCTCCGCCATTTTCCGCCTTGGAATTTTTCACCCCCAGCGCAATGCCCATCGCCGCAGCCACGCCAATGGCCGGCGCACCGCGCACCACCATATTGCGGATCACGTCGGCCACCTGGGTATAAGTCCTGCAGGTAACGTAGGTCTCTTCGGTCGGCAGCTTGGTCTGATCAATGAAGCGTACGCCGGAGTCGGTCCATTCGAGAGTTTGAATCATAAGGGCAGTCGTCGGTCGTCGGTCGTCAGTCGTCAGCAACCACGGTCGTCTCAGGTCTAACTGACGACTGAAGACCGACGACCGACGACTATTTAGTTTTTATGCACTTCGCAGCGGATTCTGGGGTTGTGCACCACCGCCGGCTTGCCGCAGATTTCGCAGCCCGAGCCTGCCACGGGTATGGCCGGCGAGGTTTCGTCGTTTTGCAGCAAGTGCTCTTGCCGGACCTCGCGGGCGGTGAACACGGAAACAAACGGCGCCGGGGCGGCGGCTTGCTCCACATTGGGACGCCCCCCGGCCTCCTCCCGTTCCACCAGGCAAAGCGCGCCTACAACCTGAAAGCCGAACTCCCGCGCCGCCTCAATGGCCTGCACCGTTGAGGCTCCCGTAGTGCAAACGTCATCCACGATCACCACCCGCGCGCCCTTTTCCTGGAAGCCTTCGATGCGCCTTCCCGTGCCATGCTGTTTTTCCGCCTTGCGCACCAGAAATCCATCCACATCGCCGCTGGCCAGAGAAACCGCGACCACGATGGGATCGGCGCCCATGGTGAGCCCGCCAACCGCCTTCGGTTTCCATCCCCGGTTCCGGATCTCGTCGAGCACCACCTGCCCGGTAAGGCGCGCGCCCTTCGCCGTCAGGGTGGTGGTGCGGCAGTCGATGTAGTAGTCGCTCGTCCCCCCGGACGAAAGCTTGAACTGGCCCAGCCGGAATGACCTGGAAGCCAGCAAGCGCAGCAAATCCTGACGAGGGGAAGCCATCGGAACCTACGATATCACGCTCGGTGCCTGCTATTGAGTCATGCGCTCCAGATGCCGGAAGTGGTCCGTCCCGATATAGAGCACGCCGAAAAGCATGAAATTGTAGCCCACGTGAATCAGAAGCCCGGGCGTCACCGAACGCGTGACCACGCGGGTGATGGTCAGGACCAGGCCGACCATGAACAGCACCAGCAGCGGCCCCCAGGCTTGTCCCAGCTGTTCGCTGTGCACCATGGCAAAAGCGATGCTGGTCGCCAGCACGGCCAGGAACCGGCCCCACCGGCCGGCCACCGAAGTCTGCGGGGGCGGCGCCAAACTGATCGCTCCGAGCAGGCTGGCCAGGACCAGCAGCACAATCGTCGCGACCCCGAATAGGTGATTTGAAATCATTCCCGCTGCCAGGCCCCATGACACGGTGGTGGCAGCCGGCAACAGCAACAGGCCCGACGGCCGCTCTCCCGATCTCAAGCTTTGCGCGACCACCATTCCACCGACTGCCAGAAAAACCGCAACTGCCAGCACGACCGACCACGGCAGCGGAAGGCGGTGCTCAAGGTATCCCCAGGCGGCCATAGTCAGGACCCAGATGCAGCCCCGGCGAAGCTGGCGCGGCGTCATAAACAGTGTCTGCAGCCACCGGTCCAATACCGGATACAGGAATCCGCGAAAAAGCATTTCTTCTGCGAGCGGAGCGATGGCCACTCCGAAGATCATCATCAGATATGCGCCCTGGCGGTTCTGGAAAAACTTGTCCATCGGGAGCGACTTCGGAATCGGCAACAGCCGCGAAAGCAGGCCCAGGAGCACAGCCAGAAAAGCGCCTGCCGCCAGCAACCCCAGCCAGCCCAGGTTGCGCGGCCACCGCCAACCCACCGTCAGCCAGAACGGACGTTGCCCGTGGCGGGTCACCAGCCCGTACATGGCCAAGAGCATGGCGAGGTAAGCCAGGGTCATGGCCGGGACAATCACCAGCGGACCGGGATTTTTCCCCAGCTCCGCCGCAGACATGCCATTCGCGGCTGAGCTGTGCAGGACGATGACGAAAGATATCGAACTGAAAAGGAACAGGGCCGCCACCAGAACCAGCCCGACGATCAGGAGGTCGAGCCCGCTCCAGGGCGGATTCTCGGCCCCCGGATTGATCGCCATCGCGGGCGGTGCCGGTTCAACCGGCCGGTCGAGCTCCATTTCGGAAAGAGGATGGTCCGGAGAAGACAATTGGTTTTGGGCACCTGTGGGTCGGACACTCTTGTCCGAAGCCTTTGACTTTATTCAGTACTGAACCGGCACTGCTAGTTTCCAAATCAACATCAACTGCAACAGCGTCGGACAGGAGTGTCCGACCCACACAAAGCTACGCGATCGAACTCTTTTGTCCGGCGGCAAAGTATCCTGCCAGCGCCTGGCCGGTGTATGACTTCTTGTTGCGCGCCACCTGCTCGGGCGTGCCCTGGGCCACGACCCGCCCGCCTTCTTCTCCGCCCTCGGGGCCAAGATCAATAATCCAGTCGGCGTTGCGGATCACATCCAGATTATGCTCGATGATCATAACCGTATTTCCCAGGTCGGTCAGCCGGTGCAGCACCTCGAGCAACTTCTTCACATCGTCAAAGTGCAGGCCGGTGGTGGGCTCGTCCAGAAGATACATCGTCTTCCCGGTCTGCCGCTTGCTCAACTCCCGTGCCAGTTTGATGCGTTGCGCTTCTCCGCCGGAGAGCGTGACCGCCGACTGTCCCAGATGGATGTATCCCAGGCCCACGTCCACCAGGGTCTGCAGCTTCTGCCGGACCTGCGGAATGTTTTCCAGAATCGGCAAGGCGTCGGACACCGGCATTTCCAGCAGATCGGCGATCGATTGGCCTTTGTACTTCACCGCCAGGGTTTCCTGGTTGTAGCGTTTGCCGCCGCAAAGTTCGCACAGCACGTAAACATCGGGCAGAAAATTCATCTCGATCCGCCGCTGCCCCTCGCCCCCGCAAGCCTCGCAGCGCCCTCCCGAGACATTAAAAGAGAATCGCCCTGGCTTGTAGCCCCGCTCACGTGACTCCGGAAGCATCGCGTAAAGATCGCGGATCTGGGAAAACACCCCGGTATAGGTTGCCGGATTCGAGCGCGGCGTGCGCCCGATCGGCGACTGGTCGATGCGAATGACCTTGTCGATATTCTCCGTGCCGGAAATTGCCTTGTGCGTGCCGGGCTCTTCCCGCGAGCGGTAAAGTTTCTGCGCCAGCGCGCGGTAAAGAATGTCGTTCACCAGCGTCGATTTGCCCGATCCCGAGACTCCGGTCACGACCGTCATCACGCCCAGGGGAAATACCACGTCAAGGTTCTTGAGATTATTTTCCCGCGCCCCCAGCAGCGTGATGGCCGCCCCGTTGGGCGCCCGCCGCTCCGGCCGCATTTCGATCTGCATCCGTCCCGAGATGTAGGCACCGGTCAGCGATTCGGGCACGCGCTCGATCTCTTGCGGCGTTCCGTACGCCACCAGGCCGCCGCCATGGCGGCCCGCTCCCGGACCAAGATCAATCACGTAGTCTGCCCGCCGGATGGTTTCTTCATCGTGTTCCACCACCAGGACGGTGTTTCCCAGATCGCGCAATTCCTCGAGCGCCTTGAGCAGCCGGCCATTGTCGCGATGATGCAATCCGATCGAAGGCTCATCCAGAACGTAGAGCACACCCCGCAGCTTCGATCCGATCTGCGTGGCCAGCCGGATGCGCTGCCCTTCGCCGCCGGAAAGCGTGGCCGCCGAGCGCTCCAGCGAGATGTAGCCCAGGCCCACGGCATCCAGAAATTGCAGCCGCTCCACAATCTCGTGCACGATGCGCCCGGCAATGATGGCCTCGCGCCCGTTGAGTTTGATCTTGCGCGCCGTCGCCAGCGCCCGCGACAGCGGCAACGCCGTGAAGTCGGCGATCGACATGCCGTTTACTTTCACCGCCAGGCTCTCCGGCCGCAGGCGCCTGCCCTGGCACGCAGGACACTTGCTCGCCGACATGTAGTCCAGCAGAAATTCGCGATAGGTGTCCGACGTGGAATCATCCACGGCTTGTTTGAGATAGCCGAGAATCCCTCGGAATCCGGTCTTTCGGTTCTTGCCCGCCGAGCCGCCATTCTTTCCGGCCTCGCCATAGAGCAGCAGGTTCTGGATCTTCTCGGAGAATTTCTCAAACGGGGTGGCCAGGTCGAAGCCGTGGGCAGCCGCGGTGATTTGCAGGTGATGAATCAGGTTTTGCGAAGCCGACCCCGGCCCCAGCCCGCCATCCAGCAACGGCTTCGACCAGTCGGTGATCACGCGCGCAGGATCGAACTCGTAGCGGCTGCCCAACCCGTGGCACTCCGGACAGGCGCCATATGCGCTGTTGAAGGAAAATGACCGCGGCTCCAGTTGCGGCACGCTGATGCCGCAATCCGGACACGCCAGCTTGGCCGAATAAAGCTGTTCATCCCCACCCACCACCGCCACCTGGACGAGTCCTCCCGCCAGCTTCATGGCCAGGCCCACCGACAGTTCCAGACGGTGTTCGATCCCAGGCTTCACCAGCAGCCGGTCGATCACGACTTCGATGGTGTGGTTTTTTCGCTTGTCCAGGGGAATGTCATCTTCGAGATTGACCAGTTCGCCATCGATCCGCGCCCGGGTGAAGCCGTGCTGCACCAGCTTCTCCATTTCCTTCTTGAACTCACCCTTGCGGCCGCGCACAATCGGGGCCAGCACCATCACGCGATCCTCGGGCGTCAGGCCCATCACGCGCGCCACAATCTGCTCCGCCGACTGGCGCGCAATGGCCCGCCCGCATTCAGGGCAGTGCGGCACCCCGATCGAAGCGAATAACAGGCGAAGATAATCGTAGATTTCGGTGATCGTTCCCACCGTTGACCGGGGGCTGCGGCTGGTCGTCTTCTGCTCGATCGAGATGGAGGGGCTCAGACCGTCGATGGCGTCCACGTCCGGACGCTCCATCTGGTCCAGAAACTGCCGGGCGTAGGCCGAAAGCGTCTCCACGTACCGCCTCTGGCCCTCGGCGTAGATGGTGTCAAAGGCCAGCGACGACTTTCCCGAGCCACTCAATCCGGTGATTACGGTCAGGCTATTACGGGGGATTTCGACGTTTATATTCTTGAGGTTATGCTGCCGCGCCCCCCGCACCGAGATCTTGGTAATTGGCATGAAATTGGCGGAAGTTGCGACTGGCCTTCCGTAATTGGACGGCCCCACAGAAATGAAGGAAAGTGGGTTTGCGCGACTCTACTCACGTATCTTAGTTGCTAACAGCGGCTAGCGTCAACGCGGGTAAAGTGATCGATTGCGCCAAACGGGTCCCGGAACGCTTTGTCCGGTACTTAACTGGAAAGTAGGCCGAGCTTGGGCGGGTTAATGGTTGCTTTCGTTATCTCCTTTACTGCCATCACTGTTGTAGTGGTGGGGATTCTGGCGGCTTACGCCGCTGTAACCGGCATTCTGTACGCCTTCGCCTACGGCTCACGCCGGCGCAGCGCCGGCACTCCCGTCCTCGTGCCCAGCCAGAGCCAGGCCGGCGGCGACTGACGTCGGACCTCAGACAGTCTTCGATGGAGGACGGGCGTCCTCGCCCGTCTCACGCGTGCCCTAGATAACCCGCACTGCCTCGATAGAGCTCCGCTCCAAGCCAGCGCTTCGTTTGTTGGGTGCTGCGAACTATCAGTTCTGGTTGGGCGGAGGCGCCTGCTGTTGCCCCTGTTGCTGTTGCTGCTGCTGCAATTGCTGCTGCAGCAACTGCTGCTGTTGTAGCTCGCGCAACAATTGCTCCGGAGTCTTTACCTGCTGCTGGCCGTCAGGGGGCTGCCCCTGGTTGTCTTCGTTGCTGGAGTCTCCGGCCGGATTGTCCACAGGCTGCTCGGCGATATCAACCGCAGGGGGGCCGGAATCATCCATCTGCCCCTCATCGCTGTCCTGCGCCACCGGCGTTACGGCTGGGGGCGGCGCGGGCTCGGGGACGCCGCCTGATTTGGACGTCAGGATGAGCCTGTCCACACTGTCAGGATGGGCCGCCGAACCCAGCATCACGTAGTTGAAGTGCGATCCATTGAGGAGTGCTGCCAGGACATCACGGGCCGGCCCCGGGCCCAGGTGTGTCACCACGCGCTCGGTGGCATTGGGCGGAACCTCCACCTCAGCTCCGGTTTGCGCCCGCACCGCCCGCAGTATGTCCGCCAGGGTCGAGTTCTCGGCCACAATCGTAAGCTGTCCCTGGTTGTAGTGGACGTGGGGCGGAACCGCTGGCAACTGCTGCGGCGTGGGTGGCGGAGGCGGCGGCACAGGCACAGCCAGGGGCTCGGGAGCAGCCTTCTTTGCCGCCTTGGCCGGACGCTTATGCGGCAACGCTTGCTGCGCCGTCGCATTCAACATCGACAGCGGAATCAGGATCGCCGCCAGAACCAACCAGACTCTCGCGCGCGGGAGTGACTTGAACAGAACCACGGTACCTGCTTTACGGCCTTACACCAGGTTGGATGCCGGCTGGGGCCCTGATGAAATTGTAGCATCGCAACCCTGTGGAAGGGCGCCCTCGCCCGCGAAAGTCAAAGTCCAAAGCGTCTGGCCCGCGAGAGTTGAACTCCAGGTCAAAAGCCGCGGGCGGGGGGCGCCCGCGCCACACGGGTCCGAGGTTTGCCGGGTGGGAAGGGCACGGCTTCAGCCGTGCCAACTGAGTCCGTATGCGAGAGGGCTTCAGCCCCTGGGGGTTCGCTGTGGCGGCCGCGGACAGCCAGCCTCAGGGGTTAAAGCGCACAGATTTATTGGCCTACTGGCGCGAGTGAACTCGTGCCCTTCCCGGAATCATCTCACTGCACGAAATGATTGCACAAAAGTGTTGGCTTGAATTTTCCGCTACTGGCGGGGCGCGTAGTAGCCTTTGCGGGCCCGCACCTGCAGGTCTTTCTTCAGCGCGGTAATTTCAATCGAGCGGTAACGGCCGTCGGCGTCGAAATCAGCCGGCTTGTAGGAAACCACGTACTGGCTCCGCAATTCGTCTTCGATGGCGGCAAACGAATTTTTGATGTCCTTCATCTTGAAGGGAAAGAAGGCGCGGCCTCCGGTGGCGTCGGCGATCTGTTGCATGGCCTTGTCACCGCGCAGAATCAGGCCGCTGTCGTCGGTGGAGATGGCGTAAATGATCACTTCGGCGCGCTGTGCCATCTCGAGCGCCATTGCCTTGGTGACCTCGCTCTGGTTGTCTTCGCCGTCGCTTACCACGATGATCGCCCGCCGCACCGGATGGTCGCTCCGCTCCTTGCTCAACTTTTCGCGGCAGGCCCGGTAGATAGCGTCATACATCGCGGTCCCGCCGCCGTTGCGCAGGCTTCGCACTCCGGTTTCGAGCAGCTGCACGTTGTCCGTGAACTCCTGCGTGATCTGGCTGTGGCTGCTGAAACCCATCACAAAAGCTTTATCGAAATTCGCCCGCAGGGTGTGTTGCAGGAAGCTGACCGCGGCTTCCTGCTCGAAATCAAAACGGCTATGCACCGATCCGCTGGTATCGACCAGCAGGCCCAGCTCCAGCGGCAGATCGGTTTCGCGGCGGAAGTTCACGATCGCCTGGGGCGGTTTGTGATCATCCAGGATGGTGAAATCGCCCTGGTTCAGGTTGCGCACAAACTTGCCGTGATGGTCAGTGGCGATGAACAGCACATTGACCTCGCTGACCTGTTTCTTGATGGTAAGGATAGGATCTGAAGCATCTGACCCGGTGGATGGGGAGGCTTCAGGCAGGGCCATGCTGGATGCGGCCACGTAGGGCGACTGCGCCAGCGCCGGCAACCCAGCCATGAGCACAACGGCTGCCACTACTCCCCGGCACCACTTCGTGTAGTTCATTCCCAGCCCATCCCAAATTTTCATGCCATACCGCCCCTAATAGCTTCGTCTTTCAATTAGATGCACGTATGGGGCCGAAGGCACCTGCTTCAGACTACAGTCTGAACTCTAGGGGACGGCCGGGCTAAAGCCAAGTTACAAAAGGAGCACGCGCCAGGTCATTGCCGGTGGGACTGGAGTGTGGCGCGGGCACCCCCGCCGGCGAGGCCATGGATCAACTTCAAAGCCGCGGGCGAGGGCGCCCGCGACCACACTGGCCGCTTGTAAAATACGAGGTCATGAAGGTAAAGTCCGGCAATCTGATTCGCTGCGCATGGCCCAGCAACCCGCTCGCCATCCGCTACCACGATGAAGAATGGGGCCTGCCCCAACACGACGATCGCGTGCTCTTTGAGTTCCTGATTCTCGAAGGCGCCCAGGCCGGCCTGAGTTGGGACACGGTCTTGCAGAAACGGGAGAACTATCGCGCCGCCTTCGACGGCTTTAACCCGCTGCGCGTCGCCCGCTACGATCGCCGCAGGCAGCAGAGCCTGCTGCGCAATCCCGGCATCATTCGCAACCGCCTCAAGATCGCCTCCGCGGTGAAGAATGCGAAGGCCTTTCTCGCCATCCAGAAAGCGTTTGGTTCCTTCGACACCTACATCTGGCAGTTCGTCGAAGGAACCCAGCGGCTGAATGCATGGCGCAGGGGCGAGCGCCTTCCGGCCCGCACCTCCGAGTCTGATGCCATGAGCAAAGACCTCAAGAAACGCGGCTTCAACTTCGTGGGTTCCACCATCTGCTACGCCTTCATGCAGGCCGTGGGCATGGTGAACGATCACAGCGTGGAGTGCTTCCGCTACGCCCAAGATCAGCCGGGCAGGACGCCGGCTTTCTCAACGATAGACCACGTCAAGTCCCGGACGCCTCGTCCGGGCGGGCGAGCGAAGCTCGCCTGGGGTCCTGCGGCGGGCGAAAAAAGAACAGGCTGGGCCTTGCCCAACCGTGCGGGTGAGGGCACCCGCCCCCACGTGGAACTCGGTGAATCCAGGATTATTTGACATTGTCAAGTATATGCTTGACAATGTCACATTATGAAACCGAAGTCTCCGCCGTGCGCGCCTTCAACCGTTTCTACACGCGGCAGATCGGGGTGCTGCGCGAGGGTCTGCTCAAGAGCCCGTTCTCTCTCGCCGAAGTACGCGTCCTCTACGAGATCGCCCATCGCCAGCAGCCCTCTGCCACCGAACTTTGTGAGGAACTGGGGCTCGATCCCGGTTATCTCAGCCGCATTCTGCGCGGACTGGAAAAGCGCGGACTCGTCAGCAAATCACCCTCCGCCCAGGATGGCCGCCAGAGCCTGCTGGGCTTGACCACCCGCGGCCGGCAAACCTTCGCCACTCTGGACGAGCGCCAGAACCAGGAAGTCGCCGCCTTGCTGCAGGCTCTTTCTCCCGCGCAACAGGCGCAACTGGCCGACGCCATGCGCGCCATCGAAAGCCTGCTCGATCCCGGCCCGGAGCCCCGGACACCGTACATTCTGCGCTCGCACCAGTCGGGCGACATGGGTTGGGTCGTCCATCGCCATGGCGTGCTCTATGCGCAGGAGTACGGATACGATGAGCGCTTCGAGGCCCTGGTGGCGGAGATCGCGGCTAAATTTATTCAGCACTTCGATCCCCGGCGGGAGCGCTGCTGGATTGCGGAAAAAGATGGCGAGATTGCGGGCTCGGTCTTCCTGGTGAAGAAGTCGAAGAGCGTCGCCAAGCTGCGCCTGCTGCTGGTGGAACCGTCGGCCCGCGGACTCGGCATCGGCAAGCGCCTGGTCACCGAATGCGTGCGCTTTGCCCGGCAGGCGGGCTACCGGAAAATTGTCTTATGGACACAAAGCGAACTGCCCGCCGCCCGGCACATCTACCAGCAGGCCGGCTTCCGCCTGATGGAGGAAAATCCGCACTGCGACTGGGGCCGCGACGATCTGGTGTCGGAAATCTGGGAGCTCACGCTGTGAACTGCTTTTTATATTGACTCGCACTCGTTCTCAGAGGAGAATCCCTTCACTTTCCCCGCTGTAAATACTTTTCCATTTTTATTTTTATGTTCCGGGCCGAGCCCAAACAGAAACTGCGGTCGACTTCCCTGCGGGGAAGCTTTGGGTCTGTTTAAGGAGCGCCTCCAATGGCAAATCCTCCAACCTCCAAGCAAAGATCTGTAGGCCGCTTCTCGGTCGAGAGTCCGGTGTCCTACGAATCTTTCCCGCTGGCGCCCGCCGCGGGAGAAGTCGCGGGAGAAGTCACGGAAGCCACCCAGAAGCTGCGAGCCAGGATGGCCGTCCGTCCGCCGGGTACGACCAGGAAGCGCGCGATCTGGATCGTGCACGGCATGGGCCAGCAGGTGCCTTTTGAGACCCTGGAGCAACTGGCCGAGGGGTTGATCAGTGCGGCCGAGCACGCCAGTCCTCCGCTGCCGGTTCCTCCGCCCAAGTTTCGCGAGGTGCGAGTGGGCAACACCGTGCTGCAGCGAGTTGAACTGGCCCTGCCCCGTCCCAGCGCCGACCCGCAAGAGGTGCACTTGTACGAATGCTATTGGGCCCCAAAAACCGAGGGTGCCGTCAAACTCACGGACGTGGTCAGCTTTCTCTGGGATGGCGGCACCCGCGGGCTGGCCAACTTCTTCACCGGCTTTGCCCGCGCATTGTTTGGCAACATGATTAACTTTCCGCTGAGCTGGCGCACTCCTACTTACCTGCTGGTGACGCTGGCAGTGCTTGCGGCCCTGACCGTGATCAACGCTATCGTGATTGGCATGGGCGCGTCCCTTGCCGGCATCAGCAGCGTCCAGAAGTTTGTCCCGCCGGCGCAGGTTCAGACGCTCACCACCGTAGCAAGCATGGTTTGTGCCGTAGCCATCACCTTCGGGGCAACGTTATTTCTGGCCGAGATGAGCCGGCCCACGCGCGGCGCCTCCCTGTCGTACGGACGGAGAGTGAGAGACTTGACCTGGCTGGCTTTCGGAATCACGATCTCAACCATAGTTATAGGGGCCAAGATCATGGCCCTCATCGTATGGCTGAGGTGCGTTCCGCATTGGCTTACCCCCGAGAATTTCCAGAACTCCATAATCCACTTCTCCAATGTAGTCGTGCTGGCGGTCATCCTGATCATGGTTCTGGCCCATATCGTCCAATGGCGAAATGTGTCGAAACATAAAAGCGGTTTGAGAGAAGGCGCCTCGCGCGAAGAAAAAAAGGAAAGCGAGAGCAGCCCCACTCTGCACGCCCTGTTCTATCTCGCATTTCTGGCCCACGTGAGTGCCGTCGCCGTGATCGTCTGGCTGGCCTGCCGGGGAGAGGCCTGGGGCATCCCGTTCCCGCCCCTGCTGGATTGGCTCTTCGGCTGGCCCAACGAATGGCTGCGGTGGTTGTTCGGCGCGGCTGTGTGGGATTGCGTTTGCAGGGCCCTGAAGGGGATGCTGACTTCGCAGTTCTGGATCTGGCCATTTCTGTTTCTGATCAGCGCGGTAGTGCGAAATCTCCTGGTGCAGTTTGTGGGAGACGTGACCGCGTACATCTCGTCCAACAAGATTGACCGCTTCGAGGAGATCCGGAAAAAGATCAAGGACGCGGCCAAGGAATCCGCGGGCGCGGTTTACCTGGCGAAGGCGACCGGCAGCGACGATTTCGAATATGAAAAAGTGGCGGTGGTCGGACACTCTCTGGGATCAGTGATTGCCTACGACACGCTCAACCGCCTGATCGGCGACGATGCCCTGGCCTCGGACACGACGGGGATTGTCCGCCGTACCGGTTTGTTTCTTACTTTCGGCAGCCCGCTGGACAAGATCGCATTCTTCTTCAGCGTGATGGGAAAAAACACCCAGCACATCCGCGAGCAGTTGGCCGCGGTGGTGCAACCCATGATCCAGGATTACCGGAACCGCACCTTCCGCTGGGTCAACGTGTATTCGCGAAATGACATCATCTGCGGTCCCCTCGATTTTTACGACTTGCCGGGCACGTCCGCGCCCCCGGGAGTAGAAAACGTGCGCGACGAAGATGCCTTGATTCCCCTGGTCGCGCACGTCGAGTACTGGAAAAACCCGACGCTGTGGAAGGAGCTATGGGCGGAGGTTACACGCTGACCACCTCGGATTGCTCGCCCTTCTTCAGCTTTTGCGGGGGCTGGTAGGTCCCGGGCACGACCCGGAAAGCAATGCTGACCCGGTTCCAGCCATTGATGGCGACGACCGCCAGCGTCAGGTCTGCCACCTCCTGCTCGCTGAAGTGCCGGCGCGTCTCCTCGTACAGCGAGTCCGGAACATGCCCCTCCCGGATGTTGGTGACCGCCTCGGCCCAGGCCAGCGCTGCCCGTTCACGCTCGGTGTAATAGGATGTTTCGCGCCAGGCGTCCAGCGAGTACATGCGCTGTTGGTTTTCGCCTTCTGCTTCGAGGTCCTTCCAGTGCATGTCCAGGCAAAAGGCGCAGCCGTTGATCTGCGACACCCGCAGCTTGAGCAGGTGCAGCAGTTTTTTCTCCACGCTGCTGTGGTTGAGATAGTGTTCCAGGCCCAGCATCGCCTTGTAGCCTTCAGGTGACAACTTGTAGTAGTCAATACGTGGTTCCATGAATTTCTCCTGCCTTGGGTTGGTTTTAGTAATTTCGATTCGCGGGCGCGCTTCGGGGCTCCACTTTTTTCTCCGGAGAAAAATCATTCCGTAAGGAAAAATATCCTGTCATCCTGAGCGAAGTGGTTGCTTCGCGCAGCGAAGCAGCCACCCAGTCGAAGGACCCCTCTAGCAGGAATGTTCTCAGAGTCTGGTCGCGAAAAGGAAGGCCCGCAAGTTCATCCATTGCGAAGGGGGCAGGGGTCCTTCGACTCCGCATCTCCATTCGAAGGAATGCAGATGCTACGCTCAGGATGACAGATTGCCGGGCCCGAAAACCTCAGGCTCTAAAGCGCCAGCAAATTCCCAGCCGAATCGCAGCCCGGCTAAACAAGCCGTGCCCTTCCCGACATTGTGCACATCATCACTGCGCGCTAGCGGAACAGGTTTCTGGCCAGGAAAAGCGCATTCGCCGGCCGTTCCGCCAGACGGCGCATGAAATAGGGATACCACTCGGTGCCAAATGGGATATAGACGCGCATGCGCCAGCCTTCGCGCACCAGACGCCGCTGCAGGTCGCGGCGGATGCCGTACAGCATCTGGAATTCAAAGGCGTCGCGGGGAACCTGTTCCTGCGTGGCAAAGGCTTTGGCTTGCTGGATAATTTTTTCGTCGTGGGTCGCCAGCCCGTGGTATACGCCGCTCTTCATCAGGACCTTCATGAGCTTGACGTAGTTCGCGTCCACTTCCGACTTTTTCTGAAAGGCGATTTCATCCGGCTCTTTGTACGCCCCTTTACACAGGCGGATGCGGATGCGCTCGGCCAGCAGCTTTTCGATATCGCTCTCGGCGCGGCGCATATAAGACTGGATCACCGCGCCCACCGCGCCCGCGTGGCCGGGCATGCGGTGCAGTTCATGCACGAAATCGAGGGTGCGCTGGGTGTAAGGCGAACCTTCCATGTCCACCCGCACGAAATTGGGCGGCTGCATGGCCGCGGCTTTCGCCACCAGTCCGGTAACCAGATCGCGGACAAGTATCTCGTCCACGTCGAGTCCCATGTGGGTCAGCTTCAGGCTGACGTTGGCGTTGAGCTGGCGGCTCGAAATTTCGTCCAGCATCTGGTGGTAGAGCTGGGCGCTGTCGCGGGCTTCGTCGGCGTTGGTGACATTTTCGCCGAGGTTATCGACCGAAACGCTCAGGCCCGCCCGATTGACAGCTTGTGTGACCCGCAGGGCATCTTCGACCCCAGTGCCGGCCACGAAACGGCTGGAGAGGCGCCGCCCCATGGCGGAGCGTTCCGCCATCCCGCGCAGCCAGTGGCTCTCCGAGAGAGAAATGAAAAGCGCTCTCAGCACCGTCTTGGTTCCAGGCCCAGGTCGGGATGGCAAGTGCAGCGCATGAAGATCACAGAATTTTGTACCACAGTCGCGGAAGGGGCTTGATCAGCATTGGGGGTCTGGATTTTGATTTATGTGGGTCGGACACTCCTGTCCGACGCCCTTGGTTTTAGGGTTGAGATCCTAAGTTTTTTGCGTTGTTAGGGACAAGATTTCTGGACTTAAATTTCAAAAGCAAAATCAAGGGCGTCGGACAGGAGTGTCCGACCCACACTTTCTTACCGTGGATCGAACCTGACTTCGATGGGCTCATGGGTCTCGTGTGCAGCCGGGGCCCATTTCCATTTATAGATTGCGTCCTGCGCCGCCCGCACCAGCAAGGGATGCCCGCCCCGTACTTCGACCGACTTGACCACGCCATTCGGTTCCACCAGGGCTTCTGCCTTCACGTTGCCGCTTAAATTCATTGTTCGGGCCATTTCGGGATATTGGGGCATAACCCGGGTCAATATCCGGCGCCCGCCCTCGCTGTGCTCCTGCTGGCCAAACGAAGCTGAACCCAGAATGAGGACCGAGAAAAGCACGAGGAGAAAAGCTGTCCGGCAGCGATTCATAGGAGTTCCAGAACCGTTTGCAGCTTATTCGCCCCTGTCGATTCGGGAAAGATGACCTCGGTAACCAGACGTGCGTACGGACGTAAGTGGCAGCAGATTCCTCGAACAGTAGCGCCGGCATCTTGCCGGCTGTCCCGAGGGCGCTACAAAAACCGGGCTCAGTGCGGGCGGGGTCAGTCGAGAAAGACTTCATCCACGTAACACCAGCGCCAGGTCTCGCCCGGTTCGAATGATCGGACGATGGGGTGCTTGGTCTGATGGAAGTGTTTGGTGGCGTGTTTGTTCTTGGAAGAATCGCAGCAGCCCACATGGCCGCAAATGAGGCACTCCCGCAGATGGACCCAGGTGTCGCCCATCTCCAGGCATTCTTTGCAGCCCTGGCCGCTGGGTTTGACTTGCTTGATTTCTCCCAGGTGGGAACAGGTTGGGGCCGGACGCGCCATTTGGAATTACCTCCACAAAAGTCTCTTGCTCGCACTTCTGACTACTCTCCCGCCTCTTCCAGAAATTTCTCCGCTTCGAGGGCCGCCATGCAACCCGTGCCGGCGGCGGTGATGGCTTGACGGTAGCGCCGGTCCTGCACGTCACCGCAGGCGTAAACGCCCGGCACCCGGGTGAAGACATTGTTGCTGGTCACCAGATATCCGTCCTGATCAGTTTCGAGCTGGCCTTCGAACATTCCGGCATTCGGAATATGGCCGATGCCCAGAAACATGGCGCTGGTGGGAAAGTCCCAGACCTTGTCGGTTTTCACGTCACGCAACTTGAGGGCGGTGACTTCCTGTTTGGAAGGGTCGAGCACATCTTCGACCACGGTGCCGGTAAGGAAATCAATTTTTTTGTTCTGCTGCGCCCGGTCGAGCATGATCTTCGACGCGCGGAATTGATCGCGGCGATGAATCAGCGTCACCTTGTTGGCGAAACGAGTAAGGAAGATGGCTTCCTCCATGGCGGAATCACCACCCCCGACGACCGCGATTTCTTTTCCGGAGAAAAAGAAGCCGTCGCAGGTGGCGCAGGAAGAAACTCCGTGCCCGATCAATGCCTTCTCTCCCGGCAATCCCAGCCAGCGCGCCGAGGCCCCGCTGGCAATGATCAGGGTGCGGGCGTGAATCGTCTCCTTGCCAAAATTCACCGCGAAAGGCCGCTGGCTCAGGTCCACACTGACCACATGGCCCAGCTGATATTGCGCGCCAAAGCGTCCAGCCTGCTTGCGCATGTTCTCTATCAGCTCGGGCCCCTGAATGCCCTCGGGAAATCCAGGGAAATTCTCCACCAGGGTGGTGAGCGAGAGCTGGCCTCCGGGTTCGTGGCCTTCAATCACCAGGGGCTTGAGATTGGCGCGAGCCGTGTAGAGTGCCGCGGTGTGGCCGGAGCACCCAGACCCGATGATGACGACGTTGCGAATGTTCTCCATAATAGGGTTAAAAGATCGCGTGAGGTTTAGATGGCCGAGTTCAAATTTGGATGCAAGGCTCAGGTAGCGCCGGCGTTCCTTCGACTTCGCTCAGGACGGGCCCGCCGGCTGTCCGGAGGGCGTCCCGCCCTCCGCCGCGGTACTTATTTCTTCTTCGTCACAGGCTTCCTGGGCGCGGGTGATCGCTCCGCCTTCTTCTCTGCCGCGCCGCCGATCCGCTCCAGTTCAGCGGGAACGGTAGTTCGCGCCCCCAGCAGGCCCCGATAATTTGAAAGGATCGCCGACGCGCTCTGAAACAAGGGCTCGTACGCGCTCTGGTCGGGCGCCGGACCAGCTTCCGATCCCGTACAGCGGGCCAGCACTACCGACGACTTGCCAAAACGTTCGAGCTTGATGCGGCTGGCCGGCGTGCTGCTGGTCAGCATGGTGGACGGAGGCGTGACCGCGGAAGCGCTGTCTTCGATCGCAACCTGCAACAAGTCTTTAGGCTCGCGCACCCGGAAGACGAGTGTCTCCACCATATTTTTGGGATCCACGCTGAACGAATACTGCACCGTCGAAAACAGCGCCTGCACGGAAAACTCCCGCCGGATGCGCACCCAGCTGGCGGTTCCCGGGTCAGACGACATCTGGCTGCCCGATCCGGGCTGCAGAAATCCCGGCCCGACCTCAAGACTGGAGCGCCCGCGATCAACCTCGAAATCCACGCCGAACAGAGGCTGCTTTGGCACCCGAGAGAGTGCAGAGGCAATCTCCTGCTGCTCCGCGGCAGAAGGCGAACACACATTTAGAACGTTTACCTTGACCTTTGGCGGCGCTGGCTGTTGCGCAGCCGACAGACCGCTGAAGCCCAGGCAGATCAGCAATGCCGGTAGATTTCGGATCACTCAAAGATTTTAACAGCAGGCGTCGGAGTTCGGACTGGGAACGGTGACTTGGTGTGACGCGGGCACCCTCGCCCGCGAGAGTCAAAGGCCGCGGGCGGGGCGCCCGCGCCACATCAACCGAGGTCCGCACCCCGACGCCGGGTTTAGAATCGAACTCATGGCAAATCTGACACTCGTCTATGGGATGCGGCTACTGCCCTCGGAAGAAGTCGCGGAAGTTGGGGACGCAACCCTGAAGCTGAAAAATGGGCGTGAGGCCCACGTCACCATGCACGTCCTCGAAGGCAGCAAGGAAGAGATCGAGAAGCAGTTAAAGACCAGCCTGGACGCCTTCTTCGATTTCTATCCTGAAATCTGAAGGCGGGCCGCGGAGGTCAGGCCCCAATTGTCATGGCCTGATCGCGACCGCTGGCGCGGCGGAGGGCGGGACGCCGGCGCTACATTCGGGCCGGGCGCTCGCCATCCGCTCTATAATCTCTTTTTCGCCATGGAGCTATCTCTCCGCACACTGCGTTTTCGACTGCGGGCAGCAGGCGTGCTGCCTCGCACCCGGCTGGCGCGCGCCGCCTGTTATCTGCTGGGACTGGATCTGCTTCTCTTCGCCCTGCAAAAGCTCTTCGCACTGTTCAAAGTTTCCTTCGGTCTAGCGCTCAGTGGATGGATTGGGATCCTCAGCTTTCTCGCCATCATTCTTTTTGCCCTGCTCGCCTTCCGCTGGCTCAAGGCCAAAGTGCTCTGGCGTCTGCGCAACCGGCTGATCGTGACTTACATGTTCATCGGCGTGATCCCGGTTGTACTGCTGGTGGCCATGGCGTTCATCACTCTCTACCTGTTTGCCGGCCAGTTCGCGAATTTCGTAGTGACGTCAGAACTGGATTCCCGGCTGCGCAGTCTGCAATCGGAAAATGCCGCCATCGCGAACGAACTTGCGGCTCGCGTGGAACGGGGCCAGCCGGCCATTGCCGAATCGCTGGAAGGCCTGCGGCGCAACGACTCCTCCTGGTCCTCCCGCCAGATCTGTGCCTGGAAGGGTGAGACTCCGCTCGCCGTATGCAACGGCGCAACCCCGGGAAAGACTCCATTTGCTCTTCCCACCTTCCTGACTGCCAGCTTCGGCGCGATCGTCCGCGACCAGGGCCAGCTGTATTTGCGCGCGGGAACGGAACTCGGGAGTGGGCCACAGAAGCTGGCCGTGGTCTCGAGCGATGCGCTGGACCGCGGTCTGCTGGAGAAGCTGGCGAAGGATCTGGGCGAGATCACGCTCTACGCATCCGGGTTTAACTCCGCAGCCCGGAGCGCCGTCCTCCAACTCCGCCCCGGAATCCGCCGACATCACAATCCGCCCGGGACGAAACGGCATGACGTTCGACAGCGGCCAGGAAGAACTTCGTCCCGCCTTCACCGCGGGCCTCCTGCCCACGGCGGGCAACATTCTGGACCACGAGATCACCTTCGGAACGCCGCTGCCCGTGGTCGATTGGAGCACCGGCGAGCAGAAGAAAACAGGAGCGTTGCTTCGGGTCCAGACCCGGCCCTCGGTGCTTTATACCCGCCTGTTCGCCGCCCTGGGCGACTTTGCCACCGGGGTGGAGTATCTGCTGCTTTTCGCGGCGGTGATTTTTGCCATTATCGAAGTGCTGGCGCTGTGGATCGGGACCCGCCTCACCCGCACCGTGACCGGCGCCGTGGCCCAGCTTTATAACGCCACCACGCACATCAATCGCGGAGACTTCAGCCACCGCATTTCGGTGAAGTCGAGCGACCAGCTGGCCACGCTGGCCAACTCGTTCAACTCCATGACCGCGTCCATCGAGAACCTGATCGAGGAGCAAAAAGAAAAACAGCGGCTGCAGAACGAATTGACCATCGCCCAGGAAGTGCAGGCCCAGCTCTTCCCGCAGCACATTTCGCAGCTGGATTCACTCGAGGTATTCGGCTTCTGCCGCCCCGCGCGCACGGTGAGCGGAGATTATTACGATTTCCTGACGGTGGACCCGCACAAGCTCATCCTGGCGGTGGGTGACGTCAGCGGAAAGGGGATTTCCGCGGCGCTGCTGATGGCCACGATTCACTCCGCCGTCCGCGCCTACAGCCTGGAGGGCATGCCCAGCCTGCGGGAACCGGTGGGAGCAGCCGCAGGCGCCGGCTCCAGCGTGTTCCTCGCTCACGGACTGAATGGCGCCGAGTTATCTTCGGGGGCCATGCTCTCCCTCCTCAATCATCAGCTTTACCAGAGCACGCCGGCAGAAAAATATGCCACCCTGTTTCTGGGCATCTACGACGGCCGCGAACGATCCCTCACTTACAGCAACGGCGGTCACCTGCCGCCCATCATCCTGGGAGAAGATGGTTCGGTGCGCCGGCTGGAGCAGGGCGGCACCGTCATCGGTTTGTTCGACCGCAGAAGTTATGAAGAGGGAACAGTCGCGCTGCGCCGGGGAGAACTGTTCCTGGCCTACAGCGACGGCGTGAGTGAGCCGGAAAATGATTTCGGGGAATTCGGCGAGCAGCGCCTGATCGACCTGGTCTGGGAGCACCGCGCGCAGCCCCTGGCCCGCATCTGTGAGATCGTGACCGCCGCGGTGGATGACTGGATCGGCGCCAACGAGCAGCCCGACGACATCACCCTGGTCCTGGCGCGAGGCCAGTAGATTAATGTGGGGCGGGCGCCCTCGCCCGCCGCTTTTTCGCAGCGAACTCAAAACGAAAACTCCGGACAAGTCAAAACCAAAATCAAAGGCGTCGGACAAAGCATGCCCTGAGCGAAGTCGAAGGGAGTGTCCGACCCACACACGAGCTACTTTGTTTTTCCTGGCTTGGGCAGGACGGTCACTCGCGACGTCACCTGCTGGCCCTTTTCCATGCCGCCGATGATCACCAATCCTTCGGGGACAACCACCAGCCCGCGATGGTCCATGGTGGGCTGCGGCGTATGCAGGTTGATGGTTTCCCACTTGCTGGTGCGCAGGTTGAAGGCGAAGGTCACCGGGGAGGGCTCTGCCGGCTCTCCGTTGTAACCGATGCCGTTGTAGTTGTAGGGATTGTCGCTCCCGCCGGAGAAATAAATCTTCTGATCTTTCTCCGAGCCTCCCGCCGCGATCCGGTAACGCGCCGTTCCCGGATGGTTGGGCAACTTGGTCCATTGAATTTTGGTGAGGTCGTGATGATCGATCTTGCCCATCCAGCATTCATCGGTGGTGATGTATTTGGGCTGGGCTCCGCTGGCATTCTTGTGGGCGCCATCGATGTACACAATCGTGTCTCCCACCACCGCGCCAGCGTGTCCGAACACAGGCGTGCCCGGAATCGGCGTGGCCTGCGACCACTTGTTTTTCTCTGCGTCGTACAACTGGACGTTGTTCACCGCGTCCGTCTTCGACCATCCACTCACAATGTAGATGTAGCGGTCGCGATAGACGCCTGCCACCGCGTCGTCCACCGCAACCGGCAAGTCTTCGGCGCGGAACCAGCGATCGGTCAGAGGTTCGTACGCGTTGACGTCGGGCAATGTGTTTTCGCCCCCTTGCCCATCAACCACGTAGCCGCCGAAGAGGAAAACGTGCTCCCGGGCCCCGACCGCGGTCGCCGCCAGACGCCCCACCGTCCCGGGAACCGAATGCATCTCGGCCCATTTCCCGGTGTAGGGATCGAGGGTGTAAGCGGCATTACTGACCGCGTCCCAGGTTTTCTTGGCCCCCATACCCATCAGCGAGTAGATCAGCAACGATCCCCGGCTCTTCACGCTGGTGACGGCGTTGTTGGTGACGGGGACTGGCAGCGGGTCGAATTTCACCGGCTCCTCTGCGAAAAGAAGCCCGGAGAGCAGGACTAGCGGGATAAATCCAAAGCGCATTTGCATCGCAGGAGATTCTAGCAGCTTGGTTTTGGTAGCGCCGCCGTCCCGGCGGCTGTCCGGCGGGCGTCCCGCCCGCCGCGTCGCGGGCGGGGCGCCCTCGCGACAGCCGGCAAAGCCTGCCCTGAGCGAAGTCGAAGGGATGCCGGCGCTACACAGGACCGGAATTGCGCCTCCCCCGGTGAACCATTAGGATTCTGAACGATGGCGTTTATGCAGCCAAATTACCGGCGCCTCGTAATTTCGCTGGCTCTCGCGTGGTTGCTGGCCGGCACCATGACGTGGGCGCAATCGCCGGGCGTTCAGGCGCTGCTGCAAAGCGGCCAGGCTGCGCTTGACGACAACGACTATGCGCGCGCCGCCGCCAGCTTCGAACGCGCCCGGCAAATCGCTCCTAACAACCTTCCCGCCAACCGCGGCGTGGTGCTGAGCCTCCTCCAGCTGGGCCGGCTGACTGAAGCCGCGCAGATTGGGCGTGAAGCCGTCGCCCGCTGGCCGCAGGACGCGCAACTCCAGCATTGGCTCGGGCTCACTTATTTCAAGGCTGGGCAAAACGCGCTGGCCCTCGAAGCTCTGCAGCATTCAGAAGCTCTCGATGGCGGCCATTTCGACATTCACTTCGACCTGGCTTTGGTCTCGCTCCAGCAGGGTCAATATGCGCCCGCAGCCGACGAACTGGAAAAGGCCATCAAGCTTCAGCCTGCCCACGCGCTTGCCCACGTGCTGCTGGGACGGGCCTACCAGAACACCAACCGCACGGTGCAGGCAATCGAACAATTCCAAAGTGCGTTGCACATCGATCCCAACACGCCGCTCGGGCACTATCACCTGGGATTCGCTTATGCCAGCCTGGGACGTAATCAGGAAGCCATCGCCGAATACCGGAAGGAACTGCTCCGGTCTCCGGATAATCCCCAGCTTCTCTACCAGCTCGGACATTGCCTGCTCGAAACCGGCGAAGTGAAGGAAGCGCTCCCTCATCTGAATCGCGCCGCCGAACTCGATCCCGCCAATGCGGACCCGGCCTACGATCTGGGCAAAGCATTGCTTCTCGATGGCAACACCGAAGCCGCCGTAACCGCATTGCAGCGCTGCATCGAGCTGAAGCCCGGCGATCCCAGCCCGCACTACCAGCTGGCTCGCGCCCTGCAGAAGCTGGGCAAGACACAGCAAGCCCAGCAGGAGTGGCAACGCTTTGCCGAACTGAAGAAGGCCCAGCCGGAAATGGGAGGCATGGCCACGGGCCGACCTCAGTGAGTCTGATTAACCGATTTCTTCACCCAGGGTTCACCGCGAGCGCGTGGGTTGTCGCGGCCCTTTTTCTGAGTGCAATTGCAGCCCCGGCGCAGGCTCGACCCGCGCAGTCGGTGCCATCGATAAAAGCCAAGCCTGCGGCCTCACACGGCATTTCCTTTGCCGACGTCACCCGCGCCTCCGGCATCGATTTCCACCTCACCTGCGGGGGCCCGGAAAAGCTCTACATCATGGAATCCATGTGCGGCGGGGTGGCGGTCCTTGATTACGACAACGACGGCTGGATGGACATCTTCCTGGTCAACGGTTCCACGCTCGAAGATGTGCGCTCCGGCAAGTGCCATCCCGGAAAGCTCTACCACAACAATCATGACGGAACTTTCACCGACGCCAGCGCGCAGGCTGGAATCACGCATTGCGGCTGGGGCTTCGGCGTCGCCGCCGGCGATTACGACAACGACGGCTGGGAAGACCTGTACATCACGTATCTCGATGGCGGGGTGCTTTATCACAACAACCACGACGGATCGTTCACTGATGTGACCGCGAAAGCGGGCGTGGGAAACGCCGGACGCTGGGGCACCAGCGCGGCCTTTGGCGACTACGACAATGACGGCAATCTCGACCTCTACGTAGCCGGATACGTGGACCTTGATCTCAATCATCTCCCGGAATTCGGGCAAGGCCCCTTCTGCACCTATCGCGGCATTGCGGTTTCCTGCGGCCCTCGCGGATTAAAGGGCGGCCGCGACCGCCTGTATCACAACAACGGCGACGGCACCTTCACCGATGTGACCGAGAAGCTGAAGATCGATCCCGACAGCTATTACGGGCTGGGCGTGCTGTGGCTGGATTATGACCAGGACGGATGCCTCGATATCTACGTCGCCAATGATTCCTCGCCCAGTCTGCTCTACCACAACGACTGCAAAGGCGGGTTTACGGAGGTCGGCGCGGAGTCGGGCGTCGCCTACAGCTCGGACGGACGCGAGCAGGCGGGCATGGGCATCGACTCCGCCGACTACGATCACGACGGCTGGCCGGACATCGCCAAGGCCAACTTTTCCGACGACACCAACAACCTCTATCACAACGATCGCAACGGCCAGTTCACCGATCGGGCGGGAGGCGCCGGCTTTGGCCCGGTGAGCGTCCCCTTCCTCGGCTTCGGAGTAAAGTTTTTTGACTTCGACAACGATGGCTGGCCCGACATTTTCGTCGCGAACGGCCACGTGAATCCCCAGGTTGACCAGCATTCCTTCGGCGTGACCTACGCCGAGCGCCCGCTGCTTTTCCGTAATCTTCGGGATGGAAAGTTTACCGAAATCGGCCTAGGCGCAGGGCCACCACTGTCCCGGCGTTATGTGGGACGGGGCGCCGCCACGGCTGACTTTCTGAACACCGGCAGCGAAGATTTGGTGGTTACAGTCCTGGATGGTTCTCCGCTGCTGCTGCGTAACCAGTCCGCCCGGAAGGGACACTGGCTGCGCATCAAGACGGTGGGCAAGAAGTCCAATCGCGACGGATTTGGCGCCCGGGTGGAAGTGACGGCCGGCGGCGTAAAGCAAAGCGCCGAGGTGCGGGCCAACAGCAGTTTCGAATCAGCCAGCGACCCTCGGCTGCATTTCGGCCTGGGGCCCGCCACCCATGTCGATGCCATCACCGTCCACTGGCCCTCGGGCATGGTCGATCATGTCGGCAGGCAGGCGGTCGATCAGGAACTGGTCATCGAGGAAGGAACCGGAGTCGTCGCGGGCCTGAAACGGTGAGAAAGCCGGCTGCGGGAAGGCAGACGCGGAGGCCGATCCGCCAGGGCAAACCGGCATAACAGAATTTCACAGCATTATCTGGCCGTTCCATCATGAACTGCGCAATATTCCAAATGAACTGCACAATATTCCAAATTCTGTAGTGCTGTTAATGCTTGTCTATAGTTCGCCATAGCCGGGGCCGATCCGTTTCTTCTAAACCATTGACAGGATTACGCAAATTTTTTGGAGAGCCACGTGCCAAGCATTTGTCAGGTATTTGTCCGTGGGGGGTCACGTGTTTTTACCGTGCCCAGCGATTTTAGTTCAATTAAATCAGCAATATACACATAACAGACAATGACAGTCTGTTGTTAGAAGCGGTCCGGCACACCCAACGTCCCAGGTGCCAGCCGGTCAGCTCGGGCCCTGGCTTTCAGTCAAAAAACATCTTGAAGGTGCGAGAGGGTAGGTCAATGAAGAAACTGCAATTCAGCCTTCTGTCTTTGTCGTTATTGGTGCTGTCCCTGGGCGCATTCGCGCAAATCCAGAACGGTCAGTTCACCGGGACCGTGACCGATCCATCGGGCGCGGCCATTTCGAACGCAAAGGTCACGGTGACCAACGTTGGGACCAATTTGTCGGTCACCACGACGACTGGGACCGACCGGGCTCTACAAGTTCAACGAATTGCCCGCCGGGACCTACCAGATCACGGCCGAAGCGCAAGGCTTCAAGACCAGCTACCAACAAAGGGCTGGTACTCAACGCCGGAACCATCCAGCGCGCCGACTTCAGCATGCAATTGGGCCAGACCCGAGAGGTCATCGAGGTCACCGGCGAAGCGGCGGCGGTGAATACGGAAGACTCGAAGCTGGCGAACACAGTGGCGATCTCTCAGGTGGCGAACCTTCCGCTGAATGGCCGCAACGTTTACGACCTGATTCAGCTGGCGCCCGGCGCGGTAAATGTGCGCGGGGTCGTATGCAAGAGGCTGGCGCCAACACCGTGGTCAATGGTCTGCGTGAAGACTTCAATGGGTTCCTGATCAATGGCTCCTCCAACAAGGGGTTGAGCGGCGGCGCGGTGAATCAGCCGATTGAGGACACGGTCCAGGAATTTCAGGAGTTGACCCTGAACATGTCGGCGCAATACGGCAACAGCGCCGGCTCGGTGACCAATCTGATCACCAAGTCAGGAACCAACCAGTATCACGGAAGCGGCTGGTACTTCGGGCGTAACGATTATCTTCGACGCCAACAACTTCTTCGCCAACCAGACGGGAACGCCGCGACAGGCCCTTCGCTTTAACCAGTTCGGCGGAACCTTCGGCGGCGCACTCATCAAGGACAAGCTTTTTTTCTTCCTGTCCTACCAGGACAGCCGCTTCACCGAGTCTTCAACCGCCTAGCCACGGTCACGGCGGAGACTCCGGAGTTCCGGCAAGCCGTCATCGCTGGACTGCCAAACTCATCGCCGCATTGCTATATAAGGACTTCGCGCCAACAGTCGCCCGGACATGATCCGGTGGATTTGGAATCTTACTTCGGCGCTACCCACGCGGCCGCAGAGGGCGTCTCTTGCCGGATATCTGTGCCCGGGCAACTCGAATGCGCTGATCGCCGGCCGAATAGCGAGCGATCATCGGAGTTACTGCTGAAGATCAGGCGGCGATGGCTACTACGCCGGCTGCGGTGCAATCCCGGGTCTTCAGGCCGGTACTTTTGCGCGCACCGGAGTTCCGTTCGAACTCAGCACCATCGCCATCAGCGGTTCGCAGAATCAGCAACAATTGCGGAGCGGGAAATCTGTACAACGGACGGGAAGCCTCCGGACGCTTGGATTACAACATCTCTGCCAAGGATCGGCTGTTTGCGCAGTTTGCCTGGAACCGCTTGCCGGACAAGTTTCGGATTTCCCAACACCGAGCAACAGCACATGGCCGGGGCGTGGGTTTCCTCAATCCAGTCCTGATCCGGAATCCCAACGGCCAGATCAGCTTGATTCATACCTTCAGCCCGTCGGTGCTGAACGAATTCCGAGCGGGATATGCGGGAAACTTGAGTCCTGACGTCAGCACCGCGCTGCCTGGAGTCCCCGATATCCGCTTCGACGACGGATCCATGGGTTTCGGTTCCTACTCGGGATACCCGCAAACCTTCCACGAGAACATTTACAGCTATTCCGACATGGTTTCGATCTCGCACGGCAATCACAACATGAAGGTGGGCGTTGATTTCCGGCGGAATATCGAGAACAGCGAATTCAGCGTGGCCCGTCCCTCGTACTACTTTACCGACAACTTGTTCTTCGCGGCGGATTCGCCCTACACCATGGCGGCCGGCGTGGACCCGGGAATCCTGACCAATCAGCCGGCCCACCTGGCCAGCAACATCCGCCACTGGCGGAACCTGGAAATGGGAGCGTTCTTCCAGGACGACTGGAAAATTACCCGCCGGCTGACACTCAATCTGGGTATGCGCTACGATCTCTATGGTCGGCACACCGAGTTGAACAACCAGGTAACCACTTTATCAAGGGCCCAGGCAGCAGCTTTATCGACAACATCACCACCGGCGCCGGTCAGATCAAGGACGCCAGCGTGCCTTGCACCGATCCGCAAGCCCAACTGGCAGGCGTTTGCGGTCCGGGAGGGTTCACCGCCGCCAAGAGTCTGGGCAAGGGTGATCACAATAACTTTGGACCCCGGGTCGGTTTCGCCTGGGACGTGTTTGGAGACGCGAAGACATCTCTTCGGGGCGGCTTCGGCGTGTCCTACGAAGGGACCTTATATAACCCGCTGTCGAACTCGCGCTGGAACCTGCCCGTACTACTCATTTAACCTGGCCACCAATTTTCTGGCACGGAGACGTGAACACGGTCATTTACGGGCCGTACACCTGCACCCCGACTTGCGCACCCGGATACGGCAACGGCGCCGACCTTCACCGGTCCGCCCACCAATCCGAACCAGGGAACGGGCGCGCAAGGCGTCGGTAATCTTGACCGGTTGGGACGCGAGCAACGCCAATCTGGGCTACCTACACGGGAATCGTCTTCCCGGAAGGCATTCGCGATCCCTACGTCTATAACTATTACCTGGGCGTGCAGCGGGAATGATGCCCAAACTGACCCTGGAAGCTAATTATGTCGGCACCACGGGGCACAAGCTGTTCCGGGCGCAGAACGTGAATCGGATTCCCGGTGAGCGCCTGCCGGAGGGCGATTGTGTGACCGACAATCTGGGCCGCAGACTGTGCAGCCAGATTGACACGGTCAATAGCCCGGGCAACGCCGTAGGGCGCCTGAATCCAAACTTTGGCACCCTGCGAGTGTGGTCGAACTCAGGTGAACTCCAACTACAATGCGCTGCAACTTTCGCTGAAGAAGCAGACCAGCCACGGAATGGCGTTCAATCTCAACTACACCTGGAGTCATGCCATCGACGACGGGTCCACCTGGCATAGCGGTGCCACCAGTTCCAATGGCGCCGGCGGGGGCGATGGTTACACCACCGACCTTTTGCTCCCTGGCCTCGACCGCGGCAACTCGATTTACGATATCCGGCAGCGGCTGGTGGCGAACTATATCTTCGAGCTTCCCTTCTACAAGTCGCAGGAAGGCATCCTGGGCCACATTCTCGGCGGCTGGCAGTACAACGGGATTGTCTCCTGGCAGACCGGGCGCACACTGGGAACCCTGGACATATACCAACGGCGGAGATCCAGTGGGCAGCATCGGGGTGTTCACTGGCCCGAATACTTTCGTGGCGGGATGCACCCAGGCCCAGATCGACAGCAAGGTCTGCGTTAACGCCGGCGGCGACTACAACCTGGACGGTGTTCGCAACGACCGGCCCAACGCTTCCGCTAACCATTTCACTCCCAGCCACGATCAGTGGGCAAACGGCTGGGGTTCGGCCTTCCAGCTAGATCCGAACACGGACGATGCAAGCAGCTTGAGCAGTGCAAATGGCTTGTTCAGCGTTCCTTGCCTGGGTTGCAACGGGAACATGGCACGAAACAGCTTCGTGGGCCCGAGCTATGTGTCCTGGGAAACGTCGCTGTTCAAGAACATCCGGATCACGGAGCGGGTGAAAATGGAATTCCGTGCGGAAGCATTCAACGTGCTGAACCATACCAACTTCCAACTTCCCGGAGCATGGCGCAACCAATAATCGAACCAACTCCGGCAGCTTTGGCCAGGCGGGCGGCACCTTCAATCCCCGTAACCTGCAGTTTGGTTTGAAGATCGCTTTCTAAACCAGCTCAGTTGATCTGAGACTGGGGTCTGTTCCGCCGCTACGGAGCAGACCCCATTTTTATTTGGGCCGAGCCTATGCATAGATCCTTCAACGCCCGACGTCAGCTCGCGCCACTCCTGGCTGGTACTCGCGCTTTTTCTTTTTCCCATCATGCTCCGGGCGCAGGTAAGTGGCGGCAGCATCGTCGGACAAGTGAAAGTGAGCCCGGGCACCGAACTTCCCACTCCCATTCTGATTAGCCTGGAAAGCCGGGGAGCGGTCGTGAACACCGTTTATACCGACGGCGAAGGCCGGTTTGGCTTCAACGGCCTGCCCGGCAACATTTACCACATCAGGATCGATGACGAGGCCTACTTTCCCGCCAGCGAAACGGTAAGCATCGACCCCGAAACCACCTCGGTACGCATGCTCAACATTTTCCTGAACCCACGAAATCCGGAGAAGTCGGATTCACGCGAGGTGACGGGCGGGAATCCTCATCTGACCAGTTCAGCGGATTTGAAAAAACTCTTTCCCCGGGACCGCGATGAAGGAATTTGATGCCGGCGTAAAGGCGGACAACCACCACAAGCCTGATGACGCCATCAGACATTACGAGAAAGCCCTGCTCATTGCGCCCGACTTTTATCCCGCCTGCAACAATCTGGGGACCGCTTATCTGAACAAGGGATCGTATGCCGCGGCCGAGGAACAGTTTAAGCATGCCATCCGCCTGAACTCGAACGATGCCGCCGCATATTTCAACCTGGGGAACCTGCACTACCTTACGCATCACTATGACGAAGGTTTGAACTGGGTGGACCAGGGATTGAACAAGGAGCCGTCCTCGGCCTTCGGACACTTTCTCAAAGGTTCCCTGATTTCGGCCGACCGGCGACTCTGTGCAGGCAGAAAAAGAGTTGCAGCGATCTTTAGACCTCGATCCCAAGCTGGCAAAGGCGCACCTCGCCCTGGTGAACCTCTATTTGCGGCAGAAGCGAGACACGGAGGCTGTGACTGAGCTGCAGGCCTTTCTCAAGGTTCTTCCCAACGATCCTCTGGCGCCGAAGGTCCGCGAAGTGTTGAAAAAGCTTCAGAGCAATTCTGCAGAGGCGAAGCCATAAGAACAGGAGCGGAAGGTGTCAGCAGTGGCCGTGTGGGGACGGGTCGGAGCCTGCCCTGAGCGAAGTCGAAGGGAACCGTCCAGGCCGGGCGCAGCTCGGCAAGAAGGTGTGGTCGCGGGCGACTCGCCCGCGAGGATTGCGTTGAACCCGCGCGGCGGCAGTCTCATCGGGCAGAGCTCGGACAGCAAACCCCAGGCGCTAAAGCGCCACATTTCGCCGCTTGATGGCACGACCAAGGTCGTGCCCTTCCCAAGCCGCCGAATCTGAGTTGGTGGCATCATCAGAATCTCTCGCTCCAGGCCTTCCGAGTTTTTCCGCAACCGGCTAGTACTACTGTGTTATAAACTGGATACCTTGAGCTGAAAAACCACCCGGTCTGCCATTCTTTAATGTTAAGTTGCCGGTCATGAGCGCCCATTCTGTTGCGCCAGGCGCCCAGCAAAAACGCTTCGCGGCCTTTCTGAATCGCCTGGCGCAAGCCGCGGGGCACCTGGATCGCGTGGTCCCTCTGAAGTCCTATTGCACCGGCTTGCTGCTTCCCGGGGAACGCAAGAGTGTGGAACCGATGGCGGCCCGCCTCTGTCCCGACAAGGTGCGTCAGACCCATCAGTCCTTACACCATGTCGTGGCTCACGCGCCCTGGAGGGATGAGAACATCTTGGAGGCGGTGCGCCAGTACGCCTTACCCGCCATGCAGAAGCAAGGACCGATCGAAGCCTGGATCGTCGATGACACCGGGTTGGTGAAGAAGGGGACGCATTCGGTAGGAGTGACCCGACAGTATTGTGGGCAGGTGGGCAAGCAAGAGAACTGCCGGGTGGCGGTGAGTTTGTCGGTCAGCACCCGAGAGGTGAGTTTGCCGATTGCCTGGCGTCTCTACTTACCCGAAGTGTGGGTTCACGATAAGAAGCGGAGGAAGGCCACGGGCATACCGCGGGAAATCAGTTTTCAAACCAAGCCGGAAATTGCTTTGCAACAAATTCGCACTGCCCTGGACCGAGAGATCCCCACCGCTCCGGTACTGACGGACGCCGCCTATGGCAACGACACCGGATTTCGCGATGGCATCACCGAATTAGGTTTGCTGTACGTAGTGGGTATCCAGTCGTCGGTGAGCGTATGGAAACCAGGCCAGGCACCGCTAGCCAAACGGAAGTGGAAAGGAATCGGACGCCCCACCAAGCTGCTACGCCGCGATGGCCAGCACAACCCGCTTGCGGTGCGCGAGTTGGCGATGAGCCTGCCTTCCTCCGCCTGGAAGATGGTGCGCTGGCGGCAAGGAACTCGTAAGCCCCTGCGTTCCCGGTTTGCGGCCCTGCGCCTTCGTCCCGCACACCGCGACTACGAGAGCAGCGAGCCCCGTCCGCAAGAGTGGCTGCTGATCGAGTGGCCGAAAGCGGAAGCCGAACCGACCAAGTACTGGTTATCGACTTTGCCCGTCGACACCCCGCTTGCCGATCTGGTGCGCTTGGCCAAGCAGCGCTGGATCATCGAGCGTGATTACGAAGAACTGAAGCAAGAACTCGGCCTGGGCCATTATGAAGGACGAGGCTGGCGCGGCTTTCACCATCACGCGACTCTCTGTATTGCGGCGTATGGGTTCCTGGTGGCCGAACGGAGCCGTTTTTCCCCCTCCGCTCGCGCCGGTCAAGTGGACTTACCCGTCGCCGAAATGCCGCTCAAGTTCCGCCCTCGGGGTTCGCCCAGTGCGCGTGGAGCGGCATAACCCCTGGTCCATTGCTACGCTTCGACAAACCATCGCACGAGTTCTGCTCCGGCAACTCTCGGGTTGTCCTTTTTGTGGAGCTCCTTTTTTATAACACAGTAGTACTAGGGGCGCACAAACTCGCAGAACTTCTTTTCCAGCCGGCAGGCTTCCAGATACTCCTTGCGCGCCGCCTGAGGCTGGTTCAAGCGCTGATATGCAAACCCTAAATTCAGGTAGGCCTTCGGCCAGTGTTAGGGTCGAGTTTCAGGGCGTGCTTATAGCTGCCAACTGCCTTCCGCAATTGTCCGGTCCGGCTCTGCGAGATGCCCAGAAAATTGTAGAGGGGCGCATCGTCCACTCCCAACTCGGCCGCTTTGGCCAGATGTTTCGCCGCCTCCGCGTAATTCTGCTGTTGAAATTGCAGCATGCCGAGATCGCGCCGCAGCGAGGCAAAATTTGGCTGGATGGAGACCGCTTTTTCCATGTCGGCAATGGCAGCGGCCTTGTCCGTCTTCGATTCGATGAATCCACGCTCGTACCAGGCGCGGTAATTCTGCGGATTGAACTTCAGCGCCTTGTCCAGCCATGCCTTGGCTTCGTCCAATCCGGCCGAGGTTCAGCAAGGCGCGCGCCAGGGCGGCCATGGCCTGATCGAAGTTCGGATTCAATTCCAGACATTTTTGCAGTTCGGTCGCGGCTTCGTCCCAGGCCTGCCGGCGCAGCGCATTCTCGCCCAGCATGAAAGAGACGACATACATGCCGGGATCGCTCTCGCGAACCTTCGCCAGCAGGCCCTTGCCGCGATCGACGTCGCCAGCCTGAAAGGCATCGGCTGCCTCCAGGATGGCATTGAACTCCCACAACTTGCTCTTCGGATCCGGCAGGCCGGCAGCCAATGCCTCCGGAGAAACCGGCGAGCGGTAGGCGACATAGCCCAGGGCACGCAGCTTTTCCAGGGCGTCCGGACTCAGGCCGGAGGTCCCGCCTTCTCCTGGCTTGAATGGATTCTGCCGCAGCAGCGCCTGCAGCTTGTCCTCCAGCACCGCAACCGTTGCGGTTTGTTGCGGGGCCAGGTTGTTCTTCTCCTGAGGGTCGGCGACCACGTCGTAGAGTTCACGGCGTTGGCGCTTCGATGTAGTGATAGCGGCTGGTCTGCAGCGCGTGCAGCGGGCTCCATCCGAACGAACTGAAGGCGTAAAAACTTTCGCTGTAGGCTGGGTCTTCGCTCGGTGCTTTTTCACCCAGAAGGCCCGGATGCGCGAACTGTTTTTGAATATCCTCTTTCATGCCCGCCAGTCGGGTCAGGGTCGGGGCGACGGCCACCGTCTCCACCGGCGCTGAAACGCGGCCGGGCCGAAAGCCGCTTCCCGCGGGCGGTTTCACGATCAGCGGAATATGAACGGTCGAGTTGTAAACGAAGAATCCATGTTCTTTTTCGCCGTGCTCGCCCAGCGATTCTCCGTGATCGCTGAGCACGACGATGGCGGTGCGGTCATAAAGCCGGTTCTGTTTGAGCCAGGCAATCAGGCGTCCCAGTTCGTGGTCGGCGTAGGCAATTTCGCCGTCATAGGGATGCGAGCGGTACTGTGTGCGAAACGGCTCCGGCGAATCGTACGGGCTGTGCGGATCGTACAAATGCAGCCAGAAAAAAAACGGCCGACGCGTCGGCTTCTGCAACCATGAAATCGCATGGGTGACGCTCTCACCCGCCTTGCGGTCCACCAGGCCGATATCTTTCTGGCGAAATGTTTCAGCCGAGAAGGCGTCGTCGTAGAAGTCGAATCCACGCGACAGCCCCCAGCTGCGGTCGAGCACAAATGCGCTCACCACCGCTCCGGTGGCGTAGCCCTGCTGCTTGAAAACCTGGGCTACCGAGCGGAAGCGCGGGTCGAGCGGCTGCCCGGTAAAGTCCTGTACACCGTTCTGAAAGGGATACGTGCCGGTCAAAATCGCGGCATGCGACGGCCAGGTGAGCGGCACCTGGGAGATGGCGCGTTCGAAGAGAATGCCGTCGCGGGCCAGGCCGTCGAGGGTTGGAGTCTTCACGTCCGTAGCGCCGTAGCAGCCCAGATGGTCGGCGCGAACCGTGTCAATGGTAATGAGAATTACGTTCGGGGACGACCGCCGGGGCGGAGCTGCCGCCTGCGCGCTCGGGAGCAAGGCCGCCGCGAGCAGCAAAAGCGTCAGAGGATGGAGAATAGGCTTCAATGAATTCTGGTACCAGATCGAACTACTGCGACTACTGCGACTGCCCCGACTGCGCCTTGCGCATCTCTTCCGCGGCTTCGGCGGCCAGTCCCTTCGCCGACAATGCTTTCGCCAGGGCAACGTGATTGCCGGGGTCCTGCGGCGCCAGCTCCACCGCACGGCGAAGCTCGGTGAGCGCATCATCAACCTGACCCTGGTACAGCAGGATTTCCCCCAACGCGCGGTGCCCGGGAGCGTAGTCGGGCGCGATCGTGATTGAGGACCGGAACGCGCCGGCGGCTTCGGTCATCATCTGCTTCTGCACATACGCCGCTCCCAGGTTGTAAGCGGCGGAGAAATTACTGGGATCGAGCTCCAGCGTCCGTTTCAGTGTCGCAATCGCGTGATCAAAGTCTCCCTCGCGGGCGAAGGCCAGGCCCAGCTGAAAACTTGCCAGCGCATAATCCGGGCTGAGTTGCATCACACGCTGCAGGTGCTCCACCGACCTGGGGAAGTCGTGCATGCGATAGTAGTTCAATCCCAGCAGATAGTGCACGGGCACGGAATCGGGATCGCTTTTCAGCGCCTGATTAAACTTTTCCGTCGAGGCAGCGTAGTCGCCGTGCTGGCTTTCGGCAATCGCGTCTGAAATCAGTTCGTACACCTGGATGCGGTCCTTGGGATCGGGCAAGGCGCGGTCGGTGATGGTGGGGCTGCCGCCGCCGGAAAATCCGGCATAGCCGAGCGATTTCAGCCGCTCCATCAGGGCGGGATCGAGGCCGGTCTTTTCCGCCAGCTCTCCTCCGGCGCTGTACTCTTGAATCAGTTTGGCGAGGCGGGCCCGCATGACTTCGGCCACAGCCTTCTTCTCGGCAAACAGATTGCGGGTTTCGCCCGGATCTTTGGTCAGGTCGTACAACTCGGGCTTGGGTGCGTCAATGAAGTGGTAATTGCCGGTCTCGACCCCGCGCAGTTCACTCCAGTTGAAGTGCAGGCGGGGCAGAAAGGTCTCGGCGTACAGAGTGCGGTCTTCGCCCGCCTCTTTTGTTTTGATGAGAGGGAGCAGGTTTTGACCCTGCACCTGAGCGGGCACATCTATTTTCAATTCCTGCAGCACGGTGGGCATCAGGTCGGCAAGATTGACCAGGCTGGGCACGACCCGGGGAGACGTGCGCCCGGCAGATGAATGATGAAGGGTACGTGCAGCGTGGCGTTGTAGATGAAGAAGCCGTGGTATTTCTCTCCGTGTTCTCCCAGGCTCTCGCCGTGATCGCCGCTAAGAACGATCATGGTGTTCTCGTACAAGCCTTTGGATTTCAGGAAATGAATGAGGCGTCCTACCTGCGAATCCGCGAAGGCGATTTCCCCGTCGTAGGGACGGTCCTTGTATTCGGCTGCATACGGGGCCGGTGGATGATAAGGATAGTGGGGATCGTACAAGTGCATCCAGAGAAAAAACTTCTTCTGATCATTCTTGCTGAGCCAGTCCAGGGCCACGTCGGCCACCAGGTTGCCGGGACGCTCCATCTCTTCCAGATTGGATTCCTGCAGGCGGTTGAAATCGAAGTGGTCGTAGTAGAAATCGAATCCGCGATTCAGTCCAAAGCGCGAATCGAGCACCGCCGAGCCGATCACGGCACCGGTAACATACCCATTTTCCTTAAGCACGGAAGCCAGAGTGGGCTGTCCTGGGCCCAGTTTGTTGGCGGCGAAATCGTGCATGCCGCTCCGTATGGGATAAGTTCCGGTAAACATCACGGTATGCGAAGGCAGCGTGACCGGCACCGCCGTGTAGGCACGCTCAAAGCGCGCCCCCTGGGCAGCGAGCGCGTCGATATTGGGAGTACGAATCTGCTTGTAGCCGTAGCATCCGAGATGGTCGGCGCGCAGGGTATCGATGGTGATGACCACCACATTCGGCGCGGCAGCCGACGCCGCGAATGCGGCAGATGACCAGGGCAGCAGGCCGGCGGTCACGAGGACTGCAAGAGACCGGGAGGAAATCATCGTTAGTGGGTCAGTTTCAATTTCCAGAACATTGTGAAGGCAAAGACCACCGCAGCCAGCCCGAGTACAAGCCAAAAAGCAAATTGACTAATCAGGGGCATATAGCTACTTGGGAAGAGCTCGTCGTACATGGTAGCGACTTCGTCGGAGCCACGTCTCCACCATACAAGTTTATCCCTTGAAGGCTCTGCCTTAGTGAGGCGAACTCTCATGATGACATTGCTGCCAATACTCAAGATCGCCATGAGCACTAGAATTGAGAGGACCACAAAGAACATGCCGTCAGCTGACCTTTTCCATGAGTGCCTGCAGGATAAGCTGCTTGTCGATGCGCTGGTTGTCGGCGTAGAACCGTGCAATCATCGGGTGGTGAAATTATATCCCAGCAACGCCGCACCCCAGCGCGATTGCCCGGGGCGGATTATGCTAGTCTGAAATGCGTGAAGGCCGCTCGAATTCTGGTCACGTTCTGCTTAGCCTCTGCCGCTCTCGGGGCTGGGCAGACGCAGAAAAAGGCTGCCAAGCCTGAAGTTTTCCTGGTCACCATCGACACCCTGCGAGCCGACCACGTGCACTGCTACGGTTACGAAAACATTCAGACGCCGGCGCTGGATGCTCTGGCAAAAGACGGGATTCGTTTCACCCATGCCTTCACGCCGAGTCCGATCACCAACACTTCGCACACCAGCATCCTGACCGGCCTGCTGCCCAGCAGTCATGGCGTCACCGATTTTGCCGTGCCTCTGGCGCCGACGCATCCTACTCTGGCAACCTTGCTGAAGGCGAAGGGCTATCACACCGCGGCCTTCATCGGGGCAGTCATTTTGGACAGCAACACACTCGCCCCGGGTCTGGGTCGCGGCTTCGATTTCTATGACAACTTTCCGGCGCAACCCAAGACAAAATCGCGTTGGGGCCGGGTGGAACGCCGCGGCGCGGATGTAGTGCAGCACGCGGAAGCATGGATGACCGCGCATCCCGCCAGCCCGTATTTTGTCTGGATCCACCTTTACGATCCCCATGATCCCTACGAACCGCCTCCACCTTTTTCGCAGACCTATAAGGATCGCCTGTATGACGGCGAGATTGCCTACGCCGATTCCGTGCTGGCGGGATTTGTCGGGTATCTGAAAAAGACGCGCCGTTACGACAACGCGCTCATCGTCGTAGTCGGCGATCATGGCGAGGGCCTGGGGGAACATCACGAGGACACGCACGGAATTTTTCTCTACGATTCCACCACGCACGTGCCTCTCATCATGAAGATGCCCGGCGGCGGCAATCCGGGGAAGGTAGTTGACTCGCAGGTGCGAACCACGGACATTCTCCCGACCATCACCGGCCTGGCGGGTGTCGCTCCACCCGAGGCGCTGGACGGCGAATCGCTGCAGCCTTACCTGGCTGGCAACGAGAGTAAAGATCGCACCGCCATCGGCGAAACCGACTATCCCCTGCGCTTCGGCTGGGCCCCGCTGCGCTCGGTGCGCGCGGAGGGATTCAAGTTCATCGAAGCTCCGCGGCCGGAGTTATTTGACCTGCGCGCTGATCCAGGTGAGCTGGCGAATCGCTACCAGCCGTCGGATGCCACCGCACAGAAATTTCATGGGATGCTGGCGGAGATCAAGGCCAATGTATCTGCGACAGACTTGAACTTGCCCGACCCCAAGGACAAGATCGACGAGCAGAACCTGTTGCACGTTGCGATGATGGCGTCGGATGACAATCGCACCGACGAAGCCCGGCAGGCGCTGGAAAAGGTCCTGCGACTCGATCCCAAATCGCCTACAGCATTGCGTCAACTGGGTGAACTGGAACTCCACGCCGGAGAATACGCCCGGGCCGCCGAGCACTTGAAGCAGGCCAGGGAGGTCCGTCCCGAGGATTCGACCGCCGCTTTCTACGAAGGCCAGGCGCGGGAAAAAACCCGCGACTTCGCGGGAGCGCGCGATGCGCTTGAAGCCAGCCTGAAACTTGCTCCCAGCCAGCTTCCGGCGCGGCTTCTGCTGGGCCAGGTCTATCTTGCTCTCAAGGACCCCAAGAACGCGGAAGACCAGTTTGAAGCAGCGCTGCTGTTGCAGCCAAAGAGTGCAGAAGCGCAACTCGGCCTGACCCAGGCGCAGCGCCTGGAGAAGTCTTCCCATTGAGGAACCGGTACTCCCGGGGGCGTGCGCCGTCCAAGCTCGGCATGGGCGGATATTTCAGTTTCTCCGCCCGGCTTGCGTATTTAAATGTCATCCTTCACGGCGGTCCGTCAGGGACACCCCTGCCTATTCAGACCCGAATGATGGTTACCAACGGAACTTTCCACTTCCCCGGGCACCGCGCTAAAGTTCGCCCATGGCCACCACCACCAAGAACCGGTACCACTGCATGCAGTGCGACATGACCGAAGACAAGTGCGATTGCGAGAAGTACTGTTGCTCCTGCCAGGGGCAGGTGGATATCCGCTTGTGCAGCGATGGTCTTTACTACTGCCCGCCCTGCCGGCAGGCATGCGGCTACAAGGTTTCCGACTAGGCTGATTCAAGGTGCCGGGTTGGAAACACCCGCCCTGTCTCGCCATAGAACGGAGAGACGAGGACGGCCCACCCAGGAGCTTACTGTCAGGAACGCGGCCGAAACGCGATCAGTGGAATCTGCGTGACCAGCCGCCGGCGATCATCTTCGCCACCACGATATTGCCAACCGAGCAGCCAACTGAAGCCGCGTCGAACAATCGCGGCGATGAAACGGTTTCGGTGCTCGTAACTCTCGATCACTCTCATGGCTTCGTCTTCGCCGAGAAAGCGATGCGAGGCCACAAAATGCTGCGAACCGACGCTCACTTCTTCGCCGGGCCGTGCTTCAATGTTGCGCAGCCAATCAGAATCTGGACCGAAACCGTTGGCCACCACAACCTCGGGTCCCGCCTTCCGGTACTCCACCACTTCGAGGACGGTTTGACGCCGCAGGCCGCTGCGGCGGCCAATATGAGTCAGCAGCAAGAGGCGGTGCCCAAGCAGCCAACCCAGTCTCCAGCGATAGAGGTACACCGGGGCCCGAAAGAGATACCACAACATGCCCTTTTTCTTGATCGCGATCATGCCCGCTTGGCCTGCGTTCTACAGCCCTTATTGTCGCCTTTTTGATCACCGCGAACCATACGGTATATGCCCGATGTCCCGCTTTCGCGTGGTTCGGCGACGGATGGGCAGGAAACCGGAAGATAAGGACACGCCGGATTCGGACTAGATGACTACGGCTTCCTTGTACTCTCCGAAAACTTTTCTCATGGTGTCCGAAATCTCGCCCACGGTGGCGTTGGCTTCGACCGCGGCCAGGATTCGCGGCATGAGATTCTCCCCGGAGCGGGCGGCGTCTTCGATTTGCTGGAGGGAGGCCTGCCATGCGTCCTGATCACGGCGCGCACGCAAAGCTCTCAGGCGTTCGACCTGTTTGCGTTCCAGCGATTCGTCGATACGCTGGATGGGGATGGTTTTTTCTTCCTCCACCGCAAAACGATTTACCCCGACCACCACCGCCTGCTCGCGATCGACCTGCTGCTGGTATTCATATGCCGCATTCTGGATTTCCTGCTGCACGTAGCCGCGTTCGAGGGCTTTGATCATGCCACCCAGAGCTTCAATCTTTCGCAGATAGTCGGAGGCGCGGGCTTCAATTTCATTGGTCAGGGCCTCGATGTAGTAGGAGCCGGCCAAAGGGTCAACGGTCTGGGGGACCCCGGACTCATAAGCGACGATCTGCTGGGTACGCAGCGCGATGCGGGCGGCCTGCTCGGTCGGCAGCGCGAGCGCCTCATCGTACGAATTGGTGTGAAGCGACTGGGTGCCGCCGAGCACCGCGGCCAGCGCCTGCAGCGCGGTGCGGACGATGTTGTTTTCCGGTTGCTGGGCAGTCAGCGTCGAACCCGCCGTCTGGGTGTGGAAGCGCAGCATCCACGAACGCGGATTCTTCGCCCTGAAATGATCGCGCATGATGCCGGCCCACATGCGGCGGGCGGCGCGGAATTTGGCAACCTCTTCCAGAAAATTATTGTGTGCATTGAAGAAGAATGAAATCCGCGGAGCAAACTGGTCCACGTCGAGGCCGGCATCGATGGCCCCCTGCACATAGGCGATGCCGTTGGCCAGGGTGAAGGCAACTTCCTGGACCGCGGTCGATCCGGCTTCACGCATGTGATAACCGGAGATGGAAATCGTGTTCCACTCGGGCACGTTCTGGTTGGTCCAGGCAAAGAGGTCGGTGATGATGCGCATGGCCTGCGCGGGAGGAAAAATGTAGGTGCCCCGGGCGATGTATTCCTTGAGCACATCGTTTTGCACGGTGCCGGACAACAGGCGAACGTCGGCGCCCTGCCGGCGGGCGACGGCGACATACAGAGCGAGCAGGATCGACGCCGTCGCATTGATGGTCATCGAGGTCGAGATCTTTGTGAGGTCGATGCCCTCGAAGAGGCACTGCATGTCGTCGATGGAATCGATGGCCACCCCGACTTTTCCCACTTCTCCGACCGCCAGGGGATGGTCAGAATCGAGGCCGATCTGAGTGGGGAGGTCGAATGCCACGGAGAGCCCCGTAGTTCCATTTGCCAGCAGGTACTTGTAGCGTTTGTTGGATTCCTCGGCATCGCCCATGCCGGCGTACTGGCGCATGGTCCACAGGCGGCCCCGGTACATGGTGGGCTGCACGCCCCGGGTAAAGGGATAGTCGCCGGGGTATCCGACTTCGCTTTCCTGGTTTCGAGAGTTCAGATCGCTCGGGGTGTAGAGCGGGCGGATCGGGATGTGGGAAGAGGTTTCGGGATCGGCGGGCGCGGATTTGGGGCTGTCAGTCATAACGAAGGGCATAACCACTAAGGACACGAAGGAACACGAAGGAATTCTCACGGTTCTCGCACCTCTCCGGATTTCCTTCGTGCACCTTAGTGTCCTTCGTGGTTTAAGCTTTCAGCCTTTTTTCCATACTCTCCAGAATGAACTGGCGCCGAACCAGGCGAAAGTCAGAGTGAAAATAATTGCGACCAGCACGCGGCCCAGGGTGGTCTGGCCGGCCTGGTAGTGGGCGTACTCACGGAAAAACGCGCCCGCGCCGATGAAAGCTAAAGCCAGGAAAACAAAGCCTGTGACCTCGAGGAAGAGCTCGCGCAGCACGCGGCCAAAGTGAGATGCCGTGGTGCGGGCGCCTTTCAGCACTGCGCTTACGGTGCGAGTACGCCCCGCATGCTGGGCGGCAATCCGGGCCGCGATGCTCAATTTGCGTACGGTCGAGACATTCACCATCTGGCGTCGATTTTAGCAGTGTTCGGGGTTACAATGACGGAGCACGACGCTGGCGTCGCGAGCCGGGGGGACCCGATCCGGCATCCAAGTAACCGGGTACTGCCGTTCTACTTCAGGGGGCCAAGTGGACCAGCAATTGAAGCAGTTGATGAAGGAACTGGGCGAGGCGATCAATGAATCGCTGGCCGACAGTGAGCAGATTGCCGAAGTAGTGTCCAAGATTAAAGACAGCGGATACGACATTTTCCTGGTTCTGGAAGCGACCATTGGCGTGAGCAAGCCGGGCGAGAAGTCCGATGACAAGACCTCCCTGGTGACCACCCTGACCACCAATCCCGAGTTCAAGATCAGCGACCAGGACCTCAAGTTCCTGAAGTCGTTGCGCATCAAGATCGAGAACGACGCGGCGTAGCAGTCGTCAGTCGTCGGTCTTCAGTCGTCACAAACCCGATCAGTTCTCCTCCATCCCTGGAATAGGCCTGCACGAGCGGCACGATTGCGTCTACATTTTTGTGGTACAAACACGGCTTGCCTGGGAGCGGACATTCCGGACTGGTGCGGGCCATTGGACGCTGGAGCCTGGCGGCGCTGGTGGTCAACTCCATCATCGGCAGTGGAATATTCGGGTTACCTTCCGACGTGGCCCGGCTCATCGGGCGGGCCAGCCCCTGGGCAGTATTGCTGGCTGGCGCTGCGGCCGGCGTCATCATGGCGTGCTTTGCGGAAGTGGCTTCGCAGTTTACCGCTGCCGGAGGGCCCTATCTTTACGCTCGCGCCGCCTTCGGGCGTTTGGTGGGAATCGAGATGGGCTGGATGCTCTGGCTGGTACGCCTGGCCGCGCCAGCGGCCACTTCCAACCTGTTCGTGATTTATTGTGGCGAGTTCTGGCCGCACGCCAGGGAGCCCCTTCCGCGGTTCCTTATTCTTACTTTTCTGTATGGCGTCTTGACCGTGATCAATTATCGCGGAGTGCGGGCGAGCACTCAGGTCAGCAACGTGTTTACGGTGGCCAAGCTGGTGCCGCTGTTTCTGGTGGCGATTGCGGGGTCGATGTATCTGCTGGCAGGCCACCAGGCCGCGCCGGTATTGCCGGGTGGCGCTGGAGCTGGCGCCTGGCTCAAGGCTTGTCTGCTTCTGGTCTTCGCCTACGGCGGCTTTGAAACGGCGCTCACGCCTTTGAGCGAGGCAAAAAATCCTCGCCGCGACGCAGCATTTGCATTGTTCACGGCGCTGATCACCTGCACGTTGCTGTACTCAGCAATTCAATGGGTGGTGGTGGGCATCCTGCCGGATCCAGCCCACAGCGAACGTCCCCTGGCGGACGTGGCGCGAATCGTTTTTGGCAATGGCGGCGCCGCTTTCGTTTCCGTGGGCGCGCTGGTTTCCGTGGTGGGCTATCTCAGCGCCAATATGCTGGGCGTACCACGAATTACTTTTGCGCTGGCGGAGAATGGAGACTTCCCTTCCATCTTTGCCGCCATCCATGCCCGCTTCCGCACTCCTTATTTTTCGATTCTTGCCTTTGCCTTCCTGAGCTGGCTGCTGGCGTTGTTGGGAAGCTTCACCTGGAACGCGACCCTGTCCGCAGTGGCGCGGCTCCTTTATTACGGCCTGGTGTGCGCGGCCTTGCCCGTGTTTCGCCGCAAGCAGCCGGGAGCTGCCATGTTTCGTCTTCCCGGAGGACCTCTTTTCGCCGTGTTAGGCGTCGGAATTTGCGCGGTACTGATTACCGGCGTGAACCTTGGCGGATCGATGATCCTGCTGGCCACCGCGCTGGTGGCATGGATCAACTGGCTGCTGGTCAGAAAGCGGCCGCCGGGAGAAGCGCTCCCGTGATTCTTGTATTGAACGCCGCGAAACTGCTAGGCTACGCCCTTCCATGAAATTGAAATTCCTTCTGCCGCTGCTTTGCGGAGCAGGTCTTCTCGCCCCGGCCCAGCAAGTCTCTGCTTCATCCGGAACTTTTGTGGCGGAGAAGGACGTCGCGGTGCCCATGCGCGACGGCGTAATCCTGCGCGCCGACGTGCTGCGGCCGAGCGGCAGAGGCGCATTCCCGGTGCTGGTGTATCGCACACCGTACGGCAAAGAGCCGGCGCTCGCGGATTACACCACCTTTCGGCACGCGGTCGAGCACGGATACGCGGTCGTGGTGCAGGATGTTCGTGGACGCTACGCTTCCGATGGCGAGTTCCGTCCCTACGAAAACGAAGGCCGCGACGGCTACGACACCATCGAGTGGGCAGCGCGCCAACCCTGGTCGAATGGCGCGGTTGGGACTTTCGGACTCTCTTATCCCGGAGCGGTGCAGTGGCTGGCGGCAGTAGAAAACCCCCCGCATCTCAAGGCCATGGTCCCGGCCATGACTTTTTCCTCGGCGCAGAATTTCTTCTATGCCGGCGGTCTGTGGGACATGTCGTGGATCGAATGGATTTGGGACAACATCGCACCAGATGTGAGGACCAGGAGAAATCTGCCAGGACCGAAGACCTCTGAGGAAGCGATTGCCGCCTGGAGCCAGGCGAGTCCAAAGATGCTGAATACGGTGCCGCTCGACCAGTTGCAAGAATTGCGCGGCATCGCTCCTTACTACTACGACTGGCTCACCCATCCCTACGACGATCCCTGGTGGGCGTGGTGCGATCTGCGCAACAAGTATGACCGCGTGCATGCCGCCGTGCTGAATATGTCCGGCTGGTATGACGACAACTACGGACCCGAAGGCGCGACCACAAATTTTGCCGGACTGCTGAAGGCCCGCGCCGGGGTTGCCGATGCTCACTCTCATCTGCTGATCGGTCCCTGGGTGCACGGCGTCGCGTCCACCGGAAAAACGAAATCAGGAGAGCGCGAGTTTGGAGCGGCGGCGGCGATTGACTACGACGAAGTTGTCCTGCGCTGGATGGACCACTACCTGCGGGGTGTCGGGAATGGAGTGGTGAAAGAAAAAGCTGTGCGCTACTTTGTGATGGGAGACGATCAGTGGCGCGAGGCGGACGCCTGGCCGCCCGCGTCGAAAGCGGCGTCCTACTATCTGGTCAGCCCGAACTCCGGCAACGGTCATGGAAGTCTGGCCACCGAAGCACCCAGGCAGAAGAAGGCGTTCGTGTCTTTTCTTTCCGATCCGGAAAAACCAGTGGTCAATGCGTACAGCAGCTCGGGCGCGCACGATTACCGGGATTTGGCCGGGCGGCATGATGTTTTGACTTTCGATTCGGCCGCGCTCGAGCGCGATACCGAAGTGACCGGGCCGATTCATGCCCAGATTTATCTCGCCTGTGACTGCCGCGACACCGATCTGTGGGTGCGATTGCTCGATGTGGCTCCGGACGGCACGGCTTACAATCTGATGAGCCCGGGGTTGGACGTGCTGCGCACCAGCTATCGTAATCTGAAGAAGGGGCGGCAACTGCTGACGCCGAACCGGGTCTATGAGCTGCATCTCGACAACCTGATTACCAGCAACGTCTTTCGCAAAGGCCATCGCATACGAGTGCAGGTTTCGGCGACCTTCTTTCCGAATTTCTCGCGCAATCTGCAGACTGGCGAACTGGAAAATTCGTCCGCTCGAATGCAGAAAGCAAGCATCTCGATTTACACTGACCGGCGTCGGCCTTCGCGCATGGTTTTGCCGGTGGTTTCTCGGTAAGGCGTGCGATCATGCGGAGACCTGGAGGGATCCTTGCCCCTACGAAACCGGATTAACCTGCTGCTCCTGCTGGCTGCCGCGTTTGTGGCCGCCGCGCCAATTCCAGTTCGGGCGCAGCGCGAACCGGTGCTCAAGCAGATTGACGAGCCGCATCCCTACTATTTCCGCGAAATGTATCTGCCGCAGCTTACGACTGGGCCGAGCGCGGTAGCGTGGGCCCCGGATTCCCGCAGCGTGGTGTACTCCATGGCGGGATCGCTGTGGCAGCAGAAACTCGCCTCCACCGTGGCCGAACAACTGACCAGCGGCTCTGGCTATGACTATCAGCCTGATTGCTCGTCCGACGGGCGCTGGGTGGTGTATGCCACCTATGCCCGGGATGCGGTTGAACTCTGGGCCCTGAATCTGCAGACGAAAGCCACGCGCCAACTCACGACCGGCGGCGCGGTCAACGTCGAGCCCCGCTTCTCGCCCGACGGCAAACGGATCGCATTCGTTTCCACGTCGTTCCATGGACGCTTTCATATTTTCGTGGGGCAGTTCAGCGACGGCGAATTGAAGGATGTCCACCGTCTGACGGGAGAAAATCGCAGCAGCCTCAACCGCTATTACTACAGCCAGTTCGACCTTGAGATCAGTCCCGCCTGGTCGCCGGATGGTAAAGAAATTCTTTTCGTTTCCAATCGCGGACACATTTACGGCACTGGCGGCTTCTGGCGGATGAAAGCGGAGCCGGGTGCGGAAGCCCGCGAGATTCATTACGAAGAAACGGCATGGAAGTCGCGGCCGGATTTTTCACCTGACGGGAAGCGTATCGTCTATGCGTCTTATCTGGGACAGCAGTGGCACCAACTGTGGGTGCTGCCCGCGGAGGGTGGCGACGCCTTCCCGCTCTCCTATGGCGATTTCGAAAATGTTGCGCCGCGCTGGTCGCCGGACGGAAAACGCATCGCATTCATCTCTAACCGGGGCGGCAACACTTCATTGTGGACACAAACAATCCCCGGGGGCGCGCAGACCCCGCTCATTCCTAAAGAAAAGCACTATCTGAAGCCGGTGGGCCGGCTAAGCATCACGGTGCTGGACGCGGCCGGGCACTCCACACCGGCGCGAATCTTCGTCGTGGGCGCAGATGGCCGCGCTTACGCCCCCGACGACGCATGGATGAATGCTGACGACAATTTCGTGCGCTCCGAGCGTCCCTTCGAGGCGCATTACTTTCACACTCCTGGCATCGCGGACATGACATTGCCGGATGGAAGCGCGGAAGTCGAGGTCATGAAGGGCTTCGAATACCGGTTCGAGCGGCACACCGTGAGTATTGCCGCCGGGCACACATCCAGTCTGACGATTAAGCTGCAGCCGCTTGACCTTCCCAAAGAGGCAGGCTCGCAATGGGTCAGTGGCGATGTTCACGTCCACATGAATTACGGAGGCGCGTACCGTAACACGCCGAGGCATCTGGTACAGCAGGCCGCGGCCGAGAACCTGCAGATTGTTGAAGACCTGGTGGTCAACAAGGAGCAGCGCATTCCGGATATCGCATATTTTAGCCCCAAGCCTGACCCGGCTTCGACGGCCACCAATCTTCTGCTGCACGGGCAGGAATTTCATACCAGCTATTGGGGGCACCTGGGCCTGCTGAATCTGACGCGGAATTTTCTTCTGCCCGGTTATTCCGCATATCCCGACACAGCCGCGGCCAGTCTGTTTCCAGCCAACGCAAATGTGGCTGACATGGCGCATGAACAGCACGCGCTGGTGGGATATGTCCATCCCTATGATGCCGTGCCTGATCCTGCGAAAGATGCATCGCTGACCCACGAACTGCCGGTGGACCTGGCGCTGGGCAAAGTGGATTACATCGAAGTGCTGGGATTCGCGGAGCACAAATCGACCGCCAACGTCTGGTACCGGCTGCTCAACTGCGGGTTCCACCTGCCGACCGCGGCGGGTACCGATGCCATGGCAAACTTTGCGTCTCTGCGCGGGCCGGTTGGACTCAACCGTGTGTATGCCAAAGTTCCCGCCGGTCCGCTCGACATTGGAAACTGGCTGGATTCGATCAAGCACGGACGCACTTTCGCCACCAACGGTCCATTGTTGGGATTCTCGCTGGGTGGAGAGCAACTTGGTGATGAAGTCTCTCTGCCGGCCGGCGAGAACAAAGTAAAGTTCACGGCCTGGTTGCGATCGTTCGTGCCCATCGATCATCTGCAGATGATCTGTAATGGCGAAGTGGTGCGCGATTTGAAGGTAAGCGGCGACCGTGAGGCCGCCGACGTAGAGGACACAATTCCGGTTTCGCGCAGCGGCTGGTGCCTGCTGCGGGCCTGGAGCGACCAGGCCGAGCATCCTTTGCTGGATATGTATCCCTATGCGACGACCAGCCCGATCTATGTAACGGTTGCCGGTTCGCGTCCCAGGCCGACGGAAGACGCAGCCTATTTCATCGCCTGGATCGATCGCATGATCGACGCCGCGAAGTCGAACCAGGACTGGAACACGGAGGCGGAGAAGACTGCAGTGCTGGAAATGCTGTCGTCGGCGCGGAAGGTCTATGCCCAGAAGTGATCACGGGCGAAAGTCCGCCCATAAGTGCAAAATCCGGGAATTTCTGTCGCCTACCGCGGTACTTGGCGGCATTTACGAGCCGGTATTCAGCACTTGCCAAAATTAGTACTTGCCGATAAACGATAAATAGTTTATCGTTTATCGATAATGCTTACCTCGGAAAACAACCTGAAACATTCGACGACGCTACTCGCGACCTGGGTCACTTTGCGGATCCTGATCGTCCTCAACTGGATTCTCGGAGCCCTGATCTTCGCTCTGCTGGTGATCAGCTTCCTGGCTGAGGAATGGACCTGGCGAGCGCTCGGCGTCGGCGCGGTCGCCGGTCCCGAGAGAGTGGTTGCCGGGATGCGCGCAATCATGGTGATCGGCGTCGTAGGCACACCCATCGCTTACGTGGTGTTCAGCCGGCTGCTTAGGATCGTCGAATCGGTGCGCACGGGCGAGCCATTCACCATGGACAATGCCGGGCGGCTGCGGACCATCGCTTGGGCGCTGCTCGGCCTCGAACTGCTCCACATCTGCGTCGTTGCGATTGCCTCCGCGGTCTCGACCAAAGAAATGCCGCTGCGCATCAACGGGAATTTCGATCTCACCGGTTGGCTCGCGATCCTCCTGCTGTTCGTACTCGCGCAGGTGTTCCTTGAAGGGACGCGCATGCGCGAGGATCTGGAGGGCACCGTCTGATGGCCATTCTCGTCAAGCTCGACGACCTGCTGCACGACCGGCGCATGACGCTGACCGAGCTCGCCGAGCGCGTCGAAATCACGCTCGCGAACCTGTCGATCCTGAAGACCGGCAAGGCCCGGGCTATCCGCTTCTCGACGCTTGAGGCAATCTGCGAAGCGCTCGCCTGCCAACCGGGCGATCTCCTGGAATTTCGACGCGATGCCGGCGCCGGAGAGCGGCCGTCCGTGTCACTTGATGAGATTGGAGATTTGAAATGACTTTGAATGCTGCCATTGTTTCACCGGTCGCTCCGGCCTCCTTCGAGGTCGAGAGCGAAGTCTCTCTCACCCGGCTCTACGTACTGCGCGCGATGTACCTGCTGCTGGTCATCGGCGGCGCCATCGAATTTCTGCCGCAGTTGATAGGCCATGAGCCCACGGCGCGCGGGGTTATCCCGAGCATGCTCGGCGGACTGTGGGTGCTTGCATGTTTCGGGCTTCGCTACCCGCTGCAGATAATTCCGATACTTCTCTTCGAGCTGGCGTGGAAAACAATCTGGCTCCTCGATTACGGGCTGCCGCAATGGAGGGCGGGCGTGCACACGGCGCAATTCACAGGGGATTTCAAGGCGATTGCGTTGGGCCCCCTGCTTCTCATTCCAATCATCCCGTGGGGATTCGTCTTCCGGCATTATCTGAAGAAGCCGGGGGCACGCTGGCACTAGGCACGGAGCCGAGGGGCACCCTTCACCTGGCGGCGGCTTCGGCGCGCTCCAACTGCAGCAGGGCTTCTTTGCGTTCCACTCCCCAGCGGTAGCCTCCCATGTCTCCGTCTTTGCGGACCACGCGGTGACACGGAATCGCGACGGCGACCGGGTTGGTGGCGCAGGCCCGGGCCACGGCTCGGGTGGCGGTGGGCTGTCCGATGGCCTTCGCGACCTGGGCGTAGGAGCGGGTCGCGCCGAAGGGGATGGCTTGCAGTTGCGTCCACACCCGGCGCTGGAAGGCGGTCGCCTGAATGTCGAGCGGGAGCGATGTACGCAGTTTGTGTCCATGCATCTGGCGGAGGAGATTATCCTTCCAGTTTTGCATGGCGGCATCATCGCGGCGCCGGACTGCGAAGGGAAACTCGTGTCTGAGGCCGTGCTCGAGTTCGTCGTCCGAATCCGCAAACTGGATGGTGCAGATACCCTTTTCGGTGGCGGCGATCAGCATGTGCCCTAGCGGAGAATCGGTGCATGTATAACGGATAGGCGCGGCAATGGCGCCGCGACGGTATTTGTCGGGAGTCATGCCCAGCTGCGACGCGGTGCGTTCGTACAAGCGGCTGCTGGAGCTGTAGCCCGCGTCATACATCGCCCGGGTAACGGAGTGGCCGGCCTGCAGATTGCGCTTGAGCTGGTTCATGCGGCAGGAGTCGGCGTAGGCGCGGGGCGAGATGCCGAGCACGGCCTTGAAGGAGCGCTGCAGATGGAAGGGGCTCTGGCGGAATTCCGCTCCCAGCCGGCTCAGCGTGACCGGTTCATCCAGGTGGCGCTCGATGTAACGGCAGACGGCCTTGACCATCTCCGCCTGCTTGTTGCCGCCGATCGCTTTTGGGCGGCAGCGCAGGCAGGCACGGTAGCCGGCTTTTTCGGCGTCATCCGGCTTGTGAAAGAAGGTAACATTCTCCCGGCGGGGCCGCCGCGATGGGCAGGATGGGCGGCAATATACCCCGGTTGAGGAGACGGCAAAGACGAAGCTGCCGTCCTGACTGGCGTCGCGAGCGAGAACGGCCTGCCACCGATTTTCCGCAGGAAGATTTTCGGAGCGACGATTTTCGGTGCCGCGTGTCATCTCACGAACCCCAGTGTCACGAACTTCGGTCAGGTTGAGTATCGCATTGGCTGTCATAATGACCCAAGCCTAAGCCGGGGGGATGGCGTGGACTATCCGAATCTTGCGGTCAAAGCGATTTTCCCGATGATGCGTACGCTTCCATTGCGACTTATACTGACGGCTGCGATCACGATTCTGCTTTGCCCTATCGCCATGATGAGCCAGACCGTGCCCCTGCCGAAGTGCGCTACCACATCTTCCGAGATTGTCGCCTCATTCGTTGCCGGCGAGATCATGGTTGACGCCCAACACCCCGCCCAGGAGTGGCAGAGCGCGCAGCCCATCGTCTTTTGTTCCGACTGGCAGGGAAACAATCCGGATGAGCAGCGCGAGACTACGGTCCGTGTCCTGTGGTCCCCGAAGACTCTTTATTTGAGGTTTGAATGCCGCTATCGGGAGCTTTATCTTTTTGAAGACTCCGACAGCAACGGCCGCCGCGACCACCTGTGGGACCGCGATGTGGCGGAAGCCTTTCTGCAACCCGATCCCACGCGAACCCACTACTACCGGGAGTTCGAAGTGAGTCCCAACGGGATGTGGATTGATCTGGACATTTTCCCTGGGGGCCTCGCAGATCTCAAGAGTGGATTGAAGAAATCCGTGTTTCTGGACGAGAAGGGGCTACGCTGGACGGCGGAGCTGGCTATTCCGATAAAGGCCCTGACTCCGAATTTCGATCCGAAGGCGGTTTGGCGGGCCAACTTCTATCGCATTGAGGGGACGAAGGAGCCGCGAACCTACATGGCCTGGCAGGCCACGGGTACGCCGCAGCCGAATTTTCACGTGCCCTCGGCTTTTGGCTCACTGCGCTTTGAATCCCCAAAGTAGCAGGGTGCCTCACCCTCGTGTCTCCGTTCTTTGGAGAGACAGGATGGGTGGCTCTCGCCACTTCTTTTTGGGATCAGTTCAACTCCCGTCCTTGTCGTTCGAGAGACGGGAGGACGATGACGAAAACGTTGTCAGTTTCTGGTTTTCAGTTCCCAGTTGGGATTTTCCGAGGGAGGGTTTCATGAAGCGATGCATGGCTGTGGTGGTCGTGATCTGCTCCTGTGCGCTGCTTTCGGCGCAGCAGGCAAAACCTGGCGTACTCAGCGCCGATGAAGTCAGGAAAGTCGTTCCCGCGGTTTATTTTTTCCGCGGGCAATCAGCCTCGGTGCAATTGCGGAATTCCGGGGGATTCAGGGTGCCGGAAGGCAAGCTGGTACTGGCCGGGCTGGTGGATACGTCCGGCTATGCCTCCGACGTGCAGGCCAAGTATCAGGGATTTCTGATCACGGAAGTGAAACTCGCTGTCGCAGGAACGGACCTGCCGCCGGGCGAATACGGCTTTGGCTTTTCTCAGGAGGGAAAGTTTCTGGTCATGGACGTGGGGGCCAACGATCTGTTCAGCGTGGCTGCGCAATCGGACGAAAAACTGGCGCATCCCGTGCCGCTGAAAATCGTCGAAGACGGAAGCGCCTACCGGCTGTACGCCGGACGGAAGTGGGTTAGCGTGAAGCCCAAGTAGGCGGATGTCTTAGTGAGTCAGCGGTTGCAGCGACCCCAAAACAGTCGAGATGCCGGCACGCTTGCGCAGTTCAGCCAGAATCGCGCGGGCCGCGTTCTGATAGGTCTTGCTGGGATCGGAGGGGTCCGCCCAAACCGCCTCGTACACCACCCGCGTGGCTTCTACCAAATCCATGTGCAGGGACGCCTCCAGCAGATCAATCCGCTCCTGCAGCCGGACGTAGCACTGCTGGCATACCGCTGCCGGCTCAAACCCGCCTTGATGGCTGGCTTCCACGCTGCAGCCCATACTCCCGAGCGGAGCAATTTCGGCTGGGTCGATTTGCACGTGGGCGGCGTAAACCTGAGACTTGAACTCCCGCAAAAAGCGCTCGCGTTCTTCTTCCAAAGCGGCTTCGTCGGGTATGGGCAGGGCGCTTTCCGGCAGGCTGGGGCTGCCTGCAGCGGCCACAATCGGCGGAACTCTCTCTTCAGTCCTGCACACCGGGCACATGGTCAGATCGGCGGCGTAATAGGTCTTGCACTTCACGCAAGGCAGACCGTATCCGACGCGCCTGGGCCCGAGCGCGGCGGGCAGATTCTCCACCGCAGCGGAGGCACGATGGAAACCCGTATCGCTGGGAAGCATGGCGGACGGAATCGGAGTGCTGCCGGCGGACGTGGCCACGGTTGCGGAGTTCATCAGATTTCTCCCGAAGCGAAAGTACGTTTTCGCGTTCTAAGTGCAATGCCATTCTAGGTCTGGCCGGCAGGTTCGCCGATGCACGACAGTTCATGAGGGCCATTGCCCTATAGTGCATAAGAGATGTGGAGCTTGGACCAAACGAACCAATAAGGAGCGCGTTTTGATTCGATTCAGTCCCGTTCTGGCACGTCAAACGCGGCTGATTCGAGCACTCGCCTATCCCCGCATGAGCGTTTCGAGCGTGCTTTGGCGGCGAGATGGAGATGTTGCACACTTCGGCCCCGCCCCCGGTCACGAAGGTAACTGGCCTTGGTCCTGTCCCGCCGGGGCTGTGGGCAAGTTGACGTAGGTTGCCGCTTTGGATAATGTTGGGTTTACCGCCAGCCGCAGGCGGCGGAGGTTTTTCCATGCTTGAAGGTCTGTTCCAGCCGATGCATCTGCTGGTGATCTTTGCGATCGCGCTATTGGTGTTTGGTCCCAAGAAGCTTCCCGAACTGGGCAAGGGAATTGGCGAGGGCATTCGTGCTCTGAAAGATGGGATGAAAGAGCAAGCCTCGGGGCCAGGCAACCACCGCAAATACGGAGGTCAGGAGCACCACGCCCGAGGACCCTTCCAACCGGCCCAGCTGACTTTTTTTGGTTCCGCCTTCGCCTCGGGGAATGCCGCATAGTCCGCACAGTACTCTCCCCGATGTGATTGTTCAGACTTTGCTCTTGCCGATCGTGTCCCCTATAATTTCGTTGGTCTTCGCAACCCACGCGCGGGACCGTAAGTAAGAATGAGCGACTCAGGCAGTTGGTGGCTTCCGCTGTTGATCCTCTTCTTCTTCAGTGTTTGGCGGCCTTACCCAGTAGCCATGAAATAATCCACGATTCCGCAATTCATTTCCGGGAGAACAGACGTGTCGAAAATACAAGTGCTGGCTCTAATTGTCGTTTTTCTATGTCCCGCAGGGCTCTTCGCCGATCAGATCGTGCTCAAGAACGGCGACCGTTTAACCGGAACCATCGAGAAGTCCGATGACAAGACTCTGATCATCAAGACGGAGTTCGCCGGCGAAGTGACGGTAGAGTGGCCGGCGGTGCAGGAGATCACTTCCACGCAGGCCCTCTCGGTGAGCCTGAGCGACGGGAAGACGGTGGTGGGGAAAGTGACCACGTCGGATGGCAACCTAGCGGTGGCCACAGCCAATGCGGGCACGGTCACCGAACCCAAGGCGTCGGTCACCAAATTGTTCGGCGAAGCCGAGCAGGCGGCGTATGAGAAATCACTGCATCCGGGACTGCTGGAAGGATGGAAGGGAGGGGCCAACGTGGGGTTCGCCCTGACCCGCGGCAACAGCCAGACCAAAAACCTGGCCGTGGCCTTTACCGCCGACCGCAAGACCCTGCACGATCACCTGGGTCTGTACACTAACAGCGTGTACGCCACCAATGACGCACCCGGCGCAACCCCCGACACCACCGCCAACTCGGTGCAGGGCGGAATCCGCTACGATCACGATTTCACTCCGCGGCTGTTCGCCTACGTGGGCGCCGATTTCCAGACCGACGCTCTGCAGACTCTGGACCTGCGCTCCGTGTTTGGCGGCGGATTGGGCCTGCATGCGATCCAGAATACCCGCACCACACTGGACCTGCTGGGGGGCATCAACTACACCCGTGAAAAATATTCGCTGCTGCCCAGCCGCAGCTTTGCGGCCGCTTCAGCGGGCGAGGAACTGAATCACAAGCTGGGGATGAACACCGTGCTCACCCAAAAGCTTTATTTTTTCCCCGACTTGAACAAGACCGGCGAGTACCGCGCCACCTTCAACTTCGGCACCGTGACCAAGCTCAGCAAATGGTTGGGATGGCAGAACGCGTTCGGAGACATTTACGTGACCAATCCCCCCGCCGGCAGCAAGCAGAATGACATTCTGCTCACCACAGGGTTAAACATCTCATTCTCGCACTGAGCCGCCGGTGGATATAACTGACCGGCCGGGTGTAGCGCCGGCGTCCCGCCGGCACTAGAGCGGGCGAAAGCCCGCTCGCCGCCGAAGTAGAGGCGGACGCTTCCAGGACAGCGAGCGGAGCCTGCCCCGAGCGGAGGCCCAGGGACGCCGGCGCTTCAAATAACTTCACAAAGTCGTATAATCGGTGCCGCGCAGCCACGTCTTCGGAGGCGATCATGTCCCGTCGTGTCTTGTCCGACTGTTTTTCCCTCTCTCTTCTCACCATCCTCCTTCTGTCAGTTCTCCAACTCCAGGCAAAAGACAAGAAAAAGGGATTGCTTCCGGAGGATGTGCTGCGGGCGCGCACGGTCATGGTGGTGATTCATCCCGATGCGGGCGAGGCTCTAACCGCACCGTTGGCCAATCGAAACGCCCAGGATGAAGTAGAGAGAGCGCTTACAAAATGGGGCAGATTTGATCTGGTCATGGATGCATACACTGCGGACTTGATCATTGCAGTTCGAAAAGGAAACAAGAGCGGCCCCATCATCGCTCATTCGCCGGCGGACAACCGGCCGGTCATCTTCCAGCCCGGCATTCCAGACGCTCGCATCGGCCAGCAAACGGGCCGTCCTCCAGATCTTTCTCAGCCTCTTCCTGGCGAGATGGGAAATCGGGGCCCGCAACTCGGGGCCCAGGTCCTGTCGTCGGACGATACTTTCGAAGTCTATCGGGGGCGGGTGGAATATCCTCTGGACACATCGCCGGTCTGGCGCCTTATCGCGAAGGACTCGCTGAATGCTCCGCAGGACCATGCGGTCGAGCAATTCCGCAAAGCCATCGAAGAGTCCGAAAAACAGCGCCAGCACAAACCTTGACCCATTTCCTTGCAACGACCATGAAGAAGATCATGCCGGCGCTGTGGTTGTGCCTGGTGATTTTGAGCATGCTGCTGTCGCCTTCACGCGCCCAGGCGCCCTCGTACGATCAGCCCTGGCGGCCGCAGTTCCACTTCACCCCTCCGCAAAACTTCATGAACGACGCCAACGGGACGGTCTTCTACAAAGGCGAGTATCACCTGTTTTACCAGTACAACCCCGAAGGCAATGTGTGGGGGCACATGAGCTGGGGACATGCCGTCAGCAGCGACCTGGTGCACTGGCAGAATCTGCCGGTCGCGCTGCATGAGGTTCCCGGCCAGTACATGGTCTATTCCGGAAGCGCAGTGGTGGACCGGAACAACAGCAGCGGCCTGTGCCAGAATTCCGACCCGCAAGACCATTCCTGCCTGGTGGCCATTTACACCGCGGCCTATAAAGACCGGCAGAAACAGCACATCGCGTTCAGCAACGATCGCGGGCGGACCTGGACAAACTACTCGGGCAATCCTGTCGCTGATCTCGACGCCCCCGACTTCCGCGATCCCAATGTCTTCTGGTACGCGCCACAACACAAGTGGGTGATGGTAGCGGTGCTGGCCGACGAAAGAACGCTCGTCATCTTCGATTCGCCCGACCTCAAGCACTGGAGCAAGCGCTCCACCTTCGGTTCCGCGGGAGATTCGGCGGGGCAGTGGGAGTGTCCTGACCTGCTCGAACTTCCGGTTGAGGGCAGCGCCGAGAAGAAGTGGGTGCTGATCATCAACCGCAATCCGGGAGCCCCCGCTGGCGGAACCGGAGTCCGCTACATCATCGGCAAATTCGATGGCGTGAACTTTCGCAGCGAAGTTCCAGACGATCCCGCGCTATGGGCCGATTGGGGCAAGGACTTCTACGCCACCAACACCTGGAAGGACATCCCGGCAAGCGACGGGCGGCACGTGTGGATTGGCTGGTTCAGCAACTGGCAGTATGCCAATGCCGAGCCAACCGTGCTCTGGCGCGGAGCCCAATCCATTCCACGCACCTTAATGCTGCGACGCTACGCCGATGGACTTCGCCTGGTGCAGCGGCCGGTGCGGGAACTCGAAAGCCTTCGGCGCGGCAAGTTTCGCATTGCGAATGCCAGCGTCGCCGAGGCGAACCAGAAATTGCGTGGAATGAAAAGCGAAATTTACGAAATTGAGGCCGAGTTAGAGCCCGGGCGCGCCGACGAGATCGGATTTCGCCTGCGCAAGAGCAAAGAGGCCGAGACGCTGCTTGGTTTCGACACCGTTCACCGCGAGGTCTACTTCGATCGCACTCACTCCGGCGAGGTTTCGTTCAGCAAGGACTTCCCCGGACGCTTCACTGCCAGAGTGGAGCAAAGCGCCGGCATCAGACTGCACGTGTTCGTGGACCGTTCGAGTGTCGAGGTGTTTGTGAATGACGGCGAACGCGTTCTCTCCGACCGCATTTATCCTCCGCCGGGCAGCGACGGCATAGAAGTTTATGCGAAGGGGAGTGGCGGGAAAGTCGTCTCATTTACCATCTGGAAATTGAATTCTGCATGGAAGTAGCGCGGGTGCGTTTCTGAAGTCCAGCGAGCGCGGCAAGAACTGCGATGGAGTTGGCATGACTTCGGCAAAGAGAATCCTGTTTCTGGTCGTCGCGATGGCAATCTGTGTCACGGGCTGCGCTGTTCGCAAGTCGCACGAAGAGATGGGCGCATTCGTCGATAAGAGCTATATCGACCTCGAGCCGGGATGGCGGGTTCGGGTCGTGACGCCGGTCCTCAGTTCGGGAAAATTCAAAATGCAACCAAAGGAATTCCACGGCGAGGGCAAGGCCGTAGCCCTCCAAACCGGAGCTGAATTCCTGGGCTATGAGACCGACTACTATGAAGTCAGTGCCCAGAACGGAAGTGGGGTCGTCGTCCGATTCGGTTCCGCTGAATTTACCAGCAATGGCAAGAGCAGCAAGCGGTCACAACCGCTGGTCCCGCTATTCAATCTCCCGGAAAACGTCCGCTATGTGAGACTTCTTTTTCTCACCCGGGTCAGTCAAGCCGAGCATGATCAGGCTATCTTGGGGTCGTCCTCATTGGCCGACCTGGAGGCACTAAGGAAGAGAGTGGAAGACAGCCCATCTGAAAACTGCAAACCACAGCCCGCGGGAGTCTGCTCCTGGGTGCCCGCCGGAATTGCCGTTCAACCTGAAAAAAGGATTTCCGCGAATGGCAAAACATGGATACCAGCCACTTAGGGCCCCGGCAATGAATCGGTAAGGAAAAACCATCGTATCTGGCAACTTCGAGGAGTACTATCCTGACGATCGCAATCGCTGGGAGCGCTTGGCTACTCATTGCGATTGCACTTGCGACCTCTGAGAACGAACTCCAGAAGCTTGAGCAAAGAATCTTCCTTTCTACTCACGAAGTGGTACCTGGACTGCGTCGCCGAGAACGGCGATGCGGCGGTGGTGTACGTGGCGGACCTGCGCTGGAACAAGCTGTCCATGCGCTATGGAAGTTTGCTCACCGTACTGCAGGGTAGTGTCCGCTGCACTTCTTCGCTTCGCAAAGTGCCCCTTCCACTAAGCGACGGCGACACCATCACACTCACCCAGCCCGGTCTCGGCACCGCCGGAACATGGCGCGCCCTCCGAGCACCCGAGCGGCGCACCGTTTTTGAGAGCGAGGAGGGCCGCATCGATTGGCACTGCCATCAGCCCATGGCACAGGTCGATCTGTCACTTCCAGGCAAGACACGAATCACTGGGTTGGGCTATGCCGAGTGCCTGACGATCTCGGTCGTCCCTTGGAGATTACCTCTGGAAGAATTGCACTGGGGCCGGTTCCTCTCGGAGCAGGACGCCCTGGTCTGGATCGACTGGCGAGGTCCGCAGCCATGGCGGACCCTGATTCACAACGGCGACGAGCGCGCAATCCAGTCATTGACGGAATCGGAAATACTGTTCGAACCGGCCGGAAGCAGGCTCGAACTTGATCGAGCGCTGGTGTTGCGCAGCGGTCAGCTTGGGCAAACTGTATTTGCCGGAATCTCCCGCCTCGCGAAACTGCTTCCGCGCAAGATGTTGGCGGTCGAAGAATGCAAGTGGCGCAGCCGCGGCCTGTTGCGTGCCGGGAACAGGAACGCATCGGGGTGGGCGATCCACGAGGTCGTCCGGTGGAAATGACGAAATCCGGCGTGGGCCAATTCTTGTATGGTGCACTGTTCGTCATCGTCCTGCCGGTTCTGCTGGTGGTTTGGGCCAGCGAAACCCGGGAAGTGGTAAAGCTGCCGGCCATCCACTCTTTGCCCTGGGGGGTCGGCGCCATTACGGTGGGATCATTGCTGGTGGCATTGGGAATGGCTTCGCTGTGGCTGGTCGGGGGCGGCCTTCCCATGAACGCCTTCCCTCCGCCGCGTTACGTTTCGAGCGGAATTTATGGTTTGTTTTCCCATCCGATCTATGCCGGCTTCTCGCTGGTCTGCGTCGGCACCGCAATCGCCGCCGGTTCGGCCAGTGGCTTGTGGTTGGTTTCCACTACCGTTGTCCTGGCGAGTGCCGCGCTGGTGCTGGGATACGAGCTGCCGGATTTGCAGAGGCGTTTCGGGAGTGCGTGCCCGGGACAACGCCTGCTGCCCGCCGACGACCAGTCTCTTCCTTCCGGGATGGAGCGCCTTCGCTGTTACCTGACGGTGCTTGTGCCCTGGTTCCTGATCTACGAAGCCTTCGTGGCCCTCGGAGTCCCGCCCGACGCGAAGATTGCATATCTTCCATTTGAATTCCGCCTGCCCGTGTTGCCGTGGACTGAAATGTTCTATGGCAGCGTTTACGTGATGGTGTTGCTCGTGCCTTTAATAGCGCGCACGCGACACGATCTTCGCCTCTTCTCCAGCCGGGCCTTGCTGGCGATGGTGATTATCTTCCCTCTTTACCTCGCGGTGCCGCTGATTGCACCGCCCCGGTCTTTCACTGCGATCGGGCGATTGGGGGAGTGGCTGAATCTGGATCGCGCGCATGACAGTTCCGCTGCTGCGTTTCCTTCCTTCCACGTGGTCTGGGCATTTATCGCCGCTGAGGCCCTGGCCCGCGGCTCGCTGGCAAAAACGACTATGGCGAGCATGGGCTGTGCTGGCATCCGCCAGTTGCGTAACCACCGGAATGCACGCGCTGGTTGATGTGGCAGCCGGTTTCCTGGTAGGTCTGGCGGTCATCAGGATGGATCGAGTCTGGTCTTTCCTGCGCAGCTCTTCGGAAAAAATCGCCAACTCCTGGAGAGAATGGCGCATTGGCTCCGGACGCGTGATCAACCACGGAGCTTACGCGGGCGCGGGAGTCTTCGTCGGAATCTGGATCATCGACACGCTGCTGGGCCCGGGCAAGAGTGCAATCCCGATTGCGATTTTTCTGGGAGGCTGCGTCGGAGCCGCGTTATGGGCGCAGGTCATCGAAGGCTCTCCCGCTCTGCTGCGGCCCCTGGGCTTTTACGGTGGGATGATCGGGACCTGGACTTGTGGTGCAATCGCCGCCTGGTGGACGCGGACCGCCATCTGGCCGGTGCTGGCGGCCCTGGTTGTGGCCGCGCCCTGGATCCAGGGCATTGGACGGCTGCGCTGCCTGGTGCAGGGTTGCTGTCACGGACGCCCCGCCGCCGAACTTGTCGGCATCCGTTACACTCATCCGCGATCGCGGGTGTGGCGGGTGCTTTCTCTTCGCGGCGTTCCCGTGCATGCCACGCCGCTGTATTCACTGCTCTGGAATGTCGTGGTGGCGCTGGTAGTAACCAGGATCTATCTGCTGCACGCCTCCAGCGCCATGGTGGGCGGAGTTTACCTGATACTCTCCAGTGCCGGGAGGTTCGTGGAAGAAGCCTACCGCGGAGAACCGCAAACGCCCGTGCTCGGCGGCCTGCGCTTATACCAATGGGTCGCTGTGGTCACGATGTTGTTGGGCGCGATGATTACAACCATAAGAAACAGCGCGCCATCGCCGCCACCCGCGCTCCACTTTTCTTCGATCTTTGTGGCACTTGCCTGCGGCCTCGGGGCATGGTTCCTCACGGGTGTTGACTTTCCCGAATCGAATCGAAGGTTTGCCCGCTTGACCTGAGCCCGTTTATGGATAAGGTCCCGCTCCGCTGACATCTTCACCCCACGGTAACCTTCAAAGGCGGGACCTTGACCATCTACCAGCGTCTAATTCGATTATGGACAGTGGCGTCGAACCCAGGTTTACGAAACTTTACGGTTGTTGACTGAGTTTTTACCCGGTGAATGGGCTGGTCAGTGTTGAATATATTGATGGTTCCTGAAATGCATGGCATGACATGCTGCGCCCAATCCAGGTGCGGCGTTGTGGCGGCCCTCCGTTTCAGGATCTGGAGAGTCTCCATTGCGCTTCTGCTGCTGGCGGCAAGCAGCGCGCTGGGGCAGGACGCGCCCGCAGCGTCGAGCTTCACGATCACCGGCGTGGTGAAATCGGGTAGCACGCCCATTCCGGGCGCCACCGTTACCGCGACCAACTCTTCCAGCGAAGCCAGGACCACAACTTCTACAGACATCAACGGCGCCTACACGCTTCAGGTCCCCGCTGCGGGAAAATACCGGCTGCGGGTTGAGATGGCTGCATTCGCGCCGGCTACGCGCGAAATCGTGCTGGGTGAGGCGAGCAGTCGCGCCGACCTGGAATTGACTCTGCTCTCGCGGACGCAACAGGCGGAACGCGTCCAGCAACGGCAGGCAACCGCCAGAACGGGTAGAGGATTTCAAAGCCTGTCAGTCCTGCAGGGACTGGCCGCCTCCGAGAACAGCAACGGAGCGGACCAGATCGTGCCGGCCGGAATGCCCATCCCCGGCATAGCAGCGGACGCCGCCACAGAATCGGTTTCGTTTTCCGGCAGCAGTTCGAGCGTAGGCATGTTCGGCATGAGTACCGACGAACTGGAACAGAGAATGCGTGAAGGCCGCGAACAGGCCGGCAGCTTCGGTGGTGGCGGTGCTCCGGGTGGTGGTGGTCCTCCGGGTGGAGGTGGCCCGGGCGGCGGTTTCGGTGGCTTCGGCGGCGGAGGAGGACGAGGCGGCCCCATGATGCTGGGCGGGGGCCGAGGCAGATTTGACATCAACCGGCCACACGGTATGGCTTATTACTCGGTCGGCGATTCGGCCCTGGATGCTGCGCCCTACGCGCTCAACGGTGGTTCTTCCGACAAGGCCAGTTATATAAGGCAGCGCTTCGGCATTGCCATGGGCGGGCCGCTGAACATCCCCGGCATTTACCATGGCGGCAGCAAGACTTTTTTCTTTGCGCACTACAACGGCTCGCGGGGCGATTCACCGTATGATGCGTTTTCCTTTGTACCCACCGCAGCTGAACGCAGCGGTGATTTTTCCGGAGTGGCGGGAGTTCAACTGGTCAATCCCGGCAACGGACAACCCATCCCGGGCAACAACTTTCAAAACGCCGGAGTGACCATCAATCCAGCAGCGCAAGGGCTTCTGCCTTTCATCCCGTGCCCAACGTCGCGAACGCAACTCCCGACGAACCGAATTTCCATTTTGTTACCTCGACCCTCAACGACAGCGACGACCTTAATATTCGATTGAACCACGCGCTGGGCGGGGCCAGCGCCGGCCGCGGCGGGCGGGGGATGCGAGGTCCGCGAAATAACCTGAATTTCGGCTTCCACTACCATGCCGCGAGCGCCAACCTGACCAATCCCTTTCCCAGCGTGGGCGGCCATACCAGCACCCGCAGCTTCGACGTGCCCATTGGATATGTGCGGACCTTTGGCAAGGTGATCAATAACGCGCGCCTCGACTTCAACCGCTCCCGCATCAGCACGCAAAACCTTTACGCCTTTAGCCAGGACATCACGGGAAATCTCGGCATCACCGGGGTTTCGACCAATCCTTTTGACTGGGGCCTGCCCAACCTCTCGTTCACGCATTTCGGCAGCCTCAACGACACCAATCCGCAATTGCTTCGCAACCAGACCTGGACGTTTTCGGACAGCCTGATCTACCGCCGTGGCAAGCACACCTGGCGCTGGGGCGGCGATTTCCGCCGGATTGAAGTCAACCCCGAAACTGACAGCAACGCCCGTGGAACTTTTACCTTTACCGGCGTGAACTCCGGTTACGACTTTGCCGACTTCCTGCTGGGGCTTCCGCAGCTGACCTCGGTCCAGTTCGGCAATAACAACTATCATTTTCGTGGCAATTCCTGGGACCTGTTCGTACAGGATGAATGGCGCCTGCGCGGCAACCTGACCCTGAATCTCGGCGTGCGCTACGAATACATTTCTCCGTTCTCCGAACTGAACGATCGCATTGTGAACCTGGACTTGCCGGTGGGCTTGACCTCGCCGCCCGTCCCGGTGCAGGTGGGCGAGACCGGGCCGTACAACGGTCAGCTTCCGGTGACGCTGGTCCGTCCCGACCGCAATAATTTCGCTCCCCGCCTCGGTCTGGCCTGGAAGCCGCTGCGCAACACGGTGGTGCGCGCGGGATACGGCATCAACTACAACACCAGCGCTTATCAGAGCATCGTGCAGAACATGGCTTTCCAGCCTCCGTTCTCAACCACCGCGACCAACACGCAATCGGCAACCGGCCAGCTCACCTTGCAGGATGGATTTCCGCCGGTGCCTCCCGGCTCCATCACCAACAACTTTGGCGTGGATCCCAATTACCGTCTGGGCTACGTGCAGATCTGGAACGTTGACGTACAACAGCAGATTCTGCCCACACTGATCATGAACCTCGACTACACCGGGACCAAGGGCACGCGTCTCGATATTCTGGAGGCCCCCAACCGCACCGCGACCGGAGTGCTCTTCCCCGGCGTGCAGCCGTTTTACTGGGAAGACTCGGTGGGAGATTCGACGGCCAACGCGCTGTCGGTTCGCGTCCGCAAACGGCTGCAGGCCGGGTTTTCGATTGGCGGCCGCTACACTTTTTCGAAGTCGCTGGATAATGCCTCGACCATCGGAAGTGGCGAGCCTCTGGTGGCGCAGGGCCCGGGACGCACCGCCCTTTCCGGCACCACCAACGTCGCTCAGGATGCCTTCGACCTGGCGGCCGAGCGCGGATTGTCCAGCTTCGATCAGCGGCACAGTTTCACGGCTGACTATTTATGGGAACTTCCCTTCGGCCATGACCGCCGCTGGCTCTCTGGCAACAGCCCGCTGCGGGCCGTGTTCGGCGACTGGAACTGGAGCGGCGATTGGACCATCGCTTCGGGATTGCCCTTCACTCCCCGGATTCTCGGCAACGAACTGGATGTGAGCCATGGCACCAACGGAACGGTGCGGGCCGATGTGGTGCCGGGCCAGCCGGTCACGGTATCCGAATCCCTCCATCGCGGAGTGGTTCAACACGGCCGCGTTCGCCTCGCCCACGGGCCAGTTCGGTGATGCCCGCCGCAACAGTATCGAGGGCCCGGGCAGCCGGTTGTTCGATATGGCATTCACCAAGATTTTTCCCCTGAGTGAAACTCGCTTCCTGGAGTTCAGGGCCCAGTTCTCGAATATCTTCAATACGCCGCAATATGTAGGCATTGACACCGTCGTGAACTCGCCCACCTATGGCCGGGTGATTTCCGTGGAAGGAATGCGTTCCCTGCAACTCAGCGCGAGGTTACGCTTCTGATGCGCTCTGTCACTCATGGCGCGCGGCGGACGGGCGGGGACGCCCGTCGCTCCATTCTGGCGTGCGTGCTTGTCGATCGTGATGCTGTGCACCAGCGTCATTTCGCAGGAAGCCTCCAGCGAATACACCTTCCGGTCGAAAACCGAGCTGGTGCTGGTGAACGTGACCGTGCGCGACCGGGACGGCAATCCGGTGCGCGACCTGAAACGCGAAGACTTCACCGTGCTCGAAGATAACAAGCCGCAACAGGTGGTTTCTTTCGACCAGGAAAATACCGACGCCGTGCTTTCGACGGCTGCAACCGAAGCGCCGTTGCTTCGTCCGGCCCAGCCGCAGGGGACCGGCGAAACTCCCGCTCTGGTCAACCGCCCCTTGAAAGACCGCCGGCTGATCATCCTTTTCTTCGATCTCAGCTCCATGCAACCGGATGAAATCGACCAGGCCACCACGGCGGCGCAGAACTATGTGGACAAGCAGATGGTGCCTGCCGACCTGGTGGCCGTGGTCTCGCTGGGAAACACGCTCAGCGTGAACCAGGATTTCACTTCCGACCGGGCGCTGCTGAAGAAGGCGCTGCAGGCCTTCAATCTGGGCGCCGGCGCGGGCTTTGAAGAAGGCAGCACCGGCTCAACCGAAGGCACATCCGAGACCGGCGGGTCCTTCACCGTGGACGATACCGAGTACAACATCTTCAACACCGACCGCCGGCTGCAGGCGCTGCGCTCGGTCGCCGAAAAGCTGGGAACGATCAACGAGAAGAAGTCGCTGATCTATTTCTCCAGCGGCATGGACCGCACCGGAATCGAAAACCAGTCGCAGTTGCGCTCCGCCACCAACGCCGCGGTGCGGGCTAACATGGCGATTTACACCATGGACATTCGCGGCCTGCAGGCCCTGGTACCGGGAGGCGAGGCCCAGAACGCCAGCCTGCGCGGGACCTCGCCTTACTCCGGAAAGTCCGTGGCGGGTCAGTTCGATTCCAATGCCTCCACCCAGGAAACGCTGGTCACCCTGGCCGGCGATACCGGCGGGCGCGCCTTCCTCGACTCCAACGATTTCGGCAAGGTGTTCACCGGCGTGCAGCAGGACACATCGCTGTACTACCTGCTCGGCTATCACAGCACGAATTCGGCGCGGGACGGGCGCTTCCGGCGCATCACGGTGAAGGTGAACCGTCCCGGGGTCAAAATCGATTTCCGCCGCGGCTACTACGCTCCCGCCGACTTTCAGCATTCCACCCGCGACGACCGCGAACGCCAACTCGACGAAGAGCTGGCCTCGGACCTTCCCACCACCGATCTGCCGGTGTATTTGTCCGCCGCCTACTTCCGCATCGCTGACCGCAAATTTTATGTGCCCGTGTCCGTGGCCGTGCCCGGCTCCCAAATTCCTTTTACCCACAATAATGATCAGGACCGCGCCACCCTGGATGTTCTGGGAATCGTGACCGATCCGGAAAAGCGTCCGGTGGGGCAGATACGGGACACGGTCAAGCTGGCGCTGAATACATCGCAGCTGGTGCAACGCAAGAATGTGCAGTACAACACTGGTTTTGTCCTGCCGCCAGGCACCTATCATCTCAAATTCGTGGTGCGGGAAAACCAGAGCGGACGCCTGGGCTCCTTCGAAACCGATCTCACCGTTCCCGACCCGAGGTCGGCCCCGGTGAAAATGAGTTCCATCGTGCTGGCGAACCAGTTGCAGCCCGCCGGCAAGCACAAGAGCGAAAACCCTCTGGTGCGCGATGGGTCAGAGGTAATTCCCAGCGTCACTCACGTCTTCTCCGCCGGCCAGCACCTGTACTTTTACTACGAGGTCTATGATCCAGCCCATGCGGTCACAAATTCCAGCGCTCCCGCAGGCAGTCGCAATGGCGCGGCTATCCGCCTGCTGACCAATGTGGCCTTCTTTCGCGGAAACATCAAAGCGTATGAAACCCCGCTGGTCGAGACCGAGCAGCTTAACGCGCCCGACCGCAAGGCCGCGGTTTTCCAGCTCGACGTGCCCCTTACCCAGCTCAAGCCCGGCTTTTATACCTGCCAGGTCAACGTGATCGACGACGCGGCGGGGCAGTTCCGTTTCCCGCGCCTGGCACTATTGGTGCGTCAGTGAGCTGGCCCGCCGGGGTAACTTCGTCCCGGCATTCCCTTTCGTAATCTCTAATGCGGACCGGGACAGGTACGATACTTCGTATTTAGCAAATGTCGTTCCCGGCCTCATCGCTCCCTTCGCGAGCTCCGCGCGTCCGAACTACCGAATACACTCCCGCAGTGCTGCGCTTCCCCAGCGGAGACACCGTGACCGGCAGGTTAGAGGTGTTTTCCGCGACCGGCGGTCTGCTCTGCCTGCCTAAACCTCTGATCCGCGGCACGCGCATCCGGGTGATGTTCCTGACGCCAAAGGGTCCGGTGCTCGGCGCAGCCGAGATGTTGACTCCGGTGTCATGGACCCAACAGCCATTCCGCTTCGTGACCACGGCCCGCCGGGAGCAACCCAGACTGCAAGCTACCGGCGGATGCTCTCCGAAACTGGATATTCCGCCTCCCCAGCCAGGCAGTCCGGACCTCGACCCAGAGCCAGAATGGATCGACAAATACCGGGCTGCGGTCAGCCAGAACCCCCCACGCCGTCCCCTGCTTCAAAGAATGCTGGAAACGCTCTGGCCGGGCCCCAAATAAGCCGGTTGGAAACGGTCCGCGCGGTCTCCCCGAACTGCTGGAGTTTCACCTTCCCCGAAAACTTCCGGTGGCTGGCACCGGACCTTTCAGGCTATAATGTTGCACCCGAGTTGCAAGAAGGATTCCTGATGCCATTGCCCCAGACTGAAATTCCAGGACGCCTGCAGGCGGAATTGATGTCACGCGGCCTGCGCATGACGCGCCAGCGCCGCACCATTCTGAGCGTGGTCGAAACCGCCAAGCAGCACCTTGACGCCAGTCAACTGTTGCGCCGCGCCCGCCGCCTCGATCCCCAGATTGACCGGGTCACGGTCTATCGCACGCTCGGATTGCTCAAGCGACATGGTCTGATTGACGAACTCGACCTGATGCATATGCAGGGTGAGAAGCACTTCTACGAACGCCGCCCACAGCGGGACCACATCCACATGGCGTGCCTGCGCTGCGGCAAGATTACGGAATTCGAGAGCGACCTGTTCGACCGTCTCAAGGGTCAGATCCAAAGAGACTGCCGCTTTCATATCGTCGTCACCCGGCTCGAAGTCGGCGGTTACTGCGCTCAGTGCCGCACCACGGATCAGCCCAAAGATTAGGCCTTCTGCTATCCCGCCGAGAGCTGCCGCTGCGTCAACCGGCTTTTCCGGTTCCCTGCGCCTTGCGGTGTACATGTACTCCGCGAGCGAGACCCCGTTGCAGCTAGTTGCAATCAGGATGCAACAGAAAACCTGCACACGCCTGGCTCGAAGGGAATGCAGCAGTGGGGTCAGTTTCGTGGTCGGACACGGCCAATGCATTAACCACGAAGGACACGAAGTATCACGAAGGCTTTGTTTTCCAGGGTTTCCTTCGTGTACCTTTGTGCCCTTTGTGGTTCATGCTCTCCTAGACTGACCCGCTACAGGGTTTCCCGTATTGACGCTAATCCACAGAGCCATAAAGTATTTGAGGCTGATCCTCCTCCGCCGGCCTTTATTCTGTCCAATCACACGATAATGTGATCAGGGCCTGGCAAAGTGCCTCCCTGGTTCGAGAATAAATGTAAAGTATTGTAAAGACGGAAGATAAGTCGCAACCGGGATATAATTTTTAGAGTCAAATGCTTATTGCTGGTCGGCGCCGTAAAGAGAACGTGAACCGCTTTCGGGGGAACCATAGAGTGAAAACACGGATCGAGCAGGCGCGGCGCGGGCCAGGAGCGGAGAAGCGGCTTGCCCCGCAGAGCAGCAAATCGTCTCGCCAGGGCATTGTGGCGGCCTTCACCTTGGCGGTCGTCGCTGCATCCATGCTGGGGTGCTCGGGCTCCAAACCCAACACGGCGCGGGCCTCCACCCAGATGACGGTACCGGTTGCCGTCGCCACGGCCGAACGTCGCGACGTGCCCGTGTATCTGAAAGGGCTAGGGAGCGTGACCGCCTCGAACACGGTCAGTGTGAAGAGCCGGGTGGACGGACAACTGGCCCAGGTCAATTTCAGGGAAGGCCAGCACGTGAATAAGGGAGACCTGCTGGCGGTCATCGATTCCCGGCCGTTCCAGGTTGCGCTCGAACAGGCGCAGGCAAATCTGTTCCGCGACCAGGCCCAACTGAAAGACGCGCGCCTGAACTACGAGCGCTTCAAGAGTCTGCTGGACGATTCAGGAGCCATGTCGCGCCAGCAGGTGGACACGCAGAGAGCGGCCGCGGAACAGCTGGAAGGAGCAGTTCGGGCCGACCAGGCAGCGATCGACAATGCGAAGTTAAATCTCGTGTACTCGCACATCACGGCTCCCATCAGCGGCCGCATCGGCCTCAGGCTGGTGGATGTGGGCAACATGGTGCACGCCTCCGATGCCAATCCATTGCTGGTCATCACCCAGTTGCAGCCCATCGCCGTCCTGTTTACGCTGCCGGAGGACAGTCTGCTCACTGTGTCGCAGCACATGCACAAGGGCACGCTCCCGGTGGAAGCCTACAGCCGGGACGATCAGACCCTGCTGGCCACGGGCAAGCTGTTGACCATCGACAATCAGATCGACCAGTCCACCGGCACCGGGCGCCTGAAGGCGATGTTCGACAACCCGGACGACGCGCTTTGGCCCAACCAGTTCGTTAATGTCCGTCTGCTGCTGGAGACGCACAAGAACAGCATCACGATTCCATCCGTGGCGGTCCAGAGCGGCCCCCAGGGAAGCTACGTATTTACAGTCAAGCCCGATAAAACGGTTGCCGTCAGCCCGGTCACGGTTTCTTTCACCCAGAACAACGTGGCTTCAATCGCCAGCGGAGTCGCCCCTGGCGATGTAGTGGTGGTGGACGGGCAGGACAAGCTGCAAACCGGGAGTAAAGTGGATCCGCATTCGAGCGGCGGGGGACAAAACCGGAACGCGGAGTCTCCGGCTTCGCAAGCCCAGCCCGAGGCATCTTCCACCACGGGAGCGCCATGAACCCGTCACGGCTTTTTATTCTTCGCCCGGTCGCAACAACTCTATTGATGGTCGGGCTTCTGCTGGTGGGGGTGGTCGCCTACACCCAGCTTCCCGTCTCTGCGCTTCCTGAAGTTGACTATCCCACCATCCAGGTAGTGACGTTCTATCCCGGAGCTGACCCCGACGTCATGGCATCGTCGGTGACGGCGCCTCTGGAGCGCCAGTTTGGCCAGGTCCCCGGACTGAGCCAGATGACTTCCACCAGTTCGCTGGGCAGTTCGATCATTACGCTGCAATTCAATCTCAACGAGAACATCGATGTCGAGGAGCAGCAAGTCCAGGCCGCAATCAATGCCGGCACCACGTATCTGCCGCGCGACCTTCCCAATCCGCCTATCTACAGCAAGGTGAATCCTGCGGATTCCCCGATTCTCACACTGGCGCTGACTTCGGACACACTGCCGCTGTCGAAGGTGGAGGACCTGGCGGACACGGCGCTGGCCCAGAAAATTTCGCAGCTTCCCGGCGTGGGTCTGGTATCGATCAGCGGCGGACAGAAACCGGCAGTGCGGATCCAGGCCAATCCCACCGCGCTGGCTTCCTACGGACTGAGTCTGGAAGATATTCGGACCGCGCTCGCGGCGGCCAACGTCAACCAGGCCAAGGGCGTGCTGGATGGCCCGCGCCAGTCCTTCACCATCGGCGCCAATGATCAGCTGAGCTCGAGCGCGCAATACAACAACGTGGTCGTGGCTTACAAGAACGGAGCGCCGGTCCGGCTCTCCGATATCGCGACCGCGGTCGATAGCGCGGAAAACGTGAAGCAGGCCGCCTGGATGAACACCACTCCGGCGGTGATCGTAAACATTCAGCGCCAGCCCGGCAGCAACATCATCAGCGTCGCCGACCGGGTCAAGCTGCTGCTGAAGCAATTGCAGGCGTCGTTGCCTGCTGCAATCAAAGTACAGGTGCTAACCGACCGCACCGCAACCATCCGGGCGTCGGTGAAGGACGTTCAGTTTGAATTGATGCTCACCGTCGGGCTGGTCGTGATGGTGATCTTTCTGTTCCTGAGGAACCTGTCGGCGACGGTCATTCCCAGTGTTGCCGTCCCTCTCTCGCTGGTGGGGACTTTTGGAGTGATGTACCTGCTGGGATACAGCCTGAACAATCTCACCCTGATGGCGTTGACCATCTCCACTGGATTCGTGGTCGATGACGCCATCGTCATGATTGAAAACATCGAGCGCTTCCTGGAGGAAGGAGAGTCGCCGCTGGATGCCGCTTTGAAGGGAGCAGGCCAGATTGGCTTTACGATTGTGTCGCTGACGGTATCGCTGATTGCGGTGCTGATCCCGCTTCTATTTATGGGCGACATCGTGGGACGCCTGTTTCGCGAATTTGCCGTGACTCTGGCAGTCACCATTCTGGTCTCGGCTGCGGTTTCCCTGTCGCTGACGCCGATGATGTGCGCCAAGCTGCTGAAGCGTCACGATCCCAGACATCAAAGCCGCTTTTACAAGTCCACGGAGAATTTCTACAACCGGGTCATCGAGTTTTACGGCCGCACTCTTGAAATTCGTGCTGCGGCACCAGACCATTACCCTGCTGGTCACGGCGGGCACTCTGGTGCTCACGCTGTTCCTGTACGTGGTGGTGCCCAAGGGCTTTTTCCCGGTGCAGGATACGGGCGTGATTCTGGGCATCTCGGAAGGACCGCAGAATACTTCCTTTCCCGCCCTGGCGAAGAGCCAGCAGGCGCTGGCCCAGGTCATTCTCAAGGATCCGGACGTGCAAAGCCTGTCATCCTTTATCGGAATCGATGGCACCAACTCCACCCCGAACAGCGGACGCATTCAGATCAACCTGAAGCCGCGGGACCAGCGCACTGCGACGGCCTCCGAGATCATCCGCCGGTTGCAACCGGAACTGGCGAAGGTCAACGGCATCACTTTGTATATGCAACCGGTGCAGGACCTCACGGTAGAAGACCGGGTCAGCCGCACGCAGTATCAATATTCGATGGAGGATGCCGACTCCCATGAACTGTCGGTGTGGGCCACGCGGCTGGTGGATGAACTGCGCAAGCTGCCTTCCATGCGCGATGTCGCCACCGATCAGCAGAATGGCGGCCTCAAGGCCGAGCTGGTCATCGATCGCGATACCGCGTCGCGTCTGGGCATATTGCCCCAGGCCATCGATGACACTCTCTACGACGCTTTCGGACAGCGCCAGGTCTCCACCATATTTACGCAGTTGAACCAGTACCACGTGGTGCTGGAAGTGGACCCGCAGTTTTCGCAGAATCCGGATTCGCTGAAGAACATTTACGTGCACTCCAACTCGGGGATGCAGGTCCCGCTCGCCTCCTTCAGCCACTTTCAGACTTCGAACACCGCGCTGGCGGTGAATCACCAGGGACAATTTCCCGTGGTCACACTGTCGTTCAACCTGGCGCCGGGCGTTTCGCTGGGAGAAGCCACGCAGGCCATCCAGCAGGCGGAACAGGACATTCACCTTCCGCCCAGCATTCACACCAGCTTCCAGGGAACGGCGGCGGCGTTCCAGAATTCACTTTCCTCCGAGCCCTGGCTCATTCTGGCCGCCATCGTTACCGTGTACATCGTGCTGGGCGTGCTCTATGAGAGCTACATTCATCCTCTGACCATTCTTTCCACGCTGCCTTCGGCGGGCGTGGGCGCCATCCTCGCTCTGCTGTTGACCGGCAACGATCTGGGGGTGGTGGCGCTGATCGGCATCATTCTTCTGATCGGCATCGTGAAGAAGAATGCCATCATGATGATCGACTTCGCGCTGGAAGCAGAGAGAGAGGAGCACAAGCCAGCGGAAGAGGCGATCTTTCAGGCCTGCCTGCTGCGCTTTCGCCCCATCATGATGACCACCATGGCGGCACTGCTGGGCGGCCTTCCGCTGGCGCTGGGAAGCGGTACGGGATCGGAATTGCGACATCCGTTGGGCATCACCATCGTCGGCGGATTGCTGGTCAGCCAGTTGCTCACGCTTTACACCACGCCGGTGGTGTACCTCTGGTTTGATCGCCTGGCACAGCGCTTCTCTCACTTGAAGATCGGGAATCCCCTTGAGGAACCGGGCGGGGCAGCTGCGGACTGAGACATGAATATTTCCGCGCCATTTATCAAACGTCCCATCGGCACTTCGTTGCTGGCGGCAGCGCTGCTTATGGCAGGGGCGCTGGCCTTTAACTACCTGCCGGTCGCGCCGCTGCCGCAGGTGGAATTCCCAGTCATCTCCGTCGGCGCGTCGCTCCCGGGAGCCAGTCCCGAGATCATGGCGTCCGCGGTAGCGACTCCACTGGAGCGTCAGTTCGGCCGCATTGCCGGCATCAACCAGATGACCTCGACCAGCCAGTTGGGATCGACGGGCATCACTTTGCAGTTCGACCTCAGCCGCAATATCGATGCCGCCGCGCGCGATGTGCAGGCCGCCATCAACGCGGCCCGCAGCCAGCTTCCGGCCAACTTGCCGGGCAATCCTACTTATCGCAAGGTGAACCCGGCGGACGCGCCCATCCTCATTCTGGCCCTCACCTCCGACATCATCACTTTGCCGCGCATGTATGACGCCGCCGATTCGATCCTGTCGCAGAAGCTGGCGCAGGTGGAAGGAGTCGGCCAGGTATTCGTTGGGGGCGCTTCGAGACCCGCGGTGCGGGCCGAATTGAACCCCACGCTTCTGAACAAGCTGGGCGTGGGCTTGGACACGGTACGCACGGCGCTCGGCAATGCCAATGCCAACCGGCCCAAAGGTGAAATCGATGGACCGGTTAACTCCTGGACCCTGGACGCCAACGACCAGATATTTACCGCCGATCAATACCGCCGCCTGATCGTTTCCTATAAGGATGGCGCGCCCGTGCGACTGGGCGATGTGGGCAGCGTCACGGATTCACTGGAGGACATCCGGCATATTGGACTCTCCGGGGGGAAACCGGCGGTCCTGATCATCGTCTTCCGGCAGCCGGGCGCAAACATCATCTCCACCGTGGATCGGGTGCGCGCCACATTGCCCTTGCTGAGATCTTCCATCTCGCCATCGATTGACGTGAGTGTGGTGATGGATCGCACCACCACGGTCCGGGCCTCAGTGCACGACATCGAAGTCACGCTGATTATTTCAGTCATCCTGGTCATTCTGGTGGTGTTCGCATTTCTGCGCACCTTCCGGGCTACCATCATTCCCAGCGTGGCGGTTCCCCTGTCGCTGGTGGGAACGTTCGGGGTGATGTATCTGCTGAACTACAGCCTCGACAATCTTTCCCTGATGGCGCTGGCTATTTCGACCGGGTTTGTGGTGGATGACGCCATCGTGGTGCTGGAAAACATTACTCGCCATATAGAGGGAGGCATGCCTCCGGTGGCAGCCACCTTCCGGGGGGCCCGGGAGATCGGCTTTACCGTGCTCTCCATGAGCACCTCGCTGGTGGCGGTCTTCATCCCGATTCTGCTGATGGGCGGCATCGTTGGCCGTTTGTTCCGGGAATTTGCGGTTACGCTGAGCGTGGCCATCGCCGTCTCGCTGGTGGTATCTCTCACCGTCACTCCGATGATGTGCGGGTTGTTCCTGCGCTCCACGGACAAGGAGAAGCACGGGCGCATCTATCGCTTCAGCGAAAAGATATTCGATACCGTCCATAGAGCCTACGCCCAGGCGCTGAAGGTGGTCCTCCGTCATCAGCCTCTGACCTTGCTGATCACGATTGGGACGGCGGCACTCAGCGTTTACCTCTATATCATCGTGCCCAAGGGCTTCTTTCCACAGCAGGATACGGGACGCGTGATGGGTTCGGTGCAAGCCGCACAGGATATTTCTTTCGCTGCCATGCAGGCAAAGATGAGGCAGTTTGTGGGTCTGGTGATAAAAGATCCGGCGGTCCAGACCATTGTGGGCTTTGCCGGCGGGAATACTTCGACCAACAGCGGCCGCATGTTCATTACACTGAAGCCGCTTGAGGAACGCAAGATAAGCGCCGACCAGGTGATTGGCAGGCTGCGCCGCAAACTCTCAGTCGTGCCCGGCGCGACTCTCTACATGCAATCGGCCCAGGACCTCACGATCGGCGGCCGCATGAGCCAGGCGCAGTTTCAATACACCCTGCAGGGCGAGAGCCTGAAGGACCTGAATTATTGGTCCCCCATGCTTCTGCAGAAGTTGCGTTCGTTGCCCGAACTGCGCGACGTCAACACCGACCAGCAGGACAAGGGGTTGCAGGCCACCGTAATCATCGACCGGGACACCGCGGCGCGGCTCGGCGTGGACGCGGGAGATATTGATAACGCACTCTATGACGCCTTTGGGCAGCGTCAAGTCTCCATCATGTACAAGCAGCTGAACCAGTATCACGTGGTCATGGAAGTGGCCCCGGAGTTTTCCAACAGCCCCGACTCGCTGCAGAACATCTATGTTCGCGCCAACAACGGGACGGCGGTCCCGCTGTCTTCCTTTGCTCATTTCGGACCTTCCAACACACCACTGGCAGTCAGCCATCAGGGCCAATATCCTTCTGTGACGTTGTCTTTCAATCTGGCGCCCGACGTTTCTTTAGGGGCCGCGACGGAAGCGATCGACAAGGCGCAGCGTTCGATTAACTTTCCACCCGACATCAACGCCAGCTTTCAGGGCACGGCTGCAGCCTTCAAGTCTTCCCTGGCGAGCGAGCCGTTGCTGATCGCGGCGGCACTGATCACGGTGTATCTGGTTCTGGGGATGCTCTACGAAAGTTACATCCATCCCATCACCATTCTCTCGACTCTGCCTTCGGCCGGGGTGGGCGCCATCCTCGCCTTGTTGCTGACTCACAGCGAGCTTAACGTGATGGGGCTGATCGGCATTATTCTTCTCATCGGCATCGTGAAAAAGAACGCCATCATGATGATTGATTTCGCGCTGGAGACGGAGCGGGCAGGCAGGACCCCGGCAGAGTCAATTTATGAAGCCTGCATTCGCCGCTTCCGTCCCATCATGATGACCACCATGGCTGCGCTGCTGGGGGGCTTGCCCCTCGCCCTGGGTACCGGCGTCGGATCGGAATTGAGACGCCCTCTCGGCATCACGATTGTCGGCGGACTCATCATGAGCCAGGCGCTCACGCTCTTCACCACTCCCGTTGTCTATCTCTACCTCGATCGCTTCCGTCTGATGGTGGCACGCAAGCATCACATAGACCCAAACCAGATGGCGCCGCTCTCCCCCCGGCCCAGCGGCGCTGACTGACCGCGCCGTCACCTCGCTGTCATCCTGAGCGCAGCATGCCGATTCGCTTGCGAATCGGCTTGCGGAGGCGAAGGACCCCTACTGTAACCGCACTCTCGACGAGACGAGGACTTTCACGCCGGCCCGGGCGGAGCATTCTGCTGCGGGGGATTCGGATGTGGACGCCGGCGAACAGCAGGTCCCTCGACTGCGTGAATCGTTCGCCAAGCGAACGATTCACTCCGCTCGGGATGACACAGTTTTTCCTAGTGTTGGTGCCCGTGGCGGTGCGGGTGAGAATGCACCTCTCCGGGAGCATGCGCGTGACGGTGGGCGTGGATGAGATTTGTGCTCAGCAGCAGCGCGTGGTCATTCAATATCTCTGACGGCGTGCCCGCCGCGACAATGCGGCCGCGCTGGAAGACGTGGCAGTAGTCAGCGATGTCCTCCACCAGGTCGAGATCGTGGGTGGCCGTAACCACCGTCTTGCGGCCGCCGCTGCAACTTACCAGGAAATCGATCATCTGGCTCTCGCTTTTGGGATCAAGCGCGGCGGTGGGCTCGTCCAGCAGCAGCACTTCGGGATCGAGAATCAATACCGATGCAAGCGCAACCCGCTTCTTTTCTCCGGTAGAAAGATGATGAGGCGAACGATCTTTCAAATGAGCGATCCCCATCTGCTCCAGAGTCCCGGTCACGCGGACACGGATCTCCTCCTTCGGCCAATGCAACTGCAGCGGACCGAAAGCTACTTCGTCAAAAACCGTGGGGTTGAATAACTGGACGTCGGGGTTCTGAAACACCAGCGCCACCCGGCGTCGAAAGTCGAACTCAATGTCCCCACTCAGACGCTCCTCGGCCAGGAGTGCGCCGCAAAAGGCAACGCTGCCTTTTGCCGGGAAGCAGAGGCCGTCAAGCATGCTGAGCAGCGTGGACTTGCCGGAGCCGTTCGCTCCCAGCAGAACGATTCTTTGCCCCGGCATGACGGTAAGGTTCAGTCCGTCCAAGGCGGTCACTTCGCGATAGCGGTAGGTAACATCGCGTACCTCGAAGATGGGGACGGTCACGATTTTTCCCCGCACAAATTACGAGTCGTCGAAACTATTTTCATCGCCCAAACCAGAAAGCCAGAAACGCGATCGTGGCGAACAGGGCCAGCACGATCCAGTCAAACCAGTGGGTCTGGAATTCGTCCAGCACATACACTTCGCCTTGAAAGCCACGCGAGCGCATCGCCAGGTAAACGTCGCCACTGAGCTGAATGGTTTTGGTCATCAGCACGCCCGCGCTGGCCGTGGCCGCGCGCCGTTGCTCCCGGGCGTCGAGATGGCCGACCATCCGGCTCTTTCGGGAAGTTGAACATGTCATGCGCATTTCGCAACAGCAGAAAAATATAGCGATAGGTCATGCCCAGGACCACCACCAGCACGACCGGCAACCGGAGCACGCGCAGCGCTTTAAGGACGTTGCTCCAGGGAGTGCACAGTACCAGCAGAACCGAAAAAGTCGCAGCCGTCTCCGCCCGCATGATCAGATACATGGCGGCGCGCACTCCCTGCTCAGTCACGGCCCAGCCGGGAAGCGGCAGAGTGTAGATGGCGCGGCCTGGAGTCAGGAACAATGCCGGAAACGAGATGAATCCGGTGAAGGTAAGCACACCCAGCCAGACTCTTTTTGCCAGCGTGCCCAGGGGAATATGCGACAGCAATGCGACCACGACTGCAACGGCAAAGAGCGCTGCGATGACCCACAACCGTCGCGCCAGGGCGGCGATCACGATCAGCGGCAGGACGGCCACAATCTTGACCCGGGGGTCGAGTTTTTGCAGCAGGCCATCTTTCCTGGCCAATTCCTCGGCATAAAATGCGTGCTCCAGCGCATCGACAAATGACGCCAGAGTGCGCTCCACTGCTCCTCGCGATTTCTTTCTCACGCGGGTCATGGTGAAGTCCCGGACCCAGCCGCGCCGCCTCTGCCCACCATCCAGCCCAACAGCAAAAAGAGTCCAATGATGAGACCGCAGCCGAACATGGCCGACATTACATAACCAAAAGCAGGATGGCGCACAAACGGTGGAGCGTACCCGGGAAAGGGCGCGCTCCATAAGGAAGAGAGCCGGGCCAATCCCCGTGGCTGTTCCGAAGGAGGCGCAACCTGCCCCGAGGCGGCCGTGATCTGCTGCCGCAACTGCGGATCGGAGAAATCCTTCGCGCCCCATTCCCCCCAGGCCGTGCCCGCCGCCAGAATTCCGAGAGGGGTAAGAAGCATCAGCAGGGCCAGACGAATCCAGAGCGGGCGTGTCGTCTTCCAACCCGAGCGCGGGGCGCCCGCTTCAATGCTGCCTCCAGACTTCTGCCCCAGCAATGCAGGATTCGTGCGCTGCAAATAGGCAACCACCCCGCTCGCGACAAACAGCTCCGCCAGCCCTGCGAAGGTGAGATGCCCCAGCATCATCGCGGGAATCGCGATGTGAAGCGCATAGGGAGCATAAAGAGGAGCGCCGCTCGCGTCCTTGAAGAGCAGCGGCTGAATTCCCAACTCGCATGCGGTAAGGAGCGCCGCAACATTGATGGCTGCGTAACCTGCCAACCCGGCCGCCACAACCCGGCGTGAGGACATGATGGCTGTCCTGCCCGCCACCGCGCGGTAGGTGAAATGCGCCACCAGCGACCCGGCAATCGCCATGTTGAAACAGTTGGCCCCGAAGGTAGTGATTCCGCCGTCTCCGAAAAACACAGCCTGGATCAGCAGCGCAATCGACACCGAGAGCATGGAGGCCCACGGTCCCAGAACGATGGTCGCAGCTCCCACGCCGACCGCGTGCCCCGTGGTCCCGCCCGGCAGGGGAACGTTGAACATCATGATGACAAAGCAGAACGCGCTGGCGACCGCCAACAGTGGTATCAGCCGCGTGTGCAGCAGCCGCTTGACGCGCGCGAACGCCGTGTACCAGAAGGGTATCGCGGTGCCGTAAAGCAGGGCGCAAGTCGAAGGACTCAGATAGCCGTCAGGAATGTGCATGCGTCAGAGACGATCGATAGCGATGAATAAAGGGACGCAAAACCCACTGCATAGGGCTTCGAACCGGCATTACATCGGTCAGGGTAGCACAAACGTCACCTTCGTGTTACTGGGAGGAAGGGCAGGTAGGGGCTCAATCTTGAAAACCGTCCCTTTCCAGCGGCGTCATCCTGAGGGACTTCAGTCCCGAAGAGCCTGCCCTGGGCGAAGTCGAAGGGATCTGGCGTGCATCCGCAGCAACGCAGGGGTAAAGGGTGGTATCTGCTTCACGCCAGTCCTTCACGGCCTGAAGGCCGTTCAGGATGACGCCTGTGCGTAATGAGAAATTTCAAACTGAGCCACTACCGAAGCGTAGTGCCGGCGTCTCGCCCTCGACCGGGCAGGCGAGTGAAGACTCCTAGTTCCGATTCTCTCGAGTCTCGGCGCGGCCAGTCCGATCCATTCTCCAGCCCTGGGACAGGATGCGCTGACTCACGAACTGCTCACCCGCATTCACGCTGCGGATGGCATTCAGGAGCTCCGACCCTGCATCGATTTTCGCAACGTAACCGTGACCGCCGATCCGCATCGCGCTCTCCACGACCTGCAGTGAATCGTGCTGGCTCAGAAAGATGATGTGCGAATTCGGAGAGCTGCTGCGAATACGCCGGGCGGCTTCGATGCCGCTGATTCCCGGCAGGCTGATGTCGAGCAGGACCAGGTCCGGATGCAGTTCCTGGGCCTTGAGGACTGCCTGTTCCCCGTCCGCCGTCTGACAAACCACGTCCAGAGTGGGATCGCTGGAAAGAAGCGAACAAACCACCCGCCTGATTACTTCGTGGTCATCGACGACAAGAATCCGGATAGCAGACATTTGAGCTTTACAAAAAGGAAACAGGCCTTCGGGAAGTTGAATTGTAGCGGACTTCCACGCTCGGTTCACTACCGTAGAGCATGTAGTAGCCCTACAGTAAATGATGTAGAGCGGGCAAATGCGCAGATCCTCGCCCTGAGTCATGACGGCGCATTGACGGAATTTGTCAATCGTCGAGGTGACTCGCGGTCAATTGCCGCACTGTAAGGATCGCTACTGATTTGGCCGCGGCAGAAGGACCCTGGCCCTGCATCCCCGCTCGTCAGGCCGGTTGGTGAGTTCGAGAGATCCGCCATGCGCCTCCGCGATTTGACGCGAAAGGATCAAGCCGATTCCGCTCCCGGAAGGTTTGGTGGTGTAGAACGGAACAAACGCGTTGCTCGGATTCATAAGACCCGGACCGTTATCTTCGATGACCAGGGCCACTGCCTTGTCGAGGACCTTCCAACCAATGCTGACTGCCGGCTGGAAACCATTGCCAGGAAGCGGAACATCGTTGCCCAGATTCCTTGATGGCGCGCCTTCGAGCACAGCCTCGGCGGCGTTGCGCACCAGGTTGATGAGCATCTGCTCGAGTTGGTCCGCATCAGCCATCACGGTCACTTCGGGGCCCGGGAATCACTTTGACTTCTATGCGGGTCTCAAATCCAGCCACTCGCGTCACTAGCGGCGACAATGTCGATTTTTGGAGGACGGGCGGCGGCATCTGCGCCAGTTGCCGGTAGGCTTGCAGGAAGCGATTCAGCGACGCCGCTCGCGCTTCGATGATGCCCAGCCCGCGCTCGAAGTCGGCCCGCTCCTCCGCGGTCAGCGTACTCTCGGAGAGGCGCGCATGCAGGCTCCCGGCAATCGACTTGATGGGTGCCAGCGAGTTATTCAACTCATGACCCATGACCCGAATCAGACGCTGCCAGGCGAGGCGCTCTTCTTCCCGCAGCGCCCGGCTCACATCGGAGAGCACGACCAGGGTATGCGGCACTCCCCGCTGCCGGAAAGCACTTCGCCGCAAAAACCAGCGCGCGTCGCTGTCGAAGTGCAGGGGAATCACCGAGGCATTCTCGGCGGAGAGACAGGTTTTCAATCCCAACTCCGCGGCCGTCCGTCCGAGCAATCTCGGAGAAGCCTGTTGCAGCAGCCTTTCTCCGGCAGAGTTCACCAGCCGCAGCGCCTCGCCGGGATCGAATGCAAAGAGCGGAATATCCACCTCTTCGACGACGCGCTGCAGCAGCGCGGTGGCTTCGATCGCTCCGATGCGATGCTCCGCCAGCAGGTCGGCGAGCAGGTTGACTTCGAGAGAGAGCTCGCCCAGAGCATCGTCGGGAACCGCCATGCGCGCGCGGAAAGAGTAGTCTTCTTCCCGCAGCGCGCCGACCACGTTGGCCAGGGTCTGCAGGGGACGAATGATCTGGTCGTGAAGGGCGGCGAGGATCAATGCGCAGACGACGAGCTCGGCGAAAAGCAGGGCCAGCTTGGACTCGATGGCCCAGTCCTGCAGCCAGATCAGGACGCCGCTGGTCACCAATCCGGGGATGGCCAGCCACAAAGAGGAGCGAATGATCCGGCGCTCAAAAGGAGCCCGGCGCGCTTTCCTGCGTTTGAACGGGTCAGTATCACGCGGGCTAAAGCCCATACTTTTCCATTCGACGATAGAGCGCGCCGCGGCTCAGGCCAAGCGCATCGGCGGCCTGGCTCACGTTGCCCTGGAAGCGCTGCAGCGCTTTTCGGATCAGAATCGTCTCCACCGATTCGAGGCTCAGTTCCTCCAGGTTCTGCGCTTGCGATCGCTGCAGGCCCAGGCCGAGATCGCCGGGCTGGAGCTGTTCGCTGCGGCACATGAGGACAGCGCGTTCCAGCGTGTGCTCCAACTCGCGAACGTTGCCGGGCCAGGCATATTGCATCAGCGACTGCAGGGCAGAGGGATCGAGCCCCCGAATCGCCCGGCGGTAGCGCGAAGCATAATGCGACAGGAAAGTGCAGGGCAAGAACCGCAATATCCTCACGGCGCTCACGCAAAGGCGGCAGGTGAATTTCAACGGTATTGAGGCGGAACAACAGGTCTTCACGAAACTGGCCGGCCTGACAGGCAGCCTGGAGATCTGAATTCGTGGCGGAGATGAGTCGCACATCAATCCGCTTGGAACGCGACGATCCCACGCGCTCGATTTCTCCTGACTCCAGCACGCGCAGCAACTTGGATTGCTGGCGCATAGGCACGTTGCCGATCTCATCAAGAAAAATCGTGCCGCCATCCGCCAGTTCGAAGCGTCCGATGCGGTCGGTGCGCGCATCGGTAAAGGCGCCCTTCACGTGGCCGAAGAGTTCACTCTCAAATACGCCTTCGGCCAGGCCGCCAGTATTCACCGCGACCAGCTGACGCGAGGCCCGCAGCGACAGCACATGAATCGTGCGCGCGACAATTTCTTTGCCGGTTCCGTGCTCGCCGGTGATCAGAACATTGGCGTCGGAGGGAGCGAAGCGCGTAATTGCCTCCAACACCGGAACCATGGAAGGCGCTGTAGCAATGAACTCGGGACGCCCTTCAACGCTCAGCAGACGGTTTTCAGCGGCTAGCCGTTCCGCTCGCTGCAGGGCACGATGAAGCTCGACCTGGGTCCGCAGAATGGAGAGCAGCCGCTCGTTCTCCCACGGCTTCTGAATAAAATCCCGCGCGCCCCGGCGCATGGCCTCAACCGCCAGGTCCACGTTGCCCCATGCAGTCATCACAATGACCGGGAGCGTGCTGTCCATCGCCACAATATCGGAAAGGAGTCCCAGCCCTTCCTGTCCAGAGGTGGTGTCACGCGTGTAATTCAGGTCGATCAATACCGCGTCGTAGGAAGAACTCGCCAGCGCGTCGCGCGCGAGCTCGGGGGAGCGGACCACATCAACCTCGTAGCCCTGCGGCTTCAGCAGCAGTTCAATGGCTTCCAGGATGTGTTGCTGGTCGTCGGCCGCCAGGATGCGGGGGGATTTGGATGCGCTTTGCGCCAACCCGGCGGAAAGCCCAATCTCCCCGGTCTTGGTTGAGCCTGGCATGAGCTAAGGGTTCTGACTGGCAATGGTGCCGTTCATTGCGTCCTGCACCTGTATTCCATTATGTTCCAAAGTGCTGCCCGTTGCACGATCCAGCTCAACTTTCGCCTTTTCGTGGATGGTCATGGCGGTGACCAGATCCAGCTCGGCGATGGAGAGGTCGCGCTGGGCCGTCATGGTCTGGAAAGTCGATCCCGCACCGAGCGTCTGTTCCTTCTTCATGATCTCAAACGTACGCTGCGCCAGGTCCCGCGCCTTGCGCGCGGCCTCGACCCGCGCTCCGGTTTGCTCCAGCGCATATTGCGCGTTCCGCACCTCAATCCGAATCTGCTTTTTCAATTGCTCGCGCCGGAGTTCCGCCTGCCGGTATTCCAGCTCGGACCGGTACTGATCTGCCTTGGCCACGCGATTGCGTATGGGGATATTGAGGTTCAGTCCAATGTAGTAATCAGGAGACGAGTTGTTGAAGGCATTCGAGAGCGCACCCGAGAAATCGGTCGGCACGTTGGAGGTGTTTGGAGTCGGAAGGTTGTAGATCGGATTCAACGGCCCTGCCAGTCCCGATCCTCCATAGAAGCCAACCATGGCCAGCGACGGCAACAACGCATTGCGCGCCGCTTTTCCGCTGATTTGCCGGTTCACCAGATCAACATCAGATTCGGCAAGTTCAGGACGCTCGCGCAAGGCCTGAGCGATCAGGTCCTGGACTGCGCCAGTGGCCTGGGTTTCGACAGTCTCAAAGTGGTCCACCGGAACAACCGGCACGGCCTCAAGCACAGGATCGTCAAGACTTTTGGTCAGTGCGTTCTTGATGAGCAACTCCTGAAGCTGCAGGCTGGTGCGCGCCACAGTCAGGTCCTGATCGCGCTTTGACACTTCGGCTTCAGCGCGCATCACGTCCATGGCCGGAACGCTCTCGAGCTTAAGTTGTTTCCTGGCGTTGTCCAGTGATTGCTGGGCAAAGGCCAGCGACTGCTCGTTGACCCGGGCCTGCTCGTAGGCATTTACCAGGTCCCAGTAGATGTTCTTGATCTGGGTGATGGTCGCGGTCACCTGATCTTTAAATGCGATGTCGGAGATCTTCTTGTTGTTCTTGGCGATTGTAAGGAATCGCAGGTTGGGACCAAAGCCGAATCCCGCCAGCAGTTGCTGCTGAAAAGAAAAGCGGTACATCGAATTCAGCACCGGAGACAGATTGAAGAACGGGCTGTTGGTGGTCTGGCGGCTGTTGTTGAATTCCACGGTAAAGCTGGTTCCTGTCGGAAAAGCCTGCGTGTAGGTAACGCTGGCCTGCCCGGTGTTCGATTGCAGCGACGGCACACCGTAGATCTGCTGATTAGCCAAAGGCGTGGTCTGGTGTTCAGCGCCAACCGAAGCCACGATTGAAGGATCGTACGAAGAAACTGCTGTCCCGGCGCCGAGGGTAGACTGCACCAATCCCGACGCGCCCGCGCCGGCTCCGCCCGCGCCGCCGGTGGTGCCGCCAGCGCCGGCGCCGGGGGCGCCGGTGCCGAAGCCGCCAACTCCGCCGCCGGGAGTTCCCTGCACCACGCCGGCGTTGACGCCGCGAAAACTTCCGCCAGCCTGGGTACGCAATATATCCATCTTGGCGATCGGAAGATTGTAGCGGGCGATGGCCAGGTCGAGATTGTTCTCAAGCGCCAGCCGGATGGCATCCTTGAGCGACAGGTACAGTTTGCCGTCGCGAATCAACTGATCGAGCAAAGGAGAATTCGCAAGATCGGGCTGCGGCACGCTGTCTGCTGAATACGCGTTTAGAGGATTGCGCGATGCAGGCATGTCATAACTCAGGGACGTGTTGGTCTGTCCGGAAGCGGTCGCGGTCACCGCAACCAGGAACCATGCCACACACTGCGCCAGAACATTGGGGCGCGCGTTCATTGCTTCACCGCCTCATAAGGCTGTAAATCCGGATTCGCCGTGTCGCCCACCATCCAGCCATCGCGCAACTGGATGGTGCGAGAACCGTAGGCCGCGTTGGCTTCTGAGTGGGTCACCTGAACGATGGTCGTTCCCTGTCGATTGAGTTCGCGAAAGAGTTCCATGATTTCCTTGGCCTGTGAAGAGTGCAGGTTTCCCGTGGGCTCGTCCGCCAGCAGGAGCGCGGGCTTGTGAATGACGGCGCGGGCCACGCCTACCAGTTGCTGCTGTCCGCCGGAGAGCTGGCTGGGAAACAAATCTTTTTTGGCGACAATCTGAAAGCGGTCCAGCGTGTCAGCCACCAGGCTCTGCCGCTGCCCGCTGGGGACATCTTTATAAGAGAGTGGCAGGTCGATGTTCTCGCGCACCGTCAAATCGTCCAGCAGGTGATAGCTCTGGAAGACCATCCCGATATTCCGCTTGGCCAGCTCTGAGCGCTGCTTGCGTTTCATGTCATGGACAGCCTGCTCGCGAAACCAATACTCGCCCAGCCACTGGTCATCGAGCAGCGCAAGCACATTTAGAAGGGAGGACTTCCCCGCTCCGGATGGCCCCATGAAAGTGACAAACTCCCCCTGGCGAATCTCCAGATTGATGCGGCGCAAGACCCAGGTTTGTCCGGCTGCGGTTTTATAGCTGCGTTCGATATTTTTGAGTTGGATCATTTGTATTCCCGACTAAGAATTTGTTCTGTCATTCGTACCGCAGAGCTACCATCGGATCGACTCTTGTTGCCCGGCGGGCTGGGATGTAGCACGCGAGCAAGGCAACGGCTGACAGCAGAATCGCTACCACAGCGTAAGTTGCCGGGTCGGCGGCGCTGACTCCCATCAACAGCTTGCCCATTGCGCGGGTGAGAACCAATGCGACTACCACTCCTGCCCCAACGCCGGCAATTACCAACCGCAATCCATGCCGTGAAACCAGCTTGATAATATCGCCCGGCTCCGCTCCGAGTGCGATGCGAATTCCGATTTCCTGGGTACGGCGCGTCACCGAAAACGAAACCACCCCATAGACACCCACGACCGCAAGAACCAAACCAAGGATCCCCATGGTCCCAGCCAGCGCTGCGGCAAGCCGAAAAATGAACATCCCGGCAAGTCCGTGCACGGTTTGGTCCATGGTGTGGATATCGATCGCGGGCAGGTCGGGAGCCAGCTTGTTGATCTCCTGCTGCACGTTCTGAATCAGTTGCTCCGGGGGAATCGAAGATCGAAGCTGGAGCGCCGCAAATGCAGAAGGATTCTGCGCGAAGGGAACATAAAAATACGGGGAGGAATCCGGCGACAGAAAAAAGTATTGCCCATCATGAGCAACCCCAACGACCTCGATGAACGGACCGGCGGCGCTTTTCAGGCTGAAGCGCTTGCCGATAGGGTCCTGGTTCGGCCAAAAGTGATTCGCCATGGCCTGGTTCACGATCGCCACTGGCAGCGCTTTCTCATTGTCGGAATCTCTGAAATCGCGGCCACGCATCAACGGGACGCGCATCGTGCGCAGGTATCCAGGATCAATACTGTTGGAAGAAACTTTAGGCGGCTGTTGGTTAGGAACAACGGCTTGGCCTTCAAGGTAGAGGGGATCCGAATGCCCGGGAAACGACATCGGCACGGAGAAGGCGACGCTGGCGGATTGCACACCGGGCATCGCACGCACGTGCTCCACCAGCTCCCGGTACAGGTCGATGCTGCGCGCCTCGCTGTAACCAATTTGGCGCGGGTCAAGCATGACGTTGAGGACGTGATCGGGATCGAAGCCCAGATACATCCGCTCGGCATGGCCGAGGCTGCGGACGAACAATCCGGCAACCACCAGCAGCATCAGAGAACATGCGACTTGCACGACAATCAGCACGCTGCGCACGCGATGCTTCTCCAGCCCGCCGGAAGTGCCACGTGCGCCTTCATGCAAGGTGGTGAGTATGTCAGTTCGTCCGGCGCGAAAGGCAGGCCAGAGGCCGGCAATCATTCCGGTGAGGACCGCGGCTCCGAGGGTGTAGGCAAAGACCCTCCAGTCGAAACTGCAATCCATGCTATAGCCCAGGTTGGAGGAGGTCGTAACGATCGAATGAAGAAAGAAACCACTGGCCGCGATGGCCCCCTTTCCCAAGACCACGCCCGCTGCCCCGCCGAGCAGAGCAAGCAGCAGGCTCTCCGTGAGGACCTGTCGTATGAGCCGGCTGCGCCCTGCGCCAAGGGCGGCGCGAATTCCCATTTCATGCTGGCGCGCGGTGGCGCGGGCAAGAAGAATATTGGCCACGTTGATGCAGGCCAGGACCAGGACCATCCCCGCCAGCGCGAGAAACAAGGCAGCAATTATGGGGACAAAGCTGGAGACAAACGGAGCTGGCCGGGACATCCACTCGGGGATGACCCGAACTGCGAACTTGTCGTCCGTAGCAGGATATTCCGCTGCAAGGCGCCTGGCGATCACGTCAACCGAGGCTTGCGCATAGTGCCGGCTAATGCCCGGCTTCAGTCTGCCAAGCACGAACAATTCGCGATGACCGCGATTGGACCAGAAGTCATTTGAGCTGTCACTTTGCGTCAGAAAACTCAGCGGCAGATAGCCATCCATCTGGAAGGCGAAAAAGGTGCCGTGAAATTCCTCTGGCGCAACCCCGATGACCGTGGCTGGTTTGCCGTTGACCTGCACCTTCCGGCCGACAACTCCCCGGTCTTCTCCGAAGGTCTTCCGCCAGTAGGCGTAACCCAGGACTACCTGAACTTGATCCCCTGGCTTCTCGCCCTCATCCGGGAGGAAAAATCGGCCGAGCAGCGGTTTCACTCCAAGCGTAGAAAAATAATTGCCGCTCACTGTGCTATAGGCGAATTCGCTGGGGATACCATTGGTACTCAGTCCTGCGATTCCGGTGGCGTACGCGAACACGCCGGAGAATGCGTCTGCCTGCTTGCGCACATCAGTGAAGTCGAGAAATGAGAACTTGGAGCCATCCGCGCGCGGCGCCGCCAGAACAGTGATCTGCTCCGGCGCGGGCACCGGCAGGGGACGAAAAAGCCACCCATTCAAAACGCTGAATATGCCAGTGTTGACACCGATGCCCAGCGCAAGCGTAAGGACCACGACCGCCGTAAGCCCCGGATCCTTGCCCAACTGCCGAAGCGCGTAGCGAACGTCTTGGACGATTCCACTCATGAGTCACCTCCTACTCGTACCGCAGCGCGACCATGGGATCGACATTCATCGCCCAACGCGCTGGTATGTAGGCCGCAAGAGCCGCGACCAGAGCCAGCAGGGACGTGAGCAGAGCGAATGTCACGATGTCGATTTGCACCACGCCAAAGAGCGCGCTCGAAAGCGCGCGGGTCAGCAGCAATGCAAGCACGAATCCAATGCTCAGCCCGATTGTGGCCATTTTCAGCGCGCCTCCAACCACCAGGCTGAGCACGTCGGAACGCCGCGCTCCCAGGGCTACGCGCACCCCGATTTCGTGAGTGCGTTGGGTGACGGAGTACGCCATCACCGCGAAGATCCCGGCCGCCGCTAGCATGAGGGCGCAGACAGCGAAAATCAGCATCATATTGGCAGACGACTGGATGCCGCTGAGATTGTCGGAAACCACCTGCTCCAGAGTGCGCATGTCATACGGAGGCTGGTCCGCATCCACATCGCGCAATTGCTTGCTGACCGGGCCGGCCAGCGTCAAGGGATCTCCGGCCGTGCGCACCACGATGGCCGAAGCAGTTTGAGGTTGCTGCGCAAACGGCACATAAGCGGTTGGAGCGGGGTCGCGATCCAGCGGATCTGGCTTCACGTCTGCTACGACTCCGACGATGGTGCGTAATGGCTGACCGGCTCCCGGTCGTCCCAACTGGATGTGTTTGCCCAGAGGATTCTGTTCAGGCCAGGTTTGCCGGGCCATGTCTTCACTGATGACCGCCACGGGAGGAGCATTGGGCCCATCCTGATCGGAAAGCAGTCGTCCTTGACGCAGCGGAACCCGCAGCGCGGGGAAAAAGCCCGGACTCACAACTTGCGAAATGACGGACGGTCGGTCTCCGGGGGAGGATGGCGGCTTGCCCTCTGCCGTAAATTCCGTCCAGTTCCACGTCCAGCCCGCAGGCAGGCTGGTTACAGCCGCCGCCGATTCAACACCCGGCAACGCCTGAATATTTCGCAGGACCTGCTCGTAGTAACCGCGGATGCGATCGTTCTCGCGGTACTTTGTCTCCGGCAACACGACATGAAAAGTAAGTACTTGGTTACGATCAAAGCCCATATTTTTGGTGGTGAGAGTGCGGAATCCCTTCACCATCAAACCTGCGCCCACCAGCAGAACCAGAGAAAGAGCGATCTCTGAAATCACCAGCAAGGTGCGCAGGCGCTGCCCGCCGGCGCTGGCGCTGCCGCCACGGACTCCTTCTTTCAGAGTGTCATTCACATTGGGACGTGAAAAATGCCAGGCCGGCGCCAGCCCCGCGATGATGCCGGTGACGACAGCCAGCAGCAGCGTGAACACAAACACGCGAAAATCAAACTGCAAATGTTTCAGGCCTGCAACATGCTCGACGATGAATGGGGGAAGGCTGCGGCGCAAAAGGTTGATGCCCCACGCCGACAACAGGAGGGCTGCGGCGCTACCCAGCAGGGCGAGCAATACGCTCTCCACCAGCAACTGCCGTCCGACCTGCCAACGGCTGGCCCCGAGCGCGGCCCGCAGGGCGATTTCCTTTTGCCGCCCGGAAGCGCGCGCCAATTGCAGGTTCGCTACATTGGCACAGGCCAGCAGCAGCACAAATATGGCTGCACCCATCAGCATCATAAGAAACTGTTGCGAACCGAAGGTGAGGTCTTCCACCGTATTCCTGACACTGACTCCGTGGCCGGCATTGGTTGTGGGATACTGCCGGGCCAGACGTCCGGCGATTCCCTCCAGCGTCGCCTGGGCCTGAGATATCGACACACCGTCCTTCAGGCGTCCAAACACGGTCAAAGAGTGGTTCTCTCGGTCTTCGTTCGCAGGCCCGGTCAGGTCGAGCGGGGTCCAGACTTTCGATCCGGTGGGAAAATCAAAATCCGGAGACGCAATGCCGATCACGGTAAACTTCTCACCATTCAACAGCAATGGCCTGCCCACCAGCCCAGGATCGCCGCCCAGATGCTGCTGCCAGAATCCGTTGCTGATCACCACCACAGGCGCAACTCCGCCCTGGAAATCCGCGCTCCCGATATTGCGGCCCAGTTGCGGCGCCATCCCCAGCAGTGGAAAAAAGTCGGCGCTTACCTGTGAGCCCTCGACATGCTCGGCCACATTGCCGCCAGTGAGATTCGCGTCCCAGCCGCGAAATGCCGCCAGCTGTCTGAACTGCGAGCTCTGTTCCTTCCAGTCCCGAAAATTCGCGGGAGCCGGGCTCACATAGTTTTGGTTTCGCTTGGGCACGGTTTCCCAGACCGTGACGATGCGATCCAGATGCGGGAATGGAAACGGCCGCAGCAGCATGGCATCAATCGAATTGAAGACGGTGGTATTGGCCCCGATACCCAACGCCAGAGTAATCACCGCGACCGCGGTGAAGCCGGGACGCTTCCACAAGGCACGCAGCCCGTAACGAAAATCCTGCAGCAGACCAGTCATTGTTAGTTCCTCAATTCCTCACTCGTGTCGCAGCGCGACCATGGGATCGACCCGGGTCGCGCGATGGGCAGGAATGTAACTGGCCATCATCGCGGCCACGAAAAGTACAGCGCAGACGCCCGCGAAAGTTGTGGCATCCGTGGGAGCGACGCCAAACAGCAGACTTGCCATCAGGCGCGCAGCGAGAAAACCGCCCACCACCCCTGATGCAATTCCGGCCAGAGCCAGTTTCAGACCGCTCTTGACCACCATTCTGAGCAAGTCGCCGCGCTGCGCGCCCAAAGCCATGCGCAAACCCAGTTCGCGCGAGCGCTGCGCCACGCTGTATGCCAGGACGCCATAGAGTCCCAAGGTCGCAAGCAGGAGCGCCAGGGCGGAAAATCCGCCAATCAGGTACGCGGGATAAGCCCGCAGCATCATGGTGGGGGACGCCGCAATGAGTTGCGCCATGCTGCTCACTTCGAAGAGGGGCGCCTGGGGTTCGAGCTCGTGGACGGCCCGCGTCACTGCGCCCACAAGGGAACCCGCCTCTCTCTTCGTGCGGATCACCAGGCTGAAATATGGATTCGGATCCTGTTCGAAGCAGCTGTACACGATGGGTGTTGGTGGAGCATCCAGGCTGTGGACATTCTCATTTCCCACCACGCCCACGATCTGGACGTAGTTGGGCTCATTCGTATAGGTGAAGTTGACGCGCTTGCCAATCGGGTCCTGGTGGGGAAATACCATGTCCACCATGGCCTGGTTGACGATCACCACGTGAGTTGATTTGTCGTGGTCCTGCGAATCGAAGAACCGCCCGGCGCGCAAGGGAATGCCCATCACGGTGAAGTAGTTTTGTGAGACGGTGGGGCTATCGGCTTCGTATTCCCGGCCGCCGCTCTTCTTGGGGTGTCCTTCCAGGTCGAAGCGGGAGGTATTGCCGTTGCCGGACATGGGCACAGTCGTGACCGCCGCCACTTCCTGAATTCCCGGAAGGCCCCTGATTCTGCTCAGCAGTTGCTGCTGAAAAGCCAGCTGTTTGGGACCATCGGAATATTTGTCTGCCGGCAGCCCCACCACGCCGGTCAGCAGATTGCGAGGGTTGAAACCGGGATCGGCTCCGAGCACACGGTGCAAACTCTTGAGCATCAGTCCGGCGCCCACAAGCAGAACTACCGCCAGAGCCATTTCCGAAATGACCAGCATGCTGCGCAGACGGTGAGTGGAACCGACGGAACCTCGTCCGGCTTCCTGAAGGTCCTGTTGCAAGTTGGGATTGAAGGTTTGAAGCAGCGGGGCTAAGCCAAACAGAATTCCCGTCAGCAAAGAAATTCCGAGCGCGAACCAGAGTACTTTCGCATTCACCGTCAATCCCAGAAGTTGGGGCGTGCCCAGCAGAATGTCGCGCGGAAATAATGAGATGACCGCCGGGACCGCCCAGTAGGCCGCGAGAACCCCCGCCCCACCGCCGATGAGCGCCAGCAAAATGCCTTCCGTCAGCAACTGCCGGGCTATGCGTTTGGCGCGGGCGCCCAGCGCCAGGCGAATAGAAACTTCCTTCCGGCGAGGCAGGGAGCGCGCCAGGAGCAGTCCCGCGATATTCGCACAAGTGATAAGCAGCACGAATCCAACCGCAACCATCAGCACCACCAGTGCGGGCTGGATCTGGCCGACAATCTGCTGTCGCAGGTCAACCAGATCCGTGCTCACGCCGGCATTCGAATCCGGATACTGCATGGCCAACCGCCGGGAAATCGTCCGTATCTCAGCTTGCGCCTGCTCCAGGCTCACGCCCGGCTTGAGGCGGGCCACGGGATGCAACCAATAACCATTTCGCCGCAGGAGAAATCCGGACACCCGGGGAGACATCCACAACTCTGCCGACTGCGTGGGAGTAAAAACGAAGTTCCTGGGCAGCACTCCCACCACCGTGGCCAGTTCGCCATCCAGCACCAGGGGCGCGCCGATTACGCCGGGGTTGCCGCCAAAACGCCGCTGCCAGGCTCCGTAGCTCAGCATGACCCGAAGATTCTTCTGCAAGTAATCTTCTCCGGGCGCGAACGTCCGCCCCAGAATGGGCTGAACCCCCAAGGTTTCAAAGAAGCCGGTCGTTGCCACGGCCACCTGAAGCTGTTCCGCACCCTCCTTGCCGGTTAGAGTCACGCTGTTCTTCGAATATCCGCCCATTTGCGAGAAGACTTTGTTCTCCCGTTTCACATCCAGATAGTCAGGATAGGAATACTCGAATTGCTGGAACGGACCCTCGGTGCGCTTCTCCCAAATCTGTACCAGCTGTTCGGGCTTCTCATACGCCAGCGGGCGCAGCAGGATGGCGTCGAAGACCGTAAATACCGCCGTAGTAGCGCCGATTCCCAGGGTAAGCATGATCAGGATGATCGCGGTCAGGCCGGGACTCTTCCGCAACATGCGCAATCCGTAACGGACGTCCTGCATCAAAGTCTGCATAGTTCTCCTCACTCGTAGCGCAACGCCACCATGGGATCGACCTTGGCCGCGCGCCGTGCCGGCAAAAGACTGGCCAGAGCTGCGATCAGACTCAGCAACGCAATCGAAACCAGCAGGGTGAGCGGATCGTACGGCTTGAGACCAAACAGAAGCGAACTGACGCCACGCCCCGCGACCAGCGAGAGAGCACTGCCCGTCACGATGCCCATCAGGAGCAGCTTTCCCGCCTCCCGCATCACCATGCCGACGATCTGTCCGCGGTCCGCGCCCAGCGCCATGCGAACGCCGATTTCGTTCCGGCGGCGTGCCGCCACATACGAAATCAGCCCGTACAGCCCTACCATCGCCAGCACCGCGGCCAGCAAGCCGAAAAATCCCGAGAGCATGGCCAGCAGCCGCTCCCGCAAAAGTCCGTCGCGGATATCCTGCTCAAAGTCGCTGAATTGCATCACGATCTCCGGATGCGCCTCGGCGATCTTGCGCGCCACCGCCGCCTGGGGTGAAGCGTTGGAGTAAATCATCATCATGGTCCAATTCTGCTGGGCCGGAAATTGCGACGCGGGCGCGAAGGCCATGGGCGGAGTCTCACCGCGAATGTCGTTGTACTTGGTGTCCGGAATTACTCCGACGATCTCATAAACCGTGGAGGGATAATGTGGCTCCGGGCTGGTGCGCAGGGTTTGTCCGATGGGATTGCCCCCTCCCGTAAACTTCCGGATGAAAGCCTGATTCACAATGGCCACTCGCGGCGACGCAGCCGTATCACCCGCGTTGAATCCCCGCCCGGCCTTGAGGGGAATGCCCATGGTCTCGAGGTAGCTGGGACTGACCCAGGTGAATTTCGAGGGGCCTTCCTCTGACCCGACATGAATGTTATGTGTCCAACTCCCTCCGAGCAGCGGTGGGTTGGTGGTGGTGGCGGCATTCAGCACGCCCGGCACTGAGCGGACTTCATCCAGGAGTTCGCGTTTAAACTCATCATGGCGTTCCGGAGGCAAGTGAGAGTCCGCGAACCCCAGAATCGCGAACGTGATTCCGTGTTCACGCATTCCCGGATCCAGTGTGATCAGGCTGCGAAAGCTGCGCACGAACAAAAACGATCCCACCAGCAAGACCAGGGAAACCGAGATCTGGCAGACCACCATCATGCGCTGCAGGGAAAACCGTTCATGGCTGCCCGTCACCCCCCGGCCTCCCGTCTTCATCGCGCTCCCAGGGTCGGCGCCGATGGAGCGCAGAGCTGGAGCAGTCCCAAACACGATGCAGGTGAGCGCGGCTATGGAAGCGGAGAACAGGAGCACGCGCCAATCCATCCCCGTCGCCAGGATGACGGCATTGTTTCCGGTCGAAAGCAGCCACACCAGAACACGGCTTAATGCCTGCCCCAGCGCCACTCCCAGCGCGACGCCTCCGCATGCCAGCACTGCGCTCTCGGCGAGCGAATGCCGAAGCAGGCGGGCTCGCGATGCTCCCAGGGCCATGCGCACCGCGATTTCGCGCTCACGGGCGCTGGCCCGCGCCAACATCAGGTTCGCCAGGTTGGCACGGCGATCAGCAGCACCAGGCCGGTGACGACCAGCAACAGCCAGAGCGACGAGTCATACTCCGTCCGCAGCCAGCTGACTCCACCCGCGGCGGGATACACGCCAAGACGGAATTCCTTATATCGCTGGATAGATTGCGAGCTGTACCCCGTGGGCTCGGTTGCGGCAAAAATTCCGGCACTGCTCGCGCCCAACTGCGCGGAAGCGTGTTCCAGCGTCCAACCCGGGCGCAGGCGTCCCATGATCGAGATGTCGAATAGTTCAGGCCGCAACTCCTGCGCGTGGCAAAAGGGGAAGGCAACGTCGAACCCTTCGCCCACCGCCATCCCGAAGAATCCGGGCGGGGTCACGCCGACCACTTCCGCGGGATGGCCCTCGATCAGCAGCGTGCTGTTTCCACTGAGTTCGCGTCCGCCCATCTGGCTTTGCCAATAGGGATAACTCACCACTACTACACGGGAAGTCGTGCAGGCGCCTTCGTCATCGGGCCTCAGCAGTCTTCCCCGCCAGGGCTGAATTCCCAGCACCGGGAAAAACTCGCCGCTGACCTCCAGCCCGCGGACAGAACGCGAACTGCTTCCCTGCCCTACGCGGCTCTCCTGTGTGCTCCAGGCAAAAACTCCGGAGAAGGGCTCGTGGTGTTCCCGGATTTGCTGCCAGATCGGCCTGGTCATCTGTGCGTACGGCCCGTTGATCACGCCAAATCCCTGGCTGCCGCCGACAATCCGCACCTCTGCAAGTTCTTTCGGTTCAGGAACCGGCAGGCTGCGCAATCGCAGCGCATTCACCAATTGAAAAATGGCGGCATTCGCCCCGCTTCCCAGGGCCAGCGAAAGAATCGCGACCAGCGCAAATGCGGGACTCTTCCGCAGCTGGCGGAATGCGTACGCGAAATCCTGCATCAGGCCATTCATGATTGGTCTCGCTTACTCATATCTCAACGCCACCATGGGATCGACCTTGGCCGCGCGCCGCGCCGGAATGTAGCTGGCCGCGACCGCCACCGCGCTCAACACCAGGACGACAGCAGCGAACGTCGCCGGGTCGGTGGGCTGTGTGCCGTACAGCAGGCCCGTCATTAATCGGCCCAGCGCCAACGCTCCGGCCAATCCCACCGCGACGCCGGACAGCGCCTGGACAATTCCCTGGAACACAACCAGCTTCAGTACGTCCCGCCCCTGCGCTCCCAGCGCCATGCGGACGCCGATCTCGTGGGTCCGCCGCGATACCGAATAGCTCATTACGCCGTAAATGCCCACTCCTGCCAGGACCAGCGCCACCGTGGCAAACGCGCCCAGCAGGATCAGATAAAAACGGGATTGTCCGTTGGCTTCACCGACTACGTGATCCATGGTCTGAATTTCGGAGAGCGGAATGTTCGCGTCGAGCGAGTGAATGGCTCCTCGAATGGCTGGCGTCAGGGCGGCGGGGTCAAGGCCGGCTCGCACCACCAGTGTCAAGTAGGCAAATGGCGGCGTTGGCGAATCGAGATAGGCGCGGTTCTGCAGGTAAGGCAGAAACACTTCCTCTTCGGGCGGACTTGTCCAGTTGCTGCGCGCGGTGTTTTTCGTCACGCCCACCACGGTGAGCCACGAAGGATTTTTCGCCGGATCGTCAAAAGTGATTCTCTTGCCGATCGCGTCTTCGCCGGGCCAGTAGCGGCGGGCGAGATAGTCGTTGATCACCACCACGCCCGGGGCGCGTAAATTGTCGGCATCGGTGACGTCGCGCCCGCGCAGAATCGGAATCCGCATGGTCCGGAAGTAGCCGGGAAAAACCGCCCGGTAGGTGGCAACAAGGCCTTTCCCCGGAGGCTCCGGCGGCCGGCCTTCGATGTGAAACCGGAAACCCCATTCATCGCCCGCGAGGGGCAGATGGTTGATGCCGCTGACCGATTGAACTCCGGGTACAGCGCCAACTTTCCGCAGAACTTCCTGGTAGAAATTTCCGGTATGGCCTCCGGCGGCCTGCTCCGTACCCGCGACGCCAACCACCATCGAAAGCACGCCGTGAGGGTCAAAGCCAGGGTCCACATTCTGCAGCGCGAGAAAAGTGCGGACCATCAGCCCGGCGCCCGCCAGCAGCGTTACCGCCAACGCAAATTCGGAGCCCACCAGCAGACCACGCAGCCGGTCACGACGCAGCCCTTCGCTGGAGCCGCGTTTCCCTTCCTTCAATGCGTCACTGAGGTTGACCGCCGTCGCTCTCCAGGCCGGCGCCATGCCGAATGCCAGGCCTGTAAGCAGAGAGATAGCGAGTGCAAACAGCAGCACGTGCGCGTCCACCCCGACTGTTTCCACTCTCGGTATGGCCGCCGGACTGATCGCCAGCAGAACGCGAACGCCCCATACGGCAAGCAGCAAACCGGCGCTGCCGCCCATCAAGGCCAGCGTGAGGCTTTCAGTCAGAAGCTGGCGGAAGACATCCCAGCGTCCGGCCCCGAGTGCGGTGCGCAGCGCAATCTCCTCGCGCCGGGCGGCCGCTCGCGCCAGCAGCATGTGGCTGACGTTGGCGCACGCGATCAGCAGCACGAAGCCCACGGCCCCGAGCAAAACGAGAAGCGCGGGACGAATGTTTCCCACCACTTTCTCGCGCAGGGAAACAACCTGCATGTCCTGGTTGGTGCCGGGGAACTCGCGCTCCAGGCGACCGGTAATGCCCGTCATCTCCGCCTGCGCCTGCTCCAGAGTGACGCCAGGCTTCAGCCGCGCAAACACGCGGAGCGAGCTGCCACCGCGGTCGGTGAGCCGCGGTCCCAGCGCCAGCGGCGCCCAAAGCTGTGCCTTCGTTGCCCAGAAGGGCGCGAACTTGAAATCCCTCGGCATCACCCCAACCACGCTGTATCTCTCCCCGCTGAGCGCCACAGAGCGCCCAATGATCTCGGGGTTGCCGCCAAAATGGCTTTGCCACAAGGAGTAGCTCAATACCACTTCATGCTCTTTGCCCGCGTCTTGTTCTTCAGGCAGGAACACGCGTCCCAACAAGGGTTGCACTCCCAGCATTGGAAAAATGTCTGGAGTAACGTGCAACGCCCACAATTTTTCAGGATTATCCGTGCCGGTCAGGTTCGGGGTCCAGTACTCCGCCGCCCCCATTTGCGAGAAGGATTGACTCTGGCTCCGCCAGTCGATGAAATTGGCCGGGGCCACGGGATTGCGCCCCTTGTTGAGAATTACAACCAGCCGGCTGTCATCTTTATATGGAAGCGGCCGCAGCAGACGGCATTGACCACGCTGAAAATGGCCGTGTTGGCCCCAATCCCCAGCGCCAGTGTGATGACCGCCACCGCGGTAAACCCAGGGCTCTTGCGCAGCGCGCGAATTGTGTAGCGCAGGTTCTGAAGCAGAGTTTCCATAATTTCTCACTCGTAGCGCAGCGCCACCATGGGATCGACTTTGGCCGCGCGGCGGGCCGGGACGTAGCAAGCCAGCAGCGCCACACCAACCAGCAGCAATGCGACCAGCGCAAACGTCAGCGGATCGGTTGCGCTCAACCCGAACAGCAACGATTGCAGGGTGTGCGTCAGGACTAGCGCTCCCGCCAGCCCGATCGCCACACCGATCAATGAAGTTACGATTCCCTGCTTCAGCACCAGACGCAGGATGTTGCCCGGAGATGCTCCCAGCGCGGTTCGCACCCCAAACTCTCCAGTCCGCTGGGTGACTGCGTAGGCCATCACTCCGTAAAGTCCAGCCATGGCGAGCAGCAGGGCTGTGATTGCGAACACGCCTAGCAGCGTCAGGTTGAAGCGCCGGGTCTTAAGAGAATTCGACAACACCTGGGTAAACGTACTGAAATCCGGCGGCACGTTGGGATCGAGCCTGCGCACAATCTGGCGGGCAGACAGAGATCACGGCAGCCGGCGCGGTGAGGCTGCGTAATACCGCCGTGAAGTGGTAGGTAGCCTGCGGACGCTGCCGGTAGGTCACATAAATGGTCGGGCTGGGAGGCGCTTCCAGGCTGCCTTCACGCACATCGCCAACCACGCCGACGATGGTGAGCGGACGCAAATCGCCGTCCATGTTTCCGAATTCGATGCTCTGGCCCACCGGGTCCTGTCCCGGCCATTTTTCTCTGGCCAGTGCCTGGCTGATGAGAGCCACGTGCGGGGTATCGATGGTGTCCCGTTCGTCGAACAGACGTCCGCGAAGCAACGGGATACCGAGCGCACGAAAATAGCCTTCACTCGCCGGGCTGTAATTTGCATACCCGGTGCGCGTAGCATTATGAAACCAGCGTTCAAGCTCGTCCATGGCGTGAGGCGACTGCTCTCCCGGCGCCAATAGGACATAAGTCCCATCCGCCAACGGTTCCGTCAACGGCAGGCTTCCTGTCCCTCCAGCTTCCAGCACACCGGGAATGGCGCGCAATTGCGCCAACAGTTGATCGAGAAACTGAATGCGGCGAGTTTTATCAGATTCCTTTTCGGCATAGGACAGCGCAAGATCCACGGTAATGATGTGCTCGGTATGGAAGCCCGGGTCCGTGGCGAGCACGCGCAGCAGACTGCGTCCCAACAATCCCGCGCCGGTGAGCAACACTAATGTGATCGCCAGCTGTCCGGCGATGATGGCGCGGCCCAGACGCTGGCTGCGCGGCAGACCGCTCTGCGACCGGCCACGCTCCGCTAACGCGGGTTGCGCGGTGCCTGAAGTAGCCCGCAGCGCACTGAAGACTCCCAACCCGGCTGCTACCATCGACGAAATTCCAAGGGCGAAAAGCAATACCGGCAGACTGATGGAAACCCTTCCCGCCAGCGGCAGTTCAGGCGGAGCCATCCTTGCCAGTGCAACCACCCCCCAGCGCGCCACCAGCACGCCGGCGGCACCTCCCGCCAGAGAGAGCAGCAAAGCTTCCGTAAGAAACTGCTGCACCAACCGTCCTCGCGTGGCGCCAATCGCGGCGCGGACCGCCAACTCTCTTTGCCGCACGGCAGCCTGGGCCAGCAGCAGGTTGGCCACGTTGGCGCAGGCAATCAGCAACAGGAAGCTGACTGCGCCCAGCAAAATGATTAACGCCGGACGCACGTTGCTGGTCATGGCATCCTGCAGACGGGCCACCGCAACGCCGGTCATGTCCACATCTTGCCCGTACTGCTGGTGGATCTGACGGCCAATCAATGCCAGCTCGGACTGCGCCTGCTCGGGAGCGATTCCGTCACGCAAGCGTCCCAGCACATTCCAGTTGTGCGCGCTACGGCTCGGCAGACGCTGGTAGATTTCTCGCGGCATCCAGATGTTGGCATCATCAGGAAAGCGGAAGCCGGGTGGCAGCACGCCAATGACCGAAACGGATTGATCCTCAATAGTCAGCTTGACCGACGAAAGGTCGGCGGCACTTCCCAGATATTGTTGCCAGTATCCGTAGCTCACCAGCGCGGTGGGCGCTGCGCCGAAGCGCTGGTCATCGGGCAAAAAGCTGCGGCCCAGCGCCGGCCGTACCCGCATGAGCGGGAAGAAGTCACGGGAAACTGTGGCCACAGTCACCCGTGTCGGCTCGGAGCCGCCGGAAACCGATTCTGGGAGCGCGCGGTACTCGGCCAATCCCTGCAGAGAATGGCTCTGCGACCGGATGTCCTCGAAATTCGGGTCGGTAAAACTCATGCGGTGGCCGCTGGGCATCGGCCTCCCAAAGACGGACAATCTGGTCGGGATTTTCGTAAGGCAGCGGCCGCAGCAGGACTTCGTACGTCACGCTGAAAATCGCGGTGGTCGCACCGATCCCCAGCGCCAGGGTAAAGAACGCCACCAGGGTGAAGCCCGGGTTCTTCCGCAACATGCGGCATCCGTAGCGCAGATCTTGAAGGAAGCTTTCCATTTCGTCTTTTACTCATACCCAAGATCTTCGATCACTCCGCTCATGCATGCACGTCCGCCATCAGCTTCTTCAATTCTTCTTCCGCCACGACCTTGCCGTCGAACAAATGCACTTCGCGTTCGGCATGCTTGGCGAAGCGTGGATCGTGCGTGACCATGCAGATGGTCGCGCCCTCGCGGTGCAGGTTCTGGAGCAGCTCCATGACGGCTTCGCCGTTGCGGGAGTCCAGATTTCCGGTGGGCTCGTCCGCCAGCAGAATGGAAGGCTTTCCGCCCAGCGCGCGCGCCACGGCCACGCGCTGCTGCTGGCCGCCGGAGAGTTGCGACGGGATAGTGCCGCACCCGGTGCGCCATGCCTACGCGCTCGAGCGCTTCCATCACGCGCTTCTTGCGCTCGACCGCGGGCATCTTCTGCCGGTAGGTCAGCGGCAGCTCGACATTTTCATAGACCGTGAGGTCGCCAATCAGGTTGAAACTCTGGAAGATGAATCCGATCTCCTGATTGCGAATGCGCGAGCGCTCCGCGAAGCCCAGGTTCTCCACCGGCTGGCTGTTCAACTGGTAGCGCCCGCCGGTCGGCGTATCCAGCAGGCCGATGATCGACAGCAGGGTTGACTTGCCGCATCCCGACGGACCCGACATGGCGACGTACTCGCCCTTGCGGATCGACAGGTGCACGCCGGAAAGCGCGTGGGTTTCAACTTCGTCGGTGTAGAACACTTTGGTGAGATCTTCAATCTGGATCAGCGCTTGTGCTGCTTCAGTCATGGCGTGTGCCTCAGTCGGTTGTCTTTTAGTCAAGCTGGTCTTAGTCGAGCCTGATACGGTCGGTGTTGTCGGAACGCGACATGTCGGAAAGAATCACGGTGTCGCCTTCGTGCAGCCCTTCAATAATCTGGATTGAATTGACCGACGCGCGCCCTACTTTTACTGGAACGCGTACCGCGCCTTTGCCGTCCGGATCCAGCTTGAACAGGCTGATGGTGCTGTTCTCCTGTCCAAAGGCGGGGCGTCCCACGTAGAGCACGTTCTCCAGTCGCTCCAGATCGATGGTGCCGTCCACGCTCAGATCGGGCCGCGCTCCCCTGGGAAGTTCGCCGGTAAGCTGCACGTCAACCGTGACCGTTCCGTTCTGCACCGCGGGATCGACCCGCATCACGGTCCCCGCGACTGTGCCATTGTGGGTATCGACCATCGACGGCTGGCCGATCTGGATGTCTCGCGCCTGGGTCTCCGCAATCTTCAATTCCGCGATCAGATGGTTGGGCTGAACCACCTTGGCCAGCATCGCCCCCGGCAAAACATGCTGTCCCACCTGCAGCGGCAGGTCAACCAGAACCCCGTCAATGCCGGCCCGGACCTTGAGTGCGTCCAGTTGCTTCTGTTTCAGTTCCGCCAGCGCGCGCATCTGGTCCACTTTGGCCTGCTGCTCGGCCATTTGCGATTCGATCGCTTTCTGATTGATTGCCAGACGCTCATCTTCAATGTTGTTTCGCGTGGTAAGTTCGTCGGCTTTGCCCTTCGACGCCTTGTAGGCCAGGCCTGAAATCACGCCGAGGTCGTAGAGCGCCTTGTCCGTCTCCGACTGCAACTTGGCCTGGCTGTAGTCCGCAGTCACGGTGGCGGCGCCGGCTTTCTGGTTCATCAGATCGCTCTGCAGCTTCACCCGCAGGCTTTGATATTCGGCCTCGGCAGCCTTCAGTTGAAGCCTGGCATCGAGCGCTGCCTGCTCGACTTGCGGATTGCTCATCTCCAGCAGAATACTGTCCGCTTTCACCTGCGAACCCGGCAGCATGCGGATGCGGACGACAGTGGCTTCTGTCTCCGCGGGTATTTGACGCGTGAACTCCTGGCTGGGAATCAGCGACCCCAGGCCTCTGACCTGGCGCAACATGGGGCCGCGCTTGACCGTGTCGGTCCACACCGTGCTGCGTTCCACTTCCTGCGCCGCCGGTCTTCAGCCGGGAAACGCCAACGGTGACGAGGCCGAGAAGTACGACGCCGATCGCCGCTCCGACAATTTGCCGGCGTCTCTTCTGGCGTTTGATGTCTGGGCGTGCGATATCCATCAGAGTTCCACTTCGCAACTGTCGAGCCATTCGCGATGCGGCGGTAAGTGTATGCGAGAGCAGGAAGATGTCGTCACATTCGCACCACTGATTGGTCTGACGTTGTCCGCTATCGAACTTGAGTGTCCATTTGCGAACACTGCAACAAAAACTGTCAGTCTGTCAGCTCTCAGCTATCAGCTCTCCCGGCAAACACCTCTGCGAAAAGCCGCGACGTTGCCGGAAGTGCGAAGTTCTAACCCTCAACTGTGCGAGTCATCCTGAGCGTAGGAGGTGCTTCGCCATGCGAAGCACCTGCGAAGTCGAAGGACCCCTATCTCCAGAACTGAACTCGCCGTCACAAAGGTTCGTGCCACCGCTTCAGGCGGAAGCGTACGGGTAGGGGTCCTTCGACTCCTCCGCCTCTTCGCCAGCGAAGAGGCGAACTCGCTCAGGATGACTCGGCTTTCTTTAGAGGCTGAACTCCGCGCCGCCAGCCTCTTCCTGCCAAAAACCCCGTCTGAAACCAAGCGTGGCCGAACGATCAAGCTGCTCACTCCGTCCGCAATGCGCGAATCGGTTCCAGAGCTGCCGCTTTGCGGGCCGGCAACACGGTTGCGATCAACGCAGCCAGACTCAGCACCAGCGACGTTACCAGCAAAATTTCGGGAGAGTACGGCTTCACTCCAAACAATTGCGTTGTCATTGCGTACCCCGCCAGAATGGTGGCTGGAATGCCGATCGCGAGTCCGACCCCAATCTGCACAAACGCTCCCTTCAGCACCAGCCGTAGAACATTCGACCGGTCGGCTCCGAGCGCCATGCGGATTCCAATTTCACTGGTACGCCGTTCGACCGAGTATGCAGTGACGCCATACAGTCCAACCGAAGCCAGCACCAGTGCCAGCAGACCGAACAACGACGTCAGCCTGGCCAGCATCTGGTTCTGGGAGAAATTGCCATCCACTTGATCCGCGAAGCTCATGAAATCGATCAACGCCAGGTCGGGGTTCACCTGGGCAAAAGCTTTCCGGACTTGAGGTTCAAGTCCCGGAACCGGGCCCTGTGTTTGCAGCACTGCTGTACCCAGAAAGTGGCTGCTGTCTTCGAAAGCCTTAAAACGCGGATCGTCATAGACACTGTGCTGGGCCTCGGGCAGGAAGAACATGGGAATGATCTCGTCGGTCGGGCCGTGGTATTGCGTGTCCTCCGTGACTCCGACGATTTCGAAGTTTCCCGCATACTGCTGGCCCAGATCTCCGAAGTGTTTGCCGATGGGGTCTTCGTCCTTAAAGTATCTTTTGGCAAAAGTCTGGTTGACCACGGCGATATTGCGCGTGCCGGCAGTGTCCTGCTCGGTAATCGTGCGCCCCTTCACGATCCTGGTGCCGATACTTTCAAAATAGCCGTCGGTGACACGCACCCAGGATGCATGGTTTTGATTGCTGCCCGGCGGAGGGGGAGCCTGCCCCTCAATAAAAACGGCTTCGCCCCAATTATTGCCCTCCATCGGAGTGTAAATCGCAAAACTAACGCGGATCACGCCTGGAATGGCCACCAGGTTGTCATGCAGCTGGCGAAAGAATGCCGGCAGCCGCTCCACGGTGATTCCCGCCATCTTGGGATCGAGGTGCATGATGTAGCGGTTCGCAATATCGAAGCCGAAGTCCTGACGCTGCATGTTGCGCAAGCTTTGCGTAAGCAATCCCGCGGCGCAGAGCAGGACCAGCGACAGCGATGCCTGCACCACCACCAGTGATTTCTGCGCCCATCCTCCTCCCTGGGTGGTGGAGCGGTGGGCCCCGCGCAAGGCGTCGGCGGGATCGGCGCGCGCCGTCATCCAGGCCGGCGCCACCCCGAAGAGAATTCCCGTCAGCAGTGAAGCTCCGAAGGTGAAGGCCAGCACCGGCAGCGAGGGCGTGGCGGTAATGGCTATATGCTGGTCATGAAATGCCAGCCTCAGGATGAGGCGGGTGCACCAGAACGCGAATCCCACACCCACAATCCCGCCGAACAGGGCGAGGACTGCGCTCTCCGTCAGTACCTGCAGGATCTGCCGTGATCGCGGAGCTCCCAGCGCGGTCCGAACCGAAGTATGCTGACGGCGGTTCGCGGCCCGCACCAGCATCAGGTTGGCGACGTTGGAACACGCGATCAAGAGCACGAAGCCGGAAACCCACATCAGCAGGTGTAATCCTGACTGATACTCGTCGCGCATCATCTGCACCCCGGCTCCCCCGGGCGACAGATGCAGAGTCTGTTTCGGCACGAGTTCCTTCTCTCCGGGCTGCAATTTGGCATCGGGACCCAGTAGCCACTGCCGGAGTTCTACCTGCATCTGGGCCTCAATGCTTTTGGGATCAGCTCCCGGCGCCAGGCGTCCGGTGATGTCGAGCCAATCCTGTTCCCCAAATTGCAGCAGGTTGAGAGGCCCATCGATCGCCACTTCCGCGTTGAGCGGAATCCAGAATGCCGGTGCGGCCTCCATCCGGTCGCCGTAAAACTTTGGCGGCGCAACTCCGATCACGGTAAAAGGCAGACCGTTGAAAGTGAAACTCGACCCGATCACGGACGGATCGTGCCCGTACTTTTGCTGCCAGGTGGCATAGCTCATCACCACCACCGGCTCCGCTCCCTGGCGATCGTCGGCCGACGTGAACATTCGCCCGGCGTACGCGCTGAGGCCAAACATCGAGAAGTAGTTCCCCGATACGAACTGGGTGCGCATCGACTCTGCAGGCTGGTTGCTTGCATTGCGCCGGACTCCCATAAGACCGCGGCCCGCCTGGAAAGCAGCCAGTTCGGTAAACCCTTGCGTCCCGTCGCGAAAGGTTTTGTACTTGTCGTAGGAGAAAAGCGACCAGCTGTCCTGCAGCCCGCCGTTAACGCAACAATTCTCGTTGTCGCCGACTCGAATCAGCTCACTGGGCTTGGCCACCGGCAGGGATTTCAACAACACGGCATGCACCAGGGTGAAGATTGCGGTGGTCGCACCGATCCCGAGGGCAAGGGTCAACACCGCCGTCGCAGTGAAACCGGGAGCATGAGAAAACTGCCGGATCGCATAACGGACATCGTCTATGAATTGCATAGCGCCTCTGAGCCTCTATACGGAAGAGCTTGATCCATGGTTCCAGAGCAGTACGGGAGGAGGTATCTCTTCGCTCAGCCCGCAGGGGTTTGACGCCGGCGATCGCGCTTCGTGAGCAGGCTCAACAGCCCGGCGTGGCGTCTTACTCGTAGCGCAGGGCGGTCATCGGATCCACTCGTAACGCCCTGCGCGCCGGCCCGGTGCAGGCGATCGCCGCCACGAGCCCTAGAAGAAAGGTCACGATCAACAGGATGACGGGATCGCGCGAGCTTCCTTCCGCCCATTGCGCCAGGACCCTATTCAACGCCAGTGTCAACGCAACTCCCGCCACGATGCCGCTACCCACACTCAACGCCGTGGACGCAAACACAATGCGCAGCACATGCCCACGCTGCGCGCCCAGCGCCACACGAATACCAAACTCGTTCGTCCGCTGGGCCACCGAATAGGAGACGACACTGTAGAGTCCAACCGCCGCCAGGGCCAGAGCGAGAACCGCAAATGCGCCAAACAGCCAAGCCACCAGGTGCTCCCTCTGCCATTCCTGCTGGCTCGTGATCCAATGCTCCAGGTCCTGAACGCCCGCGTTGAGCTGCTGGTCAGGATCGACCGAGTTCACCTCCACTCCCACCGCATGCAGCAGCGAAAGTGGCGGGACATCGGAACGCACCAGGATCTGGATGAACATCCGCATGGACAGCGTGTAGGGCACAAATGCCTCGGGCAGGATCGGCTTCCTCAATCCATCATCGCGCTTATCCGGGATGACGCCTACAATCTGCAGCCAGCCCCGGGGGTCCGACGCGGCTACGTTGAAAGGCGGTTCATCCCTCATCTCCGGGACCCGCAGCGAGTGTCCCAGTGCGTCGCCGTTCGGGAAGTACTTTCGCGCCATGGTTTCGTTGATCACAGCTACATGGGCGGCGTTGTGGTTCTCGGTCTCGTCCCAGATTCGCCCCTGCGCGACCGGAATTCTCAACACTGGAAAGTATCCCGGGTCCACGAAGTTGATCCGTACTTTCTGATCTTCCTGCGCCGGCTTGCCCAGTATCTCGACGCCGGTGGGCCACCCGTTCGAGGGTGGCGTGGCGTTGCTGGAGATTCCCGCCATGGTCACGCCGGGGATGGCCGCCACCTTCTTCAGCAATTGGTCAAAGTAGGCCGAGCGCGCCGCCCACGTCTTGTAAGTGCCCTCATGCACCGGGATTCCCACCGACATCACATTATGCGGGTCATAACCCAGAGGCGTGCGCATGAGGTGCAGAAAGCCCTCCATGGCCGCGCCCGCGCCCGCCAGCATCAGCAGCGTCAGCGCAATTTGCCCGGCGATCAGCACATTGTGGGTGGTACGTCCGCGCACACCTACCGGCAATCTTGCGCGTGGTCCCCTGCATCACCTGGCTGACCTCGGGGCGGGAAAGCTGCAGTGCCGGCCACAACCCGAACAAAATCCCGGTGAACAGCGCCGCTCCCACGCTGAAAAGCAGCACCGGCAGGTTGATCTGGATTGCCGCTTCGTGCGGAAATGAATACTTCGGCAACATCTCCACAATCATCGCCAGGGCCCAATAGGCCAGGAGCACGCCCAACAGCGCTCCCGTGAGGGATAGCAGGAGGGCCTCGGTGAGCAGTTGACGGATGATCCGGGGGCGGCTGGCGCCAATCGCGGTGCGCACGGCAAACTCATGCTGCCGCGCCGTGCCCCGGGCCAGCAGCAGGATGGACACATTGCCGCACCCGATCGCCAGCAGCAATGCCACCGCGCTGAACAACAGGTACAGCGTGCCGCCAAGGTCGCGGACAAAATCGTCATTCAACCCAACCACGTAAAAGCGCAGGCGATCGGCGGGGAAATGTTTCGGCGTCTCCAGGGCAAACTGTTCCAGCAGTGGCTGCAATGCGGCGTTCGCCATTGCGTGCGATACGCCCGGCTTCAGCCGCAGCCCAACGTAATACGACCGCACTACGTCCTGGGTCACCTTCAGCGGAAGGTAAACGTCTCCATCGTCCCAGGTGAATCGCGGCGCCGCCACTCCCACGATGGTGTAGTTCTTGCGCACCAGTTGCAGGGTCTGTCCCAGGACTGCCGGGTTGGAGTTGAAGTGCCGTTGCCAGAACTTGTAGCTCAGCACCACTACCGGTTGCGGATCCTGACCGTCGATGGCATCGGAGGGCACCAATCCCCGCCCCAGAAACGCCGGTACACCGAAGTAATTGAAGGCGTTTGAGGTCAGGTAAACCCCAGCCACATCCTCGGGCAGATCGTGACCGGTCACAGTCAGGTTCCAGTCATCGCTGATAAAGGCATCTTCCACCACCGGCGACTTCCTGATCTGCTGCCATTGCCCGGCGGTCAGCCCGAAACCGCTCTCGTGACCGGCCTTGTCCATGAGCCTCATGTGCACCATGCGGTCCGAAGCTGCGTAGGGATATGGATTCATCAGGATCCCGTACACCACGCTGAATACCGCCGTCGTCGCCCCGATTCCCAGGGCCAGCGAGATGACCGCGGTGAGGGTGAATCCGGGGCTCTTGACGAGTTGGCGCAAGCTGAAGCGAAAGTCCTGAAGCAGGGTTTGCATGTGTGCGTCCCCCAGGGCGCGATTGCGCAATCGGTTCACAACTGCACGTGAGCCGCCAATCGGAAGCGCCTGCATCCCGTTCGATTTTCACGGGAAGGCAAACTTGTCCCGGCGCGCCGACTGTCCATTCATGGTTCGCAGTGTCCACAACCGAACACTCCCGGCGAGTCCGATCGAACCTGCTCACAATCACGCTGCATAAACGTCAATACAATTCTTGTGTGGCGCGGGCGCCCTCGCCCGCGGCTTTTGACTTTGATTGCGAGACCACGCGGGCGGAGGCGCCCGCGCCACACAAGAAATTGCCGAGCCGAGCTCAGCCTTGTAGGCTGGCAGCATTCGGACGCGAGTGAACACCGTGGAAACTTTGCTTCAGGATTTGCGCCACGAGCTTCGTATGCTGTGGAAGGCGCCCGCCTTCACCGCCGTGGCAGTGATGACCATAGCGCTTGGAATTGGGGCGAACACCGCGATATTCAGCGTGGTAAATGCGGTCCTGCTCAACCCGCTGCCCCTGCATCAACCCGGCCAGATCGTGCGTTTGCAGGAGGTCCATCAGCGCCCGATGAATGTCACCGGGGCAACATTTCGCGATGTGCGAGAGCGCAATCGCGTGTTTTCCCAAGTCGCCGCTTATCGTATTTTTTCGCAGAACCTGAGCGACACGCGGCAAGCAGCGCCGCCGGAGCAGATCGACACTGCATTCGTTTCCCAGGATTTCTTCCCGCTGTTGGCCGTGACCCCACTCCTCGGGACGGGATTCACCGCAGACCAGTTTCACAAGAACGCCGCCGGCGCAGTGCTTCTCAGCTATGGACTGTGGCAGCATCATTTCGCATCGGACCGAGAAATCGTCGGCAAAATGATCACTCTCCATGGAGAGCCTCATCTGGTCGCCGGAGTAATGCCGATGGGATTCTCGTTTCCCGAGGAGGTGCAGGCATGGACGCCCCTCAGCGACGACCTGGCCTTCCCAGAGAACCGGCGCGCTCATCTGTTCACCACCCTGGCACGAGTGAAAGCGGGGGTCTCGATGGAGGCTGTGCGTGCCGATCTGCAGGCGATCTCGGCCCAGGTGCAGCAGGAAAATCACGACCTCGATCCCGGATTCACCTTTCACGCGCAACGCCTGCAGGACAACCTGGTTTCAAGCGTTCGTCCCGCTCTGCTGATTCTGATGAGCGCGGTTGGCTTCGTGCTCCTGATTGCATGCGCCAACGTCGCGAACCTGCTGCTCACCCGGGCGGTGGCGCGGCAGAAAGAGGTTGCAATCCGCTCGGCCCTGGGCGCGACCCGTTTTCGCCTTGCCCGGCAATTCCTGACCGAGAGCGTGCTGCTTGGCCTGCTCGGCGGGACGGCTGGGTATCTGCTCGGAATCTGGGCGGTGAAGATTCTGTATGCCTCGTATCCCGACGCCATCCCCCGACTGGCCGCTCCAGTATTCAACTTGCCGGTCCTGCTTTTCGTCTTCGCGGTCTCATTGCTGGCATCCATATTGTCCGGCAGCATTCCCGCCATGCAGTCTGCAGGATTGAATTTGCAGGTTCAGCTTGCGGAGGGCAGCCGCACAACCGGGACTTTGCGCCATCAACTCGTTCGCTCCTTCCTGGTGATTGCGGAAGTGGCGCTCGCCATGATGTTGCTCGCCGCGGCCGGTCTTCTGGTGCGAAGTTTCACTCTGTTGCAGCGGGTTGATCCCGGTTTTGACACTTCGCATCTGGCGGTGGCTCGCCTTTCCCTGCCAGACTCCCGCTACCCCGAGGTTCCGGAGCGAACACAGTTTGTGAACTCAGTTCTCGAACGCCTGCATGGGCTACCTGGAGTTCAAGCCGTTGCGGCTTCCGGGACCCTGCCCTTTGATCCGGTGCCCGAGACCGACGTTGAACTGGAAGGTCACGCTTACGAACCCGGGAACGAACCCAGCGCGGAGATTTTGACCGTCAGCCCCGAGTACTTTGGCACAATGGGAATTCGCCTCCTTGCTGGAAGGAGCTTTACCCCGCAGGACACTCCGGGGCACCCGACCGCTCTGGTGATCAATCAAATCATGGCCCAACGCTTCTGGCCCGGCGAAAGCGCGTTGGGAAAACGGGTGGTGATGAAAGACTGGGGACCGCCCCTGCCCGGACAAGTCGTGGGCGTGGTGTCCGATGTCAAACAGGACTCGCTCGAAACCGATACGCAGCCCGCAATTTACTACAGCTTCGCGCAGTTCTCGCCCGGTACCCTGACCACGTACGTGATCGCGCGCAGCACTTCGGACCCGCTCCAGCTCTCGGCTGCCATTCGGGAGCAGATCTGGTCAATTGATCGCGATCAGCCGGTGAATGTGCTGGCCATGGAGCAGATCATCTCCGGGTCTCTCGAGCGCCGCCGGTTTGTGCTCACCGTGCTCGGCACGTTTGCGGCACTGGCTCTGCTGCTCGCGGTCGTGGGCATTTACGGCGTGATTGCGTATTCCGTGGGCCAGCAGACGCATGAATTCGGCATACGCATGGCGCTGGGCGCGCAGCGCTACCAGCTTCTGCTCATGGTGTTGCGCCAGACTGTGCGGAAGCTGGCAGTCGGTCTGGCGATCGGAATTGCGGGCGCCGTGGTACTGACTCGCTTGATGGCAAGCCTGTTGTTTGGTGTGAGCGCCACCGATCCGCTCACATTTTTCCTGGCAGCGGCGATCCTGCTGAGTGCTGCCCTGATCGCCAGCTTCATTCCGGCGCGGCGGGCAGCTACGGTCAATCCCATGTCGGCGCTGCGAAACGAGTAGCGCCGGGATCTTGCCGGCTGTCGCGAGGACATCCTGCCCTCGCAGTGGGGGCGGGACGCCCCCACGACAGCCGCCGGGACGGGGGTTTTCGACGAGACCTAAAGACACGAGGCAAGTTACTCCGTGTGCCAGTCAAGCGCGTAGACTTCTTGCGTACCGGTGTCGCGGAGCAGAAGCGGTGAGTCATCGGGGGCCATGCCCAGCCACACACTCCAGAAGCCGGCCTGGCGGAAATGCTTCAGATCGGCGACGGTTTCGACTTTGTGATCGCTGATGCGAACTCGCATCACTGAGGGATGATCTTCTTCGTGCAGGAAGTACACGTAATCTGAATTCTTCGACCAGTTGGGGAAGCCCATCGTGACACGGGCGAGTTCCTGCCACTTCCGCGTTTGAAAGTCAAAGAGCATCAGCACGCGCGAATCAAAATTCATCGCGGCGATATACCGTCCGTCCGGAGACCAGCGTGGAGAGTAGAGACCGGTTGACCCGGGCATGGTCGATACTTGATGCGTATTCACATCCAGCAATTGAATAACGCTTTTGGGATACGAGGGCGCATTGCCGAAGATAATCTTGGCGCCGTCAGGGGACCAACTGGCATCCAGTTTGTCCTCTGGATCGTCCGCGATCTGTTCTGTGGATGCGCCTCCATCTACCGAAACCGTGCGCAGCTTCACATTGCGGCCGGGCGCCACATCGTAAAACGCAAGTTGTTTGCCATCGGGGGACCAACTCGGAAGCACCGCGGTCATGGGCGGGTAGGTGAGTTGAAGGCGCTGGCTGCCGTCAGCTTTGCTGCGCCAGAGAGTCGCCTCGGGATAGGCAATGTACGCCACCCATTGACCATCTCTGGAGAAGCACACACTATCGGCGGAAATACCACCGAGAAAAGGGAGGAACTGTGCAGACTGGACGTCATAGCGCGAGAGTTCGCCGTGCTGGAGCGAGCCGACCACGAACAGTTTCTTGCCGTCCTTGCTGGGCAAAGGCGAGAAGAACGCCATCGGTCCCGATGTCAATTGCACAGGCTGGGAAATCGACTTTCCCAGCAAGCCGCGTTTTTCCGATCGCCCCCAGATGTTACCTTGGGACTCGAAAACGAAGTATTGGCCGTCGGCCGTCCACTTTCCGCAGCACTCCCTGGGAGGATTGCGCCACTCGGGCAACAACGGATGCAGATTCTTACCATTGATGGAAACTTCCCAAAGCGGACCTTCTCCATTAAGCCCCCCGCCAAGGCGGAAGCGGACCACGCTGCCATCCGGCGAAAAAGAGGGATCGAATGCCACGTCGGGAAGCGCGACCAATTTGTGCTGTCCGGTCCCATCGCTATTGATGAGGTCGAGGTCGTTGCCATCGCCATAGACGATGGTTTGACCATCGGGCGAAAATTCTGCGACCCGAGCAGCGGCGTCTCCGAGCTTGCGGGGCGAGCCACCGAGCACGGGCACCGCCCAGAGCGGGCCGTGGAATGCAGTCTGGCCCACTTCGTCCGCGGCCAATAAGGTAGAGCCATCAGGCGAAACCGCGAGCTGGGCCATGGTCGCGGCGGGAAGTGGAACTTTTGCCACTTCTCCTCCGTTTACCGATACCTGGCCGAAGAGATTTCCTTCGGGAGAAGACTCGCCCAGGTACAGCCGTGCCCCGTCGGTTCCAACGATGCCCTTGCGATTCCCATCATGAGTGATGGCAACGTAGCCCGAGACAGTTGGCGCGGGCAGAGGGCGCGACGCGATGTAGGCAAGCGCCGCGATGACAATCAGGGCGATCCCTCCGCCGGCGAATGCCCAGAGTTTGCGATTGGCGCGAGGCTGAGCAGGGACAACAGCCGCACTTGAAGCGCTGGTGGTGGGAATCGCCGGTTGGACGCTTGCCTGCGATCCCGAGATGAAGCCGCAGCGTCCCGAGTCAGTATCGCGCTTGAGGCGTTGCAGGTCGGCGCGCATTTCGTCCGCGCCCTGGTAGCGCAAGTTGCGATCTTTTTCGAGCGCCTTGTTGATGATGTCTTCCAGCTTGGGCGGAACTGTGGGATTGAAGCGTAGCGGTGAGGGCGGAGCCGAATCGAGGATGGCTTTGAAGATAACGCCGGAACTTTCCCCCTGGAAGGGCAAGGTGCCGGTCGCCATCTCATAGAGCACAGCGCCGAAGGAGAAGAGATCGGTCCGAGCATCGAGTTCTTTCGCGCGTACCTGCTCGGGCGACATGTAGGAAACTGTGCCGAGCGTAGAGCCGGGACTGGTCAGATGCTGCTCCGGGATGGTGCGCGTCTGGGTATTGGCAGAGCTTGAGGAGGAGCTGTCGGCACATACTTTTGCCAGCCCGAAATCTAGGATCTTGGCGTGTCCGCGCTCGGTGACGAAGATGTTGGCAGGCTTGATGTCGCGGTGGACGATTCCCTTGCCGTGCGCAGCGTCGAGCGCATCCGCTACTTCGATGGCTAGGGGAAGCAGGATTTCGAGATCGAGGGGGCGTCCGGCGATGCGGTGCTTTAGAGTGACGCCCTCGAGGTATTCCATGGCGATGAAGGCGAGGTCATTCTCTTCGCCGATGTCGTGAATGGTGCAAATGTTGGGATGATTCAGCGCGGAAGCGGCCTGGGCTTCGCGCTGGAAACGGCTGAGCGTCTGCGGATCACGCGCAACTTCGTCGGGCAGGAATTTGAGTGCGACGAAGCGATGGAGCCGCTTGTCTTCGGCCTTGTAGACCACTCCCATCCCGCCGCCACCGAGCTTTTCAACGATGCTGTAGTGCGAGATGGTTTGGCCAATCATGGAATGGGAGCAATGTTAGGCTCGGTGCAAGGGCAAGTCAATGAACGCCGAGGAGTTGGCGGTATCTCAAGAGAGTTGTTGGAGTAAAATCGCGATTTCACTCATCATCACGTTCTTGGTGTACCCGCGTGTTTAGAACGATGTGGTCCGGCTCTGGTGTCGGCCGTCCCTAGACCGACCCGCTCTGCCGCTCGAATGCCGAGACAGGCATTTACTGCCGTTCGCTACAGGCACGCCTTAGAGAACGGAGAAGCGTGCGGATTTGCCGGGCGAAAGAAGACGCCACAAAGTAGGAAATGGGTGCCCCGACGGGGGCCTTATTGGCTATTGGGAACGTGGGTTTTTGGATCATGGGCGCGGAATCACGGGCTGATCACGGGCTAGAGAATTTTGGCGATTCTCTCTATCCCTATGAAAGATATGGTAGGCACGACTGGACTCGAACCAGCGACCTCTACCGTGTCAAGGTAGCGCTCTAACCAACTGAGCTACGCGCCTATATTTGTTAAGCTTTGCCGCCGCGGGCGGGCCCGGTTGGGCCGCGCGAGCCGACGAAGAATTTTACCACGCGTCTTTTGACTCCGGCGGTTCCTGTTACTTTGCGCCCAGAGCCGCCTGGGCCTCGATTTTCTCGAATACCTCTTCCGCGCGCAGCAGCGCCTCCTGCACGTTGGCGCAGATGTTCTCGCGGCCGACCACGTCTTCAAACTCCGCCTGATGAATCATTTTGGCCGGCTGCTCGCGGGCGCCGCACAAGATCAGCGTGCGTTTGGTGGCGTGCAGTTGCTTCGCTATTTCCTCCAGGGCGAAAAGACCGGTGGCATCGATGGCGGTCATGTTGCGCAGGCGAACGATCACGATCGGAGGCAACTGGTGCATCTTTTCCGTGATCACGCCGATCTTGTCGGTGGCGCCGAACAAGAACGGCCCGTGAATGCGGAAGATGGTGGCGTAATACGGGATGTCCTTGTCCTGCAAAATATGCAGGCGCCCGTCTTCCACGTAGTCCCCGGTCACTTGCAGGACGGTCGTGGTCTCGGCCACCCGGGCGATGAAGAGCAGCGCGGCAAGTATCATCCCGGCCTCGACGGCCACCGTAAGATCGGCGAAGACGGTCAGCGTAAACGTCACCAGCCACACGCTGATGTCGGTCTTGGTCAGACGCAATAACTGCGGGATCTCGGGCCACTCGCCCATGTTGTAAGACACGATCATCAGGATTCCCGCCAGCGCCGCCATGGGGATGTAGCTGGCCAGGGGCGCGGCAAACAGCAGCACACATAACAAGGTGAGAGCGTGAATGATGCCCGCGACCGGCGACTGCGCTCCGGCGCGAATACTGGTTGCGGTGCGGGCGATTGCGCCCGTGGCCGGCAAGCCTCCGAACATTGGTGAGACGATGTTGGCAATTCCCTGCCCCATCAGCTCAACGTTGGGATTGTGGCGGTCGTTGCTCATGCGGTCGGACACCACAGCCGACATCAGCGATTCGATCGCTCCCAGCATGGCCACGGTAAAGGCCGGTCCGAGCAGGCCGTGCACCAGGCTGGCGTGCCATTGCGGAATGGCGAAATGCGGCAGCCCGCTGGGAATTCCGCCGAAGCGCGTGCCTATGGTTTCCACCGGCAGCTTGAGGAGGAAGGCGGCCAGGGTCGCGCCCAGCATGGCGATGATCGCTCCCGGAATCCGGTTGGAGATGACGCGACACAGCAGCATGGTCGCCACAGTTGCAGCGGCAAGCACAGTGGCCGCCAGGGAAAATGTGGGAGCGGCATGAAAAAGGGCTTTCATCCGCAACCAGAATTCGCTGGGGACCCTGGCCAGATGCAAGCCGAAAAAATCCTTGATCTGGGTGCTGGCAATCAGCACCGCAATGCCGTTGGTAAAACCGATGACCACCGGCCGCGGAATAAACTTGACCGCGGTTCCCATGCCGGTTGCGCCCAGAACGATGAGTATGGCGCCGGCCATCACCGTGCACATGTACAGGCCGTCAATACCATGCACGGCGACGATTCCGGCAACCACGACCACGAAAGCGCCCGTGGGTCCACCGATCTGCGTTTTCGATCCACCCAAAGCGGAGATCAGAAAGCCGGTGACGATGGCGCAGTAGATGCCGGCTTGCGGCGTGAGTCCCGAGGCAATGGCGAACGCCATGGCTAGCGGCAGAGCCACCAGGCCAACCGTGATTCCCGCGATGACATCTTTCAGAAACTTGCTGAAACTGTATTCCCGCAGGCAGATGACCGACTTGGGCAGCCAGCGGTCGTCCAACTTTAGGGAAATGGCGGGCCACATATACATCATTATGACAGCGGCGGGTCACCGAGTTAGTGTTGAGGAAGGAACGAAAGTATATGAAGTGTGGCGCGGGCGCCCTCGCCCGCGGCTTTTGATCTTGTTTTTTTTGCACCAGACGGCACTACACTTCCGGAGTCATGGCTCTTGCGGCCAGCTCTTGCGTGGCTTTCAGGCGGACGATTGTGCGCTCTTTTCCCAGGGCCATCATGACCGCGAACAGGCTGGGCGCAACTCCCTGTCCGGTCAGGACTACGCGGGCCCCGTTGATCAGCGCGCCGGCTTTTATCTCTTTTTCCGCGGCGAAATCCCGCAGCAGTCTTTCGGTTCCGGCCTCGGTGAAGGTTTCATCGGATGCCGCGTAGCGTTCGCCCAGTTCGACCAGCAGCTGCCGGACCCTTTCATCTCCCAGAAATTTCTCGACCGCGACGGGATCGGGCTGAAACGTGTCGCTGAAGTATGCGCGGAACGATGTGGCAAAATCCTTCAGGCTGCGGGCGCGCGGCTTCAGCAGGTTGATGGTCGCCAGCAGCCAGTCGCGGTCGGTGTGCTCGGGTTCGAAGCCGGCTTTGTGCCACTCTTCCTGAATCAGCGAAAGCAATTTTTCGGCGGGATAGGCGCGGATGTACTCCGTGTTGAACCAGTCCAGTTTGGCGCGATCGAAAACGGCGTCGGAGTGCGAGATGCCATTCAGATCGAAGAGCTGGATCAGTTGCCGGTCGCCCAGGATTTCCACTGCGGCGCCGTCGCTTCCGGATGCAGGCGGAGTCCATCCCAGCAGTGCCAGGAAATTGCGGAAGGCTTCGGGCACGATACCCTCGTCGCGATAGGCGATTACGCTGGTGGCGCCATGGCGCTTGCTCAGCCGGGTCTTGTCGGGGCCGAGAATCAGGGGCACATGCGCGAAAATGGGCAGCGGGGCGCCGAGTGCCCGGTAAAGCAGCACCTGTTTGGGCGTGTTCGAAATGTGGTCTGCACCGCGGATGATATGCGTGATCCGCATGTCCACATCGTCAGTGACCACGCTCAGGTGATAGGTGGGAACGCCATCGGAGCGCAGCAGCACGAAATCTTCCAGCTCAGAATTGGCAAATTCCACCCGGCCGAAAACGGCGTCGTCAAAGGCCGTACTGCCGGACTCGGACACGGCAAAGCGAACTGCCGCGGATTCCCCGGCGGCGCGACGGCGGGCGCCCTCCTCGCGAGAAATTTTCCGGCATGTGCCTTCATAACGCGGAGGACGGCCCTCGGCGGCAGCGGCGGCGCGGCGCTGCTCCAACTCCTGCTTGCTGCAGAAACAATAGTAGGCATGTCCGGAGGCCAACAGCTTCGCCGCGCTTTGGCGATAGAGCTCCATGCGCTGGGTCTGATGGATAGGGCCCTCATCCCAATCGAGGCCGAGCCAGCGCATGCCCTGCAGGATGCCATCAACCATCTCTGCCGTAGAGCGTTCGAGATCGGTGTCCTCAATACGCAGGACCAGCGTGCCGCCATGATGGCGGGCGAACAGCCAGTTGAACAGGGCGGTGCGGGCGCCGCCCACATGCAGGTATCCGGTGGGCGAGGGCGCGAAGCGGACGCGTGGGCCGGAGGGCGAGGCGGAAGGCGGACTGAAGGCGGGGGACATTACGAAAGGTCGTGTCCTGATGGTACGGGCTGAGGAAATGTAGCGTCAAGCATCCGCCACGCGGAACTTCGGTCCAACTAGTTGATGCAGAAGAGGAAACCCGCAATTCACCGCCTCTTTGACGGGTTACAGAAGACTATTGTCTTGCCCGGACCGCTGTGAAACCATTGATAGTTAGAAATTGCTTATCACTCTGGCTAAGGTAGCTGTTTCGCGCCATGAACAGCGTCACGATTAGTTTACTGGTAGTACCGGCCGTGGTTGCCCTGCTGCTCTTTCTGGTTTTCACTTACCTCTACGAGCAGACCCGGCAGGACTACTTCCGCGCCTGGCAACTGGGATGGGGAGCTTACACGCTCCACTACATCCTCGACGCCTGGAGTGCGTTCCGCAATCCCTCGCCCGTGGTTTCACTGCTGGCCTCGCTGCTTCTGGCGGTGATGGCGGTCTGCATCTTCATCTCTACGCGCCTGATGCGCGAACGATTCCACCTGCGCTGGTATGACTTCGCGGTCGGCCTGGGAGGCGTCGCACTCAGCCTCTGGAACCTGAAGCAGCAGATGGTGGGAAGAGTTTTTCATCCCGAGATCGTTACCGACCCGCGCTTCCGCCTGGAAGTGGGCGTGGCCCTGGTGCTGCTCTACTGTTCGTTCTTCTTTTACCGCTACGCGCACCGCAGAAATTCGCTGGCCTTCACCCTGCTGGCCATGGCGCTGGCCCTGTGGTCGGTGTTGATGCTGTTCGGGCAGTTCAGCATTTCCTACTTGCAGCTGTCGGACATGCTGGGCCCCATCCCGCAACTGGCGCTGGGCATCGCCATGGTGATGGTGCTGGCGGAAAACGAGCGCAGCGCGGTGCAGGAAAATGCCCTGGCGTTTTCGACCCTGGGCGTGGACCCGACCCGCCTGCTTTCCGCCGACGATCTGGTCCCCAGCATGCAAAGCATTCTGGACCGGTTGGTGGCGCCCTTGCCCGCGGGCGGAGCGGTGATCTGCATCTCCGAGCGCTGGCGCGCCGTGCTGCCTTCGGTGCAGCGCGGCTTTTCCAGCGAGTTCCTCGACAAACTGGAGAAGAGCGGCGCGGGAGAATATGTCTGTGAGCTGGCTTACCGGCGGGGCGGATTCGTGACCTTTCGCGGCGTGCCGGAAATGCCCGAACCTTTGCCCGCTTTTCCCGGCGGCCGCTTCCTGCAATTCCGCGAGGTCATGACCGAAGAGCGCATTTACAACCTCACGGCCGTGAGCCTGCAGACCCGGGAACACAATTTTGGCGTGATCCTGTTTCCCCATACTGCGCGCCGGATGTTTGGTTCCTCGAACCTGCGCCTGCTGATCGGGCTGGCGCTGCAGATCGGCCTGACCCTGGAAAACTATGCGGTCATGCACGACGCACAGCGCCGCACCAAGGAATTCGCGCTGCTCACCCAGATCGGGCAAGCCATCAGCTCGCGGCTGGACCAGGACGAGATTCTGCGCACGGTCCAGAACGAACTGGGCCAGATCTTCGACACCAGCGAGTTTTATATCGCCTTCCAGGAAGGCGATGAGATCCGCTTCGAGCTGGAAGTGGAAAAGGGCGAGACCCTGCCCAAGCGCACGCGCAAGCTGACCAATGGCCTGACCGAGTACATCATTCGCAGCGGCCAGCCTTTGGTGATTCGCGCGGACCTGGAGAAGGCGCGGGAGCGCCTGGGAGTCACCTTCATGCCGCCGAGGCCCGCCAAATGTTTTTGCGGCGCGCCTATCCTGCTGGGAGGCCGGCCGGCGGGAGTGATGGCGGCGCTGAACACGGAACGCGAATATGCCTTCGAGCAGCGCGATCTTGAAGTCATGCAGACCGCGGCGGGCCAGGTTTCGGTGGCCGTGGAAAACGCCCGCCTCTTCGCCGAGGAGCAGCGGCGTTCGCGCCAGCTGGCCTTCCTGAATAATATTTCGAAGACCGCGATTTCCAGCGACGATTCCGAGCAGATGATGGCCGACATCGTGGGCCACATTCAGAAGAATTTCAGCTTTGATCACATCGGCATCGGCTTGCTCGATTACTCGGCCAAAGAGATCGAAATCAAGGCTGAGGCCGGGGTGACGGCACAATCATTAGGCAAACGCATTCCTCTGGGGACGGGCATTCTGGGCCGGGTGGCCCGTAGCGGGGAGGCCGCGCTGGTCCAGACTTCGAGCGAAGCCCAGCTGCAGGGCGTACTGGCGGGATCGCGCTCCGTGCTTTGCATCCCCATCGCCTACGGGGAAAACTTTGTCGGCGTGCTCAACGTGGAAAGCCTTAAAGAGGATGCTTTCACCCCGGCAGACCGGTTGATCATGAGCACCCTGGCTGATCTGCTGGCTACCGCCCTGCACAATGCCAACGTCTTCCAGAAACTGCAGCAGCAATCGATCACCGATGGGCTCACGCTCATCAAGACCCGGCGTTTTTTCTTCGAGGCATTGGGCGCGGAATTGAAACGGGCATCGCGCTCCGGCCGTCCCATCTCCGTCGTGCTGATGGACCTGGATAAATTCAAGAGCGTGAACGACACCAAGGGGCACCTGGAGGGCGACCTGGTGCTGACCCGGGTGGGGCGGCTGCTGGAACAGAAGTGCCGGCAATCGAACGTCGTGGCCCGCTACGGAGGCGACGAATTCATCATTCTGATGCCGGAAACCGGCGTCGAGCAGGCACAAATCCTCGCAGAACGTTTGCGCCTCTGGATCGCCCAGGACCCCATGCTCTCCGAGCACCAGATCACCGGCAGTTTCGGAGTGGCCAGTTTCCCGGTGCACGGCTTCTCCATGGAAGATATTGTTCGCGTCGCCGACGCCGGCATGTACGTATCCAAGCGCAAGGGCGGCGACCGCGTCTCCACCGCCGAAGAGATCGCGGGCGGCGAGAGCGCGGCGGTGCGCCGCCAGCAGATCTCGGGATACATCGAAGGTTTCCTGCGACGCGAGCACACCGGCCCCGAGCACGTGGACGAGCTCATCACCACACTGAAGAAGATGTGCGGCGATGAGGCTCTCACCGACCACATCCTGCGCGAGGCCATCGAGACCCTGACCAGCGCCGCCGAGTCGCGCGAACTGAACAGCGCCGGGCACGGCGAGATGGTGGCCCGGTACAGCGAAATCATCGCCCGCTCCCTGGGCCTGCCTGTGGAGGAGATTGCCGACCTGGCCTTTACCGCCCGGGTGCATGACGTGGGCAAGCTTTTTGTCCCCGAACGCATCCTGAACAAGCCCGGCCCGCTGACCGAGGGCGAGTTTAAAGTCCTGAAAATACACGCCGATGTTGGGGCGGAAATCCTGGCCACTTTGCCCGAAGGCAAGAAGTTGCGCGAGGCCGTGCTGCACCACCACGAATCCTTCGATGGCGGAGGCTATCCCAACGGGATGCGGGGCGAGAAGATCCCGCTATGGGCGCGCATTATGGCCATCACCGACGCCTACGTGAACATGACCAGCGAGCGCTCCTTTGCTCCCGCCAAGACCAGTGAACAGGCCCTGGCCGAGCTGGAAAAATTGAGCGGCACGCGCTACGACGGCATGCTGGTGCGCATCCTGATTCGCGAACTCAAGGCGGAGAGAGCGACCAGCTGGGGAAGCTGAAAATCCCCCTTTTCACCACCGTGAGCAACCACACATCGTTTGTCATCTTGAGCGGAGTGGGCGGACCCGCTTGCGGGTCCGCCGTGGAGTCGAAAGACCTGCTGTTTGCTTGCGCCATCGCTGCCGTCCAGCTACTGAAGATTTGGGGCGGTGCCGGCTGAAAGCAGGTCCCTCCACTGCGCTTCGCTCCGGTCGGGTTGACATGGGGTAAGGTTTCGGCACGGCCTGACGACCAGCAGCCACCAATCAACCAAGTCAAAGGCGTCGGACATAGCCTGCCCTGAGCGAAGTCGAAGGCAGTGTCCGACCCACGCACCCCCTTGCCAATTCCGGGCTGACACTGGAAACTATCTCTGCATGCCTATCCCTCTTTCTCTCTCTGGCAAGGTGGCGCTCATCACCGGCGGTTCACGCGGCATCGGTGCGGCGGCAGTCCGCATGTTTGTGGCTGCGGGAGCGCGCGTTTTGTTCAACTACGAAAAAGCCAAAGGCCCATCCGAGCAGCTGGTCAAGGAACTCGGAGCGGGCAATTGCGCGGCCGTGGCCTGCAATCTGTCGGGCACGGAGACAGCGCAAGAACTGGTCGCCACTGCCGTGAAACGCTTCGGGCGGCTGGACATCCTGGTGGCAAATCACGGGGTCTGGCCCCCCGAGGACGCGCCCATCGAAAAGATGTCGGACGCGCAATGGCGCAGCACCATGGCGATTAACCTGGACAGCGTCTTCGCCCTGATCAAGCATTCCGTGGCGCAGATGAAAAAGCAGGGAAAATCAGGCGCTTCCGCCGGACACATCGTGCTGGTCAGCTCGACCGCAGGACAACGCGGAGAGGCGTTTCACTGCGACTACGCCGCCACCAAAGGCGCGCTGATCAGCATGGTCAAGGGTCTCTCCACGGAACTGGCGCGCGATGCCATCTACGTCAACACCGTCGCGCCGGGCTGGGTGGACACCGATATGTCCGCTCCGGCCCTGAACGATCCCAAGACCAGCGCCCGCATCTTTTCGGCAATCCCGCTGGGACGTGCCGGCAAGCCCGAGGAAATCGCCGGCCCCATCCTGTTCCTGTGCTCGGAGTACGCCGGCTTCATCACCGGTGAGGTCTTTAACGTGAACGGCGGGGCGGTATTGGTGGGCTAGTCTTAGTAGCGCCGGCATCCCTTCGACTTCGCTCAGGGTAGGCTTTGCCGGCACTACGAAACCGTGTTCCCTGCATCTAACTTTGAGAACGATGAAGTACTTCCTCGCAATTCTTCTACTCGCTACCCTCGCCCTGGCGCAGAGCGACAGCGCGCCACCCTCCCAGTCCATTCCGGTGGACCAGGAGAACGCCCGCCGGGCGCGCGCCGTGCTGGACCAGACCATCAAGGCCCTGGGCGGATCAGCCTATCTCAATATTCAGGACATCACCCAGGAGGGCCGCACTTACAGCTTCTATCATGGCCGGCCCAACAGCCGCGGCATCCTGTTCTGGCGCTTCTACAGGTTTCCTGACCGCGACCGCATCGAACTGACCAAGCAGCGTGATGTGATCTACGTGTACAAGGGCGACAAGGGATACGAAATCACCTACAAGGGGGCCGTCCCGCAAGATCCCAAAGATCTGGCCGAGTACCTGCGGAGACGCCATTTCTCGCTCGACTGGGTGCTGAGAAAATGGCTCTCGGAACCGGGCGTGGCACTCTTTTACGAAGGCCAGACCGTGGCCGAGGAAAAACCGGTCGAGCAAGTCACGGTCATGAATGCACACAATGAGGCCGTCACGCTGTACCTCAGTACCGACGATCATCTGCCGGTCAAGAAAACCTACTCCTGGCGGGACCCGACCGACCGCGAGCGCAACATCGAAGGAGAGGTTTACGACAACTACCGCGAAGTGCAGGGCGTCATGACTCCGCACACCATCACGCGTTTCTATAACGGAGATATGTCCAACCAGCGCTTTCTGACCGAGGTCACGTACAACCAGGGAATCAGCGATTCCCAGTTCGAGCCTACGGCTCTCTCGGAAAAGAAGAAGCGCTGACCCGGGGATGCGCGTTCTCCCCTCCCGGCTGTGCCAGGCACCAATTCCGTTAGCCAGCACTGAAATTCTGCAAGTGCGAACTCACCTAGGAAGTAACACCTTAGTTTCTCGCTTACTCGACGAATCAACGATAAGTCTATTTTAATGAAATAGATATAACGATTATCACGCCATAGGCCGGATGCCTGCAACCACGTACTGTGGCTAATTAGCCACAGTCGGAGTAGCGCCTGGAGGGGTAGATTCATCATCAAACACTGATAGCCGATTCCATTTGATTCACGAACAGACAATTCGCACACCTGTAGACTGCAGCGGCGCGGGGCTGCATAGCGGCGCGCCGGTCAAGTTGCGGATCCTGCCCGCGCCCTCGGGATCGGGTGTGATCTTTCGGCGCACGGACCTGGACGGCTTTGAATTGGAGGCCGTGAGCAAGAACGTAGCCCGGGTGAGTTATGCCACCAGTCTGATGAAAAAGGGCGTGCTCATTTCCACTACCGAGCATCTGCTCTCCGCCCTGATTGGGTGCGGCATCGACAATGCCATCGTGGAGCTGGATAACCTGGAGCTGCCCATTCTCGACGGCAGCGCGCTGCCTTTTGTGGAGGCCATACGCAAGAGCGGTATTCGCAAGCAGCGCAGGCCCCGCACCTATCTCCGCATCCGCCGTGAGCTGGAGCTGCGGGAAGGGGCCAAGTTCATCGCGGTGTATCCGGCCGAAACCTATTCCGTGTCATACGCCATCAATTTTCCCCATCCCCTGATTGGAAAAGAGACTTTCAAGGTGGACCTGTCCGACGGGAACTATCGCTCGCAGATCGCGGCCGCCCGGACATTCGGTTTTCTGCATGAGGCCGATGCCATGCGGCAGCAGGGCCTGATTCGGGGAGCGTCGCAGGAAAACGCGATCGTGCTCACGCGTGACGGTCTGATGAACCCGCCGCTGCGCTTTCCCGACGAATTCGTGCGCCACAAGGTACTGGACCTGATCGGAGACCTGGCGCTGCTGGGAAAGCAGATTCTGGGCAACGTAGTTGCCGACCGTGCCGGCCACGCCATGCATACCGCCCTGGTCTCCCGCATCCTGCGTGACCGGACCCTGTGGGAAGAAACCACCGTGGAAGAGGAAGTAGAAACTTCAGTCCCGCTGATGCAAGCGGCCGCCCAATCTCTGGCCTAGCCAGTGTGGGTCGGACACTCCTGTCCGACGCCTTTGCTTTTGCCCTTGAATTTGATTTTGCTCTTGCTTGTCTTTGCTATCCCCCTGCACCTTCAACCTGGCGTGCCTGAATACACGGCAACCGTTAGCCTCAGGGAAATCAACCTTAAAGTCAAAAGCGTCGGACAAGAGTGTCCGACCCACACAATCAGGCTTTAGTCAGCGGGATGGGGCGTATTGTCGTTCGAATCCCAGTAGGAACCTTCTTCGAGAAGCTTTTCCAGTTCTGCGCGGGCGTGCGCGGTCAGCTGGGCGGCATATGTTTTTGCCGATCGTTGATAGTCCGGGGTCAGCTCCGCTACCCGAATCGCCAGGCGCGATGCATCCCCTTCCAGCATGCGCACCAGGCGTTGGGCGCGATCAATTCTTACCTGGATCGACAGCATAGGACCTCGTTGTGATTTCCCTTCCAGCGTGATGGGCATGGCAAAAACGCGCAAGTCTCAAACTGGGTACGCTGAGGGATCAACGCGTCGGGTGGTAAGGGATAAAGTGATTATTTGGCGGGCTTGGGGATTTGTTCGCATTGTTCGGCCAGCCAGCCATCGAGCTGCGCCCGCGATTCCTTGGCCACGTCAATGAAGCGCAGGCCGGCGTGGCCCGACTCATCCATCCAGGCAATATGGACCTTCGGCTCCAGCGTGGAGGCCGCCCCGGGCAGATTGAAGGACACAGTGGAAACACCGCCCTTGGGCAGCGGACCGCGGAAGAATATGGCCATGCCGCCCTCGCTGAGGTTGGTCACCGTGATTTTCATCTTCTGCCCTTCGCCAAAGGAAAGCGTGGCCGGCATTTCGACCGGATGCCGGAAATAGCGCCGCCTCTCGCGCATCATGAAATTGACTGCGGCGCTGAAGCATCGCCGGGCGTTCAACGCCGAGATTGGCTTCTGCAGAACAAAGTTCGCTCCCATGGTGAAAGCCTGCTGGGTGGTGGTGCTGCCGTTTACGATGGCGAAGGTAACGGAATTCTTGTTGCTGACGCTCTTGCGCAGGCCTTCCATCACTCCCAGAGCGCCCTTCAGGTCATCGCAATCGACTATGATGGCGTCAAACTTTTCGGTGCGCAGAATTTCCTGGCCCGAGCTGACCCCGTGGCAGACTTCGACCTCAATGGACAGCTTTTCCAGGGCGGGCTGAACCACGCGGATGACTTCGGGATCCCGGCTGAGCAGCAGCGACTCCAGGGGCATAGAAAATTCATGGTAACTTTCCTGTCCGGCCAGGGGATAGTGACTAAAGTCATCGCACCAGTGGAAGGACAGGCCGCAAGCCAGAAGCCGGGAACGGGAAACTAGTCGCCATGCACAAGGTCTATCTCTCGCTGGGCTCAAATGTTGGTGACCGCGCGGAGAATCTGAGGACGGCGATCGGCCACCTGGGCCGTCTGGGCACGGTGGTGACGGTCTCATCGTTTTATGAAACTGAACCCGTCGAACTCACGGCCCAGCCCTGGTTCCTGAATTGCGCCGTCGAACTGGACACGGAGAAAATGCCCCGGCAACTGATTAACGGAGTGCTGGCCATCGAGCAGGAGATGGGCCGCCGGCGCCAGCAAAAGAAAGGGCCACGCAACATCGACATTGACATTCTGCTGTTTGGAAATTCCGTGGTTGCGGCCAGGGGTCTGACCATACCGCATCCAGCCATGCACGAGCGCCGCTTTGTGCTGGAACCCCTCGCCGAAATTGCCCCTGACGCGCGGCATCCGGTACTCAAACGCAGCATCCGCGAGTTAAGAGACGCGTTGCCCCCAGGCCAGGCAGTAAAACGGGCGGCGGGCGGGCAGACCTCGGACTTCGAAGGCGAGGACAGGTGAAGAGTAGAGCTGTCTGGGCACCCTCTGAACAAAAGCGCTTGAGACTGCGTATCTTCAACAGGCGTGGTCTGCCCGGTGTTTGAGCCCGCGGTGTCTGCGACATCGCTGTCTAGATCCGGCCTCACATTGACTTGCCGGAGGGCGCAGCCTACCATCGGAAAATCGTTTTGGAGCGGCCCGGCTGATGACAGGCGAAACTATCTCTCACTATCGCATCCTGCACCAGCTGGGCGGCGGCGGCATGGGCATCGTGTACGAAGCGGAGGACCTCAGCCTCGGCCGGCACGTGGCGCTGAAGTTTCTTCCCGGAGAGTTGGAAAAGGACGCGTCGGCGCTGGAGCGTTTCCAGCGCGAGGCCCGGGCCGCCTCCGCTCTCAACCACCCTAATATCTGCACTATCTATGAGATCGGGCAGGCCGACGGCCGCTATTTTATTGCCATGGAACTGCTGGAGGGGCAAACCCTCAAGCAGCGTATCGGCAAGCAGGCCATGGAGATAGAGAGGCTTACCGAGCTGGCCATCCAGATCGCGGACGCGCTCGATGCCGCCCACTCCAAGGGCATTATTCACCGCGACATCAAGCCCGCCAACATATTCGTCACCAACCGCAGCCAGGCCAAGGTGCTGGACTTCGGGCTGGCCAAGCAGACACTTAAAGCCGAGCCCGTCACCAGCGGGGTCACGGTTGGCTCTGACGTGACGGTGGATGAGGAACTGCTCACCAGTCCCGGCTCTACCGTCGGGACCGTGGCTTACATGTCTCCCGAGCAGGCGCGGGGCAAGGACCTGGACACCCGCACCGACCTGTTTTCTTTTGGCGCAGTATTGTACGAGATGGCTACCGGCGCGCTGCCTTTCCGCGGGGACACATCTCCCGTCATTTTCGAGGCCATCCTGAACCGCCCTCCGGTGTTGCCGGTGCGCCTGAATCCTGACGTGCCCGTGCAGCTGGAGGAGATCATCACCAAGCTTTTGGAGAAAGACCGCGACCTGCGCTACCAGAGTGCGGCCGAAGTGCGGGCTGACCTGAAGCGTCTGAAACGCGACACGGATTCGGGACTGATTTCCGCAGCCTCGAGTTCCGCCACTCTGCGGGCGCCGCGCGAGCGGAAGCCGGGCCGGATGTGGAACCTGGTCGTGATGGCCATCGTCGTACTGGCCGTGCTGGGGCTGGCGATGACTGTCTTTTTGCGCCGGACGCGCGCAGTCATGACCGAGCGCGATGCGATCCTGGTCACCGATTTTGTGAATACCACGGCTGATCCGGTTTTTGACGGCACGCTCAAGAAAGCTCTGGCGGTCGATCTGGAGCAGTCGCCGTATCTGAATGTTTTCCCCGAACAAAAAGTGCGGCAGACCCTGCAATTCATGGGGCGCTCTCCCGATGAACGCATCACCGGCGACGTGGGCCGTGAAATCTGCCAACGCGTGGGCATCAAAGCCATGCTCAACGGTTCCATCGCCAACCTGGGCAGCGCGTATGTGATCACCCTGGATGCGGTGAATGCGGGCACGGGAGAATCGCTGGCCCGGGAGGAAGTGCAGGCGCCCAGCAAGGAATCAGTGCTGAATTCGCTGCATCAGGCCGGCTCCAGTTTGCGCAAAAAGCTGGGCGAGTCGCTGACCTCGGTGCAGAAATACGACAAGCCGCTCTCAGAAGCGACCACATCGTCTCTGGAAGCCCTCAAGGCGTTCAGCCTGGGAGACTTGAAGCACCAGATGTTCGATGAACTTTCCGCGCTGCCGCTCTACCAGCACGCCGTGGAACTGGATCCCAATTTCGCCATGGCCTATGCCCGCCTGGGCACGGTGTACAGCAACCTGGGACAAAGCGAATTGGCGGAAAAGAACAGGGAGAAAGCCTTTGAGTTGCGGGACCGGGCCAGCGAGCACGAAAAGTTGTACATCATGTCGCACTACTACGTGGACTCGGGCCAACTTGAAAAAGGCATCACCGCCCTCGAACTCTACAAGCAGACTTACCCGCGGGATTCAACTCCGTACAACAATCTGGCGGTGGTTTACATCGTGATGGGGCAGTTCGAGAATGCGCTCGACAATGCGCGCAAGGCCGTACAGCTTGATCCTGACAGCGCCAGTGGATACTCGAACGTCGCGTTTGCCTACGCCGGTCTGAACCGGCTGGACGAGGCCAAGGCCACTTTCAATCAGGCTTTGCAGCGCAAGGCCGGCGCGGCGATCGTGCATTCGTCTCTCGCCACGATTGCCTGGATGCAGGGTGACCAGGCCGGGATGGAGCGCGAACTGGATTTGATGAAGAACGATCCGCAGAGCGAATTCACCGAAACCGGAATGCGATCGGCGATGGCAGCCTATGCCGGGCAGCTCAACGCGGCGCGGGCTTTCGGACAGAAGCAGCGCGATGCGGCCCAACGTCTCGGATTCAAAGAGGCTGTGGCGAGCGAATATTCGCAGGAAGCCGGCATGGAGACCGCGTTCGGGGACAAAGGCCGCGCTCTCGAAGATGTGGCCCAGGCCCTGAAGTTATCCCAATCACCAAATGTGGTGCTCAACTGCGCGATCGCCCTGGCCATGACGGGCGAAAATGCGCGGGCCGCAAAGCTGGCCGACGACGTCGCCCAGAAGCGGCCCTACGACACCCTGGTGCAATTCGTTGAGGTGCCGCTGGTGAAGGCGCAAATCGAACTGAATCAGGGCAACCCCGCGAAAGCCATCGACCTGCTCGACGGCGCCCTGGTGTATGCCCGGGCGAATTCCGGCGTCCTCTATGTACGGGGCAATGCGTACCTCAAGGCAGGGCGCGGCAGCGATGCGGTGCAAGCCTTCCAGCGCCTGCAGGACTTGAAAAGCATTATCGTGATCGATCCCATCATGCCGCTGGCCAAAGTCGGCCTGGCCCGTGCCTACGTCATGGCGAACGACAAGGCGCGGGCTCGAGTCGCCTATCAGGATTTCCTGGCGCTGTGGAAGGATGCGGACCCCACTGTCCCCCTGCTGCGCGAGGTCAAAGCCGAGTACGCCCGACTGCAGTAGGCAAGGAAGGCGTGCTCGCCTCGGCTGCCTCATCTTCGCGCCCCTGGCAAAGGGTTCGAATGCGGGACTCTTAGTTGCGAAAGAATTGGTCGGCCCTGGCAGACGATTTTCGAACTTTTCTGCTCAACCCCGACATTTTTGAACTAACCCTTTCAGCAGTTTAAGACTGAAACACCCCGAATGATTACACCCTGGCAGACGATTTCCGAACCCGGGCCAAGTCTTAACTTCCGGGTCGCCGACCACTCGGGAGTTGGCTGCTCGCTCCATGACGCCCTGCTCGCCAAGCTGGCTCTTTGCCAGCTCGATCTGCGGACACCCTCTTCCCAATACACTGGCGGAGCGGCGTCTCGAATTCCGGCCTGCTCAGGGCTCGATACGCCGCCCAAACCATTATCTAGAAACGCAGGCTTGAGGGAAGGCGAAGCATCAACCGGTGTTTTTCCCAACCACCTACGGCCGCCTAAAACGTCTTTTCCCGATGCTGCTGGTGGCGATGATGCCCTGGTTCCCGCCCGCACTGACGACGACAGCGTCGATCTCGGATCCATCCTTCACGACCACAAAGTTGACGCTCACCGGCGGCCGTCCGTCTGTGAAGTCGAGGTTGAACGTCCCGGTGCAATCGGGATTCACGGTGTAAGTGCCTGTGGCCGGAGCGTGAGTGAAGTCGGCGACGACAATTCCGCTGATGGTTACCGTGTCGATTTGCGAAAGGTTGCCGTGACCGTCAAATTGAGTCATGGCCACGCCCACCTGTGGGCCGACGGGGCCAGGCCCGCCCAACTTTGTGCCCTGGAGGGTGAATCCATAGACGCCTTTGATGAGACGGTCGCTGCAGACTTGGGAGTTGTCCTCTGCGTACACCAACCCTGAAGTGCCCAACGTCAGTAGGGCCAGTGCGACTGCGCTTGTGAATAAGCTTTTCATGGCTTCTCCTTGAGATGTCGATTGATTTTGATCGTGCTTTTTTCCTCGGCCATGTCTGCTCCTGCTACCGACCGCACTGCCGAGGTTGGGGATTTCTTATCCTGCCACTCGCGACCGGTCAATCGACTGGCCCTAACCCTTGCATGACTTGCTAAGCGACAGTTAGCGAAGGACTTATCGGGCGTCCTGAAGCCGATTCCAGGAGTACAATCCATTGCAGGTTTATGGAAGCGCCCAGCAGCTCAGTCCACCGTGTCCGCACCGGGCTCTTCGAAATCGACCTTCGCTCCGGCGAAGTGCATAAGACCGGCCGCCGAGTGCCGCTTCAGGAGCAACCCTTTCGCGTCCTGGCGATGCTCCTCGAGCGTCCCGGAGAAGTAGTCACGCGTGAGGAACTGCAGTCTCGCCTCTGGCCTGCCCATACCTACGTCGGCTTCGACGAAGGCCTCAATACCGCCATCCGCAAACTCCGCGTTGCCTTCGACGACTCCGCCGACAACCCTCGATTTATTCAAACGCTTCCGCGGCACGGATACCGTTTCGTCGCACCCGTCCACGATGCGGTCGCGCCTTCTTCGTCCCTCTCTCCGAGTGTTGCCGCCACGGACGTCGCTACACCGCGCCCCCGGCCCGGTCGCCGCAAGTTCAGGGTGGCGACGGTGACGATGGCTCTGCTCCTGCTTGCGGCCAGCGTCGCATATCTCAGGCGCTCTCCGTCCTCAACTGCAACCACCTCCAGGCGAGTAATGTTGGCCGTCCTGCCTTTCCAGAACATGAGCAATGACCCGCAGCAGGAGTACTTCAGCGACGGACTGACCGAGGAAACAATCACCGACCTCGGCCAGCTCAGCCCCGAACATCTGGGCGTGATCGCTCGCACCTCCGCCATGGCCTATAAGCACACCAACAAGACTATTAGCCAGATCGGGCGTGAACTGGGGGTTGACTACATTCTGGAAGGAAGTATTCGCCGCGAAGGCGGAGAAGCTCGTGTCAGCGCGCAGCTGATCCGCGTTAGCGATCAGACCCATCTTTGGGCACAGAGCTATCAGCGTCGGCTGTATGATCTGCTGCAGATCGAGAACGAGCTGGGAACGGCCATCGCGCGACAGGTGCAGGGCAATCTGACGGAGCAGCCGTTGGTTGATCTGTCCAAAATTCGCATCGCGGACCCCGAGGCCTATGATCTGTACTTGAAAGGCCGCTTCTACTGGAACGAGAGAAATCCCGGTGCTATTAGAGAGAGCATCCAATATTTTCAGCAGGCGATTGCGAAGGACCCAAATTTCGCTCTGGCTTACGTCGGCCTTGCCGATTCCTACAATATAGGCAACATCATGGGCGCCTATTCGCCCGAGGCAAGCCTTCCTAAAGCCAGGGAGGCAGCCACCAAAGCCTTGACGCTGGATCCTTCACTGGCGGAAGCGCATGCGGCCCTGGGCATGGAGAAGTCGCACTATGAGTTTGACTTTCCGGGGGCACAAGCAGAATTTCTGAAAGCCATCGAACTGAACCCGAACTCTGCCTATGCCCACTTCTTTTATTCCAATTGCTACCTCGCTCCCATGGGCCTTATGCAGGAGGCCATCGCGGAAAACAAAAAAGCATTAGAACTGGATCCCTTATCGCTACCAATAAACAACTTTATGGGCATGACTTTCATGTTTGCTGGAGATTACGAGAAGTCCTATCAACAATTCCAGCACACGATTGCGATGGATCCCACCTTTCCACTTGCACACGAATACTTTTCCTTCTTGCTGAAGATGATGGGTAGATCCGACGCCGGAATAGAGGAGTACGAGAAGAGCGAATTGCTGGGTGGGTCCAGCCCGGAGGATGCAGCCGCAGAGGCGGCCATGATGCGGCAAGCCTTCAAAAAAGGAGGCGAGAAGGGATTATGGGAAAAGACTCTTGAAGTGACCCTGGCGAAACGAAATCGAGCGAAGGGTGAGTTTATGCCTCCGGGCGTGTTTGCGTCTCTTTACGCACTGGCAGGCGACAAGAACCACGCCTTCCAATGGCTAGACAAGGCTTACGCAGAACATGACGGCGAGGATATCACGCTCCTGAAGGTCGATCCTGCCTTCAGAAATCTCCGTGGCGACCCCAGGTTTGTCGATATGTTGCGGCGCTTGAGCTTGCCTGAGTAGCTCCAGTGGCGTCTGGGACCGATCGCGGTGTGAGGTCCTGCCAGCGCAGTTCCGTGCTTCCTCCCGAATAACGAGTAAACCGGAAATAATCGTGTGTTGGTCGGGACGGGCAGATTTGAACTGCCGACCCCTCGCACCCCAAGCGAGTGCTCTACCAGGCTGAGCCACGTCCCGACTGGAAGGAACCGGCCGCATCCTCAAACGCGGCTGTAGGGTTGACTCAAGGATTTTACACCAGGCTCAGCGTTTCTTGCGCTTCGGAGCCGGCTTTTCCTCGAGCACGGCGAACTGGATCTTCTTCTCCACCGGATCGATCCGGTCCACCAGCACTCGCACCCGTTGTCCCATGCTGTAGATCTTGCGGCTGCGCAGGCCGATGATTTCGCGGGTGTTTTCGTGATAGGTGTAACGGTCGTCGGCCAGGGAATCGAGCGGGACCAGTCCTTCGACAAACAGGTCGGTCAACTCCACGAAGAAGCCATACTTGGTCACGCTGATGATCAGGCCGTCGAAGTCTTCGCCGACCCGGTCCTGCATGAACTTCACTTTCTTCCATTCCATCAGTTCGCGCTCGGCCTCATCGGCGCGGCGCTCCGACTGGCTGGATTCTTCGGCAATGTCGTGCAGTTCCTCGATTGGGATGGGGCCGCCCTCGGGTTGCACGGCATCGCGGTGCGCGGAGTGGTCGCGCCGCTTGGACCACGGCGAAGCAACTGTAGCGCCGGCATCTTGCCGGCCCGATGGCGGGCTGAAAGCCCGCTTGTACTCGGAGCCGGACCCGCTCCGGTAAGACGCGCCCAGGCCGTCTTCTGCGGCTCCCGAATCTGCCTGCGCCGGCGGACGTTCCGTCCGCCTTCGGGCTGGCGGGACGCTGGCGCTACCTTCAGCCAGCACTTCTTTCAAGATGCGGTGAATGATCAGATCGGGATAGCGGCGGATCGGCGACGTGAAGTGAGTGTATGCCGTCGCGGCCAGGGCAAAGTGTCCCAGGTTTTCTTCGGAATAGCGCGCCTGTTTCAGAGAACGCAGCATCAGGAAAGAAAGAATGCGTTCTTCCGGCTTGCCCGCAATCTTCTCCGTGAGTTTCTGATACATGCGGGGAGTGATGTGTACTTCTTTCGGAATTTCGATATCGCGGGTGCGCTTGCCCGTACCATAGTTCGCACGCCGGTCGGTCTTGAGTTGCACCCGCTGAATGGGCAGCGGCCCCACGCCCAGTGAATACCCGAAAGTCGCGGCGATGACTTCGAAGTCGTACACCCGTTTGGCGTCGGGCTTCTCGTGGATGCGGTAGAGCGAAGCGATTCTCCGGTTCTCCAGATACGAGGCCACGCACTCGTTGGCCGACAGCATGAATTCCTCGATCAGGCGATGCGCGATATTGCGCTCGGAGCGAGTAATGCTCTTCATCAATCCGAACTCGTCGAATTCGATCACCGGTTCGGGCAAATCGAAATCAATGGAGCCGCGGCGCTCGCGCTTCCGGTTCAGGATCAGGGCCAGATCGCGCATGCGCTCGAACCCGGCCACCAGTGGGCTGTACCGCTCCCGGGCCCCCGCGCCACCTTCGAGCACCAGGTTCACGTCGGTATAAGTCATGCGCTCGGCGGAACGGATCAGGCCTTCGCTCAACTCGTAACCGACAATCTCTCCCTGATGATCGATCTCCATGACGCAGGACATCACCAGCCGCTCCACTTGCGGACGCAAGCTGCAAATATCGGTTGACAGTTCAAGTGGGAGCATGGGCACGGCTCGATCGGGAAAATAGACGCTCGTGCCGCGCAGGCGGGCCTCCTGATCGAGCGCCGAATCCGGCGTGACGTAGTGGGCCACGTCGGCGATGTGCACCTGCAGCTCAAAGTTTCCATTCTCCAAAAGCTGCACGATCACAGCGTCGTCGAAATCACGCGCGGTTTCTCCGTCGATAGTGACAATGGGCAAGCCGCGAAAATCGCGACGTTTGTGCGCTTCCGCAGACGAAATGACTGGCTCGGCCTCCTGCGCCTCGGCCAGAACGGCGGGCGGAAAGCGGTGCGGCAGGTGATGCTTGCGGATCATGATTTCGACATCCGCCCCGAAATCGTCTTCGTAGCCCAGAATCTCCACCACGCGCCCGCGCGGGTTCTGCGTGGCCGTAGGCCAGTCGGTGATCTCGACATCCACGACAACGTTTTCCAGATCGTCCCAGGCGGCGCGGCGAGCCGCTTCCTGGCCCAGCACACGGTGTGGACTCTTCTGACTCACGGGCAACGCCGCCGACCCGCCGGCGGTCGCGAGGGTATCCTGCCCTCGCCGCGGTGGGCCGGAAGAATTCGTATCGGTAGCGGATGGCGGATACTCCATGCCCTCAGGTATCACAATCTCCTGCGTGATCTTCTGATCGATCGGAGTGACGTAATTCCGCCGGTTGCCGTAGTGAAATTTCCCCACGACCGTCGAGTGCGCGCGCCCGATCAGACGCACGATGCGCCCTTCGGCGCGGCCATCAGGTCGGATATTCCCGATTTCAACCAGCACGCGGTCGCCGTGCATGGCCGATCCCACGAAGGGAGGCGGGATAAAAATATCCCCGGCCAGCTTCCCTTTCAGACGGTCGTCGAGCGAGTTGGCCTCAGGAATCACGAAGCCGAAGCCGTCGCGATGCATGCTCAAGCGTCCCACCGCCATGTTCCTGCCAGCGGCGGCTTGCGGAATGGCGTAGCGATCGGGCCCGGCCTGTTGCAACTGTCCGCCGGCCACCAGGTGTTTCAGGCGCTCGAACAGTTCGCGGCGGGCGTCCCCGTGGACCCCGAGTTCACGCGCCAGCTGCTTGAAGCCGGCGGTGCGTTTGGACTGCTGCTCGATCTTCTTCAGGATGGCGGAATCGGAAAGCATGGTCGCGGAGCATTGACGAGAGATGTCACGATTACAGAATACCTGAGCCGGGCTGGGCACACGCATGCCCTTCAGGCCGCGAAATATTTCTGCTGAAAAATTCCGCGATGATGCAGCTCATGACCGGCAATCATGTAGGCGAGGGCGCGCACCGTGACTTCGTTGTTGCTGGCGATGCCGCGGCGGGTCCACGCGGTTTCATCCAGCCCGCGAAACAGGGCGACGGAAGCCTTGCGGACCGAAGTAAACTCCTCCAACAGCGCCGCCAGGCTGGCCTGCGCGAACGGTCCGTACTTCACGTAGTCGTCCTGCTCGAAGCCAGCCAGGGGAGTTTTGTCGTTACGCGCGATGCGCAACGCCCGGTAACTGAAAACGCGTTCCGTGTCGATGACGTGCCCGAGCGCTTCCTTCACACTCCACTTCCCCGGGGCATAACGGAAATCTCCATCCGCCTCCCGCGGCGCAAGCAGCGCCAGTGTATCCGGCCCTTGCTTCTCCAGAGTGGTGAGAATGTTGCCCTCGGGGACCAGCGCGATGTACTTGCCGTAATACGGTGCGTATTCGTTCGAGTCGGGTCTGCCCACGACCACCACGTCTGATTTCATATCAGTCAGGATACCGGAGCGGGCAGGATGCGCAAAGTCGTCCGGGGCTGGGGTCGTGGCTCAATTTGAAAGCCGTGCCTTTCCAGCGGCGTTATCCTGAGGGACTTCAGTCCCGAGGAATCTGGCGTGCATACGCAGCAAGGCGTGGGTTAAGGGCGTTTCTGATTCACGCCAGATCCTTCACGGCCTGAAGGCCGTTCAGGATGACGCCTGTGGTAAGGAGAAATCTAAAACTGAGGCACTATGAGGTCTGGAGGGAGGGTTTAGTTGGAGTGTGACTCTCCACTGCCTAGTCGCGGGAGTTGGTTGTGCCGCAGTAATTGCGCGCTGACAGCATTTCCGGAGGTAGGGGTCCTTCGACTTCGTCACTGCTTCGCTTCGCGAAGCATTGACTGCGCTCAGGATGACTCATTCCAAAATTATCCAGCACTCGGCGCTATTGCAGTCCAGACTGGGTCAGCTTTACGGCGCAGCGGGAATTCACGCAGGTCCCTACCCTGACCACACCCTGGGTGCTGAAGTACACACTGGAGGCCTGGGCGGCGGCACTTGTGTTATCCACCACAATGCCGCTGACCCCGCCGGGGTAGTTCACGAAGTCCTCTCCGGCGGTAATGACTCCTGTACTGATGTCATTGGTAATGATGTATCCATTGCCGCCGGCGCCCACCAGTCCGCTGATCAGCAGATCGTGATCGTTAGGTCCGCCCGAGAGGGTGAGGCTGGGATTGTAGAGCTCGGTATAGGGAGCACACGGAAGGTTGTTGACCCCGTAACGGAGCAGGCTTCCGCTGGGTGCCGGATTCATCGCGGGATAGCCGGTGAATCCAATCCAATAGTGCCAGGGCTGGGTATCGCCGGAGCCCGTACCACACAGGAAGAGGTGGCCGCTGCTGGGATTGCCGCCGTAGTACGCGTCATCGAAGGCCCCGCTGTGAAGGTTCCAGTTGGCTATGGTGGTGCCCACGCTCCCGCGACCCACACGAACCCGCACGGCGTGGGTCAGATTCAGATCTTCGTCGAGTTGGACCACAACCGCGCTGGCGCCATTGGTTCCGTCGTTGCCGGAAAAGGCAAAAACCTTGCCCACCGAGCCATCTAGAATGACGGAATCCGCGATGCCGAAGCCACTACCATTCGCGTTGCAATCCCGCCCAGGCACGTTGCGTCCCGGCGGTTTCGTAATATCGCAGCCTCCGCCCCCAATCATCACTGGGCCGGCAAACACGCTGGGTGTGGCGCCGCTGGCATTAATCGTCCACAGTTCGCCCAACTGGTCCCCTACGATCAAGTGTCCGGTCTGAGAGTCATAGACCGGGCCATTCGGCGTCGCCGAGGCGCCGCCAGTGCCGGCCACGGGCAGGATAAAAGTCCAGTCCACCGAGGGCTGCGTATTGAGGGCGCAATTGAAGACACAACTGATGCGATAAATCTTGCCGTCGTCGCTGCCCACGAATGCCTTGTCGGTTGTGTAGTCCACCCACGGGGAGGCCAGGGTTGCCGTCGAAGCAGTGGAGAAGGTGAAGGATTTGAGGCACGAACTGGTTGCCGTGCAGGCGCCGTTCAGAGTTGGGGCCGCGGAAGCTGTCGCTGAAGTGCCTTCCCCTGACTTCCATTTGAGGACATGAAAAACTGCCGATCCGCCAGCGCTTTCGACATAAGCGACTTTCGTCCCATCCAGCGAAACTACCGGCGAGGTGAGCACCGAACCGCCCGCCGTGCTTCCGTTGTACGCCCAGTAGAATGTGGCGGCTGCGCCGGGGCAGAGTCCGGCAGGATTCGTCCCGGAGTAAAGATTTCTCAGGCCGATGAGGTTGGCCTGCCCGCCGGTCGTGCCGGCCACGTTCAGTCCGTACACGACATAGTCGTTCGCGCAATTGGGCGCGTCGTTGATATTGAAACTGTACTTCGCCGGGAACATGTAGGGAGCCACAATGCCCGCGCCCAGTGGAACGCTCCAGTCGATCTTCAGGTCACGGCTCCGGGGACGCGGCCGGCGCCGCGGTGCGCGGTCACCTCTATCCAATCCTTTTGCGCCAGTTCGAGCCGACGCCCGGCCAAGGTTGCGCTCGGCCAGGCGAAACAGGATGCGAGGCTCGGTCTGTGCCTTGTCCAGGTCAGCGGCCGGCAATCCGCCGCTCAGAACCACGTGGCGATAACTCCAATCCTGGACGCGGCCAACGTGCTGCTGGCGCGGCTGGTCTTGCGCCCGTCCGGCTGCACCAACGCAAGCGAGGAACAGCACTACAGGCAGGATGCGACGGCCTAAGAATTTCATAGCTCCCCGATGAGAGAGAAAGATTGCGTTCTCAAGTCCTTCAAGACTAATAGAATTCTAATGAGGATGTGCCCGCAACCCGGGATTGGCGCATTACAGTAGTAACCAGTCTGCGATGGCGCTCCGGCGCTGTCGCTGGAAAAAAATGCCGACGCTGGACAAAATTGCATGGCTCTAGCGGCCGGCTCTGAGCATGCGTACGGGCGCGCGCCGGAGCGCCTGCGCAAACCTCCTGTTCATGTCCTGCCGATTCAACAAATAGGCGATTTTCACAGGCGCGGTTTGCAGCTTGCTGGAGTAAAATGCCAGTTGGTCACCGAAGTGCGGCCTTTACCCTGAATCCATACGAGGAAAGGACTTTTGCCACATGTGGAAACCCACGAATCAGCCTATGACACCAGGCCGGCCAGGTGAGCCGGAGCGCCCAGCGGTGCCCGCCCCTCCCACAACCTCTGTCGGCAGCGAACCTGCTCCGGCTCCTCGTCCGGTTGCGACCACCACGGCGGACCAGGCCACGATCGGCAAATCGCTGGTGATCAAAGGCGAGGTAACGGGTTCGGAATCGCTGTACATCGACGGCCGGGTGGAAGGGTCCATCAACCTGTCGGGCAACCGTGTGACCGTGGGTCGTAACGGGGTCGTTTCAGCCAACATCAATGCCCGTGAAATCGTGGTCCTGGGCAAGGTTCGCGGCAACCTGACGGCCAGCGATCGGGTTGACATCCGCAGTGACGGCTCCCTCACCGGCGACGTCGTGGCGGCCCGCATCTCGATCGAGGACGGCGCCTTCTTCAAGGGCGGCATCGATATCCGCAAAGCCGGCCAGAAGCCCAACGGCGAGGAAGTTAAAGCCACGGCCGAAACCGCCAGCGCCGCTCGGGTCTAGACTTTTTTTGGCAAGATCATGGCGGACGCTCTGGATTCATTCCGGAGCGCCCGCCTTTTGTTTTGTCCGAGAACAGAGAACCATGAACTGAGATCTGAAAAAACTCTACGGTTCTATCCCTTTGCTCTATGGTTCTATCCCCTTGCTCAACTCTTCCGCCCGTTCCTCAGCCACTCGAGGATAGGCCGCGGGTTTACGGCGGCGAAGGTCGCCGGGCAATGATGATCGCGTGATCCACAGACCCGCCGCCACGGCTCCCGCCCATGTGACCGAAATCAGGCCAAGAGCTTTGAGGTCTGCGATGCGGCTATCGTTGACCATCAAGGTGCGAGCCACCTGATAGCTCAGCCCTCCAGCCACCACCGACGTCAGCCCCGCCTTCCCAATCTCCGCCCAGTGCAATTCGCTCACACGAACCAGTTGCCGGCGATGCAGCAGCAGCGCCAGGGCAAGGGTGTTGGCCACGATCCCGAGGTCAGACGCCATTGCCAGCCCGACCGTCGAGAACCTGTGGAAGAGCGCCGAGTAGATCGGAATTGAGGCGACCGTAATCAGGCTGCTGGCCACCATGGGAACAAGCGTGTTTCCTGCGGCGTAAAAAGCGCGCGAGTAGAGGCCCTGCGCCGACCAGAAACAGAGCGAGAGCGCGAACCAGAAGAAATACAGCGCGGTTTCCTGAGAATCGGAAAACTGGAACACTCCGCGACGGTAGACCAGATCAATCAGCGGCAGCGCCGCTGCCATCATGAAACTGGTCGCCAGCAGGGACGTCGCCACAATTCTGTAGATGGATCCGTTTACCGTACCGGCAAACTCGCGCAGCCGCTTCTCCCCAAAAAGCTTGGCAAAAAACGGCAGCGAAGCCTGGCTGGTGGCCTGTCCCAGCACCGCGATGGGCACGGCGAAAAGACGCTTGGCAAAGTTCAGCCGCGTAATATCGCCCGCGACTCCGGAAGCGAAATAGCGCAGGATCCAATCGTCAGCCGTAACCAGCGACACGCCCAGCATCAGCGGAATGGAAAGCCGCACCCACTCGCGAAATGCCGGATTGCGCACGTCGAACGAAATGCTGTACCCGGTACCGATGCGGGCGGCCCCAATGGCATTGATCAGGAACGGCCCCAGGAAGCTGCCCGCCAGCGCGCCATAGGCCAGTGACGCGATGCCAAAGCGATGGGAGAGCAGCACGCCGCCTATGATGATGGCCGCGTTATAGAGCAACGGCGAGAAGGCGGGAAACAAGAACAGGCGCCGCGAAAGCAATACCGCCGAAACCACGCCGCCAACATAAAAGAAGATCTGGGCCGGCAGTAGAATGCGGGTCAGGTGAACGCAGAGTTCCATCTGTTCCGCGCTGAAATGGGGAAAGAGATGCCGCGTAATTTCGGGAGTAAAGAACTCTGCCAGCAGAACTCCCACGCCGAGCACGGCAGTCATCACCGTGATGATGATTGAGAAAGTCTTCTGCGCCTCTTCTTCCTTGTTCTCGGCGAGAAAGCGGGTGTAGATGGAAACGAAGGTGATGGAGGCAGTGCCGCCCGCCACCAGGTAATTCAGCCAGTCAGGAATGGTGAAGCCGGCAACGTAGGCGTCGGTCGCAGGCCCAGCGCCGAAGGCGTACGCAATATAGGCCTCGCGGACGTAACCGATCACGCGAGACAGCATGACCGCCGTCATCAAAAGCAGTGTGGCCGAGAAGGCGGTGTGCTGGTGCGACGGCTGAAAGAGGCGAACCACGCGGGCGAAGCCGCGAACCGGACGCGCCTCCGGAGAGTCTGTAAAATTCGCCATCAAGGGGCGATTCTACACGCAAACATTCTGCGCACCTGATACGCCAGATGGTTCATGTAGGGAAGGCAAGTGTGGGGCGGGCGCCCTCGCCCGCCGCCAGCGATTTCAGTTCGCAGGATGCGGGGCCCGCGTGTCTTTGTAAACCACGCCACCCTTCATCACGAAATCGACGTGCTCCAGGGCGCGCACGTCGGCCAGCGGATCGGCATTCACTGCAATGATGTCGGCATACTTCCCGGCCTCAACCGTGCCCACATCCCTGGCCCGCCCGATCAGATCGGCGGCGCTTGACGTGGCCGCACGGATCGCCTGCGCCGGCGTCATGCCATACTTCACCATGTAGAAAAACTGCTTGGCATTGTCGCCGTGCGGATAGACGCCGGCGTCGGTGCCAAACGCCATCTTCACGCCCGCCTGAAATGCCTTGCGGAAGTTTTCCCGCTGCAGGCGTCCAACCATCCTCTCTTTGTCCAGGTTTTCGGTCGGTAATCCCCATTTGGGGGCTTCGTTCAGGATGTAGTCGTCGTTGTAGATATCCATGACCAGATAAGTTCCGTGCTCCTTGGCCAGACGTATGCTCTCGTCATCAATCAGGCTGGCGTGCTCGATTGAGTCGATGCCCGCGCGGATGGCATTCTTAATGCCTTCGGCTCCGTGGGCATGGGCGGCGATTTTCCGGCCACCCATGTGCGCCGTGTCCGCTCCCGCTTTCAGTTCTTCAAAGGTAAATTGGGCCGCTCCCGGACTGTCTCCCCGCGAGAGCACGCCGCCGGTAGCGAGGATCTTGATCACATCCACTCCATATTTTTCCTGGGCGCGAACCACGTGGCGGACCTGGTCCACACTGTCAGCGATCTGGAAATCACGTTCCTCGGGAAACATCATGACCCGGGTCTGGGGCGAGAAATTATTCAGGTCGCCGTGGCCCCCGGTGATGGAGATGGCGGGACCGCTGGCCACTACCCGCGGGCCCACCAGAAAACCTTCGTTGATCGAGTTGCGCAGGTCCACCGCCAGAAACGGGTCGGAGCCCACGTCGCGTACCGAAGTGAAGCCGGCTTCGAGCGTCTTGCGCGCATTCAGGACAGCCGCGAAGGCGTGGTCGAAGGGCGAGTCCTTGAAGTTGTAGATTTCGTTGTAGCGGTCGGCGCGAGCACCGAGATGGGTGTGGCAATCGATCAGCCCGGGAAGCACCGTCGCCTGCGAGAGATCAATCACCTTGGCGCCCGGCGGAATTTTGATATCTGCCGCCGAGGCCACGCTCTTGATGCGCTCATCTTCAACCACGATGACCACGTTTTCACGAACGTTGTCGCCGGTGGCGTCAAACAGGCGCCCCGCGAGGATGTAGCTGACCTTGGGCGCGGCCTTCTCGGCTACCGGGTTTGCCTGCCCGAAGGCGATGGAGGAAAGCATCAGACCAACAAGTGCAGCGACGAAGCTGTTTCTCGCTCTGGCGTAGTTCAAGGGGCCGCTCCTGGCTCGGAATTGGACGGACTGAAATTAGGACAGAGCAGTTTCACGGTTCCGATCGGGACTGTCAAGGCAGTATTGTCATGGGGTCAGCTTCGTGATCTGACACGGCAACTGCATAAACCACGAAGGACACGAAGTTTCACGAAGGCTTTGCTTTCGAGGGTTTCCTTCGTGTACCTTTCGTGCCCTTCGTGGTTCACGGTCTCCAATCTGAACCACCACCCTATCAAGCACCTCGCGTGGACAGGCGCAGACAGTGCACGCAAGGGCATCCGCAGAGCGGCAGAGGATAAAACGGGGGCGAGAGACGTCGCCGGGCGTTGCCCGGTCTGACCGGGTCGAAGACCCGGTCCCACACGGTCTCGTGCGATTTTGACACTGCGGCGAGGCCCGCCGGATAATCCAATCTGTGTCTGACTTCACATCCGCGCAGCCTCGCTCCGCCGTTTTTCGGCGTTCTTTCCGCAAGGACTTTCCCTTCCGCCGTTGCGCGGAGAAGGCGGGTATGTGTGGGACACAGAAGGTAAGCGCTATCTGGATTTTTCCGGCTCCGCGGCGGTAAACCTGATCGGGCACGGAATTCCCGAGATCGCGGACGCGATGGCCGAGCAGGCCAAGCACCTTGAGTTCGTCCACACCAGCCAGTTCACCACTCCGGTCGCGGAAGAGTACGCGCAAGAGCTGCTCGATTTTGCGGGTGAGAATTTTCGTGGCGGCGCCGTGTACTTCACCTGCGGCGGTTCGGAGTCGGTCGAAACCGCCCTCAAGCTGGCCCGGCAGTTTCAGGTGGAGAGCGGGCAAGCCCGGCGCTACCAGGTGCTCAGCCGGAGCCAGAGCTATCACGGCTCAACCCTGGGAGCGATTGCCGTCTCCGGCAACCGGCGGCGGCGTGAAATTTATCTGCCGATGGTGCGCGAGTTCGCGCATGTGGGAGTTCCATATTGTTATCGCTGCGCGTACAACTGCACCGACGGCTGCCGCAACTGCGGCCTGGAGTACGCGGCCGAGTTGGATAAAGCGATCGAAGCGGCAAAGGGCGAAGCCGCGGCTTTTATCTTCGAGCCGGTCAGCGGGGCCACGCTTGGCGCGGTGGTTCCGCCTCCGGGATACCTGCAGAAGATTGCTGAAGTTTGCCGGCATCATGGCGTCTTGCTGGTCGCCGACGAAGTCATGACCGGCATGGGCCGCACCGGACGGAACTTCGCCATCGAACACTGGGACCTCGCACCCGACATCCTGATCGCAGCCAAGGGTCTCTCCAGTGGTTACGCTCCGCTGGGCGCGGTGATTGCGACGAAAAAAGTGGTGGACGCAATTGTCTCGGGAGCGTTCCTGCACGGCTTTACCTACAACGCTCATCCGGTGTCACTGGCCGCCGGACGCGCCGTGCTCCGCCATTTGCAGCAGCAGAAACTGGTGCAGGCGTCTGACTCCGGACGCGAGGGCAGCATCGCCGTCAGGATCGAGCGTTCGCTCTCAACCCTGCTCGACCTGAAATGCGTCGGCGAAGTTCGCGGTATCGGCTTGCTGCGCGGCGTGGAGTTCGTCTCCGACAAGAAGACAAAAAAGCCCTTCGCTCCGGATCTGAACTTCGCGGGACGCGTAGCCAGCGCCGCCCTGAAGCGCGGCCTGCTGGTCTATCCCATACAAGGCTGCGTGGACGGAATCTCCGGCGACCACTTGCTGATCGCGCCCCCGGCAGTTATTACTGCCGAGCAAATCGACTGGGCGGTCCAGCAGCTAAGAGAGTCCATCGAAGAAGCAGCCGCCGGGTAGAGCCGGCGTCCCGCCGGCAGTCGTGGTATCCCAAACCCAGTCAAACACTTACAAATTGATCTCCAGTTGACACGCAGTTTACCTCCAGTGCATTGCCCTCCCTCGCCTTCCCCGCGAAACTGACCCCGGAGCAAAAAGAATGGCGATTCCACTGATCGATTTCTGCGAACAGACCGAGCCTGAAGTTCTCACCGAAGCACGCCGCATCCAGCGTTTCGAGAACGCCAACCGAATCCACAACAGCCTGACCAGCAATCCCGAAAAACGGGCGCTGGTATGGATGGCAGAACGCACCCCACGGCGCATCAGCTCTGACCACCTCACGTTGTTGGGACTCGTCGCCCAGGTGATGGCGGGCGTCAGCTATGCCCTGGCCCGGTGGAACCGTTACTGGCTCCTCGCCGGAATCTTTTTCCTGGCCCTCAACTGGCTGGGCGACAGCCTCGATGGCACGCTGGCCCGGGTGCGCCGGCAGCAGCGCCCCCGCTACGGCTTCTACGTGGACCACATCATCGACAGCTTCGGCGGGCTGGCGCTCATGGCCGGGCTGGCGCTGTCGGGGTACATGCATCCATATATCGCGATCGCCCTGCTGGTCGGGTTCCTGCTGCTTTCCATCCAGTCTTACCTGGCCACTTACACGCTGGGAGAATTTCAACTCTCATTCTGGAGCTTCGGCCCCACCGAGTTGCGCATTCTGCTCTCCATCGGCAACGTGGCGCTCTTGTACCACCCCATGGTCTTCCACGGACACTACCGCCTGTTCGATGTGGGCGGAGCGGTCGGCATAGTCGGCATGACCGTGATGCTGCTTTTCTTCACCGTCCGCAATACGAGCCGCCTGTATGCGGAGGAGCGCATCCGATGACGCCCAGCAGCTGGCGTTCCACCACGATTCGCTGGCTCAAGTTCAATCTCGTAGGCGGGATCGGGATTGTCGTGCAGTTGCTCACCCTGGCTGGGTTGAAGGCAGGATTGCACGTCAACTATCTGGTGGCCACGGCGCTGGCGGTCGAAGCTGCGGTCATCCACAATTTCCTATGGCACGAGCGCTTCACCTGGCCGGACCGCGCCGGAGCAAGCCTTGACCGCTTCCTCAAGTTCAATTTGACGACCGGCTTGTTTTCCATCGGCGGGAACCTGGCGCTGATGAAGCTGCTGTTGGGCCTTGGACACATGAATTATCTGCTGGCCGGCGGAATCACGATCACGGCATGTTCCGTCGTCAACTTTCTGCTCAGCGATGGTTTTGTATTCGCGGAAGACAGAACAGAAATTCAGTCCATGTGATGATTGCCCTGGCGCTCGACGGACCAGATCTCTTCCGGCTTTTGCTCGAAGGGATACACGTGCACCATCCAGCCGAAAATCTGAGGCATGAATTTTCCGCCGGCGGCATCGCAATCGGCCCGGGTCGTGATGGATCCTGCCAGACCGAACTTCGCGTGCGGCCCCCAGGCTTCGCTTCTTCGATCGGAAGGCGGAAGGCACAGATTAACGTGCGCGTGCCACTGCGCAATGCTCAGGGGAATTCGCTGGTCCAGATCATTCCAAGTGGAATTTTTGGGCGCGGTGTACATCACGCCGATCAGCTTGTAGCCATCGCCGGTCTTCTCATAGAGCAGTGACGTGGGATGGTCGGGATTGAAGTGAATTGCCGCCTCAAAAGCATAACGGTAATTGGTGAAGTGGTATTGTTTCTGCGGCAGGTTAGGCAGGAAAATCTTGTAACCATCGGCCAGAGCGACTCTGTAGTCAGTGTATTTCTCAGCCGCCTGGCGCGCGGCCGCCACCACCTGATCGGCCTTCTCCTGGTCTCCCGGCCGCAGATCGCGCAGGGTCGTCATCTTCATGTGCGGTCCCATGTCCATATTGCGATCGGACATGGAGAGCATGGCGTGAGCGCTGCCGTCGTTATGCATGTTCTTTAAATCCGGCATGGACATGCTGCTCATGCCGGGTGCTTCGTGAGATGTGCTGGGGCTCGACGGCTCAGGGACATCGTGCGACAGGTCAGCCGGAGAGACCGGCGCAGGCTTGTCGCCGGTCGGAATGTCATCCTGCGATTTCTGCTCTTGCGCCCGCAAAGGCAGGAGCGCGAACAGCGTGAGCAAAAACAGGGCCAGAATCCGTCTGCTCATAGGCCTTTCCGATTCTATTAACCCTGACCGAGCCAGGATGTTTCTGCAATAGGAGAGCAGGTACCTCTATTACGGCAGTAATGAAACAGGAGGGGAACAGGTGTTCAGCGTGCTCTCGTAGCGCCGGCGCTACAACGACCTATTCCGCCAACAGCTGTTGCACAGCGGCCTCGCCGGAATGAATGCAGTCAGGCACGCCAATCCCGCGATAGGCGTTACCCGCCAGCGCCAGGCCCGGCAGCTGTCTGGACAGGCCTTCGATTCGTTGCAGCCGTTCCAGGTGACCCACAGTGTATTGCGCCATCGCGCCCTTCCAGCGATAGAGACGGGTAAAGAGCGGATCGGCCCTTACCCCGAGAATCTGCCGGAGTTCGTCGCGCACGATGTCCAGAATGTTTTCGTCCGAGAGTTGCAGGACCTGCTCGTCGCGGCTGCCGCCCAGAAAGCAGCGCAGCAGTGCGCGATCCGGGGGAGCGCGATGGGGAAACTTGCTATGGACGAACGTTGCAGCCAGGAGGCGCTTGCCTTCACGGCGCGGCACCAGAAATCCAAAACCCGGAGGCAGCGCAGCACGCACATTCTGGCCGAAGCCCAGCGCCACCGTCACCGAAGAGCTGTATGAAATCGTTCGAAGTTCGGAGGCCAGTTCGGCGCTGGCAATTTCAAGCAGCGGGGCCGCGGCAGTGGCTGGCGCGGCCACAATCACCGCATCGAATTGATCGGAAGCGTATCCCGCCGAAACCACCCAGCCTCGATCCTGCCTCTGCACGGCCTGCACGGAAGAGTTGGCCCGCAACGCGTCCGCGGGAAGTCTGGCCACCAATGCCTCCGCGAGTTGCTGCATTCCTTCTTTAAGGGAGGAAAAAATTGGCGGCCCGGGCTGCGAACGTTTGACGTTCGTGCGGGACTCCAGCATGCCCCGTCCCAGGCTGCCGTACTTCGACTCCATCTCGACGAAGCGCGGCAGCACCGCGCGCACGCTGAGCTGCGAGGCCTCGCCGCCATAAACTCCGGCGAGCAGGGGGTCGGCCAGACGATCGACCATTTCCGCGCCGTAATGGCGCTCCACCAGCGCCGCCACACTCTCGTCGCCATTCAACTGGCGCGCCGGATACCACCACTCGCGCGCCACGCGCAGCTTCGTGGCCGTGGAAAAAAGCGGCGTCAGCAACACCGGAGAGAGCCTGGAAGGCACCATGAACATCAGCCCATCGGGCATGGGCACCAGCCTGCCCTTCACCAGAATGTAAGTTTTGCGATCGGCGTCGTTGGAACCGATGAGCTGGTCCTCGATGCCAAGCCTTCGACACAACTCCGCGGCCCATGGCTTTTCCGTGAGAAAAGAATCGGGTCCGGCCTCGATCAGGCAACCCTCTACCTGCTCGGTGAACAATACCCCGCCGAAACGCGGGCTGGATTCGTAAACTACAAACTCCAACGCCTCGCCAGCCTGGCGCCGTTCCTCGAGCGCAAACGCCGCCGCAAGGCCGGAGATGCCGCCGCCCACAATCGCGATCCGTTTCATTCTTCCCCGCGCGACCGTGCCACATCCGCCAGGGCCGCAGTCAGCAACCGCGAATCATTCAGCGAGTCCGCGCGCCACAACCGCATGCCTTCCTTCTCGGCAAACTTCTTGAAGCCGATGTCGATGTCGTACAGCACCTCGACGTGATCGCAGAGAAATCCGATGGGCTGCACAAACACACCGCGATAGCCTTTGCCCTTCAATTCAAGGATTGTGTTTTCGACCGTGGGTCCGAGCCACGCGCCGCCCGACATCCCCTGACTTTGAAAAGCGAACGTCCAGTCTTCCGGAGCGAGCCTTGCCGCCAGGGCCACCAGTCTGGCCGTTTCCTTGGTCTGGGCCTCGTAGGGATCGCCTTCGGCAATGGTGCGCTGCGGAACGCTGTGAGCGGTAAAGATGACGGGCGCCCGGGCTCCCATTTCAGCGCAGGCCCGGTCCCACCCCGAACAAAACTTTTCGGCGAACGCCGAGATCAGGAGCGGATGATCGTGCCACGACTCGACGAATTCCACCGCAAAGGGCACACCGCCTTCGATATTCAACGCCGCGCGATACAGACCCACGCTGGTGCGCGAGTTCTGCGGGGCCAGGCAGATGACCACGGCGCGCTGCACGCCGTCCGCTTTCATGGCAGCGATCGCCTCCGCCACAAACGGCTTCCAGTTGCGCATGCCGACGTAAACCGGCAATTTCAATTCTTCGGCCAGCAACTCGCCCTGACGCAGCGTGAGCGCAGTCAGCGGGGAGCGGCCAATCAGTCCGTAACGGTGCCTTACTTCCTCAATCACTTCCTGTGGAACCGGGCGGCCGCGCGTGATCTGATTCAGGAACTCCGGGATGTCATCCACGGAATCGGGACTCCCATGGGCCAAAAGCAAAACCGCATTTTTCTGGTCAGCTGACAAAATCAAGACTCCAGTTAAATCGTTGGTTGCGGGTTGATGTTCCAGTGTGGTCGCGGGCGACTCTCCCGCGAAAGGCCGGCACAGGCCCGACCCCCATCACCGGTTATCGCCCCCTGAATATTCCTGCACAAACTTGGCCAGCGCCTTCACGTTCTCCACCGGAGTCTCGGGCAGAATGCCGTGCCCCAGATTAAAAATGTGCCCGGGACGTCCGCCGGCGCGTCGCAGAATGTCAACCGCACCCGCCTTGACCTCTTTCCAATCCGCAAAAAGCAAAACCGGATCCAGGTTTCCCTGCACTGCCCCCGATCCGACTGTGTTCCACCCCTGGTCCAGCGGAATCCGCCAGTCCAGGCCAATGACTTCGGCGCCGGTTTCCTTCATCGAGGGCAAAAGCGTGGCGCTGTCGGTGCCGAAATAAATGATTGGCACCCCGGTCTTCTGCAAGGTCCTCACCAGGTCCGTGGTGCGAGGCAGCACATAGCGCCGGTAGTCTGGCACGCTGAGACAGCCCACCCAACTGTCGAATACCTGGATCACGTCCGCGCCGGCGCGCACCTGTTCCGCCGCGTACTCAGCGACCACCGTCACCAGTTTGCCCAGAAGCTCATCCCAGGCGGCGGGCGCGGAATACATCGTCTTCTTGGTGTTGACGTAATTGCGCGAACTGCCGCCCTCAATCATGTAGCTGGCCAGTGTAAAAGGCGCTCCGCAGAAACCGATCACGGGCAGGCGCGCTCCGAAGTGAGTGCTCACCAGGCGCACCGCCTCGGCAACATATCCCAGGTCCGCGGCGCGGTCGCTTCGCAGCCGAGAAATATCCGCCTGGTCGCGGACCGGTTTCTCGATCACCGGGCCTTCGCCGGGCGAAAAATGGAACGGCAACCCCATGACCTCGAGTGGGAGCAACAGGTCGGCGAAGATGATGGCGGCGTCAACTCCCAGCGCTTCCGCGGCCGTGATCGTCACTTCAGCCGCTACTTCAGGACGCTTGCATATTTCGATCAGGGAATACTGCTTGCGCACGGCACGATACTCCGGCATGTAACGCCCCGCCTGGCGCATGAACCAGACCGGCGTCCGGTCCACTGCGAGGGACCGGCAAGCCTTAGCGAAGCGGGATTCAGGAGCAGACATTGGTCCTTTAACTGTAGCATCCTGGCGGCGCTGCCACGGCCAGGATGATTCGAGATTCACGTATGCCCGGACGCCCTCCTTCGACTTCGCTCAGGACCCGGGCGGGCGCGTAGCTCGCCTGATTCTGGCCTGGCATTTCGGCGAAAACTCTGCCAGGGTAGTTCTCAGTTTTCGCGGAGCTTCGCTCCGCCGGGCGGGTGAGGGCGCCCGCCCCTACGTGTTTGCCGTTGGGAAAGAGCGGGAGGCATCAAGAGAGTACCTGCAATCCGTCGTCAATTCAGCCTATGATTCCGGAGAGTAACCCCGGGAGGATTTTCACATGGCAGCGAGTCAGGTAGTTCTGTATTTTGACAAGCCGGAAGACGCGCTGCTTTTTACCCTGGCTGCCAGTTCGATGATCTCGGATGACGGCCCCGCTCGCGCCGACGAGGCCCTGGTAAAAGTCGCGGCAGAAATCCGCAAGGCCAGCCGCATTACCACCGAGGGTGTTCTGGAACCATCCAACTAGCACCCCGAAATCCGCCACCGTTCTTCCGCGCTCCGGGTTCATCCGCAAAACTCCGCTTTAAATGGCGTCGGAAAAGCGACTCGAACCATTTTCTTTTTCCTGGCGTGAATTCTTTCCTGTAACAATTTCTTCCAGATCATTCGCGCTTGAAGATCAATTCACGAGCATTGCCTGGGACGTGTCCTGTGCATTGCTAAAAAAAAACAGTGTCGGGGGTGCATTGGTGATTCGGGACCTGAAGATTGCAAAGAAGCCCTATCGCATTCCGACTCTTCGAATCCTGGATCCCTCCACCGCCAGGGCTTGCCCATGGCGATCTGTTTCTCCACCCCGTACCAGCAGAACTGGAAGTCGCGGGGAGAACGCAGACCGCGGACACGCGGCTGATGTTGTCCGCGCTCAATCAACAGCCTGAGAGAAGGAAAGCCATCTCGAACCTGTGTGGGTCGGACACTCCTGTCCGACGCCTTTGATCTTGATTTGCGGCCTTACTCCCACCGCGGCCAGTAGCTTCCAAAATCAAAGGCCAGGTCAAAAGCGTCGGACAAGAGTGTCCGACCCGACACAATTTATTCGCGGTCCAGACTGGCATAGGCCTGCTCGGCCAGAACCAGGCCGCCCAGGACGCCAGCCTGGCCTCCGAGTTGCGGCGGGGCCACGTACTGGTCAATGTCGCGCATGATTTCCGTGGCGCGGACATACCCATTCAGCAATCCCACAAGGTCCTGGCGAATTCGACCGAACAGATGCGTCTGCCGCAACACGCCGCCGCCCAGCAGAATGCGCTGCGGCGAGAGAGTCAACACCCAGTCAGCCAGTCCGTGCGCCAGGTAATAGGCTTCCAGTGTCCATGCCGGATGGTCGCGCGGAAGGTCCTGGGCGGCTTTGCCCCACCGTGCCTGCATCGCCGGCCCTGAGGCCAACCCTTCCAGGCAATCGCCATGGTAAGGGCAACCGCCAGGGTAAGGGTCACTCGCGCGGTCGTGCGGAACCCGGATGTGTCCCATCTCCGGATGCACCAGGCCGTGAAGAACGCGGCCGTTGATGATCGCGCCGCCGCCAATGCCCGTGCCGATGGTGAGATAAAGGAAGTCGGTCAGGTTTTGCGCCGCGCCCCAGCGGGCCTCGCCCAGCGCGGCTGCATCCACGTCGGTGTCAAAACCAACCGGCACGCCCAGAGCGTCGCGCACTGTGCCCGCCAGATTGTAATTCTGCCATCCCGGCTTCGGTGTAGAGGTGACGTAGCCGAATGTAAGCGACGTGCTATGGAGATCGATAGGGCCAAAAGATCCGATCCCCACCGCCTTCAGTTCGCCGCCGGACTCCTCACGGAGAAATTCAATGGCGATGGCCAGCGTGGCCTCGGGCGTGGTCGTGGGAAACTGCATGGTCTTCAGGTCCGCGGGACCCGTTCCCACTCCACAAACGAATTTAGTGCCCCCTGCTTCGATCGAACCGAACATATTTTCGAGATGTGCCCCAAGGAGTCTGCCACAGAACCTCGCCGGGACAAAATGCGGGCGCGAGCGCCCCGCTCGTGCACTCCTTTCCCAAGCGATAACGATCCCGGTAGAACCTCGCAGCCTGCAGCCTGCGAAGGTTACGCAAGTCCCGTATGAGACTCGCATTGGACCGGTAACCGGTGCCCCGACCATGGTGGGTTCCGGATGTCCATCCGAGACTGGCCGGGTTCACAGGGTCAAGTTAAGTTCTTCTTAATATGTCACGTAAATATCGTTTGCCAGTTTGTTCCCTGTTGTTTCTGGCGCTGTTTTTGCCCGGATGCGGCGGCGGCATTGCTGCCACGCCGAACCCGCCGTCCAACCCGGCGCCCCACGTAGCTTCGATCACGCCCAACACAGGGACCACCAGCGGCGGCACCAGGGTAACGATCACAGGCACGGACTTTCTAGCGGGCGCCACGGTGAGCCTGGGTGGGACTCCTGCCACCAGCGTGACCCTGGCGAGCAGCACATCCATCATGGCAACCACTCCGGCCCACGCGGCCGGGGCAGTGAATGTGATGGTCACCAACACGGATGCGCAAAGCGGCACCCTCGCCGGAGGCTATACCTACACAGCCCCTCACCCGACGCCGACGGTGACTGCGATCGCTCCTAACTCTGGAACCATCAACGGCGGAACCGCAGTGACCATCACAGGCACAGGATTTCTGGCAGGAGCGTCGGTGAAACTGGGCGGGACCTCCGCGGCAGGAGTAACGATCGTAAGCGGCACGTCGATCACGGCCACAACTCCAGCCCACGCCGCCGGCGCAGTCAGCGTCGTAGTGACCAACACGGACGCCCTGAGCGGTACCTTGAGCAATGGCTACACCTACATCGCTCCGAATAATCCGGCGCCAACTGTGACGGCGATCTCGCCTGTCTCCGGCACCATCAACGGCGGCACTGCGATAGCCCTCACCGGCACGGGCTTTCTGCCAGGAGCCACAGTGCAACTGGGCGGGACATCCGCGACCAGTGTGATCGTGGTGAACGGCAACGCCATCACGGCCAGAACTCCGGCCCATGCGGCTGGCGCCGTCAGCATCGTGGTCACCAACACGGATGCCAAGAGTGGCACCCTGGCCAATGGCTATACCTACACTGGGCCTCAGTCCGCACCCACGGTGACTGCGATCACGCCCAACTCTGGACCAACCAGCGGCGGAACCAGCGTGACCATCACGGGCACGGGTTTTCTCACCGGAGCCGCAGCGAAGCTGGGCGGGACGTCGGCTACCACTGTCGCAGTGGTGAACAGCACCTCGATCACAGCCGTCACCCCTGTCCACGCGGCTGGAGCCGTCAGCGTCCAGGTCACCAACACCGATGCCCAAAGCGGCACCTTGACCAATGGATTTACTTACACCGCGCCCAACCCGGCGCCTACAGTGACGACGATCACTCCCAACTCCGGGTCAACCGCCGGCGGCACAACCGTGACCATCACGGGCACGGGTTTCCTCACCGGAGCCGCAGTGAAGCTGGGCGGGACCTCGGCTACCAGTGTCGCAGTGGTGAACAGCACCTCGATCACAGCTATCACCCCAGCCCACGCAGCCGGAGCCGTAAGCGTCCAGGTCACCAACACGGATGCCCAGAGCGGCACCCTGAGCAATGGATTTACCTACACCGCGCCCGCAGGCACGCTCGCCCTGACTACGGTAGTCAGTGGGCTCAGCAATCCCGTGGGAATGGAGAGGCCGCCTGGCGACAACCGCTTTTTCATCATTGAACAGCGGGGAACAATTCGGATCCTGGAAAACGGCGCTCTGCACTCAGGAAACTTCCTGGACATTCAGAGCCTGACCAATTTCGACGGACAGGAACAGGGCCTGCTGGGCCTGGCTTTCCATCCCAACTACAGCACCAACCATAAGTTTTATGTGAACTACACGCTGGATGAAGGCGATCGGGAGACCATCATTGCCGAGTACCAGACCATGCCCAACGACCCCAACACGGCCGATCCCAACAGTGAGCGTGTTCTGCTGGTGGTAAACCAGCCCTTCACCAACCACAAGGGCGGCCAGCTGGTCTTCGGCCCCGACGGCTTCCTGTATATCGGGCTGGGAGACGGCGGCAGCGGCGGCGATCCCATGGGCAACGGCCAGAATTTGTCCACCTTCCTGGGGAAGATGCTCAGAATTAACGTTGACCCTCCTTTCGCCACGGGAAAGGAATACGGAATTCCGTCGGACAATCCTTTCGCCGGAGGCGGAGGCCTCCCCGAAATCTACGCCTACGGGCTGCGCAATCCCTGGCGCTTCTCCTTCGAGCCCGTCACCAACCGACTGTTCGTCGCCGATGTGGGTCAGGACAGCTGGGAAGAGGTTGACATCCTGCAGAAAGGCGGCAACTTCGGCTGGAACGTGATGGAAGGCAACCACTGCTATCCGCCCACCACAAGCACTTGTGATATGACGAACAAGATCCTGCCGATTACGGAATACCCGCACACGGACGGGGTCGCGGTCATTGGCGGATTCGTTTATACGGGCAGCGCAATCCCCAGCCTGGCAAACAAATATATCTTCGCCGATCTTACGGGCACGATATGGAGCTTGACCGAGGGGCCTGCCAATACCTGGACTCGTGGCAATCTGCTCTCTACCAACCGCACGCTCACATCATTCGCCCGGGATGCGTCTGGAGAGCTATACCTTGTGGATTACAACGGCATCATCCTGAAATTGGTGTTGCAGTAGAAGGGGCGCCGCGATCCACGTAGGGGCGGGTGCCCTCACCCGCCCAGCGGAGCGCAGCTACGCTTGATCTGAGAAGGGGCCAGAGGATAGAAGCTAGCAGCCAGCAGCTTGCAGCTTGCAACTAAAAATAAACCGGTGCGAGGGCTTCCGGGCCTACGGGAGCATTGGCGCCACCCATACCCATGGCAAAGCCCTGCGGACTCAGTTAAGCTTCTAGTAATGTCGTCCAACAATTTGTTGCCAGTGAGTTCCCTGTTACTACTGGTTCTCCTGCTTCCCGGCTGCGGCGGCGGGAGTTCCCTTGGCTCCACGCCACCCCCACCCGGCCCAGGCAGCCTGGCGCTCTCTACGGTCGTCAGCGGGCTCAGCAATCCAGTAGGCATGGAACGGCCGCCCGGAGACAACCGTTTTTTTGTCGTGGAACAGCGGGGCACAATCCGCATCGTCGAGAACGGCGCCCTGCGGGCAGGAAATTTTCTGGACATCCAGAGCCTGACCAACTTTGACGGTCAGGAACAAGGACTGTTGGGTCTTGCCTTTCACCCCAACTACAGCACGAACCACAAGTTCTACGTTAATTACACAATTGACGACGGCGGCAAACAGACCATCATTGCCGAGTACCAGACGCTGGCCTCGGACCCCAACTCCGCCGATCCCAACAGCGAGCGCGTACTGCTGGTCGTGAACCAGCCTTTCGCCAACCACAAAGGTGGTCAGCTGGTCTTCGGCCCCGACGGCTTTCTCTACATCGGGCTGGGGGACGGCGGCAGCGGCGGCGATCCTCTTAACAACGCACAGAATCTGTCGTCGTTTCTGGGGAAGATGCTCCGCATCGATGTGGAGCCTCCCTTCGCATCCGGAAAGCAATACGCGATTCCCGCCGACAATCCCTTCGCGTCGAGTGGCGGGCTGCCCGAGATCTTTGCCTACGGCCTGCGCAATCCCTGGCGCTTTTCCTTTGAACCCGTGACCAACCGCATGTTCGTCGCCGATGTCGGCCAGGAGAGCTGGGAAGAAATCGATCTCCTGCAAAAGGGCGGTAATTTCGGCTGGAGAGTGATGGAAGGCACGCACTGCTACAACCCGTCCAGCGGCTGCGACACCAGCAATAAGATTCTGCCGATTACGGAATACCCGCACACGGACGGCATCGCGGTCATTGGCGGTTTCGTGTACAAGGGCAGCGCCATCCCCAGCCTGGCCAACAAGTACATCTTTGCCGATCTTACCGGCAAGGTATGGAGCCTGACCGAAGCGCCCGCCAATACCTGGACTCGTGGCGACCTGCTCTCCACCAACCGCACGCTCACTTCTTTCGGTAAGGACGCCGCCGGAGAGTTATATCTGGTGGACTATAGCGGCACCATCCTGAAATTGGTCTCGCAGTAGAAAGCGCAGCCCACGTAGGCCCGGATGCCCTCCTTCGACTTCGCTCAGGACCCGGGCGGGTGAGCGAAGCTCGCCTCGTTTTTTTGCAACTGGCTTTTAGATTCTGGCTTCACGCCTACCGGCCACTCAGGACAACAACAGTTCTCCGGTCAAGCGGAGCTTCGCTCCGCCGGGCGGGTGAGGGCACCCGCCCCTACGTGGATAGCGGTTTCAAAATCCCGCTCGCCCTGCTCGAATCCGCCGGGAAAAATCGGGAGCATCGTTCGCCGCCCGCGCCGCCGCGTTGATGTGCGCCTGCTCCTTGAGCTGGGCAAAGGGAAGATTTCCCGTCGCCAGGTCTCCGCGCTCGTAGAGCATCTGGTCCGCGCGGCCATTCAGCAGCACGCGCCAGTCCCACTTCGGGCTCTCCCGCCAGCGCCGCGATGTTGGTGGTGCAGTTGTTGGTCAGCGCGTTGTACCACTCCGGCCGGTTTCGTATCTGGTTAATCTTCTTCAGATAATTCAGAAACGTCGCCCGCGCATGCTCGGGCGTGGCCCGGGTGTGGAAAAGATATGTCTCCTCTCCCTTGCGGTAGTTGGTCCGCAGTCGTACCACGTCGCGCTCGTCGCTCACCGTGTAAATGAGTTCGTAGTAGCGAAAAAAACCGCGGATGGCCGAATACTGCTCCCCCACTTCTTTCCTGGTCTCGATCGACATGGCAATGTAGTCGTTGTCGCCGAACTGGAAACTTACGATGGGATGCGCGATCCAGGGCGAGCCCCAGTAAGTCAGAAAGAGGTCCATGCCCCGTATTTGTGAAAGGTCGTAGGAGCGAGTCTCCCAATGCGGAGTGTAGTCACCTTCGGTGCGGTAGTCGCAGTTGCGCACGTTGTGAATGGTGACGTGATCGCCATCGATTTCCGCCCAGGCGGTCTGCGCCACGTCGGGTTGCCAGGCCCGGTCATTCGACGGCTTGAGAGTCAGCCACCACGCCAGCACCAGGGCGAATCCCGCGAGGCAAATTACGATTCCCTTCCCGCGCCCGCGGAAGGTCAACAGAGCGCCCGCCATGGCGATGCCGTAGCTGGACGCTCCAAAGCTGCGAAGAGAGGTGCCGGGCAGCAGGTCGAAGTACAACGCGGCCGCTGCCCAGGCGGTCAGCGATAGGGCCAGCAACAGCGCGAATCCGCGCCCTGCGAGAGTCGCGACTCGCCGCCATAGAGGGGTTGGCGTCATCCACCGTCCGGTTTTATGCGTAGATACCGCGTTGCCGCAGCGTGTATGCGACCCGGTCGAGGGCCAGCATGTACGCTGCAATGCGGTTGCTGACTTTGTGGGTCTCGGCGTACTTCAGAACTTCCGCGAAGGCCGTCTTCATGGTGTGTTGCAGGTGATCGTTCACCATCGATTCCGTCCAGAAATATCCCTGCCGGTCCTGCACCCATTCAAAGTAGGAAACGGTGACCCCGCCCGAGTTGGCCAGGATGTCGGGAATGACGAACACACCCTTGTCCACCAGGATCTCATCCGCTTCAGCGGTGGTCGGACCGTTGGCTCCCTCGCAGAGAACTTTGGCCCGCACTTTTTCCGCATTGCGGCTGGTGATCTGGTTCTCCATGGCCGCGGGAACGAGGATGTCGCAATCCGCCACCAGCAATTCGGCCGAACTGGCCGCTTCACAATCGGGGAAGCCCTCCAGCGTGTGCTGGTTCTGGTAGTGCAGGGAGAGTGCCTCGATATCAATACCGTTCTTGTTGTACAGACCACCTTTGCTGGTGGATACGCCAACAATCTTGTATCCCCGGCGGCGCATAAGACGGGCGGCATTCGATCCCACGTTGCCGAAACCCTGAATCACCACCCGGGTCCGGTCCGGACTCATGCCCAGCCGCTTCACTGCCTCATCACAAACGATCATCAGGCCGCGCCCTGTCGCTTCAATGCGCCCATGCGACCCGCCCAGTTCAAGCGGCTTACCAGTCACCACCGCCGTGACCGTGTGGTGCACGTGCATGGAATAGGTGTCCATGATCCAGGCCATGATCTGTCCGTCGGTATTGATGTCCGGGCCGGGAACATCTTTTTCCGGCCCCAGCACCTCCATCAACTCGGCGGTGTAACGCCGCGTGAGGCGCTCGATTTCACGCTTGGACATCCGGTCAGGATCGCAGATCACTCCTCCGGCAGCGCCACCGAACGGGATGTTGACCACGGCGCACTTCCACGTCATCCAGCTCGCCAGGGCGCGCGTTTCATCCAGGGTAACGTTGGGGGTATAACGAATACCGCCTTTGGCTGGCCCGCGATCGATCGAATGCTGTACCCGGAAGCCGGTAAACACCTCAAGGCGTCCATCGTCCATCTGGACCGGTATATGCACGATGAATTCGCGGCTGGGCTCGCGCAGAATTCTCCACAAGCCGTCAGCCAGCTGAAGCTTCTGCGCGGCCACGTCGGACCGCGCAACCTGCGCTTCCCACGGATTCACTTCTTCGAGATATGCAGTCGGCATGCGGTTGTCTTGCCCGGTCCCTGGCGAACCGACGCCGGAACTGAGCCGCTTATTATCCTACACTGCGGCCCTGATTTGCTCTTCTCCCGCCGTTCTGGTAGTGCGGTCAGTTTCGTGATAAGGAACGGCAATGCATAAACCACGAAGGACACGAAGTATCACGAAGGCTTTTGTTTTCGAGGGTTTCCTTCGTGCACCTTCGTGACCTTCGTGGTTGATGGTCTCCAATGATCCAATCCCATCGCTCTCGTTAGTCTGGGAGGGATCAGATTATCGACTGGAGAGTTCCGCAGCCTGCGCCGCACCCTGCCGTGCCCCGCGCCGTCCGGGCGCGATGACAAGAGCTGCCTCGAATTCCTTCAACGCCAGCTTCGGCTGGTTCTGCTCCAGCAGCAAGTCGCCCAACTGTTCGCGGGCGGGGACAATTGGCCCGGGCGTCACCGGCAGTTTCTCGATCGCGTCCTCTTCCTCGGCAGACGCGCGCATCAATGCGGCAGCCTCTTCCGGTTTCCTCTCCGCCTGGGCTGACCATGCCATGATTTCGCGCCTCAGAATTTCCACCTGAATGGCCCAATAGTCCTTGCCTGACCTGCGAAGCTGCTCATGGATCTGCCGCAATCGATCAACTTCCCTTTGCGCCTCGAGGGCGTGTCCGGTGCGGGCAAGGCCCAGGGCCCGGGCCCAAATCGCAATGGCGGCGACTTGAGGCGGAGCACCGGCCGGAGTAACGATGGCGGCAGCCTCGGCCCATTGTCTCCGCTCGACCACGTAGCGAACTGGCATCGCGGTCGAGGCATACGCGATCTTGAAATCGCCCGCGTCCAGTTTCGGCATGTTGTTGAGCTGCTGAATCACCTGGGCCGCATCTGCGTCGCGTCCACTCTGCAGATAGGCATACACCAGGTAATCCATGGCGTGAAGCTCATCTCCGGTGTCGCCCTGCTGGCGCGCCGCTTCCGTTGCCGCAAGGTTGGAAGCGATGGACTCTTCCCACAAACCGAGTCGCGTGAATATATGCGATGGCATGTGCAATGCATGCGGCGCCGAAGGGGCGATCCGGGAGTAGGCTTGGGCCGCCGCCAGGCCTTTTGGCGCGAGTTCCGCGTTATCGTAAGCATGGATCAGGTAGTGCGGGATGCCCGGATGTTGGGGATAGGCGCGATCCAGCGGCTCAAGCAGGGCGGCCGCCTGCTTCTGCCTCCCATGCGTCTTGTCGGCGGGGGAAGCGTTTGCCAGGAGGGCGAGCGCGTATAGCACCTGCGCTTCTACATCTTCCCTGTTTGCTGCTGCGAGCTCGCTCATCGCATGCTCGTACTTCAACGCGCGCGTGCGGTATGGAACAGTGGCAGCATCCTGATAGATCAATCCCAGGGCATTGATAAACTGGCGCTCGCGTTCAGAGCCCGCAGAGATCTGCCGCGCCCGCCGGATCTCTTTTTGCGCCGTCGGAATTGTCGCGGGCTCAAGGGGCGGCTCCCACACCTGGTGAAAGTACGTCATGGCAATTCCCCAATGGGCCATCGCACAGCGCGGATCCTCTTCGGCCACGGTCTGAAATGCGTTTTCGGCGGCGCTGTAAGCGAAGGAGTGAAGCAGAGCCACAGCTCGGTTGAACCGGATCCGGACCGCGGGAGCACATGAAATCGGAAACGACACCGTTCCCAGTTTCTCGGGTATGCCGTGGCTGTGTGGCTCTTGTGCTGCCGCGAATGGAAAGACAACGAAGCAGAGAAGAGTCAGCAATATTCGCGATGAATCACGCATCCCCGTCTCCATGGTCACCAGGCATTGACTCGGATTCTACCTTGAAGCCAGAAACAATGCGCTCCGCGTGAGGCTGAGAAAACTCGGAGGGAGAGTTACGGACAAGCCCGCATTCAGGAATGCGGGCTGTCCATAGCCCTGTAAGGGCAGGAAATACCTTGATTAACAACGCGGCTGGACCGCCCTCGACTATCCTTTCATGGTTGTCGCCATCTTCTGGGCCTTCGTGCGAACAAACGCGTAGTTCAGCGCGGGCAACGAATTGAACCCGGCCGCCTCGGCGAAGAACTTTTGCGCGTGGTCTTTATCGCCCTTTGCCTGATAGGCCTGACCCAGACGGTAGAGGTTGCGGGGGTCCTGCTGGTTGGCTTGCTCCAACTCCTGGATCGCATCGTCGTAGTTCTTCTGTGCGAGCGCAATCCGCCCCGCCAGTTCATGGGCCAGCTTCAACTGCGCCGGGTTCTTCGACGCCTCTGCTCCCTTGCGATATTCTTCGGCATGGGTCTTCGCCGCGACGTAATCCATCTTGCCTATCGCCAGCGCGCACAGGTTGTAGTGATGCAGGAGCTTGGCATTGTCTTTGATCTCCTGCGACAGGCCTGAGCTCTCCACCATCTGCAATGAGCGGTCGAACTGCTGCGCCGCCACGTCATACTTCGCCATCTCGGCGATGATGTTGCCTTTGGCCTGAAGGTCGGCCGCCATGGCGGCTACGTCATTCTTCTTTTCTGCTACGGCATATTCTTTGTCCATCGCCTGCACGGCCCGGTCCAGCTGGCCGCTATCGGAAGCCACAACCGCCATGCCAAATAACGCGGTCCGCAACTCTCCGTCATTGCGCGCCAGGTCGGCCATCTTCTGCAGCTCCGCGGTCGCATCGGCCGCCTTGCCCATATAAAGGAGATCAGCCGCAATCCCGAAATGCGACGGCGCAAAGTGCGGATCAATCATGAGCGCCTTGCGGTACTGCGCGATCGATTCATCGAACTTTCCCATCTTCAGCAACAGCTCAGCGTAAGAATCATAAGGATTGGGATCGTTCGGAATCAGTTCGATGTATTTCCTGAAAGCCTGCCCGGCGTTGGCATAGTCGCCCGCCTGCCGGTAGGCATAACCCAGCATGTTATAGGCGAGCGAATAGTTAGGGGCCAGCTCCGACGCCCTCTTCAGGTGGTCGATGGCCTGGGGATAGTCCTGCTGTGCGAACTCGAATGCACCCAGGTTGAAATGCGCCCGTTCGTCATTCGGGTAAGCAGCCACCAGCTTCTCCAAATATTCCTTCTGCTTCACGGCCTCACCGTTGGCTCCAGCCTGGTTGGCAAGAATGAGCAGCCGCTCTCCCTCTGACGCCTTGTCTGCCAGGGCCACCGCCTTGTTCAAATGCTCAAAGAATTCCCTGGCCGTGGCGGCCGCATTGGCCCGCGCCAGTTCCGCCGAAGCGAACTCCGGGTCCAGGGCAATGGCTTTGTCAAAATGCTGTACCGAATCCTGGGCCAGAAGCTTTTCCGAGAGTTCCCGCCCCTGCAGGAATTCCTTCCGCGCATCTTCCGATTTGGTTGTGATCGGGACCTTGCCGCCGGACTCAGAGGCCGCGGACGTCGCCGCGGTATTCGTCTTTTGACAGCCGCTCCAAGTTGCCACGCCTAACACAACCACAGCCAGCACCAGGCGATTCAAACGATTTCGGCGCATACGATCACCCCTTTGAATTTCTAATGAGGGACAGGCTCGTCTTGAGCGAGTATCTCGTCCCCGACTCTTCACAGACGCGAATTGGCGATCTGGATTTTTACTTATGCCCCGTTGTTGCTAGACGCGGGACAGGTGACTTTGGATAGCAAGAATCAGGAGGAGATTGTTGAGTCAAGAGAGAAGGTTGCAACATAACAACAGACAAACGACAAATGTCCCACCGCGTGCCTCGCATGGTTCCTAGTGCCCACCTTGGCCGCGAACAAAGAACTGTTCCTTGTCCATATTGGCCGGCACTGCCACATCAAAGAACCCGACCATCATCTCCTGATAAGTCTGGTCGCCCCAGGTGACAGTCGCGTCCGGATCGGGATTGTGCGGATTGTTGCGCGAGTTGTCATACCAGGCCACGGCGCGCAGCCGGGTTCCAGCCTTCAGCACTCGCGGCTCGGCCAGGCGATAACTCAGTTGCCAGTGAAAATGGTAATTCACACGCAACAGAGTCTCGATCGAGCCGTCGGGCTTCACAAGGTCATACTCAAAGCGTTTCCCCCGCAGATGCATGTGCGGAAACAGGCTGAGCAGGGTGGCGTCGTGCGGCAACGTGCCCTGTACTTCTACCCGAAAGTCGTCCGCGCCGGGGGGAATGATGAAGGCGTGATCGTTGAGTTGCAGGGTGAGAACACGCTGCCGGGGAGGAGTCTTCGCGAACACCAGTCCGATGCTGGTCCGATCACTTCCTGCCATGCCGTTGGTAGTGTAGTGGACCTGGAAAACCAGGTCTGATCCCGCCGGAACGAACTTTGCCATGCCGTCGGGCCAATGGTCCGGCGAGCTGCCGGGGGCATACACCAGCAGTAGGTCACTGGTGGTCCCGTGCGCCTCCAGACGATCCTGGGGATCGCTAAGCGTCGAAGCCGCAAACGGCACTCCCACCGGCGCATGCCGCAGCCATCTGGAGCCCGGCGGCCGTATGTACACCACGGCGTGATGTACATACTGCGGGCTGGAGGGATGAACTTCCGCCATCTGTATCCATTTATCTTCGGTGAAATGCGTGGGCACGATCTCGTAGGTGTATTCCACGTCGCCATGCGCCGGGATCGTGACCGGTGTCGGCATCGGCAGGACAGCATCCGGTTTCGCGATGTTCCAGCCTTGGACCCAGTGCGGAGGCGAAGGCGCGTCATGCGGATTGCCGGCTGGAGCGCCCTCCTTTACCCATGCCAGCATGGTCGCGATTTGTTGCGGCGCAAGCGAAGGATCGTTGGAGAAATGTCCGAAGCGCGGGTCGGCAAACCACGGCGGCATCATTTTGCCTTCCACCGATTTCGCGATAGCTGCCGCCCATGGCCGCGTCTGCTCGTACGTCACCAGCGGCATGGGAGCGACTTCCCCGGGGCGATGACAGCTCTGACAATGCTCCTGGAGCAGGGGCAGAATGTCTTTATAAAAAGTGGGAGCTGGTTTGTCGGTGGCGGAGAGAGCGGCACCCGCAACCAGTACCGTCGCGGCGAGGAAAGTCACGCCGAAGAAAATGCGCACATCAGTAGTTTACAAGAACCAAATTGTCATCCTGAGCGGAGTGGCTGCTTCGCCTGGCGAAGCAGCTGCGCAGTCGAAGGACCCCTACCCGCGGCAAAAAACTTCCGGCTTGGAATTTCAGACCCTCTTACATCAGCGATTGCGGCAGGATAGGGGTCCTTCGACTCCACCCGCCCATTCGCAAGCGAATGGACGGGTTGCGCTCAGGATGACAGCGTGGAGTATGACCGCCGAAGACTAGGCCCGCAGTTTTCCGCCCAACCCTTCCAGCGCCTTGATGAGTTGCGCCGACCACTCTGCCACTTCTTCTTCCCGCAGCGTACGCTCGGCCGACTGGAAGCGGGCCCGCAGCAGCAGCGAATATTTGCCCGGGGAGACGTTACCCCCACGGAAGATTTCTACCGGAACAAAAGTGCGTAATTGGTCCAGGCCGAGCCCGATGACAGCCCGCTGAATTTTCTCGAATGTGACCCCATCGTCAAAGACAAACGAAAAATCCCGCTCCACCGCGGGATAGCGGGGTAAGGGTTGATAACGGACCACGCGCAGGCCCTGGGGGTAAAGGCGGTCGAGATAAACTTCCGCGATAAAAACGTTCTGCCGCAGTTTGCGCGCGGCGGCAATGTCAGGATGGATCTGTCCAAACTGCGCGACCACCCCGCCATCCATCAATGCGCGCGCCGAGCGCCCGGGATGATAGTAATCCGACGTTTTCGCATCGTACGTCAACGACTGGTGCTGAAAGGCATGCAGCAGGTTCTCCACATCGCCCTTCAGATCAAAAAAGCCCCCATCGCTGGCGCCCCATCCCTGTGCCTTTTGCAATGGCGGCGAGGTCGCGCCCATGCAGATGCGTTTGGGCTCAGCCGCCCCGCCATCCTTTGCTTCGAAAATGCTGCCCGCTTCAAACAGGCGCACACGGTCTGCCCCGCGGTTGAGGTTATAGGCGAGCATGTTGAGCATGCCGGGCGCCAGCGAACTCCGCATCACCGACGCCTCTTCGCTCTGCGGATTGGCCAGTTCGACCACCGGCATCGAAGAAAATGTTTCCGCATCCTCGTGTGAAATGAATGTCAGCGACACCGCCTCGTCATAGCCCAGAGCCAGCAGCGTGCTGCGTAGCCTGCTGTCCTTTTCCGCGTCCGGGGCCTCAATCACGGCGCCGGCATACGCCGGAAGAGTATTGGCGAATTTGTCGTAGCCGTGCAGGCGCGCGATCTCTTCGACCAGATCGATCTCGCGTTCCACATCCAGTCGCCAGCTCGGAATGTGGACGGTGAAGTCAGGGTCGCCGCCGCGCTCCGGCATCAGCTCAAAACCCAACTGCTGCAGAATCCGGAAAATTTCGTTGGTCTCCAGCTTCTCTCCGAGAATGCGGTGCACTTCCGAAAGATGCAAAGCCACGGGCGCGAGATCAACCTGGCGGGCGATCACGTCGATGGCGCCGCCATCCAGTTTGCCTCCAGCTGATTCGAGAAGCAGTACGGCCACGCGGTCACACGCTTTGATCGTGGCCTCAAAATCGGCGCCGCGTTCGAAACGATGCGAAGCATCGGTATGCAGCCCGTGGCGGCGCGAAGTCTTCCGGACCGTGGACGGCTCAAACCAGGCCGACTCGATCAGGATATTTTTCGTCTTCGCGGTGATCATGGTGTCGAAGCCGCCCATGACTCCCGCCAGCGCGATTGGTTTCACCGCGTCGGCGATGACCAGGTCTTCCGGTGTCAGCTTGCGCTCAATGCCATCCAGCGTTTTCAAGGTTTCGCCGCTGAATGCCCGACGAACCAGAATCCTGCCGCCTGCGAGCAAATCGAGATCGAAGACGTGGGTGGGATGTCCCATCTCCCACAGCGTGTAGTTGGTGGCATCGGCGGCATTGTTAATCGGGCGCTGATCGACAAGCAGCAGCCGCTTCGCCATCGCATCCGGAGACGGTTTGACATTCACATCACGAACCACGCGAGCGGTGTATCGGGCGCAGCCGGCCTGGTCTGCAATTTCGATGGCGAAATCCGAGTTGCCCGGCGCCGCCGGCAGCTTCGAGTCCACCGCCCGCAGCGGCAGGTTGTAGATCACCGAGGCTTCGCGCGCCACCCCGTAGTGGTTCATCGCGTCGGGACGATTGGTGCCGATCTCCATCTCGAAGACGGCATTCTTTCCTACGCCGCTGATGCTCTCGACGGCAATTCCAACCGCAGTGAGGTCCTGAGCCAGGCGGTGGTCATCCACCCTGGCATCCACGAACTCGCGCAACCATGCAGGAGAAAGTTTCATTTCTGCTTTTAGCTCTTAGCTTTTAGCTCCTAGCTTTTAGCTCTTAGCTCAGAGCCTCCGGCCTTTGGTCTGGGCCGACGACCGACGACTGACGACCGACGACTGCGTTACCCAAACTGTTCCAGAAACCTCACATCCCCGTTGAAGAACAACTGGATGTCATCCACGCCGTATTTCAGAATCGCGATGCGGTCCGCGCCCATGCCGAAGGCGAATCCCGAAACTTTTTTGGGATCGTAATCGACGAAACCATAAACATTCGGATCCACCATGCCGCAACCGAGAATTTCGATCCATCCCGTTTGCTTGCAGGGACGGCAGGGCTCGGAGCCGCGCTTGCCGCGGCCTCCGCAAATAAAACAAGACACCATCATCTCCGCGCTGGGCTCGGTGAACGGAAAGAACGATGGCCGGAAGCTGGTCTTCACGCTCGATCCGAACAGCGCCTTCATGGCGTGGTCGAGCGTGCCTTTCAGATCGCAAAAGGTAATGTTCGCGTCCACCGCCAGGCCTTCGACCTGGTGAAACATGGGCGAGTGACTGGCGTCCGGAGGATCGTTGCGGTGCACTTTGCCCGGAATCACAATCCTGACCGGCGGCTTCATCTTCTCCATGGTGCGAATCTGCACCGGCGAAGTGTGGGTGCGCAGCAGCAGGCGGTCGCGTTGCGGTTTCGATTCCTGGCGGGCGATGAACAACGTGTCCTGGGTATCGCGCGCAGGATGGTTTGGCGGAAAATTCAGCGCCTCGAAATTGTAGTAGTCGGTCTCGATGACGGGGCCTTCTTCGACTGAGTAGCCGAGATTGCGGAAGACGGAGACGATCTCGTGCACGGTCTTGATCACGGGATGCTCGGATCCGAGCGGGCGGCGAATGCCGGGGAGCGTGATATCGAGGGCCGCCGGTGTTACCGTCCCGGCTGCATTTGTCTGCTGCTTTGCTTGGACACTTCGGATCTCACCCGTAACGTGCCCGCTAACCTCGTGCTCGGCATGAGTGGCAGCCTCAACTCGCGCCGTGACTCGTTCCTTGATCTCATTGACGCGCTTTCCCACTTCCCGCTTGGCCTCTTTAGGCGCTGCCTTGAGCCAAAGGTCATTGATCTCAGTAAGCACGCCGTTCTTGCGCCCCAGCCAGCGATCGCGAAAGGCCTTCAGGTCGGATTCAGCTGTGACCTCTTGGGCTTCTTCTTTCAGCGCGGCGAGCAGCTTCTCGACAGCTTTATCCAGCGCGGCCGGCGTGAAGCTTTTTAATTTAGGAACGGTGTATGCCACGTTTTCTCTCGAAAATTATACCGATTGCAGAAAAATAAATGGCGGGACGGAACAGCGAACCCCAGCGGCTAAAGCCGGTCTGCTTTTGGGCGGCTCGCGGCATGACTGAAGTCGTGCCCTTCCACAAAACCTTTCCAAAAGTTTACATCCCAAGCTGCTAAGAGTCGGCGTTTCTCCGCAAGCGGTCAATGCCAAGCGCATCCGCCATGGCTAGAAGCCAGAAACTAAGGGCTAAAGGCTAAAAGCCAGGAGCTTTCTTACGCGGCCCCGCCGAGAGCGCCCTTCGCCTGCTCGGCGAGGCTCGAAAACGCGCCGGGATCGTTTACCGCCAGGTCGGCCAGTATCTTGCGATCCAGTTCCACGCCGCCCTTTTTGAGTCCGTGGATGAACTGGTTGTAGCTCATCCCGTTCAATTTTGCGGCAGCGCCGATGCGCACGATCCAGAGAGACCGGTATTGGCGCTTTTTCTGCTTGCGGCCAGAGTAGGCGAATTTGAGCCCGCGCTCGACGGCTTCCTTGGCGGACCGGTAGAGTTTTGATTTTGTGAGGAAATAGCCGCTGGCGCGGTCGAGTATCTTCTTGCGCTTGGCGCGGCGTTTGGTTCCCCGTTTTACGCGAGGCATGGGTAGCTCCTTTTTAGTTTCACATTACGGCGGCTGGAGGTAGGAGACTTGAAGTCCGGTTACCTCTTCACACGCCCGGGCCGCTTGTCGAATTGACCGCAGCCACTCCGAACGCGGGCGAGTCGCCCGCGTCCGCACACACAACCTAGTACGGAATCATTCGCTTGATCTTGGGCGTATCCGCATCGCTTACCAGGACGGCCTGGCGGAGCTTGCCTTTGCGCTTTTTGTTTTTTGAGGTCAGCATATGGCGCAAGTGCGAATGATGGCGTTTGACCTTGCCAGTTGCAGTCTTCTTGAAGCGCTTGGCGGCGCCTTTATGTGTTTTTAGCTTGGGCATAAATCCTCAGTGCAACTTTTGGCAATCAGCCACACTGGCATTTGCTTAGGTCAAATGCCAATTGCCAATTACTCTTTTAAGCTTGATTTACCCGGCCTGGGGCCGGTTGCGAATGCGCGGGCTGTTTCTGTCCGGCATCTTTTTTGGGCGCCAGGATGGCGTGCAGCGTGTTGCCTTCCTGTCGCGGCCGGAATTCCACGATTCCCTTGTCGGCGATGTCCTTGATCAGCCGTTCCAGGATTTCGCGTCCCAGGCTGGTGCGCGTCATCTCCCGTCCTCGGAAGAAAATCGTCGCCTTGACCTTGTCGCCCTCATCGAGGAAACGCAGAACGTGGTTCTTCTTGGTTTCGTAGTCGTGGTCGTCCACATTGATGCGGAACTTTACTTCCTTCACCACGATTACTTTTTGATGCTTCTTGGCCTCGCGTTCCTTTTTCTCCTGCTGGTATAGGAATTTCCCATAGTCCATGATGCGGCATACGGGAGGAGTCGCGGTAGGCGAAATCTCAACCAGGTCCAGGTTCTTCTCGCGGGCCATCTTGAGCGCATCGTAGGGAGTGAGAATGCCGATCTGCTGGCCTTCATCGTCAATTACGCGGATTTCCCGCGCCCGGATGCGTTCGTTTGTTCGGATAAAACGTTTATCGATACAACCCTCCGTCAGCTAACAGGGCGAAATGAGACAGGGAAAAAGTATAGCATGGCAGCCCTCCCCCGTCCCGATGGTCTTCCGTAACCAACACCTGCCGGTCGGGAAATTAAGATGGATGGCAGAATGAAGCCACGGCAGGTTCGCCGTGGCTCCACAGGTTTCAGCTCAGCATCGCGCTCCCGGTTCAGGATGCGCGGCGCTTTTCCACATCCTCGGATCCTTCACGGTCCGGACGATTGGTCGTGCCGCTGTCCTGGCCCGGCTTTTTCGTGGTCGGATCCTGCGGGTTGTAAACTTGCTTCCCGCTCTGGGTTGGATCTTGCTGCTTCGGGTCGGCCTGGTTTCCAGGATTGCTGGGTCGCTGTCCCGGGTTCTGCTGGTTCTTCTCAGTATCGTTTCCCATGAAGTACTCCTTATAAAAAGTTAATCGCGCCACACGATTTCGTGTAACGTCGGAAACTTAGGTGCTTAAATCCGGTCTCGGGTTAGCTCGACCGATGATTTTCTTCGAGCTTTCGCGTGAAGCAGTCCGATTCGCGGCCGGCAAGGAGAATCAAAACAAAATGAAACGCAGCCTGTTGCTCGGTGCTACCTGTTTGTTGCTGACGACTTTGTCCTTCGCCCAGGTGGAAGACATTGCGAGACGCCTTGGGCTGGGAGGCTCGACGCTCAGTGACACAAAAATTTCCTCGGGCCTGAAGCAGGCCCTGCAGATCGGCGCCGAGCAAGCGGTGAAAATTACCGGGCGTCCCAACGGTTACTTTGCCAATCCCGACATAAAAATTCTGATGCCCAGCAATCTGCGGACGCTGGAAAAGGGTCTGCGCATGGTGGGGTACGGTCCCAAGATTGACGATTTTGTCCTAAGCATGAATCGGGCCGCTGAGTCGGCGGCTCCCGCGGCGCGCAAAATCTTTATTGATGCCATCACCGCCATGACCTTCGATGACGCCCGCAGGATTCTTTCCGGCGGCGATACTGCAGCCACCAACTATTTCAAGGAAAAGACCACGCCCCAGCTCACCGCCGCGTTCCGTCCGGTGGTGGAGAAAACGATGGCCAAAAACGGCGTCACCCAGCAATACAACGCCCTGGTCTCGCAGTACAAAGCCATCCCCTTTGCCAAGAACCAGGATCTAGACATCAGCCATTACGTGGTCGCCAAGGCGCTTGACGGACTCTTCTACGAACTGGGTCAGGAAGAAAAAAAGATTCGCAAAGATCCGGCGGCTCAAACCACCAACCTCCTGAAAGAAGTATTCGGGCGGCGGTAGGTGCGTGGGTCGGACACTCTTGTCCGACGCTTTTGACTTGGACTTTTTTCGCAGATAATGGTCGGGATCCTAGCAACTAAACCAGAACGGTCAAACCAACATCAACTTCAAAGGCGTCGGACAGGAGTGCCCGACCCACACTGACTCGCCTTGGGAATCATCCCGGTCACGAGTCAGGACTTTACTGTATTGTGCTGCGCGCACAAGTGTGGCGTACTGATAGCCAGGAGTACGCCGTGCCGACCCGCATTCTGATCGCCGACGATGATGCCACCATCCGCCTGCTATTGCGCAGGCTGCTGGAGCAGCAGCCGGACTGGCAGGTATGCGGTGATGCCAGCACGGGTGCCGAGGCCATTGCCAAAGTCGATCAGCTCAACCCCGATGTGGTGGTCATGGATCTGAGTATGCCGGTCATGACCGGACTGCAGGCCGCGCCTGCCATCGTCAAAACACACCCACGGCTGCCCATGTTGCTGATCAGCGTGCAGGAAGTATCGCGGCAACTCGCCTGGGAAGCTCGCAATGCCGGTTACAGGGGCGCCGTCACCAAGAGCAGCGGCAACGAGGTATTGAGAGGGGTGGAGGCATTGCTCCGGAAAGAGACTTTCTTCTGCACCGACGACGGCTCATTCATTTCAGCGGAGTGGGAGCAGTAAAAGAACTTCGCCGGGCGATCGCCGGCAGCGCATTTATTCGCCTTGGCCGCAATATTCCAGCCAACTTGTCCAGCCAACTGGCAGACGCAGGAATTCATCAAAAGCCCGAGGTCACATCGACAATGCGCTTCCGCCGAGACTTCTCTCTGGTTGCGATCATTTTGCTGGCTGGACTCGCGGCCTGCACTTCCAGGCAAAACCCACAAGAACTCAAAGAGAAGACCGCCCAGGCTACCGCCGAACTGAAGGTTGATGCCAAGGCAGTGGCAGCGGGAATACGTGAAGGCTGGAGCCGCGACAAGCCGCTCAACCTGAACGCTGCGACCCGCGAGCAATTAATAACTTTGCCGGGTGTGAGCGGCGTGGATGCGGACAAAGTCATTGCGGGGCGTCCCTACGACACTCCGGACCAACTCGTGACGCGTCACATCCTGACCCAAAGGGAGTACGACAGGATTGCGGCTCGCGTGACAGCCAAAAAGTGAAGCGCCTATGCGGCGATTCCCAGCAGGGTGCCGTCGGACACTCGCTCCACCCGGGTTTGAATCCAGCGGTTGGCCGGGTGAATTCCTGACACGCGAATAGGCATGTAGTTGTCGGTGAGTCCTTCGGTATATTCTCCCGCCGGATCTTTGCCCGAGACATTCAGCGTGATGGCGTCGATCAGCTGGCCGGCAAACCCGTTCATGAAAGCCAGCTTTTTTCTGGAAGCCAGGTCGCGCAGAATCCGGTTGCGCTCGCGGGCCGCGTGAACCGGCACCTGCTTGCCCATTGCGGCAGCCGGAGTTCCGGGGCGCGCCGAGTAGGTGAAGACGTGCAGGTAGGTGAGGGGAAGATCTTCCACCAGCCGGCAGGTCTCGGCGAATTCGGCATCGCTTTCACCGGGGAAGCCGGCCATCACATCGGCTCCGATCGCCGCCGTGGGCATGGCGGCACGAATCTTTTCCACTTTCTCCCGATAGTGCCAGGGCCGATATTTGCGGTGCATCCGGCGCAGGACGGCATCGCTGCCGGACTGCAGAGGCACGTGCGCATGTTTGGCGATGCGTGACGAGGTTGCCATCAGTTGGATCAGCTCGTCACTCCAGTCCATGGGCTCGACCGAACTGATGCGCAGCTTTTGCAGCGCGGTTTCAGAGAGGATGGCACGAACAAGATCTTCGAATCCTGGCCGTTGGCCGTTGATCGTTGGTCGCTGGCCGATGGCTGAGGACTGAGGGCTGAGGGCTAAATCTCTCCCCCAGCGGCCCAGGTTTATGCCTGAAATCACCACTTCGCGATAGCCGGCGCCCACCAGCGCTTCGACCTCGCGAATGACCTCGGCGAGCGGCAACGAACGGCTCTGTCCCCGGACGGATGGAATCACGCAGAACGAGCAGCGGTTGTCACAACCGTCCTGCACTTTCAAATTGGGCCGGGTGCGTTCGTTGGCGGCATCGAAGACCGGCGCCGCCTGCAGTTCCGTATGAGCGAAGATGTCGGAAACGACAATCGGACGTCGGACGTCGGATGTCAACTGCGTGAGGGGGACGAACTGGGTGGGCCGAGATCCGAGGTCTGAGGTCGGAAGCTCGACCGCGAGTTGGGCCAGCCGATGCTTGTGCGAATTGCCAATCACCTGGCTCACTCCGGGCAGGACCGCAATTTCCTCCGGCGCGCGTTGCGCGTAGCAGCCAGTGACCACGATCCGGGCTTCAGGGTTCTTGCGATGAATGCGGCGGATGGCGGCGCGGGCGTCCTGGTCGGCCGCCGCAGTCACGGTGCAGGTGTTGAGAACCACAAGCTCCGCTTCCGCAGGCGCGCCGGCACGTTCCAGACCGCGCTCCCGCAGCTGGCGCTCGATGGCAGCACCGTCTGCCTGCGTGGCCCGGCAGCCGAAATTCACCACGTGAAAAGTCGCCACGTTTCTATATTAGCGCAGGACTCTCGCAGCGAGGATCACTTCGTACCGCAGACACAAGAAAGGGCGTGCTCGCCACGCGGACTTCGCCACGGGCAGACGAGATTCGCCTTGGAATCGGGAAGCGGGAGGAAGGTGAGCTTGGCCGCCGACTCGGGAATCGCCTACAAATTCTGGTTCGACATCAAGCCGAGGCTACTTGCCTCTTCTGCTGGAAACACTCCCGGCAGAATACCGGACGCCCCTGGGTTGGCTTGAAGGGCACGGTGGTTTCCTTACCGCACTCCGAGCACGTGGTACGCGTTTCCACCTTGGCGAAACCGTTGCCTTGCCCCGAAGGTGCTGCCCCCAGTACTGACACCCGCTTGGTTTTGCAAGCCTTGCAACGTTTGGGTTCGTTTTTGAACTGCTTGTCGTGAAAGAACAGTTGCTCGCCTGCAGTGAAGATAAAATCCCCACCACAGTCAATGCACTTCAATACCTTGTCCTGAAATTCCATTGAGAGATGCTCCCTTCAGCCCATTCCCCGAGACCTCGCGGACCAGTAGCGTAACGCGTGGACTCAGGCTCGTTGCCCCCTCAAGCTACGACCTGGAATATTTACCCCTGGACTCGGCCCGCCATACCGCTTTTGCGGCATGGATCACTAGCTTTTACAATCTTTACAATCCGAAACAGGCAAGGAAATGGGCCACCACTCGGCGTGGCAGCCCATGAATCCTAGTCTTGTTCTTTACGCGCTTTTTTCCTGCTGCGTTTGCGCGCCAGTGCTTCCTTCACGCGCTTCTTCTCGCCCGGTTTCAGGTAAAAGGAGTGACGCTTGACCTCCTTGATGATGTCTTCCTGCTGCACCTTGCGCTTGAAGCGGCGTAATGCGTTTTCGAGGGACTCGCCCTCTTGAAGTCTGACTTCTGCCAACTGAACTACACCCCCAAACCGGTCCCGTTTGGACGGGGATAGTTATTGCAAGGTTCCCACGGCAAGTCAAGTGGTATGTGGCAATTTCGTGCAGCGAAAATGCCGTTTTCTCGCATCTGTGCGGCTTCTTGTACCTAAAAACTCAGCTTGAGAGCCAGCTGAATCTGCCTGGGAGCGTACGCGTCGGTGGCTCTAAGAAAGCTGGAAGGCACCCGGTATTGAGCTGGAAAGATATTGATTCCAATAGTCTTATCGGTTTGAACGAACTGTGCCGAGTTGCTTTGAAAGCCGTCCTGCGTGATCTGTACGCGCCGGTTATCGCGGTTCAACAGGTTGAAGGATTCAGCCATCAGTTCCAACTTGACCCGGTCGCCGGCAAAAAGACGCCGGGTAAGGCGCATGTCGGTGGTGGCATAGTCCGGGCCGAGGAGTGAATTGCGGGAAACTCCCGGAAGCCGGTCGTTGCTGTTATTGCCATCCTGGTTGGCATCGCCGGTCACGGTGGCGCTGACCGGACGTCCGCTGCCGTAGGTGAACACGCCGGAGGCCTTCCAGTTGTTAAAAAATAATCCCAACCACTCATGATCGCGATGGAAAGGCTTGGGGGCCACAACGAAAGAGAATACGAAGCGCTGCCGCTGGTCGGTTACGCTGGGTCCTTTTTCCGAATTGGGCGCATACGAGTCCTGCACCGTTGCCGGACGTCCCGCCACCAGCGCATCCTGACCGTCATCGATGGCGTGCGCGAAAGTGTAGGCCAGCATGAAATAGACTCCGCTGGTCATGCGGCGGCGAATCGAAAGAGTGGCCCCGTGATAAACGCTTGAAGCCGCGCTCTCAAACACATTAATCGATCCCAGCTGCGGAATGGGACGCGCCAGCGGATTAATGCAGGGCGGAAAGGGGCAGGTCAGCGAGCGCGTCGATTGGACCGTCGAGAAAGAGTTGACGTCGTAATACCCGCCCAGGAAATTTGTCCCGGAGGGATCGTACACCGGATAAGAAACGTTCACCGGCGGCGGCAGATTCACGTCCCGCGCCCGGATCAGGTCCACGCCGTGTACATACATATAGGAAACGCCCACCGACATGCGATGCGCCACTTCGCGCTCCACGTTGAGGCTGCCCTGCTGCACTCGGGGAGTCTTGAAATTGTGCGAGAACGCCGAGACATCGGCCTGCTCGAGTTGCGCCAAGCCGGACGGCAACTGGCAATTCGCGGCATTCACCGGACAGTTCACCAGGGGATTGGGATACTGGGGAAATACCTGGTGATCGTAAAAATTATTGTTGTTGAGAAAGAGAAAATTTCCCGCCAGTCCGCTGTCGCTTTGGACCGCCGAATTGTATATCTGAGGAATGCGGGTATAGAAGAGCCCGTATCCGGCGCGGATCACCAGCGGACGCTCGTTCCCGATGGAGTACGCCAACCCCACCCGCGGCGCGAAGTTCCCCGTGTTGTAAGGGACCCGGCCCGCATCCGGCCATAGCGGATTGGCCTGCAGCCCTTTGGTGGTGAAGGTCTGCAAGTCGTAGCGTGCGCCCAGGCTCAGCGCCAGGCGGTCCGAGACCCGGATCGTGTCCTGCAGAAATCCGGCGTATTCATTCGTGTCCGGGTGTGTAACCGCCGGGCCAAAGCTCTGCAGGTAGTAATGCGGCACCTGATGCGCGTAAGCCCGCAGGGGAGTGAGTTCGAGGCCGCCTTCCTGAATGTCAAAGGTGAACGGATTCACCTTGATGGGATCGAAAATGTACTCTCCGCCACTTAGCGAGGGAAAGAAGTTATAGATCCAGGTCATGAGCACGTCGCCGCCAAACTTCCAGGAATTTCTTTTGCCTTCCACACTCAAGGTCTCGGCCAGATGCAGGCGGTGCTCGCGGGTCTGGCGCGGAAGAATGGATGAGCGTCCAAACCCTTCAATAATGTCGGGAATCTTGGTCAGCGGGTCGGTGCTGTTGGCGGTGGAAGACTGCAGGTCGCGCGAGAACTGGGCCCGAAAGCGGCTCACCACCTTGATCGAAAGATTGCTGGTGAGCGCCACCGATCCGCTTTCCGTGGATACATCCTCTTCGCCGTTGTCGCTGATGCCGAAGCTGGAGAGCGGACTGGCGGGATCGAGGAACACATTGTTATGACCGTAGTAACGCGAGGTGTTCAGCCGCAGTGACAGGTTGTGGTGCTGGTTGAGCACAAGGTCGAGCTTCAAGAAGCCGGCATTCCCCAGCATCGACGAGGGAAAGGTGCCGGCCTGCTTCGAAAGTTGCGCGGCGGTGGCGAACACCAGCGCCTGGTCGGTGGCCTCGTAGTCACCGGGAGTGGCGGGTCCGGCGGCGGCCTGCGGGACCACGACTGAACTTCCATCAAGAAATCGCACCACCGCCGGTACATGGAAGATGTGCTGATCGAATCCGGCAAAGAAAAATGCGCGGTTGCGCTTGATGGGGCCGCCCAGGGTAAAGCCGAACTGCTGCTGCTGATCGTGCGGCTTGAAGTCCATGAAAGGATGCTGGGCCGCCATGGCGCTGTCCTTGAAGAAGTAGAAATCGCTTCCGTGCAGGCGGTTCGAGCCCGATTTAGTCACCACATTCACCACCGCGCCTCCGGCACGCCCCAGGTCGGCGCCGTAGGTGTTGGAGGAGACGCGGAACTCCTGCACCACTTCGTTGGAGAACTGATACGGCGCGCGGTAGCGGCCGCGGGCCTGTCCGAAAAAGGCATTGTTGTTGTCGCCTCCGTCCACAAGGTAACTGGACTGGTAGCCGCGGATGCCGCCAAAGGCGAGGTCGCCGTTCGCGCCCGAAGTGAGCCCGCGGGGGATCGCGCGTCACTCCCGGAGTGAGCAATGCGAGATCGGTGTAACGCCGCCCGTTGAGCGGAAGGTCGTTGATCGCCCGTTCGTCAATCAAGGTCGAAATGCCGCTGGGCTGGCTTTCGACCATCGGCGGCTCGCCTGAAACCGTGACCGTTTCGCTGGCCCCGGCGACGGACAGTTTGAAGCTCAGCTCGGTGGTCCCGCCCACGTCCACCCTCAGGCGAGGGGCGGTCTGCGGCGACATTCCGGGCGAGTCGGCGCGCGCGGAATATTCTCCCGGCGGGAGCAGGTCGAAGGCAAAGCGCCCGTTGACGTCGCTGGTGGTGGAATAGCGGAAGTTGGTGGCCGCGTTCACCAGCACCACCGCGGCAGCGCCTATCCGCGCCCCGGCGCTGTCACTTACGGTCCCGCGGATCGCTCCCGTGGAAGTATCCTGGGCCATGACTGCCGTGGCCAGAAATAATATGGAGAGAAATGAGAAATAAATCCTGGCGCTCGACATGACTCGCCCCCGCGTGAATCGAATGGTGGACGAATCCGGACTGGAGAAAGGGACTTGCTGGGTATATCACGCGGAGGGGGCCGCGTCTGTGACGGGCAAACATCTTGTGCAAGTTGTCCCGTGCCGGGAAAGCGGCCGAAGCCAGGCGTTATCGGGGCCGCTGTCGAATGTTTGTTGGGTCGTACGTTCCTGATTCGGGAAGAGTTAGGCCGAGTCTGCTCCCCGGCCATCTTGCTCCCGGTCGCGTTGCCCGAGTATGATGCAGCGTTTATGACTGCCAAAATATCTCCACGTCCAACGGGTCTGGTCGAAAAATCGCAGCTGATGTCGGCATCGGAAATTGAGCGAACCCTGGTCCGCCTGGTGCACGAGATCATCGAGAAAAACAATGGCGCGGCCGACCTGGGCCTGGTGGGGATCCGGCGGCGAGGCGTGCCCCTGGCGCAGCGCCTGGGCCAGATGATTGCGCGCATTGAGAAGACGCCGGTACCCGTGGGCACTCTGGACATCACTCTGTACCGTGACGATTTGTCCACCCTGGGGCCGAAGCCGGTGGTGCAAAAGACCGAGATCGGATTTCCCATTGGCGGCAAGAACATCATTCTCGTGGATGACGTTCTCTACACCGGCCGCACCATCCGTGCCGCGCTGGACGCGCTGTTCCGTGAAGGGCGCCCCAAGCGGGTGCAGCTGTGCGTGCTGATCGACCGTGGACATCGTGAATTGCCCATTGAGGCCAGGTTCATCGGACGCAAGGTGCAGACCTCGGACCGGGAAATTATCGAAGTGAAACTGCGCGAGGTGGATGACGCGGAGAAAGTTCTGCTGGTCGAACGTCAAGACTGATCGACGCGGCGGGATATCTCATTCACCGTTCGTCATCCGCAATTCTGGCAAGTCACATTCTGGCAAACATGAACCAAGCTGCTCGCGGCTCCCTGCTGGGCATCGAACATCTCGGGGCGGAGAACATCCTGGGCCTGCTCAAGCTGGCGCGGCGGATGAATCCGCTCAAACCGCGCCCTCTGCTGCGGGGCAAGCGCGTGCTGCTGCTGTTTTACGAGGCCTCCACCCGCACCCGCAGTTCCTTTGAAATCGCCGCCAAGTCGCTGGGCGCCATGACCACGCTCGTGCTCTCGAGCGGATCGAGCATCGAGAAGGGCGAATCGCTGCTCGATACCGGCTACACGCTGCGGGCAGTCGGCGCGGACGTAATCGTCATTCGGCATCCCCAGGCGGGCGCGGCCGCGCTGATGGCGCGGTATCTCGACATTCCGGTGATCAACGCGGGCGATGGCATGCACGAGCATCCCTCGCAGGCCCTGCTCGATGCCTACACCATCCTGCGCCACAAGAAAACGCTGAAGGGATTGCAGGTGGCCATCGTGGGGGACATTTATCACAGCCGCGTGGCCCGCTCCGCCATTCACCTGCTCAGCAAGTTCGGGGTCCGCATTGCGCTGTGCGGGCCGCCGGAGTTCCTGCCCGAAACCGCGACCAGCCTGGCGCCGGGGCTGCGCATCGCGCATACGGTGGAGGATGCGGTCCACGGCGCAGACGTCGTCATGACCCTGCGAGTGCAGAAGGAGCGTCTGGCGGGAACGAAGATCAGTCTGCAGGATTACGTGGCCCGCTACCAGATGACCATGGCGCGGCTGAAGCTGGCCAAAAAAGACGCCATGCTCATGCATCCCGGGCCGATCATTCGCGGTCTGGAGTTGACCTGGGAAGTAGCGGACTGTCCGCAGTCGGCGATCGTGGAAGAAGTGCGGAACGGAGTCCCCGTGCGCATGGCGATCCTGGCGCGGGCGCTGGGCAGGGCGCGATGAAATCAACTTCTGGCCACGGATTTACGCGGATCTCCACGGATAATTCTCTTTACGTTCGTGATGTTTTGATCCGTGTTAATCCGCGTGAATCCGTGTCCAGAAATTAGGGGTTGTGCATTTGACTCGAAGAGAAAATTACAGCCTGCTGATCAAGGGCGGACGGCTTATCGATCCGGCCGCGAAGATCGATGCGCCCATGGACGTCCTGTTGCGGGATGGGCAGGTGGCTGAGATCGCTCCGCCGGGCAAGACGCGGGGCACGGCGCATGACAAGTTCGATGCGCGTGGCCTGATCGTCGCGCCTGGCTTTATCGATCTGCATGTTCACCTGCGCGAGCCCGGGCAGGGCTACAAGGAAACGATTGCCACCGGCACGGCTGCGGCCGCCACAGGAGGATTTACCTCCGTCTGCTGCATGCCCAACACGCAGCCGGTGGTGGACTCGCCGGAGTGGGTCACATGGCTGCAACGTCCGGAGCGCGGCGCGGTGGTGAACGTGTTCCCGATCGCGGCCGCGACTCATGCCAGCAAGGGAGCGGTGCTTACGGACTTTCGCGCCCTGCAACGGGCCGGAGCGGTGGGCGTCAGCGATGACGGCAAGCCCATCCTCAACGACAGCGTCATGCGCGAGACCATGCGCCTGTCTTCCGAAATTAATCTTCCGGTCATTCAGCACGCCGAAGATACGCGCATGACCGACCGCTGCTCCATGAACGATGGGCCTACCGCGTTTCGCCTGGGCCTGCGCGGCATGAAGGCGGCGGCGGAGGCTTCGGTGGTGGAACGGGATGTGCAACTGGCCCAGCAGTTCACCGGCGCGCGCCTGCACGTGGCCCATCTTTCGACCGCGGACGCGCTGAAGGCGGTGCGCCGGGGCAAGCGCAGCAAGTCGCACGTGACCTGCGAAGTTACGCCTCACCACTTTGCGCTGACCGACGCGGACGTCGGCGAGTACGACACCAACTTCAAGATGAACCCGCCCCTGCGCTCGGACTCCGATCGCGAAGCCATCCTGGTTGCACTGGCCGATGGCACCGTAGATGCGATCGCCACCGACCACGCCCCCCATGCGCCACACGAAAAGATCATCGAGTTCGAGCGCGCGGCGTTCGGAATCACCGGCCTAGAAACTGCGCTCGGCCTCGCCATCACGCACCTTCATCGCGGCCACAAGATCCCGCTCGGCAGGATTGTCGAACTCCTCACCGCCGGCCCGGCGCGGGTATTCAGCCTGAGAGGGCGCGGCACGCTGATTCGCGGCAGCCATGCCGATGTCACCATCTTTGATCCGCAAAAACGCTGGACGTTTGACGCGGCCAGGTCGCACTCCCGGTCGCACAACACGCCGTTTGGCGGAACCCAGCTGACGGGGAAAGTCGCGGCGACGATTGTGGCTGGACGGATTGTGTACCGGGCAGATTGATCGATGTAGGCGCGCGTCCCAGAGCGATAAGCTCAACCTCTGAACTGTAATAAACGTCCTGTTGGCAGCATCTTGTCATTCTGACATGCAGGCTGTCGAGTGTCCGCCATATACAATATATTGTATATTTACCCTTGATTCCTTCTTGATTCCTGCTATGCTTTCCTTGTGGCAAATGGATGCCCCCGCTCCCTAAAAACGCGCTGATTGCGTGGGAAGGCAATGCAAAGGAAGTCGTCAGTTCGTTTCCGGAGGAAGCTCGCCAGAACTTGGGATTTCAGTTGCGTCTATTGCAACAGGGACAGCAGCCCACCGACTACCGGCCTATGAGCACAATCGGCCCGGGAGTTTTCGAGTTGCGGGACCAGGATGAGCGAGCCTGGTATCGCGTGATTTACTTGTCGAGAGTCCGCAGTGTGGTGCACGTGCTGCACTCTTTTGAAAAGAGGAGTCGCGAAACGCCGGCAAAGGAAATCCGCACCGCGAGACAGCGGTTCAAGGCCGTCAGGGTGCGCATGACACAGGAGAAGAACCTTGGCAAGCGGGACAACTAAGCCGACCCACATCACGCGAGAAAACGTGCTCGATGATCTGGGATTCTCGCCGGAGACAGCCACGGCTCTTAAGTTCAAGGCTGATTTGTATCAGGCCATCTTGAGGCACGCCCGGAGGTATTCGCAGAAGCAACTGCAGGTGATCCTGCGAGAGCCGCAGCCGCGTGTGAGCGAATTGCTCAATGGGAAAATTGCCAACAAGAGCGTGGACAAATTGCTCCATTACGCCGGACGGCTGGGCATCGAGGCCAAAGCCAGGTTTCCTCAAACCCACAAACGGACCGTTCAGCGAGAACTCGCAGCGGCAGCGCGATCGCTTCGAGTCGCGACTTTCTAGTTCACAATCCCCATTCTCTTCCCCACCCGCTTCAGCACCTCCAGCGCCTGCTGCAATTCGTCCTGGGTATGCGTCGCGGACACGATCGTCCGGATGCGCGCCTTGCCTTCGGGCACGGTGGGGAACGCGATGCCCGTCCCCAGCACGCCTTCCTTGAACAGCTCGCGGGAAAAGTCCATGGTGAGTTTGCCGTCGCCGATGATGATCGGAGTGATGGGCGTTTCGCTGGCGGGCGTTGTCTTGCCTCCGATGTCGAAACCGAGCAGGCCCAGTTCTCTCTTCCAGAAACGGGTGTTCTCCCAGAGTTTCTCGATGCGCTCGGGTTCGCTTTCGAGAACATCGAAAGCCGCGATGCAAGTAGCCGCGACCGACGGCGGATGCGAAGTCGAAAACAGGAACGGCCGGGCGCGGTGGTAGAGAAAATCGATCAGGTCGCGGGTGCCGCAGACGTAGCCGCCGAGCGCACCAATGGCCTTTGACAGCGTTCCGACCTGGATATCCACGCGGCCGTGCACTTTGAAGTGATCAATCGTGCCCCGGCCGTTGCGGCCCAGCACGCCGGAGGCGTGGGCGTCGTCCACCATCATGATGGCGCCGTACTTTTCCGCCAGGTCGCAGAGCGCGGGCAGGGGGCCGATGTCACCGTCCATGGAGAAGACGCCGTCGGTGATCACCAGGCGCTTGCCGGGCTGGTCCTTGATGCTGGCTAACCGCTCCTCCGCCTGGGCCATGTTCTTGTGCTCGAAGACGAGAATCTTGGCGCGTGACAAGCGGGCGCCGTCGATGATCGATGCATGGTTCAACTGGTCGGAGATGATGAAGTCCTCTTTGCCCAGCACCGCCGACACTGTTCCGGCATTGGCCGCAAATCCGGATTGAAAGACCACGCAGGCCTCGACGTTTTTGAAGCGGGCGATTCTTTCTTCCAGCTCCATGTGGATTTTCATGGTGCCGGCGATGGTGCGCACCGCGCCTGATCCCACACCGTACTTGCGGGTGGCCTCGAGCGCGGCCTCGCGCAGCCTGGGGTGCGTGGTCAGGCCGAGGTAGTTATTCGAGGCCAGGTTGATGACCTTCTTGCCGTCGAAGGTGCAGACCGCGGCTTGCTCGTCATCGAGCACGCGCAGGCGGAAGTGCGTGCCTTTGGCCTTGAGATCGTTGAGTTGATCGCTCAGGTAAGAAAGCGGATTGGAGCGGGCGGTGCTGGTTGCCATCTGGATTTCTCCGATTGCTGGGGTTGCTACCAGTTTAATACTGGTTGGGGATTCAGGAACCAGTTTGCAGTTGACGGCTCTCAGATGTCAGTTGCGCCAGAGACTTAAGGTTGGGGACTTCGAGGTCAGGTTGGGCGGAGGCGGTTTTGGCGGCACCGGCCCCGGGGCGGGGCGACGGGCGGTTCACCCAGACGGTTTTTATTCCGAGAGACTGGGCGGGGACTACGTCGTGATAGAGACTTTGGCCGACGTGGAGCCATTGGCCGGGAACTACTCCGGTGCGTTGCTGGGCGAGTTTGAATATATGCAACGATGGTTTGTAGGCCCGCGCCTGCTGCGCGGTGATCACGTAGTCGAAGGTCACTTCGAGGCGGCGGGCCGTGGCGGCAAAAAGGTCGTCGTCAACGTTGGAGATGGCGGCGAGCTGGTAGCGCGCCTTGAGTTTGCCGAGGGCGGCGATGGTATCCGGGAAAGGCCGCCAGTCGGGCAGCGAGTCCGGCAGGGAGCGTGCCTGGGATTCGGTCGGCGCAAATCCCAGGCGTTCACCGAAGCCGCGGACCACCGACTCGAGCACCTGGCGATAAGAACGGTATTCTCCCTGTTCGGCCTCCGATTCGAGTTCGGAATAGAGGCGCAGAAGGTCGGAATCCGGGATGGTCCTGCCGTGGACGGCGAGAATCGGGCGCAGCGCGGAAAATATCCCAGTCTCCCAGTCGATGAGGGTGCCGTAGCAGTCGAAGGTCAGGAGACGGAATTGATCGAAGTCGAGCATCGCGGCGCGCAAAAACGGACCCAGGGCTTCGCGCCCTGGGCCGAGATTTGATGACGACTACTTCACTTCGAGCGGTTGTTCCAGCTTGAAGCTGAGGGCGGATTCGGCAGGCAGGACAACGTCCTTGTTGCCGGTGAACGCAGCGCCGCCCGCGCCCGCGCCGCCGCCCGCCAGTGCGCCGATGGCCGCGCCCTTGCCCCCACCCGCCAGACCGCCGATCAGCGCGCCCAGACCAGCGCCGCCGCCTGCCATAACGGCAGTGCGCTTACCCTTGCCTTTTTCTACGCGGACCACGGAAGAAGTGGAGATGGCCTGCTCAGCACCGCCAATCGCGATCGAGGTCAAGCGCAGCTGCAGCGATGCTCCACCTTTGAAGCGGCCCAGTGGCTTGGCGTCAACCACGGTTCCGGAAGCTGAAGCTCCGGAAGGGATCGCGGTCTTGCCATCGACCACCACCGGGCTGGCCAGTGTGGCAGTAAAGGTCTGCCCCGGCGAACTGATCTTGGAGCCGACCGTCTGTCCCAGCCGGACCGTCAACACCGTGCCTGCCGGGACTACCAGAGGCTTCGCGGGCTCGGGCTTCATATTCGACATTGCTGTGCTGGACATTGCCGAACCGGAGCCGCCGGCCTCTCCGCTTGGCGCGGCCGAGCTGCTGCTGCCATCGCTGGAAGACGGTGAGGCGCTGGAATCGGGCGGAGCGGCGGGCTTATTGCAGCCGAGCACCGCAAACGATAAGTAGAGACCAAGGGTGAGTGCTGTCAAACGGGTTCTCATAATTTCCTCCAATGCCGGGATGGTCGCTCAGAAAGTGGATTGCGCGCAATACTTCACCGGATACAGACGAGGGGCCTATGCAAGTGGCTAGATTTTATCCTCATGGGCAGCAGAAGTCATGGCGTCGCCGGTCTTTTCCTCCGCCTCGGCCAGCTTATCGGCAACCGGGGGCTCGGCCGCGGTTTTGCTTTCTTCCGGGGCCTTGCCCGCCAGGAATTTCGCAGTGTTCAGCAGGGGCCGGCCCAGCGATGGATTGTAACCGGTCCAGGCGCCCTCCGATTCCCCGCCGCGCTCAAACTGGGCCCGCATGGCTTCCATCTTGGAATCGAGATCGTCAAGATAATGCAGCATGAGCGCTTCGGGGAACATGGGCAGCTTGGGCGATCCAAAATCATACTGGCCATGGTGGCTGATGATGAGGTGCTCGACCAGAGTCTTCAGCGACTCCGGGAATTCCGGCAACTGCTGCAGTTTGGCCTGCAGCATCTCCAGTTCGATGATCATGTGTCCCAGCAACTGGCCGCGCGTGCTGTAGGAAAACGAGCGATTGTAGGTTAGTTCGTGGATCTTGCCGATATCGTGAAAGAAAGCGCCGGTGAGAAGCAGGTCGCGGTTGATCTGCGGATAATTGCGGCACATGAGGTCGCAGGAATTGAATAGCGAGACCACGTGCTCCAGCAAACCGCCGATGAAGGCGTGATGCAGGGTCTTGGCCGCCGGGGCATTGCGGTAGGCTTCCGCGATTTCCGGGTCGGCCATGAACGCTTCAACCAGCGCCTTGAGATGAGGATCTTTAAAGCTGGCGACGTAGCCCGCCAGCGTTTGCCATAACTCGCCAATATCCTTGCTGGTCTTGGGGAGGTAGTCAGCGAAATCGACTTCAGATTCTCCCATGCGGCGCAGCTTGTGGATGGTGAGCTGGAAGCGGTTCTTGTATTTGTTGATCAGGCCCTTGACCTTGATGAAGTCGTCCTGGTCGCAGGCGTCGATGGCATCTTCGACGTTGTCCCACATCTTGGCCTCGAGGTGTCCGCTGCGGTCGCCCACGGTCAGGGCCAGATAGGGCTCACCGCTTTTCTTGGGTTTGACCTGGCGGGAAACCACCACAAAAGTGGAAGTGATGATCTTGTTCTCGAAGCGGACGCAGTCGGAAACGAAAAATTCCTTCATAGTACGGCCTGTCTCTCGCTTCCGGAGGCTCCGGCATTTCCTAGAGGATGCCCAGCTTTTTCTTCTTTTTCTTCAGTTCCTTGGAGCCTGCGTCCTTGGCGGTGGTTTCGATGGGTGCGGTCTGGTTGGGGCTGGCGCCGGTGTCCACATACCCGCCAGCGATCTTGATGTAGGCGTCCTCGCGCAATTTCTGCAAGTAAGCCCGCAGCGCAGGCTGCAGCTTCTGCATGTAGATCGCGTCCTGGACCCTGCCCTCAATCTGGCTGAGCGGGGGCACGCCGGCCTGCTGGTGTTCCGTGACCTTGAGGATGACAAAGCCCTGCTTGGTGCGGATGACGTCAGAAACTTCACCCGGCTTCATGGCAAAGGTCTTGTCCTCAAGCTCCTTGGCCAGCGTGCCGCGCTTGAAATAACCGAGATCGCCGCCCTGAGCGGCGGTGGGCCCGTCCGAGTTCTTCTTGGCGGTTTCGTCGAAAGCCGCTCCCTTGCGAATCTGGGCGAGCAGTTCATCCGCCTTGGCTTGCGCCGCGGCGAGTTGCTGGGCTTCGGCGGTAGCCGGGTCCTTCTTCTCTGTCGAAATCAGGAGTTCACTCAGCCGGATCTGTTCCGGTTGCTCCATCTGGCTCTTATGCGCATCGTAAAACTGCTGCAATTCTTCCTTGCTGATGGACATCCGGGAGCCGACTTCCTTGGAGATCACCTGCTGGGTGATGATCTGGTTCTTCAGGTTCTGCTTGAAATCCTCGAAGGCGATGCCCTGCGCCTGGGCGGCCTTCTCCAGGTCTTCCATCGATTCCAGCTTCATTTCCTTGCGCATGTCGTCCAGCCGTTTGATCACGTCGGTATCGGCGGTGATCCCCAGGTCTTTGCCCTTTTCGAGCAGCAACTGCTGGTCGATCAAATCGCGCAGCACGTCCTTGTCCTTCTCGGCGACGATCTTGTCGGCGTTGGCCGGGTCCTGCTGCTGCGCTTCCTGTTTCAGCTGCTCCTTGCTGCGCAGGTATTCGCCACGCGTTATGATCTGATTATTGACGCGGGCTACAATCTCCTCGACCACCGAGTCGGCGGCCAAAAGCGGAGGCAGGGCGGTAAGACAAATCAGCAAACAGCAGGGGAGTAGTTTTCGCATAGCCATAGGGCGGCCGTAATTTCCGTTGCCGAACGGCCTCGCCAAATTGTACCCCTGGAGGCGGGTCCGCGGCCACCTGCGATGTCGGCACGGGGGCGCAAAACCGTAGCCGCAAAGTTCGCAAAGAGAAGCCTGAATTACTTTTGCGTCCTTTGCGGTTTCTCTTTGCGTTCTTTGCGGTTTAAGATTTCGTTTTGCATTCAATCCTGAACCCGTTGTGAGGAACCCTGAATGAAATTTGCGGCGCCTTTTGCGCTAATTGTTCTCCTGGCGATTGCCACCCTGCCGGCGGCGGCCAAAAAGACGAAATCCCGGAAGGCGACTTCCTCAGCCCCCGGACTCGCCCAGTTGAAGAAGATGACGGCTCGCTACGCTCCCACATCCCTGCGGGTGGATACCTCGAAGCTCTCCACCGGGGACCGGCAGGCGCTGGTAAAACTGATTGAGGCCGGCCGGATCATGAACGACATCTTCCTGGTCCAGTACTGGAGCGGCAATCCGGCCCTGTATGCGCGCCTGCAGAAGGACAGCACGCCCTGGGCAAGGCACGGTTGCAGTATTTCTGGATCAACAAGAGTCCCTGGTCGGCGCTGGATAATTTTAAGGCCTTTCTGCCCGGCGTTCCCGCGGAGAAGCCCAAGGGAGCAAACTTCTATCCCGAGGACATGACCAGGGAGGAGTTCGAAACCTGGGTTGCCTCCCTACCGAAGGAGAAACAGGAGGAGGCGAAAGGATTTTTCACAGTCATCCGCCGAACCGGCGACGCTGGCACAAAAACCCTGGAGGCTGTCCCCTACAGCGAAGCCTACAAAGACGACCTGACCCGGGCGGCGGACCTGCTGAAGGAAGCCGCCAACCTTACCGACAACGCCTCACTGAAAACTTTCCTCAACCTTCGCGCCGATGCGTTTCTCTCCAACGATTACTACGCCAGCGATCTGGCCTGGATGGACCTGGACGCTCCCATCGACATCACCATTGGCCCCTACGAGACCTACAACGACGAACTCTTTGGCTACAAGGCGGCGTTTGAAACCTTCCTGAACCTGCGAGACGATGAGGAGAGCGCAAAGTTTTCCGCTCTCAGCTCCCATCTGCAGGAGATCGAGGACAACCTTCCCATCGACCCGCAGTACCGCAATCCCAAACTGGGGGCGGCGGCGCCCATCCGCGTGGTGGACGAGATTCTCTGCGCGGGAGACGGCAATCACGGCGTGGCTACCGCCGCCTACAATCTGCCCAATGACGAGCGGGTAGTAAATCAGAAGGGCAGCAAGCGAGTAATGCTCAAGAATGTGCAGGAGGCCAAGTTTCGCAGCGTCCTTCTTCCCATCGCGCGCAAGATGCTTCCTCCCGCCGCCCGGGACGTGAACTTTGAATCATTCTTTACCCACATCGTGGCCCACGAACTGATGCACGGGCTGGGACCGCACCAGATCAAGGTGGACGGCCGGGACACGACGCCACGCGCCGAACTGAAGGAACTCTACAGCGCCATTGAAGAAGCCAAAGCCGATATCACCGGCCTGTTCGCGTTGCAGTACATGATGGACCATGCCGAGGAGATGAAACTGGCAAGCGTTCTACCCTCCGATGCAGCCGCGCAACGGCAGCTTTACACCACCTACCTGGCGTCCATGTTCCGCAGCCTCCGCTTCGGGCTGAATGACGCTCACGGCAAAGGCATGGCGATCCAGTTCAACTACCTCATGGACAAAGGTGCGTTTACCCAGCGTCCGAACCAGACCTTCGCGCTGGACCTGGAAAAATTCAAACGGGGAGTGCGCGATCTCGATCATGATCTGCTGACCCTCGAGGCCCAGGGAGACTATGCGGGAGCAAAAAAACTGCAGGACGAAATGGGCGTAGTGCGCCCCGCTTTGCAGAAGTCGCTCGACCGCCTGCGAGGAATTCCTACGGACATCGAACCCATCTTTGTGACCGCGGATGAGCTGGCGCCAGGGAAGGTGCAGGCGCCTCCTGCAGCGTCGGCGCGGAAGAGGAAGAGGTAAGAACAGAATGGAGGACGGGCGGCGCCACCCGGCCTCCACTAGCTTTGGTCTCGCTAGGAGCGCGCAAACTCGATCAGCGCGGCGACTTCTCCCGCATCGGCGGTTCTCAAAGCGTGCAGGTACTTTTCCCGTGCTTCCCCGGGCTTTATCAGGCTGAGCCCGCCCCAGGCAAAGACCGGCCTTCCCAACTTAACCGCGACGACATCAGCAATCAGTCGGGCATGTCTGCCATTTCCATTGGGAAAGAGGTGGATGAGGACCAGGCGGTGATGAAACCGAACAGCGATCTCGTCAGCGGGGTAAGTTTTGTTTTCTATCCAATACCTGGTATCACCGAGCAATGTGGCCAGCATCTCTCGCATCTGTTGGACTGGAACCCCGATGGTCTTTTCTGTTTTGCGATAGCAGCCCGCCCATTTCCATGTCTGATCAAACATCTTGTCGTGAAGTTTTCGAATGTATTCCTCGGAGACGGGATCAGATTTAAAGTTCCTGCGGCCCAACGCCCACCGTCGTGCGCGCAGGATGTTCTCGCGCTCCCATTCGTTCAGTTCTTCCCGGGCAGCCAGGTTGGGAATGAGATCACGCAGTTCCTCGGGCGTAAGTGGCGTGCTCCCCTCCCCAACATCCAATAGCGGCATTACGGCTACTTCCCCTTCAGTATGCGGCTCGCTTCTTCCTGGATTTTCTCTTTCACCCTGCCGACTGCCTGGTTTTCGAGCGCCATGGTGTGTTCGACCGCTAACACGTCAGCGCTGGCTTGCTCGGTCGCACGTCGTTTTGCCAGGTCGTGCAGAGTTCCTTGCCTGGGTACGAGCGCATACACCAGATCGCATCCCATTGCGTCCGCCACTTGCCGGAGACTATTGAGTGTTATTCGATAACTGGCTTCCGACTTTTCAAATTGAGCCGCCAGCGAAAGACTGCGTTTCATCCGCGTTGCCAGTTCGAGTAGAGTCATGCCTGTGGCTTCCCTTATTGCGCGAATCCACCCTCTTTGTGGCCGAGAAATCTCTCGCGCCAGCAAAAATGGCTGCAGACTTCGTTCCAGTTGGCGGAGCCGCAAACCCTTGAATTCAGATTTCATACCATCCCGCTTTTATCTTTCTTATATTACATTTAAACATGTAACATGTGTAACTTCAATTACATTTATAAGTGTATGTAACAGTTATTATTTACATATATAAACATATTTGAAGAAAGAAACAGAGAGAGAAAAAGGCGGAAGGAGTTAGTTCTGCCCGACTGAGGATGCTCTACCAGTTGCCCGGACCAGCGCCAGGGCAGTCACGTCGTTGTGGACGGGGGGCTTGCGCATGAACTGCTGTACGCCCTCAATGGTCGATGCGCAGAGCTCTTCCGCAGACTCGTTGGCAGCCTGTTGCAAGCCGCTCTTGACCCGCTCCAGTCCAAACTCTTCCCGCCTGCGCCTGCCCTCGAGCAAACCCCGGGAAACCAGCAGAAGGGCGGCGCCGGGGGGCAGAACAACCAGGGGAGCCTCGCAGGTGGCATGAGAAAAAAGTCCAAGAGGCAGACCGGTGGCGCGCAACTCGGTGATGCCGGTGAGATCGCGGAGCAGTCCGGGGGTGTGTCCGGCGTTGAAATAGCAGACGGTGCCCAGGTCTTCGTTGTAACAGCCGGCAAAGGCAGGACAGGAGCGGATGCCTCCCTCGGCCGCCATGATGGCCCGGTTGAGCTCGAGGCAGAGCTCCGCCATGGCGTCGGCCTCGTTGACATCCTCGGCCGAGAACAATTCCTGCGAGCGGTTGCGGAAAGTCTGCTGGGCGGCGGAGACGATGCCGCTGTTTTCTTCCAGGCGCCCGGCCATGTCCAGCAGGCCGAATAGCACGCGGTTGGGCGTGACCCGAACGAAATCGTGGAGGTCCCCGCCCTGACGCTCACCGTAATAAGCCGCAGCCAGTTGGGCGGCATGAAGCTCTGGAACCTCGGCCAGGACCGGCTCCTGCGGCCCCGAGCGGGAGGATTTCTCGTGATTAAAGAGGAAGCGCATCGACCGATTGATCGGTGACGTTAGCACAGAAGCAGAGCGAGAGCAACGACCCGCCGCAACCCAAATGTAGGGCGGGCGCCCTCGCGCGCCGCCTTTGACGTTGACGTGAATTTGGGACTTGCGGCCGCTGGAAAAGCTGGCGGCTGGAAAAGACTGTCAAAAATCCCAACCCAAAGACAACAGCAAATCGAAATCAGGGTCAGGAGCAGAATCAAGATCAACAGCGAAATCCAGATCAAAAGCGGGGGCGAGGGCGCCCGCCCCACATGGTTTTACTGCAGGTCGAAGAGCAGCACTTCCGCGTCTTCCGTGCCTTTGACCGTCAAGCGCTGCTCGTCGCTTATGGCGGCGCCATCGCCCTGGTTCAGGCTGTGGCCGTTGAGTTCTACCGCGCCCTTCGCGACTTGCAGCCAGGCATAGCGGCCCTCACCCAGTTCGTGCTTCACTTCCTGTCCGGGTTGGAGCAGCGACACGTACAGTCTGGCATCCTGGTGGATGGTCACTGATCCATCCTGCCCGTCCGGGCTGGCAATCAGGCGCAGCTTGCCGCGCTTTTCGGCCTCAGGGAATGCCTTCTGCTCGTAGCCGGGCTCGTGCCCGCGACGGTCGGGCAAAATCCAGATCTGCAGCAGGTGTGCCGCGTCGGCCTTCGAGGCGTTGGCCTCGCTGTGCCGCACTCCGGTTCCCGCGCTCATGCGCTGTCCATCGCCGGGGCGAATGATGGAGCCGTTGCCCATGCTGTCCTTGTGCTCCAGGGCGCCATCCAGGACATACGTGATGATCTCCATGTCGCGATGGGGATGCATGGGGAAGCCATGGCCGGCCTGCACCCAGTCCTCGTTGATAACCCGCAGGGAACGGAATCCCATAAAGCGCGGATCATGATAGGTGTCAAAGGAAAATGAGTGTTGCGTTTTGAGCCAGCCGAAGTCGCCTCCGCCGCGCTCTGCACTACGTCTGATGTCGATCATGTTGGTGATCCTCGTTATAACGACTATTTAGATGCCCTCGCTCCCGAAACGATTCACCTGGGCGTTGCCACTGGAGATAAACCGCCTTATCGCCGATGGTCTTCTTACCACCAGTTGGGACCGGGCCTATGCGGCGAAACCTTTGGAAGCTATTGCTGGGATTGGTTTTGCTGGGATGCGGCGGGCAGCCCGCCGGGCCTGCGATAGGGTTCGTTAACCAGACCAAACATTCTGACGCGGACTTGTGGAAGATCTGGCAGGCGGCACAGGATAGCGTCTCGCAACAGGTGGATTTAAATCCCTTGCAGAGGTCATCTCTCGGAGCACCGGCGGACATCCGTCCCGGGGACCGGCGTGCGCTCGAGATCATGCCTCACCAGCTGCGGGTGGGCGCCGTGCCTGATGTGAGCTCAAACGATCTGCTGGCCGCGACCGGCCTGGAACGGCCCGATCCCACCGGGATGATCGCATGTCCGAAGCCCTGTAACGTGGGCTATGCCGTTGCTTATTCGTTTTACAGCCGGGACCTGACCCGGTACGCCGCTTCCTGGGAAGGACAGGAAGACAGTTTTACCTTTGTGCTGGAGTATGAGTTCGAAAACCAGATTCTGGCGGCGCTGGGCTACAGCTTGAGGTGGCGATAGTTCGGGAGAGCACGAGCGAGGACGCTCGCGCCCACATTACTTCTTTCTGGATGAGCTTTCGGATTTTTTCGGGGCCTCAGACTTCGAGGTGTCAGACTTCGCGGAATTTTCAGACTTCGCGGAATCTTCCGATTTGGATTTGGAGTCCTTGCTGGAGTCTCCGTTCGAAGCCGACGAAGCCGAGCCGGTCGAGGACTTCTTGGCGTAATCGGTGACGTACCATCCCGAGCCCTTGAACTGGACGGCCGGGGCCGAGATCACCTGCTCGATCGGCCCCCCGCACTTGGGGCATTTCTTGACATGAGGGTCGGAAAATTTCTGGATGCGCTCGAAGCGGTGGTGGCACTTCTTGCACTCGTATTCGTAAAGTGGCATGGGACTTATTCAAACTGAAAACTGAGAACTGACAGCTGGCCTTCCTGATTCTAGGGTTTGTGCCCGGCCTCGTCAATGAACCGGCGGTCGTACACCTGCATCTGACCTCGGTTCTGGAGGCAGGACTCCTGGGAGTCCATTGCCGGGTGGGGAGTATAACGTTGGCAGTACAAGGTCAGGCCTGGACACAAGACCATGCATCGCACCCGATGTTAGACTCGCCCTCATGAAGGCGGGCGACGACACGCTGGCGAACCCGAAAGGTTCGCTGGCCCCGGGACTGTACCTGGTGGCAACGCCCATCGGCAACCTGGAGGACATCACGCTGCGGGCGGTGCGCGTGCTTAAAGAAGCCGACCAGATCGCTTGCGAAGATACCCGGCAGACGCAAAAGCTGCTGCACCACTACGGCGTCGCAACCCGCACCGTCAGCTATCACGAACACAATGAACTGACCCGCGCCCCGGAGCTGGTGCTCGACCTGGAAGGCGGCGCCCGCGTGGCCCTGGTGACGGATGCGGGAATGCCGGGCATCTCCGACCCCGGGTTCCGCCTGATTTCATTGGCGATCCGGCACCATATTCCGGTGGTGCCGATTCCCGGAGCGTCGGCATTTCTGGCCGCTCTCGTCGCCAGTGGCCTGCCGACGGACTCGTTTCGCTTCAGCGGCTTTCTACCGGCGAAGAGCGGTCAACGGCGACACATGCTGGAGAGCGTCAAAGCTTCGCCGCGAACGCAGGTTTTTTACGAAGCTCCGCACCGGATCAAAGAAGCGGTGGAAGATATCGTGGCTACTCTAGGGCCGGACCGGCCAATTGTGATCGCGCGGGAAGTGACCAAGATCCACGAAGAATTTCTGCGCGGGCGGGCGGGTGAGGTTTTGGAAATACTGAATGCTCGGGGCGATATCAAGGGCGAGATCACGCTGTTGATCGGCAAAGCCGAAGAGGGGCAACAGAAAATGGCGGTTGGAATGAGTGTGCGACAGCGGCTGCAGCAGATCATGGCGGCAGAAGAGCTGGATGAGAAAGCGGCGCTGAAGAGAATCGCCAAAGAGATGGGCGTTTCAAAGAGCGAGGCGTACCGGGAGCTGCAGCGGAGCAAGTAAACCTATCCCAACCTGAAAATACGTAGGCCCGGACGCCCCGTCCGGGCGGCCGAGCGCAGCTCGGCAGGGTTTTTTGCGAGCAACGCAGATTCAGGCTGATGCCGGTTACGCGAAATTCTTGTCGAGCTTTGCTCGACCGGGCGGACGAGGCGTCCGCCCCTACGCGGGGATTCTTACTCAGGCCCGCCCGCGGAATTGGATGATCCGGCGGCGATCGCGCTTTGACGGGCGGCCGGCGGGCAACTCCTCGAATTGCCGCATGGCCTTACGTTCCGCCGCCACTTTGAGGCGCTGTTCCTTGCTGGCCTCGCTCTCGCGGTAAAGCGTCAGCGCAACCGAGGATGGGCCGCGTGTCTCGCTGAGCAGCAGGACTTCCACGTGAAACTCGCCGCCTTCGTTGGTGACTCGCAGCCAGTCTCCAATTCGGATCGGGCGCGCGGGCTTGATGGGCTGCCCCGCGGATTGAATCCTGCCCAGGTCACAAGCCTTGGCCGCCAGGGCCCGCGTTTTGAAGAAGCGGGCAGCCCAAAGCCACTTGTCGATTCGTACAGAGGAGTTCAGATTATTTCCCTGTCGGTGCCGCATCACGGCGTCGCTCACGAGTCTAGCATCCTCATAAACTTGTCCTCCCGAGAAGCGGCCGTGACATAATTCCTCAGGTTGTCGCGGGATAGTTTCCGCAAGGATTCGTATGCTCCGGTGGAACGTCTGCCACGGTGCCCGGCTGCTCACGGTTCTGGCTGCCGCGAACTTGTTTGCCCAGAGCCAGGCACCCGCCATCGGCAAGGATCCAGGCTCCAGCTCAAAACATACCAATCGGCCGGCGAAGCTCACACTGGAACAACAGCGTGCCCTGCGCATGCTTAGGGCCGCCGAAAGCGAAGCGTCGTCCCTGCAGCCGGATATGGCGGCATTTGTCTTATGGAGAGTTGCGGCTGGTTACGCAAAGATCGACAGAAGCAAAGCTGACCAGATCTTGAATCGGGCGTTTCTGACGACCGAGTCAATGGAGCATGGGCCGGATGATGAGTTTGCATGTCAAGACTCTTCCGTCTGTCGTACGAAGAACTGGCTGCAGACCACCCTGCTCCGCGAGATCATCGCACGTGCACCGGAACAGGGGGAGCAGTTCCTGGCCAGTGCCGATCCATTGCCACGCGTGCAGGCCACCGCCGCCTTGGCCCAGCATTACATCGACGGAAAGGAGTTTGCGCGTGCCGAGGCGCTACTGACCAGGCTGGCCGACGAAGACAACTATCCCTTCGGAGTGGCGACCAATCTTCTCCTCGCAATGCCCCAGGACTCTCCGGAACTTTTGCCCGTGTTCTCGCAAGCGTTGGAGAACTTTCAGCAGCACAAGCACAATGCAACGCCACAACTCGAGGACTTTCCCACGATGCTGGTTCGATTCTGGCGTCATCTGCCTCCTGCCACTGCTTTGTCAGCAGTTGATGTGGTTTTACAGGAGGGAAAGGATGATGACGAAAAGCAAGGGAAGCTTCGAATGTCTTTCTCAACTCAGCAAGGTCCCATCGGCTTCAATTCGGTGTACCAGTTGCGCCTCTTTCAGATGCTCCCCGTCTTGGAAGAACTCGACAAGAATCGTGCCGAGAGCCTGCTGCGGGACGATAGAGAGACGCAGGCGGCGCTGAAACTGTATCCGCAAGGCATGCAGTCGATCGACCCTGGAAACTACCGGGACGCGAATCAGGAGAAGCGCCAGAGTGGGATTCATACCGTGGAATACGGCGTAGGAGACGCAGATTCCGATCCAACCCGAGCCTTGCGGGAGCAGATGCAAAATGAACTTGACCGGAGAATGAACTCGATTTCGTCCGAGTCTTCGAAAGACCCAAAGCAGGCCCTCGCCGACGCCATGAACCTCCCACGGGAAAATCCGGTGAGCGGCAGTTTCGATTCGCCCAGGCTCGCGGCGCTCATCGTCGTGGCTAAGGAGACCGTGGAGCGAGATCCTATCGTTGCTCGCGCAGCCCTGGACGAACTCCGCCGGAACGTGGGCGGCTCTCAGCCTTTTCAGCAAGGGCGTGAACTCGGGGAGGCGACACGTCTCTATCTCAGGCTCAATGACACCGCAAGCGCGCGCAAGACGTTGCAGGAACTGCTGAAAACCGCAGAGGGCGTTTACGCGTTGGACACTAACGCCGACGATCCGAATCAGGCGTTCAAAGGCAAGTGGCCTTCAACCGCCCTCTGGTCTGAATGTATGCGGCTTGCTGGGCGCATTTCACCGGAGTTAGTAGAGCAGGTGGCTTTCTCCGTTACCGATCCAGAAATCTCCGCCGCTGTAAGAGTCGCTTACGCAAATTCTCTTCTGGGCAGTCCGGCGGGCTCATCCGAAGTGGAGGAGTGGCATAAGAGAGGGGAGAGGATGAGCTTTTACGAACTCTAGCCTTGGTTCGTGAAATGGGTTCGCCCTATTTCCCTGTCAGCTCCCGCTTCACCGCATCGCTGACCACTTTTCCATCGACGCGGATTCCTGCGCCGGAGAATCGCGCCATCACGTTCTTCATCACCGTGCCCATCTCCTTCATGGTGGGCGAGCCCATTTCGGCGATGACCGCCCTGACCCCGGCCACGATCTGGTCTTCGCCGGCAGCCTTGGGCATGTAAGTTTCAATGAGCACGATTTCGGCGGCTTCCTTGTCGGCCATTTCCTGGCGTCCGCCTTTGGTGAATTGCTCGACGGAATCCTTGCGCTGTTTGATCAGCGTAGTGAGCACCTGTTGCGATTCCTTGTCGTCGAGCGGCGCCATCTTCTCGATCTCGCGGTTCTTGAGCGCAGTCTTGACCATGCGCAGGGTGGACAGGCGGTGCTCGTCGCGCGCCTTCATGGCGGCGGTGATGTCTTGCTGGATCTGCTCGCTGAGGCTCATGGGGAGATTATAGCGTCTGGCTGTGTGGATTCGCCTCCGAGGCAAAGGCGTAAACCACGAAGGGCACGAAGTTACACGTAAGGAGACCAAAGAGAATTGTTTTCCTTCGTGCAACTTCGTGTCCTTCGTGGTTAAAGGACGTAAGAGATTCCACCAATAGGACCCGCCGCATGCGTAAATTCGCCCGATTCGGTAAACTAGAAGGACCTTCTAACAGCAAAGGACTCCTTCGTAAATGTTGCGCAAGAACCGTCTATTTACTCCCGGCCCAACGCCCATCCTTCCCGCGGCGCAGACCGCCATGGCTTCGTTCGCGATGCATCATCGCACCGCTGACTTCCGCGCCTTATACACGCGCGTTCTGGCCGACATGAAAGATTTCGTCGGCACACAGAACGACGTGCTGGTGCTGGCTTCCTCGGGGACCGGCGCGATGGAAGGCTCAGTCTCGAACCTGACCTCGCCCGGTGACAAGGTTCTGGTGCTGACCGCGGGCAAGTTTGGCGAACGCTGGCGCGATCTGGCCAAAGCTTTTGGCTGCGTGGTTGAAGTCCTGAGCGCGCCCTACGGCGAGACCATTTCACTGGACGAAATCCGGCAAAAGCTGACTCCCGACGTGCGCTGCGTTTATGTGCAGGCGACGGAGAGTTCGACCGGCGCCCGGCACGATGTGAAGGGGATCGCGAAGCTCGTCCGCGCCCAGGGCGATGACGCCTTGCTGGTGGTGGACGCCATCACCGGGCTGGGCACCACCCACTTCGATGTGGATGGCTGGGGCCTCGACGTCATTATCGGGGGTTCGCAGAAGGCGTTGATGATTCCTCCCGGGCTGGCTTATTGCGCGGTCAGTGAACGTGCCTGGAAGCGCATGGAGACGGCCAGGTCTCCGCGCTACTACTTCGACTTCCGCAAAGAACGCAAGGCCGCTGCCAAGGGAGAATCGGCCTACACCCCTGCGACCTCGCTCTTCGCCGCGCTGGGAGCGGCGCTCGATTTCATTCGAGAGATGGGAAAGGGCGACCTGGTGGCGGGACGCGAAGCATTGGTCAACAACGCCGAGCTAGCGGCCGAGATGACCCGTGCCGGAGCGCTCGCATTGGGACTGAAACTGTTCGCAGCTTCGTCACCGGCCGCGGCGCTCACCGCCATTCAGTCACCGCCAGGGACTGACTCCAGCGCGATCGTCAAAGAGTTTCGCGAATCGTTTGCCGCGGTGGTGGCCAACGGCCAGGGCGAGATGAAAGGCAAGCTGTTCCGCATCGCGCACCTCGGCTACTACGACTATCTCGATACCATCGGAATTCTGGCGGCGCTCGAGCATGTGCTGGCCAGCGTGACCGGAAAACCGGTGGAGTATGGCGCCGCGGTGCGGGCGGCGCAGGAAGTGTACGCACGCAGCGCCGCGGAAAAACGGCAACCGGTTGGCGCCTGACGTGACCCGTCGATCACTGCACCGTGAAGTTCACCATGTTGGAGTTCTGCGCGGGTTGGTTGTTGTAAATTCCCGTGCCTCCCGGATTTTTCACGAAAACGGGCACCGCGCCGGCGTTAGCGACGTCCGCAGCCGAAATCGCGGCGGTGAGCTGGCTGCTGGTCACGAATGTGGTGGTGTGAGCGGCAGAGTTCCAATAGACAACCGACTGCGCGACAAATCCGCTTCCGTTGACGGTCAAGGTAAATGCGGTGCTGCCGGCGGTCGCGGTGTTGGGTACCAGCGGGGCAACCACATGCGGCGCCCCGGCAGCCATCGAACCGGAGCCCGAGCCCGAACCGTAGCCGCCGCATCCGAGAGCGCAGGCTGTCAGCAGAATGATGAGGATTGTTTTCATAGTGACCTCCCCTTGAGACCGGGTTTAATTCCTGGTGTCAGCGTATGAGGAGGACCCTGGTGCGGTGTCACCGGCCTGTCATTTCCTGGTAAAGATTTTGCCTTTGCAGCAGCGTTGCAGTAGCGCGATCGCAGGAAGCATCACAATCCCCTGGAGAGTTGACCCTGACCATGAAAGTTGTGGTAGCAGAAAAGATTTCATCCTCAGCCATCGACCTGTTGCGCGAGCCGCGCTGGACCATCGTCACGCCGGACCAGTTGGAGGGCAAACTGGCGGCGCAGTTGCAGTCAGCCGACGCGCTCATCGTGCGCTCCGCCGTCCAAGTGGATGCCGACCTGCTGGAACACGCCCGCAAGCTGCGGGTCATCGGGCGCGCCGGCGTGGGCGTCGATAACATCGATCTCGATGCCGCCACCCGCAAGGGCATCGCGGTGATGAACACTCCTGGCGCCAATGCCATTGCCGTGGCCGAACACGCGCTGGCGCTGATGCTGGCCATGGCCCGCCACATTGGCCGCGCCAACGAACTCATGCATGCCGGCAAGTGGGAAAAGAAATCTCTTCAAGGCAGCGAGCTGCGGGGCAAGACCCTGGGCATCGTGGGCCTGGGAAGAATCGGCATGGAAGTGGCGCGACGGGCGCGGGCCTTTGGCATGGAAATTGTCGCCCACGATCCTTTTGTCTCGGCCGCCGTGGCCAAGGAGCAAGGCATCCGCCTGGCCAAGCTGGAAGAAGTTTACGCCGCCGCCGACTATCTCACCTTGCACGTTGGACTCACGCCCCAGACTGCGGGCATGATCAACGCTGATTCGGTGAAGAGAATGAAACGTGGCGTGCGTCTGGTGAATTGCGCGCGCGGCGAACTGGTGGATGAAGCGGCGCTGGCGCAAGCCGTCAAGCAAGGCCTGGTGGCTGGGGCCGCGCTGGATGTTTTTGCCGACGAGCCCCTGAAAAACTCGCCCTTGACCGCACTCGACAACATCATTCTGACGCCACACATTGCCGGTTCCACCTATGAAGCCCAGGAAGCGGTCGGCTACCAGATCGCGCTGCAGGTGAAGGAATATCTGAAGCACGGCGTCATCCAGAATGCGGTGAACGTGCCCTCGGTCTCGCATGATGAATATCTGGAACTACAGCCTTACATCGTGCTGGCCGAGCGGCTGGGTTCGTTCCTGGCGCAAGTGAGCGAAGGAACGCTGGAGGAGATTTCCCTGCGCTATACCGGGCACATGGCGGAATCGAAAACCGACCTGATCCGCAACGCCGCGGTCAAAGGCATTCTGAACGAAGCCTTGGAGGAGAAGGCCAACCTGGTGAACGCGGAGGCAATCGCATCGGCGCGCGGGCTGCGCATCCACGAGTCCCGCAAGCCGCACAGCTCCAGCGGAGGCTCGGGCAGCGTGCTCTCGGTGCTGCTCAAAACTGCCACAGCCGAACACCTGGTAAAGGGCGCGGTCCTGCATAAGGACAGGCCGCGGCTGTTGCATGTGGACGGGATTGATGTGGAAGCTCCCCTCGAGCGCAATCTCATTTACCTGCGCAATCGCGACGTTCCCGGGGTGATCGGGAAGGTCGGCACGATTCTGGGTAAGCATAAGATCAATATCGCCGACTTCTCCCTCGGCCGCAGGGTGGGCAACGTCAAGCCCAATGCTCCACGGGAAGCGATTGCGGTGGTGCACGTGGATGGAAAAGTTTCCCCGGAGGTTCTGGCCGAACTGAAAAGAGTGCCGGCGGTGGAACAGGCCAAGGCGATACGGCTATTTTAGGGTGACGGAAAAATTAGTAGTGTCATCCTGAGCGAAGCCGGTCCATTCGCTCGCGAATGGACTGGCCGAGTCGAAGGACCCCTAGCTTCTCAAGTGCAAGGAATAGTTCTGAGAGATTTTGCGGAGAGAATCGTGACGCGGGTAGGGGTCCTTCGACTGCGTAGCTGTTTCGCTTCGCGAAGCAGCTACTCCGCTCAGGATGACAGGTGAAAAATCAGCGCAGCCAAGCATCCCTGGAAGCCGCGACTGGTTCCAACCCTTGAGCTGGATATTTACCCCCAAACACGCGCGAGGACAATTGATGGTACGACGATGCGGCATCGCAGTGGCAGGGTTCCTTCTCCTTACATCCATGGCATGGGCCCAGGACAATCGCTTTGATGTCAGCCTGGGCGGAGCGGCGGTGTTCAGCAAGCAGTCCACGGGCAACGGTACGGTGCTCACACCGACGAACTCGGGCGCGGTTCTCGTCACCGGGCGCTACCGCTTTTCCGAACACAGCTCGGTCGAGATCAACTATTCCCATACCGCAAACTCCCAGATTTATTTTGCGTCGCCGCTGACTTATCGGATTCACAGCACCACCGGGGAATACTCTGGCGCTTACGTTTTCAGCTTCCACGAGAGTGACAAAGTCGAACCGTTCGTTTTTGTGGGAGCGGCCGCGCTGGTTTTCTATCCCAGCTACGATGCCAACTACATCAACGGCGTGCAGACTTTTATTCCGGCCGCGCAGCAAACCAAGCCGGCCTTACTCTATGGCGGAGGGTTCGACTGGCGCATCTTTTCCAGCCTGCCCCTGATTCACCGCTCTTCCCTCTCCAATCACCTGGCCCTGCGCCTGCAGTATCGCGGGCTGGTTTACAAGGCGCCCGACTACAAAATCCAGAACCTGTTCACCGGGGCCCGAGGCCACATGGCGGAGCCTTCCGTCGGGATCGTGGTGAAGTTCTAGCCCGGACGGTTTTCTTCGCGAGCACGCCCCTGGTACACATTCTGGCCGTCAGCCGCTGCGGGTCGTTCCCGGCGCGCGAACTTGCACTAGAATTGCGCAGTCGCTGGTCACGGGAGGCTCGACCTCATGATTTTCCAAATGCGCCATACGGGTGCTCGCGTCTTCACGGTCGTCACCTTGCTTTCCCTGTTGGCGGGCAGCCTGATCGGCCAGCCCAAACTGCAGGAAGAAAAGGCAGCTCCGGCTGTAACGCAGGCTCCCGTTGCGGTGAATGGCAAAACCCTGTTCACGGTCCGGGGAGTGCTTTCCTTCACCGCCGCCGCGCGTGCCGACGCCATAAGCAGGCGGATCCACGAACTCTCCAAGGACATCCTGTTCAAGCCGGACGCCGTGACCGTTGCCGATTCGGAAGATAGTACCGACATTATGGCGGGGGACGTGATCGTGATGAGCGTCACCGATCAGGACGCCAGCCTGGCACAGCAGTCCCGCCGGGACCTCGCCAATGACTATGCCCAGCGCATCCGCTCGGCCCTGTTGAGCCTCCGCCGGGAATACAGCCTCAAGAGTATTCTCCTCGGCGTCCTGTACGCCTTGATCGCCACATCGGCCCTGCTCTTGATTTTGTTTATCTTCAGGCACCTGTTTCCCAGGGTGTACCGGACGCTAAACACCTGGCGTGGCACGCGGATCCGTTCCCTGCGAATCCAGCGCTTCGAAATACTTCCCGCTCACCGCATCACCGCTTTCGCAGTCGGGCTGGCCAAGCTGCTGCGCTTCTTGCTCGTGGTGATAGCGTTGTATTTTTATGCGTCGCTGCTGCTTGGCTTCTTCCCCTGGACCCGGGGCTATGCGCAGGTCCTGGTGGGCTACGTGCTGTCTCCCCTGCGGCTGATCGCCGACACGGCGGTCGCCTACCTGCCCAACCTGTTTTTCATCGTCGTCATCATCCTGGTGTCGTTTTACCTGGTCAAGTTCATCAAGATCATCTTTAAGGAACTGGGCCGCGGGACCATCAGCTTCCCGAATTTCTATCCTGAGTGGGCGGAGCCCACCTACAAGATTGTTCGCTTCATGATCATGGCGCTCACCCTGATCATTGTCTTTCCCTACCTGCCGGGAGCCAAATCGCCGGCCTTCCAGGGAATTTCAATCTTCCTGGGAGTGCTGTTCTCTCTCGGCTCCACGTCAGCGATCGCGAATATTGTTGCCGGAGTCATCCTGACCTACATGCGCGCCTTCAAGATTGGCGACCGGGTCAAGATCGCCGACACCATGGGAGACGTAATTGAAAAGACGCTCCTGATCACTCGCGTCCGCACCATCAAGAACGTGGAAATCACCATCGCGAACGCCATGGTCCTGGGAAGCCATATCATCAATTTCAGCGCCAGCGGAGAGCAGGAAGGCCTGATCCTGCACACCACGGTCACGATTGGTTACGACGCTCCCTGGCGGACCGTGCACCAACTCCTGATGGATGCGGCCTTCTCCACCGTGGACATCCTCAAGCAGCCGGAACCGTTTATCCTGCAGACTGCTCTCGGCGATTTTTACGTTCACTACGAACTCAACGCTTACACCGACCAGCCCAGCCGGATGGCGAAGATTTATTCCGACCTGCACGCCAATATTCAGGACAAGTTCAACACCGCCGGGGTGGAAATCATGTCGCCACACTACTCCTCGGTTCGCGACGGGAACCAGATTGCGATTCCAGAGGACCATCTGCCCAAGGGCTACAGCGCTCCTGCATTTCGGCTGGGCGTGCTGGAGGATGTCCTCGATGCCCTCAAGGGCAAATCCAAAGGGGCGAAGGAATGATTGCCCAGCTGTAAAAGTGTGGATCCGCGCAGAGCGGTGAAAATCCGTGGCTGACTCTCAGGAATTCAAGGCTTGTTTGCGGAGCTTGCGGCTTTCCGCCAGCAGCGCCATGGAATGCATCAGGTTCTGCAGGGTTACGATGCCTACCAGCCGCTGATCTTCAACCACCGGAATGATGCTCAGGTTTTTCGTGGTAAGTTTGCGGAAGGCTGAGGCCAGGGACTCGCCCTTCTGGGCCACGTCAAAAATCCGGTTCATCACGGCCTGAACGTAACCGTTGCCTTCAGCGCGCAGCGCTTCCAGGATCTTCTGCTTCGAAATCACTCCCACCATGTCGCTGCCGCGGATTACCGGGAAATCGTCCTGCAGGCAGTGCACCGCTTTTTCCAGCGCGTCCTCGAGCGTGTCGGCCGGGGAGAGCGTGGCAAAATCGGTAAGCATCACATCTTCCAGGTGGACTTTTTCCAGTACTGACTGAAAAACGGCGGAGCGTTCTTCCATCTGGGAGGCAATGAACAGGAACAATCCCACCAGCGTAAGCCAGTAGTTGGGCAGAAGCATACCGCCAAGGATGAACATGGTAGCGAAGGCCTGGCCGATCGATACCGCGCGGCGCGTGGCCTGAATCGGGTCCATGTGGCGGCTGAAGAGCGCCCGCAACACCCGTCCGCCATCCATGGGATAGGCGGGAAGCAAATTGAAGCCGGCGATATACACATTCGCCCACACCAGGCTGCCGGGTAGGTTGCCGGAGCGCATGAAGGGCCAGGTCCAGAGCTCCACGTGGGGAGCAACGGCCATAATCACCAGGCCCGAGGTCAGGGCCAGCAGCAGGTTGGCCAGCGGCCCCGCCATGGCGATGCGAATGTCCCGCTTCCAGGAAACGAGTTTGGTATCGCGTGCGGGCTGGCTGTCGTCCAGTTGCGTGACTCCGCCGATGGGCAGCAGGATGATGGACTTTACGCGGACTCCCGCGCGCCGGGCCACCAGGGCGTGACCGAACTCATGGGCCAGGACGCAGGCGAAGATGATGCCGACCAGGGCCAGGCCGCGCCCCTCGCTGGCGGTGCGATGAGCGAGAAAATCCGTCCACCACACAAAGAGCGGCAGCACGAAGAAAAAGGTCCAATGGATACGAAGTTCAACGCCAAATACCCGGCCTGCCGAAATGGACCAACTTCTCATGAATAACCTGTGGCCTCTTTTCCTACCGCCATTCTATATAGTTTAGACAACGGATTGGAGCGGGGAGTTGCAATTTCAGCATATCCAAGGTAATGGGATGGCTCGCGGTGGGGTGAGGAGGGCGGACGCATGCGCGTGATTGCGGGAAAATTTCGCAGCCGCCCCTTGCACTTACTCCGCGGCATGGACCTGCGCCCCACGTCCGACCGGCTGCGCGAGACCCTGTTCAACGTGCTGGGCGCGGGAAATGCAGCCGGCTTCGAGGGCAAGGTCTGGTTCGACCTCTGCGCCGGCACCGGGGCGGTCGGCATCGAAGCCCTGAGCCGGGGAGCAGCCAAGGTTTTCTTCGTGGAATCCTCGACAGCGGCCGCCGGACTGATTCAACGCAATCTCGCCTCGCTGAAGGCGGAGACGGGAATCGAAATCCTCAGGGAGGATGTAGTTCGGGCCCTGCGCCAACTGGAAGCAAAGAACGTCCCTGCTGACTTTGTCTTTCTTGATCCGCCTTACCGAATGGAGAAAATCTACGGGCAGGTTCTTCAACTGCTTTCTCAATCCTCTTTGGTGCGACCGGACACCGTGGTCGTAGCTGAGCATGATAAGAGGTTCGATCCCGGGGATTCGTTTGCGCCCCTGCTCCGCTATCGCAAGCTGGAACAGGGGGACGCGGCGCTGAGCTTTTATCGTTTAGCCTAGTTCATCGGCGACTACGTGCGGACAGCCGCCCTCGGCTGTCCAGCGGAGCGAAGCTCCGCTGGTGGTGGTGGATAAGCCTGTCGAGCTGCTTTCGACGGGACAGCCGGGGGCGGCTGTCCCCGCGCATTTCACGAGGCCCGCGCCTACATGTTCACTGTCGCCTGGTGAACATCAGCGAGCTTGCGTCCGACCAACCGCACCGATTCCACCCCGATGTTGACCACGCTCACGACGGCGGCAATCATCAGCCCCACGTGGACTCCAGTGTTGATGCCTTTCGCCAGGGCTTGCAGTTGCGCCGCGCTCGCGTCTGCGGGCACAAACAACTCGGGAGCGTTGATCAGGAAATAGAGAACGACCAGACCGAGGGCGCTCATGACCAGCCGCGACACGCTCTTGCCCTGGGCCCATTGCGGCCAGATCAGCATGCCCGCCGTGATCGCTACATCGACCAGCACGATCACCACAAACAGCGGATAGATCGATTGCCACACCGGAGCAAAACGAAGGAATGCAATGCCCGGGCCGAATATAAGGTACTGATAGTGCAAACCCGCCAGCCACCACACCCCGAATATGGTTTGCAGCAGGAGTTGCGTGATCAACTCGAAACTCGACTTGCGTGGGCTGTGCTTCACCAGCGGCGGCAGCTTGCGCGGGTCCCAGTTGTCCTTCAAATGCAGCCTGGCGCCGAAGAATTCCAGAGCGGAGAAGGTCAGAGTGATCCAGGCGAATGTCATCAACGCGACGCTGGGATAGCGGAGCAGCACGCCCAGACTCTCCAGCAGAGTTTTGCCGGCGGCTGCGGTGGCGATGCTGCCCGCCACCAGCACCAGGAACGCGAGGCCCAGTGAGGCCTTCAATACCTTCCAATAAATGGGAAACATAGTCGCTCCAATCATGGACTGCTGCTTGCGATAACGGCTGGCCAGTTGCATGGGGCTGCCCAGCTTCTTCAGCAGCTCGGCCTGCTCGTCCTCGCCCAGTGGGTGGCCGACCTCCGCCTCCTTCTCCTCGACCTGGGAAAGGATGTTGTCGCGCAGCTCCTTGATGATGTCGTCGCGCTGTGGCTGGGGAAGCGCAAACTTTACCGCCTGCAGATAGCGTTCGATCAATTCCATGTCGTACTCCTTCGAAACTGTAAAAAATGTCGATAACGTTGCATCTAGAGAATTCCGTCCAGCGACGCGTTGATGCTTCTCCACTCGGCCGACAGTTGTTTCAGGATCACCTTGCCGTCGGCGGACAGGCGGTAGAAACGCTTGTTGCGCTTCTCCTCCTCACGCCACTCGCTCACCAGCAGGCCCTGGTTCTCCAGCCGGCGCAGCAGCGGATACAAAGTGCCTTCATCGATCTCCATGCCCTGGTCCGCCAGCGCCTTGCGCAGGGTGTAGCCGTAGCGTTCGTCGCGCAACTCGGCCAGCACCGCCAGGATCAGGCAGCCGCGCCTGAGCTCAAGCCGCAGGTTTTCCAGGACTTCGTTGTTCATCGCTCCTTCTACCGTGTGCTGCATAGTGTATGCCATACACTGTATGACATACAGTATAACCGGTCAAGCATTTTCTGCACGGACCAAACCAGGCTGGCGCGAGTCACGTCCCCGGCGTCGGTGACGAGGCACCTCCAGTAGCGCCCCCGTCTCGCCGGCTCGCCCTCGGGCGCTGCCCAGGACGCCCACCCATATCGGGACAAGTAACTGAAACCGCGACTCTTATCCGCCGCGGGCAAAGGTATGCAATTCCGGTTACCAAAGTTTCGATCGAAACAGCGCAAGTTGTTGTTTTAGAACACCTTAGCTGATATCAATAAGCACAGATTCCAGCAGGGAACGTAAACCGGGAATCCTATCGGAGGGACGTGGGTAGCGGCTCTCAGCGGTGGAGAGAACTGACTCTAGGCGCCAAGGTGTTTATCAGCCTTGTCGTCTCGGTGGGGACGTGTGTTCTCCTGTACGGCGCCATCCGGCCGACCAGCCGGAACATCGCGCAGTTCATCTGCTACCTGCTGATCGCAATTCTGGCCTCCCGGCTCAAGGTCCGCTTGCCGGGGATCACCGGCACGATGTCGGTGAACTTCCTGTTTATCCTGCTGGGCGTTCTGGAATTGGGCTTCGCCGAGACTCTGGCGTTGGCGACCGGCGCCATCCTGGTCCAGTGCTTCTACCGCGACCGGCCCAGCCCGCTGCAGGTCACGTTCAATCTGTCGGCCAGCGCCATTTCTATCGCCGTAGCTTACAACGTGTACCACCTGGCCATCTCCGGGGCGCAGGTCAAGAGCCATCCCCTGCTTCTGGGATTGGCCGCTATCTCGTACTTCGCCGCAAACACCGGCTCCATCGCAGCCGTGATCGCCCTCACCGAACAGAGGTCCATCAAGAACCTGTGGGTGGAATGCTACTTCTGGTCGTTCCCTTACTACCTGGTGGGCGCCGCCTTTGCCGGAATGATCGGATGGTTCAATCGCGAGTTCGGATGGGAAACCTCGCTGCTGATCGTTCCCATCATTTACCTGATCTACCGGTCGTATCGGCTGTACCTGGGGAAACTGGAAGACGAAAAGCGCCATGTGGAAGAGATGGCGACTCTGCACCTGCGCACCATCGAGGCCCTGGCACTGGCCATCGAAGCCAAGGACCACACTACGCACGACCACCTGCAACGGGTGCGGGTGTATGCCATCGAGGTAGCCAAGGAACTGCGCGTCACCCCGGGCGAAATGGAAGCTCTGCACGCCGCGGCGCTGCTGCATGACATTGGCAAACTGGCCGTGCCCGAGCACATTATCTCGAAGCCGGGGCGGCTGACTCCGGAAGAATTTGAAAAAATGAAGATCCACCCGCTGGTGGGAGCGGAGATCCTGGAGCGGGTCCGCTTCCCGTATCCGGTGGTGCCGATTGTTCGCGCCCATCACGAGAAGTGGGACGGGTCGGGCTATCCCTTCGGGCTGAAGGGCGAAGAGATTCCCATCGGGGCGCGCATTCTCTCTTCCGTGGATTTTCTCGACGCCATGGCGTCTGACCGGCAATACCGGCGCGCGCTGCCGTTGGAAGAGGTCATGAAGCGGCTGTCGGCGGAATCGGGAAAGTCATTCGATCCCAAAGTCGTAAGCGTCCTGGAGAGGCGCTATAAGCAGCTGGAGAGGCTGGTAGAGTCCACCTTCAGGAGGGAACCGGTGACGCCGCTCTCGACCGAAATGAAAGTGGAAGCGGGGGCGGCGCCGGCGGCCGGCTTCGAAGACATCACGGTCAAGGACGCGCCCGGCCAGGAAGCTACGTTCCTCTCGTCAATCGCGGCGGCGCGGCAGGAAGCCCAGACCCTGTTCGAACTGAGCCAGGACCTGGGCGCTTCGCTCAGTCTGGGTGAAACCCTGTCGGTATTTTCGGTGAAGCTCCGGAGGCTGGTGCCCTACGATGCTATCGCGATCTATGTAAAGCGGGATGCGGAACTGGTTCCGGAGCATGTGAACGGGGACAACCACCGCCTGTTTTCGTCGCTGCGCATTCCATGGGGCAGCGGCCTCTCGGGCTGGGTGGCGCAGAACCGCAAGCCGATCATCAATGGCAATCCCTCGGTGGAGCCGGGGTATCTGAACGACCCGACGAAATTCAGCACGCTGCGCTCGGCGCTGGCGATTCCTCTGGAAGGACTGGCCGGCGTGGTCGGCGTGCTCGCTCTCTATCACGCGGAAACCGACGCCTTCACTTCCGACCACTTGCGCATCCTGCTGGCTATCAGCTCGAAGATGGCGCTGGCCATCGAAAATGCCGTGAAGTTCGAGCAAGCCGAAAATTCCGCGGTGACCGATTACCTTACGGGATTGCCCAACGCCCGGTCACTGTTCCTGCAACTGGACCGCGAGCTGGCCCGCTGCAAGCGCGACACTACGTCGCTCGTGGTCATGGTCAGCGATATGGATGGCTTCAAGCAGATCAACGACCGCTTCGGCCACCTGGAGGGCAATCGCGTGCTCCGCCTGTTCGCACAGGCATTGAAAGAAAGCTGCCGCGAGTACGACTATGTGGCCCGCATGGGCGGAGACGAATTTGTGGTGGTGGCCCCGGGCCTTACCGCCGAGGCGGCGGCCAAGAAGGCGGAGAGCCTGCGTGAGCTGGCGCGACAGGCCGGCCAGGAAGTTTGCAGCGAGGACATCCTTTCGCTGAGCGTGGGCCAGGCCCTCTACCCGGAAGACGGAAAAGATGCGGAGGCGCTGCTGGCCGAAGCCGACCGCCGCATGTACATCGAAAAACAGAAACAGCCTTCGCGCAAGAACCGCCGGCTGTATCCCCGCATGAAGTGCCGGGTCACAATCGAGTTGCGGCCGCAGGAAGGCGAAGTGCCAGTCCTGGGCAACCTGATCGACGTCAGCCTGGGCGGCTGCTACGTGGAAACCAGCACGCTCATGCCCGCCGGGTCGAAGTTGAAAGTGATTTTCTCGATTGACGACGGCAGGCTGCAGGCTTCAGGCTTCGTAGTGCGCATCGATCCCGGATCCGGTATTGCGATCCAGTTCAATGACATGAACCGTGAAGACCGCGACAAGATGCACAAGGTGCTCGAGTTCGTGCACAACAGCACGATGTTTTACGATAACCGGTACTTCTCGAAATTGATGAAAACCTGAGCTGGGGGTCGCAGATCGTTTCCCGCGACCTATGCGACCACTACTCCTGTCTCGCGCAGGGACGGGCAGGGACGCCCGTCCTCCACTTCTTTAATTTATGACACTGCGGGTGCCCTGTCCTTGCCTCTCCGTTTTTTGGAGAGACCGAGTGGGAGAGCGCCGCGTTGGCCTCACCACACCCGGCAGGCATTCACCGGCATCATGGGCTGTCCGGCCTTGCAGCCGAAGGCCTTGCCAAACTCCGGCATGTTCTGCACCACGCCATTGACGCGGAATTGCCGGGGCGAGTGCGGATCGGTCTGCACTTGCAGGCGGAGTTGCTCGGGACGGGTGTCGCCGCACCAGCTCTGTCCGTGTCCCAGGAAGAATTGCTGGATGGGCGTATAGCCATCCTGCTTTTTCGTCAGATTGATGTTTTTTCTTTTCGCATCGGCCAGGAACGCGATGTAGGCCAGGCGCAGGCCACCGTTGTCGGCGGTGTTTTCACCCAGGGTCAGCTTACCGTTTACCTTCACATCATCGACTGCGACAAAGTTGCCATACTCCTTCACTTCGCAGTCCGCCTTCTCATCGAAGTGTTTGCCGTCCTCGGCGGTCCACCAGTCTTCCAGGTTTCCGTTGGCATCGAATTGACGGCCCTGATCGTCGAAGCCGTGGGTGAGTTCGTGTCCCACGATGCCGCCCATGTGGCCGTAGTTCGACGCATCCGAGGCGTGACTGTCGTACAGCGGAGGCTGAAGAATGCCGGCCGGGAAGTTGATGTCATTCATGCCCGGATCGTAGTAAGCATCGACCGTGGCCGGGGTGATGAACCACTCTCCGCGATTGAGGGGCTTGCCGATCTTGGCCAGTTGGCGGCGGGCCTCAAACTCAGTGGCGCGCTGCGCGTTTCCGAACGCGTCGTCGCGTGCGATGGTCAGGGCGGAATAATCCCGCCAGTGCTCGGGATACCCGATTTTGTCCGCGACGGCGCGCAGCTTTTCCCTGGCCCGGACTTTAGTCGCGGAACTCATCCAATCGAGAGTGTCGATGTCCTGGTCCATCGCGGCCTCGATGTCCTTCACCATTTGCACCGTGGCCTGTTTGTTGGCGGGAGGAAATTCCTGCGCCACATAGACTTGGCCCAGGGCCTCACCCAGGGCTCCGTCGGTGGCCTGTACGCAGCGCTTGTAACGCGCTCTCTGTTCCGGCTGGCCGCGCAACTTACGGCCGTAGAAATCGAAGCGCTCATCGTCGAGCGCCTTGGGCAAAGCGTAGCCGGGAGTGGAAAGAATCAGCTGCCAGCGCAAATAAGTTTTGATCGTATCCAGATCGGTGGATGCGAGCACCGCATTCACTCCCTTGAAGAAGTCGGGATTGGTGACGTTCAGTTCGGTGATCGGTGGCGCTCCGGACGCGGCCAGAAAGCGGTCCCACGCCAGTCCCGGAGCCAGAGCTGCGAACTCGGACACCGGCATGAGGTGGTAAACCTTGTTGGGATCGCGCCGCGAAGTAATGTCCATGGAGACCTTGGCCAGCGCGGTTTCCAGTTGCATGATGGCTTTGGAGTCGCGGGCAGCTTTGTCTTCCGCTTCGCCCGTCAGCTTCAACATGTTGGCGATGTGCTGCACGTATTGAGTGCGGGTCTTCTCGGCGGCGTCTCCGGTGCGGAAGTAATAATCGCGTTCGGGCAGGCCCAGGCCGCCCTGGTCGGCGACCGCAATCTGCTTGCGGGCATCCTTGAAATCCTGCTGCTCGCCAAAGCTCATGAAGGCGTTGGCGCCGATCAACTGGAAGCGGGCGAGGAGTTCGGGCAACTCATCCTTGCTCTTGAGCGCGGCAATGCGATCAAACTCCGGCTGCAGCGGCTTCAGTCCCTTCTGGTTGATCGCGTCCACATCCATGCAGGCAGCATAGGAGTCGCCGATTTTCTGTTCATTGGGAGTGCGGCCGGCGCCGCCCGCGGCGGCCTTTTCCAGCATTGTGTGCAGGATGTATTCGGTGTAATCGGCAATCATGGCGCCGGTGCCGTAGGCGGAACGATCGTTGGGAATCGGGTACATCCTGGAAAAATTGCCGCAGGCATACTCGAAGAAATCGGTGCAGGGATCGGCCGTGGTGTCGATCAGCTGCTTGTCCAGGCCGGACAAACGCACGGGGGCCGTTTCCGCCTCAGGCTTTCCGCTGGCTGGCATTTGCGCCATGGATGCGGCACACAGGGCTGTCAGAATTACGAACGCAGCTATCCATTGCTTTGTCATTTTGTTTTTCCTTTGAGTATCCACGAGCACGCGGACCGGCTGACCCTCTCATTCGACGCGCAGGGCTGGAATTTGTGAGCAGGTCAATTCAGGATATTGGCCAACTTCAAAGCCTTTAACCGCTAAGGACGCCGAGATACCGCAAAGGCCGCAAAGAAAACCAAACCTGTGCGGTCCCGATCTTACTTTGCGCCCATCAGCAGCTTGGCGATGGTGGCCAGCTGCATGTTGGAGGTGCCTTCGTAGATCTTGCCAATCTTGGAATCGCGCCAGTACTTTTCCACGGGATAGTCTTTGGTAAAGCCGTAGCCGCCGTAGATTTCGATGGCCAGCGAGGTCACGCGCTCCGCTACCTGCGAGCAGAAAAGCTTGGTCATGGCCGCTTCCTTGACGAAAGGGATGCCGGCATCTTTCATGCGGGCCGCGTTATAGACCATCAGCCTTGCCGCCTCGATTTCGGTGGCCATCTGCGCAATCTGGAACTGGATGCCCTGATAGTCGCTGATCGGTTTCCCGAACTGTTTGCGTTCCTGCGCATACCTGGCCGCGTACTCCCACGCGCCGCGGGCCACTCCGGCCATCTGCGCCCCGATTCCGATGCGGCCCTCGTTCAAAGTTTCAATCGCGATCTTGTAGCCTTTCCCCACCTCGCCCAGCACGTTGGATTTCGGCACCTGGCAGTCTTCAAGAATCAGCTCGCAGGTGGAGGAAGCTCGAATCCCGAGCTTGTCTTCTTTTTTGCCCACCGTGAAGCCGGGGAAACTTTTCTCGATGAGAAACGCAGTGATTCCCTTGTACCCGGCCGCGGGATCGACGGTGGCAAAGAGCACAAAGAGGCCAGCTTCCTTGCCGTTGGTGATCCAAAGTTTGCGTCCGTTAAGAACGTAATCGCCGCCCTTGAGCGCCGCCCGGGTCTGCAACGCGAAGGCGTCCGACCCCGAACCAGCTTCGCTGAGGGCGTACGCGCCGCAGGTATCGGCTGCCATGCGCGGCAGGTAGCGCTTCTTCTGCTCCTCGCTGCCCCAGCGCAGCAGGGCGTTGTTGACCAGTGTGTTCTGCACGTCCACTACCACGCCGGCGGAAGCATCCACCCGCGACATTTCCTCGACTGCCAGGATGGCCTCGAAGAATTTGCCGCCACCGCCACCGTACTGCTCGGGAATCTCGATGCCCATCAGTCCGAGCTGAAAGAACTGGCGAATCAACTCCGGATCGAAGACGCCCTTTTCATCCATTTCCCTGACCAGCGGGCGGACTTTCTCGTCCGCAAACTGGCGGATATTGTCGCGAAACATGACTTCGTCTTCGGTGAAGGAGGTCAGGGGAGACGGCGAAGGAATCTGCAGCGTGGCATCAGGCATGAACACACCCTTAAGACGAATGTAGGGATTGCAGATTTTAGATTGCAGATTGTTCAAGCCAGCAGCAAATCTGAGAGCCGAGATCTGAAATCTGAGATCTACAACCCGAAATCTACAATGTGCAATCTACAATCAAGCCTGTGGGCGCGAGCGTTCCGCTCGTGCAGGCCGCGGCACAAGCGGGACGCTCGCGCCCACATTGGATTGGTGGACTGGAGAAGTTTAACATTTGTCGCGCTGGTGTCTCGTCGTCCAGCTGGGATGATGGAGAACAGGCGTCTCGTCCGTCCTCCATTTAACCTGTTACTGCTTCCCGCCCTGTATGAGTTTGAGCCCGTCGGCTTCGAGGAGGCGCTGGATCTGGTTGCGGGCGTGCACCGCCCAGGGACCGACCGTGTCCAGTTTCACATAGGCGCGCCAGTGTTTGAGGGCTTTGCGCGGTTCCTTAATCTTTTCGTAAGCCAGGGCCAGGTTGTAATGGGCGTCGGCGTAAGTGGGCGCGAGCCGCAGCGCGGTGCTGTAGGTCTGGATGGCCTCCGCCACCCGGCCGGTTTCGTCCAGCACGTTGCCCAGATCGAAGTACGCCAGGGCATAGCGCGCATCCACCTCGATGGCATGGCGGTAATGCTTTTCCGCCAGCGCGTATTCCTGCCGGTTGTAATGCAGCGTGCCCAGGTTGATATGCGCGGCGGCGTGGTCGGGATCGATTTCGAGCACCTGCTGGTACATCTCGATGGCCTGCGCCTGATGGTTCGGATCTTCCTCGAGCGCGATGCCGCGCGCGAACAACTCAGCAGCGTCGGTCGGCCCCGCTTCCGTGTGACTGGAGATCGGAGTACTGGCCACCAGCCGCTGTCCGGGAGTGAAGTCAAACATGAACTGTCCGGCGATGGGTTCGACCACTTTGCCCTGGTGACGGAAGGCGATGCGGTGACCGGTGGTAAAGGCCCCGGCTTCGAGCAGCGGATTCTCCATCCCCGCAACCTGCTTCAGCATGGCTTCGAGCGATTGCCGGATTACCGCGGGCCGCACCTTGCGGGCGCACAGGTCGCGCACTTTCTTGACTTGCAGGAGTTCAAAAAACGTATAGCTCTCGGCAGCGGCAACCAGCCCGGCCTTTTCCCAGGCTGCCAACTGGCGCGCCGTGATCCGCAGAATGCGAAGCAGATCCGCTTGAGTGTATCGATACACGATGGTTATTGAGCTCTTGCCATATTATCGGAAAGGTTACTCCCGGTTGGCAAGGGCAAAGTCGCCCAAAAGGGAATCTCAACCGACAACTTGCCCAATTCGGAGTGCAATGTGAGCGGAAAACCTGGCGGAAAGAAAAATCTGGAGCCGACGAGCGGACTTGAACCGCTGACCTGCCGATTACGAATCGGCTGCTCTACCAACTGAGCTACGTCGGCTTGATTTCGATTCTAACAAAGGCAGTCGTTGGTCGTTAGCCGTCGGCCGATCGCTAATGACTTTTTCCGAAGACTGAGACTTAGCCGTTCGACCACTGCAACTCACTTCCGTCACGACCGGTGCTTCGTGTGTCCAAAGACCAACAGCCAACGGCCAACGACCGAAATAAAAAGGCCACCCTGGCAAAGGGGCGGCCTCTTCTTTTTAGGGAGAATAGTTCCAACGGGGCAAAAATCCGTCAAAACTTTCTGGCGAAATCTTATGAGCCGAAAAAGGGGGGTGTCAAGGGATTTTTGGGAAATAAATATCTTTGGATTCAATAACTTACAAAATAGGTTAACAGGTCCGCGCCGCCGGCCATTTTTTGATTTTTACCGCTTTTGCTCTCCTAAACCGCTTTGATTGATGGGCTTACCTTGGAATCGGAGGGCTCTCCCTGACCCTCGGACAGGTTCAGGGAGATGAAATCGGTCGGGACCTCGCGGTGCAGCACTCGCTCCGGCAAAATGTGATTGAAGAAGATGCGAATCCCGCCGAATGCCAGGCCGGCCACGCCCGCGAATACGATCAGGATCCCGCACAACAGGAAAACGTTCAACAACAGGTTGGGCAGACTGTTTTTCTTGCCCTGATAAGTGTTCTCGTTCCAGGTGACATCGGCTTCGTAGTTGACCGCACTCAGCAGAGCGCGCGCTTCACTCTGCGAAACCGCGCCGCTTGCGATGGCCACGATGGGACCGGTGCGCTTGTCGAAGATCGGTCCGGCAATCGCGATTGGACTTCCGGATTGCGGTTGGTTGGGCTGGTTGGCGGCATCGATGCGGCGCAGATGTTCGGCGGCCAGTTGCGGCGTGGGATAGGAGATGAGCATCAGCGTGCCCACTCCGCTGGAAGTCTGGTATGAGCCCATCGCCACCTCAGCGCTGGCGCTGAAGTCCACCAGCGGCGCGGAGAGGGGCGCGCCGATCTTGTCCAGGCCCACCGGTCCCATCACGTACTTCGCGGTGTTCTTCACGTAACCCGATTTCGGAAGATAAGCCGGCAGGCTGGGCAGATTGCCGGCGTTCCCCGCGGGCAAAGGCAGCGCCTGCGACAGTTCCCGCAAAGAGGCGGCCGACATGGCGGTGAGCTTCTCGAATACCGCGTCCACCAGGATGTTGCCACGATAAAAAAGCACGCGCTCGTTCAGCGACGACCCCAGGTCCGGAATCGACTCCTGACGCATCTGGGGCAGCTTGTAATAGGTAAATGCGCCGTAGGCGCCACTGGCGTCGGCGAAGCGGATGGCTTTGAGGGCGACCTTGCGTCCGTCGTCCGCGGTGTAGGTGCCGGATTCGAAGTCAGTCAGGCCGTATTCCTTAAGCAGGTCAGCGTTGACAGCATCGGCCACCGCCGGGTCTTTGCTGCGGCGAATCGAGCCCGAGATATGCCATCCCGCAAATTGCGCCGGAAGAATGGAGGAAGGTGTGGCTGGTGTGGTTTGTGTGGCCGCGGGCGACTCGCCCGCGAAAGCGAGGCCCACGCTCAAGCCCAACAAAACGAGAACGAAAACGAATCGGCGGACCATAGTCAGGCAGGGAGGGAAAGGCCCTGCAGTACTTAGACTACAGAGGGAGGCGGAAAGTTTCCATCAGGCAAGCCACGGGATCGGGGTTCTTTGCGTTCTTTGCGGTTCCCTTTGCGAACTTCGCGGTTACAGGGTTGGTCTTGCGGCTGGTGAGGGCGAAAATCTTGAACCGCAAAGGACGCAAAGAAGGGCCGCCAAGGACGCAAAGAGGAGTGAGCGAGCCTGGACCTGAGCTACTAATTCTCGTCTTTATCGATTTTGCTGGCGACTTTGACTCCGCTCAAGCCGCTTACGTACTTCGATATTCCGCGGTAGAGCGATTCAGCGATGCGCTGGCGATACTCGGAAGTCCGCAGCCGGCGCTCGTCGCCCGGGTTGCTGACAAACGAAATCTCGGCCAGAATCGACGGCATGTTGGCCCCAATGAGCACGATGAACGGAGCTTTTTTGACCCCGCGATCGCGAATGCCGGGGCTCTTGGCGGCCAGCCCGCTGTGCAGGGCGCGCTGCACGTTGGAGGCAAACTCGCGCGATTCCTCGATCTTCTCTTTCAGTGCGATCTTCTTTACCAGGTCCTGCAGCTCGTGGATGGATTTATCCGAGGCCGCATTTTCGCGCGCCGCCACATCCAGCGCTTCCGCCGACGAGGTGAAGTTCAGGTAGTAGGTCTCGACCCCCCGCGCGTCCGGGTCGCGGCTGGAGTTGGCGTGGATGGAAACGAACAGGTCCGCCTGCTCCTGGTTGGCGATCGAGGTCCGAGTCTCCAGCGGAATAAACGTGTCGTCCTTGCGGGTATAAACCACGTCGGCGCCCAGCCGGGTCTGCAGCAGTTTGCCCAGACGCCGGCCCACATCGAGCACCAGGTCCTTTTCTTCCAGGCCGTGAGGCCCGATGGTCCCGGTATCGTGTCCGCCGTGGCCCGGGTCGATGACGATCTTGCCAATCTTCAATCCCAGGGCGCGGATCAGCGAGCGGTCGCCGTTGGCGGTCGGCGAAGCTTCGCGGACATCGGGAAAAATCACCGGCGGTTTGCGCTTGATCCGGCTGGAGCCTTTGGCCGTGGGCCGGGTCAGTGTAGTCGCGGCCCGAGTCTGAGGCTTGATCTCCGGCGGGTCGAGTTTGGCGACCGTGGCCGGGTTGGAATCCTCATCGTCATCGTCCGCGTCCACGACTATTTTTTTGGTTCCGGCATCGCTGGCCACGCTGGTCAGGGCCGCAGGCTTCCTGGCGCTCTCCCTGGCCGGTGATTTGGCGTCCGCGACCGGAGTCTTCCTCTCGGGGCTGTCCGGCCCAGCGCCGTCTTCTTTCTTACCAGGACTCTTTGCCTGGCCGTTCCTGGCCTGAGTGGCCGGGTGAATGTCCTTGCTGTGAACGTCAATGATCAGGCGCGGCGGATCGGTGAGCAGGAAGGTGGTGTAGTCGGAATGGTCCTCGACCTCCAGCACAATCCGGGCTGTCCCCGGCTGGAACTGCGCCACCCGGATCTTTTTCAACAGCCCATCATCCACGTCGAAGGTCTTGCCCAGCAGCGCCGAGGTCAGATTGGTGTCGAGCAGATCGAAGAAAATTCGCTCCGGATTGTCAATGCGCTGGGCGTCGAACTTTATGTCTCTTTCCAGCCCAATGGCGATCCGGGTGTAATTCGGGTTCGACCAGTGGCGGATGCTGGTGACGTGCGCCACCTTGCGGTTCGCGTCTTCTGCGTCAGGCTTGGGTGCTGCACTTTCAGCCACCGTGGAGGCGGAACTCTTGACTGAGTCCGACTTCCCGGAGCGCGCCTTGGGGGCGCTGGAACCTTCGTCCGAATCGTCCGCGTTCTTCGACCGCAAGGCGGCTTGCTGCACCGGTTCGGCCAACGCCTTGCGGGCCTCGGTGGCCAGATGGTGGTGAGGATAACGGTGGAGAAATTCCTGGAAGACCTGTTTGGCCTGGGCCTGGTCTTTCAGATCATCCTGATAGATCTGGCCCATGGTGAAGAGGGCATCCACGCGGTCGCGGCTGCCGGGATATTCCCGCCGCAAAAACTTGTACTGGCCGATGGCCGAGCGCAGCACCCTGTCATCGTCAAAGCGCCGGCCCATCGCGGTCAGCAGTTCGGCCACGGCAACCACACTCGGGTCTGCCTTCGAGGAAGTCGGAGAACCGTAGTACACGCGCCGGTAGGCGGCGATGACGCGCTGGTATTCGCGGCGGCTCTGCTGCGCCGTGGGAAGATTGTTCAGGGCCTCCCGCATGCGCTCGGCGGTGGCGTATTGGGTGCGCGCCCAGGCCTCGGACTTGCCCCGTGCCTGCAGAGGCAGCACCGGAAGAAAAAGCAGGATCAGGGTCGCACCCAGACGCCTTGCGCGTTGGCTTCGATCGGAGTTCTTCAATTTTCCAGCCTGTAGTCGCCTAAGCCCGTAATCGCGTAGCTCGTGAGAGCGACGTTCCGTTATCTACCCTGCTACAGATGCCGGTTTCTCAGTCCGTGTTGCTGAAGTTCAGGACGCCCCGGTCATCCCGTGTGACCCGTACAGGCTCGCGTACCGGGCTGCCCAGAATGCGGTAGCTGGCGTCGCTGCCGCCGTAGTAGATCTGGGTGATGCGCTTCACGTAGTTGCGGGTCTCGCGGAAGTGCGGTATGCCCGCGCTTCGCGCCACTGCTCCGGCGCCGGCGTTGTAGGCCGCCAGGCTCAGCTTGACGTCGCCGCCATAGCTTTCCATCAACTTCTTCAGATGGCGGACGCCCGCATCCACGTTCTGCTGGGGATCGAACGGGTTCACCACGTTCAGGCTACGCGCCGTCTGTGGCATCAGCTGCATCAGCCCCATCGCCCCGGTGCGGGACACTGCATTGGGGTTGAAGTTCGATTCCACCTTGATGACCGCGCGTACCAGACTGGGGTCCACATTGTGCCGGGCCGCGGCCTGGTCAATGGCGGCATCGATCTGCTGCTGCGTGAAGGGCTTCCCCCGCACGAAGCTCGAAGCCTGTTGCGAGTTGCTGACTTCAGCCGCGGCTGAACGCGCCGCCCGCACATTGGCGGATGGTACGGACTTCCAGCGGTGCGACGTGGGACTCCAGTACATCAGCCCGCTGCTTTGGACCGCAGGAGTGGTTGACCGTCTTGGGGCTACGGGAACTTCATCATTGACGTACACTTTGCGTCCCGAGGCGTCAACGCTGGTGGTGATGCGTGCGGAACCGGTTTGCGCCCGCAGATATGGCGTAGTGGTGGTGAGAGAAAGGAAGGTCGCGAGTACGGGACTTGCCATCAGGGCGATTTGCAGGCGTTTTCGCATAGCCGGGTTTAGTGCGTGCGCGCGGACAAAAAACTACCCGCGCCTACCTACCCGGAACCTGACGGAGAAACATCTACCAGAGTGAGGCAATTATAGGCTGCCGGTGGGATGGTAGCAATTGCTCAAAAGACCAATAGAACCACCGAAGTAATACAGCAATTTGCTGAAAATATAGATGTTTACGGCGCTGGCTGGTTACCTTACCGATGTAGTAGGCTGCCTGCTCATGAACGACATCTCTCTGCCGCAACGCGAAGCGCCAGACTCCTTGATGCTTTATGGCTTCTGGTATCGCGCCCTGCCCAGCCGCCGGGTAGGCGGTGGTCGCCTGGAGAAGGCCTTGCTGCTCGAAACCCCTCTGGCCATCGGCCGCGATGGCCAGGGCCGGGCGTTCGCGCTGCACGACGCCTGCCCGCACCGCGGCATGCCTCTTTCCCACGGTCGCTTCGACGGCCAGCAGGTGGAATGCAGTTATCACGGCTGGAAGTTCGACGGGCACACCGGACAGTGCAAGCTGATTCCTTCCCTCACCGCGGACCAGAAGCTGAAGATCGACCGAATTTACGCCGGCAGCTATCCCTGCGAAGAGCACGACGACTTCATCTGGGTCTTCATTCCCCAGCCGCCGCCGCCCGGCGCCGGATTCGCCCGCGCGGAAGACGCGCCCATGCCCGCGCCTCGAGTTCCCACCTTCAGCGAGAAGTACAAACTGGCATACCTCACCGCCGATCTGCCCTGCAGCGTCGATCACGGAATCATCGGGCTGATGGATCCCGCGCATGGGCCGTTCGTCCATCAGGCCTGGTGGTGGCGCCGTCGTGACAGCATTCACGAGAAGCAGAAGAATTTCGAGCCCATCCCCAACGGCTTCCGCATGAGCGCGCACACTCCCAGCTCGAACAGCGCGCCCTACAAGCTGCTGCGTCTGTACGCCGACGCGGAATCCATCACCACGACCATTGATTTTGTTCTGCCCAACCTGCGGCTGGAGACTATCCGCGCCGGTAAGTACTGGTTTTCCTCGCTGACCACGGTGACGCCCATCACCCGCAGCCAGTGCCGCATCGATGTAGTGGCGGCGTGGAACATTTTCCGCTGGCTGCCCCTGGGACCCCAGTTGCTCAAGTTTGTGTTTGCGAAGTTCGTCGAACAGGACCGCCAGACCATGGAGAAACAGTCGGAAGGACTGAAGTACAACCCGCACCTGATGCTGATTGATGACGCCGACCGTCCTGCGAAATGGTACTTCGGATTGAAAGCCGCGTACCTGGAAGCGAAGCGCACCGGAGGCGAGATGAAGCATCCCCTGCCCGGCCCGGTCACGCTGAAGTGGAGAAGTTGAATTTGTAGCGCCGGCGTCCCGCCCTCGCCCTCACTCCGCGACGAGCCACTCCAGAGCTTCTTCGCGGGTCTTGAACGTCGGCAACTCCCGCTGAGAAAAAGACTTCATATGCTCGTACAGGATTTTGGGCAAGCTGTCGGTTCCCACCCAGGCGGAACGCTTGATATGCGGCCGGTCAAACACCAGCGCGGGCTTGACCCGCTCCACCGCCTTCTTGTCCACCTTCGAACCCGTAAAGTCCGCGAGAAGCAGCACCGTTCCGCGGGGTTCGGCGGTAACCCGCGCCGGCACCAGATCGGCTAATTTTTCCAGCTCTTCGGCTGAGCAATTGGTGCAATCCACCAGCAGGATCTTCTTGCCCTGGTGGCTGATGAATCGAATGCGGTTTTCCACACGCCCCTCGCGGAGTAACGGTCTGAGAACCGGGAACTCAAATCTGACAACTGGTTCTACTTTCCTAACAAGCCCTCGACCACGTCATACACCTCGGCCAGCGCGGCATCCAGCGCCCCGGGGTCCTTGCCGCCGGCCTCAGCGAGATCAGGCCGGCCGCCGCCCTTGCCGCCGACTTTTTGCGCTACCGGCCCAATGACTTTGCCCGCCTGAATCTTGCCGGTAAGGTCCTTGGTGACGCCGACGATAAGCGAAACACTGCCGTTGGTGGCCGAGCCCAGAACCACTACGCCCGATCCCAACTTGTCGCGTAGTTGATCGACCAGCGTACGCATCTGCCCGCGCTCGAGATTATCCACCCGGTGGGCCAGGACTTTCACGCCGCCCACATCCCTGATCTGGTCGGCGACCGACGCCACTGAGGAAGATGCCGACTTCATCCGTACCTGATCGAGTTCGCGGGCCAGCCGCTTGATCTCCGCGTCTTTCTTTTCTAGCTCGGTTTTTAGAGCTTCGGCCGGCGACAGAGAGGTCTCTTCGGCTGCACCATCCTTTCGCGTTTTTTGCGAATGGGTGGAACCCACGAAACTCGACACTACACTCTCCAGCTCATGGTCTCTCTGGAAATGATGCAGGGAGCCTTCGCCGGTGACGGCTTCGATACGTCGCACGCCCGAGGACACGCTGCCTTCCTTCAGAACTTTGATCAGTCCGATCTCCCCGGTGGCGGCCGTGTGGGTTCCGCCACAGAGCTCGGTGGAGAAGTCGCCAATCTTTATTACGCGAACCTTGTCGCCATATTTTTCGCCGAATAGCGCCATCGCCTTGTATTCGTTGATGGCGACATCGATGGGGACGTTTTCGATGACTTGAATCTTCTCGTTGCTCAGCACTTCCTTGTTGATCAGGTCTTCGATGTCCTGCAGTTCTTCATCTGCGACCGCCGTGAAATGCGAAAAGTCGAAGCGCAGATGATTGGGCGCCACCAAAGACCCCGCCTGCTTCACATGCTTGCCCAGAACCTCGCGCAATCCAGCCTGCAGCAAATGCGTGGCGGTGTGGTTGCGCATGGTTGCGAGGCGAATATCGGCATCCACGGCCACACCGACAAGATCCCCTACACGGATAGGATCTAAGGCTCGGACAAGGTGCGCCCGTAGGCCTTGGACTGGTGCATAGCAAGACAAAACCTCGGTGGCAATCCGACAGCTTTCCGAGTCGTAGAACACTCCCGTGTCCCCTACTTGCCCGCCCGACTCGGCGTAGAACAGTGTGCGATCCAGGAAGACTTCACCTTCTTCACCTGGCCGAAGCTCGCTTGTCAAGCGTTGATCCCTGAGAATAGCGAGAACGTGAGCGTCGATCCTTCCGAAATTCCCCGGCACGTTGCTCTTAGGTAGCGAGTACCCAACGAATTCGGTAGGGCCGATCTTTTCGTATTCGGGATTAGCTATCTTGTTCCTCCCTCCCTTCCAAGAGGCCCGTGCTCTTGCACGTTGTTCTGAAAGTGCCTGCTCAAACTCGGGTTCATTAAGAATTACTCCGCGATCTCGCGTAGCGTCCGCCATAAAATCCAACGGCAAACCGAACGTGTCGTAAAGCTTGAAAGCCTCTCTGCCGGACACCCAGGGTTTCGATGGAGGCGCAAAGGGTACCGCTAGATCGTGCGAATGGTGCTTCTTTACAGACTCATCAATCAAAGCCTCGAGTTTCTTGAATCCAATTTCCAGCGTGCGCGCAAATCTAGTCTCTTCAGCCCGGACAACTTTCGATACTTGCTCCCCTGTCTCCCTGAGCTCCGGATACGCATCCTGCATCAAATCGCGCACGGCAAAGATCATTTTGTTCAGAAACGGTTTGTCGTGACCCAGCAGTCGACCGTGCGTGATCGCCCTGCGGATGATTTTCCGCAGCACGTAGCCGCGCCCTTCATTCGATGGCAGCACGCCGTCCGAAATTAGAAACGTTGCCGCGCGCGAGTGGTCTGCGATCACTCGGAGGGAAGCTGCTGATTTAGAACCAGCCGAGCTTTGCTCGGCCTGGACGGGTGGGGCACCCGTCCCTACGTGGGCGCTGCTGCCGCCATCGTCTACGCTCGCGTAGGGGCGGGTGCCCTCACCCGCCCGGCCGGGTCGAAGACCCGGCTGTCCGGTCAGCTCCGCCGCGCGTGCGATCAGCGGCGTGAACAAATCCGTATCGTAATTCGAGATCACGCTCTGCAGCACTGCCGCCACTCGCTCCAGCCCCATGCCCGTATCGATCGACGGCTTGGGCAGCGGGTTCAGCTTGCCGCTGGCGTCGCGGTCGAATTGCATGAAGACGAGATTCCACAGCTCAACATACCGTCCGCAGTCGCAGCCAAACTTGCAATCCGTGTGACCCTGGTCGGACGCTGCCACGCCCATGTCGTAGTGAATCTCGCTGCAGGGGCCGCAGGGACCGGTGTCGCCCATCTGCCAGAAATTGTCTTTGAGCCCAAACTCAAAGATGCGGTCTTTGGGGACGCCCTGGCCCACCCACAAATCGTAAGCCTCGGCGTCGCGCGACATGCCGCCTTCGCCGTTGAAGATGGTCACATAGAGTTTGGATTTATCGATGCCGAACCATTGCGGCGAGGTGATCAACTCCCAGGCGTAGGCGATGGCATCTTTCTTAAAGTAGTCGCCGAAGGAAAAATTACCCAGCATCTCGAAAAAGGTGTGGTGGCGGTTGGTGAAGCCTACGTTTTCGAGATCGTTGTGTTTGCCCCCGGCACGAACGCATTTCTGTGACGTCGTGGCCCGGGTGTAATCGCGTTTTTCGAGGCCGAGGAAGATGTCCTTGAACTGGTTCATGCCCGCGTTGGTGAAGAGCAGGGTCGGATCGTTCTGGGGGACGAGGGACGAGGAGTGCACCTCGCGGTGTCCCTTCTGGACGAAAAAGTCCAGGAATTTGCGGCGGATTTCGGAGCCGGTCAGCATGGGATGGTGTGGAATCGAGTTGCTGTTTCCCCTCTGATTCTAGCATCGGCGAAAGCGCGTCGTACGATCTGTCACCGTGTACAATCGTTAGCTTCCGGAATGATCACAAGCTCCGCACGCAAACTCATCATCGCCATTGACGGCCCCGCGGGCGCTGGCAAGAGCACGATTGCCTCGCGTCTGGCCCGCAAGCTGGGCTACGTGAACCTGGAGAGCGGCGCCATGTACCGCGCCCTGGCCCTGAAGGCGATCGAGTGGGATGTGTCGTTCGACGACGAGCCCGCGCTGGTCAAGCTGGCGCACGATACGCGCATTCATCTCGAACCCAGCATGGGCGGCAACCGGGTGCTGCTGGACGGCCGCGACGTAAGCCAGCGGGTGCGCGAACCCGACGTCACCGAGGCCGCCTCGCGGGTGTCGGTCCATCCCGGAGTGCGTGAGTGGATGGTTGCCCGGCAGAAGGAAATGGGTGCGGGCGGCGGCGTGGTCATGGAAGGCCGCGACATCGGCACAAAAGTTTTTCCCGAGGCTGAGGTAAAAATCTTTCTCGACGCCGACCCGGGGGTGCGCGAACAGCGTCGCTTGCAGCAGCAGAATGTGAGCGGCGCAGCAGCGCACGCCATCGTCGCGGAACTGCGCGAACGCGACCGCCGCGATCGTACCCGGGCCACGTCGCCGCTGGTGCCCGCCAGCGACGCTCTGCTGCTCGACTCCACCAAGCTATCGGAAGATGAAGTGCTGCAGCGCGTCGAGGAGTTGGTACAGAGCAAGCTCAAGCCATGAGGAGCGCCCGCGTGGGGACGGCCGCCCTCGGCTGTCCAGGTCGAGCAAAGCTCGACAAAAGTCTTAGCGGGAACCAGAAAAAAGCGGAGCCGCGCTCCGCCGGACAGCCGGGGGCGGCTGTCTCCACGTGGGCTGAGGCAATATCTGCTGCCGCTAGAAACCGGCCATCACTCCGGCAACTTTCACTTTAATGCGGTAGATGCTGGTGCTGCCGGTGATGTAAAGGGTCTTGCCATCCTTCTCACCCCAGGCCACATTGCTGACCACTTCCGGAACCTTGATGGTCCCGAGATGTTTGCCTTCGGGAGAAATAATCCAGACCCCGCCCGGGCCCGAGCTCCAGATGTTGCCTTTTTTGTCCACCCGAAAACCGTCGGGCGGACCTTTCAGGGGATCGGAGGAGGCGTCCAGAAAAACGCTTCCATCTGTGACCGATCCGTCAGGTTGCACCCGGTAGCGCATCCATAGCTTCTTGCCCGAGTCCGCGACGTATAGAAATTTTTCGTCGGGAGAAAAAGCCAGGCCGTTGGGCCGGGGCAGGTCCTTGATGACCAGTTGCAGTTTGTCCCGGTCCGGCGGCGCGCCCGCCTTCTGCCGGCGCGCACCGGGAACGCGATAAACGCCGTTGACCTGCTGCTCCTTCAGGGGATCGTCGTCGCCCTGCGTGGGCAGACCGTAGGGCGGATCGGTAAAGTACAGCGAGCCGTCGGATTTATAGGCGACATCGTTTGGACTATTCAGCTTCTTGCCCTGATAGGAATCGGCCAGCACCGTGATTTGTCCCTTTGGGTCGAGAGTCTCGAGGCGCCAGACGTTGCGGCGGGCGTGTCCGGCAACGGTGAGCCGGCCGTCGGCGTCGAGCGTCATCCCGTTCGAGCCCGGCTCGGGTCCCTTGTAGGGCTCCGCTCCCTGATATCCGCTGGGGTGCATGAAGACGCTGGCGCTCTGTCCGGGAACCCACTGGTCGATGTTGTTGGCGGGAATCTCGGCAAACATGAGGGTGCCTTTACGAGTCCAGACCGGCCCTTCGGTCCACTTGTTGAAACCGGTCGCTACCTTTTCCAGCTTGGCGTTGGCAGGGACCAGCTTGTCGAGAGCGGGATCGAGCTTTTGAATTTCCTGCGAGGAAGCCATGGTTGTAAGCATCAGGGCGACAAGAAAAAAGCGGAGAGGGATCGGCATGCGAGGGATTTTACCCCAAAATATGCAATCACCTCGATCTGCCCGCGTAATTAAGGAGTAAAGACTACCTGTCACCCACACATTCACCAAAAACGCGAATATATAGAACCCGGCGGGAGCGCCGGTCCACCCTTCCAGGGGTCGCCCTTTGTGCCCGCCTCCCGCCAAAGATACACGACGGTACCGGATTCCGCGGTTCGGGATGTGCTCTGTGCCCTATGAAAGCAACAGGTTGACGCGGTCGGGGCAGAGGGCCACTCAAGTGCAACAGCCAGAGGGAGAGAGCATCTTAGCTCCTCTTTCAGGTTCCTGAACTAAGTCAGTCCATCTGAAGCTCCTCCTCTCTTAGCGGACCACAACCTTAAGGAGGTTGAATATGTTTGCACGCAATGTTTCCTTCCATCTGAAATCCAATATGCTCGCCGATTACACCCGCACATTCGACAAGGACATTCTTCCCTTGCTGCGGAAGCAGAACGGCTTCAGGGACGAAATTACGTTCTCCGGCCCGGGCGGAATCGATGTGACGGCGATCAGCCTGTGGGAAAACAAGGCCAGCTCAGACACGTACAACAACAACACCTATCCTGAAGTGTTGAAGACGATGTCCAGATTCATCGAGGGCACACCCAAGGTCCAGACCAGCGAAGTGGTCAATTCGACTTTCCACAAGATCGCCGCTGGAGTATCAGCGTAAGCATTGCAGTCTTCGAGGAGGCGGAGCTGAAGCTCCGCCTTCCCGGTTTTACCCGGTCCCGACCGGGCCTGCCGCGTTACCGCTGAATCACTCTCGCAGAAAATCTCAGGCAACCTTGCGCGTCCCTGCCTTGTCCGGGCTGGAGGCCGCTTCGTTGGTGGTCACTTCAGTCGCAGTCTCATCATTGGTGAAAGAGAGATTCGGGCTGCCGTCGCGTTCCAGCGCTTTCCGTTTTCTCCACCTGCCGATGAGCGGCGCCGTCGTACCCAGAACGATTACCAGCACGACAAATGTGATCAGGAGCGCCAGAGATCCGGTGCGATGAGTCTCCGCGGGTACGGGTGCAGCGGCGGCATCAGGCGCGGTTGCATCAGGCGTGGTGACATTCTCGGCGGACGGACTGACGGGGGGAGCGGTCGCAGCAGTTGTGGCGGCTTCCGCAGCGGGTGCTGATGCCGGCTCCGGGGCCGGTGTTACGGGCTCCGCGGATTCAGTAGCGGCTGCCGCTTTTGCGGCTGCAAGTTTGCGAGCATGGGCTGACGGTCGCGCTGGATGAGTATCGTTCGCAACCGACGCCGAGGCTTCCACAGCGGCCGCAGGCGTGGAGGGAGAGGGCCCGACCGCCGCAGGTGCGGCAACTTCCGCGGCAGGCGTAGCAGGCGGCGCCGGAGGTGGGGCGACCGCGACTGTGACAGCGGGCACAGCAGGCTCCACGGCAGGCGTGCTGAGAACTGCAGCCGACGGGGCGACCGTCGCGGCGGGTGCGGCAGGGGCCACCTCGGGTGCGCCGGCAGTCGTTGCAGGCGCAACTGGGGCGGGATCGGGTGGGATGACCGTCTCCGCAGGCGGAATCACCGTCGCAGCAGCGGCGGCGGCGGCGGCCGCGCCACAATGTTCAGAGATCATGCTCACTTCGGTGACAGCAAAGCTGTTATCCGCAGCACCGGAACTCGCGGTCCCGCCTGCTTTGTGCCCGATGAGTTTTACGTCGTGCCCGAGCTGCGGCTTTAGATCCACAGTGCTGCTGCTGATCTTGAAAGTCTGACGGGTGCCGTCTTCGACCACCGTGTAGTTGCCCTCCGATCCGCCGAGACAACCTTTTACGTTGGCCGGAGCTGCGTTGCTGCCGGCGTCGGGAGTCTGCGCGAACCCAAACGTCACCAGCAGGGCCGATACCACCATCACTAGGAATACCCTATTCATGGAATCCTCCTGAGAGTCTCGCGTTGCGGCGGGCCAGGTTTCACTTGGGATTTGATTTTGCTGTAGGCCCTGGCGCAGAACTTCGCGCCTTGTGCACCGGTGAACTCCGGCCTGGGAACCTGGAGCATCCAGAGTGGAACAGCACCACGCTACCCGGTTATGGATTCGACTGTCTGGTCACAACCGCTCACATTTGAGCGAACTGGGCAGATCCGGAAAATACGAATCCTGCCAGGGCTGTCATCCCGAGCGACCGGGTGCCGACTCCCTAGACTCTGTCATCACAATCGCGTCTGCCATCCGCCCAAGGCCTAACTCCAGAGTGGTGCACTATAGTGTCTAACCAGCGCGGCTGACCTTCTGCGCCGCTGCTCTAGAAAGGACGACCTGATAAATGTTGGACGAACACTCATCTGAGGACGCGCGCCACGCCAATTCTCCCGTTGACCCTTCCCCGGCCCGGCGCCCGGCGCGGACGACACTCACGGGGCGGCTTGTCACCCTGGCGCCGCTTGACCCCCGCGCCCACGGCGACTCGCTCTACGGAGGCACGCAAGGGGAGAGCGGCGAACGGCTCTGGCAATATCTGTTCGAGGGACCATTTTCCGATCGCGTGGCTTTCGACAGCCACCTGCAGCGGATAGCAACTTCCGAAGATCCGTTATTCTTCGCCATCTTAGATTCAGCCACCGGAAGCGCCCTGGGATACGCTGCCTACATGCGAATCGAGCCCGTCCATCGAGTGATCGAAGTGGGAAGCATCCTCTATACTCCGCGACTGCAACAGACTGCACTCGCTACCGAGGCCATGTATCTCATGGCACGCCATGTTTTCGAGGAACTGGGATACCGCCGCTACGAATGGAAGTGCAATGCTCTCAATGCGCCTTCGCGGCGGGCGGCATTGCGCTTCGGCTTCAGGTTTGAAGGAATTTTCCGCCAGCACATGATCGTCAAAGGGCGGAATCGGGATACGGCGTGGTTTTCCATGCTGGATTCTGAATGGCCGGAGCGAAAAGCCAACTTCGAGCGCTGGCTCGACCCGGCGAATTTCACCGAGGATGGCCGGCAAAAAGTGGCGCTCTCCCGCCTCAACCAGCCTCTGGACGGTTGAAACCCGGCAACCTCGAGGATTCATGGCCCACTCTGGTCCAGGTTTACGACCACCGGCGCCCCGCCATTCCGGTTTTCCGACGAAGAGTGGATTCTAATCCCCAACTGTTTCATTACAGGGCACAATCGAGCTGCGACAGAGCAACAGAGCGAGACTGGCGGGCAGGGGGCTGGGGGGATGGGTTCACCTGGGGCAAGCACTTCAATGGGTCGGGTGCTTCTGGTCTGTGACGATTCCATTGCGATTCAGCACCTGACGGAGGGCATGCAGCACCTGGCGATCGCTACCGAAGTCTGTCCTGAGGTCGGCATAGCCCTGCGCTTGTTGAACCGCAAAAAGTTTGAGGCGATCATTATCGACCTCGGGCTTACCGAGGCCGATCAAGTACTCGGGCAGGTGCGTCTGTCCCCGTCCAATCGCACCGCTGTGACCTTTGCCATTGCAGATACGGGGAGGCCGGCCAGGGTCGAGATCCCGGCGAATTTTCTGATCGAAAAACCGCTCTCTACCGACTCGGTGGGACGGATCCTGAAGGCCGCCTTCGGATTGATCGTGCGGGAGCGGCGCCGTTCCTTTCGTTGTCCCACGGAAATTTCAGCCACCCTCGTGACCAACGCCGACGAAGTCCATTGCCGCCTGGTCAATATCAGCGAGGGCGGGCTGGCCATCACCGGATCGCCCGCCCTGAAGGCCGGGACACAGGTCAGCGTTCTCTTCATGCTGCCCGAGCAGGCGCCTCGTTTCAGGATTGAGGCTGAAATTTGCTGGCGCGATGAAAGCGGACGCGCCGGTCTGCGTTCACTCATGATTCCGTCCGAGCAACGCCCCGTGCTGCAGCGCTGGCTGGCTGCCAGACTGGAAGAGGACCTGCCGGAATCGGTGGCCCAGCAATTTCGGAAATAATCCTGTGACGTCGGGAACGCTCACCCGCCCCGGGTTGGTAAAAGGCCGCCTCGTTCCGTCTTTTCACCCGGTGTTGCCGGGCCGACGACGGCAGGATGGAATCCCCGGTTACCGTGGACACTCGTCCTTCGGTACAGGTAACTGATCGCGCAGTTACGTGTCCCCCTGCGGTCACCTCCGTGTAGTTCGTAACTTGTGGCTTCGATCCACCGCCGCTAGTCTCTTTACTATGTGGCCACACTCTCTGCTGTTCTCCTCCGATGAGGAGGCCTCACGCGCCCTGAGTCTTGCTTTCACCGATCTCGAATTCGAAGTCGAAACTTGCCCGGAAATCTTCAGCGCGGTGGAAAAGATCACGCGCCGCAGTTTCGACGTAGTGGTATCGGACTGGAACGAAGGACTGGAAGCGGTTTTCCTGCTGAAGACAGTGCGCGAACTGAAGGCCAACCATTCGGCCTTTACCATAGCGATTGCCAATCCCGAGGCCGCTGCAGCCGCCGTGGCAGCGGGCGCCGACCTGGTCCTGGGCCGGCCGCTCCTCCCCGATAAGGTCAAGTATGCATTACTGACCAGCGATCCATTCCTCGCCCAGATGAAGTCCTGGCTGCCCCGGACGGCGTCATCCAAGGGGGAGGATGTAATTGCAAAGCAGGTGGAAGCGCAGCCGTTTCCCGCTTTCCAGAACGAAGCGTCAGAGAATTCAGAGCACGAGGTCAAAGAAAGCGCGGTTGCAGACAGCGAGGCTCCGCATCCCTCGCCGCGTCTTCGTGCCTGGCCCTCCCCACCTCCCCCACGCCGTACGGAATGTGTGTCGCCGGTGGTTGCTGCTGAGTCGATTTTTGATGACGATCTGTTGTACCGGTCCCGGGTGCAAACCCTGCTCAACGAACCGCGGCCCAGTTTTTCCTCCTCGGCGAGTCTTCGGCCAAAGGCTCGAAGGCGGGTGCTGCCAGGTCTGGCCATCGCGATCGCGTTTCTTTCCGTGGGCTATGTTTTCAGCGAGCCGCTTCGAGGGCAGGGCACGACGGCCTCCGTGGCCAGGATGTACGGGCGCATGGTGGAACAGACGCAAGCCTGGTTACACTCGCCCAACCAGAGTGTGGATCCGGCGCAACTGGTCCAGATGGCCGAAAATGGCGATCAGCAATCCGCGCCTCCGGGCCGGGCGGTAGGGCGAGTCCGCGTCACTGCGGTCCGAGACCGATTTCAGAATGACGCGGCAGCCAGAATAGCGGCGGGGTCGCAACCCATGCCGGCTGACGCCGGGCCTGCAATCCCGCAACAGGCCGCAGCCGCGACTGCTGTCCGCATTCCAGACAGTTTGACCAACCCAGTGCAGAGCGCGAGCATGCGCAGCGTGGCCCGGATTGCCCCCTCGCTTCTGGCTACCCTCGAACCCGTGTCCTTGTCCGAGGAGATCTCGCGCCGGTTGCTTCTGCAGAAAGTCCTGCCCAGCTATCCCGACCAGGCGGTCAAAGCCCGCCTGCAGGGCCCGGTCGTGCTGCAGGCATGGATTGGCCGGGATGGCACCATCCAGGACCTGAAACTGGTGCGCGGGTCTTTCCTCCTTGGCCAAGCCGCGTATCGCGCCGTGAAGCAGTGGCGCTACCAGCCCTATCTGGTAAACGGCCGCGCCGTCGAAGCCGAGACCTTCGTTACGGTTGATTTCAGACTGCCGTAGTACGCCTGAACCAGCCACGGATCTTCACGGATCGAATACCGAGGATCGAATATCAAGGCTTTGTGCTGATCCGTGTGCATCCGCGGCAATCCGTGGCCGCTTTTTCGAAGTGCCTTCCTGATCAACTCGTTCACAACTTTTTACTTATTTTTACCCTCGATTGACACTGGTCAGGGCCCGCTTGAGTATGTTTGATTGCGGGCCGGGCACGCACCCGGGAGCGGACATTCAGGAACCGACATGAAACAGTGGAACGAAAAATCCCGGTTGCTCCTTACCCTGGAGCTCGCGGTCGTGTTGCCCGCCGCCGCCCTGGTGTTCCTGAGTGTCTGGCATGTGAGACATATTCAACGCGACCGCCAGGTGGAAGCCACGTTTCAGCGCGAATACAGCCAGGTGCTGGCCATCTCCGAGAAACAGATCAATCACAAGGCGTACGAACTGATGGATGACGTGCGCACCGAGTTCCCCACGCCCAGTGAGTTGTGCGCGCCGACGTTGGACAAAATTCTGGCCGCGCATCCCTACGTCGCGCACGTATTCATGTATTCGCCGGAGACCGGAATGGTGTTTCGCTCCCAATCCAGCCGGTTGAAGAAAGACGAGGGATTTCGCGAGGAGGCCGACTGGCTGAACAAGATGTACGAAGGCTGGCTGAAGATGGACTTCCACGACTTCTCCGACAAACTGGTACATCTCCAGAAGAAGGGATCGCCCTATATCTTCGAAGGGGAATGGGTGCCGCGGGGCGACAAGAAAGTCTATCAATCGACCGCGCTGTTTGCCGTAAAAGACGAGAAGACGGGATCGTTCGCCATCGCCGGCGCCGCTCTGGACGCCGACTACCTGAAAGATCAGTTCTTTCCGCAGACGCTGGATGATGTCATCAACCACAATGTGGCCGACGCTCAGAGCGACAAGAACCATGCGGTCATGATGCTGCGCGGCAAATATGAGTCCACGGCGCTGGCCCAGTCCACAGGGTGGGATGGGGGCGCGCCGGAAGTAGAGAGAAATCTTGAAGGAGCATTTCCGGGATTGACCCTGGCCATCAAGCTGCGGGGGAGCACGCTGGCGGCGATCGGCGAACGCTTTGCGCGCATGAGCTTGCTCACTCTCGCCGCTCTTTCCCTGGTGCTGGCCGGCGGCATTGCGCTGACTTATCGCAATGTCACCAAGGAAATGGCGCTGGCGCGGCTGAAGTCCGATTTTGTTTCCAACGTTTCGCATGAATTGCGCACGCCGCTTTCGCTGATCCGGCTCTATGCCGAGACCCTGGAGATGGGCCGGCTCACCAGCCCGGAGAAATATCAGGAGTACTACCGCATCATCCGCAAAGAGAGCGAACGGCTTACCGCGCTGATCAACAACATCCTCGATTTCTCGCGCATCGAGGCGGGACGCAAGGAATACGACTTCCGGGAAACCGATATGAGCGAACTGGTGCATAACACGCTCGACTCCTATCGCTACCAACTGGAGCAAAGCGGCTTCCAGTTTGAAGAGAAGATTGACGAAGTGCCACCCATGCGCGTGGACCGCGAGGCCATGGCCCGGTCATTGTTGAACCTGGTGAACAACGCGCTCAAGTATTCGCAGGACCGGAAGTATATCGGCGTCAATCTCTATCGCGACAACGGTTCGGTAAAGCTGGAAGTGGTGGACCAGGGCATTGGCATCCCGCACCAGGAGCAGCAGAAGATTTTTGAGAAGTTTTATCGCGTGGGCGACCCGCTGGTGCACAACACGAAAGGCAGCGGCCTCGGCCTTTCCCTGGTACGCCATATCGTGCAGGCCCACGGCGGCGATGTTTCGGTGGACAGTGCACCAGGCCAGGGCAGCAAATTCACCATCGTATTGCCGGTGAAGCCGGCGCCGTACAACGGCGGAACAGCATCAGCTTAGAAGACTACGTGGGGACAGCCGCCCTCGGCTGTGCAGGTCGAGCGCAACTCGACCACAGCGGAAGCAAGGACTAAGAGATGACGAGAATCCTGATTGTCGAAGACGAGCCCAACATGGTGGCAGGCTTGCGCGACAACTTCGAATTCGAGGGATACGACGTCATCACCGCTCCCGATGGCGTGGCCGGCCTGGAACGCGCCCTGAAGGAAGCTCCCGACCTGGTCATCCTCGACGTGATGATGCCCCGCATGAGCGGCCTCGATGTCTGCAAGCAGCTCAAGGCCAAGCGGCCTTCGGTGCCGATCATCATGCTGACGGCGCGCGGCCAGGAAGTGGACAAGGTCGTCGGCCTGGAACTGGGCGCGGACGACTATGTGACCAAACCGTTTTCGATTCGCGAGTTGCTGGCCCGGGTGAAGGCCGTGCTGCGCCGCGCCAAGGTTGTTCCCAGGGACCAGGAGCGTTATTCCTTCGGCGAGGTCGAGGTAAATCTCAAGAGCTGCCAGGTTTCGCGCAGCGGCAAGGCCATGGATTTTTCGTCCAAGGAATTCGAGCTGCTGAAATATTTTCTGTGCCATCCCGGCGAGACTCTGAGCCGCGATCGGCTGCTCGAGGATGTGTGGGGCTATGACCACTTTCCCACTACGCGCACCGTGGACGCGCACATAGTGCGCCTGCGGCAGAAACTTGAGCCGAAGCCGGACGAGCCTCGCTTCATTCTCACGGTGCACGGCACGGGCTACAAGTTCGTTGGGTAAACCGATATGAGTATGTCTGAGAGCGGCAAAATTCGTTTGACGCCGTACCTGAACCGCCCGGTTGTGGCTTCCGGCAAGCCGGCTTCAAGCACGCCGATCCGGGTGGACGATTCCGCGCTGATTCGCCAGGCTCAGCAGGGCAACACCGCCGCCTTCGAAGAACTGGTCCGGCAGTACGATCGCGCCGTGCTGCGGCTGGCCATCCACCTCACCGGTTCGCCGGAAGATGGGCAGGACATTTATCAGGAAGCCTTTCTGCGCGCCTACATCAATCTGGCACGTTTTCGCTTCGAGTGCTCTTTCTATACCTGGATCTATCGCATCGTCACCAATCTATGTCTGGATCATCTGCGCAAGAAACATTCTCGCGGCCGTGACTTGCATACGGCCTCCACTCCCGATGGCGAGCAGGAAGACCTGCTGGACCGCATGCCAGATCACAGCCCGAATGCAAGCCCGGAGCGAAGCTTTGCCGGACGCGAACTGCAGCAATCGATCGTGCGCGCCCTGGGCCGGCTCTCCCCCCGCGAACGGATGGTCTTCGAACTCAAGCACTACCACGGCATGAGGCTGCGCACCGTGGCCGGTATGCTGAATACCACGGAAGGCACCATCAAGAACACGCTGTTCCGCGCCACTCATAAACTACGCACGCAACTGGCCGAAGTTCGTTAACCAATCGCGGGAATTCCAAGCCCCGCCCCGGTGACTGTGATCACGTTGGTGCGTATCCAGTGTCACCGCTTTTCCATGGTTCCGCCTGTACCGTAGGGGCGATGGCACTCGCCCGCCAATACTCCACTGTCAGTACGGAGCAGCTTCCGGGCCTCCCATCACTCTGAACAGTAAAGGAGAATTGTTATGTTTGCGCGCATTGTTGAATTCATCCCGAAGCTGGAAAAGAAAGAGGACTTTGTGAAGGTCATCCGGAACGAAGTGCTTCCCATCCTGAAGAAGCAACCCGGATTCATGGAACTCCTGCCCTTCTTCCCGGAGAACAAGAATGAAAAGGTGATTGCAATCACCCTCTGGACGGAAAAGAGGAATGCGGAGCGCTATGAGCGGGATGTGTATCCGAAGGTGGAGGAGATTCTGAAGCCCTACCTGACCACCCCGGTCACCTACAAGCTGTACAACGTCGAGACAACCCTGTGTGAGCACTTCGTGCAAGCTCTGACGGTATAAGTCGTCAGACGCAGCACTCAGGGGGAGCCGGAGCAGAATTCAGCCTGCTCCGGTTTTCTGTTTGATCCCGCGCCAGAGGGAGGCAATGCGAATCACCGCTCGGGGTGATTTGGATCACAGCAGAGACCGGCCTCGGAATCCTAATTTGGGATGGCGTGCCTGGCGGGGCGCAGTGAGGAAGCGCACAATGGTCATCCCTAAGGCGGCCTCGGTTACTCTGAATCCCAAACGTTACGACTTCACCCGGAATCCCATGTTGGTGTACTGGGAGATGACCCAGGCATGCATGCTTGCTTGCCGGCATTGTCGCGCCGAAGCCATGCCGCATCCGCATCCGCTGGAACTGACCCCGAGCGAGAGTATGGGCTTGCTACGCCAGATTGCTGCCTTTGGCGATCCCTTGCCGCACCTGATTCTTACCGGCGGCGACCCACTCAGCCGCAAGGATCTCTTCCGGGTGATCGATGATGTCCGCGCATTGGGTCTGGAAGTCTCCATAACGCCGAGTGCCACCCCGGCCCTTACCGCTGAAGCTCTTGCCCTACTGCAGGCGCACGGCATCCAGAGTCTGGGCTTGAGCCTCGACGGCTCCTCTGCCACCCGGCACGACGCTGTACGCGCGGTCCCGGGATGCTTCGACCGGACAATAGAAGCGGCACGCGAAGCCGGACGGCTCGGACTGCCCATTCAAATAAATACCCTGGTGGCACGCGAGACCGCCGATGACCTGCCGGCGATCTATGAGCTGCTGAAGACCTTCCCGGTCATGCGATGGAGCCTGTTTTTCCTGATCTCAGTGGGCCGCGGCCGGGCGCTGCAGGAGGTTTCCCCCGCGCGTGGCGAGGCAATCATGAACTGGGTCCTTGACCTCGCGCCGGATGCGCCGTTTGCCATTAAAACGACAGAGGCGCCATCCTACCGGCGCCTGGCCTTGAACCGCATGCATAGCTCGGGCAGAACGGCTGCCGAAATCAAGACAAGTTCGGTGTACAAAGGGTTCCAGATTCGCGACGGACATGGAATCGTCTTCGTTTCCAACCAGGGCGACATTTATCCCTCAGGCTTCTTGCCCTTGTCCTGCGGCAACGTACGAACCGATTCGCTGGTGAATGTGTACCGGCAGGCGCCGCTCTTCGAGGCGTTGCACTCGCCGAAACTGTTCCGGGGAAGGTGTGGAGAGTGTGAATTCAGCCACATTTGCGGCGGATCGCGCGCCCGCGCCTTCGCGCACACAGGGGATGCGCTGGAGAGTGACCCGCTCTGTCTCTACCGGCGGCCCAGCGATTGAAATACCCACCACGCCGCGGAAGTTCAGCTTATTGCTGAAGACTGCCGGTCCCCGGCGGTTCGGGATCGAAGGTCTGGTCCAGATAGATCCAGAGCACTCGGGCGAAGAGTGAAATCGTGGGCGCGAGCGGAACGAACAGCACTACCGCCCAGATCACATCTTTGGTGATCCACCAGCCCGTAATGGCCCACAGCAGCGCCGCGATCAGCGTGATGATGGCCAGCGCCAGGCCAAAGCTGATGTACATGGCCCCCAGAAAATACCCTTCTTCCCGCTGAAATTTGAGGTCGCAGACCGAACAACGCGGGCACATCTTCGGGAAACCCCGGAAGATGGAGTAAGAAAAAATCCCTCCCCTGCGGCAACGGGGACAGCGCTGCCGAAAAATTCCAGCCCAGGTTGACGATTTTGTCCTGTGTTTCATGGAGAGAAATCTTAGAATCCAGAAGGAATTGTATCGACAATTTGGGAGGCTGCTATGGCTAGCGTCACCGAGATTGCCCCAGACGTTTACCGCATCTCGATCTACGCCGCATGGGGCGATTTGCAGTTCAATCATTTTCTCATCAAGGACCAGGAACCGCTCTTGTTTCATACCGGGCTTCGAGGCATGTTCGCGGAAGTTCGAGAAGCTGTGTCAAGGCTCATCCCTCTGACCGAGTTGAAGCATATCTCCTTTAGCCACTTTGAGTCGGATGAATGCGGCTCGCTCAATGAATGGCTGGCGGTGGCGCCGAAGGCCGATGTTGTGTGCAGCCAGGTGGGCGCACTGGTTTGCGTAAACGACTTCATCGGGCGCGAAGCTCGTCCCATGGCCGATGGAGAAACAGTTTCGACCGGCCAATACCGCTTCCGCTATTGCCAGACGCCGCATCTGCCGCACGGCTGGGATGCCGGTCTGCTGTTCGAGGAGACGCACAAGACACTCCTGTGTTCAGACTTGTTCCATCAGACGGGAGATGTGGAACCGCTGACGGAATCGGACGTGGTGGGCAGGTCGCTAGCGGCGATGCGGGTTTACCAGGCAGGAATCCTCGCTGGCTATGTGCCCTACAGCGGCGCAACATCGAAGAACCTGCATAAGCTGGCCAGCCTTAAGCCGGACACTCTGGCCATCATGCATGGATCGAGTTTCAAGGGTGACTGTGCACGCGCATTGACTGAACTGGACCAGGCCTTCGAACAGGTATTCGGAAGTCAGGGACGCTGAATCCCCGAACGCTGACCGGATGCCGCTTCAGTTTTGCGGGGGCGCGTCGTCCGCAACCACCAGCTTCGCCTTGGGGGCTTCAGCATGAGCGGCGCGGGCCCGGCGGGCAATTTCTCCCAGCGAGGGATTCAGGGGCGGCAACGCTTTGGGCAGCACTACGGGAGCAGGGTGATGGCGCACACCCGTGGCAATGATCTGTTCGGTTGACGCTTGCGATTCCGCGACGGGCTCCTGCGGGCGCGCGTCGCGCTTTAGTTCCTGCGCGAATCCTGTAGCCATCAATAGCACGCCGCCGATAAGCAGTTTCAACAATAGTTTCATAAATACATACTCGTCTCTACATGGGTTGATTCTGTCTTGGTGGACTAATACAAAGCACGTTTACGCCCATACAGCATCCGCGTATCTGCATGAAAATAAAGATGATGAAGCGACGGTAACGGATGACAAATAGACCGTGGAAGAGGTTTTCCACTTTATGACGGAAGTGATTTTCCCAGTGCAGGGCGGGCGCCCTCGCCCGCCGCCTTTGACTTTGCCGTTGCGCAAGGATTGAACACTACGTTTTAAACTGTAATTCCATGCCTTCTGCGTCGAGCCCATCCATCCGCCTGGTTGATCCGGAACTAATGCAAATTCCCGCAGGCTGGTTCGGGATGGGATCAGAGACCGGACAGGACAACGAGCGTCCCGTTCATCGTGTGTGGGTGGATGAATTTCGGCTGGCGTCCTGCGCGGTGACGAATGCCGCCTACGCTCACTTCGTGCGCGCCACGGGAAGTCCTCCAGCGGCGCTCTGCCACGACCCCGCTTTCAACCATCCGGAACAGCCGGTGGTCTCGGTTTCCTGGTTGGAGGCGGTGAAATACTGCGAATGGCTGAGTCTCGGCACCGGCCTGAGTTATCGTCTGCCGACCGAGGCGGAGTGGGAACGGGCCGCGCGCGGCGGCGTCGAACAGCAACTCTATCCCTGGGGAGACGCCCCGCCGCAGTCTTTGCCGGATTACACGACCCGCTGGAAGAATGGCCCAGAGCCGGTAGGCCGCTACGCGCCCAATGGCTTTGGACTTTACGACATCTGCGAGAACGTGCATGAGTGGTGCAGCGACTGGTACCAGGCCGGCTACTACGCGATTTCGCCCGAGCGCAATCCCGCGGGTCCTGAGCGGGGCGAGCGGAGGGCATCGCGGGGCGGCTCCTGGAGGCACCACATCAAGGCCAGCCGGTGCGCGGCCCGCTCCAGCATCCCGCCGGAATTTCACTATGCCGATTACGGATTCCGAGTGGCCTGCAGTTTGTAGCGCCGGCGTCTCGCCGCCTGTCGCGAGGGCGTCTCGCCCTCGCCATGTGTGACGCAGAAACCGCCTGCGGTAAATTTCATCAATTCCGGCTTCTCCCCGTTCCGGCCAGCCAGCGGAAGAACATGTTGACCAGCGCAAGTACGATCGCTCCTACAAAGGCGGCGCCGAAAGTATCCACATGGAAGCCGGGAACCACCGCCGAGGCCAGTTCGATCATGGCCGCGTTGATCACCAGCCAGAACAACCCCAGGGTGAGCAGGACCAGGGGAAAAGTAACGATCTTCAGGAAGACTCCCAGGGTGGCGTTGACGAAACCGATCACCAGCGCCGCAATCAACGCAGCCAGCGCACCGCTGACGTGAAAACCCGGCACCACCCGGGCAACAATCCAGACAGCCAGCGCGCTCAAGGCCCAGTTCAGGAGATGTTTCATGGCACTCTCCGAAAACAACGGTGACTATAGACTGCCTTCCGATGGCGCGCAACTCTCAGGAGCGCGGTCGTTGGTCGTTGGTCGTTGGTCGTTGGTCGTTAGTCGTTGGTCGTTAGTCGTTGGTCGTTAGTCGTTGGCCCTTGGTCGTTGGCCTCGGTCAAATATCCTGAAGGTAATTTGGCACGGCGGTGGTTTTGGCCAAAGGCCAACGACCAACGACCAACCACCAACGACCGCTCCTAGAGTTCTTTGCGGCGGCGAAGCAGGGCCGCACCTAAAGCGCCGCCCAATCCGGAAAAGATTACGAAGAAGATCATCGTCGTGATCAGGGCCATGACAAGCAGCAGGACGATGCCTTGAGGAGATTCGAGAAATTTCACGACCTGGTGGGTTTGCGGATCTGGATTGCGGGCCGCAGCCTGCTCGACTCCTGAGATCAGATCTGCGCGGACGCTTTCCCATCCGTGGGACAGCAGGGTGCGGACTGCGAGCACGATGGCGAGAATGCCGCTGCCCATAACACCGGTCACCATGCCGAGGCGGGCGCCCATCCCCGGTGTGAGCCGGACTGCCGGGACCCGCCGCCGGTAGAAGACCACCGACAGGCTGCCGCCGATCAGCATCCCCAATCCAAGGCCGGCAAAAGGCGTAATCATGAGCACGGCCCCGATCAGAGCGGCCAGTGTGACGGCCGGCCGGGCCTGCGACCAGTCGATCCGCGGGGCCAACGATGCGCCGAAATAAGGCGGCAGCGGCGGAATCGACGATTCAGAAATGGTCCCCGAAGGCGGCCCCGTCTCCGCCACCGCGACCCGGATTTGCGGCGCATTGCACTGCGGGCAGAAGGCGGTGCCCTGTTCCACTGCAACGCCACAACGATGACAGGGATACTCCACTGAGTTTCAAGTTACAGCAGGGCGGCGAGGGGAGGCAAGGAAGGCAGATTTGCGATTGCAGATTGTAGATTGTAGATCTCAGGTTGCAAATCGCAGATCGCAATCTGCATCCGGCAATCTGAAATCTACAATCTACAATCTGTAATCTCTTTCAGATGGTGTCCTTGCCGCCTCGCATCTGGATATAGACCAGGCCGAAATCCGAGCCTTTGCCGCCGTCACCGGGCTTGATAGAGGCGATATGCTGGCTCTGCTCGTTACCGACTTTCAGTTCCACCGTTTCGCCGCTCTGGTCGCCCTCGCACTTCAGCCGTTCGGAATGGCCGGCATGATCACCGGGGGTCATGGCTGCGCCAACCCGATTGGTGTTGTTACGGCATTCCAGCACCTCGCCGTATTTCTTGAGCTGGTCCTTGTAGTAAGCGATGATTTTCTCCGGCGGATCGTCGGAAGAGTATTGGATGGCCACAACTTTCAGGCCGAAGAGACCGCTGGAAATATTGACGTGGGCGTTGTTGTCGTGATCGCCGTCGCTTTGCTCCTTGCGGCGCGCGCCGGGATAAACCGGCAGGCCGATATCGCGCACGTCTGCATCCTTGGAGACGTGAAGGGCGCCCATCGGAGTTTCGATATCCACCTTCTTCTCGTCCCCCTCGCCATCTTTCTTCACGTTGACACTGCATCCGGGCAGGGCCAGCAGGGTGCCGAAAGCAAAGGTGAGAACCAAGGCCAGGCGAGAATTACCGTTGAGCCGCTGTACTGTGCGCATGCTGTGATCCCTCCTCTGCGATTTGTGCGGGGCGCTCGATGCCCGCGCCACGTTGAGCGATGTTGGGAATGCTGACCGGCAAGTGGCCATGAATGGCGATCTCGCCAAACAGGGCTTTCACCGCGCTGACTTCGGAGATGCCGGCATTGGAAAAAGTGCAAAGGTAATTCTGTATGGCGGAGAAATCCTGCGCCACGTAAGGGTTCCCCAGGGCCACGACCGCGGTTTTCGCCGCGGCATGGTCCAGAATCGCCTGCAGCAGCGTGCCGCTGGCATCGTTGAGCGCGACGGAATTAACCGGACCGTTCGCGCCCGGCAGGGCCTTGCCTGCGGTCGGCACTACGTACACCGCAGCGATGACGGATTCCGCCTGGTCCACGGCTTTCAGGATCTCGTCTGACATAACGGTTGCGATTCGCGGGTCCACATACATCACATGGGCATCGGGCACGCGGGCCTTGACCGCGCGTTCCAGGGCGCGGCCGGATTCGGTGCGAACATCTTCAGAGAGCACCACCGCCACCAGCCGGTTGTGCACTTCCACCGCTGGTTGATACGGAAGTCCGTTCTTAACAGTTCCCGATTGTTTTAAGGGCAGGAGTTTGCCGTTGTCGCGGACCAGGGTGACGGCGTCGTCGGCAATCTGCTGGCCCAGGGCCAGGTTCTCCGGCTTGCCGACGATTTCAGGCAAGGCGTTCACGTCCACCAGGCGGGCCTTGTTTAATCCCAGTGCGGCTTTTGCCTTCAATAGCTTGAGCACTGAGGCGTCGAGCTGAGCTGAGGGAATTTCTCCGCTGCGGGCGGCCTCGAGGACGGCATTGTAGGAAGCTGCCAGGTCAGCGGGAATAAGCAGCAAGTCGCTGCCGGCCTTGAAAGCATCCACGGCGGCGCGCCCGGTATTGGCGGCGTAGAGACGGGTCAACCCGGCCATATCGAGCGCATCGGTGACCACGATCCCACGAAAGCCGAGCTCATGCTTTAGCAGATCGGAGACGATCGCGGGAGAAGTTGTGGCCACACGGTTGGGGTCGGGCTCGAGCGCCGGAACGCTGACGTGCGCCACCATGACGGAATCGACTCCCGCTGCGATGGCCTTGCGGAAGGGCGGCAGTTCAACCGAATTCAATCTTGCGCGGTCACCGGTGACCTGGGCCAGGCTGAGGTGGGAATCGGTCGCGGTATCGCCATGGCCGGGAAAATGTTTGGCCGTCGTCATCATGCCGCCGGCGCGCGCTCCCCGGATGTAAGCGGCGACAAGGTCCCCCACCTGCTCGGGGTCCTCTCCGAACGAACGCGTGTTGATAATGGGGTTGGCCGGATTGGAGTTGACGTCCGCGTCGGGAAAGAAATTCCAGTGCACCCCCACGGCGCGAGCCTCCTCGGCAGTGATGCGGCCGAAAGCTTTAGCGTAATCTTCCTTTCCCGCCGCGCCGAAGGCCATGGCGGCGGGGAATGGGGTTGCGCCGCGAAGGCGCATGGTGACCCCGCGCTCGAAATCGGCGGCGAAGAGCAGCGGCAGTTTGGAATCCTGCTGCAGGCGGTTGAGCAGTTCCGCGGCCTCGTAGGGCTCACTGCGATAGAGAAACGGAGGCTCCCACGGCACCGTCATGGCGAATGAGCCGACGTGATATTTGCTCATGGCGTCGCGCAATTGCAGATACTCGGGACTGTTTACATTGAGAAACGCCGCCCGTACCCAGACCATAAAAAGTTGTCCTACTTTTTCTTCCAGAGAAAGTTTCCTGAGGGTCTTCTGCGCCCACTTCTCGCCGCCATGGTCGAGATAGATAGGTCCAGGATGCTGAAATTTCTCTTTGGCTATGCCGGGCACGCTGGCAGATACAAGCAGGAACAAGACCGCCAGATTTCGAATCATGAAAGGACGATAGCACGGCGGCTAACAGGTGTCAGCCAATCGTAAGCAGTGGCGGGGAACCAGGATCCTCGTGGCCCTGTCATCCTGAGCGCAGTGGCTGCTTCGCGTCGCGAAGCAGACACGGAGTCGAAGGACCCCTAATCAGCCGTGGCACACTGGGCAGCAAAACATTTTCCTGCCGGCAGGGTCGGAAAGGAAGGGGTCCTTCGACTCACTCACGTCTTCGCAAGCGAAGAGTGGAGTCGCTCAGGATGACTCCTCTTGGTTAATTGAGAATTCAAACTGTTCGTAAACTCAGCGGATCACTTTGGCGGAATCACTTTCTAATGGGCGCGCTGCCGGGCGAATTCTTCTACCCGCTCGCGCACGCTGAGGACGTGCCCGGGCAGCGTGAGCCGGCTGCCCTCTTCGAGGATGGGGATCAGCCGGTCGAATTCCGGCCCGGAGTGTGAGCCGGTAATTACGATGCGAATGGGATGAAACAATTCCTTGCCCTTGGCGCCGGTTTCAGCTTTTACTTCATTGACCAGCTGCTTGAATCGTTCGGGCGTCAGCTGTGCGGCGGCGGCGAGTTCGTCTTCCAGAATCTTGACCGCGAATCTTCCCAGCACGGCGTCGGTGTTGGCCCAGCCGAGAACCTCGGCATTATCCGGTGCGGCCAGGGCAGCACCGGCATCGTATCTGAAGATCAACGCCGCACGCTCGGGCATTTGCTCCATGCGGTCAACCGAGGGCGACAACAACTCCGTGACCCGTTCGAGCCAGAGTTGTATGTCCTGATCAAGTTCAATGCTCGGAAAGCTTTCCGCACTCAACCACTTCGCATCTTTGAAATCAATGTAGCCTGCCTTGGAGAGGAACCACGCTCCCAGCGCCGTCAGATTTTTCACCGGCCAGGTTTTGAGGTAGTGCCGGTTCAGCCAGTACAGCTTCTCCATATCGAACATGGCCGCCGCAGGCGTTACCCGTTCGAGCGAAAATTCTTTCTTTAACTCATCGGGGCTGAAGATTTCGCGATTGCCCCCGGCCGGCGCCCATCCCAGCAGCGCCAGATAATTTACCAGGGCCTCGGGGAGCACACCCATGTCGCGGAAATTGGCAATCGAAGTCGCGCCGTGCCGTTTGGAGAGGCGTTCGCGGTCGCTCCCTAAAATGGTCGAAAGGTGCGCGAACTCCGGAACCGGCCATCCCAGGGCCTCATACAGGGCAACCTGTTTGGGCGTATTCGAAAGATGATCGTCGCCGCGGATCACGTGCGTGATCTTCATCAGCGCGTCGTCAATCACCACCACATAGTTGTACACCGGCATGCCGTTCGAGCGCAGGATGATGGGATCGCTCACCACTTCGTTCGAGAACTCGACATCGCCATGCACAATGTCGTGAAAGCGGATGGGATGCTCGGGAATTCTCAGCCGGATGGCGCAGGACTCTCCCGAAGCACGCCGCCCCGCGGCCTCGGCCGGATCGATGGCGCGGCACTTGCCGGAGTAAATGGGCTGGCGATGTTCGGCCTGGGCGCGCTCGCGCTCCTTCTGCAAATCTTCCTCGCTGCAGAAGCACAGGTAGGCTTTGCCCTCGGCGATCAGGCGCTCGGCGTGCTCGCGGTAAATTTCCAGACGCTCGGACTGGCGATAGGGAGCGTACGGTCCGCCCAGGTCGGGCCCTTCGTCCCAATCGAGCCCCAACCATTTGAGATCGGCGATGAGCTGATCTTCGAAGCGGGCCTGGCTGCGTTCGACGTCCGTGTCCTCGATACGCAGCACCATGGTGCCGCCCTTTTTGCGCGCGAAAAGCCAATTGAACAACGCGGTACGTGCATTGCCCACGTGGAGATGGCCGGTGGGAGAAGGCGCGAAACGTACGCGGACGGGAGAAGTCGGAGTCACCGAAAGATGTTAGCAGACCCGACGACCCACGTAGAGGCGGGCGCCCTCACCCACCGGCGGAGGTTTGAGTAGCGCCGGCGTCTCGCCGGCTGTCCCGAGGGCATCTTGCCCTCGGCGGAGGGAACGCATCCATGAGAGTGCAGCGATCAGCCACGCGGGCGAGGGCGCCCGCGCCACACGAACACGAGCCGAGCTGCGGGTCGGAGACCCGTCCCCTCACCATCCAGTTCGCCAAGGGCGCTACTTGGTTTTCGGTGCCATGTAGGTTCGCGTGATGCGATCGTGCCAGCAGAGTTGGTCTTCGTCGAGGAAACACCAGGCGTATCCCAGGCCCAACGACAGGCCGGACAAGACGGACGTCAGCACGCGCCAGCGGCGAAGCCGCAGCGGGACCGGGCTGCCGTCAAAGCGGTGCAGTTCGAGCCTGGCCAGTCTCAGGCCGGGCGTGGCGCCGCTGTAAACCAGCAGCAGGTATTGATATGCGGACCACATCAGGCCGATGAGAACGATGCCGGTTCCCGCGATCTTCGTCAGCGGCGGAACTGCCGCGGTGATACGGAAAAAGATGCAGACAAAAGCCGCGAAGGCCGCGATAACCAGGGTGGCATCGATGGCGGAAGCCGCAATGCGTCGCGCCATGGGAGCCGCCTGCAGCGGAATCTCGAATCCCGGCCGGCGCTCGTTCGCCGGCTCTTCCACCGGCTCAATCAAAAAGCCTCCCAGGGCCGGAGGCGGAGGCACCAGTTCAGGGGCCTCGATGATTCTGGGGCGTTCCAGGACCGGCTCGGCCAGTTCGTCCAGAGTCCGGGGCGCCGGGCTGTAGCTGGCGAACTCAATCACCTTGGCCGTGGTTTCCGTGATGGCAGGCATGATCCGCGGATAGTTCACGGGCTCAGCCAGCGTGATGCGAGGGGCAGCAGGTGATGGCGGATGGTCCGCGGCCTGGCGCATGGCAGGGGCGGCAGGCGGCTGGGGCGCTTCAGCAGGAGCGCCGAAACCCGGCTCCGTCTCGAACTTCAACTGCAGCGAAGGATAGCGTGGCTCCCGCGTGCGCCGGCGCGCCCGATAGTGGCTCAATCGCTCCGCCACCTCGCGCCGCCAGGCATCGGGATCCGGCGCCTGCTCCGCTTCGGCCTGCGCCGCGGCAGGCATCATGGTCTCGGAAGCTTCCACACTGCTTTCAACCGGAAGGGATTTCTCGGGTTCTCTTCCGTTCGCTGCCTTGGGCGGTTCATCTTCGACCACAAACCGGGGTTGAGCACGGGACACTTCCCCTTCGAGGCTGGCAGCAAATTGCTGCTCGCTGGCATCGAAGGCTTCAGGATCGATCAGAATCTCTGAAAGGTTTTCGCTCGCATCCGCCGGAACATCGGGTTCGAATCTTGGTTTCATGAAGGAATGATCGGGGGCCTGAAACTCGAGCGGCAGAACACGCGCTATGCGGCAAGAGATGAACTGGTCCCGCAAGAAGAAAGCTGCAACTCTAAAAATTCTAAAAATAATGTGGCAAATGCTCCGGGCTTCTATTCGGAACTCTGTTCTGAACTTTGCGACCGGGCTGGAGCCGTGCTAACGTCACCTTACCCCAGCGTGGATCTCCTCACCAGGGGTTTCGTCCGCTTGCGATGACATCCCGCACTCGATTCCTTATCACGGCGGCGTTGGTTTGTCATCTGCTACTCGCTCCGCCCATAGTTACCAGCCAGTTGCTTTCCGCTCCGGAAAAACCGAAAGAGCAATCTTCGCCGCCATCTGCGCCGTCCTCGGTGCGCGAGCAGGAGGTCACGATCCGGGCGCTGCAGCAGGAAAAAGACGGCGCTGTATTCAAACTGCGGGGGCAGGCAGAGATCCACTACGGCACTTACATCCTTTATGCCGATTCGGTCGATTACAACTCCGCCACGGGAGAAGCGATCGCGGATGGTCATGTTGTCCTCGACGGTGGACCCAATGACGAACACATTGAGGCCACTCATGCCACCTACAACGTTCGTTCTGAATCTGGGCGATTCGAACATGTAGCGGGAACGACGGGCATGCGGTTGCGGGGGAAGCGGATGACTTTGACCACCACCAACCCCTTTGCCTTCTCCGGTGGAGCCGTGGAGAAAACCGGTCCGGACCATTATGTCGTCTATGACGGAACCATCACCACCTGCGAACTGCCGCGCCCCAAGTGGGAGTTCAACGCGCACAAGATTGTGGTGGAAGCGGGCGGGAATGCCACGATTTATCACAGTACTTTTCGGATTGAGGGCGTCCCGGTCTTTTATTTTCCCTTCGCCACTCACCCGGTGGAGCGCGAACCCAGGCAGACCGGGTTTCTCATTCCTAACATCGGGAGATCTTCGATCAAAGGGACGATCTTTGGGGATTCCATCTTCTGGGCCATCAATCGCAGCATGGATCTCACCGCCGGGGCAGAATATTTCACCCGGAGGGGGTGGGCGCCGCAGATTGAGTTTCGCGCCCGGCCCAGTGAAAAGTCCTACGTGTACCTGAATTATTTTGGGGTCTTCGACCGCGGCATCCCGCAACCGCCCAAAATCGTGGCGGGGCAAGAAGTGCCCCAGCCACCTCTCGACCAGGGTGGTCACGAGGTGCACCTTGATGCGGAAGACAGTTTCGCCCATAACTTCCGCGGCGTCGCCAGCATCGACTATCTGAGTTCCTTCGTCTTCCGCCTCGCCTTTAATGACGTCTTCAGCCAGGCGGTAAACTCGGAGGTGAAATCGGAAGCCTTTCTCTCCAACGCCACGCGCGGTTTTTTCTATAACGGCGCCACCCAGCGCTATCAGAACTTTGAGAGCACGACGCCGGGCGATGTCATTACCATTCTTCATGCTCCCAGCTTCGAGTCTTCCAGTGTGGACCATGCTATTGGGCGCTCACCGCTTTACTGGTCCTACGACGTTGCCGCAGAAGGACTCTCCCGCAGCGAACCCTCGTTTCGAACCGCGCCCCTGGTCGGACGCTTTGACGTCCGCCCCACGCTGTCTCTTCCGCTGGTGCTGGACGGCTGGTCGGTACGTCCGGAGCTGTCCTTGCGCGAAACCTTTTACACCCAGCAACTCATCCCCGGCAGCGGCGGCGTGGGCGTGGCCGAGAGCAATGTCATCAATCGGCGTGCGGTCGAGGGGTCGGTGGAAATTCGCCCACCCGCCCTGGACCGGGTTTACGACCGCGAGTTTTTGGGACGCAAGTGGAAGCACGTCATCGAGCCGCGCGTTATTTATCGCTACGTCACCGGAGTGGACAACTTTTCCCGGATTCTGCGCTTTGACGAACGCGACATCCTAAGCAACACCAATGAAATCGAATATGCGGTAGTCAATCGGCTTTACGCCAAACGTACTTCGGAGAAACCGGAGAACTGCGACGCCACCGGCATGGCGTCGCTGATCATCGGGCATCCCGCGGCGGAGAGTCCGGTTCCCTGGGAGCGGCAACTGGACCGCGGAGGAATTCGCTGTCAGGCCGAGCCGCGGGTGCGGGAAGTCGTCACCTGGGAGCTGGGCCAGAAATATTTTCTCGATCCCACCTTCGGCGGGGCCCTGGTGCCCGGGCAGAGAAACGTCTTCACCACCACGGCAGACTTTACCGGCATCGCTTTTTTGACTCAGGCCCGGCGGCTCTCTCCCCTGATCTCGCGGCTCAAATTCCAGGCCACCAGCCGGAGTGAAGCGGAGTGGGACATCGACTACGATTTCAAGCAAAGCCGGATCAACGCCAGCACCGCGTTCGTGAACTATCGTTTCGGTTCGTACACCATCGGCGGCGGGGATGCCTATCTGCGGGCGCCCAGCGATACTCCAACCACGGGGCAGCAGATGTTCAACCAGTTCCGTGTGCTGTTCGGCTACGGGCAGCCGAACAAACGGGGATTCAGCGGAGCCACCAACCTGGGCTTCGACGCCAACCTGGGTTTTCTGCAGTATGCGGCGGTGCAGGCAGCCTACAACTGGGATTGCTGCGGCTTCAGCGTCGAATACCGCCGCTTCGCCCTGGGGTCGGTCCGCAACGAAAACCAGTTCCGCTTCAATTTCGCGCTCGCCAATATCGGCTCGTTCGGGAATCTTCGCAGGCAGGAAAAACTCTTCTGAAAAAATAGACACGTGGGGACGGCCGCCCTCGGCTGTCCGGCGGAGCGCAGCTCCGCTATTGTCCTGTCCGGAAAAACCTTGTTGACCTTTGCTCGACCTGGACAGCCGAGGGCGGCTGTCCCCACGCGATCTACGGCACCGTCACTGTGACGGTCCCCGTGGTGCGCCCGTACTGGTTGGTGGCGTACAGCTTGTAAGTAGTGGTTTGGCCGGGATGGACGGTCACGCTGCTTCCCCGCACCGCGCCCGCCTGCGGAGAGACGATAACGTAAGTGCCACTACTCACATCCCATGACAACGTAACGTTCCCGCCTGCGCTGACGCTGCCTGGCGTCGCGGTAAAGCTGTTAATGCTGGGGGCCGCGCCCTGCGGCACATTCGATCCGGTATAAACCGTGTCCATCTTTACGACTTCGAATGCAGAGGCCGGCACCTGTCCGAGGTCGTGCAGAGCGTCGTTGTCCCAGCGGCTGTCGGGCGCGCCGCTGATGTACATGGAGCTGCCATTGTCGGCCATGATCAGACCGTACTTCTTCATCGCCGAGAGGATGACCTGCACCTGAGGAGAAAATCCGGAGATGTCGTAGCTGCCTTTCAGACGCATCCGCATGCCCATGGGGGGCGCATTCGCGCTGGTGGAGTTGGCCGCCCAGTGGGTGGCGGGCAGCACTGTCGCGGCCCGGCTGTCCTGCAAGGTGACGCGAATGGCGTGCTGAATCTCTCCCGCGGCCACTTCGTCGTAACGCACCAGGCCGGGAAAGATCGGCAGGCCCGCGGCGTCGGCCGAAGTCCATGTCCAGGGACGCTGCGTGTTGCCGTCACTCAGCAGGTCCCAAACCGCCGCCGAAGCGGCGTTCCAACTTCCGTTGCCGTTGGAAGCAGCGCCGAACAGTTCGTAGAGAAAACAATTGCTGTTATCGAGCACCAGCACATGGCGATCGCCATTGCCCGGATTCGGATCTCCCTCGATGGGCGCGTTCCCCGGTAAAGGCATCGGCCCAGGATCGCTCTCCGAGCCATAAGCAGTGAAAGTGACGCTGACCGGCGTTTGCGTCCCGCTTACCACCGAATACGGGATGCCGATATTCGAGCCCTGGTACTGTCCCGAGCCAAAATCGGCGTGCATGCCAACGCTCGACCCGATGAAATTGATGATGGCGGTCGAGTTCGGATCGACCGGTGCGCCGGAAATATCCTGGTTCCAGAGGCTGGCGCCGCTAAAGGGACGGAAGCCGTTGAGACTGGCGCCCTGTCCGGCGCTCATCGCGCTGCAGGCGCTCTGGTTGTTGCCGCCACCCGAGCCGCTACCGCCGCCTGATCCACTGCCGCTGCCGGAGCCTCCGGTGCCGATGGTCGATCCGCTCAGGCCCCCGCCACAATTGGCACAGGCGAGCGCCAGGACCAGCGCGGCGGTGGCGGCCAGCAAGTTCCTCCCGGAAACTCTCATGCTTCTATTGTTACAGGAAACGAGGGTTAGACCATGTAATGTCCGGTCATGGCCCGCAGAAAATCCGGACATGTACTCCCAGCATCTGGCCATGCACAACCCACGTAGGGGCGGGTGCCCTCACCCGCCCAGCCGCGCGAAGCCCGGCTGGTTTTAGGTTGAGAGAACGGAAATCCTTTGAAAGCGGAAACTCCTGGCGAGCTTTGCTCGCCCGCCCGGACGAGGTGCCCGGGCCTACGTGGCTACAGTTAGAAGTGGGCTGCTGGGACGGCAGCCCACTTTCCGGTGAACCGTCACTGGGGCGTCGATCAGGATGCCACCCGCACTCGCACCGACTCTAGGGCACGAAGGCACAGGTGTGGAATTTGTTTGAATACTCCGGCTGAATTTCGTAGCTCTTGCCATTGAGCGTGACCGGGTTGTACCCGAAGAACGGATCTTCGCATACATCACCAATTTCCTCGCCAAACTCAACCAGTGAATTTAAGGCGAGCCATCCGAAGTTTCCGTTGAACAGATCGTCAAAGGTAGCAGGCGGATCCGGGTCGGTGATGGTCTCGAAAATCTCGTGGGAAAGAACGTTGGCGGTCGAATCGACCAGGGCGCCGTTTGGGCTGGGGGTGGCGACTGAACATCCATCGACGTTTTGAAAGGGTTCGACTGTGAGCAGTACATGCCCGATATCGCTGTAGGTCACGCTGCCATGGTAACCACAGAACGCGAACGACGACGGGTTGTCGGGCGAATAGCAGATGTTGGTCTGGTCGAAGCAGGTATCGACGCCATTGGGAAGAAATAGATGGTAGATGTGGCCGTAGCCGCTTTTCCCGAGCTTGGCCGCCGCCGCATGCACGATGGCAAGGATGTCATTCTGGCCCAGCGTGTTGGTGAAAAGAGGAGCGCTGGCGGAGACGTTTGCGCCCACGGTATATCGTCCGTTACCGGTCGCACCAACGTAGCGATCGACCACGTGGATGAAGTTGCTTTGCCCAAGGTCGTTGAGAAAGGCGCTCGGTTTTCCCCAGCAGGACTCAGGACAGTCGAAATCAATGTCGTGGAACACCGCCCGCTTGATCACCGGGCCGACGCCACGCGTCAGGTCCGCCGGAAAGAACCCGCCGGAAGAAGAGCTGGGTGCGGAAGTCCGGGGGGAGAGCTTGGTGGTGCGGGCATTTCGAGCGGCACTTCCGGCCACGGTCCTCGCCGGAAGGATGTGATACCGGAAGTTTGATGTGCCGTAGGTGCCCGCGGCCCGATCTTCAGCCCCAACTTGCACAGATGCCGATTCGTTCTGCGCAAGCATCGTTCCCACCATCAGAAATGATAAGAGAATCAGCGAGGTGAACAGAGGCGATGTGAACGGAGTCAAAGACAACTGCGGTCTTTGTCTTTGGTGGGATTCTGCCTTGGCGCTATTCATACGAAAATCTCCTTGCTCGTCAAGGGTTCAATTGGACAACATCCCCATCCACTCACGACACGAAACCCGTTGGAGTGATCGGTGACTCATAGGACAAATCGTGGGAAAGATGTCTGGGAGATTGTTCTGTCTCTTGACCGAACCAGCGGATTCTGCCCCGAGGGCGTAGCAAGTGTCAAGCTGCAACAGGCAAAAGTCCGAAACAATCAAAGTCCTTGCGAGCAGCAGGGGTCTGGTTTAAAAAATTAGTGTTGCGCTGTCTTCAGAGTTTCGAATGATGACGCAGGCAGTCAATCACAGATTGGAGCATGAAAAATGAAGATCGTGGGACATCGAGTGACTTCGCTTTTGTATGTAGCAGTGCTGATCGGCATCTTCGCCCTCGTGTCAACCGTGTTTGGTCAGACGCCGGCCAAGAACAAGTACGATGGTTCGTATCATGGAACGTACAGTGGGTCCTTTGCGAGCAACCCAGCGAATGGGTCCGTCGTATTTTCCGTGGCGAATGGTGACATTACCGTGACCGATCCGGGTGAGGGCAAGGGAAGCGTGGATTCTTCCGGTTCGGCGACTTTCAGCGGTTCACTCGGAGTGGCGGATGTCACCTGCAAGTTTGTTGGCGCCTTCCAGTCGGCAAGCCGCGCACCGCAGGGCGCTCATGCTTCGGGTTCGTGGTCGTGTACGGGCTCCGGGCAAACCGGAAAGGGCACATGGAGTGCGGATCGACAGTGAGTGAGTTCGGCGTCCCTTCACCATCGCAACCGAAAGTGGCCGCCGAGGCCGGGATTCGTAACTTCACCGGGCACGACCGTCGGTTCAGAAGGGTGGTTCCTTGAATGCGTGAGCTTGCTAGTATCTTAAAGGCAGGTTCGAAGGTGGTAAATTGAAGACCCCCACCAGCGCCATCACTGACACCAGATCCTGACAGCGCTGGAACGTTTTGGGGCTCCCGCCTGCAAGTAATTTATGCGGGGCCTTAGCAAGAATGGGCGCGTAGCTCAAACGGATAGAGCATCGGATTTCTAATCCGACGGTTGCAGGTTCAATTCCTGCCGCGCCTACCAAGTATTCATCGATAAGAGCAATCGAGCGCAGTTACGGGATGAACTTAAAGACTTGGCCGCCGCCGTTTGCGCTGCAACATCTGGTCGTGCCGTAGAGAATACCCCCTTCACCGAAAATCAGCGTGCCCGCAGGATGGGCGGCAGGCTTTCCCAAAAAATTGTGCAGGGTTTTTTCCGTCCAGCTTCCGTCCGAATTTGGCGTCAATTTGAAAATTACGCCGTTACCTGTGGAGCCGCCGCTTAGAGTGGTCCCATAAACATTACCCGCGGCATCCACTGCCACACCGGCAGAAGGTTCCAACGCAGGTGTGGCCTCGAAGCTGTGAATCTTCTTATAACTCCAGCTCCCGTCCGAGTTGCGCTTCAACCTGAAAACTGTACCGCAGCCTTCCGAACACTTCTTGCTGCCACCCCCTAAATGCGTCACGCCGTAGAGATTGCCGGCCCGATCAAGAGTGAGGCCGCCGATAGGATCATTCCCGTCACTGCCGGAGAAACAGAAGGTATGGAGCACGCTCTGCGACCAGGTTCCGCTCGAATTCGGCGCCAACTTAAAGACGGTCCCACAAGCGTGGGCATTACCGAGATACGTGGTTGTGCCATACAGATTTCCCGCGGCGTCGAAGACGAGGCCACCGTCGGGAAGCGCGCCGCCGCTGGGATTGGCGAAGTCATACAACACCTGTTCAGTCCAGCTTCCGCCCGGATTCTGGATCAATTTGAAAACTACGCCCCCGAGTGCGGCGCCGCCAAACTGGGCTTCGCCGTAAAGGATCCCGGCATTCAGGGTGAGCGGGTTCCGATTGGGAAATTCTCCATCCGCTCCTCCCGTAAAAGCATGGATGATACTCTCGGTCCAACTCCCGTCCATTTGCGGCGTAAGTTCGAAGACAGTGCCACAGCCAAACGTGAATTTCGTACAACCGCCGCCCTCGGTGGTTGTGCCGTAGAGGTTGCCGGCCTGGTCAAAGACCACACCGGCAATTGGATCGGACCCGTCCGTGCCGCCCATGAAACTGTGGAGCAGGGTCCCGGACCAGGTTCCGTCGCCGTTTGGGGTCAATTTGAAAACCGCGCCCTGGCCTGAATCGCCTCCGTCAGAGGTGGTCCCGTAAAGATTTCCAGCCGCATCGAAGGTTAGACCAGCCGCCGGAATTCCAGCTCCCATTCCCGCTAACCCCAGCACGGCTCTGTACGTGCCACTGGCTTCAACTCCAGTACACAGCACAAGGGCGGCTACGATCGACGGCAGAATTCGGCCCATCGCGAACCAGCGTTTTTTGCGAGACATGCGACTACCTCAGAGGATAACGGTTGGCGTTTATCATATGTCCGGGACAGCTTCGCGCCGTGAGGGACTCACAAACACGGTGCGGATATTCTCACAAGCTAGTAACAACTGTCATCGAAAATGGTGCCGGTTCCACCCTTCTGTCCCATCCACGCAATTCCTGCCAGCCGACCAGGTTCTTCGCTCCGAACCTGGCGGCGGCTAGACCTTGGTGGCCGTCTTCGGCATTCTGTGTTCGCAGTTGGTGTTGAGGCAGGAGTCGGGCAACACCAATCGCTCGACTGGCTTTCCGCCTACGATATGCGACTCGATAATCTCGTCCACATCGTCCAGCGTAACCCGGCCGTACCAGACTGCGTCCGGATAAACCACCAGGTTGGGACCATGCTCGCATTGGTCGAGGCAGCCGGACTGGTTGGCCCGCACTTTTCCCTTCAGCCCGCGCGCCGCCAGTTTTTCCTTGAATGATTTCTGTAGTTCAGCCTGGCCTGTGGGATCACAGCAGGGGCGCGGAGCGCCCGCCGGGCGCTGGTTGCCGCAGATGAAGATGTGCTTTTCGAACTTCGCCATAATAAAAATGTATAGGAATTGGGGAGTTCGTGCCGGGGGGCTTCTAGCTCCTGGCTCCTGGCTTCTGGCGAAACCTATGAAGATGTAAACCAGGAGTGAGCAGCCAGAAGCCAGCAGCCGCTCTTAATCTTTCAGCGGGACCATGTTCTTATCGCCCTGGCAGAAAGTGGCGACGCGCTGCAGGCCGCCTTCGGCCTGGGGCATGAGCCTGACGGGGCCAAAGCAGTAAACGGCGTGGCCGTTTTCGGCGAAGTACCATTGGCCTCCCTTGCGGGCGGGGCGCTTCGCAGTAGTGCGATCGACGGGCGGCTTGGGGGGTGGAAGGCGGTACGAGCCGTACAGCGAAACTGACAACAACAATGTCGCGAATACTTTCATGGGGAGTAACGTTTTTCCTAAAATCCCGGGCCCGAAAATCTAGATCGAGATCAGCATCCTGCGCTCGTCGTCCTGGTCGGCTGTAGGCTTCGGAGGTTTCTGCGGAAGCGGTCTCGCCAGCTTGCTGGTGCTCTGACTCTTTGCGCCCGCCTGGGGCGGGATCGACGGCGACTGCATCTGGGGAGCTTTCGGCGCCGCCTGCGCCGGGGGCGTTTTCTTCATGGCGTGGGCCCGCGCCTCGGCTTCGGCCTGCTGTCTCTGATTTTCCTTCCCCTTCAGGCCGGTCAACTCGACGCTGTCAGTGAACAGCATCTCAATCAGACCGCGCTGCGAATCGATGGTTCGGCCCTGCTCCACCACCAGCATGGTCAGCAGGCCGTAGGAAACCACGAAGAGAATGACGAGCGCGGGAAGGAGCGAATGCCCGGGCTTGGTGCCCGCGTTATTGCCCGTCAGCTTCCACAAAATGGCACCCCTATCTATGCCCCTGGGCGAGCAGGCACAGATACCGGATGCAGCTTGCCAGCCAACAATGGCGACTCCCGTAAACCATTGCAAGTAAATTACTTGACGTGTACTACCAGGGTTCCTGACAGGCCTGCAACCGCAAGTTGCTGCACATTATAGGTAACCGCGGTAGGTTACCAATGTGGGACGGTTTCGGGCTGAAAGCCGCGACCGGCAAGGGTTCTGGGGCCTGGCTCGCGTAGGGGCGAACGCCCTCGTCCGCCCAGCGGAGCGAAGATCCACGCGGCTTTTTGCCTTCCGCCGTCTGGCGAGCTGGGCTCGCCCGCCCGGACGAGGCGTCCGGGCCTACGCACCCTCCGGGCTGGCCAGCGTGGTGCTTGCCAAGGCACTTCCGTATGAAACCCGAAAGCGTCAAACTCTGGTGAGAGCCTTCGCGGTCCTCTGCGCCAGACTGCGCCAAAAAATAATTTAAGGATGCAATCATGAAGAAACTCGCAGGCTTGATTTGTACGATGTTGCTGGCTGGGTTCGCGGTGGCCCAGCAGGAGAACCCTCCGGTCGAGCCGATGGATCAGACCCCGGTATTCCGCGTGAATGTGGTTTCGCGGACCACCAAGGCGGTCAACTATCGTCATCGCGGCGGTTCGACCACGGTCGACATGAAAGGCACCAGCCTGATGCCGGAAGCGACCGGCAAAGCCAAGGTGGACAGCAAGAACGGACGCCTGCAGGTCAATGTCGATCTCTCCAGACTGGGGCCGGCAAGCCGCGTGGGACCGCAATATCTTACCTACGTGCTATGGGCGATTACTCCCGAGGGACGGGCCCAGAACCTGGGCGAGATTGTCCCCGACAACAACGGAAAGAGCAGCCTCGATGTGACCACCGACCTGCAGGCCTTCGGTTTGATCGTGACTGCGGAACCCTACTTCTCGGTCACCCGGCCCAGCGACGCGGTAGTGGCGGAAAACATTATCCGGCAGGAAACCAAGGGCTTCGAAGAAGCCATCGACGCCAAGTTCGATATGCTCGAAGGTGGACAGTACACGGTCGATGTTCCGGCCCAGCAATTGCCGTCCGCGACCGCCGATCCCAAGACCCCGCTCACCCTGCTCGAAGCGCGCAATGCTGTCGCCATCGCCAAAGCGGCTGGGGCGGAGCACTACGCGGCCGACAGCCTGCAAAAAGCAGAAACCTATCTGGCCCGGGCCGAGGATTATCTCAAGCGCAAACAGGGCAAGACGCCGATCGGCACGGCCGCGCGCGGCGCCACGCAGATGGCCGAAGACGCTCGCGTGCTGACCCTGCGCCGCAAGGAGCAGGAGCGCATCGCCAACGAAAAGCAGGCCATGCTGGATAAGCAGCAAAAGGCCGAGGCGGAAGCCCAGGCCTCCGCCCTGGCGGAAGCCCAGGCCAAGGCACAAGCCGAAGAAGATGCCCGCAAACGGGCGCAGGCCGAGGCCGACCGGGCGGCCGCGGAACGAGCCCAGGCCCAGGCCCAACTGCAGCAAGCCCAGGCCGATGCGGCGGCGGCCGCGGCCCTGGCGGAACAGCAGAAAGCCCAAGCCGAAGCGGAGAAGCAACGCCAGGCCGCGGCTGAAGCTATCCGCCAGAAAGAAGAGCAGCGGCAGCGCCTGCTCGACCAGCTCAACCAGGTGCTGGAGACCAAAGATACCGACCGCGGCCTGGTAGTGAGCATGCCCGACGTCCTGTTTGACTCAGGCAGCTACACCCTGAAGCCCGCTGCCCGGGAGCGGCTGGCACGAATCTCAGGCATCGTCCTGGCTTATCCCGATCTGCGTCTGGAGATTGAAGGCCACACCGACAGCGTGGGCAGCGATGCCTACAACCAGGCTCTGTCGGAAAAGCGGGCTGCGTCGGTCCGCGACTATCTGGTCGATAACAGTGTGTCGATCAACAACGTGATCGCACGCGGCTTCGGCAAAACGCGCCCGGTGGCGGACAACAGCACCGCTGCGGGCCGCAAGCTGAATCGCCGGGTGGAGATGATCGTGTCGGGCGACGTGATTGGGACCCAGGTTACGCCGGGGGCCACCACTGCGCCGGCGGCGCCGCCGCAGTAGCATCGAATCAAACCCGGGAAGGGCACGGGCGCGGTGCTGATGCGCCGGCATGGCGGATTGTGCCTTTGGCCTGCCCAGTTAAGCCAGCCGATTTTGTGGTCTTATAATACCCGCCATGGTCAGTTCCCCTGCCTTCGGTCTGGCGGACCAGCCGGCTTCGCCTCTGGATCGTGAGAACTCCCACCTTCGGGTCCACGCGGTCAACGTTTTCGTCCGCGATCAGGACCGGAGCCTACAATTCTATGTGGAACAACTGGGATTCAGCCTGGCCTTTGATGTGCGCCTGCAATCGGGACAGCGCTGGGTGGGTGTAGCGCCTCCGCACGGTACGGCGGTCCTTACCCTGATCGCGCCCGATCCCGAGTCGGACGAGTACAAGCTCATCGGTCAACCTACGCAGGTTGCATTTGTGGCCGAAGATGTCGTCGCTACTTACACCCAGTGGAGGAGGCGTGGAGTCCGCTTTCGTCATGTTCCGAAGCTGCGGCGGGTCAAGTACGAGAAGAGTACGCGGGATGGGACGGGAAATGCGCCCTCCCTGCTCCTGGGAAAGCAGCCTCCGGTCTGGGGAGGAGTATTTACCCGCTTCGAAGACATCGATCATAATTCCTTCGCACTGGTCAGCTTCGACGAAATGACCCAGGCGGTCGAGGCACAGCGGCGCGCCGCGGCGGAGAAACTGGAAGCCGAACGCCGTGCCGGTCAGGAACTGGAAATCGCCCGGCAGGTGCAAGCCCGGCTCTTCCCCCAGAGCTTCCCTCCGCTGAAAACACTCGACTATGCGGGCGTCTGCATTCAGGCGCGCCAGGTGGGCGGCGACTACTACGACTTCCTCAACCTCGGTCAGGATCGGCTCGCCATGGTGCTGGGCGACATTTCAGGAAAAGGAATCGCGGGCGCTCTGTTGATGGCGAACCTGCAGGCAAGTCTGCGCAGCCAGTGCGCCATCGCCGTGGATGAACTGCAAACTCTGCTGCGGTGCGTGAACCAGGTGTTTTACGACAATACGCCCGACAGCGCCTATGCCACGCTCTTTTTCGCCGAATATCACGACCAGGCGCAACGCCTGCGCTACGCCAACTGCGGGCACCTCTCGGCTCTCCTGCTTCGCGGCAATGACACCATGGAGCGGCTCGACTCGACCGCGACGGTGCTCGGACTCTTCCAGCAATGGGATTGCTCGATCGGGGAGTGCCAGCTCTTCTCCGGCGACATGATCGCTTTCTATACCGACGGCATCACCGAAGCCTTCAACCCGCGGGGAGAGGAGTTCGGCGAGCTGCGCCTGGCCGAAGGCCTGCGGCGGCATCGCGCTTTGGCTTCGCAGGAATTGCTGGCGGCAATCGTGGATGAGGTTCGTCAGTTCAGCCCTTTAGAGCAGTACGACGACATGACACTCATCGTCGCCAAGTGCAGGGCGTAACTCAACCGGCGCAACTACTCTTCAGGTGCTTGCGGCTCGATTGGTTGCACCTTCTATCGGCTGACTTAAGCGCTCGGTGGAGGGGACAAAATAGTACGCCCCGGTCAGAGGCCGCGTGTAACGCGTCAGGGCATCGCGCGCGCCTCCTGCCAGGCCTGCCATGCTCCGCAGCATTCTGGAAAGTCGTTCGTCTGGGAGGCCAACTCTTGAAGCCAAGGCTTTTTTGACCATCGCCGGACAAGCACCAAAAACAACTTGCATTACTACTATGCATGTAGTAGTACTACATACGGGCATAGGAGAAGAAAAAATGGCGGGTCCGGCACTAAGCAAACTCGAGCTTCGCATTATGGAGGCGTTGTGGAACCGCGGCACCGCGTCCATCCGTGAAATCCAAGAGACTTTCCCGGAAAAGCATCGACCCGCCTACACCACCATTCAAACAACGGTTTATCGACTCGAGGCCAAGAGCGCGGTTGGCCGCGTAAGAAAAGTTGGAAACTTCCACGTGTTCGAAGCCACGGTGTCGCGCAATGCCGCGCAACGCCGGCTCATTGATGACCTGATCGCGCTTTTTGGGGGCCGCACCCAGCCCGTGATGGCACACCTTATTGAGTCGGGCAAGCTGACACTGGCCGACGTGAAGGAGGCCGAAAAAACCCTGCGTCGATTGCAAAGTAAGGAGAAGCCGGAATGACCGTTCATTCTCTGTCGGATTTTCAGAGTGCCGCCGCGCCGGTATTGGGGGATCACCTCTGGCAGTCCACCGTGTGCGTCGTAGTTGCAGCGTTGCTCACGCTCACATTGCGTCGCAATCAGGCCCGCGTCCGGTATTGGATCTGGCTGGCTGCGTCAATGAAGTTTCTGGTCCCTTTCTCAGTGCTGGTGGCGCTCGGCAACCGTTTCGCCTGGCGGCACATTTCGAATGTGGGCGGCGCGCTCTATTTCGCGATTGAACAGGCCGGACAGCCGTTTACGCAGACAGCACCGGCAGTTCAAGCCACATTCGCTCCTGCTCTGACCCGCATGCTTCATCTGCTCCCAATCGTAGGTGGTGTTTGGCTGTGTGGATTCCTGACCGTGTTTGGCATCTGGGCGTCGTGTTGGCTGCGAATTCGCGACGCGGCGGCAAAAGCGGTTCCCCGGCGGGAGGGCCGTGAAGTGGATGCGCTGCGCAGATTGCTGGCCTCGGGGGTGGCCTCCGACGAGATTGACATCCTGCTTTCGGACGACTCACTCGAGCCCGGAATCTTCGGCATTGTGCACCCGGTTTTGCTCTGGCCGGGAGGGCTGTCCGAAAAACTTGATGATGCTCAGCTGGAGGCGGTGATCGCGCATGAACTATGCCACGTCCAGCGCTGCGACAACTTCGCGGCGGCAACCCACATGCTCGTCGAAGCAACGTTCTGGTTTCATCCGCTGGTCTGGTGGCTTGGCGTGCGCCTCATCGACGAACGCGAGCGCGCTTGCGACGAAGAAGTTTTGCAACACGGCAGCGAACCACACCTCTATGCCGAAAGCATTCTGAAAATCTGCGAGTTCTGTTTGAGCTCTCCGCTGACCTGCGTGTCAGGGGTTACGGGCGCTGATCTAAAAAAAAGGATGGTTCACATCATGACCGACCATGTTATTCGCAACCTCACTTTCCCTCGAAAACTCCTGCTGTGGGCGGCCGCATGCCTCGCCATCGCTCTGCCCATCTTTTTTGGCCTGCTCAACACCACTCCGGGCCACGCGCAGGCGCCAATCTCTGTTACGCCCAAGTTCGTATCTGTCTCCATCAAGCCTCACCCGAGTGAAGGCAGTGGCCTGGCAATGTCAACGATGATGATGTCGCCGATTAATGGCGACTTCACCGCAAAAAACGTTTCTCCGCATTCCCTCCTCCAGCTTGCATACCACATTCAGGACACGCAACTCGCTGGAGAGCCGGCGTGGTTTAAGTCAACGACCTACGACATTGACGCGAAGGTTGATCCGTCCGTGGTCGATGAAATGCACAAGCTCAGTGAAGACCAGCGAAACCTCGTAAACCAACACTTGCTTCAACAGTTCCTCGCCGACTATTTCACGGTGACCTTGCACCAGGAATCCAGAGATCTTCCTGTGTACGAACTGCTCATTGCTGAGGGCGGCTCGAAACTCCAGAAAGTGGACAAACATGGTTTCATGCATATGGGAGTAAGCGAGCTGAGCTCGCAGGGAACTCCCGTGGCGTTGCTCATGGCGCAGTTATCGCAACGTCTCGGGCGAACCGTTGTGGACAAAACTGGGCTCGATGGTGACTATGCCTTCAACCTCCACTGGACCCCTGACGCCGAGGAGCAAGCGCGCATTCGCGCTGCCGGTTTTCCACCTGAACTGATGAAGCCAGAGCAGCCAGTAGCGTCAGGCCCTCCGCTTGCTACGGCGCTGGAAGAGCAGCTCGGACTGAAGCTGCAGCCGCAAACGGAACGCGTGCAGGTTCTCGTAATCGACCACGCCGAGCAGCCGTCACAGAACACCTAGAACACGTACATCCGGAATCCCCCTTCTGCCTGCTGTCGGCAGAAGTGGGATTCCGTGCAACTCCGCGTGGACGGTTGATGGGCGAACCGGAACTTATCGTCCACCAAAGAGTGGTGGTCCTGAGCGTAGGATAGTTGGCGCTAACAAGGCGACTACACTTATTGATCCTCAGAGGGCGGTTTCATCAATTTCCCAAACGAGCAGAGTCAAGACGGAAGAGCATTTTGCCCTCGGTATGCATAGTCCCATCCCCTGCTTTGACTTGCTTCGCTTCGCCTGCGTAAGATTCGCAGCGACAAGCGTGCCAGGGGTGCGAATTCATGGAGAGACGTAACTTTCTCAGGTCGTTGGCAGCCGCTGCAATTATGGGCGCTGCGGGAGTGTTGCCTGCTTTCGCCGCTCTGCCGAAAATGAAGATCACGCGGGTGCGGGCTTACCTGCCGCCGGATCCCAATCCGCTTTTCAATCAGAGCGACGTAGTGGTCACCATCGAAACCGACGCCGGGATCACGGGCATAGGCGAAGGTGGATCGAAGGACACGCTCTCCCAGTCCGCCGGCAGGTTGATTGGCCGGGACCCGCAGTACATCGAACTTCTTTGGCAGGACATGAACCGGGCCTTCTTCTATCCCGCCGGCCGCGAGAAGACCCATGCCATCGGCGCGCTCGATTTAGCTTTGTGGGACATCAAAGGAAAAGTCCAGGGCCTGCCCGTGCACGAGTTGCTGGGCGGGATGGTGCGCAACTATTGCGAGTGTTACAACACGGCCGGGATTATTCCGGGCATCACGTCGGGCATGAGCATCAGGGAACGCGCCCACGCCACCATCGAGGCCGGCTATCGCGCCTTTCGCTTCGGTGCCATGGACCTTCCCGCCAATACTACCTACAACACCCGCGAGCGCGTCACCCACCTTCGCGACGAATGCACGCAGGCGCGAGAAGGCGTGGGCAAGGACGGCGATTGGGTCATCGATTTCCACCAGCGCTTCGATCTCGCCGATGCCATCCGGGGCTGCAACCTGATCGAAGACCTGGCGCCCTTTTTCGTCGAAGATCCGGTTCGCACCGAAGCTTTTCTGCAGGACCTCCCGATCCTGCGCCAGAAGGTGAACGTCCCTCTGGCGGCGGGCGAGGAGTGGGGCAACCGCTGGGACTTCAACAAGCTGGTAGAAGATCACAATATCGATTTTGTTCGCGCCACCCTGCCGAACGTGGGCGGCATCACCGAGATGATGAAGATCGCCGCCATTTGCGAGACTCATTTTGTCGGCATCGCTCCCCATTTCACCGGACCCATCGCGACCGCAGCCCTGGTCAATAGTCTGGGAACGTTCTCGCAGCCCGTCCTCATGGAGTACAACTACCAGGGCCGGACGCTGCCCTACCTGCCGGTGTGTCTGGATTTCAAGAACGGAAAACTCTATCCCAATGAACGGCCGGGCCTGGGGGTTGAGCTTGATTTCAAACAACTGACCAAGATCGCCGAAATCACCGAACCGGTTACGGCGCGCGCTCAAACCTACTTTCGTCCGGATGGTTCAATCACGAACTGGTAGGGTGTGTGGGCAGGGTGTGTGGGTCGGACACTCTTGTCCGACGCTTTTGACCTTGATCTTCTGGGTCTGAGAAATTCGTTGTTGCTGGGAAACCGGGAAGATGAAGAGAGAGCAACAGCCACCCCAACAGCGTCGGACAGGAGTGTCCGACCCACACAAACTACACAAACCCTAACGGCTATCTTTTGCCGGGGTGGAATTCTCCGCGGCTGGAGAATTGACGGAAGGGCCATTCGCCGCTCTTGGCCGGACTTGCGGCGGATCCGGTTGCGCCTGCCGCAGCGGCAATGGCGGCGTCCGTTCCCCAATCTGCGGGCGTGGGATGAATGCCCCAGACATTTCCGGGTTCGTCGAGCGCGATGCCCACCATCCACCACTGGCCTCCGCTACCAAGGGGCACGCAGTTTGCGATGCGGCCGGCCACACTTCCAGCGGGGATCTCGTCCAGAGAAACGGCCAAGCCGGGTTCCAGCGCTCGTGAAAGGCGCACGCCGCAGCCTTGCGTATTGACCACGAGAGTGTGTCCGGATTCCGAAAACGGGGTTGCAGGGTCCAGACTGGTCACACGGATCGGAATCTGGGCGCGGATTCGGGTGCTGCGCCTGCCTGTGTCAGCCGGATTTTCCGGGGAGTCCATGGTGAGATCTCTTCGATTTTACGTGCATGGCGGGGCGGTTGGCGACGGCATCCTGAGCGGGAAAGAACACTAAAGTAACCTTAGGCGGTCAGAGGCTGGATGTGAATCAGCGGACCGGAAGGCGAAGTTCGCTCCCGCCGAAGCATGTTTGCAGACCGGATTCCCGTGCGGTGAAATGATTTCTCGCAGTCGGCTGTCGAGGGCCCGCGCATGCTGCCCTCCATATAGGCCAGTCCGGGACAGCGAGTACAGGTTCCAACGTGACTGCAACTGGAGCATACCGTCAAATCTTTCGCGCGAATGGAGCGGACCTCGTTCAGTTCGGAAGAGTGGTTCCAGATGTCGAGAAACTTCTGCCGTCGAACGTTGCCGCTGGGCAGCGGAAACTGGACGCAGGGGAAGACGTCGCCATAGGGAGAAATATAAGCCAGGGTATGGCCCGCGCTGCACGGATAACCCTCCATGACATCCTCGTCGGGCGCGGGCGGAGGAGCGCAGAACTCTTCGACGTTTCCCACCAGGTTTTCGTTGTGAAATACGCCGCCCAGTTCGGCGCCTGGAATCCGCAGGTTCAGGATGGAAGTATCGCCGTCCATTTTCGGCGTGATGGTCGGATCGAGAGTGTACTGAACGCCCAGTTCGCGGGCCAGGGCCTGCACACCGGCGTGGTCGCGCATGTTGGCCGTCATCAGAACATTGGCGATCGTAACGCGCAGCCCCTGCGCGGTGAGAAAGCGGATGGCCTCAACGCTGCGGCGCAGTGAGCCGGGAAGCTTGGTGATGGCGTCGTGCACCTCGGGGCGATGCGAGTAGATGCTGACCTGCACCTGGTCAACCCCCAATTCCAGCATGCGCCGCGCTTCCGCTTCGCCAATCATCACGGCGTTGGTCTTGATTCTCACCGCGAACATGAGGCGGCGCGCGTATTCCAGTAGTTCGAAGAAATCACGGCGCATCAGCACTTCGCCGCCGCTGAAGGTCAGGAAGAAGGTGCCGGCCTCCGCCAGTTCGTCGAGCACGCGCTTGATTTCCGCGGTGGTCATTTCGCCATGGTCGTCGTGGTCGAGGTAGCAGTGCACGCAGCGCTCGTTGCAGCGATAGGTAATGTCGAAGTGGACGGACATGGGGACGCCCAGGTCGAGCGCCCGCTGGCTCAGCTCCTGCATCAGGCCCGCTTGTCCCACGTCAATTTGCCCCGCGTCAACTTGCCCCAGGCTCACGCGGCCTCCGTGGGGCTGGTGGCTGACTGCGGAAAGGGGCGGTCGGAAACCAGCAGGATACCGTGATCGGAGAGTTCCTCGACAAAACACTCGACGTCATGCTGCGCGGTCTCAAAATCAACCTCGAACTCGGTGCACACCTGCTGGGCCACGATCTCCGCAACAGGAGTACGGCCGTCGGCTGCCTGCCAGATCACAGTGGCGACCGGATTCAGGGTGAAGAAGGTGGAATCCACGGTGGACATGATCATCATCTCGCCGCCCAGCAGTCGAGAGGCGATAGCTGCACTCTTTGCGATGTATTTGGCATTCATCGAATCAGACCCCAAACCCGGCAGTCGGGAGTAAATGTCAGGCGCTGCACTGGAACGCGCTCCACGAACTCGCAGGCCGACTGAAAAACACTTTCCACCAGCTCGGCATCTCCGGCGAAAAAGAGAATGTTACGCATCAGGCGGCGGATGCTTTCGGATTTCGTCATTGGCTCAATCCTGTTTTCCGGACCCTGCTTAAGAAAGAACAGGGACTCCAGAGGGGCGGAGCAGTTTTCCCCCACCCGCGCCAGTTCGCCTGCAAAGGGAGTTCCACAGGCGCGGTAACCGCCGTTGACCCGACGCACATAAGACACTTCGTCGGTGAGCAAAGTCACGTCCGGCGGCGCCAGGCGGGAGATCGTAGTTTTCCCGGCGCCGGACACTCCCGAGAACAGAAAGGCCCGTCCGTTGCGGATGGCTCCGGCGGAATGCAGCAGAAAGCCTCCTTCGCGCGCCAGAATCAGGGTGTGGACAATGCGCAGGACGGAGTCGATGGAATAAGGATTGGCGGATTGGAGAATGTTCCCCCGGCCGGCGGCGGGGTCCCAATGGGCGCGGAAATCTCCTCTCCGCAGGCGCCAGGCGCCATCTCGCATTTCCACGCGCACATCGTCATCGGGAGCGTTCGCGGGTGGCGTCGTCAACTCGATGTCAAATTCGAACCTGGGCGGCGCGGAAGAATCGACGAATCCGGCATAGCGGCGGGCCAGCATTTGCCGGAAGGAATTGTCCTGCGTATGCAACAGGATCGGCATGCCGCCGATTTCGACCGTGATGTGATAACTCGGATTCATTCTAGGGCAGCTCCGTGGCAGGGGATTGCAATCGTCCCCGCCTCTGTTCGGTTACTGTGCTGCTCTGACGAATGCGCCTTCAACCTCGCCATCGCTCCGGTAGCGGTAGTTCCAGAGCCGCAGGCCAGCGCACCGAAACAGGTTCCAGTGACAGAGCAAATATGCCAAAAGGCGGCGCGGGAGAGAAAGCCCGCGCGCCGGCGGAAAAATCGAGCCGCGGCGCTGGATTTCGGTGACTTTGCCCAACAATTCGTCGCTTCCGATCGGGGGATCGTCGGCGGACATGCAGTCCCCCCGGGTAACGAGGGACGTATTTCCGTGGCCCATTTTTTTGCTCACAATCCGATGTACGAAGAAACGATCTCTTCGCATGTAAAGCACAATCTCACCTGGCTCAGCCTTCTCCACGGCGAGGCATTGGACGGTGAGCTGGTCGCCCGGCCACAGAGTCGGCAGCATGCTGACTCCCGTCGCACGCAACTTCAATACGCCCCGCAATCGCAGGGCCTCGGCCGCCAAACTGCACCTGACGTTGTCGAGCGTCTGCGTATCCATCGGTCTGGAATTCTGTCCGGCAGGTACCGGTCAAAGACTCACCCCGGCGCGGCTTTCCCTCAGTTTTCACGATAACCCACCGTACTTCCAACCGGAAGACATAATGTTGGATGCTGTTGCGTGGCTGGGTACCCGTTGCAGGTGACCGCTGGACAATTGCGTGGTGGGGGCAGGAAACTTCTCTCCGGAGCGCGCAAGGCAAAAGACACGAATCTGCTGGATGGTTCGTATAATGCTTTCGACGATGGGGCCTCCGGTCCGAGTGTAAAATCACCGACGACTATCACTTTGCCGCAACCCGCACCATCACCGCTGCCTTCGTCCGATCCTCCTTTCACCGGCACGTTCGGTCCGGAACTCGATTTGATGCTGGCCTGCTGCGGCGATCAGTCGGGAGCGGGCGCGCGAATTCAACAAATTCTTCGCCACGGCGTCGATTGGGAGCGGCTGGTTGAGCTCGCGCACCATCATGGCCTCGTGCCCCTGCTGTACCGCCGCCTGTCCAACATGATGGAGGCCACTCCTTCGCCCGGGCTGGAAGCGCTCCGCCGGAAAGACCAGTCCAACGCGCACCGTGCGCTTTGGCTGACCGTCGAGTTGCTCAATATTTGCCGGCATCTGCAAGCCCGCGGAATGGAAGTCCTGCCTTACAAAGGTCCGGTGCTGGCGGAGGCGCTGTATGGAAACGTCGCACTGCGCCAGTTTTCCGATCTCGATCTGCTGATTCGCGGTGAGGACCTGCCCAGGATCAAGGTGGCGCTGGCCGAGTTAGGGTACGCTCCCGGTCTCCGCCTGGCCCAGGCCGCCGAGCGCGACTACCTGAAGTCAGGATACGAGTACACATTTGACGGCGCCCGCGGGCGCAACCTGCTGGAGATCAAGTGGCAAATTTTGCCGCGCTTTTACGCCATCGGTTTCGACGTCAACGATTTCTTCAGCCGAGCGGTCGCGGTGAGAATCGAGGGACAGAAGTTACACACCCTCTGCGACCAGGATCTGATGCTCGTACTTTGTGTGCACGCGGCCAAGCACGCCTGGAGACAGATTTCGTGGTTGAGCGACATTGCGCACCTGGCGCGCTCCCGGGCACTGGACTGGGTGGAACTGAGGGCACAGGCTGAGCGCCTCGGCATCCTGCGCATCGTGACCCAGACATTTCTGCTGGCCCGCCAGCTGCTCGGAGCAGAATTGCCGGCACAGCTCGGACCAGAGCAGGATGCGGATGCGGAAGCTCTCACCCAACGGATTGTGAAGTTGATTGTGGCGGACGAAGAATTCGATCCCGAGACCATAGCTTACTTTCGCTTGATGACGGAATTGCGCGAGCGGAGCCGAGACCGGGTCTCTTTCTGGTGGCGACTTCTGGTCACTCCGGGCGCCGGAGAATGGTCGGCGGTGCAGTTGCCCCGGCCGCTGTTTCCGCTCTATCGCGTGGTCCGGGTTGGACGGCTGGCCAGGCGGTTGATCGTACGGCATTAAAGGAGAGCCCGCCAAAGACCGCGTGGGGACAGCCGCCCCCGACTGTCCGGCGGAGCAAGGCTCCGCCTTTTCGTTTCAGTTTCGCGGTCTGGTATCGCGCAGCCATGGTCCCCGGTCAACGCTCCGCTTGGGCAGGTTTTTCTGCGCGGACAGCGACGTCGTAGAAATCATGCCCCGTTCATTTCGCGGAGAACGCGAAATGGATGGGGCACCGTATCGCTTGGCGTTCTCCACGGGATCAAATCAGGAGGATGAAGATGACGACACGGCCCAAGCGGAACTTGGACGGGCACTCTCGGGAGTCAGTGAGGCATATCGCACAATGTTTACATCGCAGCCGATCGGGTTTGTAAGTACTCCGTACAAAAGCACGCGCGAGATTCCCAAGGGCCTCGGGGTTAAACACGATGCCGAGGGTGTCTTGAATATCCTGCCTGAGTTTGAGCCCGGGCTCACTGACATCGAGGGCTTCTCGCATCTCTTCGTCATCTGGGAGTTCGATCGGTCGCCCCGGGAAACATTGCGAGGGGACGACTTGCTGGCTTCACCGCCCTCCGACAACCGGTCGCATGGTGTGTTTGCGACGCGCTCTCCGCGGCGTCCGAATCCAATTGGCTTGACCGTTGTCGAACTGCTTAGGCGCCAGGGAATCGAGCTGCATGTTCGCGGCGTCGATATGCTCGATGGCACGCCAATCCTCGACATCAAGCCTTACCTGTCGAGCATTCCTCCCGAAAAGTTGCGCCGTGGGTGGCTGGCCGAAGCCGAGGCGCGAAGGAAGTAAACTCACGATCTCCGAGGGTGCCCCAGCCAGGCCCGTCTTGCGGGTGTTTTCGTCATCCGCGGCGTCGCGGAGATTTTCGGCGCCCGCGAGAAATTGGGCTTGCCTGCTGCGCCCGTCCACTGCCAAATACCCGCGCGAAAATCTTGTCGATGTTTCTGAGCTGACGCTTCAAATCGAATGCCCGCTCGATCTGCGCCCGCGGAACCCGGCTGGTAATGCTCTTGTCCTTCAAAACCAGTTCGCGAAAATTCCGGCTTTCCTTCCAGGCCCGCATGGCGTGGTTTTGCACCATGCGATAGGCTTCCTCGCGCGAGACTCCGTGCTCCACCAGGTCGAGCAACAGTTGTCCGCTGAACACCAGGCCGCCGGTACTCTCCAGATTCGCTTGCATGCGCTCGAGGTAAACGAACATGGTGTCGAGGACGTTGGTGGTCTTCTGCAGCATGTAATCCACCAGGGTGGTGGAATCGGGAATGATGATTCGCTCCACCGACGAGTGCGAGATATCGCGCTCGTGCCACAGGGCAACGTTCTCGAAGGCCGCCTGCGCGTTCGAACGCACCACCCGGGCCAGACCGCTGATCTGTTCGAGGGTGACCGGATTGCGCTTGTGGGGCATGGCGGACGAACCCTTCTGCTTTTCGCTGAAGAACTCTTCCACCTCGCGGACCTCGGTGCGCTGCAAGTGCCTCAGTTCGGTGGCAATCTTGTCGAGCGTGCAAGCGATCACGGCCAGCGTGGCCAGGTACGCCGCATGACGATCGCGCTGGATCACCTGGGAGGAGATGGCGGCGGCCTTCAATCCCAGACGCTCGCACATGCTCTCTTCCAGTTCGGGGCTTAGGTGGGCGAACGTGCCCACCGCTCCGGAAAATTTTCCCACCCGCATGTCTTCGGCGGCGCTGCGAAAGCGCGCGATGTTGCGCTGAGTCTCGGAGTACCAGTTGGCCAGCTTGAAACCGAACGTGATGGGCTCGGCGTGAATGCCGTGAGTGCGGCCGATCATGGGCGTGTCTTTGAACTCCCAGGCGCGGCGTTCCAGTACGACGGAAAGCTTTCCCAGGTCGGCGGCAATGATCGCGGAGGCCTGCTGGATCAACAGGGCTTGTGAAGTATCGACCACGTCGTTCGAAGTCAGTCCGTAGTGAAACCAGCGGGCGTGCGGGCCGACGATCTCGGCCACCGCGGTGGTGAACGCGATCACATCGTGGCGGACTTCGGCTTCGATTTCGGCAATCCGGTCCAGATTGAAATCCGCCCGCTCACGGATGGCGCGCGCAGCCTCCTTCGGCACCATGCCGGCTTCGGCCAGAGTTTCCGTGGCTGCGACTTCAACCGCCAGCCAGGTGCGAAAGCGATTCTCGTCGCTCCAGATGCGGCCCATGTCAGGGCGGGTGTAGCGTGGGATCACCTTGTGTCTCCCCTGCTGTCTGTGAGAAATACGGGACTAGGGATTCTAAATGGACGGGGTGGCCGGTGACCAGTCGCGCAGACTGCGGCTAGTGGGTCAGTTTGGAGATCGTCAACCACGAAGGGCACGGAGGTACACGAAGGAAGCCCTGAAAAACAAAGCCTTCGTGATACTTCGTGTCCTTCGTGCTTTATGCACTTGCCCTGTCCGGGCCTACGTGGGTCGCTTCCCTACGCCAGCGCGATCACGTCAATCTCCACCAGAACGTCTTTAGGCAGACGGGCCACCTCCACGGTGGACCGGGCCGGAGGCGCGACGTTAAAATAGCGTCCATAGACTTCATTCATGGCCGTGAAGTCGCCCATATTTTTCAGGAATACGGTGGAGCGCACGACTTTTTTGAGGCCGCTTCCGGCGGCGGTCAGGATCGCGGACAGGTTCTTGAGCACGCGGTCAGTCTGCGCCGCCACGTCTCCGCCGATCACCTCCTGGTTCGCTGGATCGATAGCTACCTGCCCGGAGACGAAAACGAATCCATTCGCCCGGATGGCCTGGGAATACGGTCCGATCGCCTGCGGTCCTTCCTTGGTTGCAATCACGTCGCGCATGAAGCCTCCACAGTCAGTCAAATGAATTAATGCAGATGATTGCGGTTTGAGTCAATCTGGCAAGCGGGACAATCAACAAAAAACCAGTAATCAGTTTTGAGTTGCCAGTTCCCAGTTACGTTCTTGCTGACGACCGACGACTGACGACTAGATCTTCTGCAGTCTCTGGACATCGTGCACGCCAGGAATCTTGCGCACGCCATTGACGATGTTTTCCAGGTGCTTCAGGTCGGCGATGTCGAGCACGATGTCAACGTTGGCCTGGCCGTTGCTGGTGCGGGCCTCGATGTTGCGGATGTTGGTCTGGGTGTCGCTGATCACGGCGGTGATCTGTTTCAGCATCCCAAAACGGTCGTCGCAGAAGACAGTGAGTTTGACTGGATAGGCGCTGGGCGTGCCGTCGTCCTGGGCCCACTCGACATCAATCTTACGTTCGGGCTCATACAACAGGTTGGTGACGTTGGGACAGTTGACGGCGTGGACCGCGACCCCTTTACCGCGAGTCACATAACCGACAATCGATTCGCCCCGGATCGGATTACAACAGCGGGCCCGGTAAACCAGCAGGTCGCCGTGACCCTTCACGCGAATGGCGTTGTTGTTCTGGTCGCCGCCGAAAACTCGCCGTACGACGCTGGCGAGCCCGCCGGACTTCTCTTTTTCCTCATCCGCGAGGGGCGTGCCGGCCGCGGGCGCCATGCGTCCCAGGATCTGCCGTGCCGAGTATTTACCGTAGCCAATGCCCGCCATCAGGTCATCGGGACGCCCCGCGCCATAGTCGGAAGCGATCTTCTGCCACTCCTCGTCCTTGATGTCTTTGAGCGAGACGCGATACTTGCGGGCTTCTTTCTCGATCAACTTGCGGCCAATCTCAATGGCACGCTCCCGCTGATGGACGTTGAGCCAGTGCTTGATCTTGTTGCGGGCGCGCGACGACTTGGCAATCGCCAGCCAGTCGCGGCTGGGTTTGTGCCCGGTCTGGGTAAGGATCTCAACAATGTCGCCGCTATGCAGCTTGAAGCGCAGCGGAACCATGCGGCCGTTCACTTTCGCGCCCACGCAGCTGTGGCCGACTTCGGTGTGGACGGAATAGGCAAAATCGATGGGCGATGAGTCCCGCGGCAACACCACAACCTTGCCTTTGGGCGTGAAGGTATAGACCTCTTCGGGATAAAGGTCGATCTTGAGCGTGGACAGGAACTCGCTGGGATCGGCGACGTCGCGCTGCCATTCCACCACCTGGCGCAGCCACGCCAGCCGCTGTTCGTCCTGCGCCGAGACTGGGCCATCTTTGTACTTCCAGTGCGCGGCGATGCCCTCTTCCGCCATCTTGTGCATTTCCTCGGTACGAATCTGCACTTCAAAAGGCGTGCCTTCCTCGGCGATCACGGAGGTATGCAGCGACTGGTAAAAATTGGGCCGCGGCATGGCGATGAAATCCTTGATCCGCCCTGGCACGGGCCGCCATAAGTTATGGATGATGCCGAGCACCGCGTAACAATCCTGCACCGATTTCGTGACCACGCGCATGGCATAAAGGTCGTACACCTGCTCAACCGCAATATGCTGCCGCTGCAATTTTTTGTGGATGCTGTACAGGCGCTTGATGCGGCTTTCCACGGTTGCGGTAATGCCCGCTTCTTTCAGCTTGTCGCGGAATATCGACTCCACCCGCGCCAGGAAGGTCTCGCCGGCCTTGCGCCGTGCTTCGACCGCATCGTGCACCTGCTGGTAGGCGATGGGATCGACGTAGCGGAAGCCCAGGTCCTCCAGTTCGCCCCGGATCTTGCCCATACCCAGGCGATGGGCGATGGGCGCGTAAATCTCGAGTGTCTCCTTCGCAATCTTCTGTTGTCTTTCGGGAGGAAGGTGTTCGAGAGTGCGCATGTTATGCAGGCGGTCGGCCAGCTTGATGAGCACCACGCGGATGTCATCCACCATGGCCAGCATCATCTTGCGCAGATTTTCAGCCTGCTGCTCTTCGCGGGTGGCAAAATCGATGGCGCTGATCTTGGTGACACCCTCGACGATGTGCGCTACCTGCTCGCCAAATTCCTTGCGGATATCGACGACAGTCACCGATGTATCTTCGACCGAGTCATGCAACAGGCCGGCCGCGATGGCCACGGGGTCCATCTTCATCTCGGCCAGAACCAGCGCCACTTCGAGGGGATGGACCAGGTAGGGCTGACCGGAGGCGCGGCTCTGTCCGGCGTGATGCTTCTGGGAAAATTCGTAGGCCTTGCGAATGAGTTCGAGATCGTCGTTGGGCCGGTTGGCCCGCATTCGGCGCATGAGCTCGCGGAACCGGGTCACCGTGAGCACATTGGTCGCGAACTGTTGGCGCAGCGTCGCCATGCATGATTATAGCGTGTGGCAGCCCTGAGATTGGGCCACCAGAGGCCACGTGGGGGACAGCCGCCCCGGCTGTCCGGTCGAGCGCAGCTCGACACATTCTGACGGCACTCGACGCTAGCGGAGCGTATTTCGCCGGACAGCCGAAGTCGGCTGTTCCCACGTGGGCGGAAGCGCGGAGCCAAACGAATACGATTCTGCTAAGGTTGACCAAGCCGTTATGACTTCCTCTCGCATCCTGATCAGCGGATCCTCCGGGCCGATTGGCGCGGCGCTCGTGCCCGCTTTAAAAGCCGGCGGAGCGACCGTCGCGCGCCTGGTGCGGAAAGCAGCCGCCGGTCCCGACCAGATCGCCTGGGACCCGGCGCGGCCATTGTCGCCCGGTCTTGTCTCCGGCTTTGACGCCGTCATTCATCTGGCCGGAGAGTCAATCGTCGGACGTTGGACCGCGGCCAAGAAACGACGCATCCTCGAAAGCCGCGTCCAGGGAACGAGCCACCTGGCCGAGGCGGCAGCGCTAGCGTCCCCGCCCCCGCGTGTATTCATTTCGGCCTCCGCGGTCGGCTTCTACGGCAATCGCGGCGATGAGATTTTGCGTGAGGACAGCGGATCGGGTGAGGGGTTCGCCGCCGAAATATGCCGGCAGTGGGAAGCCGCTGCGCAACCTGCGGCCAGGGCCGGAATCCGCAGCGCGCAAATGCGCATTGGAGTCGTCATGAGTGCGGACGGGGGCGCCCTGCCGAAAATGCTGACTCCGTTTCGCCTGGGCCTGGGCGGCAGGCTGGGCAGCGGACGCCAATGGTGGCCCTGGGTCTCGGTGCGCGACGTCGTGGGCGCAATCCAGCACGTGTTGAACCACGAATCGCTCTCCGGGCCGGTCAACACCGTGGCGCCGCATCCCGTGAGCAACGCGGAATTCACCCGTATCCTGGCTTCCGTGCTGAAACGCCCTGCGCTTTTCCCCATGCCCGCCTTCGCCGTCCGCCTCATCTTCGGAGAGATGGGAGTAGAACTTTTTCTCGGCAGCCAGCGCGTGGAGCCAGACAGGCTTGCCGCCAGCGGATATCAATTCCAGCATCCCGAATTGAGGAATGCGCTGCAAGAGATTTTGCAGCGCTAACTGACTTGGTCACGCGCTTCTTTGCGTTCTTTGCGGCATCTCTTTGCGATCTTTGCGGTTAAAGTGTTTGATGTTGGCATCATCGAAAAAGATCCTTAACCGCAATGGACGCAAAGGAAGCTCGGCCGCGACAACACCACCCTCGCTCGACACTAACCTGTGGTCTGCATCTCTGCGATCTTCCGGATGGCCTCGCTCTGGACCCCGGTGTCATCTCCGAAACCAGAAATCCAGATTACATCAGGCTCGCGGCGGAACCAGGTCACCTGGCGCTTGGCGTAGTTGCGATGTGCCTGTTGTGCAGTCTGCACAGCGGTCTTGTGGTCGATCTCGCCCCGGACGAGGGCCGCCGCCTGTTTGTAACCGAGGGCGGACAGCGGGCGTGCGCCCGTACCGTACTTTTCCAGCAGACTCCGAGTTTCTTCGACCAGGCCACCGTCAAACATGCGTTGCGCACGCTGGTTGATGCGTTCATACAAGAGACTGCGGTCGGGATCGAGCCCCAGGCGCACAATCCGGAAGCCGCGCAGCGGATCGCGGCCCTGCTTCCATAATTCGCTCATTTTCGTGCGCGAGGCGAGACAAACTTCAATCGCACGCAGCAGCTTGGGGAGGTCATTGCCATGAATCTTCGCGGCAGCCGCTGCGTCGAGGCGGCCCAGCATGCGATGCAGATAGCCGCTTCCCTTCTCTTCAGCACGCTCGCGCAAGCGCAGGCGCAGTTCCTCGGAACGCTGCGGCCCGGCGAACAACCCTTCCAGCAGTGCGCGCAGATACAGGCCGGTCCCGCCGGCCACAATGGGCATTGCGCCCCGCGATTTGATCTGCTCCAACACTTCGCGGGCCTGGCGAGAGTACTCTCCGGCAGTAATGTAGGAGGAGGGGCCCACAAAATCGAGCAGGTGATGAGGAATGCGGGCGCGCTCGGCCGCCGTCGGCTTCGCAGTCCCAATCTCGAACTCGCGATACATGGCTACTGAATCGCAATTCACGATTTCGCCGTGAAAGCGTTCTGCCAGCGCGAGCGAGAGGGCAGTCTTACCGCTTCCCGTGGGACCGAGCGCCACCGCCAGCAGGGACTCGGATGCCGCGGTCAGCGGGCACCCCAGGCGATGTGATGCCAGTAGCGGGTGAGAATCAGCATCAGCACCACGGCCCCGATGATCAGAATGCCGGCGGCTTCAAGCTTGGAGATGTGAGACTTGGATGTGCGCTCCGAGGAAGGCTTATCCGGCGGTGGGCTGGCGGCGGGCACGGCAGTATTGTAGCGCCGGCTCGAACCACGCGGGGACAGCCGCCCCGGCTGTCCGGTCGAGCAAAGCTCGACAGATTTTTGTGGATAACCGAAATAGCGGAGCGTTGGACCGCCAGACAGCCGGGGCGGCTGTCCCCACGTGGTCCCTGCTTGCTTATGGGCAATGCTAAACTTCCTGCTGCCGTGTCCACGCCACCACGCAGCTCTTCTGCGCAAAAGATCCTCCGCTTCGCGGTTTTCGAAGTTGACCTGGCAGCCGGCGAACTGCGCCGGAATGGAGTCCGGGTTCGCCTTCAGGAGCAGCCCTTCCAGATATTGGTTTACCTTCTGGAGCGCGCCGGAGGAGTGGTCACACGCGAGGAACTCCGCCAGAAATTGTGGCCTGCCGACACCTTTGTGGATTTCGACCACAGCCTGAATACCGCGATCAACAAGCTGAGAGAGGCCCTGGGAGACTCGGCCTCGAACCCGCGTTATGTCGAGACCCTGGCGCGGCGCGGATACCGGTTTCTGGTTCCGGTGCAACCGGAGGCCGCTAACTCGCCGGCTGAGACTCCGGGGCCGGAAGCGCCCTTCCATCATGAACTCGAAGTTCCCCTGCCGCGTCGAAGTCTGACCCGCGGCCTCTTCGGGCTGATTCAATTGATGTATCTGATCTTTTACCTGAGCGCGCTCTTTCGCCTGGGCGGAATCGAACGGGTGACCAGCGCGTTTCTGCCGGGATGGGGATCGCGCGCCATCTTCATCACAGCGCTGGTAACGGCGGGCGTGGGTATTCCCTTGCGCTGTTATCTGATCTCGGCCGTGGCCTTTGATCACCGGGGATTGGGAGCAAAATTTCAGCGAATATTTCCGTTGATATTGATCCTGGACCAGCTATGGGCTGTGGCCCCGTTTCTTCTGGCTGAAAAGATCGGGTTTGGAGTGGCATTTGCCGCCACCGCGGCGCTTCTGTATGTGCCGTTTTCGGAGAGGACCCTACTGCGGCTGGCCTACCCGTAAAGAACCACGTGGGGACAGCCGCCCTCGGCTGTCCGGAGCAACACTCCGCTAATCTGTTATCCACAAAAATCTGTCGAGCTTCGCTCGACCGGACAGCCGGGGGCGGCTGTCCCCACGTTCATGGTCATTTTCAGGAACCCCGCTCACCAAAGCGGCGTATCACCGTCTGAAACCGAGGCAAAGGTGTTTCTGCCCGGGAACCTCGAATACCATTGCAGAATTCAGATTTCAGATTGACCACCATGCTCGACCAGTCTGAGAACTGAAATCTAGAATCTGAGATCTGAAATCTAGAATCCGAGATCGCCAGTCTCCAATCCGTGAGGAGCCTAATGTTTCGCATCGCCTTGGTTCTGACCCTGCTTCTGGCCCCGGCTGCCGCCTGGGCGCAGGACGCATCCCCATCCATCGCCCATCCCCCGGTCCTCGACGTTACTTCCATCGATAGCAGCGTGGACCCGTGCACCGATTTTTTTGCCTACTCGTGCGGGGGCTGGCTGAAAAAGAACCCCATTCCGCCCGACAAGACCAGCTGGAGCGCGGCTGCCAAGCTGCAGGACGAAAACAAGGCGCTGCTGCGTGAAATCCTTGAAGAGGCCTCGGCGGGCGGCGCTTCCCGCGATCCGGTAAAGCAGAAAATTGGCGACTACTACGCCGCCTGCATGGATGAAAAGGCGGTGGAAGCCGCGGGAGCAAAGACGCTGCAGGCCGACCTGGAACGAATCAGCGGAATGCGTTCCAAGCGGGATATGGCGAAGGTCGCCGCCGGAATGCTGGGCCAGGGTGTTTTGTTCGACTTCCAATCTGACCAGGATTTCAAGAACTCCTCCCAGGTCATCGCTGAGGTCGATCAGAGCGGCCTGGGCCTTCCCGACCGCGACTATTATCTCAAGACGGATGCGAAATCCGTGGAATTGCGCCAGGACTACGTGGCCCACATCCAGAAGATGCTTGAGCTGCTGGGCGATGCGCCGTCGCTCTCGGCAACCGAAGGTCAATCGATCCTGCGGATTGAAACGGCGCTGGCGAAGGGATCGCTGACCCAGGTAGAGCGGCGCGATCCCAAACTGCTTTACCACAAGATGTCTCGCCGCGACCTCGAAAAACTCAGCCCATCATTCCGCTGGAAGGAATACTTTCACCGGGCCGGCCAACCGGGGCTGCGCTCGCTCAACGTGACCGCTCCGGAATTCTTCAAGGCGATGGACTCGGTGCTGAAGAACGAAGACCTGGAGAGCTGGAAGGCCTACCTGCGCTGGCACCTGGTCCACGCCAACGCGCCGTATCTCTCTTCGGCATTTGTGAACGCCGATTTTGATTTCTTCAGCAAGACCCTGGGCGGGGCGCAGGAACTCGAACCGCGCTGGCAGCGCTGTGTGGGTTACGTGGACAACGATCTGGGCGAGGCCCTGGGCCAGGCCTACGTGCAACGCGCCTTCCCGCCCGAAGCCAAACAACGCGCCCAGAAAATGGTGAAGCAGATTGAAGAAGCCATGCAGCAGGACGTCGATGGCCTGCCCTGGATGTCTCCGGCGACCAAGCAGCAGGCGCTGGAGAAGTTGCACACCCTGGCCAACAAGATCGGCTATCCCGACAAATGGCGGGACTACAGCGCTCTGACCATCGCCCGCGATGACTACATGGGCAACGTGCTGCGCGCCCGCGTCTTTGAGTTCAATCGCCAGATCGCGAAAATCGGCAAGCCGGTGGATCGCGGCGAGTGGAGCATGAGCCCGCCGACAGTGAATGCCTATTACAACCCGCAGATCAACGACATCAATTTTCCCGCGGGAATTCTGCAGCCGCCTTTTTTCGACCCGCGCGCGGACGATGCCCCGAACTACGGGGACACCGGCGCCACCATTGGGCACGAACTGACCCATGCCTTCGACGACGAAGGCCGCCAGTTCGATGCCCAGGGCAACCTCCGCGATTGGTGGACGGCGGAGGACAGCAAGCAGTTTGACCAGCGCGCCAGTTGCATCTCGGACCAGTACTCGCACTATGTCGCCGTGGATGACATCAAGGTCAACGGCGAGCTGACCATGGGTGAGAACGTCGCCGACCTGGGCGGGCTGATGCTGGCTTACATGGCCTGGAAGAACGAGACCCGGGGCCAGAAGCTGGAGTCGATTGACGGTTTCACTCCCGAGCAGCGCTTCTTTATCGGCTACGGGCAGGCCTGGTGTTCCAACACCCGCGACGAAACCAAACGCATGTGGGCCACCATCGACCCGCACTCCCCCGACAAATACCGGGCCAACGGGGTCGTGTCGAACACGCCGGAATTTCAACAAGCCTTCCAGTGCAAGGCCGGCTCCCCGATGGTGCGCCAAAAAAGATGCCGAGTCTGGTAAGGGCAGTCATCAGTCGTCAGTCTTCGGTCGTCAGCACAATCAGCCTTTGGTGGTCGGCTGAGGCGAGCTTCGTTAAATGAGACTTTGAATTTGCCGACGACTGAGGACCGACGACTGAAGACTGCTCTACTGGATTTCCGATCTGTCGGGGTTGTAGTAGAAGTGGAAGCGCAGTGCGAGATACTGGCCGCCGAACTCGGTGGGCAGCGGCGGAAAAGGCTTGGACGCGGTGATGCCGCCGTAGGCGGCGCGATCGAGGGCTACGTCTCCCGACGAGCCTACGATCTGCAATCCCGCCACCTGGCCGTCCTTCAGGATGGCGAACTCAATCGAGACTTTTCCCTTCTTCATGAGCGGCGCGCGCGCCGACTCGGGGATAATGCGATACCAGTTTTCGCGGACATCATGCAGCACCCGAGCCAGGTACGGCCCGAAATCCACGCCCATGGTGTCGCTTAAGACGTCCAGAGGACCGATGGCTTCACCTGCCTGCTTACCCTGGCCCAGGCCATAATCTCCACCATCGCCGCCGTATCCTCCACGGTTCGAGGCCGCCGCGCGGGCCGCCTGTTCAATCGCCGATCCCGCAGACATCGGACCTGTATTGAAACTGGGCGTGGGTTTCCCTGCAGGAGGAGTCTGCAGCCGGGCCACCTGGTTCTGGTCCGGAGGAGGCGGCAGCGAGGCCTGTTCCTGCGGCGCTGGCGGACCCTGCGCCGCCGGGTTAGGCGGGGCGGGCTGCGACTGCGCCGGCGGAGCGCCCGGCCCGGGCCTGCCTGGCCGCGCGCTGTCCAGAATCTTCTTCAATTCCTTGCGGTCCAGTTGTGGCGCCTTTGACGTCGCCATCCGGTCTTTATCGGAAATCTTGTTGGTGTCCGGCCGCTTGGTGAGTTTCTGCTCGTCCGGGGGAAGCTCCAGGTAAGTGAGCTCCTTCTGCTTCATCAGGTCCTGCGGATTGAGCAGAATCACGGAACGCCGGTGCATCAGGCCTTCCAGCCGGGCAGAGTTCACCACCAGAATGACAATGGCCAGGTGGACTACCACCGAAATCCAGAAAGCTTCCCGTTGCCGCGAGCGCGAGAGATCGTCCTGCAACTGGATCAGCAGGGCGGGAACGTCGTGCATCTCGAGGTAGGCGGTCTCCCAGCTGCTGGCGTCGTAGAGATCGCTGCCCGGGGCGGTGGGCGGTTGCGCTGCTGGGACGGGGTTCCGCGGCGGTATTTCAGTGATTGACATCGACCTGCTGGCTTATCCCATTAGAGACGGCTGGTTGTTAGTCGTTGGCTATTGGTCGTTGGTCGTTGGTCGTTGGTCCTTGGCCTTTGGTCGTTGGCCAAATCAAACCCACAGCAGAGCTTCGGTTTTGGCCAACGACCTACGACCAAGGACTAACGACCGATCTTTCCATTCTCGCATCTTTCCACGATAACTGCGAAAAACCAGGGCGCACCGGACCTTACCTTTGTACCTGACTAATCAATAAAGGTTACTCTGAAGCGCGGCCATTATTTGTCAAGAAGTGTAAAACGAAGAATCGCGCTGGGGCCTTCCGCTGCAAGTACTTACGTGCCCCGGGGGAGGATCAGCGCAACTGCTCAAGCTGAACTTTCCTGCCGTGCTCGCGGATCGCGGCCACGATGTCGAGGGCGAGCGCGATAGCGCGCCGTCCGTCCTCGAATGAGACCAGGGGTTTGGAACGGGTACGCACCGCCTCCAGGAACGATCTCAGCTCAGCCTGCAACGGTTCTTCCGCCACGATCGCGGGCTTGGCCACCTTGATCTGCGGATTCACCGAAGGCGTTCCCGCCCCCTCTCCTGGCTCGCCTACGCTGAAGACGAGCACCTCCTGGCGGCCGTAGTCGAGAGAAATATATTGCCGGGGCTGAAAGAAACGCAGTTTGCGGACGCGCTCGGTGGAAACCCGGCTGGCGGTAAAGTTGGCCACGCAGCCGGACTCGAACTCCAGGCGAACGTTGGCGATGTCGGCCTTGCCGGAAAGAATGGGCAGACCCACGGCGCGGATTTCCTTCACCGGCGATTTCACCAGCCAGAGCACCACGTCGAGATCGTGAATCATGAGATCTAGAATCACGTCCACATCGAGCGAGCGTGGAGTGAACATGCTCAACCGGTGCACTTCAAAAAACATGGGCTGGGTGATGAGAGGCGCGGTGGCCCGGACCGCAGGATTGAAGCGTTCCAGGTGTCCGACCTGGCCGATGCGATTCAGACTTTGCGCCAGCCGGACCAGTTCGTCGGCCTCGGCCAGCGAAGCGGCCAACGGCTTTTCCGCCAGCACATCGACCCCGGCCTGCATGAGCGCGCGCGCTGTCTCCAGATGCCGCACCGTGGGTACAGCCACGGAGGCGGCCTGCACTTCGCTGTGCGTGGTCACCAGTTGCTCGACCGAGCCAAATGCGCGGCAGCCGAATTCGCTGGCCACAGCGTCGGCCCGCGCCACATTCGGGTCCACCACGCCCACCAGGCGAACCGCTTCGCCCTGCTGGGCCAACTGGTGATAGATGCGGGCATGGTTGCGCCCAAAGGCGCCCACGCCGACGACCGCGACGTTGATGATGTTGTCAGGCAGCTATGAATCTCCGTTCCGGGTAGTCCCTCAGTTTGAATTTCGTTCTGCCTTGAACATTTTGAAGCCCTTTCGGCGGAAGCCTTGCTGGAGATATTGCGCGAACTGGTAGTGCCTCAGTCTGAATTCTTCCATCGCAGAAACAGGAACACTAGCAACCCGAGGGTAACTACAGCTACAATCGCGTACCCGATAACTGATTTCCACGCGAAAAAGATACCGAACAAGAAAAAGTAGGCAATAAACCCAATCTGCACGGCGCGCCACTTTGGAGTTTTTGCCAGGGGCAGCCAACCCGAGACAGCTCCAACGACCATCGGGGGAAATAACAGAATCATTAACCACAGTGGCCAGCTGTCTGGGTCGGTCATGCCAGCCCTTCTCGTTTCTTGTAAGGCTTTCGCCAGTTCAGATGACACCTCTAATTGCGGAATCACTCCGCGGCCTTCTTCAGCAGCGCAATCTGGCCGGCATGGTAAAGCTCGTGCTGCACGATGCCGCTGAACATGTAAAAAAAGTTGTGGTAGTTCTGGCTCTTGCCCGGGACCTGCTCCCCCAGCCGCGAATCGGGAAAGGAGGCCACGGCCTTGATCAATTCGTGGTGGGTGCTCTTGGTGGTATCAATTGCCTGGTTCCAGGCCGCCTCGCTGGTGTCTCTCACCGGCGGAAAATTCTGCTCGTCGGTGAGAGTCACGACCGCGCCTCCAATTCGGCGGCGCACGGCATCATCCCAGGCGGCGATGTGCAGAAGAAGTTCCCAGATACTGTGGGCGTTTTTGATTGGACGTGCCGCGGCTGTCCTGGCATTCACCCCGGCCAGCAGTTCGAGGACCGAGTCGCCGTGCCAGGCATTGCCTTCGAAGGCGCGGCGGATTTGATCGGCGAGGCGGAAAGCTTCAGTCATGACATGCTCCAAATCGTCGCCTGGACGCCGGGCGGCGCGCTAGTCAGCCACTATCGCGATATCTGCCGCATCGGCGGCGGCGATCACAGCCTTCCCATCCAGCAACAGGCATTTCCCCACATCCAGGGCCAGGCAGGTGGCCCCCGCATGGCGCATCACGTCGATGGTTTTCACGCCGACCACCGGCACATCAAAACGCATGTCCTGATTCGGCTTGGCGATTTTCACCACCGTAAGCCCGCGGCCGAGCGTGGACGCCTCTCCGCCCAGCGACTGCATGATGTCGCCGGCGCGTGCAATCGCGGCGTCGGTGCCCTCCATGGCCTCGACGGCAACACAGGCAGACTCGGCGATCACCACCGTCTGCCCGATATCATACTGCGCCAGGTGGCGGGCGACGGCGCGTCCGTATTCGATGTTCTTTTTTTCCTGCGGCGCGGGCCCGCGCTTTGTAAGCACGCCGGCCCGGGCCAGCAATGGTTCCAGGAACGAGGTCGAATTCTCCAGCGTGATGCCCTCCTCGGCCAGGGTTTTGGCGACCGCGCCCAGCAGCGAATCGGTGTTTCGCGTACCCAGCGAAAGCAGCACCTTCGCCAGCTTCCAGTCGGGACGGATGCTGGAAAAAATCTGCTTGTGCTTTACCTGCCCCGCCATGATGGCGCGATGCACCCCCTCGCGCTGAAAAGTTTCAATCAGCCGCGACAACTCGCCCAGCGAAAGCCAGTGCACCGCCGTGGCCCCGTGCTGCTCGATTTCCGGAAACGCCTCTTCCCGGATAGCGGCGACGATGACCTCGAACCCCTGGGCGCGCGCCGCATCCAGCACCAGCAAGGGGAACTTTCCATTTCCGGCGATGAGACCAATTCGTTCCGGCATGATTAAGAATCTGGCTGTACGCTCTTCAAACTTCGTCTCCCTGTCATCCTGAGCGAAGCGGAATGTTTCGCTTGCGAAACATTCCCGGAGTCGAAGGACCTCTTTAGACTCACGAATCCCGGGCCAGGCAGGGATCCTTCGACTCCGCAGAGAGTTCGCAAAGCGAACTCTCTACTCCGCTCAGGATGACAAATTCGGGCACATGCTTGCTTATGCTTCGTGCCGCGTAGCACAATCTCTCATCCGCGAATCTCCTTGAAGGATCGACTCAGACCTCTCATGGCTGAAACTCCGCCCATTATCCAGCACCCCTCGGGACACATGTGGGGCGCAGCGGTACGGGCGGCGGCCAGGGGTCGTTTCAAGTTCTCCATCCGCTGCGAAAGTGCCTTCAAGGCGCTTATCAAATCGGGCCTTGAAACCCACAAAGTTGGATTGCACGAGTTCGCGGAACGCAAGGCCGAAGCCCAGGGCAACGTCGAGAAACTGGTCCGGGCCATGATCAACGCGCAACTGACGAAAGACCCTGAGGTTGACATCCTCGACGAATGGACGATTTTCCACGTTCTCCGCGATGAGAAACTGTGTCCCGGGCTTTGGCCGATCTGCTAGAAAATCGGGCCCGCCTACTTGATCACTCCGCGTTCCGAGGCTTCGATGAATTTTATCAGCATGTCCACGTCTTCCCCGCGCTCGGACTCGGACTTTAATCGCTCCAGTGCCTGCGAGGTATTCAGTTTGGAAGCCAGCAAAAGCTTGTAGGCATGGTGGATTCTGCGAATGCGTTCCTTGCTGAAGCCCCGCCGCTCCAGTCCCACGGCATTGAGCCCATAAGCGTGCGTGTCGCGGGCCGCCGATGTCTTCGAGAATGGCAGGACATCCCGGGTGATGGTCGTGCCCCCTCCGATAAATGAGTGCGCCCCAATACACACGAAGTGATGCACCGGGCACAGCGCTCCCACCACCGCCCATTCCCCGACCGTCACGTGACCTCCCAGGGTTGCGGCATTGGCCAGAATGACGTGGTCCCCGATCACGCAATCGTGCGCGATGTGAGTGTAGGCCATGACCAGGGCGTGGCTGCCCACGCGGGTCACTCCGCCGCCTTTGACGGTGCCCCGGTTGATGGTGACAAACTCGCGAATCTCGTTGTGGTCGCCGATCTCGAGTCGAGTGGGTTCGCCGGCATAGGTGATATCCTGCGGCGCCATGCCGATCGAACAGAAGGGGAAGAACCCGTTGTCAGCTCCGATTTTCGTTGGTCCCTCGATAGTGACGTGCGAAACCAGGTGGCAACCTTCGCCCAACTCGACCTCCGGCCCGATCACGCAATAGGGACCAATCTTGCAAGAGGGATGAATTTTTGCGCCGGGATCGATGATCGCCGTGGGGTGAACCTGTGCGGAAGCTTTCGCCGGGGGTTCAGGCTGCGATGGACTTTTGGGCTGCGGGCGTTTGGCCATACGGAACTTATTCAGGCTCGTCCGCCTCCGCGGCGCCATCCGACCCGCCGCGCCCGCGGGCCGTGTCCACCAGCTGGCAGCTGACCACGGCTTCGGCCACGCGTCTGGCGCCAACGTACACTGTTCCCTCCATGCGGACGGCGATCATGCTCGCCCGGGCGCGCCAGTTCTTCAGCTCAACTTCGATGCGTAACTGGTCGCCGGGCACCACCGGGCGGCGGAACTTGGCCCGCTCGATTCCAGTAAACATGATGAGTTTATCTTTCCGGTCTTCCACCTCGGTCAGCAGCAAGGCACCGCCGGCCTGGGCGATGGCTTCCACAATCAGCACCCCCGGCATGATGGGCAGGTTGGGAAAGTGCCCGGCAAAAAAGGGCTCGTTAATGGTCACATTCTTGATGGCTACGATGCGCTGCCGGCGCTGGATTTCAATCACCCGGTCGATCAGCAAAAAGGGAAAGCGGTGCGGCAGAATGTTAAAAATGTCGATAATGTCCAGCGTGGTCTTTTCCGGCGCCGGGGTGGTGGTCCCAGGGTGAGCGGTGTCGGTCATTTTCTCTCGTCAGGCTCTGCTCTTCAGGAGCGGAGATTATACTGTACCGCGACTCGGGCGCGGAATACTGCGAGAATACGGTATAGCGTGAGTTTCGCGATGCAACCTGCGAAACCCATGAACCACAAAGGACACGAAGTATCACGAAGGTTTCCACTCTCAGGGGCGTCGCTTCGTGTACCTTCGTGTCCTTCGTGGTTAAAGCTCTGGCGGTTTGACCCACGCCGCGAATATCCATATGAAGAAGATCCTCAAGAAGCCACAATCATCTCAGCCCGCCCCCAGCGAAGCCGCCAACCGGCTGCGCTTCTTTACTGAGCGAAGAGACACCATCACCGAAACCATCCGACAGTTGGTCGAAATCGAATCCCCCAGCGACAACAAACCGGCCGTGGACCAACTGGGCGCGCTTCTGGCCGGACGCTTCGAGAAAATCGGCGGCCACGCCAAGTTTCATCACGTTCAGCATTTCGGCGAACACCTGCAAGTGGACTTTGCCGGCGCGCGCGGCGGCAAACCGGTCCTGCTCCTGGGCCACATCGATACGGTCTATCCCATGGGCACGCTCTCGGCGATGCCATGCCGCGTGGCCGACGGACGGTTATGGGGGCCCGGCGTCCTCGATATGAAGTCCGGCATTGCTCTGGTGCTGCATGCTCTCGAAGGCCTGCGTGCCTGGCACAATGACAGCCTGCCCCGTCCGGTCACCGTGCTTCTTGTCTCCGACGAAGAAGTTGGCAGCAGTTCCTCCCGCCGCATCACGGAGAGCCTGGCCCGTAGATCGGAGGCAGTGCTGGTGCTGGAGCCCGCTTACGGAATCAAGGGCGCGCTGAAGACCGCGCGCAAAGGCGTGGGCGAATACACCCTCAAGGTGACCGGAAAGGCGGCGCACGCAGGACTGGATTTCGAAAAGGGCGAGAGCGCGATCCTTGAGATGGCCAGGCAAATCGTGGCCATCTCCAGACTGGTTGACCTGAAGCGCGGACTGACCCTGAACGCCGGCCTGATCTCCGGGGGCACTCGCACCAACGTGATTCCCGCAGAGGCCACGGTTCTCTCGACGTCCGCGTGGCGCGCATGAAAGACGCGTCTCGGCTCGACCGTCAGTTGAGGGCGCTCAGACCCTTCAATCGCAAATGCAGGATGGAAATCACGGGCGGCGTGAACCGTCCGCCCATGGAACGCAGCGCTGGAGTGGCATCGCTCTACAAAAAGGCCTCCGAGATCGCAAAACAGCTGGGCTGGAAGCTGGAGGAAGCCGCGGTCGGAGGGGGCTCCGACGGAAATTTCACTGCCAGCCTGGGAATCCCCACGCTGGATGGCCTCGGAGGGGTGGGAGAAGGCGCCCATGCCTCTCACGAGTCCATCATCATCTCTGAATTGCCCCGCCGGGCGGCGCTGCTCGCGGAGTTGATCGAGTGCGCTTGATGTGGCCGCGGGCGACCCGCGGGCGCGGCAGCGCGCCAAAGATTGAGGATCAAAGTCAAGGGCGGCGGGCGGGGGCGCCCGCCCCACATGACAGGCGCGCACATGCTTTGACTACAGGCACCATGTAGCCTAGAATTTCCACAGGGTTCCTCGCCAATTCATAGTGTGCTCAGGGAGCGCTTGGCAAACCCGCTAGGGAGGATTTACATGCCTGGAAAACTAGGGTTGCCGGAGATTCTGATTCTTCTGGCCATCGCGCTTCTGATCTTTGGACCCAGCAAGCTGGCCGATCTCGGCAAAGGACTGGGTGAAGGCATCAAGAATTTCAAGTCAGCGGTAAAGGACGGCGAGCAGGACGCGGATAAGAAAACGTAGATCGGCGTCTGCCCGGAGGCAGCTCCACAATTAATTCTCCTGCCCACCAAACCCGTGTTCCTTCAGCATCCTTGACACCAGCGCCACGGGCAACCCCACTACGTTGAAGTAGTCCCCTTCAATACGCGGAATCCAGCGCGAAGCCAGGCCCTGAATGGCGTAGGCGCCGGCTTTGTCCATGGGTTCGCCGGTCGCGATGTAGGAGCGAATGTCTTCGTTGCTCAGTGAGATCATCGTTACCAGGGTGGTTTCGGAGCGGGTGTCTTCAAACCCACTTTCAAGTTTCTGGTTCCCAGTTCTCAGTCCGAGGCAAACGCCGGTGATGACCTGGTGAGTTCGTCCTGAAAGCAGGCGCAGCATGCGCCCGGCATCGCCCGCGTCGCGAGGTTTGCCGAGAATCTCGCCCTCGACTACGACGATGGTGTCCGCGCCCAGAACGATCTTGCCGGGATGATGACCGAGCGCGGCCTGCGCCTTCTCTCGCGCCAGGCGCTCCGCGCAATCGCGCGGGCCCTCTCCCGGCTGCGACAGTTCAGGAATGTTGGTTGGGTGCGCGGTGAACGAAATGCCCGCGTTGCGCAACAACTCCTGGCGGCGCGGAGAGGCGGAAGCGAGTACGAGCATGGCCTCGAATTGTACCTGTTAGAATCACATATTGACCGCTGCTGCCATGGACGCCGCCTTTCTCCGCAATTTTGCCATCATTGCTCATATCGATCATGGCAAATCCACGCTGGCTGACCGCCTGCTGGAGCTGACCGGTTCGCTCACCGCGCGCGAGATGCAGGCCCAGGTGCTCGACTCCATGGACCTGGAGCGGGAGCGCGGCATCACCATCAAGGCCCACGCCGTCCGCATGATGTACACCGCCCAGGACGGGCACACCTACCAGCTCAACCTGATCGACACCCCGGGCCACGTTGATTTCTCTTACGAAGTGTCGCGCTCGCTGGCCTCCTGCGAAGGCGCGCTGCTGGTGGTGGACGCTTCCCAGGGAGTAGAGGCACAGACCCTGGCCAATGCCTATCTCGCCATCAACAATCGTCTCGAAATCATTCCCGTCATCAATAAGATCGACCTGCCCAGCGCCGATGTGGAACGCACCAAGGAGATGATCGAAGGCGCGGTCGGGCTCGACGCCTCCGACGCCGTACTGATCAGCGCCAAGACCGGCCAGGGCGTGCCCGAGGTTCTGGAAGCCATCGTCAGGCGCGTGCCGCCGCCTAAAGGCAATCCGGACAACCGGCTGCAGGCGCTGATTTTCGACTCCTGGTTTGATCCCTATCGCGGCGTGATCGTGCTCACCCGGGTCTTCGAAGGCACCATCCGCAAGGGACAAAAAATCCGCCTGATGTGGAATGGGCGCGTGCTGGAGGTCGAAACCCTCGGCGTTCTCACCCCCAAGCCGGTGGAAGTGGAAGAGCTGCGCGCCGGAGAAGTCGGCTTCCTGATGGCCAACAGCAAGACCGTTGCTGACACGAAAATCGGCGACACTATCACCGACGAGGCCAATCCCGCCATCGAGCCCCTGCCCGGCTTTGAAGAAATCAAGCCCATGGTCTTTGCCGGGCTCTACACCGTGGACGCGCACGAACACACCCAACTCCGCGAGGCGCTGGAAAAATTGCGCCTCAATGATTCGTCATTCTTCTTCGAGCCGGAGAGTTCGGTGGCGCTGGGCTTTGGCTTCCGTTGCGGTTTTCTCGGACTGCTTCACATGGAGATCATCCAGGAGCGGCTGGAGCGCGAATTCAATCTGGAACTGATCACCACCGCCCCCGGCGTGCGCTACAAGATCACCAAAACCGACGGCACGTTGATCGAAGTGGACAACCCTTCGCGCTGGCCGGACCCGAGCGAGATTGCCAAAGTCCAGGAACCGGTGATCCTGGCCACCATCCTCACCAGCGAAGAATATGTCGGAGGGATCCTGAAGCTGGTGGAAGACAAGCGCGGCAAGCAAAAGACCTTCGAGTATGTCAGCTCATCCCGCGTGATGCTGCACTACGAGCTTCCTTTGAACGAGATCGTGCTCGACTTCTATGATCGGCTGAAGTCGGTCTCCCGCGGCTACGCTTCGCTGGATTATCATCTGGCGGACTATTGGGAATCGCCCATGGTGAAACTAGACATTCTGGTGGCGGGCGAAGCGGTGGATGCACTCTCCATCATTGTGCACCGCGATTTTGCCTACGAGCGCGGCAAGCTTCTGGTTTCGAAGATGCGCCAACTGATTCCCCGGCAAATGTTCGAAGTCGCCATCCAGGCCTCGATTGGCTCTAAGATCATTGCCCGCGAGACGGTGTCTGCGATCCGCAAGAACGTGATCGCCAAGTGCTATGGCGGCGACATCTCGCGCAAGCGCAAGTTGCTCGAAAAACAAAAAGAAGGCAAGCGGCGCATGAAGCGCATCGGCCGGGTGGATATTCCGCAGGAAGCGTTTCTGGCCGTGCTCAAGGTGGGCGAGGGGGAATGATCCCGGCTGGCTACATGGCAAAGCATGTACGCCAGAAGCCGGATTCTCTCAAGGCGGCCCAGGTTAAAAACATATATTCAGTGAGTGCCTGCCTAAGCGAGAATTTCGCCGATTACATAAACTTATGGAAGCACAACGGCTATTGGCTTTTTGACTCACCCGAGATCATTCTTGCGGTCGCTCGGGAAAACTCGATTGATGTCACCCCGACAACCCTCTTTTATTACGAAGTTCATGAGCTGGAATTTGACGGCAAAAGCTGGAACACCTTCGCTCCCAATTTTCCGGTCAATGTGACCCCACCTGCCAGAAAGAAACTTGAGGGCTTCGACGTGGTCACTTTTTTCGCCAGAAGTTCTCCGGAATGCTCACCACTCTCGTGCAACTCGCTGGCAGACAAAATTCCCACGAATGCCCACTGCTTATTCGCGAGTTTCGAGAACGCCGAAAGAAGCCTTTCCGATGGAGTCTTCAATGATTCCGAGCCAGGCCCCTACCGAATCTTTTCGGTATATTCCCTGGATTGGCTCTAACCGGTAAGCACATGTTCCTGGCCCGCACAGGGTGCATGGTCGTTATCTAGAATAACGACCATGGTATAATGACCATGGTGGGTAAGAGGTCAGGCAATGAAAACGATGCCCGCAGGCGTATTCAAGACAAACTGTCTCGCTGTGATGGACGAGGTCAAGGCCAAACGGGAGGCAGTCGTTATCACTAAACACGGCAAGCCGGTGGCGATGCTCGTGCCGGTCAAAACCTCTGTGGACGACATTTTCGGATTTTTCAGCAATCGTGGGCGCATCGTCGGCGACGTGGTTTCTCCGGTTTTTTCACCGGATGAGTGGGGCGAGTTGGGATGATTCTGGTCGATACCCATGTTGTACTCTGGCTCGCTCTGGAGGCGGCCAGGATTTCCAGGAAGGCCGCCGCGGTAATCGAGGAAACCCGTCACACTGGCCAGGGACTGGCGATTTCCGATATGACCCTGCTTGAGATCGCCGTCATCGAAAGCAAACGCCGCGTCCAGCTAAGCGCCAGCCTGGAAACGTTCCTGACCGAGGTGGAGTTGAGGTTTGTTGTCCTACCGATCACCGGCCGGATTTGCGTACGAGCGATGGCCCTTCCAACCACCTATCCCAAAGATCCAGCGGATCGCATCATCGGAGCCACGGCATTGGTCGAGGGGATTTCTCTGGTCACTGCAGACGAGAATATTCGGAAATCCAAAGCCGTGCCCACCATCTGGTAAAGAAAAAACCTATTCAGTCCAATCAAACGACCGCGTCACCGCCTTCTTCCACAACCGGTACATCTCGGCGCGCTTCGGCTCGTCCAGGCTCGGGTTCCAGGTTTGGCCCACTGACCAGCGCGCCCGCAGGTCGTCGGTATTCTTGTAGAAACCCACCGCCAGGCCAGCGGCATAGGCTGCACCCAGAGAAGTCGTCTCTTTGATGAGCGGCTTCACCACGGGGCGGTTCAGGATGTCGGCCTGAAACTGCATCAGCAGCGCGTTGTCCACCATGCCACCATCCACGCGCAGGACATCGAGCGCAATGCCGGAATCCTGTTCCATGGCTTCGACCACTTCGCGGGTCTGAAATGCCGTCGCCTCGAGCACGGCCCGCGCCAGGTGTCCTTTGTTGACGTAGCGGGTCAGGCCGGCGATCACGCCGCGGGCGTTGTGCTTCCAGTACGGGGCGTAGAGTCCGGAAAACGCCGGCACAAAATAAACGCCGCCGTTGTCTTCCACCGTGCGGGCCAGCGTTTCAATCTCCGGACTGCTTCCGATCAGGCCCAGATTGTCGCGCACCCATTGCACCAGCGCGCCGGTGATGGCAATGCTGCCCTCGAGCGCGTAGTGCGCAGGGTGGTTGCCGAGTTTGTAAGCGACAGTGGTAACGAGCCCGTGGCGGGAACGCACAGCGCGTTCGCCGGTATTCATCAGCAGGAAGCAGCCCGTGCCGTAAGTATTCTTGGCCTCGCCGGATTTGAAGCAGGTCTGGCCGACGAGCGCCGCCTGCTGGTCGCCCAGGATGCCGGCAATCGCAACTCCCTGCGCAGCGCCGACTTTGACCGTCCCGTAGGCTTCGCCGCTCGAGCAGATGCGCGGCAGCATCGCGGCGGGAACCCCGAAGGCATCCAGCAGTTCTTCGTCCCAGGAAAGCGTATCGAGGTCCATCAGCTGGGTGCGGCTGGCATTGGTGACGTCGGTGATGTGAAGCCCGCCGTCGGGGCCGCCCGTCAGGTGCCAGGTGAGAAAAGAATCGATGTTGCCGAAAATCACTTCGCCGGCTTCCGCCTTCTTGCGAACGCCCGGCACATGCTCGAGCAACCAGCGAATCTTTAAGCCGCTGAAGTAGGTGCTGAGCGGAAGGCCGGTCTTGGCACGGAAGCGATCGCCTCCGCCCTCGCGTGACAGTTCTGCGACGTAGTCATCTACCCGCGTGTCCTGCCAGACCAGGGCGTTAGCCACGGGCTTGCCGGTTTTCCGCTCCCACAGCACCGTAGTCTCACGCTGGTTGGTAATGCCGATCGCGGCCAGGTCGGCGGCGCGAAGTTTGCCCGTCTGGAGCGCCTGGGCAATCACATCTTGTGTGGACCGCCAGATTTCCGCGGGATCGTGCTCCACCCAGCCCGGCTGCGGATAAATCTGCTCGTGTTCTTTTTGCGCCGACGCCACCGTCTTACCGGTTGCGTCAAAAACACAGAAGCGCGTGCTGGTCGTGCCCTGATCGATTGCCCCGATGTAGTTGGCCACGCGGCCTATGGTAACGGAGGCTGCGCCGTGCGGCAAAGGAAAGAGAAGAGAATGGAGAATGGAGGACGGGCGTCCCACCCGTCGGGTTTCGCCGTCTAATGTCTTGTAGAGAACTGAAAGGCTATATAAAACAGCTGCACAATGGTCAATCCCACGATCACGTAGGTGGCAAATTCCATCCGCCGGCCAGACTCGCGCACGCTCTTCACGACCTCGGCCATGTCCGACGTCGCCTGCAGCAGCTTGTCGGTAAGTTCGTCGAGGTGGTCGGTAGCGCTGCGCATTTTGTCTAATATGCGCGAGGTATCGACCAGAGCGGTCGCCGCCCGCTCGCTGTTACGCAGATCAAGCTCGGTCTTGCACGCCGCCCACCACGGACTTCCCGGCGGATTATCGTACATGCGCTGCCGTATCTCCTCCGAGGAGCGCGAGCGGAGAAGTTGCACCAGTGCCTGGACCGTATCGCTGGTCTTGGGGTCGAGAGTCGGAGTCGCCATAGTCGAATGAGGGACGATTGATGATAGGACCCATCAGTAACTCTGGACAGGTAACGGAAGACCATGCGGATATTGCTCAAGGCCTTGGACGACCGTCTAAAGCCTAGGCCACTGATATGAAAGGGCTTTATGGGTTCCTTCGTGTACCCTCGTGTCCTTGGTGGTGAGTGCCTTTGGGATTTCAGACAAGGCCTTAACCACCAAGGACACTAAGGTACACGAAGGAAAACTTAGCCCGCTCTTTCCAGTTCTGCACGATCCCATTTTGCCAGGTTGGCACCCGCTTCGTAGGTGCTTTGCAGAAATTCGAGCAGGGCTGAGCGCGGTGAAGCCGCGGTACGAACGTCGTCGTACATCAGAAAGAATTCTTTCATCCCGGAATGATAAAACGCCTTGGCCGGACGGACCGGGCTCTGGCCGTAACCCGCAGGCTCCGGGGCGGCGTAGGTATAGAACGCCGGCCCTTTGATCTCACCGCCACCGGGCCAGAAGCCCGCGCTGATTACTTCATGCGAGTAGGCCTCGCGCGTGATCGAGGTCGGCACCCTCGCGCTCGGGCGCGCGCCGTCCGGAAAAGCGCGTGACTGCCAGATCGAAACTACCCCAGAAGAAATGCACCGGGCTGTTCTTGCCAATGAAGCGTGCGCGGAATTCCCGGAAAACGCTGTCCGCCGCCAGAAGAATGCGCCAGAAGCGGGTCACGTATTCCGGATCGTAGGACGCATGCTGGGTATCCAGATCAAACGCGATCGGGTTGGGAATTTCAACCGGCATGTGCCAGATCTTCACGTCGATGCCGAGCTCCGAAAGCGCGGCCATGAACTCCTCGTAGAAAGCAGCCACGGAACGCGGCGCCAGTGGAATGCTCTTGTCCCGGCCTGCACTGGTCTGGATGACAAGGTTATGCCGGAGAAAATCGAATTCCACTTCGAAGATGCCGTTCCGGTAAGGTATGGCTGAAGTGGTAAGCCCGCGTGCACTGATGTAGAGGGGCACTTCCCACCAGTGATTGATGAGCGGAGTCTGCGCCAGACGGACCTTGCCCACAATCTGGGTCCACATGTGAAGCGTGGCGTAGGTGTCCTGCCAGGCTTCGAGCGGCAAAACGGGCCAGGATTCGGGCTTGGTAGTGAAGTCGTTTTGGGTCATTGGTCTCTCCTGGCTGCCGCTTTTACAAGGATCCAAGGCGCACATCCTACGCCATCAGGGTACTAGTGTGCTGTCCCAGAAATACATCGAATGTCGGAATGCAAGCGGTTGGGTTGGCTGAAACAGCAGGTCCATCCACTGCGCTCGCTGCGCTCCGCTCCGGTCGGGATGACAATGTTAATTCAACGAATTTCCGGGACAGGACACTAGAACTGGATGATTTCTACACTGTCCTGATGGGCCCCGGGTACTGCGACACCAGGGAATCGATGGTCAGCAGCGTGATGCCTTCGACAGTCGCCTGTGCCACCAGGATTCTGTCGAAAGGATCCCTATGAATCAGCGGCAAACTCTCCGTGGCCACAACATGATCGCTGATGATTGGCAATTCGCGGTACTCGTTGTCCAGTAAACCCCGGCGCAGCAGACGCGCATCCACCTTAAAATCTTTCCGGCCCAGGCTGCGTTTAATTGCCACCTCCCACAGACTCGCCGCGCTGAAGAGAAGCTCATTGTCCGGATTGTCGATGAGAGCCCGGGCTTGCTTTGGCAGCCGCCTTGGTTCACCGGCAGCCCAGAGCAGAAGATGAGTATCCAGCAGAAGTTTCATGCACCGCCGCCGAAGATTCGCTCGATCTCCGCTTTACCCATTCGGTCAAAGTCGTCCGGCACGGAAATCTGCCCCGCCATAAAACCGAGCCGCCGTACTTGAGAACCGGTCGGAGCGGCTAGCGCAGTGACCTTTACGACTGGTTTACCAGCCTTGGCAATAACAAAGGCCTCGCCCTTCGAGGCCTCTTTGATGAGTTTCGAGAGCTGAGTTTTAGCCTGGTGAATGTTGACTGTTTTCATAGTTTTATAAAGACTTAGTTTAACTAGTTTAGTCTATCACAGATCCCGTAAAATTACACCGGAGACGCGCCCCGGCGATCGGAGAATGACGAATTGCCCGCTGCTACTTTGCCGTTGCTGAGGACGCAGCAGCCGGACCGGCGCTGGCCTGAATCAGCTTCTCGACCGACGGAGCCACCATGATCAGCAATTGGGCCTGTGCCTTTTTGGTTTGCTCGACCAAGGCCAGCTGCGCGGTGACCCAGGTGGCCGGGGCAGGCTCGCCGCGGTCGAGATAATCCAGAGCGGTCAGGCCCGCGCCACCCAATGCCGAGAGATTCAGGGAAACCGGTGCGACTTCCTGGAGCAGAAGAGATTTTTCGAATTGGGGCTGAAGCTCGACCTGGTTATCGCGCCAGCGCCCGAGCATCTCCCTGATGCGGGCTTCGGTACCCGGCCTGGCCGCGCCGCCGGTAAGTTCGTTGACGGCTTCAGCAAATTGCCTGGCAGTCGCGCTCTCAGGACGCACCGCGTCCACCACGCGATTCAGCGGCGAAGCGCTGGTCGCCGGCTCCGGCGCGGTTTCTTCCCGCGTGTAGTCCTTCACTGGTTCGAGCACATCAGCCAGGGCTTTGAGAGCTGCGATGTTGTCCGTCCCGGCAATGCGGCGGAGCATGGGGGCGTAACTCGAATTGTGAGTCAGGCCCAACCCGTCCAGCCAGCGGCTGGTCACCGCCATGCGCTGATACATCGAATTCACGTCGCGCACATCCTGCGGCGACCATAATCTTTCGGCGATGGCCGCGGTGCGGGGCCAGATGCGGGAATCGATATTTTCCGGCGAAACATACTCTGACCACATGCAAGCTTCGCCGCCCAGGATGCGCTTCTGTTCCTCCGGAGTCAGGTTGGCGGCGGCGCCACTCAGCGGCTCGGTCGCATAATGCCGTTCCGCCGACCACATCAAGTCAATATAAAAGCCGGAAGACAGCAAGCCGCGATAGCCCTGCTTCGCCGCCTGCGCCAGGGAATCCGGCCCGCGCCACGACTGAATGACGATGTCCTTGGGCAGATCGGGACGAAGAATTTCATCCCAGCCCAGCATCGTCTTGCCATGCTTGGCCACGATTTTCTGCACCCGCTGGTTGAAATATGCTTGCAGGTCGTTGTTGTCCTTCAAGCCATGGGCCTGCTTGAAGGCCTGTATCTTGGGATTCGCATCCCACTCCTTGCCGTTTACTTCATCGCCTCCGATATGAAAAAACTGGTCGGGAAAAAGCGCAGCCATCTCGCCGATGAATTTGTCGAGAAACTTGTAAGTCTCCTCTCTAGTGGGATCCATGGCGGGATCGAAAACGCCCCACTGGCGTTCGATCTGGTAAGGCCCCGGCCCGCTGGCCAGCTCCGGATAACCCACAAACCAGGCGGTGGAGTGCCCGGGCATATCGAACTCCGGCACCACTCGAATGCCGCGCTCGCGGGCGTACGCGATCAGATCACGCACTTCAGCCTGGGTGTAGTAGAGACCATCCGATCCCATCTCCTGCAGCTTGGGAAATTTCTTGCTTTCGATCCGGAAGCCCTGGTTTTCCGAAAGGTGCCAGTGAAATACATTGAGCTTCACCGCCGCCATGCCGTCGAGATTGCGCTTCAGCACGTCGAGCGGGATAAAGTGGCGCCCCACATCGATCATCAATCCCCGCCAGGGAAAGCGCGGGCTGTCGTCGATCGACACCGCGGGCACGGCGAATCCTGCGCTCGATGTCCCCACCAGTTGCAGGAAAGTTTCGAGCCCGCGCATAGCACCGAGCGTAGTCGCGGCGTTCAGCTTCGCGCCGGAATCGGTGACATCTAGCTTGTACGATTCGTCTTCGCCCAGCTCTTGTACAGCCTTGGTTCCTGCAGCAGCCTGAATGACGAGCGTAGCGCTCGGGGAATCCGTGACCTTCATGTCAATGGGAGGCATCCCGGTTTGCTGGCGAAGGTGGCCGAGGAAAATTTCGACCGCGCGATCCAGCCGCGCCTCGTGATGACCGGCAATCGAGACGGAGAAGTTGCGATCGATCACAAGCCGGCCATTGCCCGTTTGCACTCTGGCGGGCAGGGGCATGAGATTCAAGGGCTGCTGTGCCTGAGCCTCAACCACGGAGGTGAAAGCCACGCACAACATCACCGCCAGGATAATCCGCACGATTCGGTCTCCAATGATCAGTCGGATAGTTAACTACGAGGATGTCACGAAGTCGGGAGCATAGTGGAATAGTCGATGCTGTGCAAACTGCCGGTCTAGTTGATGTTTGACAAGGGTTGTCAGCATGCCGAGGACAAGCATCCCAGAGGGACGCCCGACGATCGCCCGGCGTTTCAACGCACCGGTGGCCTTGCCAAGTAGACCTTAAGACTGAGTCAGTTTGGAACGCGATCGCTGGAGTCGATACACTTCATAGATGACAGGCAGGAGAATAGCCATGACAACAGCGATTCGCGCCGGGTGCTGATACGTGTTCGTGGTTGTTGCCACTGTGCCACCACCCTCTAGCGGTTCAACGATGGTGTTTGTGGGCCAGGGCACAAGCATGCACCCGATAAAGCCAACCAGAAAACCAAACGATCCAAGAAATGCGTTCCTCAGGACCACTTTCGGGCGACATTTTGTAATCAGTGAGGCCAGCCATCCGCTCAACGCACCTATGGCCATTCCCGCCAAGGCATACGCAATCAATATGAAGATGACGACAACTGAAGGGATGGGAAGCACATCAATATCATAACGCGTGGCCAGAAGAGCAACCTTCAGATGAGACGCAAAGATTACCCTTCGGCCACCATTTCGCTGTAGCAGCCCAGAGCGACGCCCCAGAGGCAGGGTTCTGAAGCCAGCCGCTGCAAGCCCATCTCGCCGGCGCCAGGCGTGCCGTGCATCCCGGTCCAGATCACCAGGAACTGGGCTTTTTCTTCATCCAGCTGCACTTCCAGAATTTCGCCCGGCTTGACCTGGCGGCGCATTCCCTGGATGACCACGCCCGTGCTGCTCAGGTTCTTGACGCTGGCCACCTGCATGAACGGCAGATCATGCCGATCCACGCCCCAGACTCTTACGGGCAAACATGCGCTGACGCGAGGCTTGCGGCGACGATCCATTCCCAGGCTCCTTTTGCCGCGAAGGCAGTCCTTCGAGGCTTGCTGCTGATGAGGATGGTACGGTGGGGAAATGGCGAAGAAAACTTACCCCGGTCACACTGGCCTGGTGCCCGTGGTCACACGGTTAACCCATTACTGTACATATACTTAGAGGGGTTGCCTCGAATCGCGTTCGGTTCAATTCGGGAGCGAGCAAGAACCCGGCCCGCGCGGGTCGCCACAGGAGCCACAGGCCCCGGTTGACCGTGCCGGAGCCGCCGACGCGCCTTTGGCGCTCACGGCAAATACCGAGAGCTGCGGCGCCAGCTGGCTGCCGTGGCACTTGGGACACTCCGCCTTCTGCCGGCCATAGACCAGGGCTTCGAACTGGTGATCGCATTGCTTACAGATGTACTCGAAAATAGGCATCGCTGTGACTCCTTTACGACAGCCTGCGCATCCCCATTTAAAATCATGGGGTGGAGAGTGTGCAAACGAAAACGCCGGCTTTCGTAGCGCGGCGTGGCCTGAGCGGCGGACACCGCCAGACGCTGGCCAGCTTCTTCCTGCCGCGGCGCATCGATCTCCCTCCCGCCGAGGCGCGCCTCATCGAAGTCGAAGCCGGCGTCCAGGTCCGGGTGCACTGTCACTGGCAAAACGAGCGGCAGAACGCGCTGACCATAATCATCGTCCACGGCCTCGAGGGCTCTAGCGATTCTAGCTACATGCAGGGGATTGCCGCCAAGGGCCTTGCCCTGGGCATGAATGTGGTCCGGATGAACCAGCGCAACTGCGGCGGCACCGAAGGCCTGGCGCCGACGCTCTACCATTCCGGCCGCTCGCAGGACGTTGCCGCAGTAGCGCAAAATCTTATCGAGCAGGACCACATCTCGCGCTTTGCCCTGGCTGGTTTTTCCATGGGCGGAAACCTGGTGCTGAAATTGGCCGGCGAATGGGGAAGCGCAGGCCCAGCTGAATTCCGCGCCGTGGCGGCGGTCTGCCCGGCAGTCAACCTGGCGGCTTCGGCTGACGCCCTGCATTTGCCCGGCAACCGCTTGTATGAACAATATTTCTTATGGAGCCTGAATCGGCGGCTGCGCACCAAGGCCCGCCTCTTCCCCGGCGTGTTCGATACCTCGCGCTTGCGGGGCATACGCAGCCTGCGCGAATTCGACGACAAAATTACCGCGTTCTATTGCGGCTTCACCGGCGCCGATGATTACTACGACCGCTCCGCCGCCGCGCACGTGCTGGACCGGATTTCCGTCCCCACTTTCATCCTGAATGCAGCCAATGATCCTTTCATTCGCATCCTGCCCGAAACCCGCGAAAAGATCCTGAGCAATCCCAACATCACATTCGTCGAAACCGAAGACGGCGGCCACTGCTCCTACCTGGCCGAGTCCAACGGCAGCAGCGACGGCCGCTGGGCCGAATCCCGGGTCGTAGAATTCCTGCGCGCAATGTAGGCGCGAGCGTCCTCGCTCGTGCGGGTCGGACACTCTTGTCCGACCGCCTTTGACTTTTGCCAGCAAGAAGAGAAAGTCACAAGCAGTCGGACAAGAGTGTCCGACCCACACACCCAGTCGAGCGAAGCTCGACCCGCTTTCCTATACAATCACGGCGGATGAAGTTCCTGCAGTCGATCCGCGTCGCCATCATCCTGCTGGCACTCCCTCTCCTGCTTGCGGCAGAGCCCGTCTCCCAGCTGCGTCCCACCGACTACGTCAACGACTTTGCCCACGTCCTCGATCAGACCACCATCGCGCAGCTGGATAACGTCTGCCAGCAGCTCGACCAGAAAGCGCATGCGCAGATCGCGGTAGTCACCATAAATTCGCTCGACGGCACCGACATCGAGAGCTACGCCGTCGCCCTGTACAAGCAGTGGGGCATTGGGAGCAAAGCCACGGACCACGGAGTCCTGATCCTGCTGGCGGTGCAGGACCACAAATACCGCATCGAAGTCGGCTACGGGCTGGAGCCGATCCTGACCGATGGCAAGGTGGGAAGCTTTGGCCGCGAAGCGGTCCCGCTGCTGCGGCAGAATGACTACAACGGCGCCGTGTCGCTGATGACTTCGCGAGTGGCTGATGTCATTGCGCAGGATGCCGGAATCCAGTTGACGGGCGACCGTCCGCAATTCACCGCGCCCCAGAGCGCTCCCGAACGAGGGCTGTCCGGAAGGCAGCTGCTGATTCTCGGCATCATTCTGCTGGTCGTCCTTCTCACTCCCCTGCGCAGCGTGCTGTTCTGGATTCTGCTTTCCGGACTCGGCGGCGGCGGGGGCGGTTACGGAGGCGGCGGGGGCGGCTTCGGAGGCGGGGGCGGCGGTTTCGGAGGATTCGGCGGAGGCAGTTCCGGCGGCGGCGGCGCCAGCGGAAGCTGGTAGTGGTTTTTTGTAGCGCTGGCATTTAGTAGCGCCGGAGTCCCGCCGGCTGTCCCGAGGGCATCTTGCCCTCGGCGTTGTGGGGTCATCGTTCTGGCGAGTTTCAGGGACAGACGGGCGGGACGCCCGTCCTCCATTAGGAGGTTTCGCAATGGACGCAGAAAAACAGATCGAGGAATTCCTCAGCCGCATGAAGCAGGCTGCCGGGCAGAACCTGCAGAGCATCATTCTCTACGGCTCCGCCGCGACCGGAGACTTCCAGTCCGATTTCTCCAACCTGAACCTGCTCTGCATCCTGCGCGAGACTTCGTTTCCCAAGCTTTCCGCCATCGCGCCCGTGGTGAAATGGTGGCATCGTCAGAAATGGTGGCGGCGGCAGAGAAATCCCGCGCCCCTGATCATGACCCAGGAGGAACTGGAACATTCCACCGACGTGTTCTCCATCGAATTCCTCGATATGCAGCATCACCATCGCGTACTTTTTGGCGACGAAGTTCTGGGCCCGCTGCAGGTTCCCATGCACCAGCATCGCGCCCAACTGGAATATGAACTGCGCGAGAAACTCATCCTGCTGCGGCAGCGCCTGCTCGAAGCCGGAGACAACGACCGCGCCCTCTGGCAGCTGCTGCTGGGCTCGGTGTCGGCATTCGCAACTCTGTTCCGGCACGCCTTGCTGGCGCTGGGCGACGCAGCGCCGCACTCCCGACGCGAGACCATCCAGACCCTGGCTGCCCGTATTCCATTCGAGCCCTCGGCGTTCCTGCAATTGCTCGACATCCGCGACCACAAGGCGGACCGCAAACAGTTCGACGCCCGGGATGTTTTCACCCGCTATCTGGCCGCCGTGCAGCACGTGACCGCGGCAGTCGATACAATGCTGGATAAAGATAAATGACAGGTTCGAGCGGGACCGGGTTTGACTGTTCCTGTGACTCTTGATTCAGGAGGAAAGTATGGTCAAAGTTCTAATCGTGATCGGTATTCTGGCGCTGCTGGCCTTTGTCGCCTTCGGCCAATATGTGGGCGTCCGCAACACGCTGGTGACCAAGAATGAGGCGGTGAAGGCCTCCTGGTCGCAGGTGGACATTGTGCTGCAACGCCGCGCCGACCTGATCCCCAACCTGGTCGCAACCGTGAAGGGCATCGCGCAGCAGGAGCAGACCGTGTTCGGCGACATCGCCAAGGCCCGCTCGGCCCTGCTCTCCGCCGGCACGCCCGCCGGTAAGATTGCCGCCAACCAGCAACTCGACGGCGCCCTGGGCCGCCTGCTGGTGATTGTGGAGAACTATCCGACGCTGAAGTCGAACGAAAACTTCCTGCGCCTGCAGGACGAACTGGCCGGCACCGAGAACCGCATCGCGGTCGAACGCAAGCGCTACAACGACACGCTGCAGGACTACAACACTTACATCCAGAAATTTCCCAACAACATCTTCGCCGGCTGGGCAGGCTTCAAGCCCAATGACGCCTATTTCGCAGCGTCCGAAGGATCGCGACAGGTGCCGACGGTGAACTTCACGCCGCCTGCTCCCCAGACCGCGCCAACCCAAACTGCGCCACCCCAGGCCACGCCGCAACCCGCGCACTAGCGTGGAAGCCGATTTCGCAGTCGAACTTGGGGCGGATGACGAAACCCTGGAAGTGCCCTGGGCCGCCGAAGATGGCGGCCCGCGCTACTACGATCTGAAGCGTCAGCCTGAACTTCTGCTCCAGGTCGAAGAGGCCGGCCGCACTCCGGAACTGGCCGAGTTTCTTGCGGTCATGAACTCGCCGGGCGGAATTCTGGAAACCGCGAAGTGTGACACCTGGTCAAGCACGGAGATCAATCCTGAAGAAGAGATTTTTGGGGCCGCGCACAAATTCGGTTCCTACGTTGACCTTCTGTTTTCGCAGGAGGCCTCGCGCTGTTCTTTTGCGGAGTATGAGCAATTCGCGAAACGGATGACGCAACTTCTGAAGCGCGTCCCCGAAATTCCCGCGGCTGCCGAATTGCTCGTCCGGCGCTGCTTTTACCACGTTGGCGGCGAGATCCGCGAGGGCTTCTACATCACGCTCTATCTCTTCGGCTACGGAGACGATGAAGCGCAAGCCCGCCAGCGCTGGGCGATTGCGCTGAAGCTGGTGGAAAATGCCATCCGCCAGGTATTGGCAATGTAGGCGCGAGCGTCCTCGCTCGTGCTGGCTTCACAGCTGACGGGCGGGGACGCCCGTCCTCCGCGGCGTCCAGCTGCGTGCTTTCCACCGGGTACGCAAGATCGAGAGCAGCAGCATTCCCAGAAAAATCGCCGCCAGGCCAAACGACGCCGCCCGAATGCCAGCCGCGTGCTTGGGCACAATGGAAAGCCGTCCGTACACGAATTCAATGTGCACCCAATAGACCAGCAGAGAGGTTTGCCCCAGTTGGATCAGAGGACTGAATCCCCGCTGGCCCGCGCCCCACCGGCACCACGCGTAAGTCGCCGCCAGGATCGCCAACAGCAGGCCCACACGAATCAGAAAGAAATTCGGGCTGGTGTGCCAGAAGTCATAGACCGCATACAATCGCCCGGGGCGCGCATCCAGCCATCGCGCCAGATAGATCAGGCCCACGCCAGCCGCGCCGGCCATCGCGAACACTGCGGCTTCACGCCGGCGCGCCCAATCGCTGAGCAGAAGAAATCCAATTGCCAGGCCGGCGAAGGCGAAGGCCGTCCAGGGAAAGATGGGGAAAAGCCAGCCTTGCGGCTGCCCCAGATTATGTACGCCGTCAATGTACGACTCGATGGGCCAGGGTAGCCATTGCGGGCGCCACGTGGTCCAGAGCGGCGGGGTCAGCAGAGAAATCAGCAGTGCCACGACGCCTGCCGTTACCCCCAGAACCTGCCGCTTGCGGGTTGCAGGCCCCAGACGAAGCACAATCCAGCACATCCCACCCATGAGCATGATCGAAACGCCGATGGTATTCAGGATGTCCACCCGCAACAGATCGCTCCATGGGGACCATCCCCAGGCGAGGACGAATTCCTGCAGGCGGAAGAGCAACCCCAGCGCCAGGATTTCCGCGCCGCGCCGGATGGTTTTCTGCGCGATTGCGTTCGGTGCCACGCCTTTCTGCCGCAACTTGTCGGTCACCAGCGCGAAAGAGATTCCTGCCAGAAATAAAAACAGCGGCGCCGGCAAAGTCCCGCCCAGTTGAGACCACATGAAGAATGTCGTCTTGCGGGCTTCAGGATTGAGCCAGGAGTCATAACAATGAGTCTGAAACATCAGCACGCAGGCCAGGCCGCGCATCCAGTCGATGTAGGCGAGACGATGGGCAGGGGAGGTGGGCATGCAACGCGAAAGTATAAGCCACGAATGCCCACGTAGGGCGGATGCCCATCGCCCGGCGGAGCAGCTCGCCCTGGACATCTGCCCCTACGCAAGCCTATTCGCGCTAACCCCGCAGCCGTCGTAAGATATCCCTGTGCCAGCCGAAGCCAATCTCGCCGCCAAACAGGCCCTGCTGGACGAGCATCTCCGGACCCTGGGGCGAACCCTGGTCGCCTACTCGGGTGGCGTGGACTCCGCCTTTCTCGCCTGGGCGGCGCACCAGGTATTAGGCGGCAACATGCTGGCCGTCATCGCCGACTCGCCCAGCCTGGCTCGCACTCAACTCGCGGACGCAACTGCCTTCGCCGGCGAGCAGGGCATCCCGCTCGAGATTATTGTGACCAGCGAACTCGATCGCCCGGAATACGCCCGCAATGACGCCTCCCGCTGCTTTCATTGCAAGGATGAGTTGTTCACCACCATGGAAGAATTTCGCAGCCGTCACGGCTTCGATTCCATCGCTTACGGAGTAAACCTGGACGACCAGGGCGACTTCCGTCCCGGGCAAAAGGCCGCCGAGCAGCATCGCGTGGCCGCGCCCCTGCGCCAGGCTGGGCTCACCAAACAGGATATTCGCCAACTTTCCCGTGCCGCCGGGCTGCGTATATGGGACAAGCCTGCTTCGGCTTGTCTTTCTTCCCGCATCGAGTACGGGCGCGAGGTCACACGCGAGGCATTGAGCGTCGTCGAACAGGGTGAAGACGCCCTTCACGCCCTGGGCTTCCGCCAGGTGCGGGTCCGTCATCATGGAGATATCGTGCGCATCGAAATCGCGCGTGACGAACTGACGCGCGCCCTGAGCCCGGAGATGGCGACCGAGTTCACTCGCATCTTCAAAGCTCTGGGCTTCAAATTTGTCACGCTCGACCTCGAAGGCTTCCGCTCCGGCTCCATGAACACATTGCTGGCCGCCGAAGTTTTGACCCGTGGCCGCTGACCTCACCCGCGACAAGCCAGATTCGGAGTCATCCTGAGCGCAGTAACTGCTTCGCGACAGCGAAGCAGTTACGAAGTCGAAGGACCCCTATCGCCCGAGAGCACCTGGCGGCGCGGTTACAGACGTACACGCCAAGCCTGGGCGGATGGGGCACGGGCAGGGGTCCTTCGACTCCCCCGCCTCTTCGTCAGCGAAGAGGCGGCCTCGCTCAGGATGACTCGGATCTGAGGGTCGGAACCTCAAAAGTGAACCACCGCCAAACCCTGCCATTCCGCGGTCGGCCTTCTTCTCCCTGTGAGATAATCGAGGCTAATCTTCAATGTACAGGCGGTTTCTAGTGACGTTTCTGCGGCGTGCCACACTTGTGCTTCTACTGGTTTGTCTGGGCTGCTCTGCCCAGTCGGCGACTCCCGAGGTGTCCCGGCGGATTGAGCAACAGGTGCGGATTTTCTACACCATCCCCCCCAACGTAAAAGTCGTTCTGGGCCCGACCAAGCCGAGCGAGTTCCCGGGTTACGACGCTTTGACCATCACCTTCGATGGCGGCGACAAGAAGAAGAGCTACGATTTTCTTCTGGCCAAGGATGGAAAGACGCTATTGCGCATGACCAAGCTGGATCTCAGCAAGGACCCCTTTGCCGAGATCATGAAAAAGATCGACGTCAGCGGACGCCCCACCCGCGGCAACAGCAAAGCCAAAGTAGTGGCGGTCAACTACGACGATTTCGAATGCCCGTTCTGCTCGCGCATGCACCAGACCCTGTTCCCCGGTCTGCTGAAGGAGTACGGTGACCGCGTGCTCTTCATCTACAAGGATTTTCCCCTGGCCGAGATTCATCCCTGGGCCACGCACGCCGCGGTGGACGCCAATTGCCTGGCGGCGCAAAATCCGGATGCCTACTGGGATTTCGCCGACTACATGCATGCCAACCAGAAAGAAGTGAATTCCGAGAAGAGTCATGACGGCCAGTTTGCCGCGCTCGACCGCATCGCCATGGAGCAGGGGCAGAAACGCAACCTGGATGCGGGCAAGCTCCAGGCGTGCATCAAGGCGCAACAGGACGACCGCATCAAGGCTTCCGTCCACGAGGGCGAGGACCTGGGCGTGGAAGCTACGCCGACCATGTTTATCAACGGCGAAAAGGTAGATGGAGCGCTCCCGATCGATGAGCTTCGAGCTGTCCTTGATCGCGCCCTGGTACAAGCGGGCGAGACGGCGCCGGTGCATCCTGCCCCGGCCCCAACTCCAGACGGCGCGGCGCAGCCGGGGAGCAAATAACCCTGAAACTCACTACGGGATGGACCGGGCCCGGTATGCAACGGCAATGCGGAGGACCTGATTTGAAGACACACGATCTCTTGCGTCACAGCCTGATTGCACTTTTCGCTGTCAGCCTCCTGATTTTTTCCGCTGGATGCACCTCCAAGCACCCCGGCGACGATGTGTCTGCCACCGTCGATGGCCGCAAGATCTACAAGGCGGACGTGGAAAAGTACTATCAGAACCAGACTGCCGGCTCCGACCAGGTTCCGGTCGGCGAGCAGGCCACCAGCCTGCGCCTCAGCATTCTCAAAGAGCTGATCGACAATGAAATCCTCATGCGCCGGGCGGAGAAGCTGGGACTGTTGGCCACCGATGAAGAGGTGGACGCCAAGCTCAACGAAATCAAGTCTCCTTACACCAAGGAGCAGTTCGACGCCCGCCTGAAGGAAAAAAAGATCACGGTCGATGACTTCAAGCGCGACCTGCGCCGCTCCCTTACCGTGGACAAAGTGCTCAACAAGGAAATCACGTCCAAGATCAACGTCACCGACCAGGACATTACGAACTACTACAACGCGCACAAGGCGGAATTTAACCTGATCGAACCGCAGTATCACCTGGCGCGCATCCTGGTGACCACCACTCCCAATCCTCAGGTGCACAATCTCAAGAACGACAAAGCGCAAAACGAAGCCGATGCCCGCAAGAAGATCCAGATGATCATGAACCGCCTGGACAGCGGCGACGACTTCGGCACCCTGGCCATGAACTATTCGGAGGATGCGGAGACTTCAAGCAGCGGCGGCGATCTGGGCTTCGCGCCCGAATCTTCTCTGCACAATACCGACCCCGGCACCCGCGACGCCGTGGCCAAGCTGAAACCCGGCCAGTACAGCGGCCTGATCACGCTGGCCAATCCCATGAACAAGCAGGTCATGGGATTCCAGATCGTGAAGCTGATTTCGAAGGAGCCGGCGGGACAGCGCGAGTTGGCCGATCCGCGAGTGCAGCAGGCCATCCGCACCCAACTCCGCGACCGTCGCGAGCAACTGCTCAAGGCCGCCTACTACGAAGTTCTCCGCGACCAGGCCAAGGTAGAAAACTACTACGCGCAAAAAGTCCTCGACGGCAACGGCACCGCCCAGTAACAACAAACCACGTAGGCCCGGACGCCCTCCTCCGGGCGGGCGAGCACAGCTCGCCTAGGGGTTGGGGTTAGATTGCGGCAGGCTAAACACTTGCCGGGCTTTGCCCGGCCGGGCGGGTGAGGGCACCCGCCCCTACGTGGTTCGTGGGAGTTCAGGCAGCATTTCTACTCCACAATCGCCAGCACATCGCCGGCATTCACGGCCGCTCCTTCGCTCACTGACAGCTTCCGCACAATCCCTTTTTTCGGCGATTTGATTTCGTTCTGCATCTTCATGGCTTCGACCACCACCACGCCTTGCCCGGCTTCCACCGGCGAATTCTCTCCCACCAGGAACCGGACCACCTTCCCAGGCATAGGGGCCACCAGGTGCCGCGGCCCTTTGTCGGCGTCGCTGCGGGCCTTGCGATTGCGCAGAGATTTGGGATCACTCACCTCAGCAGCGTAGGAGTGATCGCCTACCCATATTCGCAGGCCGGAGGCCGGGCGCTCGCGCCTGATCTGCCAGGCCTTCCCTCCCATCAGGATGGAAAGCACATCGGGCTGAGCCAGTACTGCATCGATCTCTACCTGGCGTCCGTCCACCAGGCAACGCCATCGGCCGGTCGCGCGATCCAGGTTCAGATCGAGGCGGTAGCTGGCTCCATCGATGGTGACGTCGTAGATCATTTCTTTCGAGAGTGCAAATGTAAATGCAAATGGAGGACGGGCGTCCCGCCCGTCTGGGACCGCGTTCGCCCCGACTGCATCGAATGACGGGCGAGGACGCCCGTCCTCCATCTACTACATCAATCCCTCAGTCCGCGCCGCTTTTTTCCAGCCTGATTCGCCCGCGGGTTTCGAGGCAGCGGGATTCGCACTCGAATCGAGCACGCTGAATACGGCGGCAGCCATCGCGGCGATGCTTTTCTCATTCCCCAGATCCTCGCTGCCTGCCTTCGCCGCCAGCAGGCGCTCCAGATACCCGGTATCGATTTTGCCGGCCTGAAAATCTCCATCGGCCAGGATCCGCCGGAACAAACTCAGGTTGGTTTTGATTCCACCCACGAAGTATTCCGGCAGGGCCCGCGCCAGCCGGGCAATCGCCTGCCGCCGGTCCTCGCCGTAGCCGATCAACTTGGCCAGCAGCGGATCGTAATCGATGGGCACGCTCCAGCCCGCGTACACTCCGCTGTCCAGGCGGATTCCCGGCCCGGCCGGAGTCAGCAGCATCTCGATCTTGCCTGGACTGGGGAAAAAATTGTTGTCCGCATCTTCCGCGTAGATGCGGCACTCGATGGCGTGCCCCCGGATGAGAATATCTTCCTGCCTGAACGGAAGTTTCTCTCCCGCCGCGATGCGAATCTGCAGCTCCACCAGGTCAAGGCCCGTCACCAGTTCTGTCACCGGATGCTCGACCTGCAGGCGCGTATTCATTTCCAGGAAATAAAAGTTCTTCTCCTGGTCCACCTGATTCGGGTCCACCAGAAACTCGACTGTGCCGGCGTTGTGGTATTTGGCAGCCTGTGCGACACGGACCGCGACCTCGCCCATGCGCCGGCGCATTTCCGCATCCACCAGCGGCGAGGGCGCCTCCTCCATCACTTTCTGGTGACGGCGCTGGATGGAACACTCGCGTTCCCCCAGATAGACCGCGTTTCCGTGCTCGTCCGCCAGCACCTGCATCTCGATGTGACGGGGATTCAGAATGGCTTTCTCCAGGTAAACTTCGCCGTCTCCAAAAGCCCGCTGCGCCTCGCTCCGGGCCGCTTCCAGCGCGGATTGCAGCTCTTGCACCGTATGCACCAGGCGCATTCCCTTGCCGCCCCCGCCTGCCGCCGCTTTCAGCATGACGGGATAGCCGATTTTCGCAGCGACCTCTCTGGCCTGCTGGACCGATCCCAGCCCGTGGGATGTTCCCGGCACAAACGGGACGCCGGCCTTTTCCATTTCCTGGCGGGCCCGGGTCTTTGATCCCATCATTTCCATGGAAGCCGCGGTTGGCCCGATGAACTTTATGCCGGCATCGGCGCAGGCCTGGGCAAACTTGGCGTTTTCCGAAAGGAAGCCGTAGCCGGGATGAATCGCGTCCGCGCCGCAGCGTTTCGCGACCGCAAGGATTTTGTCGATATTGAGGTACGACTCGGTCGCCGCAGCGGCGCCGATGGAGTAGGCCTCGTCCGCGCTCAAGACATGTAAGGCGGGGCGGTCCACATCGGAATAGACCGCAGCGGAGAGAATTCCCAATTCGCGGCAGGCGCGAATCACCCGCACCGCGATCTCCCCACGGTTAGCAATGAGAATCTTCTTGAACATGATTGAACTGACAACCGACAACTGAAGACTGACGACTGCTTTCTAAATACAAAAGCCTCTTCTTATGCAGAAGAGGCTTTTGTCACCTAATAGTGGTCGGCATGCCTACTTGCTGGGCATGGTGATGCCCTGATTGCCGGGCTGCTTTTCGGCCTTGGCCTTCTTGGTGGCCATGGTCTTGTCCACCCATTCGTCGGCCGTCTTCAAATCCGCCGCGTGGGCGGCTGGATCGTCGCACTGCAAGTCTGCGCGCTCGCGGTACAGGAGGTTCAGATAAGCCATGGCGTCGTCGTAATCAGGACGCAACTGCAGCGCCTTCTCCAACTCCGCAATGCCATCTTCGATCACGGCCGAGCTCTTCTCCCGCAGGTCTTCGCAGACCTTCTTGTTGGACTTGTCTTTCATGATCCACTCGTCCGGCTTCAGACCCGCCTTGGCGCGTTCTTCCATGCGCGGCTGGTAGCTCTGGGTCCAATCGATGACTGCCACTGAGTAGTACGGCTCCGGATCATTGGGGTCGAGGGTAATGGCCTTGTGATAGTAGGTCTTGGCGTCCTCGAATTTTTTCATCTGCAGGTAGAGGTAGGCGATCCCCTTTACGCTGTTGATGTTCTTGGGATCGCGCTCCAGCACCGCTTCGTACTGGTCAATCGCGTTCTGTCCCATGCGATTGTTGTCTTCCGCATCGACGCCGGGAATATATTGCTGGGCAAATGCGGTGGCCAGGTAGAGGCGCGCGTTCAGCAGGGTGGGGTCAAGCGACACCGCCTGCTGAAAATGGTTGATGGCCTCTTCGTACTTGGCGTTCTTGTAGGACTGCACGCCCTTGTTGAGCTGGTCGCGCGCCCTCAGCTTGCTGCAGCCCGTGGTGGCCAGCAACGCCAAACCGAGCGCCGCCATGGCCAGCATTCGTATGCTTGTTTTCATTGCGCTGTAAGTCTCCCTTGCCAGAAATCGTCAGGCCTGTGCTGGTGCCAACGGACGACCCGCACGCGAAGGTGCCGGATGTGTGCGGTTGAGACGACTGGGCGGACCCGGGTCCGCCCCACCACGGTAAACCAGAAAATTACAGGACTAACCGCCGGCTTCGATCTTGGCCGTAATCAGGCCCACTTTATCGACACCCGAAGCGTGCGCGATGTCGATCACGTTGGCCACGTCGGCAAAGGGGACCGCATCGTCGCCCTTGACGAACATCACCTTTTCCGCCCGGGTCTTGAAGATGTCGGTCAAGCGGCCCTGCAGATTGTCCCAGGTCGTTTCTTCCTGGTTGATCTTCAACGCCGGCGGCTGGCCAGCTCCCCGGTCAATCAACTGCACCACGATGGTGCGGTCCGGAGTGGTGTTCTTGGGCGCGTTCGGCGGTGGCGGTTGCGGCACCAGCGCGTCCAGTCCCTTGGGGGTTAACGGCGTGATCACCATGAAGATGATGATCAGTACCAGCAGGACGTCGATCAGCGGCGTGACGTTCATGTCCGCGCTCTGACCGCCACCCGATCCCATTGCCATTCCCATAACAATTCTCCTCGAATCTTTTCCGGCGAATATCGCAGCAATCTCTAGACTATTGCCCACCACTCGGCGGCGGTGGCGGGGCAGGTGCGGCAGTCGTCTTGCGCTGCTCGGTCAGCAAACCCAACTGGTCCACGCCCGCGGCGCGGACGTTGTCCACGACCTCAACTACCGACCCAAACCGGGCCCGCGCGTCGGCCTTCACGAAGACCCGCTTGTCCACCCGATTGGCCAGTCGGTCTCTGACTTTGCCGGTCAACTGGTCGGCCGGAAGCTTGTCGGTCCCGAAGTAAACCGTGCCGTCTCGCATGATCGACACCAGCAGGGCGTCTTCCTTGTCGGCGTCGGGCATCGACTCCGGATTGTTGACCTTCGCCATGTCAACGCTTACACCGTGCTGCAACATGGGCGTGATCACCATGAAGATGATCAGCAGCACCAGCATCACGTCCACCATGGGGGTCACGTTGATGTTGGAGTTGACCTTGACTCCTTCGTTCCGTTTGTTCAACGCCATAAAACTCACTCTCCTGGGCGCTCTCTTGCCCTGCACCCGAGCTGAGGTTGATGCTCAGCGCCTCGGCCTTGCGAACCTCACGCCTTCAACCTCAAACCCTTAGACCCGGCGCCGGGAAGCTTACCCGGCGCCAGATCAGCCACTCTGAGGTTTGTAACCTGGGGTCAAAGACCTAGCTGCGGCGCATTCCCCGCCGCTTCAGGAAGTAATCGATCAGTTCGCTCGACGAGTTGTCCATCTCCACGTCGAAGGCTTCCACGCGTCCGGTCAGATAGTTAAACATCATCACGGCCGGGATGGCGACGAACAGCCCGATGGCGGTGGTCACCAGCGCTTCCGAAATACCGCCGGCGACAGCTGCCAGACCGGTGGCCTTTTCGGACTGAATGCCTTTAAACGCGTTGATGATGCCGACCACCGTTCCCAGCAGTCCGACGAAAGGAGCCGTCGATCCGATGGTTGCCAGTCCGCCCAGGCCGCGCTTCAGCTCGGCGTGAACGATGGCTTCGGTGCGCTCCAGAGCGCGCTTCGAGGCTTCGATGGTCTCGCCCGGAATCTCACCGCTTTCCTGGTGAGCGCGGAATTCCATCAGGCCCGAGGTAACGACCTTGGCCAGGTGGCTCTTCTTGTTGCGCTCTGCGACTTTGATGGCTTCTTCGATCTTGCCATCGCGCAGGGCGCCGGCCACGGCGGGAGCGAACGCACGCGATTGTTTGCGCGCGGCACTGAAGGCCATGGCGCGATCAATCATCACTCCGATTGACCAGCCCGACATGACGAACAGAATGATGACCACTGCCTTCGCTGGAATACCCATTTGGTGCCACAGCGAAATCGGGTCCCAACCCACCGCTGCCTGCTCCTGGAAAAACCAGGCCGCCATGGTGGACATATGTGTAAATGCGAGTGCTGCTAGATTGGCTACGAACATGAGTCGCGTTCCTCCTCAGAGCTGGTCAGATTGCAAAACTATTTCATGCTGCGAAACTGCCTGGCCGTTTGGCAGACCGAGAGTCTAACCTCCGGCCAGGGTAAAGTTAACCGTAATCTGCGTTTCCACTTCCACCGGCTCGCCGTTCAGAATGTACGGTTTGTACTTCCACTGCTTCACCGCCTCAATGGCGGAGGGAGCCAGCATGGGGTGGCCGCTGATCAGGCGCAGATTCTGGATCGTGCCATCCTTGCTGATCTCAGCCTGCAGCAGCACTGCACCTTGGATGCGCGCCTGCCGGGCCAGGGGTGGATAGGTGGGCTGAATTTTGCGGATCAACAAGCCCTGGGTCACGCCTTGCGATACCCGCACGCGCTGCGGCGTGGCCACCTTGGGGACTGCGATCGGAGTCGAGTTGATGATGCCGCCGATCACGCCACCCATTTGTCCGCCGGCCGCACCCGGGACGCCACCCACTACGCCGGCCATGGTCGAGACCGGAGGCGGCGCCTCTTCTTCTTTGATCATCTGGACTTTTTCCGGGATCTTGGTGGGGGTGCGCAATTGCCCGTTAATGATGTCAGTCTGGATCTGCTTGACCACCTTGATGGGGGTCGCTGCGGGTGGTGGTGGCGGTGGCGGCGGTGGTGGCGGGGCCACCAGGAACGTCATCAGCTGGGTTTTGGGCAGAGCTTCGGTAAACAGCAGCGGGATCAGTACCAGCACCCCGACCAGTGCGATCTGCAAACCAAAAGACAGAAAGGTCGTCAGGCCGCGCTTTGTCTTGAGCCTGCCACCCGATTCAATGAGGCTATCTTCAAACATGAGGATTCTCCTGCAAGACCCTACGTATGTTTAGACACCGCCCGCCTGTACTTTGCTCCCAAGCAACAGAGAATACTTCCGTGCCTACAACCCTGCCTCAAACTGTTGAAACTACACCCAATTCCATCCCAGCCCGCCCCGGATCTCGAAGCTACCGGCCGCTCGCCACACGACCCTTGCTGGGGGCCGCCTTGCTCTTCCCAGCTATCACCGCCACCGGCTTGCCCCGGCTCAAACGCCAGTCCTGATAAGCAACCAGAATGGGCGCGGCAATCGCGATCGAGGAATAAGTTCCGATCAGGATTCCTATCACCAGGGCGAACGAGAAGGCATGCAACACCTCGCCCCCGAACAGGTACAGCGCCACCACTGTCAAAAACGTCAGACCCGCAGTCAGGATCGTCCGGCTCAGCGTCTGATTAATACTCCGGTTTACGATTTCTGACAACTTCTCCCGCCGCATTAACTTCAGGTTCTCTCTGATGCGGTCAAAGATCACGATGGTGTCATTATTCGAATAACCGATCAGGGTCAGGATGGCCGCGATCACGGTCAGCGAGATTTCCTTGTTGGCCAGAGAGAAAGCGCCCACCGTGATCAGGGTGTCGTGAAACACGGTGATGACCGCCGCCACGCCGTAAATCCACTCGAAGCGGAAGGCCAGATAAACCAGCATCCCGAGCAGCGAAAACGCAACCGCCCGCATGGCCTGCCCCTTCAGTTGCGAGCCCACCTGCGGCCCCACGATCTCTACCTGATAGACCCCAAAATCGGAAAGGAAGAACCCGTCCGGCAGGGCCGCGACCACCGCGGGATCGGTCGCGCTCTTCAGTTCATCGAAGGAACTCAGAACTCCGCCCCGGGTCTTGTCGCGATAGTCAACGATGGCCTTGGCCACGGCTGCGTAACGCTGGCTGGCATCGGTCCCGGCCCGCAGCGGGTCCTTTTCCAGCAGATAATTCGCAATTGTCAAAGAACTGCTGTTGTTCAGGTCCAGCTTGCCCGCAGGAGCATTGGTCTCCAGCGCATTGATGATCTGAATTTTGCCCTGATCGAGCGCTTTCTCGCTGGTCTCCCGCACGTCGAGGTCGATCAGCACTTCGTTGTTCGTGACCACGCCCAGGCGCTGTATCTTCGCCTGGGTCAACCCCACCTTGCCCAATGCCTCGTGGATGGCATTGTCATTGGGCGGATGGGAAAACTTCACATACACCAGGGTCCCGCCCCGGAAGTCCACGCCCAGCGGCACCCCATGCCAGAACAGCATGGAGAATACGCCCGCCACACTGAACACCAGCGAAAAGGCGAGAAAATACCACTTCTTGCCCAGAAAGTCTATGTTTGGATTTCGAAAAAATTCCACGCTGTCGTCCAACCCCTCTTTTCCCTACTCAATCGCCGCTTTCCTTTACGTCCTTTGCGGAACCCTCGGCGACCGTTGCGGTCAAAAGCTTTTTACCGCAAAGTGCGCAAAGAAACCGCGAAGAACGCAAAGAAACCCGCCCTTGATCGCGCAGGCTCAAACTCAGATGCTCAACGCTTCTCCGCGCTGGTGGCGGCTCAGAATCCAGTCAAAAATCATGCGCGAGACAAAAACCGCGGTAAACAGGTTCGCCAGCAGACCAAAGGTCAAAGTGACCGCGAATCCCTTGACCGGGCCGGTGCCGAACATGAACAGGATGGCGGCCGAGACGATAGTGGTCACGTGAGTATCGACGATCGTGATCCAGGCATGCGCGAAGCCCTGCTCCACCGCCGATGGCGGGGTCTTCCCGTTCCGCAATTCCTCCCGGATGCGCTCAAAAATCAGCACATTCGAGTCCACGCCCATGCCCACGGTCAGGATGACGCCGGCAATTCCCGGCAAGGTCAATGTGGCCCCGAAGTATCCCATGAAACCCAGCAGAATAATCAGGTTCAGAATCAGCGCCAGGTCGGCGTTGATACCCGCGCCGCGATAGTACACCAGCATAAAGAACAGTACGGCCAGCATGCCGATGACCGCGGCCCGAACCCCTGCCCGGATGGAATCCGATCCCAGCGACGGACCCACCGTGCGTTCTTCCAGATACTTGATCCCCGCCGGAAGCGCGCCCGAATTCAGGACCAGCGCCAAATCCTTGGCGTTCTGCTCAGTCATTCCGCCACCGCTGATCCGCCCCTGATCGCGGATCTGTTCGTTGATGGTGGCCACTTCCCGCACCCGGTTGTCCAGGACCACGGCCAGCTTGTCGCCGACGTGCGAACCGGTGAAAGCGGCAAACTTCCTTCCGCCTTCATTGGTCAGAACGAAACCCACGTCGGGAGAATTGGTATTGCTGTCGCGCCCCACCGAGGCCCCTCCCGAGCGCAAGTCCGCTCCGGCCACCGCCGAACTGCGGGTCACCAGGTAATACTGCTCCCCGGTATCATCGCCAGTCCTGCTGCCGATGCTGGTGCCGCGCAGCAGCATCGAGTCCGGAGGCAGCACGCCGTTATGTTGCTGCAATGCGTCCTGCTCGCTGGAATAGGGCCCGCCCAGCACCTGCTTGATTTCAAGCATGGCGGTGGACTGCATGATCTCTTTCACCCGGCCGGGATCGTCCACGCCGGGGAGCTGCACCAGAATCTGATACTGGCCCAGACCGTGCTCCTGGATGACCGGTTCGGTCACGCCTAGCTGGTCAATGCGGTTGCGGATGGTCTCAATTGCCAAAGTTACAGCGCGATTCTTGAGCTCGGCCAGGGCCTGCGGCTTCATGGAAAATGTCCATGTGTTCTCCGCGCCCGAGTTGAGGTCATACTCGGGCAGCCGTTCGCTCACCACCGAGCGCAAATCCGAGGTGTTCTCCGGGGGCACGCCTTTGAGCACGATCTGGTCAGGATGGCCGACCGGATCCGGCTTGCTGATTTCGGTGTAATTGATCTTATGGGTGCGCAGGTCTTCCTTGAGCCGCTCCACCGCGCGGTCCGAATCGCCGTTCACCGCATCATTGACCTGCACTTGCAGAATCAGGTGGGTGCCGCCCTTGAGATCGAGTCCCAGATGAATGCGTCCCGTGAGCGCCGCCAGCAGCCCACTGCCCGAGAAGTCCTTCGGAATTCCGAAGATACCGAACAGGAACAGTAGCAGGATGCCAACGCTGAGTCCGAGCTTCCAACCTAGAGTCTTATTCATGGCCTGACGATTTCTTGTAGCGCCGGCATCTTGCCGGCTGTCCCGAGGGCGTCTCGCCTTCGGCGATGCGCCGCAGGAGGCACGCACTCAGCCGCCGGGACGGCGGCGCTACCTTTATGCCGCTTTGTTGTTCTTGTCCTCCGGGGCAACGACCGACGCCACCGAGGCCCGGGTCACTTCGATGCGTAAATTGTCCGGCGGGACACGCAGGTGTATGTAATCGTCGCGCAGCGCGATAACGGTCCCGCGCAGTCCTCCGCTGGTGATGACCTTGTCTCCTGTCTTCAACTCGTTCAGCATCTGCTGCCACTTCTTCTGGCGGCGCTGCTGCGGCATGATCAGGAGAAAATAAAAGATGGCAAAGATGAAGATTAGTGGAGCAAACCCCAGCCAGCCCCCCGACCCGATGGTTTGTAGCGCCAGTAAGTTTACGATGCTCATGCAGCGACTCGTTCCACCCCAATAGATCAGGACTTCGCCCCCTGGCGCGTCCTGGCCCTGTGCATTTTACCGCAGGATTTCTCACTTCCTCAGGCCGGAGATTCTTTTACTTCAGGCATGCCCTGGAGACGCCGGACTCATGGTTTTACTCCGGACCGGTCCCCAGAAAGAAGTTGGGCCCTGTTCCCAAGCGCAATAGAATGACGCACCGACCGCATGGTGTCAAGGTAGAAGCTCAGGTTGTGGACAGTATTCAGGACTTGGGCCAAAACCTCATTGGCAGCATAAAGATGCCGCAAATAGGCGCGGGAGTAGCGCCGGCACACCCGGCAGCCGCATTTCGGGTCCAGCGGACCCTGGTCGGCGGCGAATCTGGCCTGTTTGATGGAAATCCTGCCCTGGGAAGTAAACAACAGACCATGCCTCGCCGCCCGCGTCGGCAGCACACAGTCCATCATGTCGATTCCCGAATTGGCATATTCGACAATCTCCTCCGGCGTGCCTACACCCATCAGGTAGCGCGGCTGGTCGGCCGGGAGATGCTCGAGCGTAGCTTCCACGATTTCGCGAGTAAGCGCGCGCGGTTCGCCTACGCTCAAGCCCCCAATGGCGTATCCGGGAAAGCCAATCTCAAGGGTGCGCTCCGCGGATTCCTTGCGCAGCGCCGCATCCATGCCGCCCTGCACAATACCAAAAAGCGCCTGGCTTCGGCCATCGTTTCCGGTTTCTGGTTTCTGGTTTCCAGTTTTGGCTTTGCCGGAAACTGGAAACGAGAAACCAGAAACTGTATTCCATGGAACTTCGTGTTTATGCCTTTCAAAATATTTCTGGCTGCGGGCCGCCCAGCGCAGGGTCAATTCCATCGACTGCCGCGCCCGCTCCCCATCCGCCGGATACTCGGTGCATTCGTCGAACGCCATGATGATGTCCGCGCCCAGCCCGATCTGGGCCTCCATGGCGCTTTCCGGGCTGAAGAAGTGCGACGATCCGTCAAGATGCGAGCGAAAGGTCACGCCTTCTTCGTTCACCTTGCGCAGTTCGTTCAGGCTGAACACCTGGAAGCCGCCTGAGTCGGTAAGAATCGCGCGCGGCCACGCCATGAAACGATGCAGTCCGCCCAGCTGCCGCACCTGCTCCACTCCGGGACGCAAATAAAGATGGTAGGTATTGCCCAGGAGAATTTGTACGCCGAGTTCCTCCAGAATGTCCTGCGAAACTCCTTTGACTGACGCTACGGTCCCCACCGGCATGAATACGGGCGTCTCGATTACGCCGTGGGGCGTGGTAAGCCGCCCGGTGCGCGCAGGGCCAGAAGTAGCGTCAATCTGAAACGAAATAGACACAGCTGGATTGTAGCAAGCATAAAAACGTAAACCACGAAGGACACGAAGGCCCACGAAGGAGTTCTCTTGCTTTGGGTTTCCTTCGTGTCGCTTCGTGTCCTTCGTGGTTTATGCCTTGTTTCAGGCAGTCAACAGGATAGGCTCGCCTTTGGTGATCACCAGAGTCTGCTCGAAGTGTGCCGACGCTCTGCGGTCGGCAGTGCATACCGTCCAACCATCACTGGCGACAACTGCGCGGCCGGAGCCCGCGGCAATGATGGGCTCAACCGTAATGACCAGGCCCTCGGTCAGAATCTGGCTGGCTTCGGGGTCGGCGTAGTTGGGGACGCGAGGCTCTTCGTGGATGGTGCGGCCGATGCCGTGTCCGCCCAGATCGCGAATCACGGAAAAGCCGCAGCGCCGCACTTCGCGTTCGACCACGCGACCTATCTCGAATACGCGGAATCCGGCGCGGGCCACCAGCATGGCTTTGGTAAAGGCGCGCTCGGCACACGCAATCAAAAGCCGGCTCTCGGCGGAAACCTCGCCCACCGCAACCGTCTCGGCGGCGTCGGCCATGAAGCCATCTTTCTCAATGGTGACGTCGAGCTTGACCAGGTCTCCGGCCTCGACGGCGCGGTCTCCCGGAATACCATGCACCGCTTCCTCGTTCAGGCTGATGCAATTCACGCCGGGAAATTTATAGACAAGTTGCGGAGCCGACTGCGCGCCGTGCTCCCGCATGACGGCGGCACCGACTGCATCCAGTTCGGCGGTGGTGATGCCGGGGCGCACTACCCGCTTCATCGCTTCGAGCATGCGGCGCACAATGGCGCCCGCAGCACGCATGCCGGCTAGGTCGTCAGGACCGGTGATTGACATGCATCTAGCCTATCGCATTCGAGGAACATGTGTGGGTCGGACACTCTGTTTTATGACCCTGTAATTTTCAGGCGGAATTCTTCCGGCAGGCGGTCGCGGATTTCAGCCGGCAGGCGGTCGTGTACGCGGCGTGCTCCCAGCTTGGCGGCATCGACCACCGCCATGGGTGCAGGCGTGGCCACGGCGACGCCCAGCCAGATCAAGGCGGAAAGCGCGAAGCCCACCAGCGCAGCCAACTCCAGCCAGAAGGCATGCCGGGGATTGAGATGGAGGATCACGCCAAAAGCCAGCAGAAAGACGGCACCGGATAGCGAGGCCAAGCCGATCAGTGCGAGGTCGATATTGCGGTGCAGACGCTGGCGGTAACGGCAGTGGGCGCAACCGTCAAAGTGGTCTTCGTAGTCTTCACGCATCTCCGGCGCCAGGCCGGAGATGTCGTACCGCCAGCCCGCCAGAATTTTCCCAACAATAGGATCAACGCACTGACTCATACGAGGCTACAGCTGGATCGCTTCCATCGGCTGCGATTGTTGTGCCAGCATCACCCGGTTGTGCAGCAATGTCCGGCGTCGCCCCAGGGCCTTTTCCGCTGTCACTCGTGCCAGCTCGGGATGGTTGTTGAGCTCAGATAGATGCGCCAACACTATGTATGATGCGTTCCCGTCGTATTCGGTGCATAAGAATTTCGCGAGTTTGTCGTTCGACAGGTGTCCAGTCTGGCTTCCCACCCGCTGCTTGACCGACCAGGGATAGGGCCCGCCCCGCAGCATTTCCAGATCATGGTTGGATTCGATGACCAGAACATCGCAACCGCGCAACTGGTCGCAGACGTTGGGCGGCATGTAACCCAGGTCAGTCGCAATGCCCACCTTGATACCGTCAGCACGCAAGGTCACTCCCACGGGATCGGCGGCATCGTGCGGAATGGTGAATGGAGTAATCGAAATGTCGCCCACCTGGAAACCGCGCCCGGCGGAAAAAATTTCCAGGCGCGCCAGTTGCGGCGGTTCACCCGCCTCGTCGCGCAGCGACCGTGCCCACGCCTGGTGAGTGGCGCCGGTCATGAATACCGGCACCTGAAATTTTTTCGCCAGCACCGCCAGCCCGTAAACGTGGTCGGAGTGTTCGTGCGTAATCAGAATGGCGGAAAGAGTTTGCGGGTCCTCGCCCTGCGCCCGCATGCGCTTGACCGTCTCGCGGCAGGAAATTCCCGCATCCACCAGAATTCTGGTGCGCGAGCTGGAAACGATCGTGCTGTTTCCCCGGCTGCCGCTGGCCAGCACAGAAACCGAAACTCCCATCCTCGAAGAATACTCGTCCCGCCTGTGGAAACGCGAGTAACTAATGGGATGAGAGGCAGTCGTCGGTCGTCAGTCGTCGGCCTTCAGTCTTCAGCACACGGCCCTGTCATCCTGAGCGGAGCCGGGCGATTCGCTTGCGAATCGCCCAGCGCAGTCGAAGGACCCCTGTCAGCATAACCGAGGCTTGCAGGATGGGTTTGCCTCTGGTCACTCCCGTACTCTCAGGCTGCATCGCGAAACAAATTATCGCTCCATCACCTGAGAACTGAGAACTGACAGCTTCCCCCTACTTGCCAAACAAGATCGCCATCCCCCGCCTCGCGGTCGCTCCGCCATAGGCCCCGGCAATTCCGGTGAGGAAGCCCAGAAACGATTCGTAAATCTGGGCACGATCGGGCTTTTCGGTCAACAGAGCAAACGCTCCCAACTGGACGAGTGGCACAAAGACGGCCACGGTCAGCGTCCATCGCCACGGCCGCTGGGGACGAAGCGCGCCCAGCAGCATGCTGGCCGCCAGCACAAAGAGCGCGGTCAGCAGCAAGTCACCCACCTTTACATCGAGAAATCCCGCGCCTACGCCGAGCACGGCGCCGAGGATGTAAATACCGAGATCGTTTTTGTTCGCCATGGTGAGCTTGCGGAACCGGACCTGTGTGGGTCGGACACTCCTGTCCGACGCCTTTGACTTTTGTTCACGGGGAAAGAAAGGTCAAAAGCGTTGGACAGGAGTGTCCGACCCACACACGAAGCGCACTAGTACTTGTAGAAGCCCCTTCCGCTTTTCTTTCCCAGCCATCCTGCGTCCACCATCTTGATCAGCAGCGGGCACGGACGATACTTGGGATCGCCCAGGCCCTCCTGCAGCACGCGCATGATGTCGAGACAGACGTCGAGTCCGATGAAATCGGCCAGGGTCAGCGGGCCCATGGGATGCGCCATGCCCAGCTTGAACACCTCATCGACCGCTTCCGCCGTGGCTACGCCTTCCATCACCGCGTACATGGCTTCGTTCAGCAGCGGCATGAGCACGCGGTTCGAAACAAAGCCGGGCGCATCGTTCACTTCGATGGGCGTCTTGTCGAGTTGCAGTGCCAGATCGCGCACTGTGGCAAAAGTTTCCTGCGACGTGGCCAGTCCGCGAATCACTTCCGCCAGTTTCATCACCGGCACCGGATTGAAGAAATGCATTCCGATAATTCTTGCCGGACGCCGGGTGACGGCCGCCAGCCGGGTAATCGAAATGGAAGATGTATTCGAAGCCAGAATTATTTCTGGGCGGCAGATCTGGTCGAGGTCACGGAAAATTTCCGCCTTTATTTCGAATTTTTCCGTGGCGGCTTCGATCACAAAGTCGCAGGCCGCAAGTTCGGCGCGATTGAGCACTGGCACAATCCGCTTCAGCGCTGCCGTCTTGTCCGCGGCCGTGATCTTGCCCTTGGCCAGCTCACGGTCGAGGTTCTTGCCGATGGTTTCGAAACCGCGATTCAGGAATTTCTGCTCCACATCGCACAGGGTCACGCGGTATCCGCTGCGCGCAAAAACGTGGGCAATGCCGTTGCCCATGGTACCGGCGCCGATCACTCCCACTCGCTCAATTGGCATGGATAATCGCCTCTCCTTCGCCCTCAAACGTACTCAGTCTATCACTCCCAAGTGATTGCACGGCTTAGATTTAAGGTTCGCTTAAGCTTCAAAAAAATATGCTCCTCGGTACAGCCGATTTAATTTTCTTCGGCATCCGAACTTCTAGCAAACCGGTCCCAGGAGTCGTTTCGAGGGCAGGCGTGATTGCAATCAAGCCTTGCGAACGATGGCGCCGGGTGGGAGGAACTATGCGCAGCATGAAGATGGCAACCCTGGCAGTCGCGATGACCCTGATGTTCAGCGGCCTCGCCCTGGCCCGCGACCACGATCAGTATAAAGACAACCACGATCGCTGGGACAAGCATGGTGATCGCGACCGTCACCATGATCGTGATCATGACCGCGACCGGAGTCGAGGCCATGACAACTGGGGACGCGACCGAAACCACGACCGCGACCACGACCGATCGGAGCGCGACCACCGTCGTAACGACGGCTACTACGGCGGCGGCCAGATCTACAACCGCTACCCTCGTGGCTATCCAGGCGGCTACGGTTACCCGAGCGGCGGCGGCTATGGCTACCCCAGCGGCGGGGGCTATGGTTACCCCAGCGGCGGCTACGGTTATCCCGGCGGCGGCTACGGCCGCGGCGGGAACGGCGGCTACAACTTCGGCTATCAGGACGGCCGCTACATGGCGCAGCGGGACATGGCCCAGAACAAGCCTTTCAATCCCAATCCCCGCAATGAGTTCGGAAACCGGACGCACGGCTACAACGGTTCGTTCGGTGACAAGAACTACTACCGGTCGCAATACAGCAGCGGCTACGCGGCGGGATATGAATCGAACTATCGCGGAGGCAGAGGCTGGGGCTACTAAGAAGGAGCAGTTAGCGATTGGCTAGCAACTCAAGGAAGGCCGCCAGAGTATGGCGGCCTTTTTCTTGCACGGTTTCTGGCAGTGGCTCAATTTGAAAAGCGTCCCAGCGGCGTCATCCTGTCTCTAACGACGCCGGGCATGTCAAGCCTTTTTGGACAAGAGCTCTCCCGCAGACGCTGCAAGGGGTTCCCGGGCGCCATTTCGCTCTAGCCGGAAAAGGTTTTGCGATTTCGACCAACGCTCGTGTTCTCTCAATCTCGCGGTGGACGCAAGGTCTCACCACCCATCTCTTCGGTCCGTGCTCCCACAATTGCGCTTTCGAACTCCCCGCTGATTCGGGGAGGCAGGCTGCCTACTCAAGGGGTCGGCTTCTGTTTTGCCGCCACAGAATAACTCGGGCTCGCCTGCACGAACGCCTTGCACAGTTGCGCGTAATTCCAGTCCTCGCGCAACATCAGGTACAACCGCGTGGCCAGTTTCCTGGCCACGGCTACCTTGGCCAGCGCGCGATGTTTGCGCACCGCCAGGCGGCGATAGAAGCGGCCCAGTTCGGCGTCATAGCGCGCCGCACTCTGTCCCGCTTCCACCAGCAAGAAGCGCAGAAACGAACTGCCCTGCTTGCTGATGTGTCCCAGCTTCTGCCGCCCTCCGCTGGAATGTTCGCTCGGAATCAGCCCAAAGTAGCTGCCTACTTTGCGGCCATTCTCGAAGCGTTCCGCCGGACCCAGCGTCAGCACCATGGCCAGCGCCGTCACCGGCCCTACTCCCGGATGGGTCATCAACTTCACCGCCGCCGGCCGTTGCTTCACTTCCGCTTCCACCCGCCGGTTCAGGTCGTTGATCTCCCCTTCCAGCTGATCCAGTGTGGCCAGCCAGCGCTCGCGTCGCAGCACCGCGTAGGGCAGCAACTCCAGCTTCTCCAACTCCGCCCGCCCTGCCTCGCTCCACAGTTTGCGTTGGCGCTGCACCCCCTGGCTCAAGGCCAGCGCGTGCAACTGGTTCTTCGTCCGTGTCCGTGCCTGCACTTGCTTGTGGCGATGCACCAGCAACTGGCGTACGTCCCGCTCCTCCAGACTCGGCACCCAGATGCGCGGAAACCGATCTTCCCGCAACAGCACCTGCAACTGCTCCGCGTCCCGCCGGTCCGTCTTCTGCTGCCGCACCACCGAGGCCCGGATCCGGGCCGCGTCCCCCAGCCACAGCTCCATGCCCAACTGCTGCAGCAGCCGCTCGAACCAGGGATAGTGCCCGCAGGCCTCCATCCCCACTCCTACTTCCTGCCCCGCCAGAGCCGCGTAAAACTCTTCCGCTTCTTGACGGTGACTCAAGCGTCTTTCCTGATACTCTCCCGTTCGTTTGTCAAAGATCGCGACCTGCTGAAACCCAGGATGAAAATCACAGCCTATAATCAGCATGACGTTGGCTCCTTCTCGAGCCTTGGTCGACTTCGCAACTTCCAATCTACTCGCTACGAAGGCGCCAACGTCGTTATGCAATCAAGGGACTTCAGTCCCGAAGAGCCTGCCCTGAGCGAAGTCGAAGGGATCTGGCGTGCATCCGCAGCAAGGCAGGGGTAAAGGCGTGTCTGCTTCACGCCAGATCCTTCACGGCCTGAAGGCCGTTCAGGATGACGCCTGTGGGTAGAGAAATTTCAAACTGAGCTTCTGCCCGATTTCTGACTCACTTGACGCTTAGCGGCAGCCCCGAACCAATTGCCGCGTGCTGTCCCTTCACAGCCGTTCGAGGTTCTCCTCGATCGCGACCTTGCCACCCTTCTCCACGTCGATCACGCGATGCAGCGGCTTGAATCCCGACATGGTGATATCAATCACGTAAGTGCCGGGGTTGAGGTAGAAGTCCACTGGAGACGGCTTGTCCACAATACGGTTGTTGACCGCGACCTGTGCGCCCTTGGGCTGGATCTTGATGTTCACCGCTCCCATGCCCGCGGTGTCTCCGCCGCCGAAGAGCTTCTTGAATCGTCCGCCGATCTTGATCTCATCGGTTGAGCCCAGCTTTTTAAGCGTGGGCGCGAAATGGAACACCTGGCCGGCTTGCAGATTGGCGCTGGAGGTTTGCTCGAGGAAGCCCTGCTTCCTGACCAGGAAAGTATGTGCGCCCGGCTTGTCCACCGAGAGCTGCGCCGGAGTCACGTGCCCGGTGTCTTTGCCGTCGATGAAAATCTGCGCGCCCGCAGGCTGGCTGCTGATCGCAACCGCGGCCGTAATCTGCGCCAGCTGGATCACCAGAAATAATTTGCTGCCGGAAGCCACATCGATGGTGCGGCTCTCGGGTGCGTATCCCGCGCGGGCAACGGTCACGCTATGCTGCCCCGGCGACAGTCCGGCCAGATTGAAAGGCGTGACCCATCCGGGATCGCTTTTTCCGTCAATGCGGACTTCCGCGCCTTCCGGGGTGGAATTGATGTTGAGTTGACCGGGAATCACGGTGGCAGAGGCAACCGGCTGCGCCTTTGCCTTCTTCCTGTTCCTGCCGTATCTGGGAACCACCGAAACCGCGGGCGCTTCCTGGCCTACCGTAAGCTGTTCCGGCTGGACCGGCGTAGCACCCGTCACGGGCGGCTGAGCCGGGGGGTTCCACGCGGGTTTGGCGGCGACGACGGGCGCGGTTGCTGCCGGCGTTGCCGCTGCACCATCATCCTCGGAATTTTCAGAATGGATGCGGTAGGCGATGAATCCCACCACCAGCAGAATGACAGCCACCGCGCCCGCAATCGAATACAGAAAAAGCTGGGGCGGGGTCTTCCTGATTTCCTTCACTGCCTTGCGCGCCACTTCCCGCGGCTGCACCTTGGGTTTCTCGGGCGGCTTCCGGAGGGAAGACACTGCCGGCTCGGGTTCTGTCTCGACCGCTGCTGGAGGCGGAGGCGGCGCTATGTACACTTCTTTCAGCGGCGGCAGCTCGGTCATTTCGGAAAAGCTGGGGCCGCGCGTCGCGCCTTTGGCCTCTTCCGCCATCGACGGATCAACCTGAAACGCGGGTGTCTCGGACGCAGGCTCAACCGTCTCGGCCACGGCGCTGGCACGTTCCTGGAACGCGTTTTGCCCGGTCGCTTTCGCAGGGCTCGCGACGGCTTTGGCCGGCTTCGCCGGCTCGACTGTGGAAGCGGCGCCCGCGCTTTCCCATCCCGCCGCCGCGGCGGCTGCTTTTGCCGAAGCCGGCGCAACCTCTGCCTTCGCGGGTTGCGCTGGCACCGACGAAGGCCGCGCCTTGGCGGTGACGGACTTTGAATCCTCGGGGACGGGAGCGTTTGCTTTTTGCGGCGCTGCATTCAATCCCTGGGCGGGTTGCGGCGCTTTTTTGGCGGCCGTCTTGGCCGTGCTTTCCTTGCAGCGCTCCAGTTCGTTCACCAGTTCCTGCCCACTCTGAAAACGATCTTCCGCTGCCTTGGACAGCGCCTTCATGATGACTTCGCTCAGCACGGGATGAATCTTCCGGTTGACTGCGATCGGGGCGGGCGGCGTGGATTCGACAATCGCCTGCCGCACCTGGTCCGCGTCGTCTCCGGGAAAAGCCTTGGTCTCGGTCGCCATCTCGTACAGGATTGCGCCCAGGCTGAAAATATTGGAACGTCCATCCACCGGGTCGCCCCGCAGCTGCTCGGGTGAAACGTAGTGCAGAACTTCCGGCGCCTTGCCCGAAGCCTGACAGGTAAATGCTCCCATGCAGGAAACGCCGAAGCTCAGCACTTTCACCGTGCCATCCCAGGTGACCATGATCTTGGCCGGCTCCAGGCTGTAATGCACGACATTATGCGAGTGCGCGTGGTCCAGCCCCTGGCAGGTCTGGCGCACGATGTCCTGCAGGTCCCAGATGGAAAAACCTTCTTTGCGGGCCAGCATGGTGGCGATGCTGTTGCCCTGCACGTACTCCATGGCGGCGCAACACTGGGTGTCGATTTGTTCGACGCCGATAAGCTGCGCGATGTTGTGACTGCTGAGCGGAGAAGTCCCCGCCGCTTCCTGCAGTATGTACTGCATCAGCGTGTCGGCCTGTTCCGCCAGCTTATCCAGATGGATGGTCTTCAGGGCGATCGTCTGCCCGCTCTCCGCATCGGCGGCCTTATACACCGCGCCAATTTCGGAGTGCGTAATTTCGCTGAGTATCTCGAAACGCCCGATCTTGTTGGCCATTGCTCCCTGAGCCCCGATAAATCAATGAACCAGCAGTCTTTTGGAAAGACGCCAGAGGTCGCCTTTTGGGGAAAAGGTGCGACTAGAATATCGCGGCTCAATACGGGATGGGAGTTACGAAGGTACCCGAGAAAATACAGGGCTTCTGGTAGCGCCGGCGTCCCGCCGGCTGTCGGGTGGGCGTCTCGCCCGCCCTGCGGTCAGCTCTCAGAAATCGACTCTGGTTGCTGATTTACATTCTTTCCTTGCGTCCTCTGCGGCCCTTCTTTGCGTCCTTCGCGGTTCAGGGTTTGACCTCGCCTGAATCAGGCAAAGCTCTTAACCGCAAAGGACGCAAAGAAAAGCCGCAAAGTTCGCAAAGCCAGGTCACGTGTTTTTAACTTTGCTCACCAATCGGAACCCCACCAGAACAAGCACCCGGATTGACATCGCTGCAGCGGCGGAGTAGGGTTGGGCCGCTTCTCATCACTTTCCCCTCAAAAGTCGGAGTAGGAATCATGGTTGCCCATAACCCCCTCCACAGATCCGGACAAGCGGAATTACCGCATCCGGCTCTTACCTCAGGTAATAACGCCCATGCGGCACAAGGGATAAGGATGACAAGTGCGGGCGGGAGGCAACCAGCGATCGATCAGGCGCCGCATTCGATCCCAGAGCACGCGGGCGTTCTGGCTGCACCGCAAGAGAGTGCGGTGCCAGAGCCGACCAACTTGGAACCGAAACGTGTGCAGCGCCGCGCCGTTGGTAGGCACGCCGTAATAGCGGGTGTGTCCACCCACGACCGATCGCAGCCACTTGCCCACTTCCGGAATGGGATCATGCATGCGCCGTTTGAGCTCGATCTTGACCGCGCTCAACTTCGCTTGCAACCGTTTGCGAATCGTCTGTCGCAACACCGTGAACCGTCCATTGCTCCTCTTCTTTCCGCAGATGTGCGTAAAGCCGAGAAAGTTGAACGTCTCCGGTTTCCCTTCTCCACGCCACTGTCGTTGGTCGATCGCATACGGACCGAACTCCAGCAGTCGCGTTTTCTCGGGATGCAGTTCCAGGCTGAACTTTTGCATTCTCTCGATCAGTTCCGCCCAGAACCGTACGGCATCCGACTTCGCCTCGAAGCCCACCACGATATCGTCAGCAAACCTCACGATGATCACGTCACCGCTGGCTTGTTTCCGACGCCACGCTTGGGCCCACAAGTCGAACACGTAATGAAGATAAACGTTAGCCAGCAGCGGCGATGCACTGCCGCCCTGGGGCGTCCCTTCTTCCGTCCGTATTCGTTCCCCACCCTCCAACACGCCGGCATTCAACCATTTCTGGATGAGCCGCACGACGCGTCGGTCCGCAATCCGATGCTCGATGAACTTCACCAGCCATTCGTGCGAAAGCGCATCGAAAAAGCGGTGAATGTCCAGATCCAGCACCCAGTTCACTTTCTTCGTCAGCAGTCCGGTGTAGAGCGCATCCAGCGCGTTGTGCTGGCTTCGCCCCGGCCGGAACCCGTACGAAAAACCGAGGAAATCCGTTTCGTAGATGGCGTTCAACACTTCGACCGTCGCGCGCTGGATGATTTTGTCTTCCAATGCGGGAACTCCGAGCGGTCTTTTCCGCCCGTCGCTCTTGTCGATATACACCCTACGCACCGGCTTCGCTCGATACCCTCCCCGCTTCAGCCTATGGGAGAGGTCCTGGAGATTGTCCTCGAGGGTCTCGCCGTAGTGCCGCCACGTCTCTCCGTCCACACCGGGCGAGGCTTCCTTTTTCAAACTGAAGTAGGCCCTGCGCAGCGTTTCCAGGTTGTAGATGTGGTGGAGAAGCGCCGTGAACCGCATCTCCTTATCCTTACTTGCTGCTTGACGTACCCGCTCCAGCGCACTGGGCGCGTCCGTCCGGCTCGGTGTCCGGGACGCGTTTTGCTGAGGCAGGTTCCCTTTGGTCAGACCTCTTCCCTCCATCCCCTCCGCCGCCGGTTGCCCGGCCTTGTTCAGAGACTTCGCAGGTACTACAGGTCTGTCCGACTTCCCGTGTTCGTTCATCATCGGCGTGCGTCCTTGGACTTCCCGATGCGTCCCCAGACGTATTCCGTTTGGGGTGAACGCGGGATCTCCCGGTTCCCATGCAAGGTGCTTCCGTACGTGCACGGGGTCTGTGACCGCGCGGGATCCCTGGGCACCTCGCAATATCGGTGCCCCGAGTGGTGCCTTCCGCTTCTCCTTACAGCGTCGGCATCCCGGAGTGAGTTTCTTACGCGGCTGTATACCCGGCCTGTACTTTCCCCTGTCAATGCTTCGACGTCACCCTTGCAGGTGACTCCGCATGACTCGGGGCCGGTATGGTTCGCTACGCCTTTACCGTATGACTTTTTCATTCACTACACCTCGCCGGTTTAACCGGCGCACAAGGAGATCAACATGCGAAAGCGGCTCGCGCTTTGTGTGGCAGCGGTGTGCGTTTGTCTCGTCCCCATGCTCTCGGCCCAGGATGCGGTGAAGACCGATCCCAAGCACTACACGGTAGTAAGTGAAAACGACCAGGTACGGATTCTGAGAGTGCACTACGGCCCGCACGAGAAGTCGATCATGCACAGCCATCCGGCTACCGTGGCGGTGTTCCTAACCAACGCCAAGGGGCAGTTCAGCTTTCCCGATGGTAAAACACAAGCCTATAACGTGAAGGCAGGAGACTCGCAATATGACGCGGCCACTACTCATCTGCCGGAGAACACAGGCGACAAGGGAATGGATCTGATCGTCGTCGAATTGAAAAGCAAGTAGGCCTCGCGCCACGCCGCGAAAACAGTTCGTGGCCACGAACCACAAAGAGACGAACGTCACCCAGCAAATCCTGGAAACTAAACCCTTCGTGACACTTCGTGCCCTTCGTGGTTTATGCATTTTGTGGTCATATGGTGAAACCGACCCCCGCGGGAATTTCTTCGATAGCTGGGGCTACTCGGCCGGAGGCTCGACGATAGTCAACGACAACGTCTTGTGATCGCGCTCGGACAAGGTGATGGTTTGCGGATCGGAGCGAAGAGTTTTTCCCGGCGCCGCCGAATATCGTGCGCGCAGTCGATACGTGCCCGGCGCGAGTCCAGTCACGACGAAATGGCCGCTCTGGTCTGTCTTCTCACCGCGCGAACGCCATCGATTGTAGGGCGTCTCGGGTTCGGGTGCGATCCAAACGCGCGCTCCGATGACGGCCCCGTCGTGGCCGCTGACGGAGCCTTCCAGTTGCGCGCTCGCCGAACTCACAACCACTTCCAGTCGGCCACCCGGGTTGCCTGCCTCCAGTTGCAACCCCTTATCGACGAGATCCTGAGCACCCAGTCGCACTGACTTTATGTACCAGCTTTTCTCCAGCCCCAAGAACACGATGGCGTAGTCCCCATCACTGACTGACTTGATCTCGAAACTCCCGTCCTTCTTTACATCGGCCTGTCCACCGATTGACTCACCGTCGGTTGCCGACAAGCTAATGCGAATTCCATCCCAGGCGGGTGAACCCGCTCCGTCCACCGTGATCCGGCCCTGAAGATTGGTTCCGCCGCCAAGCGAGATCGTCAGAGAATCGATGTTCTCCCCGCTCACTTCGACCTTTTGCCTTCCCCGGACCTCATAAACGTCGCCCCCTTCCTCTCTGGCGTACACCGAGATCACATAACTTCCCGGAGGCACTCCCTTAAAGTTGAAGGCGCCTGTCTCATCGGTCGTATCCTGCCGATCAGAGGCAGAGATGTCGGCTCCGCGCTGCATAAGACCCACAAATACGCCCTTGGCAGCACCATTCCGGCCCATGACGTGTCCGGCAATTTCAGCGGTTTTGGTCCGTTGCAGAAGCACGTCGGCCTGCATTTCGTCGCCCGCTTTTACAGAAACCACCTGGGCCTGACTGGATTGAGTTACTCCAGGGTAGTACGCCGGCGCGTATTCACTGCCCTCGAGCTGCTGCACCCAAAAGCTCTCGTCTATGTGGATGTCGTTATCGGGCTCAAATGAGTTCTCCGCCCTTATGAAGTAGTCGCCAGGCTTGAGCCCGAAAATGCGATACTGGCCGCGATCGTCGGTTTGGACCGATGCAACGGGCCTCAATTCGGGCCCGAATTCGGGCCGCCCGAGACTCAGCCAGCCCTCGTCTTCTTTCTCATCCTCGCTGGGCGCGCGCAGCGCCATCACCTGGGCGTGAACGATCCCTTCACCTTCATCACTTATCACGCGCCCCGTGATGACCCCGGAGACGATCATGCGGAACAGGACGTCGCTGACTTTCTCTCCGGACTTCAGCGACAACAACGCTCCATCATCGCTTCCCTTGCTCAGGTATGGCTGGTTCACGAAGCCCGGTCGGGTGGCGACAAACCGGTACCGGCCGGGAGGAACGTCTTTGAGAAGGAAATGCCCGTCGCTGTCGGTGGTAGCTGCGAACATCTGCCGTTTAGTGGATTCCGAACGCTCCAGCAGCAAGAAGACCCGGGCCGATTTCAACGGGCTCCCCTCCGCGGCGGTTACCACCTGGCCGATCACCATACAAGTGGGAGGAGGCACCCGGGGCTTCGCGGCCGGCGGAGAAGTTTGTGCCAGCAGGCTCGCGCTTACGACAATCACGGCAGCGGGTAGAAGGCGCCGCATGCGTACCTCTCTGGTCCAGACCAGACACAGAATCATACGCCTGCTCGAAGAATGGGGGGCGGTTGTGTGGGTCGGACACTCCCTTCGACTTCGCTCAGGGCAAGCCTGTCCGACGCCGTTGACTTCCTCCTCTTCCTTCACGTCCCCGCAGCCCGCCTATCTCCACAATCTTTTCGCGCAGCATTCCAGGCACGGTGTTCGCACAGCCCGCAAAATATTCTGATCCCTCACCCCGGATTGGCATCCATAGCGTCCATGAGGACGCCTTGCGATGAAGCTGTCATTCGATCCGCGGGCGCTGGGGTACCCTGCGCGGTGGCAGCGAAAGCCTGGATACTGGCCGCGACCATTCTCGCTTCCAGCATGGCTTTTATCGACAGCACGGTGGTCAACGTCGCTCTGCCTGCGCTCCAAACCAGCTTTCAAGCCACCGTGGTCAATGTGCAGTGGGTGGTCGAGTCTTACGGATTATTTCTGGGCGCCCTGATTCTGGTCGGCGGCTCCCTCGGCGATATGCTTGGCCGCCGTCTGGTGTTCCTGGCGGGCGTCACGATCTTCGCCGCGGCTTCCGCGGGATGCGGCCTGGCCTCGAATATTCATCAGCTGATCATTGCCAGGAGCATTCAAGGAGTGGGCGCCGCCCTGCTGGTGCCCGGCAGTCTTGCCATTATCAGTACAGCCTTCGACGAGAAGAGCCGTGGCCGGGCCATCGGCACCTGGTCGGGCTTTACCGCCATCACTACCGCAATCGGCCCGGTCCTGGGCGGATGGCTGGTGGAGCATGCGTCCTGGCGCTGGGTATTCTTCATGAACCTTCCGCTGGCGGCCGCCGTGCTCGTTATTTCACTGGGATCGATCCCGGAGAGCCGCCGCGCCGCCGCAGGACGAATCGATTGGTCAGGCGCGATTCTTGCCACCCTGGGACTCGGCGGCCTGGTGAACGGATTCATCGAATCGGTCAACCTGGGATGGAGAAGTCCGTGGGTGTTTGGGAGTTTGATTGTTGGCCTTGGCAGCCTCGTCGTCTTTGTGGTTGTCGAGGCGAAGGTCAGCGCGCCCATGCTGCCGCTCGGGCTGTTCGCCTCTCGTCGCTTCAGTGGCGCGAACCTGCTGACGCTGTTTCTATACGCGGCGGTGGGAATTTTCTTTTTCCTCTTTCCGTTGGACCTGATCCAGGTCCAGGAATACTCGACCACCGCAACCGGCGCGGCCATCCTTCCTCTGATTTTCTGATTTTTTTGCTGTCCCGCTGGTCGGGAGGACTGGTCGCGCGCTACGGTCCAAGAACTCCGCTGATCATCGGCCCTCTTATCGCTACTTTGGGTTTCGTTCTGTTCGCCTTGCCCACAGCTGGAGGCAGCTACTGGAAGACATTCTTCCCGGCAGTAGTGGTTCTGGGCTTCGCGCTGGCCGTGACCGTGGCGCCGCTCACCACCGTCGTCATGAATTCCGTCAGTCAGGACCGGGTTGGCACCGCCTCCGGAATCAACAACGCCGTGGCGCGCATTGCAGGCGTGCTGGCGATTGCAGTGCTTGGCATCGTGATGGTGAAGTCCTTCGCTTCTCGACTGGACTCCAGACTCTCCAATTTCCCGCTGCCGCCCGTGGTCCAGCAGGAATTGCACGCGGGCGGGAACAAGCTCGCCGGTCTGCAGGCGCCTGCCGGCCTCGATCCCAGCGCGACCGCCGCCGTCAAGGGATTCATCGGGGAAGCATTCATATTTGGTTTCCGAATTGTCATGATGATCTGCGCCGCGCTTTCCCTGTCCAGCGCGGCGATTGCGTGGCTCATGATTCCGCAGAACAACGATCGCTCTTCACCCGCGCCCGCTTTCCCGCTCGCGTAGGGGCAGGTGTCCTCACCTGCCCGACCGGACGAAGTCCGGCGACCGGCGCTATCCCGGGCGCAACTGCGGTCACGGTCACTGCCGTAACATCGCAGCGTTACTTTCATCTCGGCCAGAGTCGGCTGCAGGATTGGGTTTCCGGGCCGGTCCGGCCCGGCCCACCAGTCCCCAAAAACAAGATGAACTCGCCAGGTCGGCGCCACTTGTGCAAGTTCCTGCGCACTGGCTCGGGTGCACTTCTGCGATGTGCTGTATTTGTCGCACTTAGCTTGGAACGGAGGTTGCAATCAATGGCCTGACGATATGAGGCCGCTGATCACGTCTCTCGTGCTGTTGCTGGCAGCCAGCCTGTCAGCTCAAACCTTCAATGCACCCAGCGCGGCCCTTAACCCCACTCCCAGGAGTTCGGAGCAGGTATTCAACAACAAGATATTCTGGACCGAGGCCGGCGCCTACACCCTGTTCAACGTCCTGGATGGCTATACCACCGTGGCCCATCCCGATGGCTACGAAGAAGCCGGATTCCCTCAGGGCAGTGCATACCTGCTCGGCCAGCATCCCTCTGCGGCTCGCTATGTGGCCACCATGGGCGCCATGCAGGTGGTTACGTCATTCGCGGCCTACCGACTGGAACACAGCCAGAAGCGCCTCCTCAGACTGGTCGGCCACGCCCTGATGCTTCAGGGAATCTACGCCCACACCGACGGATACATCGGCAACGTCAGGGTGCTAAACCAGGGCCTTCCGCAGGCGAAGCTAGCCCCCGGGAACCCGCACAAAGAACCGTTCTAGCCTGTCGTTCCTCAAGCGCAAATGGATTTCTGCGGCTTGGCGTTCTTTGCGGCTTTTTCTTCGCGTCCTTGGCGGTTCAAGATTTTCTAAAGGCTCAACCGCCAGGAACCCACCCTGTCTCTCCAAAAAGCGGAGAGACGAGGACGAGGCACCCGTCCGATCAGAGCGTTGAAAGAGTGCACTGAATCAGGACACAACCGCCGCCGGACTCTCTTACCATGCGGTCACCGATTCACGGGTCACATACTGCTCAATGGTCACGCCCGGGGCCGCCGTGTCCAGTTGGTGTTGTACGCCCAGCACTGGCCTCCACGCCGGGTAGGGAATCGTCGAGTTCGAGAGCGCGCCCAGATACATGGTGGTGCCATCAAGGGTGAGGGTCCCGAAGCGCAAATGGGTGTTGGTGTCGCCCGCGGATTGAGCGCTGCCCGGGCCTTTCTGGTAGCCGCTCGCGGTCACCCGCTGCAGAAAGTAAGTCATGTGGTGCCAGGCCCCGGTGGAAAACTGGCAGGGAGAAAGACCCGTGTTGACCCACGCCAGGACACCGTTTTGCGGAAGCCAGAGCTGCCACTGGTTAGTGCGATAGTGGCACTGCGAGCCAAACATGAATTCGTGGACGCCATCGTCAAAGCGCACGGCGTGAAACAGGTCGAATTCGATGGCTTGCACCGTGGACGCATCGGTCGTAGTTGGAATGTAGAACCACAGGTCCCAGAGGAAATTTGTGCTTTCCTGAAAGGCGCTGGGCGCATGCTTCCAGTAGAAGAGACTATCGTCGTACTGACACTGGCTGTTGACCAGCCAGTGCTGTCCGAAATCCGCCTCGTCCGGCGCGTTCCTGGTATTGGGGTCGAAGCTGTTGGCGAAGCTTCCAATGCTTCCGTGGTTGCATTGCCCGCCCACGTGACTCTTGTTGTCAACCGTCCACGAAGAAGACGCATCCAGGGAAGGCGCGACCAGATTCGTGATCTTGACAGCATTCGCCGGCGGGTTGGGCGGGAGCAGCCCGGTCACTCGGATCCAGTAAGTAGGGCTGGCCAGGAATGAGCCGCCTGCATCCCATGCCCTGACATATACGAAATGGGTGGTATCGGGCGGCAGGATTACCCATGCATCCAGGGCTGAGCCCATGGTCTGATAGACGTTCTTGTCATCGACATAAACCACGTAGCCGGTTACGTGCAGATCGCTTTCAGCTGTGGCCTCAAAATGGACGGGGGAGTTGACCGGACTGGTCCGGCTGGCGCTGAGACCCGGCGACTGTAGCGACACCAGGGTCACGGTGGCATGTGCCGAAATACCGGCGCACAGGCAGAGCACCGAGATCGGAATCAGCCTCCGCCAGGCTATGCTCCTGGGTTCGGCCGGCCTCCCGGTTCGCTCCATGGATGGACATAAACGTAGGGACAGCCCCTTGCTTTCATAACTCTGCTCGGCAACTGCGGTTCGCGCGCTTTGCTGCTTCATTCCGATGGGTCCTGTGAATCTCAATTTCTGTCGCCAGATTCACAGTGCAGGAATGCATTTGGCTGGCCACAAATCCGCCGCCTTCGGGTGTCCCGCAAACCTTGGAAAGCCGGTGGAATTGGGCGTGCCGGACCAGGCCCGGTCTAAGCCGGTGCCCAAATCGAAGCCCTATTTGGGACGGGAACAACACACTTCGGGAATGGGACTGAGCGTCGAGTGCCGATTAAACAGTCTCGCCGAGGGCACGCTCGAGTCAGGCGCCATGCGACTGCATCGGCCCATGAATCCCGTCGATCAAGATTGGCGGCCCGCCTCGGGATGGAATTTCTTCACCGCCAAAATGGTGAGCACGATGAACAATGCCAGCACCACCAGCTGGGCAACCAGAAAGGGCGGCTCCGACTGCGTCGGGGCCATGGCTTTCAGCGCCGGCACCTTTTCGAACGACTGCACCACCAGCACGAAAACATTGAGATAGAGAGCAATCATGGCCGTGACCACATAAATCCAGCGCCAGCTTCCGGCCATGTGGAAGCTGTAACGCGCCAGGATCGCAATCGCCAGCACCACCAGCGAGATGATGCCGACCTTATGCGAGGGCAGGAGATGATCGAAAGGAAAGCCGAACCCGGTCACGCTGGTCAGCACCGTGGTCAACAGAAAGAGGGCGGTCAGGCCGTTGAGTCGCTTCGCCGAGAGCAACCCGAACAGGACAATAAGACCCGAAACGATCCCGATCAGACTGATGATTACGTGCACCAGGGTAAACGTCGAGAGCGACATGCCCAGCATCATGTTGCGCGTTCCTTTCCGAACAGGGCTGAGATAGTACCCCGACGTATAGAAAATTTCCACAGGCTATAGACAGAGTCGCCAAGAACCACGTAGGGGCAGATGTCCTCATCTGCCCAGTCGAGCGAAGCTCGACAGAGTCTGACATGGGTGAAGGAAAAATAGCGAAGCTTCGCTCCGCCGGGCAGGTGAGGACACCTGCCCCTACGTGGTGCGGATCGAGGTCAGCCAGGCCCGCAGTAACTGCCGCACCTTGGCCCCCTCCGGCCTGCGCCTGACCGCATCGATCACCGCCAGGCGCGCCCGCACTCCGCGCCCCCGGAATCCCACCCAGTAAGGCACATAGATTTCGCCGGCCACGGGCACGGCGGAGATATGCAGATCGCGCACCCTGAAGAATCCGGTGGTAAAGAGCAGCCGCTGCACCTTGACGATGACAATCTTTTCCGCTTCGGCTTCGCCCAGCAGCGGTTCTGAACAATTGCGGGTCTCGTGATAAAGCACTTCGCGCTCGCCCGGCAGTTGCTCGAAGTGATAGAGGTCGAGTGTCCCGTTCACTGCGTCCAGGCCAAAGACCCGCAGGTCTCGTTTGCCGCCATTCAGGATTTCAATCTGGAAGAGCCGGAAGGGAATGTAGAAATCAGCCACGGAACGCAGCGGGCCGAAGGTACTGTCGCGCAGGAAATACAGCATGCCGGAAGAAAAATGCTCCGTCGCTTCTTCGCGGGTGACGTTTGGCCTGAGGCTGCGGATGCGCGCCATTCTGAGTTCCGTACTTCGTGGAGGCCGGGCGTCCCCGCCCGGCGGGGCGGGCGAGACGCCCGCCCTCCATCCCTAATCACCGGAAATGGAACCAGAGTCCGACCACGGTGGCGATCAGCGCCAGGCTGAAAATCACGTTGAGGCGGTGCTCAGCCGCAGTCTCCGCCGCCGGCTTGTGGTCCGGTGGCCTCACCAGGGTGACGTCCATCTTCTCGTCCACGGTGGCGAAGGTCAGGCCGGCAAGTTTCTGGCGCTCCGGCGCCGGCGTCACCAGGCTGACTCCGATCAGCACCACACAGCAGATCACGAACATCAGGATGGAGTAGTGCAGGAAGTTCATGTCCACCAGGCCGCGCAGAAACCCATTGTCGAAGGCATGGCCGCCGGCCGCGCGGTCCATCAGTTCGAGAATAAAGCGCGCCGCGCCCATGACAAAACCGGTCAGCAGCGAAGTGATTGCGCCCTGCGCGTTCAGCCGCGGCCACAGAATCCCCAGGATGAAGCAGGCCGCAATGGGCGGGCTGATGTAGCCCTGCACGCTCTGCAGGTAGATGTAGAGCTGGCTGCTGATCAGATGAATGAACGGCACCCAGGCCAGGCCGAGCACGACCATCACACCCGTCATCACCCGGCCGAAACCGACCAGTTGCTTTTCGCTCGCGTCGGGCTTGATCTTCTTATAAAAGTCGAGCGTGACCAGGGTCGAAGCCGAATTGAACACCGAACTCATCGCGCCCATCAGCGCCGCCAGCAGGGCGGCGATCATCACGCCGACCAGTCCGGTCGGAAGCAGGTTAATGATCAGCGTGGGATAAGCAATGTCTCCGTTCAGCACTTCGCCATGGGGCCCGAACTTGAACAGGTCGCGATAGAGAGCGACCGCGATCAGGCCGGGCAGCACCAGCATAAAGACCGGGAGGATCTTGAGGAAGCCGGCGAAGATGGTGGCCGCCTTGGCGTGTCCTTCGTCCTTGGCCGAGAGCACGCGCTGCACAATCACCTGGTCGGTGCACCAATACCAGATGCCGAGAATGGGCGCTCCGAAGAAAATGCCGGTCCAGGGGAAGTCAGGATCGCTCATGGGCTTGACCATGTGGAAATAGCTGGCGGGCAGGGCGGCGCGCAGGCCGGCGAATCCTCCCACCTGGTGCATGCCAATCACGGTCAGAATTACAGCGCCGACGATCAGGATCAGGGTCTGAACCAGGTCGGTGTAAATAACCGCGGCCAGTCCTCCGGCGATGGTGTAAATCCCGGTGGCGATAACCAGAATGACCGCCGCCGTCAGCGGACTCCAGCCCACCACCCGCTCCAGCACAATCGCAGCCGCGTAAAGGTGAACTGAAATCTTGGTGAAGACGTAGGCCAGGATGGAAATTCCCGCCAGATACACAGCGCACGAGCGGCTGAAGCGCCGTTCCAGAAATTCCGGCATGGTGAAGACGTTCGAGCGCAGGTAAAAGGGGACAAACACCCAGCCCAAAACCAGCAGGATAAGGCAGGCCAGCCATTCAAACGAGCCCACCGCCAGGCCCGAACTGGCCCCGGATCCGGCCAGCCCGATGAAGTGCTCGGTCGAGATATTCGAAACGAACAGCGACGCCCCGATGGCAAACCAGCCCACGTTGCGGCTGGCCAGGAAGTAGTCGGTCGAGGTGCGTTCTTTCCGCGCGAAGTAAAAGCCGATGGCGAATATGACAACGAAGTAAACCGCAATGATTGCTATGTCTATTCCGGTCAGTGCTTTGTGGGTGAGGTGTGCCGCGCTTTCGCCCATACTCCTCCATCCGCCGTTGCGAGTGGGACCCGAATACCGTGCGCCATGCTAGTGCATTCGGCCCACCCAGGCAACCGGGAATGTCAGAGCTCAGGCCCCTGTGTGGGTCGGACAGGAGTGTCCGACCCACATCGGGCAAATTTTTGGTCCGACCAGTGAAAAAAGGACGTGCTGTGTCGATTTTGCGCCCCGCCGTTCGACCTACAGATAGAAGCGCACGGCATTCGTTTGCGGCATAAAAGCAAAGTGGGAACTTTTTCGCTCCCGGGGCCGTAACTTTCTGAGTCCCAACAGGGTTCTACTTATCTAAGAGGACTGATTTCGTGATTTGGGGATGGAACGCAGTGACCGGGGCCAGAACTCTGCGTCTATCCTGATAGAATGCGGGCTGCGGTTTTGGCCGCACCCGTCCTGCAGGCTCCCGGAGTTGGCTATGACCCTGACTCGATTTGTCACCAAAAACGCCTTCCGCAACAAGCGCCGCAGCGTCCTGACCGTGCTCAGCATCGGCGGCTCGCTGCTTCTGCTTACCTTTCTGATCACGATCTGGCGCAGTTTTTATGACAGCAAACCCAGCGAACAATCGGCGCAGCGCCTGATCGTGCGTCACAAGGTGTCGCTGGTCTTCAATCTGCCCAGCTACTACAAGCAGAAGATCCAGGCCATTCCTGGCGTGAAGGAAGTAGTGAACCAGCAGTGGTTTGGCGGGCAGTATAAAGACGACAAGCCGGAGAATTTCTTTGCCCAGTTCGGCACCGATCCCGATGAACTGATGAAGGTGTATCCGGAATTCAAAATACCCGCCGACCAGCTCGAAGCCTGGCAGCATGATCGCGCCGGCGCCATCGTGGACGTGGGCCTGGCGAAGAAGTTTGGCTGGAAAATCGGCGACCGCCTGAACATCACGGGAAAGATTTTCCCCTTAAATCTGGAACTGACCATCCGGGGAATCTTCACTCCGCCCGATCCCACGCAGTCGATTTACTTCAACAAAGACTACATCGACGAAGGCTTTCCCAAGCTCAAGGGGAGCGAAGGCTTCTACGCGGTGCTGGCGGATTCGCCCCAGGATGTTCCCAAGGTAGCGCAAGCTATCGATGAGACCTTTCGCAACGCCGACCGTCCCACCAAAACCGAGAGCGAGCATGCCTTCCAGCTGGGATTCATCGGGATGCTGGGCAACATCAAGGCCTTCATCATGAGCATCTGCCTGGCGGTGGTGTTCACCATCCTGCTGGTATCTGCCAACACCATGGCGATGTCGATTCGCGAGCGTACCCGGGAAGTCGCGGTGTTGAAGACCCTGGGCTTCACCCGCAACAGCATTCTGGGATTGTTTGTCGGCGAGGCGGTATCGCTCTCCGTAGTAGGAGGCCTTGTTGGCTCGTTGCTGTGCTTCTTTATCGTGGGCGCGATGGCCAGCCAGGGCGGAATGTTCACCGGCATGAAGGTGACTCCGGTCACCATTCTGGCGGCGCTGCTGATTGCAGCCGTGGTGGGATTCGCCAGTTCTTTCATACCTTCCTACCATGCGGCCAAGGTCAACATCGTGGACGGCTTGCGTCACATCGGATGATGTGACCTCGGATGAAAAGCGCTAACCACTAAGGACACTAAGGTACACGAAGGAAACCCAAGCCGGTCTTTTGAAGGAAATGTAAATGGCAATCCCTCTCAGCTATAACGTACGCAACCTGCGGCTGCGCAAGAGCCTGACCATCATGACCGCGCTCGGCATCGCGCTCACGGTGGCGACCGCGGTCTTCATCATGGCCCTGCTGGCCGGGCTGAGCCGCGCCTTTGCCACCACCGGCGATCCCCTCAACGTGCTGATGCTGCGCAAAGGTTCGGACTCGGAGCTGGCTGCCGGCGGAGTCTCGCGCGACGCTTTTCAGGTCTTGAAAGAACTGCCCGGCATCGCCCGGAACAGCAAAGGCGAGCCCCTGGTTTCAGGCGAAGACATCCTGGTGGTGGTGTTGCCGCGCAAAGGCGGGACGGGCGAGACCAACGTGACCACCCGCTTCATGTCTCCCATGGGACTCGAGATGCGGCCCCAGATTCACATTACCCAGGGCAGATGGTTCACCCCTGGACAGCGGGAAGTGGTGGTCAGCAGTTCAATCAACAAACGCTTCGAGCACGCCAACATCGGCGATTCGGTTCACATCGGCAAAGGCGAATGGCCCATCGTCGGCATTTTTGACGCAAGCGGCACGGCGCATGACTCCGAAATATGGGGCGACGTCAACCAGCTGGTCACCGATTTCGAGCGCACGGTGTATTCGTCGGTGCTGGTGCGCGCCACCGATCCGGCGGCGGCGCAGGCGCTGAAGAACCGCGCCAACGACGACCAGCGTCTGGAACTGAATGGCATACTCGAACCCGACTACTACGCCTCGCAGACCAAGTCGGGAGGTCCGATCAAATTCGTAGGCTGGATTGTGGCCTTCATCATGGCCGTCGGCTCCTGCTTTGCCGCCGCCAACACCATGTATGCCGCCGTGGCCTATCGCGGGCGCGAAATTGCCACCCTGCGCGTGATCGGATTTTCGCGGCCCAGCATTCTGACTTCCTTCATGCTGGAATCGCTGCTGCTGTCTTTGCTGGGTGCGACCCTGGGCATCATCCTCATGCTGCCCTTCAATGGCATGACGACCGGAACCCAGAACCAGGTGACCTTCAGCGAAGTCGTGTTCAGCCTGCAGATGACGCCCGCGGTGGTCGGGATTGCGATCCTGTTCGCGCTCATTATGGGCGTCGTGGGCGGCTTCGCGCCGGCCTGGCACGCGTCGCGCCGCGATATACTGAGCGCGTTGCGGGATTAGGAGCCGGACAGCCGGCGGGACGCCGGCGCTACAAAAAGCTATGCCGATTGACGCAAAACACGAAGACCTGCGCAGCCTGAGAATCGATCGCTCGGCGCGCAGCGGCGGCGAGGGCGAGCCTCCGGTCTGGGCGCGCCGGTACATTCTGATCGGGATCGCGGCCCTGGTGCTGCTGGGTGTGGTCGCTCTGTCCTACCGGTTGCTCGCACGCGATGCTCCCGAAGTGACGGTGGCGCGCGCCTCGGCCCAGAGCAGCGAGGTGGGCGGCGTGGTCCTCTCCGCCAGCGGATACATCGTGGCTCACCACAAGATCAACCTGAATTCCAAAGTGACGGGCCGCGTGAAATGGATCGGCGTGGAAAAAGGCGACAAAGTCAAGGAAGGCCAGGTCCTGGTGCGCCTCGAAGACGACGAATTCCGCGCCCAATACGATCAGGCCCGAGGCGCGGCCGAGAACGCCAAAGCTTATCTGGAGGAGTTGCAGAACGGGTCGCGTCCCCAGGAAATTCAGCAGGCCCAGCACAATCTCGACGAAGCCCGGGCGACTCTGGCCAACGACAAAGTTACGCTCGACCGCACCCGGGGTCTGGTGACCCAGGGCGTTCTTTCCAGGCAGGCGCTCGACGACGCCACCGCCAGGTTTGAGGCTGACCAGCAGCGGGCGGATTCGCTGAACCAGGCCTTCCAGTTGGCTAAGATCGGTCCCCGGCAAGAGGAAATTGCCCGCGCTCGCGGCGCCCTGCAGCAGGCCCAGGGCCAGGCAGACTATGCCAAGTCCCTGCTCGACGCCACCGTGATCCGCGCCCCGGTGACCGGAACCATTCTGGAGCGTGCCGCCGAAAAGGGCGAGTTGGTAACCTCGGGATTTGCCAGCACGGCAGAAGGCGGTCCGCAGGGCCTGGTGGTTTCGCTGGCCGATCTCAACGATCTGCAGGTGGAACTCGATATCGCGCAGGACGACTTTGCCCGGCTCAACCCCAGGCAAAAAGCCGTGGTCACCACCGACGCTTATCCCGACCGCAAGTATGACGGCGTGATCGCCGAAATCTCGCCCCAAGCCAACCGGGCCAAGGCGACAGTGCAGGTGAAGGTGCAAATCCTCAAACCGGATTCGTACCTGCGGCCGGACATGAACTCGACGGTCAAATTCCTGGCCGACGAAACCAAGCATGCGAGTTCGCAGCCGCAGGGAGTTTTCGTGCCCACCGCGGCGATCAAGGACCGCGACGGCAAGAAGATTGTCTTCCTGGCGTTTGACGGCAAGGCCATGGCGCGGGAAGTAAAAATCCTGTCGCAACGCAGCGACGGCGTGCTGGTGCAAGGTCTCAACGGCGGCGAGGACGTCATCACCTCGGGGCCGCAGGATTTGAAGGACGGCGACAAAATCAAGATTAAAGGACAGTCATGAGCGCAGCTACCATTCCCCACACCGCAATCCAAACCAAGGTGGTCCAGGCCCGCAACGTCAGCAAGGTTTTCAAGCGCGACGCCTTCGAGGTCAAGGCGCTGGACGATGTCTCGATCGAAATCGGCGGCGGCGAATTTCTTGCCCTGATGGGCCCGTCGGGCTCCGGCAAGACCACGCTGCTGAACATGATCGCCGCCATCGACCGGCCCACCGCCGGCGAATTGCTGGTGCTGGGCGAAAACATTTTTCGCTTCAGCGATTCCCAATCCGCGCACTGGCGCAACGAGCACATCGGCTACGTATTCCAGACCTTCAACCTGATTCCGGTGCTCACCGCGTTTGAAAACGTCGAACTGCCGCTGCTGCTGACCAAGCTTTCCTCACAGCAGCGCCGCGATCACGTGATGACCGCGCTGAAACTGGTCGGCCTCGAAGAGCGCGTCGGACATCTGCCCAAGCAACTCTCCGGCGGACAGGAACAGCGCGTAGCCATCGCCCGCGCCATCGTAAGCGACCCGACGCTGCTGCTGGCCGACGAACCCACCGGCGATCTGGACAGCCATTCCGCGACCGAGGTGCTCGAAATCCTGAAGCGCCTGAACGAAGACTTTCACAAGACCATCGTGATGGTGACCCACGATCCTCACGCCGCGTCATACGCGCACGTGACCCGCCATCTGGAAAAAGGCATGCTTCTTCCCGGATAGCAGCCTGTGTGGGGACGGGTCTCCGACCCGTCCGCCAAGCGCAGCTCGGCTGGGCTTTGGCTCGTTTTAGGAAAGAGAAATTCGGAACAAAGAATTCTCGAGAGAATCCGTTCTTCGGAAGGGCTTGAGGCGAAGGGCAAGCCTTCGAGGCTGCGGAAACTCGCAGATTTCGGCCCTTCGGTGGAAGAGCGGCCCTTCAGGGCCGCGTAAGTGGTCAGGAATGTGAACGGGCTTTTAGCCTCCGTGGTCTATTCGTCCGGGCAAATTGAGTTTTTCCGCCGGCGCTTCACTCGTGTCGCCGGATTCGGAAAGCGGGTTCGGCTTCAGCCCCTGCGGTACGCGGTTTCAACCCTCAACAATTTCGTGCTTGATCCAGCCCCGGGATTGCCTACGCTCCGAAGCGGACGAGGGCGCCCGCTCTACACGCTGGGCAGGTTGCGGGAGTGACCGAAGCCGCTGTCGCCAGGGTCCGCGACCCACTGCCATGCCCGGCGCCCGTTTTCCCGCACTACAGTCCGGGCTTCGCCGTATTCCACCAGGCGATTGAGGACGGTGGTCACCGAAGCCAGCGGATCCTTGTGGCGCAATAACACCGGCGGAATGCGCTGCTGAATGTGCTCACACACCTCGCGCGCGCCCAGCGGACGCGCCGCTTCCATCAGCACCATGCGACAGGCCTTGGTGAATCCGGGCTGGCGTCCTCCGCTTTTGCGGTCCACCAGTTCCAGCAGTTCTTCGCTCAACACTTCATCGCCGAAGAGGTTGGCCAGTCCGACGATGGTCTGTTTCACCGTGCCGATGCGCTTCATCACATCGGCGCGCTGGCGCATGAGCTGGCGCAACTCTTCGTGCGCCGCTTTCACAACTTCCTGAACATGAGGATCCGAACTGCCAGGAAGACTTCGATTTCCCGCGCCGTTACCGCCGCTTCGCCCAATGTCCATGACCCACCCTCCGGAACTCATCACTGGCCTGCCTCCTGCACGCTGGTTGGCGTCCCTGCTGCAGCTACACCGCGCCTTGATGCGTGATACGCCAGAACTCCGCTGCTGGTTCCAGAAGAATTGCGCGATCGCAATGCTGCTGCCCCCGGGGGCCTATGCTGGCTTAGACGGGGTAAGCGGTGAAAGGTTAAGCGCAGAGTTGTAAAATCAGTGCCGGGTTTGATCCCCGATAAAGCCTGAAACGCATGGAGGCCGGGCGTCCCCGCCCAGCTGGACGGGCGAGACGCCCGTCCTCCATCTGATGCCAGGGCTACACAGAGATTGGGACGTAACCGGTACCGTCTTTCGGGCGTGTCCTCTTAGAACACGGTCGATCCGGTCTTACGTCTTGACAAAACTGAGACAACTGATAGAGTTCGACTTAATTGTCCCAATCTCTAATAGGGTCTCCAGGTGCTGACGCATGAAGAATGTTTACGAGGTTCTGAGACAGAAAGAGCTTGAGCTGTCCCGGCTGGAAAAGGAAGTTGAGGCGTTGCGTGTAGCGGCGCCGCTTCTCTCCGAGGACAAGGAAGCTGGCAATGACAACAAGCCGACTCTGGCTCCGTCGGCTGCGACCCAGCAGCCCATCCGCATTCCGCAGACGGCGGTCAACGCCGCCGCGCCGGCGGCCCGCGCCGCGGGCTGGGAAGACACCGCCAAGCGCTGGCCCTGATCTGAGTTGCTGGCGCAAGGCCTGTCCCCATGGCAGGCTGCCCTTTGGATCCAGCCCGGAGCCCTGCTTCGGGCTATAGCTTTATTGGAGCGCATGAAGGCGCCGGCGTTCTGCCTGCGCTGACCGGGAAGGGCGGGAAAACCCGTCGCAACCCTGGATCCTACGGCTCAGATCGAGCCGGCTATTTCGAGTCAGACCGTACCGCGTAAAAAGTATCGCATAAAAATATGAGCGCTTCGGGGCACCCTGCATCGGGTTTGAGCGGCGTCCGCCGCCGCATTCCCCGTTACCCGGTGGCCATTCCCGTCGATATCACCGTGCTGCGTGCCGGGGCTCCGGCCAACATTCCCGGGCGTTCGCTCGACATCGGTGAAGGCGGCGTGGCCGCTGTATTGGCCGCCGAACTTCAACCCGGTGAATGGGTTGCAGTCGAGTTGCAGTTGCCCAACGCCGGCCACGCGCTCCACACCAAAGCCGTGGTGCGGCACCACAACCAGCTGCGCTGCGGCTTCGAGTTTCTGGGACTCTCCGGCGACCAACGATCGATGATTCGCAGCTGGGCGGGCACCTCGCAGCCACTGCCCTCAAGCCTGGCGCCTCGGACTCCTGTTTCTGCCTCCCCTGCAACCCGGATGACCTCTCCTCAGCAGACGCGGGCTGCGGGCATGCAGGCACGGCAGCAGGCCCGGCCCACGCCGGCCCAGAATCTGGCAGTCGAACGCCTGCTGCGGTTAACCCTGGCCCTGTTGCTGGTGGTGGGAGGCTGGGCCCTGTGGCAATGGCACCGGGGCTGGCAGCAACTGGAAGCGCGCACGGTCAGAAAAGATGTGCACGCGCAGCCCCCCTCCGCCAAAGTCCCCGCGGAAGTGATGGAGCGATTGCTGGTCCGCCGGGTCGAGCCGGTGTATCCCGAAGCTGCTCGGCGAGCGAATCTACAGGGCGTCGTGGTGCTCGACGCCATCATTGCTGCTGACGGCACCGTGGTCAACATCCGCCCGGTGAGCGGCCCCGACGGCCTGCTCCCGTCCGCCATGGACGCCGCCCGCTGGTGGCGCTTCCGTCCCTATCGCGTCCAGGGCGAACCTGCGCCGGTGGAAACCACGCTGTCAGTCGAGTTCCGTCAGTAGGAAGGTCGCCAGGTTGGAAGGGCACGACTTCAACAGAAGGGCCCGACTTTTGTGGAGGGTATTTGTGGAAGGTTTTTTGTGGAAGGGCACGACTTCAGTCGTGCCGCACAAACACTAGGAGCGTGGCGGCTTTAGCCGCTGAGGTCCGCTTCATGCAGAATCGGCGACCGATGTTCGACCACCCTCTCCCGCAAAATGAGAAAGCACACCGCAGCGGCTGAAGCCGCCGCCCTATCCCGCGATTAGTGGCACGAGTGAACTCGTGCCCTTCCCAAAATGCTAATGGACGCTCCGGCCCAAATAATCTCGCGCCCTTCCCAAGCCTGTCCGGCCTGTTCGTGCTTTGCTTCCTCAGCCCTTCATCTGCGACACTGACTTTGAATCAGAATCGCTCCCCATGGGCAGAATCCACGTTCTTTCTGAAAACGTTGCCAACCAGATCGCCGCCGGCGAAGTGGTGGAGCGTCCGGCCTCGGTGGCCAAGGAACTGCTCGAGAATTCGCTCGATGCCGGCGCCACCCGCATTCAGATTCAGGTCGAGGCCGGGGGCAAGAAGCTCATACAGATCACCGACAACGGATGCGGCATGGTGCGGGATGACGCGCTGCTGGCCTTCGAGCGCCACGCCACCTCGAAAATCAAGAATGCGGCCGACCTGCTGAGTGTGGCCACGCTGGGTTTCAGGGGTGAGGCCCTGCCTTCGATCGCCTCGGTTTCCCGGCTGCGCCTCGAAACCCGCGCTCCCGATGAGGCCTCAGGAACGGTTGTCGAAATCAATGGCGGCAAGATTTTCAAGGTTGAAGAAGCCGGTCTGCCGGCGGGAACCTCCATCGCGGTGCGCGATCTTTTCTTCAATATTCCGGCGCGCAAGAAATTCCTCAAGTCTGAATCCACCGAACTTTCCCACATCGCCTCGCTGGTGACGCACTACGCGCTGGCCCATCCCGACAAGCATTTCGAGTTGCACTCCGCCACCCACGCCATGCTGATTGCCCCGCCGGTCGCGGGCTACAGCGAGCGCGTGTACCAGGTTTTCGGCAAGGAAGTTCTCGACCAGCTGATTCCGATCGCGGCGGTACAGCCGCTGGAACGCATCGGTCTGCCGCAGCCCAGATGGGGCGCGGGCGCCCCCGCCCGCGAGACGCCGGCAGCCGAAAAAGAAGCCGGGAATGGAAGTGAAGAAGGTATTCCCGAATCCCAAATTCCCGCATCCCATACTCCGGAATCCCATCCTCCCGAGTCCCAGGACTTCGGCGAATTCCACGTGCACGGCTTCGTCTCCAAGCCCGAAATCCAGAAGCTGAACCGCAACTCGATCTACGTCTTCGTCAATGGACGCCTGATCCGCGACCGCCTTATCCAGCACGCCATCATCGAGGCCTACCGCAACATCCTGCCGCCGACGGTTTTCCCGGTAGTGCTGCTCTTCCTCGACCTGCCCAGCGGCGAAGTGGACGTCAATGTCCACCCATCGAAGACCGAAGTGCGCTTTCGCCAGCAGAGCGTGATGCATGATTTCGTGCGCGACTCGGTGCGCGCCGCGCTGATGAAGGCGCGCCCCGTGCCGCAGTTCGCGGTTGAGATCAGCGCCCACCCCACCGCCAGCCCATCGCTTGCGGGCCGGGATGCAACTCCTGATGCCGGCTGGCGCTCGCTCTACACTCCGCCGGTGTCGCAACCTTTCAGCCTGCAGGCCCCGGTGCCGCCGCCGGTCAGCGGACGCTTCCAGTTCGGGGAAGGCATTTCAGTCGAGGGCAACGCGGCTTTATCGCTGGTGCGCGCCCCTGAACCCGCGCCCGACTCGATGGGCAACGACACTTGCGCTCCGCCTATTCCTGACGAGGCGGAAGCACCGGGCGATCTTGCCCCAGCTCTGGCCTCGCTCAAACCGCTGGGGCAGATTCGCGATTCCTTCATTCTGGCGGTAAATCCCGAAGGCCTGTGGATTGTCGATCAGCACGTGGCCCACGAGCGCGTGCTGTTCGAGAAAATTCTGAAGCAGAGGGCGGCGCAGAAAGTCGAAAGCCAGCGCCTGCTGCTGCCCCTGGTGATCGAACTCACGCTGGCGCAGCAGGCGGTCTTCGCCGACATCGCCGACGAGCTGGCCAGAAACGGATTTGAAGTCGAACCCTTTGGCGCCCGCAGCATCGCGGTAAAGATCGCTCCCGCCGGAGTTGACGCTTCCGCCGTCGAGCACATGCTGCACGAACTGCTTGACCAGTTTTCCCGCGAAGAGCAGGCGCTGAACCTGGAAAGGATTCGCGGACGCATCGCAGCCTCCATCGCCTGTCATGCTGCCATCAAGGTCAACATGCCGCTGGAACAGAACAAGATGGAATGGCTGCTGGCGGAACTGGCCAAAACCGACTGTCCCATGACCTGCCCGCACGGCAGGCCGGTAGTTCTGCGATACTCAATGAAGGACATTCAGAAGGCGTTCAAGAGAATCTAGGCTTCTAGCTACTGGCTTCTAGCTTCTGGCTACTAACTACTGGTTACCGGCAGAGTCGAAGTAACAAGGGTCTCAAGCCAGGAGCCAGTAGCTAGAAGCTGCTTTTATGACTGACAACGAACTCGATCAACTGCGGCGTGAGAGGTGGCGGCTGAACGGCAAGCCACTGCGCACCCTCGATGATGCGCATCGCTTCATCGAGTCAGTCGGATTTTGCCTGATGTATCCCATGCGCCCGCCGCTGCTGGTCCCGACTTTCATCGGCGCCTGGACAGGATCCGAAAAGGATCTGCCCGCCCAGCAGCATGCCTATGCAGACCCGCGGGCGCAGGAGGCCACCGAGGTCATGGTGCGTCTGCTGCGCAATCATGACGCCTATGAAGCCAACCAGTTTGAAGAGAACAATGCCTTCCTGGTGGCGGGCTCGATTTTTCCCTACTTCTATGCGCTGGTGGGAGAACGCAATCCCAAGCAGGCGCCGCAGCCCAAGCCGCGTTCGGAGTATTCGCAGCTGGCCTGCGACGCTTTCGAACTGATTCGCCGCGCCGGGCCGATTTCGAAGCAGCAGATGCGCGAAGACCTGGGCGGAAGCATTTCGTTTGTCGCGCTCGACCACGCCCTGGGCGAGCTCTGGTCGAAGTTGCGCATCACTCGGGTGGATTACAAGCCGGAGGACGGGGCGTTCTGGGACGTGCTCTACCGCTGGGCGCCGGACGCGGTGCGTGAAGGCATCGGACTGTCGGTGGGAGAAGCGCTCTCGGCGCTGCTCTCCAAATATCTGGATTGCGTGATCGCCGCCGACCAGCAGGAAGTGGAATCATTTTTCGGAAATTTTGTCCCGCGCTCCCGGGTGAAGGAAGCGGTCAACGCCCTGCAGGCGGCGCGGGAACTTGATTTCGTCCGGGTCGGCAACCGCTCTTTAATCCAACTGGCCCAACCCAAGGCCCCGGTGATCGCCAGCAATCCCGCGGGGACGAACCGTGGGAGGACGCGCACTCCTGCCCGTCCGACAAAATTGTCCCGCGGGGGTTAGGTAGCCTGCTGAAACCCGGCCACGGATCATACGGATCTTCGCGGATCAGATTTGTGAATGAAATCCGCGAAGTCGGTGCGAATCCGTGGCGATTTCCAGCCCGAACAATTTCAAGACTTATTTCACCACGTCTTCTGTCTTCTCCGCGCCTTTCTTGACTCCGTGACCGACCGCCTTGGCGCCTTTGGTGACACCGTGCCCAGTCTTCTTGGCTACGTGCGTCGTGCCCTTGGCCACATCCTTTGAAGTGTCAGCCGTCTTGTCGGCCGCTTTGTCAGTGGCATGCGCGGTTTTCTTTGCAGCCTTCTTGGTGGCGTGACCGGTGTCCTTGGCCACGTCCTTGCTCGTGTCCACGGTCTTGTCGGCGGCCTTGTCCGTGGCATGCGCGGTTTTCTTGGCTGCCTTCTTGGTCGCGTGGGCGGTGTCTTTAGCCGCGTCCTTTGTCGCGTCCGCAGTTTTGTCGGCCGCTTTGTCCATGTCAGATCCCATGCCCTGCGAGTAGGCGAACGACGCCAGTCCGAGCAGCACGGCTGCGACCATTGTTGTCCATTTTGCTTTCATACTTCCTCCCGATTATGTGAACCCATCCCGAGGGAGTATCCAGCATTTCAGCAGCAAACGCAACGCTGGGCGTCCCACAGTTAACGGCCTGTTCAAATTGCGCCGGGCTTTCTTCGCGTCCTTTGCGGTTCTCTTTGCGTCCTTTGCGGTTCAAGATTTTGGATGCTTCAGACCAGGTCAAACGCTCGACCGCAAAGGACGCAAAGAGAACCGCAAAGTTCGCAAAGAGTGCCCGGGCCGGCACCACTCTCATTCCAGCTCGCCCTCGAGCGCGCTGAGAGTTTCGTCGTCCACGTCCCATTTTTTTAGGATGGCGAAAATCGCCTTCGAACCAAATCCGGCGCGCATCAACTGGCGAAAGACGCGGGCCGCGTCCTTCTGGCTCTTCGGCTTCTGCAGCCGCTTGCGGTGCAGGTAGTCGCGGGCCTGCTGCTCTTCGTTGATTTCGTCATAGACCGAACCTACCGCTTTGTCGATCACTTCGCCGTGCACTCCCTTGGCTTTCAGGTCGGTGATCACCCGGCGGCGGCCAAATTTTTCATTGTCGCGGCGGAAGGACGAAAACGCGGCGGCGTACTTGGCATCGTTCAGGTAACCCTGGTCCTTCAAGCGGCGGATGACCAGTTCCACCAGCGTCTTGCCGTACTCGGTATCGGCCTCGACCCGGGGCCGCAGCAGGCGTTTGAGTTCAGCCACCGAACGCATGCGTCGGGCCAGCGCGCCGACCGCATATTCGTAAAGAACGTCTTCGGAATCTGTCTTTTTGGGGCGGGGAAACGGCATACCGGCGCTTTATTTCCATCGTGTAAATTGTTTGTAAAAAAACCAGATCGCCTGCTTACTGCAACTTACGCATGGAACTCCTGTGCTACCAACTACGTATACACCAGGGATGGATGAAATTCACGGAGTGAGCGGAAGCCGGGCGGTAACTTTCCCCCCGCGGTGTCGTCTATCATGGAAAGAATTAACGAGGGAGTCAGTCATGCTTAACATTGACGTGGAAAGAAACAGCGGAGTGGCGGTGGTGCACTGCAGCGGGCGCCTGGTGCGCGGCGTGGAGGTCTGCACGCTCAGGAATGCGGTGGTTTCGGAGAAGACCACGCGCATCGTGGTGCTCGACCTCTCGCAGGTCGAATTCATGGATGCGGGCGGGTTGAACGCGCTGGTGTCACTGCACCACTGGACGCGTAACCACGGCATCCAGCTCAAACTGACGCATCCGTCGCGCCTGGTGCACGAGATGCTGACCCGCACCCGCTTGAACCGGGTGTTCGAGATCTCGTCGCTGCACGACGCCCTGGCCATCCTCAGTGGCGGGGATTGTCATCGCACGAGATACGCACCCGGCTTTATGCTTCCGGCGCAAGCCCTGGCGGCAAAGTAAAGCAGAGCGGCACGGCGGAGTCGAACAGCCACAGACAAAAAGGGGCGCGCATGAATGAATGCGCGCCCTGGTTTTTGTGACTGCGTTACTTGCCGCTGAACCCCGTCTGCTGCATGGCGTTGCGGGAAATATCGCTGGTGGAAGAAACGCCCTGCATCCGCAACTTGAAGTCGTCGGCGTTGGAGGCGTTTTCCAAAGCGGTTTCGTAGTTGATCAATCCTGCCTGGAACAAATCCCAGAGTGACTGATCGAAGGTCTGCATGCCGTACTGCGAAGTTCCGGCGGAGATGGCGTCGCGGACGGCGCGCGTCTTTTCCGGGACCAGAATGCACTCCCGGATGTAGGCGGTATTGATCATGACTTCGACCGCAGGGACGCGACCGTCACCGTCGCAGCGTCGCACCAGACGTTGGCTGATGACGGCGCGCAGCACGGCGGCGAGCTGTAGCCGGATCTGCTTCTGCTCCGGCGGCGGGAAAATCGCAATAATACGGTTGATGGTCTCGACCGCGTCCAGCGTATGCAACGTGGAGAACACCATGTGGCCGGTTTCGGCGGCGTGCAGCGCGGTGCCAATGGTTTCGAGATCGCGCATTTCGCCGACCAGGATGACGTCCGGATCCTGACGAAGAGAAGCGCGCAACGCAGCGCCGAATGACGGCGTGTCCACTTCGACTTCGCGCTGGTTGACGTAGCCCTTCTTGTCGCGGTGCAGAAATTCGATAGGATCTTCGATGGTGATGATGTGTTCGGCGCGGGTGGAGTTGATGCGGTCCACCATGGCGGCCAGCGTCGTCGATTTACCGGAACCGGTGACGCCGGTGACCAGAATCAGTCCGCGCGGCATTTCGCAAACCTGTTCCACAATCTTGGGCAGGTAAAGTTCGTCGAGGGCGCGAATCTTGGTGGGGATGACGCGCAGTACCAGTCCCACGTTGCCGCGCTGCTGGAAGACGTTCACACGGAAGCGGCCCAGTCCGGCGACGCCGTAGGCCATGTCAATTTCCGTAGTTTCCTTAAATTTTTGTTTCTGGCGCGCCGACATCATGCTGAACGCCATGGTCAGCATGTCCTCGGCACTGACGCGGGGTTGGTCAGTCAGCGGAGTCAGGTCGCCATCGACGCGCAGATGGGGATAGTTGCCTACCTTCAAATGCAAGTCGGAGGCCCGGCGCTCCATGGCGATGCGCAGCAAATCGTCAATATTCATTCGACACTTCCCCCAGATAACCTTCCCGTATGATGAACCGAAAAGTCACTCAGCCCAAGATGACCTAAGTAACGGCGGAGGACGCGCAGGGCCACGACTTTTGGACCAACGGGCGTCGCGTCTGGGCGGAGCAGTTGCTCTGCCGCCTGGATCACCCCTGTCATCCCGAGCGCCGCAGGAGCGCTCGCTGGCGAACGATCCTGCGGAGTCGAGGGACCTGCTTTGCGCAAGCAGCTACGATGACGCAGGCCAACAGCAGGTCTTTCGACTTCTCTCCGCTCAAGATGACGGTTGGAAATGGGTTCGTCGTGGTTGACTTAGTCCATAGACTTAGTCTATGCTTTGGAAATGGAAGTCAACATCCACGAGGCAAAAACCCACTTCTCACGCCTTCTGCAGAGGGTCGCCAACGGAGAGGAAGTGACCATCGCCCGTGCCGGAGTTCCGGTGGCCCGCCTGGTGCCGGTGGTGCAGAAGCAAGCTGTCCGTCCCTTAGGCTTCGCCCGGGGAGAAGTGTGGGTAGCGGATGACTTCGATGCCCCTTTGCCGGACGAATTGCTGAAGCAATTCTACGGCGGCACGCTGCCCGAACCGATTGACGCCCCCCGCCGCAAGCGCAAATGAAATACCTCCTGGACACCGTCGCGTGGCTTTGGAGCGTCCATGCAGACGAACGCCTCGGAGACGGTGCCCGGGAAATTCTGGCGAACGGAAAAGAAGAAATCTATCTTTCTGCCGCCAGTTCCTGGGAATTGAGCATTAAGATGCGGCTCGGGAAACTGAATTTCCCGGGACCGCCGGCGCAAGTGGTGCCAGCCTTCATGGCCAAGCAGGGTCTGCTCTCGATGGCGGTGACTCATCTGCATGCTGTGAAAGTGTATGACTTGCCGGCGCACCATTCCGATCCCTTTGACCGTTTGATCATCGCGCAGGCCATGGTCGAAGAAATGACCGTGCTCACTTCGGACCGCATTTTTGAGAAATATCCGATTGATGTGGTTTGGTGCGGGAAATAAAGAGTGCTCATCCGTGTGGCTGAGTTGCCACCGCAGCCCACGTGGGGACAGCCCCTCGGCTGTCCGGCGGAGCGCAGCTCCGCGGCCCTGGAATCAGAGACCAAACTTTGGAAGTAGCTGAAGCCGCACAGACCGGCGAGCTTGGCTCGCCCGGACAACCGAGGGCGGCTGTGCCCACGTGGTTCTTGCTATACGCCTACCGGCTGCTTGCTGCCCACTGGCACGGGAGTAAGCCATTTGTACTTGTCTGGCTTTTCTCCCTTGACGATGGCGTAGAACTCTTTCTGGATGGCCTTGGTGATCGGACCGACCGCGCCCTTGGCAACGCTGATCTTGTCCACGGAGCGAATGGGCGTGACCTCGGCGGCGGTGCCGGTGAAGAAGGCTTCGTCGGCGATGTAAAGCAATTCGCGGGGAATGCCCTGCTCAGTCACGGGAATGCCAAGGTCGCGGGCAATCTGCAACACGGATTCGCGGGTGATGCCGGGCAGGACCGAATTGCCCAGCGGGGCCGTATTCAGCACGCCGTTGCGCACCACGAAAACATTTTCTCCCGAGCCTTCGCTCACGTAGCCGTTGGCGTCGAGCGCAATGCCTTCGACATAGCCGTTGACGATGGCTTCCATCTTGATCAGTTGTGAGTTCATGTAATTGGCGGCTGACTTGGCCATCGCGGGCAGGGTGTTGGGCGCAATGCGGGTCCAGGAGGAGATGCAGACGTCCGCGCCTTCGCCGGAATCCGATGAAAGATATTTTCCCCAAGGATAGTTGCAGATGTAAACCTCAGTCGGCGAGTTGAACGGGTTGACCCCGGCCTCGCCGTAGCCGCGCAGGACAATGGGACGGATGTAACAGGGCCAGACTCCGTTGTTCTTCACCACCTCGGCCATGCCTTCGACCAGTTCTTCCACGGTGAAGTCCACGTCAATGCGATAAATTTTGGCCGAATCCAGCAGGCGCTGCATGTGTTCTTTGGCGCGAAAGATAGCGGGGCCGGCAGGCAGCGCGTAGCAGCGAACCCCCTCAAACACCGAGGAGCCGTAGTGGACCACGTGCGACATCACATGCAGGGTGGCCTTGTCCCAGGGAATGAGCTTGCCGTTATGCCAGATCTTATCGGTCTTTTGGATCGCCATGAATACTCCTTACAGGCTACGAGGATTATAACCGAGGGGCGAGGACGGCCTATCGCGCATTAGGGAGCACAGGCGGTTACACAGGTAATCTTCAGCTTAGGTTGGGGATTTTGCGCGGTGTCCATATTCTGACGGCAAGCCAGCGATCAACGCCACGGTGCGCAGAAAAGATCGGGCTGCCCATCCCCCGACTCCGGGAGCATAATTCCCTCATCAGAGTTCAAAACGTAGGCGGAAGACCGACTTTTCGAACGATCTCACGGTAGCGCTCATCGGAATGCAGGAAATCGAGGTCCGGTTCATATTGCAAGAAAATCAGCTTCGGCGAATGCTCTTCATAGGCCAGTTGAAGGTAGCGGATGGTTTCTTCTTTCATGCCTAACCGGGCATAGACGTAAGCCAATGAAATCGGCGGAATATATTGTTTGGCGGCCTTTTTCTTAAGGCTGACCAGATCTAACTCCTGCACCGCCTTGAACCCTCCACTTTCATACGCCTGCCGCACTGCGGTGGCGCCGGCCGGAGCGCCGCCCGAGATGAGACTTTGCTCGAGCTCCTGGACCGACTCCTTGTTCTTTCTTTGCAATCTGTAGATGTCCGAAAGAAGGTCGTGTGCGCTAGCGTCATTGGGGCGCGCCGCAAGCCGAATCCGCGCCTCTTCGGCGGCCTCGTCAAATCGTCGCAACCGCCACAGTTCCACCCCGAGAGCCCACGGCCGTCCAAAAGGATCGAGTTCCGTGGCCTTTCTCTGTTCCTGTAAAGCTTCTTCAGTGCGATTCAAGGCGTTCAGGACGTAGCTCCGCAGATGATGGGCCTCGGCAAAGTTCGGCTCCAGTTCGAGGGCGCGAGCCGACTCCCGGTCAGCGCGGGCGAAGTCCCAGCGATAGAACAAAAAGAGGGCCGCTTTTGCGTGGTGCGCATCCGGCGAGTTCTCATCGAGTTCTATCGCCCGCGCGGCGGCTGTCTCCGCCTGCGGGCCCGCCTCCTGAGGCCTTAACTCGCCTAGCACCGCCCCGGCCTCGTAGGCATTCGCCAGACCGCTCCAGGCGGCGGCGTAGTCGGGCTGGATTTCGATCGCCTTCCGAAAGAATCTTGCGCTCTCCAGAGCGTGGTAGGAGAACCATTCATATCGTCCCCGCAGGAAAGCGTCATGCGCCCCTGCGCTAACGTAGCGAACCGGCACGGGCGATATGGGAATGCTCTTCAGTTGTTGAAAGATCGCCTGAGCCATTTCTCCGGCCAGAGAGAATGCCCCGCTGAGCTCACGATCGTAGCTTTCTGCCCACAGGTGGGTATCGCTCGACACACGAATCAGTTGCAGAGTCATATGCACCCGGGTCGGCGATCGAACGATCGAGCCTTCCACAATACCATCCACTCCCAGCTCGCGCGCAATATCGGCCAGCGGGCGCGCCGCCCCTTTGTATCGCATCGCGGAAGTTCGCGATACGACTCTCAAAGAACGATCCTTGGCGAGCGCGGTAATGAGTTCGTCGGTCATGCCGTCGGCGAAATACTCCTGAGAAGGGTCCCCAGAAAGATTCGCCAGAGGAAGCACCGCGATGGCTTTAATCTGGGGCGGCGGACCGCTGGCTAAGAAACGGTCCCGAATTCCGCCTACATTAAATCCCAGCAGGGCCCCAACTAACAGGCATAGCACCAGCGCCGCAATCAGTGGCAGCCGCCAAGCGCGAGGTTTGGCCGCGGCAACCTGGGAAGGCGAGTCCTGAATCGTGACAGTGGCTGCCGCTCGGACCTTTATTTCCGGCGAAGACTCCAGCAAGTGGCCATTTCCAGTCTGTCCGGCGACGAAGCGGTATCCTTTGCCGGTAACGGTCTGAACGAATCGCGGCCGATCGGGATCATCCCTGAGGGCCTGCCGGATCTTGCGCATGGCGGTGTTGATGCCATGCTCGGTGTCGAGAAAGACATCCTTGCCCCACAGGCGCTCGACAATTTCCTGCCGGCTGACTACGTTGCCATCCTTTTCCGCCAGCAGGATGAGCAACTCCATGGGAATGCGTTCCAGCTTCAGAACTCGGCCGTCGCGCCGCAGCTCAAAGCGCGCGGAGTCGAGTTCAAACTCGCCGAACTTGTAGCAAGATAGAGGCACAGCAAGCCTCAAAAGCAGGGACCGACTATACCATCAGCGGCAACGGTCCGGCTGAACGGTGTGATGGCTCAACCACTTACGGGTTCACCCACTCTTTACCCAGGCTTTATCCCCCATCCATTGTGCGACTGGAGAGTCCAGTACAGGATGCCCTGGCCCGAACATTCAGTACTCAAGAAGGAGAATTACATGCAATCGATGTTCAAGCAGATGACAAGAGTTCTTGGGATAGTTCTCTTTGCAGCAGTCATGGTTCCGATGGCATCCGCCGGATGTGCAGACCCTTTCCAGGGCAAAGGCAGCACGCATCTTTCACCTCAATCCTGGAATGGGGAAGTTGACTCTGGCAGAGCCTCGCTCCTGCGGGTTTCCGATCGCGATAACGACGATCCGATGGTGGGAATGTGGCACGTCAGCTTTGTCGCCAAAGGCAACATTGGCCCCGGACTTCCGCCGGACGGCGTTCTCGTGGACAACGCACTTTCTCAGTGGCACAGCGATGGCACGGAAATCACAAGTTCGTCGCGTAATCCAACCACAGGAAGCATCTGCCTGGGGGTATGGAAGAGGGTTGGATTCCGGCATTATAGGCTTAATCACTTCGGCATCAGCTGGGACCCAAGTACCGATCCAAACAATCCGCAGGGCTTTGCAAACATCCGCCAAGATCTCTATCTGGGATTCGATGGGAGGGCCTTCCGGGGGACATTCAGCATTGAGCAATTCGATCAGGCAGGGAATCTACTCGTCGGAATCAAGGGACAGCTCATCGGAACGCGTGTCGACCTAAACACGTCGGTTGGTGACCTTCTCTGAGGTTAGGCCGGCAACTTGGGTTTCGAACAAGTGACTCGAGGAGGATCGGCAGCGCGGGCTGCCATTCCTCCCGACGTCGGTAGCCTCGGATCAGTTCAATTTTACTTGGCG
>CAVVYF010000021.1:0-15047 GCA_963752375.1 Terriglobia bacterium
GTGCGGGGAACTGACACAGGTGGCCGACGCCCGGCCGCTCGAAACTTTTCGGCAGAGTAACCAAGATCTGGAGGCTTGCGAATATGTCCAGTGACCGAGACGTAGGTATGCCGAGCGGACGCCACTGCTCTGGCGGAATAGTCTTGATGATGGGCGTCATGAGGTTTTTCCGACTGGTTCAGGAAGCTCACGACGCGTCTTGGAAACCCTCTTCCCGGATATTGGGCTCGAGAAACGCCCTTGTGCTGATTGAAGTTTGAGCGCTTCGATTCTGGGGACGTTAAGGGGACGATAACGGAAGCTGTCCGGTATCAGTCCGTACCAAACGAAGTCCGCCGACACCGTTTGATATCAAGTAGTTACATCTCATTGTTGCACTGTCACGGCAGAGGTCGCGGGTTCGAGTCCCGTCGTCCCCGCCATTCTTTCTTTAGGAATTACCGGACGTGACACCGGGAAACTCCACCTTCCGATCCAACCCACGGTTTTGTCGTTCACCGTTGCTCGCCTTCCAAGGCTGGGCTGTTCCCTCCCTTTCGTCAGCCGTCTGTGAGGAACATTGACGGCCACGCACGGTACCTGTCTTTATATGCCTTGACACGTATATGCACTATGGGGTATATCAAGGCAATGGAATCTCCGTTCGAGATCATTGCGGAGCCGAACCGCCGCGCTATATTGGGCCTGCTGCTCTCGTCCCAACAGTCGGTGGGAGAGATCGAGCATCGGCTTGGTATGCCGCAGCCGAGCGTGTCCAAGCATTTGCGGGTGTTGCGCGAAGCCGGTTTCGTGGAATCCACGGTGGACGCACAGCGCCGTCTCTACCGGCTGAAACCTGAACCGTTTCAGGAGTTGGAGGTCTGGCTGGCTCAGTTCCGACGCTTCTGGTCGGCTCATGTGGATGCGCTCGAACGCCACCTCGAGCGCATGGATCAGCCTCCACAGGGACCATCCACCCCAACCAAAAAGAAAAAACAGCAGAACAGGAAGCGGCCCAGGCCGCGGACGTGACCGAGGAGAAACGAATGAAAATTAAATTGACCAGCCTGTACGTGGACGACCAGGAGAAGGCCCTGCATTTCTATACCGAGGTGTTGGGGTTTGCCAAGAAAGCCGATTTCAGCCAGGGGCCATTTCGCTGGCTGACCGTGACCTCGTCCGAGGAAGCGGACGGCACTGAGCTGCAACTGGCGCTGAACAACAACCCGGCAGCCCAGGCGTATCAGCAGGCGATGTTTCAGCAGCGCCAGCCCGCGGCCATGTTCTTCACCGACGACGTCAAGGGCGACTACGAGCGGATCAAGGACGGCGGCGCCGAGTTCACCATGCCGCCCACCGACGTGGCTTACTCGACCATTGCGATGCTCAACGACACCTGCGGCAACCTGATTCAGCTGACGCAACTGAAGACCTGGTAGGGCCGCCACTCAGCGCGGGAAAGGCAAGGAGCAAACCATGATCGATCCTGAGCTGTATGCACCGGGTCCCGCGAACCAGGCGCGAGTCCAAAAGGACGGAGAGAAGTGGACCCTCGTTCTCGTCCGGGAACTGCGCCACTCGCCGGAAAAAGTCTGGCTGGCCCTGACCGATCCGGCGCATCTGCGCGAGTGGGCGCCATTTATTACCGATACGAGCCTGGGCTCGGTTGGAACGGTGAAGCTCACCTGGGCGGGAGCGCCCACGCCGATCGAAACGAAAGTGACGCGAGTTGAAGCTCCCAAGGCGCTGGAGTACGGCGATATGCGATGGGAACTCGAAGCTTCTGACGGCGGCACGCGCCTGACGCTTTGGGCCAAAATCGATCGCCGCTTCGTCTCCATGGGCGCTGCCGGCTGGCACATTGCTTTCGATGTTCTGGACCACCTGCTCAGCGGAACTCCCATCGGCCGCATCGCGGGTGGCGACGCCATGAAGTTTGCCGGATGGCAGCGGCTAAACGCAGAGTATGCCCAGCAGTTCGGCGTTGCAACGCCCAACTGGCCGCCTGGCACGCCGAAGCGCTGAAACTTCGGAGCGGTAGAGAAACCTCGAGGTAACTTAGGCGTGAGGAAACATCATGTCGAAAAACGGTGGCATCATCGGCGTGTCAGATCATGGAGGCTGGGCCGTGCTGGTTACGGTGGGGCGTGATGGCACGCTCCTCGACCGCCGCCGGGTGGAACTGGTGGGCGAGGGCCTGCCGAAGATTCCGCATCACAGCGAAGCCCAGAGGCTCCCGCCCGACCAGGCCGTAGAACTGATAGAGCGCGTGCGAGTGTCGGCGGAGAGGCACGCGGTGCTTGCTTTGGACGCTGTCACAGCAGCGGTCCCGCGGATCCTTGGCGTCGCCCTTCGCAAATGCCAACCGCTTCCGCCCACAATTGCCGAGCGAATCAAGGACTACCGTGCGCAGAACGTTGCCGATTGGGTGATGTACCGTAAGGCCCTCGCCTCCGCCGCCGAGGCACGGGGTTGGTCCGTCCACTGGTATGACACCAGGAGCGTATGGGAAGGGGCGCGCCAGGCGCTGCGGGTTGAGAATCTCGACGCGCACTTCCTCAAGGTTCGGAGGGCTGTCGGGCCGCCCTGGAACCATGATCACAAGCTCGCAATGGCGGCGGCCATAGTCACGGCGAGCGCGGCTGTGGAGTAAATCGACAACTTGTTTTTGAAGGGGCGCCACATAAAAGCTATGTCAAACGTAACCCTTGCCAAAAAGCAACGTGACCAACTACTCGGAGCATTGCAAGCCCGGTTCGAGAACAACATGAATCGCCATAAAGGTTTGGCATGGGCTGAAGCGCAATCCAGGCTGGAAGCTGATGCTGAAAAGTTGTGGTCACTCCATGAAATGGAAAGAACGGGCGGCGAACCGGATGTTGTGGGTCATGATAAAAAGACGGGCGAATACATCTTCTATGATTGTTCACCGGAGACTCCGAAAGGCCGCAGAAGTATTTGCTACGACCGTGAAGCGCTGGAGTCGCGGAAAGAACATAAGCCCAAAGACAACGCTCTGGATATGGCGGCCGCCATGGGCATTGAGCTTTTAACGGAAGAACAATACCGCGAGTTGCAGAAACTTGGAGAGTTCGATACGAAAACTTCGAGCTGGGTGAAGACACCTTCCGCCATCAGAAAGCTCGGCGGCGCCCTCTTTTGTGATCGCCGCTTCGATACGGTTTTCCTGTATCACAACGGCGCCGAGTCTTACTATGCGGGCAGAGGGTTCCGAGGCTGGCTAAGGGTCTAGGGGAAATTCTCATGTCCTGCGCGGCGCGTGGCCTACTCAAGCTTTTTGGCTTGAGTGGGGCCGTCCACGGCTGGAGTGGCGGGGTCATATAAGGTTCTCCAGCAAATGTTGGATCGGGTGACTCATCCGATCGAAGAAGCGGCTGCATAGCCGGCAAAGACCGGAGCCGCCTTGGGCTGAGGCCGCACCAGCCAATAGAGTGCCACGACGTGGGTGATCATCAGGATGGGCACGTAGATGATCGGGATTGCGTAGGCGGCGCCCAGCTGCCCCGCCACAGCAGGAAGCCCGACACGGACGGCATGGTAGTAGTCGAGGATGAGGTCGGCCGTCCCCACCAGGTTGAAGGCGACGACGAAAAGCCAAAACAGCGGGCGAATCCTTACCGTGAGAAGTGCCAGCAGAGCCAGCGTCCCCGTTGCCAGGTCCCAGTAGGCGGCGAACGTGGCAAAACTCGCAGGCAGATTAGGGCCGATGACGCCCGGAAGGATGAAGACCAGCCCGAAAAAACGGAAGCTGTGCAGAGTAGCGATGGCGCGCTGCGCTTCAAACCGGTCCATCGACCTGAGCCTGGGCAGGATGTACACGCCGAAGCAAAGCAGCCATGCAACATAGCCTAAAGCGAGATGTATTTGAAAAATGGTTTGCGGCGACATTTTTGGCCTCCTGCCGCATAGGATTATGTTCATAATCCTACGGATTCACAATTTCTTCACCACCAGGGCAGATCGTTGCACCGTGAGATGATCGTCAGCATCCTATAATGCAGCATGCGCTACCAACCCGGGCACAAGGACGAAATCCATCGGAAGATTCTCACAGACGCCTCGCGGCGGGTTCGCGCCGAAGGTATCACCGGTGCAGCCGTTTCATCCGTGATGCGAGATGCCGGCCTGACCCACGGAGGTTTTTACAAGCATTTCGGCAGCAAGGATGACCTGCTTACGGCGTCGTTGAGCGAAGCCTTCCAGGAAACGGCCAACCGCCTCACCCAGGCGGCGGAGAAGTCCCCGGCGGGCACGGCGTGGAAGGCAATTGTAAAGGCCTACCTGAGCGTGGAACACTGCGAACACGCCGAGCGCGGGTGCCCGCTGGCGGCACTCGCCTCCGAGTTGGCCCGGGCCGACCTCTCGGTGAAGGCCGCGATCCGCAGGGAGCTGGCAAAATACAAAAATCGAATGCTTCCCTTGATGCCGGGCCGGCAGGTGGCTGACAAAGAGCGCGCATTCTTTGCGATCTTTTCAACCATGATCGGGGCAATTGCCATCGCCCGGATACTCCCGGATCAGGCCGCACGGGCGCGAGTGCTCGCGAACACCCGGGACTTTCTCTTGCGCAGCTTCTAAAAGCCTGCGAGATGACTGCCCGCTGCAAAGCCGCGTGGCGGCCCATTCAGGCCGGGCGGCGTTCCGGCTAGACAAGACGGCCTATCTTTTAGAAACTTGTCTTTAACACCAGAGGTGCCAACGCAAGGCCTTTGCTCACTAGTCAGCACTCAAGGGTGACCGATGAAAATGAAAAAGTACGCCAGCTTTGACGACTATTTGGATGACCAGCCGCCCAAGAACCGCTCGATCATCCGCGCGTTGCGCCGGTTCGTGAAGCGCGCGGAACCCGGACTCGAGGAGTCGGTGAAGTGGGGCAACGGCTGCTGGGTAAAGGGGAAAGTATTTGTCTCTTACGTTTACTCGGCGCCGGACCACGTCCAGTTTGGCTTTGTACGCGGCTCTGCCTTAAAGGACCCAAAGGGCCTTCTCGAAGGCAATGGCCAGTACGTGCGGCACGTCAAGGTGCGCAAGCCTTCCGACATCGACGAGGGCCTGTTCAAAGCATTCCTGCGACAAGCGGCGCGCTGATCGATACGCGGCCTAACGATTCGCTAACCGCAAACTCTGCCATGATCCGTCGGCTGTCCAGCCGCCATCGACAGCGATTGCCTGGCCATTGACGAACGCGCTCTGCTGCGGGTCGGCGAGAAACGCAACGGCATGGGCGACATCCTCGGGGAAGGCAAATCGTCCCATGGGGATGCGGTCGGTGATGTCATGGTCGCTGTAGGTGCCGTTTGCCTGGTCCACGGCATCCATTTGGGTTTTGACCCAACCGGGACACACGGCATTACAACGGACACCGCGGCCACCCCATTCCGCTGCCAGCGTTCTTGTCATACCGATCAAACCGTGTTTTGAAGAGTTGTAGGCCACTCGATCGGCAATGCCCGTAATACCAGCGATGGAAGCAATATTGATGATGCTGCCCGAATGCTGGGCCAGCATCATGGACCCGAAGGCTTTTGCCAGCAGAAAGGGGCCAAGCAGGTTGACCTCGAGGACGCGGCGAAACTGAGTCTCCGAGGTTTCTTCCGCGGGCATGATGCAGCTGATTCCGGCGTTATTTACCAGCACATCCGCTCTTCCCCATTTGGCTTTTACCTGATCGGCAAATGCCCGCACGCATTTTTCATCGGAGACATCGCCAACCAGCTCAAGCACCTGGGCGCCCGTCTTTTTTGCGGCCATGGATGTCCCGGCGGGTGAATGAAGATCATTTAAGGCTAAAGCGTAGCCACGTGCTGCGAGCGTTTGCGCCACGCATTGACCGATTCCCTGGGCAGCTCCAGTCACGACCGCCACCCGCATCCCTGGTTGTTTCAATTTTGCTCTCCTGAAATGATCGCCGAAGTATACCTTTCTCAATCCCGGTTTTGCACAGGCAGCAGTCTAGACAAACTATCAGATTAGATATAATCTAAACTGTCTTATGGATACGGACGCAATCAAGCATTCCCTCGAGAGCCGGGGGCTGCGGTGCACGGCCCAGCGCTATGCCGTCATGGCATGCCTGATGGACCACAAGGGACATCCCACGGCAGCCGAAATCTTTGACGCCGTGAATCGCGTGGATCCCCGCTCCTCGAGGGCAACGACCTATAACAATCTGCGGGACCTGGTGAAAGCGGGTCTAGTGCGGGAAGTCGCGGTCGAGGGCCGCGCCGGGCGCTTCGATCTGGAAGGCATGCGCCACCATCACTTCATCTGCGACCGCTGCGGCAATGTGGAGGATGTGGAGTGGTACGACGTGCCCAGGCCTGCCTCCCGGTCTCTGGGCAAACGAATCGTTCGCGAATGCCAACTTATTTTTCGAGGACTCTGCACGAAGTGCGCTCGCAAGCATGCTTCGCGGTCGTGATGCGAACCGCAGTCTGATGGGTGCGTGAATCATCACAAGTTTTGAACTCATTCAAAGGAAGAATATATGGAAACCCCAAAGCATATGGAAAACACGCTGGCTTCTTCGTCGGGGACTGTTTCCCCCGAAGTGAAGGTCAAAGATCAGGGTAAAAACACTTCAACCGAATCCAAGTGTCCGTTCAACCATGGAGCCTCCGCTCCCGCCAACCGCGACTGGTGGCCGAACCAGGTGAATCTGAAGGTACTGCACCAGCACTCTGAGCTCTCCAACCCGATGGGCGAGGAGTTCGACTACGCTACGGAATTCAAGAGTCTCGATCTGAATGCTGTGATCAAAGATCTGCATGCGCTCATGACCGACTCGCAGGAGTGGTGGCCGGCCGACTTCGGGCACTACGGAGGGCTGTTCATCCGCATGGCTTGGCACAGTGCAGGCACGTACCGCATCGGCGACGGCCGCGGCGGCGCCGGGGCCGGGCAGCAGCGCTTCGCCCCGCTCAATAGCTGGCCGGACAACGTGAACCTCGACAAGGCGCGCCGGCTGCTGTGGCCCATCAAGCAGAAGTACGGCCGCAAGATCTCGTGGGCTGACCTGATGATTCTCGCCGGCAATGTCGCTCTCGATTCAATGGGCTTCAAGACATTTGGTTTCGGCGGCGGTCGCGCGGACACCTGGGAGCCTGAAGAGGAGATTTATTGGGGCCCCGAAGGCACGTGGCTGGCGGACGAACGCTACAGCGGCGACCGTGATCTCGCGAATCCTCTGGCTGCGGTCCAGATGGGTCTGATTTACGTGAACCCGGAAGGGCCCAACGGAAAGCCCGATCCCATTGCCGCAGGCAAGGACATTCGCGAAACTTTCAAGCGCATGGCCATGAATGACGAAGAAACCGTCGCCCTGATCGCCGGCGGGCATAGCTTCGGAAAGACCCACGGCGCTGCCATTCCCGCCGACTATGTGGGCCCCGAACCAGAAGGCGCCGACATTCAGGAGCAGGGCTTGGGCTGGAAGAATAAATTTGGAAAAGGTTGTGGTGCTGACACCATTGGCAGCGGTCTCGAAGTCACCTGGACCACGACGCCGACCAAGTGGAGCAACAACTTCTTCGACAATTTGTTCAAGTACGACTGGGAGCTGACCAAGAGCCCGGCGGGTGCGCATCAGTGGACGCCGAAAAACGGCGCCGGCAACGGCACCGTGCCCGACGCGCACGATCCCTCCAAGCGCCACGCACCCTCCATGCTGACCACGGACCTCGCCTTGCGCTTCGATCCCGCTTACGAAAAGATCTCGCGGCGCTTCTACGAGCATCCCGACCAGTTCGCCGATGCCTTTGCCCGGGCATGGTTCAAGCTGACGCACCGTGACATGGGGCCGATCGTCCGTTATCTCGGTCCGCTGGTTCCGAAGGAGCAACTGCCCTGGCAGGACCCGATCCCCGCCGTGAATCATCCGCTGGTCAACGAGCAGGATGTTGCTGCACTGAAGGCGAAGATCCTCGCGTCCGGCCTGTCCAATTCCCAGCTGGTCTCGACCGCCTGGGCGTCGGCGTCCACCTTCCGCGGCTCGGACAAGCGCGGGGGAGCGAATGGCGCGCGCATTCGCCTGGTGCCGCAAAGGTTCTGGGAGGTGAACCAGCCAACGGAATTAGAAAAGGTGCTGCAGAAACTGGAATCCATCCAGAAAGAGTTCAACGCTTCAGCGTCGGGCGGAAAGAAAGTCTCGCTGGCCGACCTGATCGTTCTCGGTGGCGACGCGGCGATCGAGAAAGCCGCAAAAGACGCCGGAACCGATGTGAAGATCCCCTTCAAGCCAGGGCGCATGGATGCCTCGCAAGAGCAAACCGATGTTGAATCCTTCGAGCCCCTGGAACCAAAAGCAGATGGATTCCGCAACTATCTGCGCGGCAAGCAGCGCCTGTCGCCTGAGGAGATGTTAGTCGATAAGGCGCAGTTGCTGAGGCTGACGGCGCCGGAGATGACAGTCCTGGTCGGTGGCCTGCGCGTTCTGGGCGCAAATGCCGGCAACTCGAAGCACGGTGTCTTCACTCAGAAGCCCGGCACGCTGACCAATGACTTCTTCGTTAACTTGCTGGATATGAGCACGCAATGGCAGCCCTCCGCTGAATCGAACGGCTCTGGAGCGGTGTACGAGGGACGTGACCGCAAGACCAACCAGGTCAAGTGGACCGGCACCCGCGTGGACCTGATCTTCGGTTCGCACTCGCAGCTGCGTGCGCTCGCGGAAGTCTATGCAAGCGCGGACTCGAAGCAGAAGTTCGTGAAAGACTTCGCGGCAGCGTGGAGCAAGGTCATGAACCACGATCGCTTCGAAGCGGCTTAGGCTCGACGGAAAAGAGAAAAAGAGAATAAACCGTGGCCCACTCAAGCCGCGTTTGGCTTGAGTGGGGCATTTGGACAGCTGGAAGGAATCTTCTTAGGTTCGCGCTTTCGTGCCGTCGATTCCATTCGTCCCTCACAGCCCAATTTTGGATCGGCCTCGAACATCCCCACTCTAAATTTCGGCAAGAACGCGAAATTTAGGATGGGGCGCCCAGGTTTTCCCACCCGCGGGGTTGCAGGTTACATTGAGCGCGGATAAATTAGGGGCGAGAGTTGGAGCTGTACATGAAAAGAACCGTTCCGGTGGAATCTGCCTCTGCATTCATCTCTGCTTCTGCGTCAATCGACTGGAAGATCAAGGAACTGGGCGACTGGCGCGGGAACACGCTCGCGAAAGTGCGCGACATCATACACCGGGCAGACCCGGAGATCGTCGAAGAGTGGAAGTGGGCCAAGGCGACCTCGCCGGGGACTCCCGTCTTTTCCCATGGCGGCATCGTTTGCACGGGAGAGACCTACAAGAACGTGGTCAAGCTGACGTTTGCCAGGGGAGCTGCTTTGCAGGACCCTTCCGGTCTATTCAACTCCAGCCTCGACGGAAATGTCAGGCGCGCCATCGACATCCACGAAGGCGAGAAGGTCGATGAAGCGGCCTTGAAAGATCTCATCCGCGCCGCCGTCGCACTTAATCTCAAAGGCAAGCCGAAGGCCAGACGAACCTCCCCACTCTAAATTTCCCCAGGAACGCGAAATTTGGAATGGGCCGCCCAAGGGGTTGGCGGCTCTATTTCTTCCTCGAAGTCTTCGGGGCGAAATATCCAGGGCGAGATTGCACGCTCAAGCCGTCGTGATTCACCTTTACCTTCAGGCGATGGTAGCGTCCATCCTGTTTCCGGCCTGCGATCGAAAACTCCAGCAGGTACAGATTCTCCGGTGCGGTGGCCAGTCGTTCGAAACCGGCGTTCAGATCGTTGCTGTTGTGAAAGTACGTTCCGCCGGTGCCGGCGGCCAGTGAAGCCATGACACCTTCATTGAGCGACATTGAGCTGCGGCGGTACTCGGATTTAAGCCGCGTGGACAACTCCGAACTGCCACCCCGCTCGCTGGCATCCATCTCACTGACGTACAAGCCGCGGGCATCCAGGGTGCTGATGGTCACGTTGGACTCGACCGCATCATCCATGATCTGCGATTCCTCGGAGAGGTCCCGGTTGGTCAGGGTGAGGAAGCCAGGCGACACTAGAATCAGGATCCCCATGCCAGGCAACTTCGCCATTCTGTGCACATATTCTTTAATTGTGGCAAGCGCGATTTGAACATCCTGGTCGCCGGCGGCCAAAGTTTGTGAGGCTGCGGCTTCGGCCAAATGCTCGGCTATATTGCGCAGCGTGATATTTGGCGAACAGCTCATCACTTCCTCGATCGCGGCCTCCAGCGCCGCGCTATTGTGTTTATTCACGATCAGGTCAGCGTGATAATAGTCAATGTTAGGACACTCGCTGCCGGTCATGCGATATAGGTTTTGCGCCTGCAGCTTCCTGATGGCCGCCTCCAACTGGGAGCGATCGGTGGTCAGCCCGCTGTTGACCTTGCCGGACATGGAGACGATGGCAGCCATGTCCGTGTCTGCCAGCGATGTGGCCAGGACGCGGGCGCCTGCCTTCTGGGCCTGCGCCAGATCACCCATGCTCAGGTGCATGTCGTCAAACAGGAATACGATGAAACGGTTTGGGACGATTGCTGGCCGTGGTGGCGGAGTCACCCCGGGCGCAATCGGAGCTGCCGCGACATGCATGTTGGGGTTGATCCGCTCGCGCTTTTGAATCATGAATCCGGAAATAATCTGCGGCTTACCATTGTCCCAGAGCTGAAAATCCCCTTTCTTGAGAGTGCCCACTTCGCGCCCTTGCCGGTCATGGACGAGCACCGGCACCAACACCACGTTGACATTGCTCCGGAAGGTATAAGTGCCGCCAGGAGACTGAGTTTCTCCCGCCTGTTGCGCCAGAAGGCTTGCGCTCACTATCAGAGCAAGACCGCACCAGACCATTGACCGAGAGTTGCCCCAGGATTCCATCGTTGCGCAGTGACCAGTCTAGTCCTGAACGCTCCCAGCCCGGAACAGAGGGCTTCAAGCCGTTCTCAGGCAAATCATGACAAGGGTCTTGGCTGAGCGGTAGTAATATTGTGACCGTCCGGTAACCTGCGGAATCAGACCCGGCATCCAACATACGAAGTGGCCATAACCAGAAAACCATCGGGGGGGCGATCGCGGGCAGGGATGCCATCAAACCCGATAACCGCAGCCCCGGCGATTCAGCCGCGCCTTCATTCGTCCCGCCTGCCGGAACTGGATGCTCTGCGCGGGCTGATGCTGGTGGGCATGACACTCACCCATCTGCCCACACAGGCGAGCCACTATTCCAACCAGTGTCTGGGCTTCGTTTCCTGGGCGGAGGGTTTCGTGCTGCTGTCGGCGCTGCTTACCGGCCGGGTTTATGGCGCCCTTCTCCAAAGGAGCTCCTGGCGTACCGTATTCAACCGGCTATGGTACCGCTGTGCGAAATTGTATGGCTATCACCTGGCTTTGCTGGCGGTGGCCTTCACCGCCGTCGCAGCCGTAGCAGTGCACACTCAAAAGCCGGCGCTGCTGGGGCTCCTGGATTTCTATCTCGCGCACCATGCCCTGGCCGTTGTCACTTCCCTGCTGCTGCTGTACTGTCCGCCGCTGCTGGATATTTTGCCCATGTACATTGTGTTGCTGTTGCTCACGCCCTTTCTTCTGGGGGTTGGGCGGCGCTGGGGCTGGAAGTTTGTACTCGTACCGTCGGGGTTGCTGTGGCTGGCGGCCCAGTTCGGCGCCCGGGCCTGGATGCACAGCTTGCTGGTTCAACACGCCGGCTTCCCGATTCCCGTGGAAAACCTGGGCGCCTTCAACCTGCTCGCTTGGCAATTCCTGTGGATGTTCGGGCTGTGGGCCGGCGTGGGAGGCGCGTCCCGCCTGCTGCAGTGGTTTGAGTCGCGCTGGGTGATTGCCGCGGCGGCGCTGCTGGCGACGACGTTCCTGGTGCTGCGCTACCAGTTGCCAACTTATTTCGTTTTACATCCCGTGGACCAGGGAAACGCCTGGGTGCTCTTCGACAAGTGGCAACTGGGAGGGCTGCGCTTGCTGAACTTCGCGGCTCTCGGCGTGCTGTTCACCACCGTGCGGCCCTATATCGTGCACCGGCTGGCGTGGCGTCCCCTGGTGCTGCTGGGCAAATCCTCTCTGGAGATTTTCTGCGTTCAGGTGCTCTTCTGCTTTGCGGCGTTGTCCCTGGTCGGGGACGGAGTGGGAGCTTCAGCCCTTGCCCAGATCGTGATCGTGACGCTCTCGCTCGCCGGATTGTACGCGGTGGCCTGGCTACGCGAGCGGCCAAAAGATCATGACCCCGGCGCCGTCGATCTTTCTCCCTCAATGGCCGCCTGACGGGAAAGCCACGAAGTATCACGAAGGCTTTGTTTTCCGAGGTTTCCTTCGTGCCCTTCGTGGTTCATGGTTTTCAAATTGACCCGCTGCCCGCCGGCCGACTCTGCGTGACTAATTCCGAAAGGTAAGAGCATAATAACGTCCGGATTCCCACACCTCGCCCGGTGTCGGCCGAGTCATGGTCGGGCGACCGTTGGCATCCCCGCCAAATTGAGCTTTCATCTCAAGGTCGAATGTCAGCAATCATTTTGCGGCTCGCTCGCTTCGAGTCACTGCATTACGAATGAAGCGAGCCCGCCTAACGTTGTCGATCAACAGGAATCTCCCAAGGGGGTGCCATGAACCGATTGCGAGTTTATCTTTCGTCCCGCGCATTGATTGCTTCAACCTGGATGTTACTGGCCACGGCCGGCGCGATGGCCGCGCAAACCGCAGCGCCCACGCACGACGATGCGCACACTCGCGCCGAAGCCCTGCTGAAGCAGATGACGGTGGAGGAGAAAGTCGGACAGTTGAATCAGGCCGCGGGCAAGGTGATCCCGGGGTTGGCGCCCGAAAAGCCGGATGACGCGATCGTCAAGGGCCAGGTGGGTTCGGTGCTGTGGCAATTCGAGGTGAAAGAACTGAACCGCATGCAGCATCTGGCCGTGGACAAATCCCGGTTGCATATTCCCTTGCTCATTGGTTTCGATGTGATCCACGGTTACCGGACGATTTTCCCGGTGCCCCTGGCCATGGCTTCGTCCTGGGACCCGGCAGTAGAGGAAGCAGCCCAACATCAGGCCGGCCGGGATGCCCGCGCCGCCGGAGTGCAATGGACCTTCACCCCGATGGTTGATATCGCTCGCGATGCCCGCTGGGGCCGCATTGTGGAAGGCGCGGGCGAGGACCCCTACCTGGGCGCCGCCATGGCGGCAGCGCAAGTACGCGGTTTTCAGGGCGCATCGATCGGTCCCGAAAGCGTTCTGGCCTGTGCCAAGCATTTTGCCGGCTATGGCGCAGCCGAAGGAGGCCGTGACTACGACTCGTCGTACATTCCGGAAGTTCTGCTGCGCAACGTGTACCTGGTTCCTTTTCATGCGGCAGAAAAGGCCGGGGCCGCCACCTTTATGAGTGCCTACATGGACTTGAACGACGTGCCCGCCACCGGCAATCGCTGGCTGCTGCACGACGTTCTGCGGCAGGAGTGGGGTTTCAAGGGCTTTGTGGTCTCTGACGCGTTGGCCGTGGGCAAGCTCGAGACTCACGGCTATGCCCGCGATCCCGAAGATGCCGCCCTGAAAGCATTCACCGCCGGCCTGAACATGGACATGGCCAGCCTGACTTATATTCACGAGCTCCCAAAACTGATTGCCTCCGGCAAAATTTCCGAGGCGCAACTCGACGCGGCAGTCATGCCGATTCTTGAAGCCAAGTACCGGCTCGGCCTGTTCGATAACCCGTACGTGGATGAGTCCAAAGTGGACGCAGCCCTGAGCAGTCCCGAGGGCCTGGCCCTGGACCGCAAGCTGGCAGCCCGTTCGATGGTGTTGCTGAAGAACGACGACCATACCCTGCCTCTGACTAAAAATCTGAAAAAGGTAGCGGTGATCGGAAGCCTGGCAGACTCCACCAAGGACATTGAAGGCGGATGGACGGTGGAGGGCCTCTTCGGCGGCCCCAGCAAAAGCCATCCCGTTACAGTGCTGGCTGGATTGAAGAACAAACTGGGACCGAATGTTCAAGTGAGCTACGTGGCCGGCGCTACGCCGACGCGGAAATATCCGTCGATGCTGGATTCCATCACTGGCGCGAAAACTCCGCCCCCGCCTACAGCGGAAGAAGTCGCCGATTGGATTACGAAGGTCAGGACCGCCGCGAACGATGCGGATTTGGTGGTTGCCGTCCTCGGCGAAACGGCCTCCATGAGCGGAGAAGGGGCCTCGCGAGCCGCGCTGGATTTGCCCGGCATGCAGGAGCAGATGCTTGAAGCCGCGGCCGCCTCCGGCAAGCCGATTGTTCTGGTGTTGGAAAACGGACGTCCACTCGATGTTCGCTGGGCCGCCGCGCATGTGGCCGCGATTCTCGAAGCCTGGTATCCCGGCACTGAAGGCGGCAATGCCGTGGCGGATGTGCTCTTCGGCGATGTGAACCCCGGCGGCAAACTGCCCGTAACCTGGCCGCTCACGGTCGGGCAGGAACCTCTCTACTACAACCACAACCTGACCCATGAGCCGGAGGACCGTCCCAAATTCACTTCGCGTTACTGGGACATTTCCACCAAGCCCCTTTATCCCTTCGGCTACGGACTCAGTTATTCCACCTTCAAGTTCGCCAATCTGCGTCTGAGCAAAACGCGCATGAACTCGGAGCAGACTACCGAAGTACAGGTCGATGTGACCAACACCAGCACGGTCGCGGGCGACGCCGTGGCGCAGATCTACATCCACCAGCAAGCCGGCTCCGCATCCCGCCCGGTACGGCAGCTCAAGGGATTCCGCCGGATCACATTGCGCCCCGGCGAGACCCAGACCCTGAAGTTCCCGCTGGGTAAGGATGAACTGAGCTTCTGGAGCCCGCAAACCAGGGCCTGGGGAGTAGAACCGGGCACCTTCGACGTGTGGGCAGGGGAAGACTCAACCGCGAGCCTGCACACTGAGTTAGTCGTCACAGAATAATCGGACCCCAAATGAATCTGATAGTAGATGGTGGGCAGTGCGTGATTCGAACACGCGACCTCCTGCTTGTAAGGCAGACTTCGCAGAACTGGAGAAAGTGCCGTCCGCCTAAACGAATCAATCGCTTACCCCCAACATCAGCTCGCACGGAAGGT
>CAVVYF010000022.1:0-112101 GCA_963752375.1 Terriglobia bacterium
ATGCGGCTGGCTTCGCACAAGCTGCCCTTGCGCACGGTGTTTGTGAAGCGTGAAGGCGCGCACTAGCAACTTTGAAACTGAGAACCGAGAACTGATATGAAAGCGGAAAAAGTACGTAATCTGACCGAAGACGAACTGGTCTCCCAGGAGCGCGAGCTCAGCGACCAGCTCTTCAAGCTGAAGTTCCAGCTCAACATGGGGCAGACCGAAAGCCTGAAGAAGATTCGCGGCCTGCGGCGGGACATTGCGCGGGTCAAGACCATCGCCCGCGAGCGTGAGCTGACCGCCGCCAGCGCAACGGAGAAGAAATAGTATGGCTGAAACCAGGACAGAATCCGCAGTGGAGCCGCAGGCCGCCGGACGGCGCAAGATCGTGGTGGGCGAAGTGGTCTCCAGCCGCATGAACAAGACCATCGTGGTGCAGGTGGTGCGCAAGAAGGCGCACCCGTTCTACAAGCGCGTGGTGTCGAAGGCGAAAAAGTTTTATGCCCACGACGAAAAGAATGTGGCCCGGGTGGGCGATGTGGTGCGGCTCGAAGAGACCCGCCCGTTGTCCAAGCTGAAGCGCTGGCGCTTGAAGGAAGTGGTCCGGCAGGCCGCGCTGGTGCCGGAAGCGTCGCTTCCGGAAGCCAGTTAAGAGGCCGGGGCAGGGCAAGGAGATTCGAATATGGCTGTGATGATGAGATCGATGCTCGAGGTGGCCGACAACTCCGGCGCCCGCAAGCTGCAGATGATCCTGCCGTTGGGCGGGTCGACCGGCCTGAATGCCGGGCTGGGTGACGTCATCACCGCCAGCGTGAAAGAGGCGGCCCCGGAAGGCCAGGTGCAGAAGGGCAAAGTGGTGAAGGCGGTCATCGTGCGCACCCGCAAGGAGCACCGGCGCCGCGACGGCACCTACATCCGCTTTGACAGCAATGCCGCGGTGCTGATCAACGATGCCGGCGAGCCGGTGGGCACGCGCGTCTTCGGGCCGGTGGCCCGCGAACTGCGCGAGCGCAAATTTTTGAAGATTGTTTCCCTGGCGCCTGAAGTACTTTAAGGCATTGAGTCATTGAGCAATTGGGTAATTTCGTAATTGAACTGGGATCACTTGGGGTGGGTTTTCAATTGCACAATTACAAAATTACTCAATTGCCAGATTGTGAAAAAGGGTTCTTATGAAGACGGTTGAGAGAGCGAACAAGCGAGTGGACCTGCGGCGCAACGATACGGTGCGCGTCATCACCGGGCGCGACAAGGGAAAAGAGGGGCGCGTGCTGCGCATTTTCCCCAACGACGCCAAGGTGCTGGTCGAGCACGTGATGCTGGTGAAGAAGCACGTCCGGCCCAATCCGCAGCGCAACATCAAGGGCGGGATCGCCGAGCAGGAAAGCCGCATTGCGATCTCGAACGTGGGGCTGATGTGTCCCAGCTGCAAGCGGCCGGTACGCATCGGGCACGAGTTTCAGGGCGAGCGCAAGGTCCGGGTCTGCCGCAAGTGCGGCGCCACGCTCGATAAATAGCTACTAGCTCCTGGCTGCTAGCTCCTAGCTCCAGCACAAGAGGGCCGAGAAGCTAGAAGCTAGAAGCCAGAAGCAGCTGAACTCCGAGAGAAGGCAGAGCACGTAAATGGCAAAAGAAAAGCGAGACAAGCAAGGCGACAAGCAGCAGCCGGAGGCGAAACCGGCGCAGGCGCATCACAGCGCCAAGGAAACGCCGCGGCTCAAGGGCCGTTTCCAGGCTGAGGTCGCGCCCGCGCTGATGAAGGAATTCGACTTGAAGAATCCCATGGCGGTGCCGCACCTGAACAAGATTGTGGTCAACATGGGGGTGGGCGAAGCTACGCAGAATGCCAAGATTCTCGATCCCGCGGTCAACGAACTGGGCCAGATCACGGGGCAGAAACCGGTCACGACCAAGGCCAAGAAATCGATTGCGGCTTTCAAGGTGCGTGAAGGCCAGGCCATCGGCGCCATGGTCACGCTGCGCGGCGACCGCATGTGGGAGTTTCTGGACCGGCTGTTGAACGTGGCCCTGCCCCGGGTGCGTGACTTCAAGGGAGTTTCAACCAAGTCCTTCGACGGGCGCGGCAACTATACCCTGGGTCTGCACGACCAGCTGATTTTTCCCGAAATCGACTACTCCCGGGTGGACAAGACCAAAGGGATGAACGTCACCATTGTGACCACGGCGAGAAACGACGACCAGGCGCGAATGCTGCTGAAGCACCTGGGCATGCCCTTCCGTCCGTAGTTGCGAAAGGGATGGCAGGAACAAGTCTTAACTGAGGGCCGATGGCTGGCAGCTGAGAGCTGGGCCGGAAGCAGGAGCTAAAGGTAAATTGACAACTGCAAAAAGAGTGAAAGACGCAAAGATCGAAGCCAAGTTCGACAAGGCACGGGGCAAGGGACCGACGCCGAAGTTTTCCTCGCGCCGGCATAACCGCTGCAAACTGTGCGGACGTCCGCGGGCTTACCTGCGCAAGTTCGGCATTTGCCGCCTGTGTTTCCGCGGCCTGGCTTTGCGGGGAGAGATTCCCGGAGTTTCGAAGTCGTCCTGGTAGAGCTTAGGGGATCTCCCACCCTGCGCCAACAACGCGCGAGGGTGGGGCACCCGGGTCCGAAGTAATTTACACCCGGGGAATTGTTCAGGGTGGAAGCGTCGTCGCGGGTTCTTCGGGGCAAAGTCAGTGGGACCGAAGCAAACGGGCGGCGGAGGAGAAGCAAACGATGAATTTGACCGATCCGGTCGCAGACATGCTGACGCGCATTCGCAACGCGATACGCGCCCGCCACCAGAAAGTTGATATTCCTGCTTCGAAGCTGAAGCTGGAGATTGCCCGCATCCTCAAGGAGGAAGGCTACATCTCCAATTTCAAGCCGGCGGAGGAGGAAGGCCACAAGCTCCTGCGCATTTACTTGAAGTACGGCAACAACAACGAGGCCGCGATCTCGAATGTGGAGCGCGTCTCGCGGCCGGGCTGCCGGGTCTATGTGCGGCGCAGCGAGATCCCGCGCGTGCTGGGCGGGATGGGCATCAATATTCTGACCACCCCGCGCGGAGTCATGACCGGACGCCAGGCCCGCAAACAGGGCGTGGGCGGCGAAGTGTTGTGCGAGATCTGGTAACGGCTGCTGCTAGCTACTAGCTTCTGGCTACTAGCTACGGCAAGACGGACAGTTAGAACATTGTTGCAGTGATCGCAGAAACGCGACTTGGCTAGAAGCCAGGAGCTAGAAGCTAGAAGCCTATGTCTAGAATTGGAAGAAAACCGATCCCCCTCCCCAAGGGAGTGGTGGTAAAGCTTGAAGGCACCATGGTGAACGTGCAGGGGCCCAAGGGCAAGCTGGATACCCAGTTGCCGCGCGGCATCAGGATAGAGCAGCAGGATGGCAACCTGGTCGCGATCCGCGAGAACGACTCGCAGGCCGCGGTCCATGGATTGGCCCGCGCCCTGGTCAATAACGCGGTCGAAGGCGTGACCAAGGGCTGGACCCGGGAGCTCGAAATCGTGGGCATTGGATACCGTGCCGAGCTCAAAGGCAAGACCACTGTGGTTTTCAGCCTGGGCTACTCGCACCCGATCGAATACCCGCTGCCCGCCGGAATCGAAGCGACGGTCGATCCGAAGCAGACCAAGCTGAGCGTGACCGGCATCGATCGCCAGAAAGTCGGACAGGTGGCCGCCGAAATGCGCAGCCTGCGCCCGCCCGACCCGTATAAGAACAAGGGTGTGCGCTACGCCGGCGAGCGGTTGAAGAAGAAGGTAGGTAAGACCGGGGCCAAATAGTCGATAGTCGTCAGTCGTCTGTCTTCAGTCTTCAGCCGGGCGGCTGAGAGTGAGATCGAGCTGATGATCGAGGCTAAGAACAGTCGTTCTGTTATCGGTTTCAGCGAGGGAGCTTGGCTGACGACCGACGACCGACGACCGACGACCGAGGACTGAACCATGCTGACTCAGACATCGAAGAACGCGAATCGGCGGCACGTGCACAAACGCATCCGCAAGAAGGTGGTAGGCACTTCCGAGCGGCCGCGGCTGAACGTGTATCGCTCGTTGAACCACATTTACGTCCAGCTGATCGACGACCTGAAGGGCGCGACCCTGGTTTCCGCCAACTCGGCGGAAGGCAAGAAGGGCACGGGCGGCAACGTGGCGGCGGCCAAGAGCGTGGGCAAAAACATTGCCGAGCGCGCCAAGGCCAAGGGCATCGAGAAAGTCGTCTTCGACCGTGGCGGCTACATTTATCACGGACGGGTCAAGGCCCTGGCCGATTCCGCCCGCGAGGCCGGACTGAAGTTCTAGCGAATTGAGTCATTGTGTAATTGAGAAATCGGGTAATGGGAAAAGCGGGCGAATGGGTTTCAAATTACTCAATTGCTAAATTGCCCAATTGCCAAATTTTTGAAATGAGAATCAATGCCAACTGTGATCAAGAAGCTTGATGCGAATTCGTACCAGTTGAAAGACCAGGTGGTCTCCATCAACCGCGTGACCAAAGTGGTCAAGGGCGGCAAGAACCTTTCCTTCGCGGCCCTGGTGGTGGTGGGCGACCCCAGCGCGGCGGTCGTGGGCTATGGCTCAGGCAAGGCCAAGGAAGTGCCGCAGGCCATCCGCAAGGGAATCGAGTCGGCCAAGAAGAACCTGATGCGGGTCAACCTCACGCAGACCAGCATCCCGCACCTGGTGCTGGGACGCTTCGGCTCGGGCCGGGTGCTGCTGAAGCCGGCTCCCGAAGGCACCGGGGTGATCGCCGGGGGCGCGGTACGGGCGGTGATGACTTCCGCCGGCATTCAGAATGTGCTGACCAAATCGATTGGCACCACCAATCCGCACAACGTCATCAAGGCGACCTTCGATGCGCTGAAGCATTTGAAGAACCGAAGCGATGTGGCCGCCATGCGCGGCAAGACGGTCGAGGAACTGTAATCATGCCCAACAAACTGGCAAAAAAACCGTATGCCGGCGGCGGCGCAAAAATCCAGCTGAAGTGGGTGCGCTCGGCGATCTGCGCTCCGGTACAGCAGAAGCTGGTGGTCAAGGGTCTGGGTTTCACCCGTTTGAATCAGGTCATCGAGCGCCCGGACAACCCGGCCATTCGCGGCATGGTGGCGAAGGTGCCGCACCTGGTGGAGATCGTTCAGTCGTAAGTCGTCAGTCATCAGTCCTCAGCAAAAGCTGAGAGCTGAGAGCTGACAGCTGAGAGCTTATTTATGAATCTTTCGAATATTCGCGCACCCAAGAAGGCGACTGCCAACAAGAAGCGCGTGGGCCGCGGCATGGGCTCGGGCATGGGCAAGACTTCCACCCGCGGACACAAAGGCCAGCGCTCGCGCAGCGGTTCGCGCATGATGCGCGGCTTTGAAGGCGGCCAGATGCCGCTGCACCGCCGCATGCCCAAGCGCGGCTTCACCAACATCTTCCGCCAGGAATTCAACATTGTGAACCTGGAGAAGCTGGCCGGGTTGGGCGAGACCACCATTACTCCCGAGGTGTTGCGCAAGGCGGGAGTGATCAAGAGCAAGCATCCTCTGAAGGTGCTGGGAGACGGCGAGTTGACCATCGCCCTCACCGTGCACGCGCACAAGTTTTCCAAGTCGGCCCAGGAGAAGATCACCAAGGCCGGCGGCAAGGTTGAGGTGCTGTAGTCCATGCTGGAAAAACTGGCCAACGTCTTTCGTATTCCGGACCTGCGCAAGCGCATCCTGTTCACGCTGGGGTTGCTGGCCGTGTACCGGCTGGGCGGACACATTCCCACGCCCGGGGTGAATGCGGACAAGCTGCAGCAGTTTTTCGAGCAGAACAAGGGCAGCCTGCTGGGTTTCGTGGACCTGTTTTCCGGCGGGCAGCTGCGCCGGCTGACGATTTTTGCCCTGGGCATCATGCCCTACATCACAGCCTCGATCATTTTGCAGTTGCTGACCGTGGTCTATGAGCCGCTCGCCAAGTTGCAGAAGGAAGGCGAACTGGGGCGCAAGAAGATCACGCAGTGGACCCGCTACCTGACCTTCGGTTTGAGCGCGGTGCAGTCCTTCGGCATCGCCTGGCAGCTGCAGCGGGGCGGAGATTTCGTCATCCATCCCGGGTGGCCTTTCATCCTGATGACCATGCTGACCCTGACCACGGGCAGCGTTTTCATCATGTGGCTGGGCGAGCAGATTACCGAACGCGGCGTGGGTAACGGCATGTCGCTGCTGATTTTTGCCGGCATCGTGGTGGGCCTGCCGCGGGCCGTGATTGACCTTTTCGACAAGGTCCGAACCGACGCCTGGGGCGCTTTCACCGCGCCGGCAACCATCCTGCTGGTCGGGGTGATGATCCTGGTGGTGGGATTCATTGTTTATGTGGAGCGCTGCGAGCGCCGGATCCCGGTGCAGTATGCCAAACGGGTGGTGGGCCGCAAGGTGATGGGCGGGCAGTCCACCCACTTGCCCTTGCGGGTGAATTCCGGCGGCGTCATGCCGGTCATCTTTGCCTCGTCGATCCTCACTCTGCCCCAGACCGTGGGCTACAGCCTGCGCAATAACCGCTACTTCGGCGAGCTGATCCGCAATCTGGGATGGGGAGAGCCGCTCTACACGTTCCTGTACGCCATCGGCATCATTTTCTTTGCCTACTTCTACGTCTCGATTGTCTTCAACCCCAACGAGGTTGCCGACAATATGCGGAAGTACGGCGGATTTATTCCCGGCATTCGTCCCGGCAAGCGTACCGCGGACCACATCAACGAAATCCTGACCCGGATCACGCTGGTGGGCGCGCTGTATCTGATCATCATTTCCTTTATTCCGGAGTGGATGATCACCGGCATTCATCTGAACCACTTGTACGGACCGATCGGGGCATTTTTCGAGCGCCTGCCGACCTGGGTGACCAACGGGTTGGGAGTGAACTTCTACTTTGGCGGAACGTCGCTGCTGATTGTGGTGGGAGTGGCCATGGACACGGTGACTCAGATCGAGGCCCAGCTGGTGATGCGCCACTATGACGGTTTCACGCCCCGCAGCGGACGCATCCGCGGCCGTCGGACCTGGTCTTGATGTTCTGTGGTCGCGGGCGACCTCGCCCGCGTGGCCCTGAAGTCAAGATCAAAAGCCGCGGGCGAGTCGCCCGCGACCGCACGGTCAGAGGGTCTTGGGTTAGATAGTTCGCTGTAATCGGACTGGTTGCGTGAAATTGGAACCTGGAGGCGGGGAGGACCAGCTCGATGGCGGAGGCGACCTCGCGCGGCATCGGACCCGTCATTCTGCTCGGCTCACCGGGCGCGGGCAAGGGTACGCAAGCCAAGCTGATTGTGCAGCGTTACCGCATCCCGCAGATTTCGACGGGAGACCTGCTGCGGGAGAATGTGCAGCGGGGCACGCCGGTGGGGTTGCTGGCCAAGGACGTGATGGCGCGGGGCGAGTTCGTGCCCGACGACCTGATGTATGACATCGTGTCGCAACGCTTGCGGCAGGCGGACTGCGAGCGCGGTTTTATTCTGGATGGTTTTCCCCGCAATCCGGCCCAGGCCGGATGGCTGGATGCGTTTCTGGAGCACGAGTTCTTTGAAAATGCGCAGCGCGACAAGTGCCTGCCCATTGTGATCCGAATTGACGTGGACTATAATAAGTTGCTACGCCGGATTACAGGACGCCGTTCTTGTCCCGTCTGTGGACGGATCTACAACGTCTACTCCCAGCCACCCCGTGTCGCGGATCGATGCGATGTTGATGGTTCCACGCTGGTGACCCGCGAAGATGATCGTGAAGAAGTCATCCGGGAGCGGCTGGAGGCCTACGAACTGCAGACCAAGCCCGTGGCCGAGTACTACGCACGCAAAGGGCGGCTGGTTTCGGTGGATGGCGACTTACCGGTCCGCGAGGTCACGGAGCAGATTTTCAAAGTGATCGAGGGCCAGCGCGGAGTCACGACGGGGAGCACCAGCGGTTGAAGCGTTGAGTATGGCGATTGTCTGCAAATCGGCGGCTGAGATTGAGAAGATGCGGCGCAGCGGTGGCATCGTACGACAGGTGCTGGACCACGTGCGCAGCCTGGTGGTTCCGGGCGCGACCACGATGGACCTTGAACGCGCCGCCGAACAGAAAATCAAGGACCTGGGCGTGAAGCCCGCGTTCAAGGGATACTACGATTATCCCTGCGTACTGTGCACCTCGATCAATGAAGAGATTGTGCACGGCATCCCTTCCGAAAAAAGGGTGTTGAAGGCCGGAGACATTGTTTCGATCGACTGCGGCGTGGTGCTGGATGGCTACTATGGCGATGCAGCCATCACCGTGCCAGTGGACGGTTCGCTTACGCCCGAGTTGACGAAGTTGCTCGAAGTGACCGAAGCCTCGCTGTACCGGGGCATTGAGGCGGCCCGTATCGGCAACGCGGTGGGAGATGTGGGGGCTTCGGTACAGGAATTTGTCGAAGCCAACGGCTTCAGCGTGGTGCGTGAGTTTGTCGGACACGGGATTGGAACGCGCCTGCACGAAGAGCCGCAAGTGCCGAACTATGGTACCCGCGGGCACGGAGCGCGATTGCGCGAAGGCATGGTGCTGGCCATCGAGCCCATGGTGAATTCCGGCAGTCCGGGGACCCGGGTGCTCGAGGACAAGTGGACTGCGGTCACGGCCGACGGCAGCTACAGCGCCCACTTCGAACACTGTGTCGCGGTCACCAAAGATGGCCCGATGATTTTGACGCAGTAAAGCAGCTTCTAGCTCCTGGCTTCCAGCTGCTGGCTTGAAGCCGAAGCCCGGTGATTTAGCTAGAAGCTAGGAGCCAGAAGCTAGAAGCGATCTTAAGGAGTCGATGAGCAAAGAGGACGCGATTGAAGTGATGGCAACGGTCGTCGAACCGCTGCCCAATGCCATGTTCAAGGTTGAACTGGAAAACAAGCATCAGGTGCTGGCGCACGTCTCGGGAAAGATGCGCAAGAACTTTATCCGCATTCTGCCCGGCGACAAGGTCGCAGTCGAGCTTTCACCCTACGACCTGAACCGCGGCCGCATCGTGTATCGCTATAAATAGATGTGTGGGACCGGGTCTCTGACCCGGTCAGGCCGGGCAGAGTCCGGCTGTGAATGCAAAGGACTGGTTCATGAAGGTAAGAGCTTCCGTAAAGAAAATTTGCGACAAGTGCAAGGTCATCCACCGCAAGGGTGTGGTGCGGGTGATCTGCGTCATTTCCAAACACAAGCAGCGGCAGGGATAAAGGACCAGAGGAGCACTATGGCACGCATTGCAGGCGTCGATCTTCCGCGCAACAAGCGGAGCAATATCGCGCTGACTTACATCTACGGCATTGGCAGCCCGCGCGCGGCCCGCATTCTGGACGCCGCCAAAGTGGACCCCATGAAAAAGGTCCAGGACCTGGGCGAGGATGAAGTCAATCGCATCCGCCAGGTGATCGAAGCGGAAGGCATGGTGGAAGGCGATTTGCGCAAGGAAGTTTCGATGAACATCAAGCGCCTCATCGAAATCGGTTCCTACCGCGGCTACCGTCATCGCCGGAACCTGCCGGTCCGCGGACAGCGTACTCACACCAACGCGCGTACCCGGAAGGGCCCGCGCAAGGGCACCGTGGCAGCCAAGAAGAAATCGGCGGCCAAAACGTAGAAGCAGTCGTCAGTCGTCGGTCTTCAGTCGTCAGTAAGACCGAATGCGACTGGCTGACGACTGAAGACTGACGACCGACGACTGGAATAACTATGGCAAAACCAGCAGCACCAGCAGCGGCAGCGGGGACCGGAGCAGCGGCGCCGGATAAAAAGGGCAAGAAGAAAACCTTCAAGAAGAAGGAGCGGAAGCACGTTCCGCACGGCATTGCCCACATCCAGGCCTCGTTCAACAACACGATTGTGACCATCGCCGACCAGGCTGGGAACGTGCTGGCCTGGAAGAGTTCCGGCTCGCTGGGTTTTCGCGGATCCCGCAAAGGCACTCCATTTGCCGCCCAGCAGGCCGCCCAGAACGCCGCCAGCATGGCGCGCGATCACGGTGTGCGCAGCGTCGAAGTGCGGGTCAGCGGCCCCGGTTCCGGTCGTGAATCCGCCATCCGCGCGCTGGCCGCGGCCGGCATCGAAGTCCGCAACATCAAAGATGCGACGCCCATTCCGCACAACGGTTGCCGTCCGCCGAAGCGGAGAAGGGTGTAGGCAGTTTCCGGTTTCTGGTTTCCAGTTTCAAAGGCTTTTGGCCCAACTGCGAACAAGTAGCAATCGACAACTGATTCTTGTTTTGGAGCAGTTTCCAGTTATTAGTTCCCGGTTCCCAGTTCCACTGGACACCAGAAACTGGAAACTAGAAACTGATTTTCGTCCGGGATGAAGGGTGAAGCCAAACCTGTAAACCGGTCATCTAACTAAGGAGAGCAACTTGGCCCGATATACTGATCCCGTCTGCCGTCTCTGCCGCCGCGAGGGCATGAAGCTGTTCCTCAAAGGCACTAAGTGTTTCAGCGATAAATGTCCCATCGAGAAGCGTAACTTCGCTCCCGGACAGCATGGCAAGGACCGCAAAGCCAAGATCGTCGGCTACGGCCTGCAGTTGCGCGAAAAGCAGAAGGCGAAGCGCATCTACTTCACCCAGGAAAGCCAGTTCCGCAACTACTTCGAGAAAGCGGCCCGCACCCGGGGCGTGACCGGCGAAGTGCTGCTGCAACAGCTGGAGCGCCGTCTGGACAACGTGGTTTACCGCCTCGGCTTTGGCATGTCCCGCCGTCAGGCGCGGCAGTTGGTGCGCCACGGTCACATCCATGTCAACGGACACAAGGTAAACATCCCCTCGTACCAGGTGAGTGTGGGTGAGGAAATTGCGGTCCGTGAAAGCAGCAAGAAGCTGCCCATTCTGGAGCCGGCCAAGGAATTTGCCAGCCACCAGAACGCGCCCAACTGGCTGGAAATCGATCGCGATAACTACAAAGGCAAAGTACTGGCTTTGCCCAAGCGCGAAGATATCAACCTGCCGGTGAACGAGCAGTTGATTGTGGAGTTGTACAGTAAGTAGCAGTTTCTGGTCTCAGTTTCTGGTTTCAAACCCAGAAACTTGGAAATCGCAAACTGCAATAAATAGTTTCGTATTTCTGGTTTTGAAACCAGAAACCAGAAACTCGAAACTGATTTCCGGTCCATTTCATTCGAGCCAGATCAGCCTGTCTCTGACGCTTGACCTGAACGCAGCACGGACCCGTTCAGGGATGTCAGGACTGAGCCACACGGCCGAAGGAGAACAACGCAATGCTTTGGAAGGGCTTTCAAAAACCCAAACGTCTCGCCGTCGATACTTCAACCTTAACCGACAAGTACGGCATCTTCTGGGCCCAGCCTTTTGAACGGGGCTTCGGCACCACGATCGGCAACGCCCTGCGGCGCGTGATGCTCTCTTCGATCGAAGGGGCTGCGGTCACCGCAGTGAAGATCGAGGGCGTGCTGCACGAGTTTCAGTCGATACCCGGCGTGGTTGAAGACGCCACCGACATCATCCTCAACCTGAAGCAGATTCCCTTCAAGCTGGCTGGAGACGCTCCGAAAGCCATCTACCTGCGCAGCGATCAGCCCGGCGTAGTCACCTCCGGCATGATCGAGGCCGACGCCGATGTCGAAGTGCTCGACAAGGATGTCTATATCGCGACGGTCAGCGAAGGCGGCAAGCTGGACATGGAAATGCGCCTCAAGCGCGGACGCGGCTACGTTGCGGCCGACAAGAACTTCGACGAAGATCTCGGCATCGGTTTCATTCCCATCGACTCCGTGCACTCTCCGGTGCGCAAGTGCAACTACACCGTGGAAGCGGCGCGCCTGGGACAGATCACCGATTACGACAAGCTGACTCTCGAAGTGTGGACCAACGGCTCGATCACCCCGGCCGATTCCATCGGCCTGGCGGCGAAGCTGCTGAAGGACCACATGAACATCTTCATCAACTTTGAAGAGGACATCGAAACTTCCACTTCCACCGACGACCGCAAGCCGGAGATCAAGAACGAAAACCTCAACCGCTCGGTCGAAGAGCTGGAGCTTTCGGTGCGCAGTTACAACTGCCTGAAGAACGCCAACATCCAGACCATCGGAGAGCTGGTGCAGAAGACCGAAGCGGAAATGCTGAAGACCAAAAACTTCGGCCGCAAGTCGCTGAACGAGATCAAGGAAATTCTCTCGTCCATGGGCTTGAGCCTGGGGATGAAGATCGACGAGCACGGCAATGCCGTACCCGGCCCGACCTCGAACCAGGTGCTGCCGGCGTCGGCGTACGGTCCGGACAACGACCTGTAGAGCAGTTTCGGGTGGCGCTTAGCGCCACCCCGTTTCTGGTTTTTAGTTTCTGGTTTCCCAAACGAGACTTATTTTTCGGGGCGCCTGGAACGAGGGACTGGAAACCAGAAACCAGAAACCAGAAGCTGAAGGAATCGCCATGCGTCACAAAGTAGCAGGATGGAAACTGGGACGTAACACCAGCCACCGCCGCTCGTTGCTGCGGAACCTGGTGACTTCGCTCATCCTTGAAGAACGAATCGAAACCACCGTGCCCAAAGCCAAGGCCATGCGTCCGCTGGTCGAGAAAATGATCACGCTGGGCAAGCGCGGCGACCTGTCAGCCCGCCGCCAGGCCCTCGCGTACCTGATGACGAGCGCCGCGGTGGACAGACTGTTTGACACCGTCGCTCCCCGTTTCGGAGACCGTGAAGGCGGGTATTTGCGCATCGTTCGTGCCGGCTGGCGTAAAGGCGATGGCGCCGACACCGCATTCGTCGAACTCCTCGGTAGCGAGAAGCTGCAGGAAGAAAAGCGCGAGAAGCGCGCGGCCGTCCGTTCCAAGCGCGCCGAAGAAGCCAAACGAGCGATGGATGAAGCCGAAGCGCGGCAGGGAGTGGAGCATCCCGCCGACCACGCCGAAGGCGAAGACAAGATAAAGGAAGAAAAAGAGTAATCGCTTCATGGCCGCGGGGCAGGTCTATGGCCTGCCCCGCCTTCGATTTTCCCACCCGGTCGTACATGTCCTCTGGAGTCTATCCGCCGTAATCTTGTCCTCGCCTGTCCTCCCGTTAGACTGATGTGAGGCCATGGAGATTTCGCGCAACCAGATCGGCATTGCGGCAGGAGCCGGCGTTCTTCTGCTCGTCATCTTCTTCGGTTACCTCATTCATCTGAATGGTGAAGGACCGGTGCTGGGCCGTTCCGAAGGTCGCGATCCTCTCTCCGGGATACCGAACTCCATTTCGCTGAACCCACTGCGGGACCGCAGTTCCGAACGCGAGGCGGCCCAGTTCATCCGCAGCATGCGTGACGGGAACTGCAGGGAAGAACTGGCGGAGTGGTTCAAAGACTATCGCAAGAAGTACGCCGCCTTCATTTGCGACTCCGAGGCGCAGCATCCGCTGATTTCATGGGAGGTTGCGGACTGGGAAGACACTCCACCGCTGCGCATCCTGCACTACCGCGGCAAGCGCCGTAACGCTCCCGGCCAGAAGGGCACATACAAGGAACTGTTCTCGGTCACGCTGGAGAAAAAGGGCGGCGGGTGGGTCGTAACCAAATACGACTCGATGTATTGAACAGTCGTCAGTCGTCGGTCATCAGCCGGTGGCCTTCTTTTGCGATCTCTGCGGCTTCTCTTTGCGAACTTTGCGGTTAAGGGTTTGACTTCGCCTTAATCGTTCAAAAGCCTTAACCGCAAAGTTCGCAAAGAAATGCCGCAAAGGGCGCAAAGGTCTGTGGACCCTTCGATCTCAGGAGACCTTCAGCTGCGGCGATGACTCGGGTCGCCGTTTCCGCAGAACCAGAAAGAGAACAACCTGTGCGATCAGCGCCGCGCTGCTGTCCAGAGCGACGTCGTGGACTCTTCCGGTGCGGCCGGGAAGGTAAGTCTGGTGCCACTCATCGAGGCAGGCCACCAGGGCCGCCATAAAGAAAGAGATTCTGGCCCACTCAATGGACCAGTTCCTGCCGGAGAGTGGGAAAGTGTCCCGCCAGGCGCGGAAGAGCAGCCAGCTCAGCGTGAAGTAGCCCACGAAGTGACCGCTTTTGCGGATGACGGCGTGCCAGGTGGGGAAATGCGCGGCATTCACCCCAAACAGGAAGTGCAGGAGGGGGTAAAGAATCCGGCTCGTATTGTCGGCTGAGGCAATATTCGTGGACTCGGTCACGATGATACCGAGCCACAGGATTGCCGCGATCCATGTCTTCAGCAGGTGCTTTTGCGCAGGATTCAAGCGCGGCTTTCCCGGCCCTTATTCCACGGCATAGTTCGGCGCCTCGCGCGTGATCATGACATCGTGCACGTGACTCTCGCGCAGGCCGGCCCCGCTGATGCGCACAAATCGCGTCTTTTGCAGCAGCTCCGGGATGGTGGCGCAACCGCAGTAACCCATGCCAGACTTCAATCCGCCCACCATCTGGTGCACGATCATGGCGACTGAACCGCGGTAAGGGACGCGCCCTTCAATTCCCTCGGGGACCAGTTTTCCCAGGCGATTGGCATCGTCGGCGCCGCCCGACATGGCGGTGGAAGCATCTCCATCGATGTTCTGGAAGTAGCGCTCGCTCGAACCCGAGGCCATCGCTCCCAGCGAGCCCATACCGCGATAGGACTTGAACGATCTGCCTTGATAAAGGATCAGCTCGCCTGGACTTTCATCGGTCCCGGCAAATAGTGATCCGATCATCACCCCGGAAGCGCCCGCGGCCAGGGCCTTCGTAATATCGCCAGAGTATTTGATTCCGCCATCGGCAACCACCGGAACCCCGGAGTCCTTGGTAGCGCGGTACGCTTCCGCGATGGCGGTAATCTGCGGCATTCCGGCCCCGGTCACGACCCGCGTGGTGCAGATGGAACCCGGGCCAATCCCAACTTTGATGGCATCGGCGCCCGCGCGGGCCAGTTCGCAGGCTCCGTCGAAGGTGCCGACATTGCCGGCAATCAGGTCCACTTCGGGGAGCTTCGACTTCACCATTTTGATGGCGTCGAGCACGCGCGTGGAATGTCCATGGGCGCTGTCAATGGCGAGCAGATCAACTTTGCACTTCACCATTTCCTGGGCGCGTTCGAGGAAGTCGCCGGTGGCCCCGATGGCGGCTCCCACCCGCAGCCGGCCCTGCGAATCCTTGGCCGCGTTGGGATATTTCAGTTTTTTCTGAATGTCCTTGACCGTGATGAGGCCTTTGAGATTGTAGTTATCATCGACCACCAGAAGTTTTTCCACCCGGTGTTCGTGCAGGATATTTTCCGCGTCTTCGAGCGTGGTGCCCACCGGGACCGTGATCAGATTTTCCTTGGTCATCACTTTGCTGATGGGAATGTCGAAGCGGGTCTCGAAGCGCAAATCGCGATTGGTCAGGATGCCTACCAGCTTTCCATTCTTGGTGATGGGCACGCCGGAAATTTTGTACTTGCGCATCATTTCAAGCGCGTCGGAAACTTTGGCATCGGGCGACATGGTGACCGGGTCCACGATCATGCCGCTCTCCGAGCGCTTCACCTTGTCCACCTCGTTGGCCTGTTGCTCGGGAGTCAGGTTGCGATGAATGATCCCGATGCCGCCCTGCTGGGCGAGCGCGATCGCCATGTGCGATTCCGTGACTGTGTCCATGGCGGCGCTGACGATGGGAATGTTGAGGCGGATATTGCGCGTCAGCTGGGTCTGCGTGTTCGCAAGGGCGGGTACGACGTCGGAACGTGCCGGCAGCAGCAACACGTCGTCGAAAGTGAGCGCCTCAGGGACGGGAAAATGAATCATAAGTATTCTCGGACGTGAAGGATAGCTCTCCATTCTAGAGACGGCTTGCAGTTCACGCAAATCGCCGGTGTCGTCAATAGAAATGGCCCCGACCCGGAGTCATTCTGAGGGGCTTCTGTCTCGAAGGATCTGGCGCGCGCCACACAATTCTGGGTGGTGGGCAGTTTCGTGGTATGACACGGCAAGTGCAGAACCACGAAGGACACGAAGTATCGCGAAGGCTTTGTTTGCAGGGTTTCCTTCGTGGACCTTCGTGCTCTTCGTGGTTAGCGGTTTCGAAAACCTGCCCATCGGCGCGCCGGTTGAAAATCGCGAACGCAGGGCCTCGATAGAGGCGGTGGCAGGTTTGTCTTTTGGTTCCCTGCGGCGTATATTCATAGCTGGAACTGTTGTGTAGTGTTACCAGCACGTGGCGAGACACACCAGTGGGCGCAAGCCCACTTTTTAGTTTGGGCCGGTTTTGGAGCCGGGAAATTGGCCGTAAGCTATTGGTTTCATGGCGCTTGAGATTGACAAGGTCCGGGAAATTGCGGAGCGGGTGGCTGCTTCCAGCGGGCTGGAGGTAGTGGAAGTCGAGCTGCGCGGCGGGGGTAAGGCGCGCATGCTTCGCATCATGATTGACAAGCTGGCCGGGGTGACGCACGAAGACTGTGCCACGGTGAGCCGGGAAGTGGGCACGATCCTGGATGTTGAGGACGTGATCTCCGGGTCATACACGCTGGAAGTTTCTTCGCCCGGACTGGACAGGAAATTAATTCGTCCGTCTGATTACGAGCGTTTCACCGGGAGCCGGATCAAGTTAACCACGCAGCAGCCGGTGAACGGCAACCGCCACTTTGAAGGCAGGCTGGAAAGTTTTGAGCACGGGCGTTTGACCCTGGACCTGAACGCCGCCAGAAAAAAGCGCCGTCCGGAAGAGGGCGATGCGCCCAAGCTGGAAATCGACTTGAAAAACGTCGAGAAGGCGAACCTGGTGCCGGAGATCTAGAAGCGATTGAGTAATTGGGCAATTGAGTAATTTTGTAATTTAAGACCCTTTGGGATTCTTTGGGTTTTCAATTACCAGATTACTCAATTTCCAAATTACAAAATCGCCTTGAGCGAATTATCTATGGCAAGTGAGCTCTATAACACGATTGACGCGCTGAGCCGGGAAAAAGGCATTGATCCGCAGATTGTCGTGAGTGCAGTGGAAGATGCCATTGTTGTTGCCACGCGCAAGTATTACAAGACGCAGGAAAACCTGCGCGCCGAACTGGACAAGGAAACCGGCAAGATCCGCGCCTTCGCGGTCAAGACGATTGTTGAAACTCCGGAACAGGTTGAAGACCCGGTCCTGCAGGTCACGCTGGACGACGCCCGAAAAATCAATCCCAACGTCGAGCTGGGGGGCGAGCTTCAGATCAACAAGCAGACCGAAGGCATTCTGGGACGGATCGCGGCGCAACTGGCCAAGCAGGTCATCTTTCAGAAGGTGCGCGAAGCTGAGCGCGACACTGTGTACAACGAGTACATCGGCCGGGTCGGCGAAATCGTGAATGCCACCGTGAAACGGGTGGAAGGCCCGGATGTGATCTTCGACATCGGCAAAGCGGAAGCGCGTATGCCCCGCAAGGAGCAGTCGCGGCTGGAATCGTTTGCCATGGGCGAACGTGTGCGGGTTGTGATTGCGCGAGTGGAACGCGCTTCGAAAGGGCCGGCGGTCGTGGTTTCCAGGGCTGCGCCCGAGCTAGTGCAACATCTGTTCCAGACTGAAGTGCCGGAAATTTATGATGGCACGGTGGTGATCCGGGCCATTGCGCGCGAGGCCGGGGAGCGCACCAAGATCGCGGTCATGTCGAAAGACAAGGACGTGGACGCGGTGGGCGCATGCGTCGGTATGAAGGGCATGCGGGTGCAATCCATCATCCGCGAATTGCGCGGCGAAAAAATTGACATCATCGAGTACCACGAAGATGCGGTGACTTTCGCCGAGAAAGCTTTGCAGCCCGCCAAGGTGAGCCGCGTGACTGTGGTCGATTCCGCCGACAAGCATCTTGAAGTGGTGGTGGATGACAGCCAGCTTTCACTGGCCATCGGCAAAAAGGGACAAAACGTCCGGCTGGCGGCGAAGCTGCTGGGCTGGAAGATTGACATCAAGAGCGAGGAAGAGAAGCGGCAGGAAGTGGAACTGCAGATGTCCGCGCTGGTGGGTAACGCTTCTACTCCGCTGGAGAATGTGCCTGGCCTGGGTGAAGGTCTGGTGGAGAAGCTGGGCGCCGCCGGTGTGACCACGGTGGAGGCGCTGGCGGATATGACCCCTGAGCAGCTCGAGGCCATCGAAGGTATCGGCCCCAAGACGGTGGAAAAAATCAGCCTGGCGGTCAATAATTATTTCTCCAGCCTGGAAGCAGCGGAAACCGGCGCTGCCGCGGTGGAAGGTGAAGTGGGCGCGGAGCCGGTGGCAGAAGAGTCGGCCGCGGGCCCTGATGACATCACGGCCGAGGTTGAAGCGGCGCCTGAAACGGCGGTTGAAAGCGCCGAATCAGCCGCCGACGCTGAAGAAAATGGTGGGCAGGAAGTAGCTGCTGAATCCGCGGAGGAGCCTGCTCCTTCCGAGGAGAAGCAGTAAGTGCGATTCTCGCGCGCTGACGCAAGTGGTTGCGCGAACCTGAAAACTGACGCCGTGAGGTTGATATGAAGACTTAGCGGAACAGTCCGGAGGACGAAAGGGCGGATGAGCAAGATTCGAATCAACGATCTGGCAAGGGAGCTGGAAGTTAAAAGTAAATCTATTCTCGATGTACTTCCGGAAATTGGAGTCACCGAGAAGAAGAGCCATTCCAGTTCTCTCGAAGACCATGAAGCGGAAAAAGTCCGTGCCCGCCTCCGTGCCAGCAGTGCCGCGCAGACCTCCAGCCGCTCTTCCCGGCCGTCCCGCGCCGACGCCGATGAAATCAAGACCAAGATTGACCTCTCGCACATTTCCAAGCCCGGCGACGCCTTAAAAGCCATCATCAGCAAGCAACAGCCGTCCTCGGCCGTGGAAGCTCCGCTGGCAGCGGCACCGCCACCCGCCAAGCCCGTGGTTTCGGCCGCGCCGCCGGCGGCAACGACTCCCACCCCCAGGCCCCCAACTCCGCCGCCTGCGGCTCCGCCCAAGTTTGTAGTGCCGACCTCGACACCGCGGCCAAGTTTTACCGCGCCAGCGCCGGCTCCTCCTCAATCGGCTGCGCCCGCGGCTCCAGTTACGCCCCGACCGGCAGTACCGGCGGCCCCGCCACTTTCGGCGAGCAGCCCGGCGACGTCGGTAACGACGCCGCGGCCCGCGGCGCCACCGGCACAACCGCCGGCCATGGCTTCCAGGCCCGCCGCCCCGATCGCACCTGGGCCGCCGGCAGCGCCGCCGCCGCGAATGATCGTTCCGCAGACCGGGCCGCGCCCGGTGTACAAGGCGCCCTTGCGGCCCGCCGCGCCCGCAGGCGCCGCCGGAACGTCCACCGGAGCTCCCATGCGTCCGGCGCCAGGACGTCCGGTGCCAGGACAGCCGATTTTCCAGCGCCCGCGTCCGGGTGCGCCTACCAATCGTCCGCCGCTGCGTCCAGGCGAGCGCCGGCCCATGCATCCCACACGGCAGTCTCCCACGGGATCGAGACCGCTGGGAGTAGGGCCGGGAGCAGTGCCCTCGGGCGGGCCGACGCCCAGGCCGGGCAGCAGGCCGGGCGCGCCGTCACGCCGACCGGGACAGCGTTATGTGCCGCGCGGAGTGAAGGAAGGCCCGATGAAGGGCTACACGCCGCCGCCGCGGCTGTCGCTCTCGAACGAGCCGCAACCGATCACGCGCAGCATCACCATCACCGAAGGCATCAGTGTCAAAGATCTGGCGGAAAAGCTTGGTCTTCGCGCCAAAGACCTGATTGCGCGCCTGCTGCTTCGCGGCGTGTTCGCCACTATTAATCAGACGCTCGACACCGAACTGGCCAGCGAGATGGCGCGCTTCTTCGGAGCCGACACCAACGTGATCACCTTCGAAGAGCAGGCTGCCAAGGAAGTGTCCGAAGCCGCCACGGGCGAGGAAGGCGCGCCCACCGAAGGCGTTACGCGTCCGCCCGTGGTCACCATCATGGGCCACGTGGACCACGGCAAGACCACGCTGCTCGATTCCATCCGCCTGACCAATGTGGCGGGAGGCGAAGCCGGCGGCATCACGCAGCACATTGGCGCGTACAAAGTAACCATCGTGGACAAGAACTCTCCGGCCTACGGCCGCCAGATCGTATTCCTCGACACCCCTGGCCACGAGGCGTTTACCCGCATGCGGGCCCGCGGAGCCAAGGCTACCGACATCGTGGTGCTGGTTGTGGCCGCCGATGACGGCGTGATGCCGCAGACCCTCGAGGCCATCGACCACGCTCACGCCGCGGAAGTGCCCATCATTGTTGCGGTCAATAAAATCGACAAGCCCGACGCTTTGCCCGACCGCGTCAAGAAGCAGCTGGCCGATCGCGGCCTGATGCCGGAAGACTGGGGCGGGACCACGGTATTCGTGGATGTTTCGGCCAAGCAGAAAACCAACCTGAACCTGCTGATGGAAATGATCTGCCTGGTGGCGGACCTGCAGGAACTCAAGGCGACGCCGGACCGTCCGGCAACCGGCGTGGTGCTCGAAGCCAAGCTGGATCGCGGACGCGGGCCGGTGGCGACGCTGCTGGTGCAGAACGGAACCTTGCGTAACAGCGACAACTTCGTGGTGGGCAATGTGTACGGCAAAGTCCGCGCCATGTTTGACGATCGCGGCAACCAGCTCGAGTCCGCGCCGCCCTCCACACCGGTCGAAATCCTCGGCATGGAAGGCCTGCCCCAGGCAGGTGACCAGTTTGTAGTCGTGGCGGACCGCGACAAGGCCCGCGGCGTTTCCGAATATCGCGAGCAGAAAGCCCGCGAAGCCACACTAGCCAAGAGTTCCCGCGTTTCACTGGAAGGCCTGGCGGAGCAGCTGAAGACCGCAGGCACCAAGGAACTGAACATCATCCTTAAGGCGGACGTCGGCGGCTCAGTCGAAGTGCTGACCGACCTGCTCACCAAGCTGTCGAACGACAAAGTTCGGCTGAAGGTCCTGCGTTCGGGCGTGGGCGCCATAACCGAGTCGGACGTGCTGCTGGCTTCGGCTTCGAACGCCATCATCATCGGCTTCAATGTGCGTCCGGAACGCAAGGCGCACGAACTGGCGGAGCAGGAGAAGGTGGATATCCGGCTGCACTCGATCATTTACGAGTTGCAGGACGAAATCAAGCGCGCCATGACCGGCCTGCTCGAGCCCACTATCAAGGAAACCTATCAGGGCCGCGCCCTGGTCAAGGAGACGTTCCGCATCCCCAAGGTCGGCACCATTGCCGGATGTTCCGTCACCGACGGCCTGATCAAGCGCGATTCCGAAGTGCGCCTGCTGCGCGACAACAACGTCGTGTTCACCGGCAAAGTCGGCTCGCTGCGCCGCTTCAAGGATGACGCCAGCGAGGTACGCAACGGCATGGAGTGCGGCATCTCGATCGCCAACTATGGCGATATCAAGGTCGGTGACGTAATCGAAGCCTTCGTGACCGAGAAAGTCGCGGCGGAAGCCATCGCTTAGAAGCAGTCGTCAGTCGTCGGTCTTCGGTCGTCAGCAAACCCTGAAGACTGACGACCGACGACTGACGACTGCATGATCGCTTTTCTCACCCTCGAACTGCACATCGAAGCAGCCCAGTCCCTCAAAGACAAGCGGCAGGTGGTTCGCAGCCTCAAAGACCGGCTGCGCGCGCACTTCAATGTGGCCGTGGCTGAACTCGACGCCAGCGGATTGTGGAACCGGGCTACGGTCGGCGTGGTCGCTATTTCGGACTCGCGCGACTACCTCGACGGCCTGATGAAGAACGTGGAGCGCCAGGCCACACGCATTGCCAACAACGCGGGCGCTGATGTTGCAGATTCATTCGTGGAATTTATGTAGCGCCGGCGTCCCGCCGGCTGTCCGGCGGGCGTCCGGCCCGCCGCTGCAGGAAAGCCCATCTGGCTCGAATGAAGTTAGAATTGTCTGTACCTCACGCATACGGAGCCGGCGAGACGCCGGCACTACCCAGAGTCGGTCTGCCGCGGCCGGCCCCGTTGGGGCGGTTTTTCTGATATTCTCATTCGTTTTACTCAAGAGGTGGATGTGGAGAAGCGTGGCGCGAAATACCATCGGGAGCGCCTGGGCGAGGCCCTGCGGGAAGAGATCGAAACCATTGTGGAGGGCGAACTGGGAGATCCCCGCATCGGCCTGGTTGCCGTGACCAGCGTGGTGTTGGCCGAGGACTCGCGTTCGGCGCAAGTGTACGTCACACTCGAAGGCGATGATGCGGAAGCCGACCGCTCGTTGGAAGGCCTGACGGCGGCCGTCGGGTTCATCCGCCGCGAAGTGGCGGAAAATCTCCGCCTTCGCCGTCCCCCGGAACTCTATTTTCACCTCGACCGCTCCGACCAGTACGGTGCCCGAATCGATGAATTGCTGGGCCGGACGAAAAAGAGGAAGAAATAGTCGGCAGTCGTCGGTCGTATGTCGTCAGGAAATTCTGGCGAACTGACGACCGACGACTGACGACCGACGACTGTTTTATGGTGGAAGAAGTTCTCAAGCACATCGAGCAGCGCAACCGGTTCGTGCTGACCTCGCATGCCCGGCCCGATGGCGATGCCATCGGCTCGGCACTGGCCTGCCGTCAGATATTGTTGGCGATGGGCAAAGCAGCCGACGTCGTCCTGCGCGATGGGGTGCCCCGCATTTACCAGTCGCTGCCCTACGCCCGCGAAGTTATCCAGTCGGAGACCGTGAACGGCGACTACGAAGCCGCAATTATTCTGGAGTGTGACAGCATCCAGCGCACCCGCCTGCAGGGATTGGAAAACAAGTTTCTGATCAACATCGATCACCACCAGAGTGGCCGTCCTTTCGCCCAGGTCAACTGGATTGATCCCAGGGCGGTGGCCACGGCGGAGATGGTCTATCGCCTGGCGCGCGAGGCAGGCGTGAAGATTTCTCCCGAGGTTGCGACCTGCCTTTACACCGCCGTCCTCACTGACACCGGCTCGTTCATGTTCGAGGGGACAAACGAACACACCTTCGAACTGGCGCGGGAATTGGTGCTCGCGGGTGCTGATCCGGCCCACTGTGCCCGCAATATTTATTTTGGACACTCCACCGCCAAGATGCGGCTGCTGGGCGCGGCGCTCTCCAACCTGCACCGCGACGGGTCACTGGCATGGATTTCGGTGAGCCAGGAACAGATGCAGCGCTGCCATGCCCGGGAAGAAGATTGCGAAGGGTTGGTGAATTATGCCCTTTCCATGCAGGGTGTAGAGGTGGCTTTGTTTTTCCGCGAGCTACCCGACGGCCGCTTCCGCATCAGTCTGCGCAGCAAAGGAAAGGTGAATGTGGCCGCAATCGCTGAACGTCTGGGCGGCGGCGGCCACCAGTGCGCCAGCGGTTGCGCCCTCGACGGACCGCTGTCCGCCGCGACAGCGCGAATTCTCGCTGAGCTTCAGGTCCGCGCTTCCATACAATAAATCTCACTCGGGATTTAAGGTTAAAGATTTCAGAATTCAGATTTCAGGATTCAGGCTCTTGACCGCGACTCCAGCCAACCCGACATCGCACGCCGCCCCCGGTGCGGGGCAGCGGCCGCTCATGGACTGGCTTTTGCTGGCCGGCTTTTGCGGCTTCCTGTTTTTCTTCGGCCTCGCCTATTTTGGCCTGCTCGGTGCCGATGAGCCGCGTTACGCGCAGGTGGCGCGCGAGATGCTTGCCCGTCATGATTGGATCACGCCTACGCTCGGCGGCAAGCCCTGGCTGGAAAAGCCCCCTCTCTACTACTGGCAAACCATGCTGGCCTACAGTGTTTTCGGCGTCAGCGACTGGGCTGCGCGTCTTGCTTCGGCGTTCGACGCCACACTGATGGTGGTCGCCGTTTATCTTTTCCTGCGCCGCTTTCGCCCGGGCTTTCAACTGGACGGCGCGCTCATGGCGGCTTCCGCCAGCGGTGTCATCGGCTTCGCTCGCGCCGCCTCTACCGACATGCCGCTGGCTGCCACTTTCGGCATCGCCATGCTGGCCTGGTACGCGTGGTATGAAAGCTCCGGCAAGCGATACCTGGCCCTGTCTTACGTCTTTCTTGGACTCGCCATGCTGGCCAAGGGTCCGGTAGCGCCCTTTCTGGCGGCCGTCATGATTGCGATTTTTGCCGCTGCCAAGGGCGACTATCGTCTGCTGGCACGGACCTGCTGGCTGCCTGGCATCCTGCTCTTCGTTGTGACCGCGCTTCCGTGGTACGTGGCGGTGCAGTTGAGAAACCCGGAATTCTTTCGGGTCTTCATTCTCGAGCACAATCTGGCACGATTTGGAAAAGACCTTTATCACCACACTCAACCTTTTTGGTATTACCTCCCCGTCGCCTTGCTCGGGCTTGTGCCCTGGACCATGTTTATCGCCGCGGCTGCGGTGGAGACGATTCGCGCCTGGTGGACAGAAAAGAGGGAGTTGTTCCAGTCAGAAGATGCCTTGCTGGCGTTTCTTTTGATCTGGCTGGTCGTTCCGGTGGCATTCTTTTCATTTTCCGCATCCAAATTGCCGGGCTACATCGTGCCCGCCCTTCCTGCAGGCACGCTGCTGCTGGCGGAATATGTTCGCCGCCACGTGATCGACGACGATCCGCCGCGCCTGCTGCTGATTATCTTCCATTCCCTGGTCGCCGCCCTTCCGGCCGTGGCGGCCTTGATGATGCAGTACATCGTATTTCAGCGCCGTCTGCCCTGGGGCCGGGCGACAGAGATCTCGGCGGGAATTGCGCTGGTGCTGGCGATTGGAATCGCACTCACGCTGCTTCGCCCGCCGGGGCTTCGCCTGCTCCGCTTCGTCACTCTGGTTCCCGTGGTGCTGGCGGTGGCTGCGGTCTTGCGGCTGGGCGCTCCCGCTCTGGATGCCACGCTCTCCGCGCGTCCGATCGCGCTCGAGATCAGCCGCGTGGACAACCGGTCGCTTCCCCTGGCGATTCTCCGGCTGTCGCGCGAGACCGAATATGGCCTCCATTTCTACCGTAATCAAAGCATTGCCCGTTACGAAGCCGGAAACGTTCCCGCAGGCGAGCATCTGCTGATCACTCCGGCAGCCTGGCAGAAAAACATCGCGAAGTGGACTCCCGGCCGGCGCGTCACTTATCTGGGAAGCTTTGCGGCGCAGGGCATGGATTATTACTGGGTGGGGAAAAGCAGCGATTAGTTTTCTTTCATCGGGCTCCTGGCTCCTAGCTTCTAGCTCCTGGCTTCTAACCTGGTCATGACGGCGCGACTTTTTGGAACGAATAAGCCTTTAGTGAGACGGAAGATCACGGACCAAGGGCAAAGAAGCCCGTAGCCAGAAGCCAGAAGCCAGAAGCTCCCCTGTTACCCAACCTTGTCCCCCCGTTTGCCTCGCTGCGGGATGAAGCACTACACTCGCTGTTCGCAGCCCGCCATGAGCGCGCTTAGCAAGCCGGAACCCTCACGGAGCCTCCAGGTGGAGATTCTCGACCTCAGACATTTTTCCTCTGTCGATCTGCGTCCTCTGCTGGAGGACGAGGTCCGGGAATGGTCGCGCCTGCTCTCCTGGGACTACAGCGGTTCGGCGGAAATGATCCTGCGCTACGTGGATGCCAAAATCCTGCCCGGTTATGCCGCAGTCGAACGCGGCCGCATCATCGGATATGCGTTTTTCGTTTACGAAGGCAGCAAGGGCGTAATTGGCGACCTGTTCGTGGCCAATGGGGGACGCATGCCTGATCCGCATGAAGTGGAATCGCGGCTGCTGCTGCACGTGATTGAGACCCTGCAACAGTCACCGGGAATCCATCGGGTGGAAGCGCAATTACTGGTGCATGAGGCTGGCGTGGTGGCGCGGCCCTTTGTGGAGCAGGGCTTTCAGCGGCACCCGCGGCTTTTCATGGTGTTCCCGCTGGACAGCCCCCCCAAGGCGCCGCCGCCACTGGACCCTGAAATCGAAATCAGGCGCTGGGCAGAACATGATTACCAGCCTGCCGCGGCCTTGATCACCAGCGCTTACCGAGGTCACGTGGACTCGGAAATCAACGATCAATATCGCACCCTGAGCGGGTCGCTGCGCTTCCTGAACAACATCGTGCGCTTTCCGGGATGCGGCACCTTTGATCCCGAGGGCTCGTTTGTGGCGGTGCACAAGCGGGCGCGAAGCCTGGTCGGACTCATTCTGTGCTCCCGGGTGCGTCAGGATGTGGGACATGTTACCCAGGTGTGCGTGCTGCCGGATTACCGTTCGCATGGCCTGGGCGAGCTGTTGATCGCAGCCACCGCCGGAAACCTGCGCCAGCGCAACTTCTCCATGCTGTCGCTCACGGTGACCGAGGCCAATGCTCGCGCCGTCACGCTCTATCAACGTCTGGGATTTGAGATCAAGCGCGTCTTCGACGCGTTTGTGTGGGAGGGGTGAAGCAGCTTCTAGCTGCTAGCTACTGGCTTCTAGCCTAACCCTGAGCCATTTGCTGTGGAGTTGAGCCCGGCCCGCCGCGGAAAAAACTCTGAACCGTACTGCCACGCGCTGATCGAGGCTAGAAGCTAGTAGCTAGAAGCCAGCAACTGCTCCTCAGTGCCGCAGCAGCCACATCACCCATCCCGCAACGAATACTCCGCCCACGAACAGGACGAAGCAATACAAGCCGTAGCGGACCTGCTCGCGGGCGTTGTTGCGCTGGGTGATTCCGAAAACTACCGAGGCGAAAACCGAGAACAGCACAGCGGCGGTGAAATGGGAGAGTTCCAGGGTCATTCAGTTTTTCCAGTCACGGCTTCTTCCCGATGGCGATGTGATAGGCGTCAGCGGCGCAGATGAAATTCAGCAGTCCGGCGACGATCAGAAACTTGGTGCCGTAATCAGCAGTGGCGTGAGCAATGGCGCCGTGTCCCCAGCCTTGCATGCGGGTCACAATGTAGAGGCTGCCCGCGCCGACGTCGCCGACGAATCCAAGCATGTCCAGAATGTCGCCGCCATTAGGGTGGTACACGCGTCCCTGCATCAGCAGGCCGAGTACGAACATGATGGAGATCGAGGCCATGATCAAGGCCCCGCGCACCCATCGCTTCTGGATCAAGTGCCCGGCTCCGGGAATGAACCAGGCGATGGCTGGAGCGATGACTGACATGCGGGCGGCACCCGCTGCCGCTGCCTTCTGCGCTTCTGTCGGAGTGGTCTTTGCTGAATTTGCCATTCAGATGATTACGAGTTCACTTTGGATTTTACCTGTTACCTGGGCTGCTCCGGGCCTGATCAGCATGTTTACTTCGCTGCGCACCCCGAATTCCGGCAAATAAATGCCGGGCTCGATCGAGAAGCACGAATTGGGCAGAATACGGCGCTCGTCGTGAATTTCGAGGTCATCCATGTTCGCGCCGTTGGCATGAACTTCGGTGCCGATCGAGTGTCCGGTGCGATGGATGAAGTACTTCTCGAAGCCCGCGTTCCGGATGTAATCCCGCACGGCGTGATCGACTTCCCACCCGGCGAGGGCTTTGCCCGCGCTGACGCCTTCGACCACCGTCTTCACTCCCACATCACGCGCCTGACGAACAATGCTGAATATTTCCCGCATGCGATCAGAGGGAGACTTGCCCACAAAGCCTGTCCAGGTAATGTCGTAGTATACGGCCCCCGGCGTGTTCTTTTTGGCCCAGACATCGAGCAGAACGAAATCCCCGTCACGAATGGGTTTGGAACTCTCCGGAAGGAGCGCGTAGTGCGGATCGCCGCTATTGGCATTGACCGCGACCAGCGGCGGGTCGTCAGCCACCAGGTTCTCGCGCCGGAAGGCTTCCAGAAACCACTGCTGGATTTCGTATTCGTGGGTCCCGCCGTTGCGCACCCGCCGCCCGATCTCCTGGAAAGCCGACGCCGTGATGGCGTCAATGGCATCACGCGCCGCGAAGTGAGAGTTGATCTGCTCCTCGGTCAGAGTCGCTTCAAACTGCGCCACCAGGTCGCAGGAGCTGACCACGTTCTTGCCCAATCCGCGGATCAGATCGACGGTTCCCGCGTCCACCAGCGAAATTGTGAATACCAGGTTGTTCGGCGAATACTGCATCGCGATATCGCGATAGTTGGCCAGTAGCACCTTCACCTGATCGAACAATTCCTGCCAGCCCGAATACTGGCGTTTGCTCCCGGGCAGCGAGTCGAGATGGCCGGGTTCGATCTTGTGCACCAGTTTCAACGGGTCGCCGCTGGCTGGAATCAGGTAGAACCAGCGTCGCGTGACCATTTGCCCCGAGGGCAATCCCAGCACGCGGTAGGCAATGGGATCACGATGATGGTGATCGTAAAAGAGCCAGGCGTCAATGTTTCGCTCGCGCAGCGCGGCCTGTATGGCGGGAAGATCCATGGGCAATAACTATTCTAAACAACCGCAGCGTTTTGAGCGAATCCGGAGTTTAACCACAGAGGACACGGAGGACACAGAGAAAATCTTAAGAAGTCTTGCCTCCGTGTCCTCTGTGTCCTCTGTGGTTCAAGAATCTGCAGGTTTCAGTGTCTTGTCATAAATCCACAGGAGCCCGGCGGTGGCCACGCCGACCGCGACCACAGGCCACCAGATCAATCCGGGTTGGTGCGCGACTTCGCCGAAATGATGGATCAGTTGTCCCCCGAACCAGCCTCCGATGATGGATCCGATCCCGATCGGCAAGAAGGCGAAACCCATGTAGGTGCCCTGCTGACCCGGCGGAGCGAGGCGCGAGATGTACTCGTAGTAACGAGGCGACTGGATGATTTCGCCGAGAGAAATGGTAATCAGGGAAAGCACAGCAGTAAGAACCGTGGGATGGGCAATCAAAATCAGGGCGGCCAAACCGGAGACTAATGTTCCGAGGGTGATGGCGCGGAATGCGGGGATGCGCTGCGTGAGAAAGCTGACCAGCAGTTGCAGAGTGATGACCGTGAGCGGTCCGGCGACAAGCATCAGTTCGGTATTCGCCTTGGGGTCAATGTAGTCGTGAATATACAGCGGCAGAATGATGAATTCCTGCCAATACACGACCCAGTATCCGGAAAATATCAGCAGGAATACCATGAAGCGTGGATTCGAAAGAACCGTCCAGAAATTCTTTGCCGACTGGGACAGGCTCACAGTCTGTATCTCACCTGACCGGCGCGGCTCCTTAAACAGCAGCAGTACCGCGAAGAACATTGCAAACACGCTCAGCGCCGCTACCCGGAACACATTTTCCACCCGCATGTGCTGATGCACCCATGACGCAACGTAAGGTCCGGCGGCCCCGCCGATGTTTACCAGCGTGTAGTAAATCGAGTATCCGATCGAGCGGACGTTTTCCTTGGAGGCCCTTGCAGTAGTACCGACGACGCAAGGCTTGACCAGCGCGACGCCCAGCGCGGGAAGCATCAGGACAAAAGTCACGAGGACACCCAGCGGCACCGCATTACGCACCGGCGCCAGCCATGGCGCTCCCAACGAGCCCAACAGAAAGTAGGAGCAACTCAGGATCAGATAGGCTAGCGACAGAGACCGGCGAAAGCCTAGGCGATCAGCCACCGTGCCGCCGAACACCGCCAGAAACCACACCAGGCCCCCGAACAATCCGGTCAGGCTGCTGGCCTGTTCCACCCGGAAGTTCAAAGTCTCATGAAGATAGCGGGCCAGAGACGCGAAGGCGGCGTAGTAGGAAAGCCGTTCAAAGAGCTCGCTGATATTGGCGACCCAGAAGGGACGCTCGAAGCCCGTACGGATTTCACCCAATCGTTCGGAAAAAGTCAGAAATGGTCCTCACTCTCTCTTGAATCGCTCTCGCAGTTCGTCCGCCGAGAGTCCCGCGATTCGAATCACTTTCCTGCGGCTGTTCTGGCCGGACGATATGGTAACGGAGGAACGCGGGACGTTCAAAAGATTTGCCAGAAATTCTATGCAGGCATCGTTGGCTCGACCGTCAACTGGTGGGGCGGTCAACGACAGTTTCAGGGTGTCACCGATTTCCCCGGTGACTGCATTTTTGCGAGCGCGAGGATGGATTTTGACTGCGAAGGTAGCGCCGGCAGGAGTGTCCAGGATGGGAAACATTGAAACCAATTAATCACAGAGGACGCAGAGAAAATCCAAGATGTTCTTCCGTGTCCTCTGTGGTTAATGCTTGGTCCTCTCTCCAAAAATTGCGGTTCCCACGCGCACGCAGGTTGAGCCTTCTTCGATGGCGATTTCAAAATCATGCGACATGCCCATCGATAGCGTGTCCATGCGAATGGCGGGAAGATGCCGCCCCGCGATCTGGTCCCGTAGAGCGCGCAGCCGGCGAAAATAAGGGCGCGCCTGCTCGACCTCTTCCGCGAATGGAGGAATGGTCATCAATCCACGGAAATCCAAGTGCTCAAGCCGTGGAGCGGCCGTCACTAGTTCTTCCAGTTCACCGCAGTGGGGCGCCAGTCCGCTCTTCGCCGTTTCGCCACCCACATTGATTTCGACCAGCGCACTTAGTTTCTTACCCAGCTTCCCGGCCTCAGCGTTCAGCTTCGCCGCCAGCTTGAGAGAGTCGAGCGAATCGACCGCAGTGAACACCTCGGCCGCCGCCGTCGCTTTATTCGATTGCAGATGGCCGATCATGTGCCATTCCGTACCGGGCAGATCGGCCAGCGATGGTGCCTTCCCGGAGAATTCCTGAACCCGGTTTTCGCCGAATACCCGAAGTCCGGATTGATACGCTTCACGTATCGACTCGGCAGGAAACGTCTTGCTCACCGCCATCAGGGTTATTTCGCTGGGATCGCGTCCGGCACGGTACGCGGCGGCTACGATCCGCTGGCGTACCTCGGCCACATTGGCGGCGATGGACATGCAAGACAGTAGACCACGAAGGAAAGTGAAGACCAAGCCCAGCGAGCTCGAAGAGACACCGGCGAGTCGCCGCGAAACCAGCCTGCTTACATCATGGCCGTGGGCGGGGCCGGTTCGTTGGGATCGCCGGCGCTGGATAGCGGCAACAAAATCATCAGAGCCGCGAGGGCAACCATCACACCGATGCCTGCAAGATAAGAGGGATTGGAGAAAATCTGGCTGCGGGTCCATGCCGGAGCGAACTGGAGTCCAGCCCACAGCAATCCCAGCACCGCTTCTCCTGCGATCAGTCCCGATGCGGTGAGCACGCCGGCATTTTCCACCCGCGCCATCTGTGCCCCGTTAAATCCGCGGCGTTTGGCTACCCAGTCACCGAGGGAGCGGAAGACTCCACCGAGGAAAATGGCGAAGGTGGTCTCAAAAGGCAGATACATGCCGACCGCTACCAGCATCGGGCTCTTGACCTGCATCATGATCAAGGCAATGCCGAAGAAAATGCCCACCACCACCAACGACCAGGGCATATCACCGCCCACAATGCCGATGGCCAATGTTGCCATGAGCCCAGCCTGGGGCGCGGAGAGTTGACGGTCGCCGAATCCGATTCCCCCGGCTCGGATATTAGCTTCGTGCAGCAGCATGAGAGGCCAGTACATTACCAGGCTGGCTACTACGACCGCGATCAGTTCCGCGATCTGAATGGTGCGTGGCGTACCACCCAAGATGTATCCCACCTTGAAGTCCTGCAGCAGTTCGCCGGCGACCGATGCGGAAACGCAAACCACGGCCGCCACGCCCAACACGGCCGCGACCCCGGAAATTCCCGAGACGCCCAGCGAGACCATCAAAAGCGCTGCGATGATCAGGGTCGAAAGCGTCAGCCCGGACACCGGGTTGTTGGACGATCCGATCATGCCCACCAGGCTCCCTGAAACGGTGGAAAAGAAGAAACCGACGATCAGCATGACCACCGCGGCCAGCACCGCCGGCCAGATCAGTCCCGAAATACGGATATAGAGGAAGCACATGAGGACAAACATCAGCGCGATCAGACTGAAGACCACTTTCGAACTCATGTAGCGCTCGGTGCGCGAGAGCTTGGATTGTTCGTCGGCGGTCTGGCGCAGGTCGGAGAATGCTTTGCCCAGCCCGGCCGTGAGGCTGGCCCGCATCTTGTAGAGCGTATAGGCCGCCCCTACCAGCATGCCGCCGACGGCAATCGGGCGCACGATGAATCTCCAGACCGCCAGTGACATGTTCGCCCAATTGGCGGGAGTGTCGGCGGGCAGAAAGTGTCTGATCTGCGGCCCCAGAAAAAATATCAGGAGCGGAACCATCAAACCCCAGGCCAGCACGCCACCCGCGAACTGCAGCGACGCTAATCGAATTCCGATGATGTATCCGACACCCAGATAGGCCGGGCTTATGCTGGGCGCAGAGAACATGCTCGCGCCACCGGCCGCGAGGACGTCCGTGTTTCCGGATCCGCCCAGACGAACCTGGCTGTGGCCCAGAGTGCCGATGGCAAAGTGAAAGTCCCGGTCGGCGGCAAACAATCCGAAGCGTCCCAGCATGTACACCAAGCCGCCGACGCCTATATTCCAGAAGAGGTATTTTGCCGCCTGAGCGCCCCGCTGTCCGGCCTTGTGGATTTCCGATGCCGCCACCGATTCGGGGAAGGGCAATTCCGGATCTTCCACCATCACCCTTCGCACCAGGGAAATGAAAAGCACGCCCAGGACGCTGCCCACCATGATCAGGGCGGTGGATTTCCAGTACGCGTCAGCCGGGCGGAATGAAGGCCAGGCTTTGGCAATCAGGAAGGCGGGAATCGTAAAGATGGCCCCGGCCGCGATGCCTTCTCCGATCGACCCCGCGGTCCGGGCGATGTTCTCTTCGAGCAGCGATCCCTTCCATGCGCGCATCGCGGCCATGGCAATGACTGCTGCCGGATAAGTGGCCGCGATCGTGATGCCCGCGCGCAGACCGAGATAGGCGTTGGCCGCGCCCAGCACGATGGTCAGCGCCAGTCCCAGCAGAATCGCGCGCCAGGTGAACTCGCGCATCTCCCTGTCCTCGGGGACGTAGGGCTTGAATTTTTTTTCACTCTCGCTGCCGGGAACCGGGTTGTCCGTACTCATGATGGCGAATCCTCGGAAGAGCCAGGAATGGTTGGGTCGTGAATAAATTAATATCCTAGATAATAAAGCTCTTAGGTGATAGATGAGACGGCGCACGTTAACATGCGAGCCACCCCTTTTACAAGTGCCTCGGGGGTGTTTCCTGCAGGCCTCCTCGGGATTTCCAATCCGAGGGACCACTTCAGATGCCGCGCTGGTAGCCACTTCTGGTATGATGGTCGGCGTTATTTCTCTGGCCTCCCGAGGTCTACAGTTATGTCCCCCAAACTGTTTGGGTGTCGGGATTGTGGCGGTTTTCACGGTTACCGCTCCCGTCCAAAGAATTTCACCGAGAAGTACTTGCTGCCCTTGATGTTTCTCCGCCCGGTGCGGTGTGGCGATTGTTTCCGGCGTTCGTATCAATCGTCATTCCTTCCGGTTCTCCCAAGACGGGAAACCAAGAAGGCACAGGGCGCGACCGCCTAGCGTTGCCTGAGGCATTGCGGCCCGCTATACTGGGATAGGTTTGCCCGCAGCGTCCTTTGCCGTCCCGGGCGAACGCGGGAGGCTCGTCTTCAGCAGTAGCGAGGACCAAATCCGGGCTGCCGGGACCAGGCCCCTGACGCGCGACAGTTCGCTGGGGTCCATGCTGGTTGCGTCGTTGAGCGGTGTTGCAGAAAGTCTCTTCGCTACTCTGTTTCCCTCCGATTGTCGTCTTTGCGGTACTCCCCTGGTAAATATTTCCCGCCTGCCGGTTTGCCCGCCCTGCCTTTCCGATATCCGCCCCATTGCGGGCGGCGTCTGCGCCAGGTGCGGAGAACGGCTGCTCAGTCCATATGTGCTCGGTGGCGACGCGACTCTGGCTCTTTGTGGTTTGTGCCGGCGGCTGGAGCCGCCTTTCGCCCGGGCGGTGGCCTACGGCAGTTACGACGGCGGCCTGCGGGAACTCATCCACCTGCTGAAATATGAACAGGTGCGACCGGCTGCCGCGGTCCTGGGCCGCATGCTGGCGGAAGCGGTGAGCGGGCTCGATTCCTGCTGGAGCCGGAGACCGGTGATGGTGGTTCCGGTGCCGCTGCACGCGCGGAAGCTGCGCCAGCGCGGATTCAACCAGTCCGAACTGATCGCTCGCGCCGCCATCAGGCAGGACGCGAGCAAGCTGGGAGCCGGGCGGGGCCGGATGGAACTGCGCACCGGCATCCTGGAACGGCGGCGCGAAACCCAATCACAGACCGGGCTCACCCGCCATCAGCGGCGCGAGAACATCCGCGGTTCATTCGCGGTGGCCCAACCGGAGGAAATATCCGGCCGCGAAATTCTGCTGGTCGATGATGTTTTCACCACCGGCACCACGGTCTCGGAATGTGCTCGCGTTTTGCGCCGGGCGGGCGCATCTAAAATATATGTCGCAACGGTGGCGCGCACGCTGAAGGCTGACGCGAAGAGCGCAGACCTGCCCCGGGACTTCGCCGAAGATGAGCGGACCCTGGCGGCAACGGGATAGACGCCGGCGGGAACGCAACGTATGTCAGGGAAGTGGAACAATTCGATGAATGGCTCGATGATGCGAGGCCACGCGCCTGCCCCGGCGGTGCATCGCGAGGGCAACGGTCACGCCTTGCACGCGCCCGTACTGGTGTTGAACGCCTCCTACGAACCGATCAACGTTTGCGCCGCGCGCCGGGCCATCGTGCTGGTGCTGAAGGGCGTGGCCATGACGGAGGAAGAAAACGGACACTTCCTGCACGCTGCCCGCCTGGCCATTCGCGTGCCTTCGGTAATTCGGCTGCTTGAGTACCGCCGCATCCCGCACCAGACGCGCGCGCTCTCGCGCAAGAACATCCTGCTGCGCGACCGCAACACCTGCCAGTATTGCGGAGAAGTGCTGCCCTCGAGCGAACTGACACTCGACCACGTGGTGCCGCGATCGCGAGGCGGGACGTCCACCTGGGAGAACCTGGTGGCCTGTTGCCATACCTGCAACCGGCAGAAGGGCAATCAGTTTCCCACCGAGGCCGATATGGAGCTTCTACGCGAGCCCCGGGCTTTCAACCTGCACACCAGCCGCCACATCATGCGCCTGATGGGCCGCTCCGACGACAAGTGGCGCAAGTATCTCTTCTACTAATTGCGTAGGGGCAGATGTCCTCATCTGCCCAGTCGAGCAAGGCTCGACAGGTCTTTCTTTCCATTAAGGTCGATGGAGTCCCCGGGGCCGGACACAATGGCGGAGCTTTGCTCCGCCGGGCAGATGAGGACATCTGCCCCTACGTTAGTTCTGCGGCTTATCCGGCGGCGGTTGTGCTTTGTCCTTTTCGCCCGGTGCCTTCTTTACTTCCTGGCCCTCGTACGTGATCTTCACATTCGATCCAAAGCGCTTGTAGTCGCTGTACTTCACGATTTCGCGGATGTGGACGTCGCCGCTGGAGAAGTGCAGAGTGTCGTCGGCTTTCGTGTAGGTCGGGAACCAGTACTTGCCGTCGATCTGTTCGCGCCAGGTGGTGAACTTCGGAAAGAGGTTTTCCTGCCCCTTTTTCTTGCGAATGTCGGGGACGGTCTTGCCGTACGTCTTTACGATCTGAAAATCGCGATCATCCACCCAGATGCGGCCCTGAAAATATCTCTTCTTGCCGACGATTTCCTTGGGAGCGATGTCGAAGACGTAACAGTGCAATTCGTCTTCCTGTTGCTGACCTACATAGAGAATCTGATACTCAGGAAGTTCGTCGCTGGTGAGCACGAAGGGCAGCCGGTGCCGGATGTCATCCACGTCTTCGGGAGACATCGAAATTAAGTTCAAAGAGGACTGCGGAGCATAGACAACGTTCTCCAGGCGCTTTCCCTGGTCATCAAAGAGTACATCGAAGATTTCGTGATACTCGCCATTGTCGTCGGGGGTAATCACGCGCACGTCCTGGCGGTAGGTGTACTGGTCCCGCGCCTCCTGGAATTCCTTTTCCTTGGTGCTGAAATGGCGAATGATCTCGTCCGTGGTAACGCCCTTGGGCGGGGCGGGATCGAGGGGCCCTTCCTGGGCCAGGGCGCCAGGCAGCAGGACTAAAGTGAAAATAAAGAGTGTGGCTGACGCCACTCCAACACGCAGCATCGATTTCATAGAGACAAGTGTAGCGAAACCTGAGCGGGAGCGCTGCAAATCGCACCGCGGCATCTCCCATGTCCGCCCCTCTCCGCTCAGGGGGGCGAACACAGGAGAGCTGCAGCTTTGTTCACTCGGTTAGATGCGATCAGCGGCGACGAGTTGCCGGGAATCTACGAAGCGGTCACTGCGGCTGTCGCATTCGCGGATTGCCAGGGAAGGCGGCCGGCGCGTTCCCGTCGTTCCGGAGCGGCCCATCGAGCGGAGGACGTGACGAGCCAGACGGCGACGATTGCGTCACCGGCAAAAACGACTGGAGCTGGAAGGGAAGAACGCTGCTTCCGGCCGAAGCCGTGCCCTGAACCACAAGAGCGCCTCGGGCCGCGCCGGTTGAGGGCTGAAGCGTGGTCACTCCCAATGCATCGGAGAGCACCGACATCTGGGAGGAAGAAATGATGACGGGCGGAGGGTCCTTGCCAATGATGATTCCGCCGATCGAAACCGGCGGAGGCGCAGTCGCTGGACGCGACACTACCACCTGGAAAGTTACGTTGGCCCCCAGCACCGGGTGGGGAGCAATCGCCGAATCGACGACCCGCACCGTGACCGGTTGGAAACTGCGGCCCGCAGGAAGCGCCTGAACACCTCCTGCCACGGCTTCCAGCCGGAGCATCGAAGGCGGCACGGCAGTCGCGAAGAGAATCTGGCACGGCAGGTTGGCCGGGGCGACGCATGCGCTCACCTGCACATCTCCGGCCATGGCCGCGAGGTGCAGCGTGGTGCTGGCCAGGCCGTTCACGTCGCTGGTGACGCTGGCAGAACTCAGGCTGCCCGATCCTTTTACCACCTGATAATTCACCTGGGTTGCGGCGAGGGGCCGGCCATTCGAGAGCAGGCGGGAAGCCAGCGCAATATCCACCGTCGCACCCTGGGCAATCCAGGCAAAGGACGGGGCCAGTGAGATATCCAGCGGAGAAGTGGTTCCGAGGATCGTGGCCTGCACCGATTTCGGCGTGTTGTAGGAAGCCGGCGCCAGCAACGCGCTGATGTTAATCACGGCGGCTTGCAGGACCGTGACCCGCGTCGAGACATGGCCGCTGTCATCGGTAAGAATTGTGCAGCTGGCGCCGCCGCCGCACGCCGACAGCGAAGAAGCCGGCGTGGAGATGAAGAAGATACTGGCCCCGGCCACCGGCGTCGTCCCATCCGGCGCCAGCACCTGCACTCGAATCGGATTGGGCGCCTCGCCGCCGACCGGAGTTGCCGGATTCGATCCCTGAATCAACTTGATGATGTCGCTGGGTCCGGCGCCGAAGGTGAGGACGTTGGTCATGGTCGAGGAGGCGCCTGTAGCGGGATCTCTCAACCTGATGCTCTGCAACCCGTCCGCCATGGCGGGCGCGGTTGCGATCACCTGGTTCGCCGCGGCGGCCAGCACCGGCACACTTGCTGCTGCAATGGTGGCAGCGGTATTAGTCCGGAAACCGATTCCCTGGACCGTGATCGCTGTCCCGCCGTCCACGCGGGCCCGTGGGGGAAACGCGTTGTCGGCGTAGAAGACCCGCGCGTGGTACCGGTAGTCGGGGCGGCCGTCGCTGCGATAGTCGAAGATGCCCAGGCGAAACGCCGTACTCGACTGCAGCGTAGCATCGAGGCGCGTCATGCCAAGATTCGCGCTGTTGAAGGCCAGGCCGGTGTTTGCGGGCGCGGGAAACGTGCCCGTGTCCGCGAGCGCCCACATGCCGATGACGGGCTGAGCCTTCACCAGAGAGGCGGCTTTCAGTTCGTCGAGCGCGGTCACTTCCACCGACAGGGTGCGGTCCGATTGCGCGACGAACCAGAAATAGTCGGCGTTGCCCAAACCACTGAGCGCCCCCAGCCAGTCTCCCGAGGGCGGCAGAGTCGCGGGTGCGGCAAATGAAGTGGGCTCGAACCAGTCCCGGCCCTGCACTGCGCTCGCCTGCATAAGAATGTCCTGTTGCAGGTCGCCGCCCTTGCTCACGGTAACGATCAAAGGCTGGAACGAGCCGGAGGGCTGTACCTGCCAGGGTCCGTAAGGTCCGACGGGTTGCGACCATGAGGGATCCAGAGCTTCTACGCTCAGCTGGTATTGGGCGCTGCTTGCCCCATTCGGAATTTCCAGGCCTGCCAGATCGAAAAAACCTTCTACTGCGGAATCATCGGAACCGAAGCGGTCCCACGCCTGTCCGGTGCTGTCGTAGAATCCGGTGGCCGCGTTGCCCGCGTTTCCGCGGAACAGAAAACCCGACACCGAGGCCGCCCCGTAGGTGCGGGAGGGCTGGCTGGTGGCGGGATCAATCCAGCGAGCCACCACGTTCACGCCCTGCATCGGCTGGGCCGGCTGGCCGCTGGCGTCCGCAAAATAAACACTGCCGTGAATGCGCACGGTGTTGTCGAAGAACAACTGCTTCCCCGGGAATGCTGCCTGGTTCTGTGCGGTGACGGGGTACAGTCGCGAAAGCGCCGCCCGGTCGTCCATCCTGGGCTGGTCAGCACTGGGATAGCAGATGGAAATCGGAACGCAATTGATCGGGTCGGTGGCGTGCATGATGGAGAGTCCGGCGTAGTCGGCCGGGGTGGGCGCGGGGCTGTGGGTGAAAACGTTGGGGTTCATCTGCGACCAGTCAAGTCCCAGCACGCGCCCCAGCACCCGCACCAGGCGATACTTCATGTCCGGCAACTGGGTGGAGGTCTGGGCGCAAACTCCATTCAGGATTACCAGCGCGTGCAGCAGGTGGGCGTCGGTGCTGAAACTGTCCACGCCGCCGTAGGCTGCGTTGGTGAAGCAGGAGCCCGCGCTGCCTGCGCCCTGGCCCAGCAGGGCATTGGTCACGCTCCCGTCGGCGTCGTAAACGATGGCGACCGGGAAGTTGTTCGCGGAAGGCCGGATGTCAGCCGGCAGCGCAATGGTTCCGCCGGATGCGCTGACATTGGCGCCGCTTACATCTTCGGCCAGTTGACCGGCCCGCGCCGCGGAGACTGCCGCGGTTGAAATCGAAGTCCATCGACTGAAGGCGTCGGCCACGAAGGCGTCAGCGCTGGCGGAGGGCAGGACCGGGCTGAGGTTTCCTCGATCGGTGTAATAGCTGATCAGGCCCTGGCTCCAGGTCAGTGGAGTGCCCTTGACCGCAGGATCGAAGTAGCTGGTCCCGGCAATCGTGCGGGGACCGCCGGCGAGAAGCAGTGGCATCGGCACGACCAGCATCGCGATGCCGATGGTCAGCGCACGGAGGAAGCGGGCCGCCATCATTTACTCCGCCGCACGCTGGATGGCCAACGCGAGCGCCCGGGCATTCACCCGGCGCCTGGCGCGCAACTGGGTCTGTGAAGCGGGATCGAGCGGTAGCGCGGGAAAGCGTCCGACTTCGATCAGCGCATTTCCCTCGGAGTCAACCGCGAAACGGCCGGCGGCGCCTCCGACTGGGCTGGTGAGGCCCAGACTGCTGGGGCTGTAGAGAAACAGCAGCAGGCGCTCCCCCGGGTGATAGCGTTCGCCGGAATTCCACAAGCCGGCCCACTCCCGAATGGTCAATATCTGCCCGGCGCGAGTTCCGCGAATGGCCTGTTCAACCCGAAACGCGATCTGCACCGTGGCCACATCACTGGCTTCGCTCGGCGTGGCTTGCACCGATAGCACAGTGCCGTCGAATATGTAGCCTGAATTCAGGTTCAACAGGCGCAGGTTGGAAATCGCAGGCTGCAACGCTTTAGCCTGCGAGATCTGGCCGGCAGAAGACAATGAAATCAGGGCCAGCCCCAGGGCAGGGAATTGCCGGACCGGAAACCGCATGGCTCAGCCTCGTTTCAGACGAGACCAGATAGGACGGGGAGTGCGGTGATACTAAAGCGCAACATGTCGGGAAGATGTATCAGCCGTCACACCAGCATGTGACCAACGAACACCTGACCAACGAACAGGTGGGGCGGCTGTCCCCACGTGAGTGGTTATTATGCCGACCTCCGCCGGTTGTGCCCCCGGGCTGACAAATGCGCTCCCGTCAACATCAGCAGGCCGGTGAGAAATGCCCAGAACATCAGGCTCACCGAGAGAGCAAAGGGGCCGTACACCTCCTGGAAGCTCAGCCGCGGCAGGGCCATGATGTAGGCGTACTTCAAGGCTTCTGACATCAAGCCCATGATGATCGCCGTGGGCAGCACCGACCGGGCGGGAACCTTGCCGTTGGGCAATACCCAATAGATCAGGAAAAAGATGGCGATGCTGGCGGAGACCGCAAACGCCTTCATCATGAGAAAGCCGCCCAGCCGGACCACGAATGGCCCGTGACTACGCAGCGCATTTTCAAGCAATCCGATATTTCCCGCCGTGAGCGCAATGGAAAGCAGGGCCAGCACCCCGCAGCTGAAGGCCAGTGCGAGCGAAATGAGCTGGTTCCCGAAATACGACCGGTTGTTGGGGAACCCCCAGATCCGGTTCAGGGCCACCTCGAGCGGCATGAAGATTCCGGTTGAGGTAAACAGAAGAATGATGAGCGAAGCCACCTGCGCGCGATGGCGCGCCTGCACCAGCGCGTTCAGATTGCGAATCACAAAGTCCTGTCCGGCAGGAAGGAAATCACGCAGCAGCTGCACCACCACGTCATTCATGACTGGAGAATGAAATACCTGCCGGATGAAGGTCATGAGCAGAAGGACGAAAGGAAAAAACGAGAGGATGGCGTTGGCGGCCACCGAGAAAGCAAACGTATGTACCTCGGTGCGTAACAGATATTTCACCGTGGAACTGACCAGCCCGGAGTAGGGGTCTTCGGGCGGCAGGGAGGCCGGGGCGCGGGTTGGCAGCGTCGAAACCGCCCCTTTTGACTGCTGGTCAGTATGCATTTTCCCTAATCCTATCAGACAGTTGCGTCTGGTCGGCAGACACGAAAGGACGTCGTGTTCGGAACCGTACCAACTCTGTTCCAGCGTGGTCGCCCTAATCATTCATATTTAATCGTTTTATTCTTCAGATTTCTTTGCTTGCCAGAAATGGAGTTCATGAATATTATCTTCTGCTCACTGCCTGATTTTCGGGGCAGGGAGAATGTTCGCTTGGGGTAGATGTGTCGTGTCCTGTAGTCACAAAATCACGTCGATAGGAAGGCTCCCACAAAGTTGGGTTGTGGTTCTCGCCACCGCCCCACCGACGGAGCTTTTTTTGTGGGCGTAATTTTCAGCGGCGGTGCTTTCGTTTTCCCTCGGAGGGGGTTGTAGAGGAGCACGAGCTCCACGGAGGATGCGAAAGTTAAATCTGAGCAGAGGCGAAAGGAGTTCTTTGTGAGAGAGAAGGGGACAGTCAAGTGGTTCAACGGAGCCAAGGGATACGGGTTCATCCAGCGCTCTACCGGGGAGGACGTTTTCGTTCATTTCTCCGCCATCCAGGAGAATGGTTATCGCACGCTGAACGAAGGCGAAACGGTGGAATTCGATCTGCTCAAGGGGCCAAAGGGCTTTCAGGCAGGTAATGTGGTGCGGGTGCAATAAAAACGGTCCCGGGTTCAACCACTGCGGCCCTCCCAGCTTCCCCTGGGAGGGTTTGTTATTTGCGCTGCTTTTCGCGACGCCAGATTCCTTCACAAAAGATGGAATGTCATCCTGAGCGGAGAAACTGCTTCGCGAAGCGAAGCAGTTTCGCAGTCGAAGGATCCCTATGAGCTTAACGGTGGCGAGGGAGCAGCGGATTGTTCTGACGATTGAAGGTGAAGTCCAGGAATTTCAATGTACGGCACGGCTATAGGGGTCCTTCGACTACGCGGAAAGTTCGCGACGCGAACTTTCTACTCCGCTCAGGATGACAGTTCGCGCGGGTATGTTCAGCTTGCATTTCCGGGCAGGCTCATTGAACTTCGACCGACACTAAATCACCATCTGCTTTTCCGCCGGCTTTATAGTTTGCAATCACGCCACGGTCCGCCCACTCGCAGGAGAACTCGTCCGCTCCCACCAGCAGCAGTGATTTGTAATCGTCAGTGCGCAATCTCATGGTTCGAGCGCCTGCCCGGATGGTCAGGATCGCCGCCGGGCTTTGAGTGCAGTCCACTTTCAGCAGTTTCCCCCTGACGAACTGGACTTTGCGGCGGTCGGGCACGGGCTCGGCTGGGATCGCCTCCGCTTTCCTGGAATTCGCATCCTCGTCGTTCTCCGCCGGCGCGGGAGTGGCTTGGCCATTCGGCGTTGCACTGTCCTGCGGCAGCACACCATACTTCTTCAGCGTCGGCAGGTCGGCCAGACTCTTACGGGCGGTTTGCGCGATTTCCGGCTTTGAGCTGTCCTTCAGGCGGGTGAGCAGGGCGGTCGCGTCGTCCCACTTTTTCCCAGCGAGATCGATCTGCGCCAGGTTGAGCAGATACTGCTCGTTGCGCGGACTGAGCTGGATCGCAACCTTGATCGACTCGGTCGCGGAATGGACGCCGCCGCCCTGGAGGCGCGCCAGGGCCAGCATGTTGTGCGCCTCGGCAAAGTCGGGCTCCTTATCAACCACGTACACCAGGTCCTGAATCATGTTCGAAACGCCAGCGATCGGCTTCTGGTTTACCTGGGAGGCGCGAAATTTTATCAGCGCCAGATAATAATGGGTCCAGGCATCGCGGTCGTCGAGCTCACGCGCTCGCGACAGCTCCTCTGCCGCCTGGTCAAATTCCTCTCTTTCCATGCGGACCCAGGCCAGGGCGCGGTGTGCGACCGCATTGTCCCCCTTGGGATCGGCGATGATGGTCTGGAGATCTTTCTCAGCCTGATCGCGATGTTCGGGCAGACGCGCCGCCATCTCCGCCACCAGCGATTGCGCCTCGGCCCTGACTACGTCCGCCACACTGGCTCCGACATCGAGCGGACCCACGGGAGCTGGGAACTGCTTCACCTGCGCTCCTGGGGTGATTGCGCCTGGCGTACCGTCGGGTTGGGCCTGCGGCGCTGATGCGAAGGCGTGAAAATAATCTTTCACCGCCTGCTCCAATTGGGCCGGGCTCATGCCAAAAGCCTGCTGGATGGCCTGGTCAACCGGGACTTTCCTTATCTGTACGAGTCCGAAGTAGGTTCCAGCCTCCGATAATTTGTTCTGGCTGAGCAGGTAGTGCATCACGATCCAGGACTGCGCGTAGAAGATGGGCGGGTAGCCGGAGGGACCTGAGCGCATCGTAAACAGCTCCGGCAAGGGAAGCCATGGACCGTTGAGCAATTCCGCAAATGATTTGGGCGGAGTGGAATCTGCCGGGGATTGATTCGGAACCGCGTGGTTCCAGGGCAGGACCTGGGCAGGGTCGCCGCCCATCTGCGCCTGGTTGTCGTCCAGCTTCAGGCTGGAAAAGTATTGCGCGAAGCCTTCGTCAAACCAATCCTGGGTCGGGGGATAGTTGAAACTGAGGAACAGGCGCGCGAAATCGTGGGAGACAGCTCGCCAGCTGTCCTCGGCGGCAAGGTCGAGCACGATGTAGTTGCGGTCTCCGCCGGGCAGAAAAAATCCAGGGGCGGAGATGGGCCGGCCTTGCCGGAGCGGCGCCACGCGAATGTATTCTTCATCCGACTGCAGCGCGATCACGTCCAGAGGTTCCGGCATTTGCACCTTGGTCTTCAGGAAAAGCTGGCCAAAGACTTCGCGCATCTGTTCCAGGCGGAGGTCCGCTTCGCGGCCTTTTTTTTCGCCCGCGTCGGTGAGAACGGCAAAATGAGCCGAGCTCACTCGGATCCACTTGGGTTCAGAGTCGCGCGCGAACATGGCCTGGGATGCTGCCGCGACGAAAAGCAGCACAACCGGAACAAGGTGTCGCGGGCGAAGGGAAATGCACATGTTCGACCAGCCTGAAATGCTACCACGTGGCCACCACGAACCGCGTAGGGGCAGATGTCCTCATCTGCCCCGTCGAGCGAAAGCTCGACGGGTTTGTATGCAGATGGATATAGCGGAGCTTCACTTCGCCGGGCAGACGAGGACATCTGCCCCTACGTGATTCTTTTCGCCGCCCACTCGGCGCTCTCGGCCACAACTGGATCTTCGTCCGCTTTCAGTTTCTCCAGCACCGGGGCAAAACGCTGGTCGCCGCTGTTGCCCATCGCAATCACCGCGTTGCGCCGCAAACCGCTGCGCTTGGCCCGCCGCACTGCCGAGCCGCGAAATTTTTCCCGGAACTCTCCGTCGCTTATCTCCGCCAGCCATTCCAGCGCGGGATTAACCAGACCTTCCCGTGGCTGAAATTCCGCGGCGCTCGTGGCCGGAGCCTTACGGTTCCAGGGACACACATCCTGGCAGATGTCGCAGCCAAAGACCTCGTGACCCATCAGCGGGCGCAAGTCGTCTGCGATGGCGCCCCGCTTTTCGATGGTCAGATATGAGATGCAGCGATTCGAGTCCAGTTGATAGGGCGCGACCAGCGCGTCCGTGGGGCAGGCATCGATGCAGCGCGTGCAAGTGCCGCAGCGGTCGGGCGCGGGCAAATCAGGTTCAAGTTCGAGCGAAGTCAGAATCACGCCCAAAAATGACCACGATCCCAGCTTCTGATTGATGATGCAGGTATTTTTCCCAATCCATCCGATGCCAGCGTATTTGGCGTACACGCGCTCGACCAGTGGGCCGGTGTCCACGTAGCAGCGGGTTTGCAGCACGGATGGCACGCCGACCGCATCGCGCAACTGCCTCTCCACCACCCGCAGCCGCGTCATGACTGCGTCGTGATAGTCCTGTTGCCCCCAGGCATAGCGTGCGATCCATCCCCGCCGCGGATCGTTCGCCTCGGTGGAGTAGGGTTGCGCGGTGTTGTAGTTGATGGCGCAGACGATCACGCTCCGTACCCAGGGCAGGATGGTACGGAGAGACGCCCGCTTGAGCGCGCCGGTCTCGATCGCGCGCTTCCATGTACTGCATCTCTCCGGCGCGGCCGGCGGCGATCCATTCCCGAAAGCGATCCAGTTCGCCGAACTCGTGGACAGGCGCAACGCCGGCCAATTCAAAGCCGGCGGCACGGGCTGCCTGCTTCACCAGGCTCGTAATTTGGCTGCTTTGATTCATTCTTATCCATATCTTAGAACCGGAACCTCCTAACCTCGCGGTGCGGGATTGGGCCGTGTCCCGATTCAAGACCCTGCGAGGTCAGTAACCGACCTTCTTAATCCAACGATCAAAGTTCCCGCTCCATACTATTCAACAAGAGTGAGATGCGCGAGTCGCGAATTGCCGGCCACGCATCCATCGGGCGGATTGAGGGGGTAGGAATGGTATGTCGTTCGGAATTTACCTGACCGGTTTTGTGGTGGTGATTGCCGGGCTCATCTACGGGGCTAGCCTGATGCACATTCCGACCCACTGGATTGTGGTGGGCGGGTTGCTGCTGGTGGGGATTGGAATTCTGACGGGTGTCAAAGCCACGCGCCAGAAGGACTCCGCAACGTAAACCAAGGTCCGGAGGAGACTTTTCCAGGCTTCCTCCCCAGCGCACAGAGGAGACACAACAATGAAGTGGAATTGGCTGTATGGCGTAGTGGTTGCAGGCGCTCTCACCATCCCCGCAGGGGCACAGATTTCGGTTTATATCGGACATCCGCCGCCGCGTGCCCGTTACGAACGCCGCGGGCCGGTTCCGGGCCCGGGCTATGCCTGGGTCAACGGCTACTGGTCGCCGCAAGGCGGTCAATATCAGTGGGTGGCGGGGCGTTGGGACCGTCCGCCGTATCGCGGAGCACGCTGGGTCAAGCCCCGTTATCAGCACCATCGCCACCAGGGCTGGCAGGTGCGTGAAGGCCACTGGGACCGTGACGAGCATGGTCACCGCCGCGATCACTAGACTGGACTGATCCTAAAAGGAAGTGCATCAGAGGAGGCTCGCAGACGGGCCCCGCGCCGCGGGGCCCACATCTGTGGGCTTCTCCGTCAACCAACTCAATCCTAGCCTGGCACGGAGAAATTCGAGGTAAGCCTGGTGCAGGAGGGGCTAAAGACGAGACTGACGACCGACGACTGAAGTCCTAGATTCCCAGCTTCTTTACTTCTTCGTTGTAATACTTGCGGTACAGAATGTCCCACTCCTGGCTGCCTTCAAGAATCGTCCGCTTCTGGCTCTCGATCTTCAGGCGCGCGCTCTGGTCAATCTTGGCTTCCTGGTTGAGCAGTTCTTCGAGAATCTTGCGTACTTCCAGGCGGATGGTATTGCGATCTTCGACGAAATCCACGGCGTCGAGTTCAGCCAGCGCGTCCGCAACCACGTGCGCAACTTTATTGACCTTGTCCCGGCTGATTCTCACAGCACCGCCTTGTATTTGCGGGTGAGTTCGCTCTTCACCTTGCGAAACATTTCCTGATAGTTGGCCCCGGTGCGCCGCATTTCCTCGGAATAGGCTTCAAGAATGACGCGCACTTCGTCATTGATGCGGTCCTCGAGCGACAACTCCTCGAGCATGGCGGCGTGCACCTTTTCGGTGACCGCAGGCACGGCCTTGGTTTCAATATGCCCGCCCGCAATCAACTTTTTGGTGACTTCGCGGGCCAGGTAGCCCACATATTCTTTGGAAAGAAGCATAGCGCGGATCGAAGGTAGTCTGTGAAACAGGTAGTGTAGCACAGGCGGGCAGGATGCCCGCTCCTGGCTTCTAGCGCCTGGCTGCTGGCCTGAGATGAGATGGACACTCGGGCACGCGACCGACGATCTTTGCCATTCCTCTTGCGAAATCCCGGCGTAAATTCTGGTTCGGCTGAAAGCGCCAGGGGCTAGAAGCCAGGAGCTAGAAGCCAGGAGCTAGTAGCTGCTCCCCGAATTCAGGCATACAATGCAGAAATAAATGTCTCCTTCGCCTGACAACCTGGCCGTCCTCAAAGACGACATGATCGCCTTCATCGAAGGCCATGGCATGCGCCGCTTTCACGGCTACGTCGATTATGAAGAAGTGCAGAGCGTGGTCTGGAAGACGGAAGACAATCCCGACAGTTGGAAAGATTTCGTGGAACTGGCCAAGGCCGCCGCCGCGCCCTTCCTCACCATGGATGCCTGGACGCTGCGCAAGGAAGAGCTTGACCAGATGGTCGAGCGCCTGGGCCACGCCGAATTCACCAATGACGAGGACGTGGACGAAGCCCGCTGGCTGCGCACCTACATCGGTAAGACCGGCTTCGTGCAACTCGGCTTCGCCCACCAGGGCATCATGATGGTTTACGAGGCCTCCACCGACTGGTACGACCACTACCAGCGCCTGCTGGAGTTATCGGAAGACTTCGGCGGCATCCCCATCGACGAGCCCGACCAGGACGAAGAACCCTGACCCACGAAGTAGAAGTGTTCTTTCTTGCGACCTTTGCGTCCTTTGCGGTTAAAAGCTTTTGACCGCAAAGGACGCAAAGGAAACGCAAAGGGCGCAAAGAGACCATGAACCTCCTTACCAGAGGCCAGGAAATTTGTTACCCATGCGCTGGGACTTAAAAAACGCCGACCTTGACGTTGTCGATCGTCTCGCAGCGGAATTAAGTTCACAACCATCCCTCCACCTGAAAGACCCGCAGCATCGCCATCGACTCTCGCCCGCCTCCTGGTGATGCGAGGCATAACCGAAGCCGAAACTGCCGAACGTTTTCTGACTCCATCACTCTCACACCTGCACTCTCCATACCTGATGGCCGGCATGAAGGCAGCCATCGACCGGATCGAAGCCGCCATCGAGAATAACGAGCCGATGCTCATTTACGGCGACTACGATGTCGATGGCACCACCGCAATCGTCATCCTCAAGACCGCCATCGAACTTTGCGGCGGCGCTGCCGATTTTCACGTGCCGCACCGCATTCGCGATGGCTACGACATGCGCGACGACGTCATTGAGCAGGCCGCGGCCGCCGGCATCAGGCTCATCATCAGCGTGGACATGGGCATCCGCGCTTTCGCTCCCGCCGAGACCGCCCGGCGGCTGGGCGTGGACCTGATCGTCACCGACCATCACCTTCCCGGCCCGCAGGGCGTTCCGGCTGCGCTGGCGGTGGTCAATCCCAATCAGGAAGGTTGTGGATACCCGTGCAAGGAACTGTGCGGAGCGGGCGTGGCGTTCAAACTGGCCCAGGGCCTGATCGAGCGCCGAATTCCCGAGGTCGATCGAACTCGCCTGTTGAAATCGTTCATGAAAGTGGTGGCGATTGCAACCATCGCAGATGCCGTTCCGCTGACCGGAGAAAACCGCGTCTTCGCCAGGCTGGGATTGGAAGGCTTGCGTTCGCCAGTGAATCCCGGCCTCAAGGCCTTGCTCGAAGTCGCGCAACTCACCCACGGCCGGACGCTCACGTCCGGGGAAGTCGCCTTCCGCATCGCTCCGCGCATCAACGCTGCCGGCCGGATGGATGTGGCCCGCGATGTCATCGAACTCTTCAGTGTCAAAGATCCCGCCCGGGCCCGTGAGATCGCCACCAAACTCGACCAGCTCAACGTCAACCGCCAGGAAGAAGAGCGCCGCATCCTGCAATCCATCACATCAAATTTCGAAGAACGGCCGGAGTTGCGCGAGCCTTTCTGTATCGTCATCGACGGCGAAGGCTGGCACCGCGGCGTGATCGGCATTACCGCCACCCGGGTGGTCGAGCGCTATGGACGCCCTGCGCTGGTGATTTCGCGCAATGGCGAGGAAGCGCACGGCTCCGGCCGTTCCATCCGCGCATTTCACCTGCTGAATGCGCTCGAGTCCTGTGCCGGCCTGTTCACGCGCTTCGGCGGGCACGCCCATGCCGTCGGCTTCTCGCTGCCGGCCGCAAATTTACCGGAACTGCGGGTGCGTCTCGATGAACACGCGCGCAGCCGCCTGACTCTTGCCGACTTCGAACCCTCGCTCAACTGCGACGCCGAGCTGTCGCTTGACCATGTGACTCCGGAGTTCTTCAACCTGCTGCAAAGGCTGGAGCCCTTCGGCGTGGGCAATCCGCAACCCGTCTTTACCGCCCACGCCGTGCGCCTCATGGCGTCTCCACGGATCATCAAGGACAAGCACGTGAAGCTGAAGCTGGCCCCGGCCATAGCGTCGTTGTCCCGAGGTCTGGACGGCCCGGATGTGAACCTCCTGACTACTCCGCGTTGTGATCCTGATTCCGCGGCTTTGCGCCGCAGTGACCTACGGCAGGCCACCGACAATCGTCAGGCCACCGATGCCAAGTGGCGCCGCGCCATCACGCTCGATGCCCTGGGCTGGCGCATGGCGGAACAATGTCAGCAGGCCAGCCTCCTTCCTGGCGACACCCTCGACATCGCCTTCACCATCGAAAAGAACGATCACCCCGAGTACGGCGGCCTCGAACTCTCGCTGCGAGATTTTGCGCGACCCGAGAAAACCGAACAGAAGAAGATCGCCGCGGGGCAGGCCTCTGAGAACTGACATCTAAAAACTAAAAACTGATTTTCAATAAACCAGATCAACACACCGAAGTGTGCTCTACCACATGTGGTAATAGCCATTGCGCTGGTCCACTTCCACCCCCGTCTTGAACAGAGCTTGCAGACGATCGGCCTGAAGCATCTGCTCTTTTGGACCATCGGCGATGATCCGCCCGTTCGCCATCAGCAGCACGCGCTCGATTTCCGGGATCAGGTCGGAGAGATCGTGGGTCACCAGAATGATTCCGATGCCGGCTTTGGCCAGCGAACTCATGCTCTGACGCAGACTGTGCCGGGCGAAGACGTCGAGAGAGTTGCTGGGCTCGTCGAACAACAGGGCCCGCGGCTTGTGGACCAGGGCGCGGGCGATGAGCACGCGCCGCGCTTCGCCGGAAGACATTTCGCACACCGGACGTTCCGCCAGGTGCGATATCTCCAGTTGCGCCAGGGCGGCGTCGGCCAGTTCGCGGTGACGGGGATCGACCACGTGATGCGGGAAGATGCGAGCGCTGCTGAAAAAGCCGGAGAGAACCACATCGCGTCCGGAGGCTTCTCCGGAACTCTTCGAAAGAAGATCGTTCGAGACAATTCCCAGCAGGGAACGCAATTCGAAAATATCCCAGCGATCCGCGCCGAGGACAGTCATCGACGAACCTTCCCGCGCCACGGGATAGCACTCACGTGTAATCGTCTTGATCAGCGTCGATTTGCCGCAGCCGTTCGGCCCCAGGATGGCGACATGTTCATCGCCGCGGATCACCAGGCTGAAATCCTCCAGCACAACTTTCTCTCCGCGCATCACGGAGATGTTCTGCAAATCCAGTAAAGCAGGCTCGAGCGGATTCATGGCGTCATTGAGTCTAGACGATGACCGCTGTTCCCACGTGGGCGGTGGTGGCTTCAAGTAAACTTAGTTCCAGATGCCGATCCAGATTTCCCACCTTCGGCGCTGGTTCGCGGGGGGCGCTATTGGCCTCCTGCTGGTAGTGGCGTCAGTCTATTTCTATGCCCGTCACAAAGTGGAGAACGCGCTCAAGGAAGTGCCGGCAAAAATTGGAATTGAAATCCAGCAGAGCGCCAAAGGCTTCACCGTTTCACGCTCCGAGCAGGGGCACACCATATTCAAGATCGAGGCCAGCAAGGCGGTGCAATACAAGCAGGGCGGGCACGCCGAACTGCATGACGTCACCATCACGTTGTATGGTCGCGATGCCAGCCGCTTCGACCAGATCTACGGCACGGATTTTGAATATGATCCCCAGACCGGCGATGTCATTGGCAAAGGCCAGGTTCAGATGGACCTGGAGGCCAACCCGGAAGGCATCATTCATCCCGACCAGGCGACGCCCAGGGAACTGAAAAATCCAGTCCACTTGACCACCACCAACCTGCTCTTTAACCAGAAGACAGGCAACGCAATTACTCGGGACAAGGTCGAGTTCAGCCTTCCCCAGGCCGACGGCTCTGCCGTCGGTCTCAGCTACGAAGCGAATACGACCCTCCTCACCCTGCAATCGCAGGTTGATGTCTCGTTCCATGGCAGCACCCCCGCGCGCGTGACCGCAATTCACGGCACCATCACCAAAAACCCGCGGGTAGTGGAACTCGATCTTCCGCGGCTGCAGAACGGCGCGCGCCAGGCCTTCGCCGATAAAGGAACGATCTACCTGCGTCAGGACAACACCGTGGACCGCATCCTTGCCAGTGGCAACGTTCGGGTCGAGTCCGCGGATGCAGGGTCGGAAAAAGTTCAGTCCAACCAGTTGGAATTGCTCCTGGCGGACAAGGGGGACACGCTGCGGTCAGCCACGTTTCTCGGGAGATGTCCGGATGGAAAACTCCGGTCCGCACCCGATGCAGGGGAGTGCCGGGCGGGTGGCTCTGAATTTCACGGGGAACAATGTGCTGAGCACCGTACACAGCCAGGACAACGTCCGGTTGATGCAGCATCAGCAGCCGGCGACGGCGTCCACCGGGGCGCAGGATGTCGAAATCACGGCCTCGGTCATCGACTTCTTCGTGGCCGATGGCCGAAGGCTGCAGCGCGCCAACACCTCCGGACCGGCCCAGATTGCGCTGCGACCGACCCCGGATACCGGGCAGCAGACGCTGGTAACGGCGGGAAAGTTCCAGGCGCGCTTCGATGATTCGGGGCAGCTGGTTTCCGTCCACGGCGCGCCCAATGCCCGCATCGTGTCCAGGACCGCGGGCCAGCCCGACCGCGTCAGCACCAGCGACACGCTTGACGCATCCTTCCGGCCCGGCTCCGGAATCGATTCGATTGTGCAGCAGGGCCACATGGCCTACGTGGACGGGGAGCGCAAAGCATGGGGCGACCGTGCGATTTACACCCCGGCCGACCAGATGCTGGTACTCGATGGTTCTCCCCGGGTAGTGGAGGGCGGCATGACCACCACCAGCCGGAACATGCGCCTGAATCGAGCGACGGGGGATGCCTTCGCCGAAGGCGACGTGAAGAGCACCTACAGCGACCTGAAAGCCCAGCCCAACGGGGCCCTCCTGGCGGCGTCAGACCCTATCCACGTGACGGCCCACACCATGACCGCCCATAGCACTCCCGCGGTCGCCCTATACACGGGAGATGCCCGGCTGTGGCAGAACGCCAACGTCATTCAGGCGCCTTCGATCGAGTTCGACCGTAACCACCGATCAGTCCTGGCGCAAGGTTCGCCGGCCCAACCGGTGTCCACAGTGCTGGTCCAGACGGAGAAAAGTGGAAAAGTGACGCCGGTGAAGATCACCTCTGCCCGGCTAAGCTATGCCGACGCGGAGCGAAAAGCTCACTTTGAAGGCGGGGTTCAGGCCCAGGGAGCAGAGCTCACGATCACGGCGCGCAGGATGGACGTTTTCCTGCAGCCGCGCGACCAAGCCACTACGAATCAATCGCTTACGGGGACCGGCAAGATTGACCACATTATCGCCGATGAACACGTCGTCATCACCCAACCGGGGCGCAGGGCGCTCGGCGATCGCCTGGTCTATACCACCTCAGACGACAAGTTTGTGCTGACGGGCGGTTCTCCTAGCATTTTTGATGCCGAACACGGCAAGATTACCGGGGTTTCGTTGACTTTGTTCAGACACGATGGTAGGGTTTTGGTCGAAGGCAATAATACTTCCCCTACAGAAACAGAGACGCGAGTGGCACGTTAAATGCGTACCCTGGCCACAGACGAAATCGGCAAATCCTATCGTGGTCGAAGGGTTGTAAACGGGGTCAGCATTCGCGTCGGGCAGGGCGAAGTTGTTGGTTTACTTGGGCCTAACGGCGCCGGCAAGACCACAACCTTCTATGCCATCGTCGGCCTGATACCGCCAGATACCGGCCGGGTCCTGATCGACGAAGAGGAAATCACCGACGTGCCGATGTACTTAAGGGCACGTCAGTACGGCATCAGCTACCTCCCTCAGGAAGCTTCGGTGTTCCGCAAGCTTACGGTTGAGGAAAACATCCTGGCCGTGCTGGAAGCCCAGCCTATCTCCTGGCACGAGCGCCGGGAAAAAATGGAAGAGCTGATCGATCAGCTGGGCTTGGAGCACATCCGCCAGAATCGCGGATACGCGTTGTCCGGGGGAGAGCGGCGACGGGTGGAAATTGCCCGCGCCTTGAGCATTAACCCCACGTTTATTTTGCTCGATGAACCGTTTTCCGGGATCGACCCGATTGCCGTACTCGATCTGCAGAAGATCATCAGCGATCTGAAGACGAGCGGAATCGGAGTGCTGATCACGGACCACAACGTCCGCGAGACGCTGGCGGTCACGGACCGGGCATACATCATCGATGGTGGCAGGATTTTAGCCTCGGGCATGCCCGAGCAACTGGCCAGCGATCCCCAGGTACGCAAGGTCTATCTGGGAGAAAGTTTCTCGCTGGTGTGAAGCAGTCGTCAGTCGTCAGTCGTCGGTCTTCAGCCAACACTGACTGCTGGCTTTTTGCTGACGACTGAAGACCGACGACTGACGACTGATTATGGTTCTTCTCCAACCCAAGCTCCACCTGAGACTGTCGCAACGGCAGATTCTCACACCCGGCCTGGTGCAGATGGTCAGCGTGCTCGCGCTCAACAAGCTCGAGCTGCGCGACATGATCACCGCCGAAATGGTGGAGAACCCGGTGCTCGAGGAGTTGGAGGATACCGTTCCCCTGCTCGATGATGCCGCCCGCCAGGAGGAAGATCGCGAGCGCATCAAGCCGGAAGAAAACACGGTCACTGCGGAAGAAAAGAAAGATCCCTTCGAGGAAATTGATTTCGGCTCATTTTTTCAGGAATATCTCGATCCCGGCTATCGCAGCCGGAGCGAGATGGAAGAGATCGAACGCCCGTCATTCGAGAATTTTCTTTCCAAGCCTACGACTCTCTCCGACCATCTGGCCTGGCAGTTGGGCGCTTTGTCGGTGACTGCGGAAGTGCGCGAGGCTGCGGAAACGATCATCGGCAACCTGAGCGAAGATGGCTACCTGATCGCGAGCGACGATGAGTTGCTGGGCATCGCCCCGCCGGCGGCCCCGGAAGTAGATGCGAGCATCGCCGAAAATGTGGTCAAGGAAGCGGCTGCGCTGGGCTTGGCCACCGATCTGGAAGACGCAGAATCGCCGGTCGAAGAGAGTGACGCGGCGCTGCCGTCGGAGTGGGATGGCCCTGAGACTCCCGAAATGCACCCCTCTGCCGGCGCTGATGGAACCGCGGTTGCGCCCGCTCCTGAAATGGCCGCACCCGCCGCTGCGGCCGCGCCGCAGCCCGAAGCTCGCAGCCCCGAAGAAGGCTCCGCTGCCTGTTTTTCAACCTGGTTTCAAGATTGATGATCTGCATGAAGCGCTGGACCTGGTGCGCCAGATGGACCCGCCCGGAGTCGCCTGCCGCGACTTGCGCGATTGTCTGCTCTATCAGTTGCGCTACCACCAGGCGCAACTGGCCACGCACAAGAATGGAAACGGCGAGGCCACTGCACAGGTTCTGACCGACGCGGTCGCCATCGTGGACCAGCACCTGCGCGCTTTGCAGAACAAGCAATATAAAGAAATCGCCCGCGCCATCGGGCGCTCGCCGGAAGCGGTGCAGGAGGCCCTGGACTATATTCGGACACTCGATCCCCGCCCCGGTCTGCGTTACAACAAAAGCCAGCCCCGCCTGATCGAGCCTGATGTGGCATTCATCAAGCATGGCGACGAGTGGCTGGTGATGATGAATGAAGACGATGTCCCGGTGCTGCGCCTGAATCCCGCCTACAAGCGCCTGCTGACCCGCGACACCAACGACAAGGACACCCGCAACTACGTCAAGGAGCGCTACAAGAGCGCCATCCAGCTCATCAAAAACATCGAGCAGCGCAAGCAGACCATCACCAAGGTCTGCTATGCCATCGTGACCCGGCAGCAGGATTTTCTGGAAAGAGGCATCGACCAGCTGAAACCGATGATGATCAAGGAAGTCGCCGAAGAAATCGGCGTGCATCCTTCCACGGTCAGCCGGGCGGTTGCCAGTAAATACGCCCACACCCCCCAGGGCGTATTCGAGTTGCGGTATTTCTTCAGCGAGAGCGTGAACGGCCCTCAGGGTGGCGGCACTTCGTTGCTTATCCTCAAGCGCCGGGTCAAAAAGCTGATCGAGGAAGAAGACCCAAGCCGCCCCTTGACTGACGAGCAGATCACTCGCATCTTGCAGTCGCAGGGCATCCAGGTCACGCGTCGTACGGTGGCGAAATACCGGGAAGACATGCGCATCCCCAGCACTCACCAGCGCAGAGTGAAGAAGTAAGATTCGAAGGGGCCCTGCTTTCAGCTGCATGGGGACTCTGACTGGAGCTCTTGTGGCCACCTCTATGAAGCGCTTGACCAAGGTTGCAATCATCGCCACCTGCCTGAGCGCTCCCGTTCTGCACTTCAGTCAGATGAGCTTAGCTCTTGTCGCTGATCCAAATGACATGCATTGTGTCACGCAATGGCAGCTACCTCTTCTTGGAACGCTCGGGCCGCAAGCGTCGGATTGGTGGGGAGGATCTACGTTCTCGCTTTCGTCAGCCCTCCGGTGCTCTGGATTGTTGTTGCGGCAAGAAAGCTGATCTTCGCAGAGTGGAGTTCGGTCATAAACCATTCCTTCAACTGATCTGCGACAAGAAAACGAACCAGACTCAGGAGCGCGCTCATGAACGTAGAATTCACCGGCAGACACTACGAAATCACTCCCAGCATCCGCAAGTCAGTCGAGACTGGCCTGACCAAAATCCGCAAAATCCTGGGCGACAAATTTGATACCAAGGTGATTCTGGCCATCGAAAAGCGCCGCCACAAAGCCGAGATCACGATCAGCCCGCGCAATGGACCGCTGGTCGGCGAAGCCCAGGCCGGCGACATGAAGTCTGCCGTCAACGAGGCCCTGGACCATCTGGAAAAACAGGCGGTTAAATACAAGACGCGATGGCGCAGCAAGAAGCGCCATGACCTGAAGAAATGGAATGGCAAGGAAGCCCAGCAGGAAAGCCTGCCGGCCAGGGTCGGGCTCATGGAAACCACCGAGACCGAGATCTCGCTGGTGGTGCACAAGTTTCCGGCTGTCGCCAAAACAACCGAAGTGCATCTCGTCCGCTCCGAGGACGCTGTCGCCCTGCGCCCCATGACCCTGGAGGAAGCCATCAAAGAAGCACACTTCCGCGACCGCGACGTGTTCGTCTTCCGCGATCCCAAAGGCAAAGTGATGGTCCTGCACCGCAACCGGGAAGGAAAGCTGGAGTTGATCGAAGCGCCTTAAGGCAGTCGTCGGTCGTCAGGCGTCAGTCGTCAGCCTTTCCACAACTTGTGTGGGGATTGTGTTGGGACGGGTCTCCGACCCACACATGAAGGCCTGTGCCTGAACCAATCACGCATTCGTGACTTCTTCCGTGACCACGGAAAATCCGGTCAGATTGGCAATCCCGAACGACGTGGTAATGGCAACATCGGATGCATCCCTGCCCGTCGCCATCAGCACCCGCCCAATTCGGGGTTGAACATGGCGCGCGTCAAACGTCCACCAGCGGTTTTGCAGATAGACCTCGAACCAGGCGCTGAAGTCCATGGGCGTGGCCCCCTTGGGTACGCCGATATCGCCCAGGTATCCGGTGGCATAGCGGGCTGGAATGTTGAGTGCGCGGCAGAAGGTGACGGCCAGGTGCTGAAAATCGCGGCACACTCCGGTGCGCTCGGTGAACACGTCCAGGGCCGTTTTCGACGAGCGCGCGTGCTGGTAGCCGAATGCCACCTTCCAGTTCACCCAGCCGCAAATGGCTTGCACCCGGCTCCATCCCGGCTTCAGGTGGCCGAACAATTCAACCGCGATATTAGATAGCCGGTCCACTTCACAATAGCGGCTGTTGAGCAGATAGCGCAGCAGGTCTGGGGGTAGTTCGTTGACCGGAATCTCCTGCGCCTCGGGATCGCCGGCGTCGGGCGTGCCCGGGTCTTCAATAAGAGTGGAACTGCTCAGCCGCAGCGCTCCGGCCGGCGCCAGCCATCGCGCGCAGCGGTTGCCGTAGCTGTCGATGTAGCTCTCCACTTTTATTTCCGGGCTGATGCTCACTTCATCCGGTTCGCGCAGATCGGCAACGCGGGAAGGATGCACATGCAGCATGCCGACCATGGCCACGGCCTCTGGAATCTCGAATTGAATGTCGTATCCCAAACGGATCAACATGGGGGACTCTTTCCCGATCTCGGTCTCGACCGGACAGCCCGCCTATATCCAGGCTATATGGGCGATCATTATTACCCATAGGGAGGCTGCGTAGGATTCAAAATCCGAATCGGAGCAAGCACGGGGTCTTCGGCGATGCTTGCCTCGGCGCTACCGATATACTGCGCATCAGAGAAACCCGCCGGGAAGGGAAGACCTTGCCATGACTCGATTCCAGAGGACCGCGGCTCTCCTCATCACTCTTGCTGTCGCCGCCGGTCCGTGCCCCGTAACTGCGCAATCGTTCCCCCACTATGTTCCGGACGCGAAGGCGTGCAAGCTCATGCCGATCCCCGATCTCGAAGCCACTTATGCTGGCAAGGTCAGCAACCCGCAGGGCGGTGACGGAGATTCTTCGGTCTGCACGGTGAACATTGGCAGACTCGCGGTGAAGCTGCAGAGCGCGCTCCCCGGAACTGCCGGGGTGCCGACCTCGATCGGCCAGGGACTCGTGGGAGCGCGCATGATGCTTGGCGCAGCCAAACAGGCTCCCAAAGCCCAGACCAGAGACTTTGGCAAAGTCGGATGTCTGACCATGAAGATGGTGAAAGCATTTGACGGCAAACCACTAGCTGAACCCTTGCTCACGACGTCGTGCTTTCTGGTTGAGGGCGGTTACCTGAACCTGTCGGTGGCCAGCGATAATCGCAGACAGGTCGGGTTCGACCTGGTCAAGCGGTTGCTCGAGAAAGCGGCCGCGAGGCGATAGGGCTTGTCCTGGTTCAGCCTGATACAGAGCCGTCAAGAGGAGGAACAGCGGTGACGAAAGACGAAGCCTGGAGTCTGGCTAATCATTGGCTTGCGGCTTGGAACGCTCATGATCTGGACTTGATCATGACGCATTATGACGATGCAATCGAGTTGACCTCTCCTGTCGCCGCCCGTCTTTTAGGGACGCCGGACGGCAAGGTGGCAGGGAAGTCAAACTTGAGAGCTTACTTTCAGCGAGGGTTGGAAGCCTACCCGGAACTCCATTTTCATCTTGAGGACGTGCTCTGGGGCATGAACAGCATCGTACTCTACTACGTAAATCAAAAAGGAGCACGCACCGGAGAATTCATGGAACTGTCTGCGGCCGGGAAAGTGCTCCGAGTTGTGGCGAACTACAGTTCCTAGCAGCCAGGCCAGCCGCGCCCATGTTTCCGCACAGAGCACAACGCGGGGAAAACACCCACGCTCGTGCCCACCCCTCACCTGTCATCCCGACCGGAGCACAACGATCCGCATAGGATCGTTGTGCGGAGTGGAGGGACCTGCTGTTTCCCTCGATCTCGCCACCCGCACCTACGCAAGCGCCAGGTTCAGATTCTCAATCGCCTCGTCGATTTCGGCGGTGCTTTTGTAGCCGACGGTCACGCAATCGACGCCGGCATTCTTGAACGCAAACTTCATCGCCTGCCGCCGGTCCTCGCGGTTGAATGTGCCTTCGCCGATCAGCTTCATGGAGATTACGCCCATGCCTTCTTTGCGAACTTCCTTTACGTGTGTGACAACTTCGGGGACGTTCCCCAACCCGTGGGTGGCATAGTCTTCGGCGTCCATGCTCTTGCCCTTGTGATTCATCCGGATCATGGCGACGTCGAGCCACTCGTTCCCCGGAACCCGTCGCAGCGCGGGCAGGCCGTGGACCGACGCGCCGTGACTCACAATAACCTTCTTCGCCTGGGCTTCCAGAATCGCATCCTGCCAGCGGCGAGTATCGGCCGGCCAGGTCGCGGTGTGTTGCCAGTGCAGCAACATGATGTCGAAATACTCGGTGTTCGCCAGGGTGCGCAACTCGTCGAACTTCTGCTGCGGACTCACCCCGTCATGAGTGGTGACCTTCGACATCAGTTGATAACTCTCCCGCGGAATGCCCTTCAGCGCGACGCCCAGCATCTTGTGCATCTCACCGTAGGATTCGGCAGTCTCGAAGAAGCGAATGCCCCGGTCGTAGGCGTAACGCACCAGGCGGGTGAACGATTCCTGTCCGAGATCGCGCTGCACCTGGCCGCTGAAGCTTCCCGTGCCAAAAGCCAGCCGCGTTACTTTCACCCCGGATCTTCCCAGGGTTACAAAGTCGGTTGCGGTCTGGCGCTGTGCCATCAGCGGGAGACTTCCGGCCACCGCCAGCGTTCCCGCCGCCAGCCCGGTCTTCAGGAATTCACGTCTGGTGAAATTGGACATGGGGATCCTCCACGAAGCCTGGATCAGACAAATGTTATCAGACCATAGGCGCGTATTTGAAATCTGGAGGCCGGGCTGAAGCTGGGACTGCTTCTGGGCTTTTCGCGGTGGTTGCCCGTCGGTGGGGGTAGAATAGGCTCACGGAAATCCGTCTCAGGCCTGAACTGGAAGAATTGATCAACAGGATGTCCAGCGGGGCTCCTACCAGACGGTGGACGAATTTGTGGAGCGCGCAGTTTCCATGCTCCACGAACAGGAGGTCTGGTTAGCCGAGCATCGCGTAGAGATTGCCTCGAAGATTGATGAAGGCTACGCCGCCGCCCAGCGCGGAGAGTTGATCGAAGCGGATGCCGTACGTTCCAGGCTCACCGAGTTGAAGCCGTCCGAAACTTCAGTTCTGTGAATCTAGGGGTCCTTCGACTCCGCCGAGTCATTCGCGAGCGAATGACTTGGCTCCGCTCAGGATGACACTTGTGCTATGCCGCACTTTACGCGTCGCGGTGCACCGTTTCCATCGCGAAAGCCGGCAGGCATACGGCGATGTATTCTGCGCCGCCTTCGGCGGGGGTGGAATACTGGATCCACTCGCCGCTATGCGCGATGACGGCCTGACCGGCCACCACATCCAGTTCGCCGTTTTTGTGCTTCACGCGGAGAGTGCCCTTGAGGACGATGGTGAATTCGTCGAACTCCGGAGTTTGTCCCGGCTCTTCCCAGCCTTGCGGGCTGCGCATGTGAGCGACGCTGACACCTGAGGTTTTGGTATTGACCCGGCCGATGAATTCGTCGATCAGTTTTGGCTTGGTGCCGGCGGCGCGGATGCGCGTGGGCTGCGCGACCAGTGTGGGCATTGCTTCTCCTTGAATGAAATGAGAAATGAATCCGGGGACGAAACCACAGCTACTTTATCAAGAGAAGAGCAAAGCCGCGGTGAAGAAATCACGTTCGAGGGGCTAGAAGCCAAGAGCCAGGAGCTAGAAGCCAGGAGCTAGAAGCTGAACAATCAGCGAGCCTAAACCGACAGCAGGCGCGCCCTCTCGGCCTGCGACGCCGTCAGGGCATCGAGGGTTGGAATGGAAAGCGGTGTGGTCAGAGTGTTCTCGGGAGGCATAGTCCCGGTCTGCAGAGTTTTTACCAGCATCTCCAGTGCCTGACCGGTGTTGGGCCCGGCAAAGATGGTCGCGGTCAGCAGTCCGCGCTTTACCCAGGCTTGTCCGGTTTTTGGCAGCCCGTCGCAGCCGATGAATGGCAAGCTTAGCCAGCGTTGCCGGGCGGCGTTGTCGGGAAGTTCCTGGAAAGCTTTTCGCGCGCCCAGGGCCATGCCGTCATCCTGACCGGCAATCAGGTCGATGCGGTTCTGGTGCGAGGTGGACAGGCGCAGCCACGAACTCACCGCCCGGTAAGAACTGGCCTCGGTCCACTGCGCCCGCAATACTTTTACCTGGACATCGGCGGGCTTGGTTTCGTACATGCCGGTAGTTCGTTGTTTGGCGGCCAGGCTCTCGGATGGGCCCTGAATGTGCAGCACGGTGCCGCCTTTGGGCAACAGGGCGGCGAACTGGTGTCCCTGAATGCGTCCGATTTCTTCGTGGTCCGAGCTGACTCCGAAAATCGGGATGCGATGCGTCTTGCGGATCTCCGCGATGTAATCGACATTCCGGTTCAGCACGACCCAGCTGATGCCGGCAGCCACCGCCGCCCGGGCCACCTGGGGCAGCGCGGTCCCGCCCACCGGTTCGAAGACAATTCCGTCAGGGTGAGAATCGGATCGTGACTGAATGACAGTCAGAATCTGCTGGCTCTGAGTGATGGAATCGTTTTCCGCGTAGATAATCTGTATTTCAACGCCCAGGCGCCGCGCCGCTTCTTCGGCGGACGCTGCCTGCTCGATCTGATAATCGTTGTCGTTGGTGGTCAGCGAAACCAGAAATTTTAGTTTCTTCATTGAGGTCACGGTCTCAGGAATCATACCGTGAGCACTGTGACTGCGCACGGTGACGGAAGTAACTGTGACCGCCAAGGCAATGCTAAAATGCGCCTCCTCGGGAGAATACTCATGCATAAAGCTTTAGTTCGCAAAACCATGCTGCGCAACGTTGCATTCATGGCGGGATTGCTGGCCTTCAGCGTCCATTTGAGCTGGTCGCAGGCCAAATTGTCGGTGCACTGGGAAGAACTCACCGCCGCCGATTTTCGCTCTGCCATTCAGCAGGCGCAGGGCACCTGCCTGCTGCCCTTCGGCATTCTCGAAAAGCATGGCCCGCATCTGCCCCTGGGGACCGATCTCCTCGATGTGCGGTACGCGGCACTGCACGCCGCCGCCGAGGAATACGCCGTGGTCTTTCCCGAGTATTATTTTGGCCAGATCTTTGAAGCCCGCCATGAACCCGGCACCATCGCTTACAGCCGGGAACTGCAGCTGCAACTGCTGCAGGAAACCACCGATGAGATGGCGCGCAACGGATGCAAGAAAATCATCATCGTGAACGGCCACGGCGGCAACGAGCACTTGCTGCCTTTCTTTGCCCAGAGCCAGCTGGAAAAGTTCCACGATTACGTGGTTTACGTGCTGGTGCGAGTGGAAACACCCCCCGGCGGCCCGGCGGCGAAAAGCACCGGCCCGGATTGGCATGCGGGCGAGGCCGAAACTTCCACCATGCTGATCGCGCACCCCGAGCTGGTGCATCAGGACCGGGCAAGAAGCGAGTCGGGCGCCGACCTCGGCCGGCAGAAACTGCCCGACGACCTTTACACCGGAATCTGGTGGTATGCCCGCTTCCCCAATCACTATTCCGGAGACGGTTCGCTGGCTACCACCGAACTGGGCCAGTACAAAATGAAGGCGTGGATTGACGGAATCGTGAAAGCCACCCGCGCCGTGAAGGCGGACCAGGAAAGCCTCAAGCTGCAGAACGAGTTTTTCGAAAAGGCAGCCCATCCCCTGGACACGCGCCCCTAGTAAACAAAGGCTGAACCGGGCCATTGGAGTACGTAACTTGGGTAACGTTGGCCGGGGTGCGCACGCGTGCTACGCTCCCGCATAGGTAGGAAAATCAGCAATTTGCGAGGAATGAAAGTTACAGGCAGGTGCCCGCGCCCGCGCGCCCTCAGCCCGGGCGGCGGCGAAATCCGAACCGATCTCCCGCGAGCACGCGCGGCTGTGATCGGTTCAGCGCTGCACTCCTAGCCAAATAAAGATCGCCAACGATGCCACGCATTCCTATCTTCAGACTGGGACGTTCCGCCGAACAGCCACTGCCTCCTCAACTCGGCAGCTACACTCCGAAGCTTAGCCTGAAGGATTTGCAGTTGGGCGTGGACAACCTCCGGCACGACGTACATCTCAGCCCCCGTTTTGTGGAACAGGCACGGCTGCAGATCGCGCGGCTCATCGTCCGCCACGGCGACATGGAAGGACTGCTGGCGGCGGAGAAGACGGAGAGGGCGGGCGGCAACCACTTCATCGGATCGCAGGCCACGGCGAAGGCGCCTGCCAAGACGGTGGGATCGGAACTCAAGCCCCTTTTGGCTGACCTGCATGTGTCGGTGCTGAATCGCGCCAAAGCGGCGGAAAATCTGTCGGTTGACATGCTGGCGCGGGCGGCGATCGTTAAATTCCTGCGGGTGGAGTTGAACTCGCAATTCGCGCAAATGCTGGAACGCGGCCGCATGATGCTGAAGAGTTATGAAGGCGTGCGCCAGCAGAAGGCCATGGAGTATCGCGAGCGCGTGGCGGGTTTTCAGGTGGCCAAAAAAATCATCCTGCGCAAGACCGGACAGGAGCTGTTTCGCATCCTGCGCGAGATCGAGAAAGAAACCCTGGCTCGCATGCGCCGCTCGCTCTTCGGCAATCGCAGCGAAGCGGAATACAAACTGTTTTTGAACCCGCTGATTTTTACCGAAGACGGCAGTGACACCTACCTGAACGCCGAGCACTACGTGATGCTGGGGAACTTTGACCGCGATCCCGATCGCTTTTCCAACGTGCGGCGTATTGCCCGCGATTTCCTGCTGACCCTGAAGCTCGGACCGGAAGCCGAGGATGATGCCGTAGTTGACGGCTGGCTGAATGTTCCGGAGAATGCCCAGGCCCTCGTAGGCTCGGGCCAGCCCGACGAGGCCACTCACGAAGGACGCAGCCAGAAAGCGCGACTCGAAACCTGGGTCGAATTGCTGGAGCGCGAGAAGCTCATGGACTACGTGATCGCTTCCTACGAGACCGTGCCCCTGCTGGCGGAGTACTCGCCGCGCATCAACGCGCAACAGCTGAAAAATGCCCTGATCTCACGCGAGGAACGCGACCGGGTGGAGAAGCTGATCGAAGAGCACGGCAAGCTTTCGCTCCAGGGCCTGAACTCGGCCGAGGCCCGCGTGGCCGGATGCCGCGGAGCGGAACGGGGCAAAATGGCGGCACGCTTCCTGCGCGACTTTCTGCGTTATCACCGCGATTTGCGGCGTCTGGAGGCGCTGAATTCCGCCCTCGACAGCAGCAATCTGATCGGCAATTGGAAGCTGCGCGAACTTTCGGCCATGAACGGCACGCTCTACGAGTTCCTGCTGCCGGAAGAGCAGAAGACGACGGAAGACAAAGTATTGCGCCACGTAATTCTGAAGGCCGACATCCGGGACTCCTCCCGCCTGACCCGCTCGCTGCTGGAACAGGGCATGAACCCGGCTTCCTACTTCAGCCTGAATTTTTACGATCCGGTCAACAAGCTGCTGGCCAAGTATGGCGCCCGCAAAGTGTTTGTCGAAGGCGACGCTATCATCGTCGCGCTGCTCGAGCATGAAGGCGAGGCTCCCCTCGCAGTGAGCCGGGCCTGCGTTCTGGCGCGCGAGATCATCGACATCGTGCGCGGCTACAACCACCTGCTGGAGCGGGCGGGGCTGCCGGCCCTGGAACTCGGCACCGGCATTTCGTTCCAGGACTCTGCCCCGATGTACCTGCTGGACGGCGAAAAGCAGATCATGATTTCCGATGCACTGAACGAGAGCGACCGCCTGTCCTCCTGCAGCAAGCGCGTGCGCAAGGCCATCGCCGGCGTGGAGGGTCCGTTCAACGTTTATGCTTTTCAGACCGTCAAGGATGCCGACGCCGGAGAAAGTCCGGAAGACTTCATTCTGAAGTACAACCTGAACGGAATCCGCCTGAGCGAAGCCGCTTTCCATAGGCTGCAGCAGGAAATTTCTCTCGAACCCTGCCAACTGGAGCTGCCCAGACTGTGGGGCAGCGAAGTCTTCCAGTTACACCGCGGCCTGGTGCCGGTGGGCACAGAGATTTTCAAGAAAATACTGGTTCGCACCGGCCGGATCGCGCAAATCGATCCGCAAAAATTTTCTTTGCAACACTGGACCGAGCGTCCCTACTACGAAGTCTGCACCAATCCCGCCATCTACGCTATGCTGGAAGGGAAGACGGCGAAGAGTAGTTTCTAGTTTCTGATTGTTACCGCGGTTTTCCCGGGTCTCGCAAAACCGGCGAGACCTGGGGCACCCGGTTAAATCAGAAGGGTCACAAGTCCCGCAGCCACCAGCGCAACCGCCCAGAGCAAGTCGAAGTTGAACCACGTCTTGCGGAGAAGTGCCAGGCCGAACTTTCGATAGACCACCCAGGCGATCAGCCCGGTGACTGCCAGATAGGCCATCGTATGGACGCCGGTGGCGAGCAGTCCGGCCACTGGGCTGGCGGATGAAGACATGTGATTGTGTCCAGCCATTCCGCCCTGCGCTTCGACTGTGCTGCTGCCGAGCAGCACCGGCACCACCATTAAACCGGCGCCGTGCGCCGAAGCCATCAGAAACGACCACACGGTCAAATCGCGGAAGCCTACCTGCATACGGACCCAGCGCGGGTGCCAATGCCGCACCAGGCAAAAGATTCCCAGGCCGACCAGAATCGCGGCGACTGAGTAGCGGATGGCTGCCAGCGGCAGCGTCATGCCGAGAAACACCGCGGCCAGCACCACGATGCCGATAGCCAGCGCATGTCCGAGCGCAATGGGGAGGAGCGCCTTGGCTACTGCGCTCCCCTTTTGCTCCTGCATCCCCAGCGCCACCGCGAAGAGCCAGCCCATTCCGGGGTTGAGTCCGTGGTAGGCGCCGAGGAGCAGCATCAGCCACAGCGCCGTCGAAGTCAGGCCGGCATGCGTCATTTCGCGTCCGAGAAGCAATAGGAGTCCGACGAAGCGTCGCCTCCTTCCAGCCGGAGCTGATGCGCGCGCACACCATCGAACTCGACAAAGAATTTTTCGTCGAGTTTCATTCCGCCCTTGGGGTTGGCATCGATTTTCACCATCCAACTCTTCACCCCGTCGGGATAAAACTGCTCGTCCCACGGAGAGTAGAGCGAGTTGGTAAAGTAAACCCGCTTGCCGTCGCGGCTGATCTCAACCATCTGTGGTCCGCCATTTAGCGGCTGCGCGGGCTTCTTCGGGTGAGCCGCCCGGCGCACGATTCCGCCGAGGTGGATCGAGCTGGTCTTCTTCGGGTTCGCGGGATCGGAAACGTCGTACTGAATGAACTCACCCGTTCCCCAGCACGAAACATAGAGAAAGCGGTCATCAAGTGAGAGGTTGATGTCGGTGACCAACGGCGGCACCGCCTTGAAGCCCTTGAGCAGCGGCGGCAGTTTTTCCGGATCGGCCGGTTCGGCGGGAATTTCAATCACCTTGCGGACTGCCCACTTACCCCCGTCCTCGCGATACCACATCCAGATGGAGGCCGAAAGGTCTTTCAGGGAGACGACCACGCCGACGAATCCAAAAGTCTTCTTGGGATCGTGCGAGGGCCGAAGTTCGAGCACCATCTGTTGCTCCGCGCCCAGGTCAATTTCCTGCAGGTGGCGGCGTTTGTCTAAATCCCAGATGTGCAGTTTGTGGCCGTACTTTCCGGCCAGCAGCAACTCCGGGTTGACACCGTCCTTCACCATGTTCGGCGTGCCCCATTCGGAGGTGATCATAGTGTCGTGGCCGAGGTGCCACCAGAAGTCGTACGCCAGGCTCTGCGGGCCTCGATCTTTTTCCCAGGGTCCCTTCAGCTCAAAGGTGTTGGCATCCATGAGGAAGATGCCGCCGGGGCCGTCGCCGCTCGCCGAACCGAGCGCGCTGCCGTAAATGCCGTCGGGGCCGCAATGAATGGTATGTGGCGAAGTGTAGCCTGTCTTCTTGATAAATTCTTCAGGCTCGATGATCTTCACGATCTTGGGTTGATTGGGGTCGGCTTTCGTATCGAGAATGTGAATCCGCGACGACGCGATGCCCGGCACCACCAGGTAACGACGCTCCATGTGCGGGTGCGGGGCCTGCGGGCAAAGGCACGCGCTGCACGCATTCCAGCCGAAGTGATGCAACTCATTATCGTCGTTGGGGAAATCCACCTGGCCGACAAACTGGCCATACGATGAGGATCGCGGGTCAACGTTAATCACGCCTATGGCGTCCCGCTTCCCACTCTTGCCGACGTTCAGCATGGTGACGTAGGCGATGCGTTCTGGCGCAGCCTGCATGGCCAGACCGGGCGAGGGATAAAAAGTTGGATCAGGCATCAGGGAGGTATTCATGAGTCTCCTTTAGCGAAGAGTTGCAGGAAGGATTGCTCCGGGTGATGTTTCACACAGCCTGATTCAGTCACGCAGGCGACCCGGAAAGCCGCCACGGAATGAGTCCAGGGAGCTGTGGGTAACGCCGGGACAACAGGGCCTGCCAAAATCCGCAATCCAGCCACCGAGCCAGGCTGCCTGCGGGACTCTTCGGTGAGGTAAGGATAACTCGTCAGACTGTTGCAGGGCTAGCAGTGAAGGGCGGTTTCTGGATTTCGAGTTTCAAGCCGCGATGCCTGTGAATCCCCAAGAAGCTGGATCCGGCCAGCCGCCCCCCTCTCCGGTTGACAAGTGACAATGTACGCTTTACACTTGATTGCGTGCCCGGATGATCAGAAGCTTCAAGCATCGCGGCCTCAAACGGCTCTATGAGCGAGCAGACCGCATCGGGATACGTCCCGACTTACGTGACACAGTTGAAGTCTGCATCCCTTGAAGGGCCGACTGAAAGGCTTCTGGTCGATCACGGTGCGGGCGAACTGGCGGATTATCTTCCGCTTTGAAGGCGCCGATGCGTTTGACGTTGAACTGACCGATTATCACTAGGCACCCAGTGGCAAGGAGCAAAAAATGCCGATGAAGAACCCGCCGCACCCCGGACGCAGTATTCGAACTGCGTGTCTTGAACCCCTGGGCCTCTCCGTCACGGAAGGAGCGGAAGCCCTAGGCGTCAGCCGGCAAACGCTCAACAACGTCATCCACGGCAAGTCTGGAATCAGCCCCCAGATGGCAATACGCCTTTCGAAGGCATTTGGCAGCACGCCGGAAACATGGCTGCGGATGCAGCTTTCCTACGACCTGGCGCAAGCCAGAAAAGACGAAAGCAAGATCAAGGTTCGTCGCCTGAATGTGCTCCGGGAACTGCACGCAGGATGACTGCCTGTCGGCTCACCCTTTCGGGCAAGCCCCCTGCTGGGGAGCTCTGAGACAGAAATCAGGTTAGGCCCAGTTTCTTAAGCCAACTCCGCGTGAATGCCGAGACCTTCGGCGGCCTTGCGGAGTCGCTGATCTCTGGTCCAGAGAAGAGTGGGGGGATTGATCAGGACGGACGCAATCAGGTGTGCGTCGATCAGGCCAATGCCCAGGCCATACAAACGGCGAGCCTCGATGGTCAGGCGAACTTCGCTCAGTTGCGCCACTCGCACCTGGGGCAAAAGGTCCAGCAGGGCGAGCGTGTTGGTTCGGTCCTGCAGCGATCCAAGTGCAAGTTCTGCAATGACCAAGGGATGGATCACAACTCGCCCCTGGTCAAGATGCCTGCGCATCATGTTGTTTCGGGAGCGAAAGTGATCGATCCATATGGAAGTATCTGCGAGAATCAATGCGTCCGCACCCGGCGGCGTGGAATGGCTTTCAGTCCCGGCATGGTGTTTCCGAGGGACGCCAGCCTGCGAGCGCTTTCCCGTTCGATGAGGGCTTTGAGAGCTTCCCGAAGCAGCGCCGTTTTCTCTGCTACCCCAGTGAACTCCTGGGCGATGCGTACCAAATCGTCATCCAGCGCTACCGTTGTTCGCATATAAACTCCAGGCACTTATTATAGCATCATATGATGCCATTATTTGTGCCTTCCAGGGGGGGCGCCGGGACTCTTGTGCTACTTCGGACTGAAGTAGTGGCAATCGAGTACCTGGCTGAATACGAATCACTTACCCCCCTGTCAGAGAAATTCCTCCATCCTGCATCTTTTTTCTGGCCTCGCCCGTATATCCCGGTAGCATGAACGCCTTAGCGTATCGCTTGATGAATACGATGGAATCCGAGACCAGCGCCATTGCCCGCGGTCTTCGCCGGCGAGATCCCGACTTGCTGGACCACCTCATCGAGCAATACCAGCACCGCCTTCTTCGTTATCTGATCTACCTCTCGGGAAATCGTGAACTGGCCGAAGACCTCTTCCAGGAAACCTGGATCCGCGTGTTGGAACGCGGCCACCAGTATGACGGCCGCCACGAATTCGGCACCTGGCTCTATGCGGTGGCGAGAAATCTGACCATCGACTATTTGCGGAAGAAAAGTCCGATCAGCCTGGACGGGCTGATGGAAAACGACGAGCACGCGCCCTTCGAACCGCCCGATCCCCGGCCCATGGCCTGGGAAGTGGTGCAGCAGCACGAGCAAGCGGAGCGGGTCAGCGCCGCGTTGATCGGCATTCCGGCGGAGTATCGCGAGGCCGTTGTCTTGCGTTTTCAGGAAGGACTGGCTTTGGAAGAGATTGCCACAGTGACCGGGGCGCCCTTGGGCACGGTGAAGTCGCGGCTGTATCGCGGATTGAACATGCTGATGTCGCGGCTGAAGGGAGCGCAAGCATGATGCGGAATGAACATGACGAGGCCCGCGAGTTGATCGCTCTGGGGGATGCTGTTTCCGACGCGCAGCAGGCCTGGCTGCGGGCCCATATCGATGAATGCGAAGCATGCCGCCAGTACGCGGCAACCGCGAACGGAGTGGTGCGCTCCTTGCGGTCCTTGCCGCTGGCCGCCGATGCCCGCCTGGTACGAGCCACGCAAATGCGGGTGCGTTTCCATGCCAGCAGGCTGCGGGAAGCGCGGGAACGCATGTGGCTGGTAGGGATGGCGTGCCTGGCGGTAGGTCTTTCCGCGACCCTGAGCGTTCCTTTCCTGTGGCGGCTCTTTGCCTGGATGGGCGAACAGGCGGGAGTCTCGACCGTGGTTTGGCAGACCAGCTTCATGGTTTTCTTCATTGTCCCGGCGCTGGCGGTAAGTGTGCTGTTGTTGGCACGCGGCACCCACTTCGCCGGCAACGGCGACCAGTCACGGTAGTGAGATAGAAGAAACGGAGAAATTTATGCCGATAAAAAACGAAACTCAAACTGGATTGACGGCGGAAATCAGGATTGTTCCGCTCTGGGCATGGGTGCTCGCGGGAATCGTATTTGTTGTCGCCCAGGTCTTCTTCAATGCGGTGCTGGGGCGGCATTCGGGCGCGCCGCCGGCCTGGGGACGCGCGCTGATGGGCCTGGGAGCCGGACTTGTTGGGGCCTGCTATCTGCTGCTCATCGGCTACATAAACCGCGACGCCAAACGCCGCGGCATGAGTCCGACGCTGTGGACGATTGTAGCCATCTTTATTCCCAACGCGCTGGGCATCATTCTTTACTTCTTGCTGCGGCAACCGCTGCGGGGCGCTTGTCCACAATGCGGCTTTGCGGTGCAGACGGGATTCAACTTCTGCCCCCGCTGCAGCCACAAACTGAGCCCGAACTGCCCGCAATGCCAGCGCCTGGTTGGCGTCAATGATGTCTATTGTCCGTACTGCGGAACTTCGCTGCGCGATCAGGCGGGCCCGGCCTCTGAGCTCGCAACGAACCTTCCGGCTAGCGACCCAAAATGAAAGCTGCTGTCTATGGGCGATATGGCTCCCCGGACGTCCTCCAGATCAAGGACGTCGAAAGGCCTGTCCCCAAGGACAATGAAGTCCTGATAAGAGTCCGTGCGGCTTCTGTCAATCCTGTTGACGAAGGCCTGATGAAAGGCGCCGGTCGCCTGGTGACCGGGCTGCGCCAACCAAAGGCCGCACGACTGGGCGTTGATGTGGCCGGCCACGTCGAAGCCGTGGGCAGGAACGCCACCCGGTTCAAACCCGGCGACAGCGTGTTCGGTGCTTGTATCAGTGACCCGCAGGCCTCGGCTCTCCGAGTCTGGATCCCGCTAGGGGCCTTCGCCGAGTACGCGTGTGCTCACCAGTCTGCATTGATCATGAAGCCGGAGAACCTGTCGTTTGAGCAAGCCGCTTCTGCGCCGGTGGCGGCATTCACCGCATTGCAGGGTCTTCGCGACAAGGGAAAGATTCAGGCCGGGCACAAGGTCCTGATTAACGGTGCGTCGGGAGGCGTGGGCACGTTCGCGGTCCAGATCGCCATGTCGTTCGGCGCAGAGGTCACCGGGATATGCAGCACGAGAAATGTTGACATGGTCCAGTCCATCGGCGCAAATCACGTCATTGATTACACCCAGGATGATTTCACCCAGGGCGGGGAACACTACGACCTGATTTTCGACTGCATTGGAAATCATTCCTTGTCAGCGTGCAGGCGCGTCTTAACGCCTGCGGGGATACTCGTCTTGGTCGGAGAGCGGACCGGCCGGGGAGCGATCGGCATTTTGGCCCGTTTGGGTTCAGCCCTGGTGTTGTCGCGGCTGATGAGCAAGAAGATCGTCCCGTATCTGGCGAGACCGCTCCAAGAGGACTTGAGCATCATGCGCGAGCTCATGGCGACCGGAAAGGTGACACCCGTGATCGACAGGCGTTACGGCTTAAGTGAGGTCCGTGAAGCCGTTCGATACCTGGGAGAAGGGCACGCTCGCGGAAAGGTAGTGATCGTTCTGTAGCCCTGCGTATCCACGGATCAAGCCTCCGGCGAGCGAGCCATTCAGAAAACAATCTGGCGGGACTGCTTCTAGAAACCAGTCTTAAAGCGCACCGGCTTGAAGGGAATCATCACTACCGCCTCGAGGTCCACAGGGGCGCCGTTCTTGGTGGCGGGACGGAAGTGCCAGTGGGAGAGGGCGGTCCGGGCATACTGGTCGAGCTGGTCGTCCACCCCGCGGAGCACCCGCACATCGCTGACCGAACCATCGTTGCGGATGACCGCGTAGAGCGTAACTGTGCCATGCACGTTGCGGCGCATCATTTCCAGGGGATAGGCGGGGTCCACTTTCCGCGTTGCCTCAGGCGCCGTCAAGTCGCCCTTGGCTTCATTCGGATTAAGCTCGGCGAAGCGAATGACCCAGCTTCCGCCCGCGGAATTCAGGTTGGGCATGTTCAGCGTCATGGCGTAAAACTTTTTGTCGCCAAAAATCCAGCGATCTACGTCGGTAGCTTTTTCCGGGGACACTTCCGAAAGCGAATGGGGAGGAGTGGACGAAACCCGCGGCGGCGTGGCATCGGCCATCAGGCGGGAGTTCTCCGGGCTCTTGTCCGCTGCGGTGCCGCCCCCGGCTCCATTCCCCGGTCCAGCTACCGCCGAGCGGTTCTGGTTGTCGGGACCTGCGCCGACCATCAGGCCGGAAGGAATCCCTTCACGATTCTTGCCGCTGCCACTGCGGCTGCCGGGGTTTGTACCGGCGGCAATGTCAGGAGTGCCGGGCGCTCCGGCCTTGCCTGCGGGAGTAGCGGCAAAGGTCCCGCGACGATTTCCATCCGGCATGGCCATTCCGGGGGGCATCGCGGCGGGATGAATGCCGAGGGCGATGATCCGCCCGTTGGGACTCGATCCGGCGTTTCCCGAGATTGAGGGAGGCGGAGGCACAGCTGCGGCACCGGCGCTGCCGCCACCGAGCCCCGCTTGCGTCCTGCCGGCAACGGCGTACTGTTCGGCCATGGGCAATTCCGGCGCCGGCGCAACCACCCGCGCGTGCCCGATGGTGATGTCTCCCAATCGGCGCGCCGACGCTGCGTCGAGCCTGGGAGGAGGCTCGACCACGGCGGCCTGAGGGACGCGAAGAGTTCTCGAAGATTCCGCGTCCACTTCCGGAGCAGGAGCTACCGCGGTCTGCGAGAACCTGGGGGCCCGCTCCCGGTTGGCGGGCATGGCTTCCGGCGCCGGCGCGACTGCGGCGACCGGCATCTCGGGCAGCCTCAGTTTAGTAGCGGCGTTTGTGGCTGCGAGCGGCACGGCGGGCTGGGCCGGAGTCTGCGACCAGGCCACGATATTGGGCATCGGCACATCATGATTCAACTTGATGTCGGACGGGGTGACGATCGTCTGCGTGCGATTGTCCGCCTCCGCCGGCACCGAAATGATGGGTTGCGGTGCGTGCTCCGGCTCGCCTCTTTGCGGAAGCGGTCTGCGCGCCCCACCTGTATCAAGCGGCGGAAGATATTCAGAGGGAGCGTAATAGATCACGTCGGCGCGATTGAAAACCGGACGATCCAGTACCTCGGGCCTCTGCGGCCAGAACTGCACCCATCCCCACAACGCTCACGATGAACGCAACATGGCAAATTGCCGACTGCGCAAAACGGTTCCACGGCAGGCGTGAGGTGACGAAAACATCCGGCCAGAACGAGCCGGGGCGGGAATACAGGTGAAGCGACGAATCCTTCGGGCGACGAAACAAGTCCGCGAGGTTGTGCAGGAATACCGTATGCCAGGGCGGCAGATCGACCAGAAACGCCGGTGCAGGCGTGGCTTTCGACTCTGATTCCGACGAGGGTTCCTGGAGCACCGAGGCTGGCTTCATCGAGTGGACCACACCACGCTAAACGCCAATTATAGCGTGCGTTTCAGGCTGTAAATAGCTATCAGTTCATGAATGGAGGACGGGCGTCCCGCCCGTCGGTAAGAACGCGGGCGGGCGCGCCCGCGCCACACTGAGCATGGGTTATCTCAACTACTCGTTTGCTTTCCATGCTTTAATACGCACATGGCCCGACTCTACTGCGCCCTTGCCGCCATGCTGCTGACTTGCATGCTTTCGAGCGGGCAGAATGCCGCGCCCAATCCCCCCACTGAAAAACCTGCCGACGACTATTCCGGCATGTACTCTTTTTTGCAGGACGGCGAGTTTGTCCAACTCACCGTCGAAGACAAAGGCCGCGTGACCGGCTTCATCTCCTGCTACGGCGACCTGGAAAGCGACCGGGGCGAGTTTCTCGATCTGTTCTTCAAAGAAGGCAAACTCGAGGGCAAGAACTTGACCTTCACCACCCAGACTGTTCATGGTGTGTGGTACGACTTCAAGGGCACGGTCGAACGCGGCCCGGGCAAGAATCCCGGCGACGAAGCCTACTACCTCCTTAAAGGCACGCTGATGCAAAACACCACGGACGCAAATAAAAAGACCTCGGCAAAATCACGCGATGTCGCCCTAAAATCATTTCCACAGGACCTGGACACGCCCGCCCAAAAGTAAAACCAGGCGTCATCCAACGTTAAATTCATCTGTCATCCTGAGCGGAGTGGAAAGTTCGCTCGCGAACTTTCCACGGAGTCGAAGGACCCCTAGGGCAACGGCAATGCCGCGAGTTTTGCGGAGTCAATATTTTGAGCTGCTGCGTGGTCTTCTGACTTGCCGCTCAGGTAGGGGTCCTTCGACTCCGAAACAGCTTCGCGAAGCGAAGCTGTTTCTACGCTCAGGATGACAGGGCGCGGCCAAGTGTCCACAGTGGCACTTCACGCCAGCGCGTTGTATCCTCGGTGCGTGCCGCGCCCACATGCGCCTCATCGGTCTCCGACTCCGGGACTTGTCTTGGGGCTGATCATTACCCTGGCCGCCGTGGTGGCCTATTCCGGATACATCACCCGGCAGATCTCCGGCCTGCGGGAATTGCAGAACAACCTGGTGGACCGCAACCGCAAAGACTCCCTGCAACTGCTGCGTATTCAAAACGATCTCAACACGCTGGCGCTGGCCATGCGGGACATGCTGGACAACAACGAGCCTTATCCCCTGACCGCATGGACGGCGCAATTCCAGCGGGTGCGGTCGGACCTGAACGACGCTCTGGCCAAAGAGGAGCAGGTGGCGGTTGCCGACCGCACGCCGGAACAGCGCCAGTATCTGAAAAACTCCATGGCCCAGTTCTGGGACGCGGTCGATCGTACCTTCGCGCTGGCGGCGAGTGGCAAGCCCGGCGAGGCGCGGAGCCAGATCCAGCTTTCGTTGCAGGCGCGACAGGCGGCGCTGAGCACCGCAGTGGCGCGCCTGCTGGTACAAAATAACGAGAGCGAGGAGCAGGCCGCCCTGCGCATCGCCGAGATCTATGACCGGGTGCAGCGCCAGGTCTATCTGTTTCTTACCCTCACTCTGGTCGCCGTGCTGCTGACCGGACTGTATTCGATCCGGTCCAACCGTCAGTTGTTTGCGCAACTGGCCGCGCTCTCCGCCCAGCGCAGCGAGCTGGCGCAGAAACTGATTTCAACCCAGGAGTCCACCTTGCGCCACGTTTCCCGCGAACTGCACGACGAGTTCGGGCAGATTCTGACCGCGGTGGGCGCCATGCTGTCGCGTGCCGGCAACCAGGTGCCGGAGGGTTCGCCGTTGCGCGCCGAGCTCCGCGAGGTGGCCGAGATCGCACAGTCCGCTCTGGACAAAGTGCGCAGCCTCTCCCAGGCGCTCCATCCCGTCATGCTGGACGAGACCGGCCTCGAGAGTACTCTGGACTGGTATTTGCCCGTGGTGGAACGGCAGGCGGGCATTCACATATCCTATGAGAAATCGGGCGCGGCCTATCCCGTGGACGGAAATGCTGCTATTCATGTATATCGCATCGTGCAGGAAGCGCTGAACAACGTGACCCGGCACTCCGGCGCCCGCGAAGCCTGGGTGCGTCTGCGCTATTTGCCCCGCACTCTGGAGCTGGAAGTGGAAGATCACGGCAGCGGATTCGTGGCGCAGTCCGTGCGGCAGGGAATCGGGCTCGTGGCAATGCGGGAACGGGCGCAACTGCTGGGCGGCGCCATCTCATTCATCCGTCCCCAACCGAATGGCACTCTGGTTCGGTTGACCGTCCCGCGGGAGAATATGGCAGAAAGAGTGGGAGAAAAATTGGAATCACATGCCGGATAAAATTTCTGTCTTGCTGGTAGATGACCACAGCCTGGTGCGGCGCGGCTTCCGGCGCATTCTGGAAGACGAGCCCGACATCGAGGTCACGGGGGAAGCTGCCGATGGCGCTGAGGCCGTCCGCCTGGCGCACGAACTCAAGCCGAATGTGGTGGTGATGGACTGCGCCATGCCGAACATGAACGGTCTGCTCGCCACCCGGAAGATTCTTGAGCAGCAGCCGCAAACCCTGGTGCTCATGCTCAGCATGCATCCCGAGGAAACCCTGGTGCGTCAGGCCCTGGACGCAGGCGCCCGCGGGTACGTCCTGAAAAATGCCGTGGACCTGGAACTGGGAGCGGCGATCCGCCGGGTGGTGGCGGGAGAAACCGTGCTGGACTCGCAGCTCAGTCGTCCGGAAAACCTCAAGGGCGACCGCGGCGAGCATCTTACCCCGCGCGAACTTGAAATCCTGCAAATGATTGTCGAAGGCAAATCCAATAAAGAGATTGCCACGGTGCTCGATCTCAGCGCCAACACGGTGGCGGTGCATCGCGCTAACATCATGGACGCGCTGGGCATCCACAAGACCGCCGAACTGGTGGTTTACGCCATCCGCAACGGGCTGGTAAATCTTCCGTGAACCGGCGCCACTTTCTGTTAGGCATGGCCGGCCTGGCTTCGACTTCAGGCCTGCTGCTGGACGCGCTCGCCGCGCCCCCGGTCACCCGGCTTTCGTCTGGTCGATGCGACTGCGGCTGCCGGCATCCAATTCCGCCACAACAGCGGCGCCTACGGCGGCAAGCTGTTGCCGGAGACGCTGGGCGCGGGCTGCGCTTTTCTGGATTACGACGGCGACGGCTGGCAGGACATTCTCCTCATCAACGGCATGGACTGGCCCGGCCACAAACACCAGCGCAGCACCCTGAAGCTCTATCGCAACAACCGTGACGGTACTTTTTCCGATGTCACGCACCACGCCGGCCTCGACCTCGAGATGTACGGCATGGGCGTGGCGGTCGGCGACTATGACAACGACGGCTATCCCGACATCCTGGTCACCTGCGTCGGACAGAATGTTCTGTTCAAGAACACCGGCAAGGGCACCTTCCGCGACGTAACCAGGGCCAGCGGACTCGGCGGCCGGCATGCTTTCAGCACCTCCGCGCTCTGGTTTGATTTCGATCGCGACGGCCGGCTGGATTTGTTTGTCTGCAACTACGTGAAGTGGTCTCCCGAGCACGACGTCTTCTGCAGCCTCGACGGAAAAAATAAATCCTATTGCACTCCCGAAGCCTACCGCGGCGAAACCTGCTGGCTCTTTCACAATCTGGGGAACGGAAAATTTGAAGACGTCACGCCCACCAGCGGAGTTTTCGACAGCAGTTCGAAGTCACTGGGCGTGGCGCTCCTCGACTACGACGAAGATGGCTGGCCCGACCTGCTGGTGGCCAATGACACGCAGCCCAACAAGCTCTACCGCAACCAGCGCAACGGCACTTTCAAGGATGTGGCGGTGGACGCCGGAATCGCTTTCAGCGCCGAAGGCAAGGCCCGCGCCGGCATGGGCGTGGATGTAGCCGACTTCAACAATTCAGGCAGGCCCGGCGTGGCCATCACCAACTTCGACAACGAGATGATCGGACTCTACCGCGCGTCCGGCGATGGAAATTACGTGGACGTCGCCACCCAGAGCGGTGTGGGGCTCGCGTCGAAAGACAGGTTGGGATTCGGCTGCGTTTTTCTGGATGCCGATCTGGATGGCTGGCTCGACCTCGCGGTGGTCAACGGCCATATCGATGACACGGTGCGCAACGTGCGCGGAGTCGGCTACGCCCAGCCGCCACAGTTATTTCTCAACGATGGTCAGGGAAAGTTTCGCGACGTGGCCGGCGAAATCGGCGGCGGTTTCACTCAACCTAAAGTCGGGCGCGGACTGGCTTACGGAGATTTTGATCGCGACGGCGATCTCGATCTGCTGATGACCACCAACAACGGCCCGGCTTATCTGTTTCGCAACGACCAGAGTCGGCGGAAACAAGAGCATTCGCATTCGCCTGGTCGGCACCAAATCGAACCGCGACGCAATTGGGGCCCGGGTGCGAATCTTTCACGGCGGGATCAGCCAGTCACGATTGGTCAAGGGCGGATCAAGCTACTTGTCGCAATCCGAACTTCCCGTCACTTTTGGTTTGGGGAAACGAGAAAAGATTGATCGCCTAGTGATCGATTGGCCCAACGGCGGGACGGAGGAGCACAAGAACCTCGCGGCGGGCCGCGCCTACGAGTGCGTGGAATCCAAGGGCATCAAACCACTGGAAGGTTACTGAATTCGCGTCAGCGGCGAGCGGAGTGTGCAGTTACGGGATCTCAATGAAGTCCAGCAACTGTTTCCGTGTGAATGGTTTTTGCAGGATGGGCCAGCCGGTGATGATTTTGACGTTCTGTTTCGGATTTTTCTTGCCGATTGCGTGCATCAGTTCCACTCCGTTCATGCCTTTGTGTTCGATGTCAGTCAGCACCAGATCAAACGGACCTTCTTTGCAGTAGCGCCGGAACGCCCGATTCCCGTTCGTCTCGGTGGTGACCAGATGGCCGGCCTTTTCAAGTATGGCCACGATCACACTCTGCACTCCCGGCGCGTCTTCTACCAACAATATCTTCATCGACCTAGTATTTTGCCACGATCGGCAAGGGATCATATTCGACCCGGCCGCCAACGATTTCCGGACGAACAGTTGAGTGAGACGGTGAGAGGACAAAACCGGCGTTGTTCGGTACTATCCGTGAGGTCGGGGGCTGGGAACCAGAGACTCTACTCAGCTGCGCTTGCGCGTACGCCGGCTGACGAACATGCCGCCCAGGCTGAATCCGAGTAGCGCCCCGAGCCCAGCCGCGGAAAGCATGATGCCGGGCGAGGCGCCGCTGGTGCCGCGCGAGAACAGGGCGGAGGTGTAGGCAATGGACAAGGTCCAAAAGGCCAGGCGCAGGTACATTGGGGGAGCCTCCACTCGAAATTGTCTCACGAACGCGAGGGCAAATTACAGATAATTCGGGCCCATGACCTGCGACTCAGTGTGAAGAGTATCCTGCTTTGATTGCTGCACTTTACAAGGGCGGCGGGTACCGGTCTCGATCTAGTATTAAATTCTCCCCGTTTTAAAGGAGGACCCATGGATGCGCTGGCACAGGATCTCCGTTTCGCATTTCGCCAACTCCGCAAGGCGCCCGGCTTCAGTCTTACCCGTAGTGCTCACCCTGGCCCTGGGCATCGGCGCCACCACCGCTATTTTCTCGCTGGTTGAAGGCATCCTGTTGCGGCCACTCCCGTTCAGCGATCCTGATCGCCTGGTTCTCCTGGGAGATCACCTGGGGGACAACCCGAGCACCCCCGTCACTGCCCGCGAGATCGGCACATACTCGAATGCCACCAGCGCCTTTTCATCGCTCGGCGGCTATACCAGCGCACGCTATGAACTCTCCGGTGGCGGAACTCCGGAAGAAATCAACGGTGCCCGCTTCACGGCAGGCGTCTTTCCGACCCTGGGTGTACGTCCGATTCTTGGCCGTATCTTTTCGCCGCAGGAAGAGAATGCCCATCAGCCGCTTGCCGTTATCAGTTATGCCCTGTGGCTGACCCGCTACAACCGCGATCCCCACGTGCTTGAGCGTTCCATCGTTCTCGACCGCAGGCCCTATTCGATTATCGGCGTGATGCCGCGCTCCTTTGAATTTCCGATAGAAGACGGAACTCTCGATCAGGCGCAGCTTTGGGTGCCGATGAGCCTTACCCCGGACGAACTCTCCGAGCAGCGTGCCGGCTTTTGGGGATACCAGATGGTCGCCCGCCTCAAGGCTGGCATCACCGTGTCGCAGGCCGCGCAGGACGCCGACCGTGTCGCCAGACAGATCATGAGCAATATCCCTGCCGGCATGTCCGCGATCCACATCCGCGGTGATGTCACCCCGCTGACTGAGTATGCGGTCGCAGAGGTCCGGTCGTTGCTCCGCACTCTGTTCTTGACTGTCTCCATCGTCCTGCTGATTGCCTGCGTTAATGTCGCCGGCCTGCTTCTGGTTCGGGCCATTCGCCGTCGCCGCGAATACGCGCTCCGCCTTGCCCTGGGCGCTCGCTCCGGTGCCATCATTCGTGAATCTGTTTTTGAAGGTCTGCTGCTCAGTATCCCCGGAGGCCTGCTCGGGCTCGCATTCGCCGCCGTTCTCATTCGCACCGCTTTGCATCTTCTGCCGGACTCGATGCCGCGCGTCAACTCCATTGCAATGGACGGAATGGTGGTCGCCTTTGCTCTTGTGCTCGCCCTGGGAACCGGCATTCTATGCAGCCTTGCGCCTGCTTTCGCGTCCCTGCGCTCAAACCTCATCGAGGGCTTGAAAGAAGGTGCCGGAACCGGTACCGGAGCTTCGAGTCACAGCTGGCTGCGCTCCACGCTGGTGGTTTCGGAGATCGCCATCGCCCTGGTGCTGCTTACCATCTCGGGCGCATTCCTGCGCAGCTTCCAGAAAATGCGAGCGGTAGATCCCGGCTTTCATCCCGATCACGTCCTGATCGCCGAATATCTTCTGCCGCTAAACCAATACTCCACAGATGCTTCCGTTGATCTCTTCAACCATTCCGTCATTGATCGGCTGGGCAGCAAGCCCGGAATGGTTGCGGTCGGTATCACCGACCAGCTGCCTGCGTCCGGCGCGGTGCGCGAGGCCACCTATACCGTCGAAGGCATGCCGGCCGATAGCTGGAAGCTGCAGTTTTCCATGCTCTCTACCATCTACGGAGACTACTTCCAGGCCATGGGCATTGCGCTGCTCGAGGGCCGTTACTTCACTACGGAAGACCGCTCCAACGCTCCGTTGGTAGCGATCGTGAGCCAGTCCATGGCCAGGCAGTCCTGGCCGGGACAGCGGGCAATCATGAAGCGCATGCATGTCGGCAATCCGAAGAAGGGACTGCCGTGGGCAACGGTGGTTGGCGTGGTTGCCGATGCCAGGTTCGGCGCCCGCGATGAGCCCGGCATGGCTCAGTGGTATGTCCCGGCGCAGCAGCCTGCAATTCTCTTCGGCCCGCAGACCTCGGGGACACTTATCGACGCGGTTGGTGGGTGCATCACTCTGCGCTCGTCCCTCCCACCCGAGCAGATGATCCGAACCCTGCGCTCGACCATCGCCGAGATTGATCCACTGCTCGCCCTGCAGCAAGTGCAGCCCATGAATGACGTAGTCTCCAGCGCGGAAGCGCCGCGCCGATTCAACACCGACCTTATTACCGCTTTCGCTCTGGGCGCTCTGCTGCTTGCGATCACCGGGATCTACGCGGTAGTAGCATTTTCTGTTTCGCTGCGCACCCAGGAGATTGCCATCCGCATGGCATTGGGAGCGCATCGCGCCGGCATCGCGCGACTGGTCCTCTTTTCGGGCGCGAAAATGGCCTTGCTCGGATGCGTCCTCGGCGTGCTGGGTTCGCTGGCCGCGTCACGCCTCGTCAGTTCCTTCCTATTCGAGGTCAGCGCAACCGACCCAATCATTTACCTGGCGGGGATCGTGATCATGATGCTGCTGGCGCTTCTGGCCTCGGCCCTTCCCGCAACCCGTGCCGCTTCCGCCGAACCGATCGACGCTTTGCGCTCGATTTAGGGATGCAGGCGCGTGTGAGAAAACTCCTGCGGTCGATTTGGGGTCGAGCTATTCACCAGTCCGGCGATAGTATTTTCGCAGTATTGCGCCCAGTCAGCAGTGGGACTAGTTTGAAAGCAACTCCTGTGACCTCATACGCGACCCACCCCGTCGCAGTTTTGAGGGGTTCACCCCACGAAAGAGGTAGGTACGGCTACCTACCTCTTATTCAATTTCAATCCGGGACGGCGTGGGGACAGCCGCCCTCGGCTGTCCAGTCGAGCGACGCTCGACCACATTTTTTGCCCAGCTCAAATAGCCGAGGGTCAAGCTATTTCACCGGTCTCACCACATTCTCCAGACGCGACTTCAAACCGCCAGCCGTTGTCTGTCCTTCCGCCGAGTGAATCAGATTGTTGGACTCTCCGGGATCAAGCGCCCAATCGTAAAGCTGATCGCCCATGCTTTCATGGGTGATCAATTGCCACTGCGGCGTCACCAGCGACTTCATGGCTCCTGTGGTCGCGGTAGGTATGATCGTTGCCGCAGCCTTGTCCTCTTTATCCGCAATGTCATTGCGCGCCAGTTCGGATAATGGATCGGGCCAGTCCGTCCCGCCACCGCTTTGCCACAGCGCACTGAGAGAAGAACAGGGAAAAACATTCGGCTGCGCGCGGGCGCCGAGGATATCCAAGATGGTCGCAGGAATCGCCGCATTGGTCACCGGTGTTTGCACCTTAGCGGCCGGAACCTGTCCTGGATACCACATCACCAGCGGCACGTGGATCAACTCGCGATAGAGCGCCTGGCCGTGATAGGTCAGCCCATGCTGTCCCAGAGACTCGCCGTGATCTGATGTAACGATCACCAGCGTATTTTTGGTAAGCCCGCGCTGGTCGAGCGCCTGCAGCAGGCGCCCCAGTGCATCGTCGGCATATTTTACGCTGGCATCGTATTCGTCGATGCGGCCGCCGCGGTCCCACTCCGGTTTGGGATAGGTGGGCGGCCCGCCGTAGGGATAATGCACATCGAAATAGTTGAGGAAGGCAAAGAAGGGATGCGTTTCTCCGCCGTCGTTTTGGCCGTGATCGATCCAGCGCAGAACTTCCTGGTTCACCACGTCGGCGCGCTTCCGTACTCCCTGCGCGCCCCCGTAATTTCCCGAGCCTTCGGAATCCTTGTCGAGCATGGAGTACATGCCGAGAAAGCGCAGCGCCCGCTTGACCTTGCTCTTGTCGGTGCGGTTGAGATAGAATGCGCGCAAACTCCCGTCCGTAGAGCGTGCGAATGAACATGTCGGCGGGCGAGTGAAAATAATCTTCGAAATGCTGGAAGCCCCGGCCAAAGCCGAGACTGGTGGTGAAGTAGGTCCGATTGGCGGAGAAGGCACCCGTTCGATAACCCCGTTGCTCGAGCACTTCTCCGAGCGTTGGGAATCCGCCAAGGCCCTGTGCGGCCCCATCCCAACCACGGCGCCGGCTGCACATTCCCGATGCCGTGCTCGAACTGGTAACGGCCGGTCGAGCAGCGAAACATGCGAGGGCAGGCTCCATGCAGTGGTGGAAACCGCGTTCTCGAACAGCACTCCTTGCCGCGCCATGCGGTCGAAATTCGGGCTGGTCGGCCGGGTGTAGCCGTAGGCGGAGAGATGATCGGCCCGCAGCGTGTCCTCCACAATCACAAGCACGTTGGGTGCACCCGCCGCGGCCGCTGGAAGATGCGCCACCGCATTCCGCTCCTGCAGCCACTTGCCGCCTTGAATGCCGCCGAACGCAACGATCCACACGGCAACTATCCACGGTGTGGTCCTCTTCCAGAATTGCAGGAAAGTATTTTCCCGCTTGCCGCACCAGCGGGCGAAGGCCACAGCGACGCCCAAAGCCAGCAAAAAACAGGCACGGTGGTAGAGGCGGCCAGTCAAAGTGAGCCAGTCATAGACGCTGAAAAATGTCAGCAGAAAGACCAGCACTCGAACTGCGGGAAGGCGGGGTGCGAGGCGAGCAACGACGCAGCAGATCAGCGCCAGAGACAGAAAAAGCGTGACGCAAACGATGGGAGAGATCCAAACAATCTCCCCGGACACGTGGATCATCGGACCCCAGCGCGCCCAATTGAGCCGCTGGAAGAACAGCAGCCCGGCTCCTTCAACCAGGCCCGCGAGAATTCCAGAACCCAAACCCACGATCAGCAGCGAGCCGGCGTTCCACGGCCGAGTGGCGGACGATTTGTCCATACAAGCTTCCCAGTCTAGCAGCCGGAGGCCAGTGTGAAGCATCTCCTGAAAGACACACCTGGGGATCTGGCGTGTATCGGCAGCAACGCCGGGGCAAAAGGGTGTATCTGCTGCACGCCAGATCCTTCACGGCCTGAAGGCCGTTCAGGATGACGCCAGCGGGATAAGGAGAAATTTCAAACTGAGCCACTACCCACGTGCGCGACGGGTGGAACTTTCCTGCTTGCTGAAGTAAAGTGAACTCCCGCGACCGCGGCGGGCCCAGAATGACTCGTCCGCAAATGGCTCAATCCATGCCCCCTGCACCCGTGCCGAAAACTCTTCCGGCAGCGAGGCTGCGGTGGCTTCTTCCGGCTCTGCTGGCATTGCTCTATGTGGCGCAATGCGCCTGGTTCATCCGCACTCAATCGCTGACCTACGACGAACCGGTCCACATCGCGGAAGGGTTGAACGCCTGGCGTTACGGACGCTTCGAGCAGTACAACGACCATCCTCCGCTGGCCCGCTTGTGGTGCACCCTTCCGCTCATCGGAGCGAAGTGGCAAGTCGATATACAGCAGTTGCCAGATTCATTTCGCGTCAATCGCATTGCTCCCGATCCAATCTCGCTGGCATGGCGGGCCCGGGCCATGAATGTCCTGCTGGGACTGGCGTTGGCCTGGCTGGTATGGTGGGCCGCTGATCGGTTGTTCTCCAGGACAGCGGCAAACTTCGCGCTCGCCCTGTTTGCCTTCTCGCCTGCGCTTATCGCGCATTTTTCAATTGCGGCCACCGATGGTGCTGCCACGCTGTTTATTTTCGCCACGGCCTGGGCCCTGGTACGCTGGCGGCGGCAGCCAGGCTGGAGAAGCACATGCGGCCTCGGATTGCTGCTCGGCCTGATGCTTCTGGCCAAATTTTCCACCGCGCCCATGTTCGTGCTGGCTTTGTTATGGATGCTTCTCCTGGGCGCGGACAAAGTGATCCAGCCGACCGCGAAGTGGAACTGGGGCAAGACCGTCGCGGCCCTCGTGCTCGCATTGGTGGTGGTCTGGGCAGGATACTTTTTTCACGTCTCCCATCTCATCGTCAAGGATGGCACTCTGACCGCCACCTTTCCCAACTGGAGCCAGCCCATCGTGAAGCCGGTGCGCGGCAGCAACTACAGCGTCCTGATTCCGGCCGGCGAATATGTTGAAGGCTTCCGTGAACTGGTCCGGCATAACCGCCAGGGTCAACCTGCATTTTTTCTGGGAGAAGTTTCAGGCCACGGTGGATGGAAGCTTTACTACCCGGTCGTGATCCTGCTGAAATGGCCGACAATTGTGCTGGGCCTGTCTTTGACCGGACTGGCGATCGCCCTGAGAAGAAAAGTACGCGTCCCGCCGGACCTGTGGATCATGGCGTCATTTCCCGCGCTCTACCTGGCGATGGCGATTTTCGCCCGCTTTAACCTGGGAGAGCGGCACGTATTGCCCATGTATCCCTTTGCCATTTTATTTGCGGCGGCGGCCTGGGAATGGGCCCGGCACAAACCTGCGGCGGTCGCGCTCCTGATGTTGCTGGCGGCGCTGAATGCGGCTGATGCGCTGCGCTTCGCCCCGGGTTATCTCTCGTACTTCACGCCCTTCGTCCGGTCCTCGGAAAGCTATCGCCTGCTGACCGACAGCAACCTCGATTGGGGGCAGGGACTGCTGGCTCTCAGGGATTATCAACGCGATCATCCCGGCGAGCGCATCTCGCTATCGTATTTTGGCAGCGTGGATCCTCAAGCATACGGAATCCAGTCTGATTTTTTCGGGGGACACAAGCAGGTTTCCGGCACGGTAGTAGTGAGCGCAACCAATCTTTCCGGACAGTACCTGGCCGAGCCGGAGAAGTACCGCTGGCTGCTGAAACACAAGCCGGTAACCATCCTCGACCACTCGCTCTATGTGTTTCAGGTCCGCGGCTCAGGCTCACAGAGAAAATAGGACACACGTCAGACCTTGAACGTCCCGCCTAATATGTTCTTGACAGCATATGTCTTGTAATGCATACTAATACTGTGTCGTGGCAGGTATTGTTCCACGCCGAATTCGAGCCCGAATTTGATGCGCTCGACCAGGGGGTTCAGGATGAGCTGCTGGCGCACGCAAATCTGTTGCAAGAATTTGGGCCGCTGCTGAAGCGCCCCGCTGCCGATACCCTTCACGGATCGAAGCACGACAACCTGAAGGAGCTGAGGTTTAAAGCGGCAGACGGGGTCTGGCGAATAGCATTTGCCTTTGATCCTGAGCAAAAAGCAATACTGCTCGTCGGAGGCGACAAATCAGGCGGTAGTGAGAAGCGCTTTTATCGGCAACTTATCAAACAGGCGGACGCAAGGTTCGATAGACACCTTGCTTCTTTGAAGGCGGGCCAAAAGGGGGCCAGGTAGAAATGAAGACTTTGGAGCAGAAACTGAACGAGATTAGCCCAGAGAGGCAGAAAAAGATTAAGGTTCGGACTCGCGAACTAATTGCACGCGAAATGTCGCTTCGAGAACTCAGGCATGCGGTCAATAAAACTCAAAAGACCGTGGCACGTACGCTCAATATGGGTCAGGATGGAATATCTCGTCTGGAGAAGCGAAGTGACTTGTTGCTTTCCACTCTACGGAACTACGTAGAAGCTGTTGGAGGAAGCCTCACCCTTGTAGCTCAATTTCCAGACCAGGAGCCCATTGCGATCGAGGGACTAGGTGAAATGGCTACAGCCGAAAAGGAAAAGACTAAACGTCGCGCCGCTCACGCGAGATAGAGGTGGTCTGGCCCTAGCGGAGAGTCAATCAGGAACCGGTGGCGAGGAGGGCATCGACTGCTGCCTCAACCTTCGCGAAGGGTTGGTCCGGGCCGGGCGCAGGCTGCAGCCGTCCCTGGCGGTCGATCAGGAAAATTGCCGGGTAACGCGCGATGTCCCGATACAGGTTCGGGATTGTTCCGCCGACGGTAAGAAGCGGGTAACTCACCGGGACCTGTTCCACGAACTTTCTCTGTTGATCGATGCTCTCGTCCGAAAGCCCGAACACGATGAACCCTTGACCCTGATGCTCCCGGTATAGGCGGTCGAGCTTCGGCATCTCCTGCCGGCAGGGACCACACCAGGTCGCCCAGATATTGACCAGAACGACCTTGCCTTTCTGATCTGCCAGGCGCTGAATGTTTCCCTGAAGATCAGGAGTGTCGAAGGGCGGTGCCGCAACGTCCCGCAGGGCCAGGTTTCTGGATTGCCGGGAGCGGAGGATGCCGTCGCTCACTGGTTTCCAGGCAAGGCCCAGGGAGAGAAAAGCGATGACCAGACCCACTTTTCCGGCCAGCGAAAGCGCATGCCGGCCATGGTCCTTGATCGCGAGAGCCAGGACTACAAAAAACGGCACCGTCATCGCGAGGGTTGAGACGGAGAGACGAAAGAGCCAGTCCTTTTCGAGATCGGAACTGTACCGGGTCAGGCTCCCATAGACCAGCACATACAGGAAAATGGCAGCCAGCGGCGAAAGGATGCCGCAGATGAGCACACGGTACTTGGACAGTCGAGTCACGGGGAAAACCTACTGGCCCGCCCGCAAGGGCGAGATCAAAAGCCGGCCAGCTGCCTTCTTGGAAGGATCCGCCTTCTCGTCGTGGTACGACAGGTCGAGAGATCCCTCGGCGGTTGGGGCAGCGTGGGCCAGAGCTGACGCCAGGGATCGAAACGAACGGCCGATGTCGGTGTTTTCCTGCATGGCCACCGGGACTCCCTTGTCGATGGCAGGCGCAATCGACTGGTAGTTATTGGGAACCTTCCAGAGCAGCTTGCAGCTGGTGGCTTTTTCCACATCTTCGTCGGTGAAGCCGGGAATCTTCTTGTAGCGATTGAGGACGATTCGGACCCGGTCGCGGGTGCCGCCTTCTTCGAGAAACGCTCGTATGCGGCTGGCGCTCCACAGCGAAACCACGTCCGCCTGCGCCACCAGCAGGACCGCATTGGAGTTATCACAAAGCGACCGCGCCGTCTGGTCCACCCGGCCCGAGCAGTCCACCACGACATACCGGAAGTGGGACACCAGCAAATCGAAGAGACGCGCCAGTTCCGCCGCCGTCGGCGCCAGTCCCTGGGGCTGTTGCGGACCGGCCAGCAACTGCAGTCCGCCTTTGCACTGGGTCATCAAACCTTCGAGCAGCGAAGCATCGAGGCGGTGCAGATTTTGCAGCGCATCCACCACTCCGAATGTGGGCCGTACATTGAGATGAAGAGCGCAATGGCCCAGCGGAGCAAAATCCACCAGCAAAACTCCGCCCACGGTTTCCTGCAGGGCGATGGCGGTGTTGACGGCGACGGTGGTGCCGCCCGCGCCTCCCTTGGAATTCATCACGGTGAAGATGCGCGCCCGCCCCGAGGAGGTGCGACCCTTGCCGCGGGAGGCGGCAAAGCGGGTGAAGGCCTCGATCAGGGCCTCGGAGGTCGCTTCGCGTTCCAGAAACTCGCCGGCGCCGGCACGCATCGCGGCCACAATCGTGGGCGGATGGCTCAGTTCGCCGACGGCAAAAATTGCAATTTCGCTGGTGTTGGCCTGAATCAGTTCGATGGCGCTGATGGCTCGGGTGGGATTGTGCGCGTCAATATCGACGATAACGATCTCTGACCGCACATCCTGAATCTGGCGCAGCACCGGGTCTGTGGGACTGGTGGGAAAGCCCACGTGACTGAAAACGTTGCGGCCCATTCCGGTGCCTTCCAGACGATGCTGGAGCACCGACAGCCGTTCCCGGTCTTCGGTCAGAAGCGTTACCGCTACACCCTGCATTGGCATCACTCTGTTTCTTGTTTCAGTATGTTATTGAGATAAAAGGGCTGCGCCAAGTGACTTCCGTAACTCATTCAACTTCCCCGGGGAAATTCAAATCTGCCATGCGAAACGCACACTACGGGTGATTCTTCAATCGTCACTTGGGGGACACAGTGTCAGGAGGAATTGGAAGCCGCTCTTCCATCTGTAGCTGCCATTCTATGCAAAAAGGCCCAGGTTGGGAAGGAGTAAAACCGTGGAAAAACCGCACCCCGCAGCCCTTGCGGCGCCTGGCCGCACGGACCGCTTCGAAGCTCGCTGTCCGCCCCTCAGCCTTATACGGCGAGGGCGGGCGGGCCTGAGAGGGCAGCGTCTTTCCGTTTCTGATCGCTGTTGTGCCCGCCGGAAACCCGGGGGAAACTGGCCGAAGCCTGGGCTGCGCTCTCGGTGGCCGAGAGATATTCGTAGCCCTCCAGGTGCACCGCCACTCCGAACTTGCGTTCCACCGGCAGGACCCGGGTGACGCGCCCGCGGCAGCGCACTCGCATGTTTTCGGTCAGCGTGATTTCGGCGGGCATCATGAGAGTGAGTTCCACCGCCTCACCTTCGGCGACCTCGAAATCGGTGTAGAAAAATGCTCCGCGTCCGCTCAAGTCCTGGGTAAAACCGCAGCCCTCGCGGTCCGTACCGGACAAGCGCACGGCAACAGGAAGCTGAAAGTCAAAACGCTGTGACGCGCGGCGCTCAAGGTTTACCTGAACCGTGCTCATGGTCTCTCCGATGGGCCGGCATTCCAACATCAGAATGGTTTTGCAGGAGGCGACACCGAATGGAACTTCTCTGCGTGCACGCGGGAAATTCCAGGATCAACCAGTGCCCAGCCTCTATACTAGCCAAACATGTCGGAAACTCCCGGACAACCCGACGTCGAACATCGAATACTTTACTCTACGCCGGGGCTGGGCGGAAGCCAGAAGTTGCTGTCGCCAGTCGAAATTCCACTCTGGGAGACGCCGGCAGAGTCGTCTCCTGAATTTGCCGGCCGCATCCAGACAGCCGGACTGAAAGTGATCGATAAACGGATCTATGGCGGGTAATTCCCGGTGAACTCCGACCCAACGGTGCAGAAGACAGCCTGGCTGCCTGCAACTCTCCGCGCCTTGCGCCACCGTAACTTCCAGCTTTTCTTCAGCGGGCAGCTTATCTCGCTCATCGGCACGTGGATGCAAAGTATTGCAGAGTCATGGCTGGTCTATCGCCTGACCGGGTCTGCGCTGCTGCTGGGGGCGGCGGGATTCGCCAGCCAGATACCGGTATTCCTGGTGGCCCCGGTGGGCGGTATCGTGGCCGACCGCTTCAATCGCCAGCGGGTCGTGATCGGGACCCAGATTTCGTCCATGATTCTGGCCCTGGTCTTTGCCACTCTTACCCTCACTCATCTCATCCGGGTTTGGCACATCTTCGTGCTGGCGGCTTTGTTGGGAGTGGTGAACGCTTTTGATATTCCAGCGCGGCAATCCTTCCTGGTGGACATGGTGGGCAAGGAAGACCTGATGAACGCCATCGCGCTGAACTCCTCCATGTTCAACGGGGCGCGCATCATCGGCCCGGCCATCGCCGGGATCCTCGTCGCCAGGATCGGCGAAGGCTGGTGCTTTCTGGCGAATTCTCTTAGCTACATTGCGGTCATCACAGGTCTGCTGCTGATGCGGGTCACGCGCCCCGCGAACCTGGCAGCGCACGGTCCGGCCCTGGCGCACCTGATTGAAGGCTATCGCTTCGCGCGCCACACCGCGCCCATACGCGCCCTGCTGCTTCTGCTGGGATTGGTAAGCCTGGTGGCCATGCCCTACACGGTTCTTATGCCCGTCTTTGCGGACCAGATTCTGCACGGCGGCGCCCGCGGCCTGGGAATCCTGATGGGAGCGACCGGCGTGGGTGCGATGCTGGGCGCGCTTACGCTGGCCACGCGCTCCGGCGTTCTGGGACTGGGCCGCTGGGTCGCATTTTCGTGCGGCGGCTTCGGACTCAGCCTGGTGCTGTTTTCCTTCTCGCGCTACTTCTGGCTCTCGGCCGCCCTTCTGCTTCCCGTGGGATTCTGCATGATGCTGCAGATGTCGTCCTCGAACACGCTGATCCAGGCCATGGTGCCAGATCATCTGCGCGGCCGCGTGATGGCCATGTACACCATGATGTTCATGGGCATGGCGCCCTTCGGATCGTTATTCGCGGGCGCGGCGGCGGAACATCTGGGCGCCTCGTTTACCGTTTCTGTCGGCGCCGTGGCCTGCATGGGTGCCGCGGTTCTATTCTTCTTCCACCTGCCAAAGATAAGGGTGGAAGCGCGACAGTTGATTGTGGCCCAGGAAATCGCGGGCGGCGAGCCCTCGGTTGAGATGACCGCCAGAGTGATAGAAGACTAGGTCTTGGTAGCGCCGGCATCCTGCCGGCTGTCGTGCGGGCGTCCCGCCCGCACTAAAAGGTAAATGCCGGCGGACGCCGGCGCTACGAAGTCTATTGCCCGCGTATCGCGCGAACCACCTGCAATAACGAGCTATGTGCGAAGGGTGCGGGCGTCAACGTAACCACCATCATCAGCAAAGCGAACCCCGCCAGCCAGCGCCGCCCCGGAGTCACCCCCGGCCATTCCTCCACCATGGGGTGCCGCATGCCGCTGATGCGCAACAGAATGGCCCACAGCAGCCAGCCCGCCCAGAAATAAAACGCCATCGGAATCAGCGCCAGAATGGTCAGCCTGGACACGATGCGATGCGCCCGTGGATTCAGCGCAAAAACAATATGCCCGCCATCCAGTTGCCCGCCCGGCAGCAGATTCAGCGCCGTGGCAAACATTCCCACCCAGGCTGCAATCGCAGTGGGATGAAAATAAATATCCTGCAGCGCCGAAGACCCACCATGCACGTCGGCCAGCGGAAGCACCCTCCACAGCAGGTGGAAGATCCACGGATAGCCCATCTCAATATCGGAATTCGCCATCACTCCCGGCATGACGCGGGAATGGTTCATGGCGATCACCAGCACGATCAGCGCAACTACGAATCCGGCGATTGGTCCCGCGATTCCGATATCGAACAACGCGCAGCGCGAACGGATGGGCGAGCGTATGCGAATGACGGCGCCCAGCGTGCCAATCAATGTCGGCGCGGGGATGAAGAAGGGAAGCGTTGCGTACACGCCGTAGTAGCGGCAATAGAGGTAGTGTCCCATCTCATGCGCCAGCAGGATCAGCAGCAGTGTGGCGGAGAAGGGAATGCCCAGCAGCAGGCGGGAGGGTTCGTGCAGCGCCCATTCCACGGGAAACAGCGGCAGGGTTTCGTCGCCATGCACAAACGGCGGCGCATTGTTCAGGAAATCAAATTCCATCTTCGCGCCCACCACCAGCGTGGTGAAGATGGTCGCCACAAACAACAGGATGTGCAGCCAATACCTCTGGCTGGGTGGCCGCACCACATAAACTTCCGCGGGCAGATACGCGGTCTCTGGGGCGGGGAGTGGGGGATTGAGCTCGGACATGAAAATTTTAGTCTGCGAAGCTGCGTGGAGAGGTTGCCGTGCGGGTCAAACCGACGGCCCGGGAACCAGGGTTCTGACGCGGGCGTCCACCAGGGCCTAGTCGATTGACTGCAATTCCTTGCCGGGCTTGAAGCGCACCGCCTTGCCGGGCGGGATCGAAACCTCGGCGCCGGTGCGCGGGTTGCGCCCGATTCCGGTCTTGCGCGGCCGCACGTTAAACACGCCAAAGCCCCGCAATTCAATACGTTCGCCCTTGGTGAGGGAGCGCCGCATGCTTTCGAAAACGGTTTCGACGGCCAATTCTGCCTTGGTCTTGGTAATGCCCGTCTTGTTCACCACTTCGTTGATAATGTCGAGCTTGATCATTGGAAGCTCCGGCCGCCGAACTTGAGAATAACCTACCAAGTGATTGATGCTAAGGGACATAAGAGAGATTGTCAACGGCAGCTGTTGTCCCGTAAGATCAGGCATACTCCAGTCGTCAGTCGTCGGTCCTCAGTCTTCAGGAAAAAACAAGCAGGCCCGCGGAAGCGCAGGGATTTTCCTGACGACTGAAGACTGACGACTGACGACTGCATTCAAGGAGCTGCATGCTTAAGAGCGACCGCTGGATCCGCAAGATGGCCATCGAGAAAGACATGATTAACCCCTTTTCCGAGAAGCAGGTACGGGAGGGAGTGATCTCTTACGGTCTGTCTTCCTATGGCTACGACTTGCGCGTGGCCGACGAGTTCAAGATTTTCACCAACGTCAACTGCACCGTGGTGGATCCCAAGAATTTCGATGAACGATCGTTTGTAACCGTAAGTTCGGAGTGCGCCATCATTCCGCCCAACTCCTTCGCCCTGGCCCGCTCGGTCGAATACTTCAAGATTCCCCGCGACACGCTGACCATCTGCGTGGGCAAGTCCACCTACGCCCGCTGCGGCATCATCGTGAACGTCACCCCGTTTGAACCGGAGTGGGAAGGCTTCGTCACCCTCGAGATTTCGAACACCACGCCTCTGCCCGCGAAAATCTACGCCAACGAAGGTCTGTGCCAGATTCTCTTCTTCACCGGAGATGAAGTCTGCGAAGTCAGCTACGCCGACCGCAAGGGAAAGTACCAGTCGCAGAAGGGAATCGTGCTGCCGAAGTTGTAGAAGTTGTCAGCTATCAGCCTTCAGCTCTCATTGGTTCCACGAAGATGGTCGCCGCTACTCGGCTGGCACAGCCTGAGGAACAACGTACGGGCTAAGATCAGCCGTCGGGGGAACAAATACGCTCGATGCGGTGTCATCTTCCAGTGTGAAAGGCTCCTTCACCACTTTTGGAAAACTTCGCTGGACGATTGTGTTCCCTGCGATCATGGTTTCGGTAGCCCTTCTTCTGTCCTGTTTGGATAAGGTCTGGCTGCGAGGAGCCGGCGTTTGGGACGATATGCCGGTGACAACGGCGCAAGGCTTGGCCGCGCTGTTGATTGGACCGTCACCCCTAATTATAGCGAAGTTGCCAGCCCGGCTCCTGGGTGTGGCTGCTTTCTGGACATGTTTGGGATTCTTGTTAGATAGACGGCTTTCTGGCAGCCGGGCGCCACTCATTCGCAATGTTAGGCTGCGTGTTGTCCTGTATTCTCTGGGCTTTATCTTGGCGCTCTTATTCGTCTGGGAGGGGGCACGGCACATATCTCACGCTGAACTCGCCTATTTGTGGCGCACCCTTAGGAGCTCATCTCCGCGTCGGACCTTACTCGGTCGGGAATTGAGAACCGTTGCGCTCTTGCTTTGGGGTGTTGGCTACACCATCTATTTTTCGGTCAAGTTATGGCAGGTCGGTCGATTCGGCAAGAGCGGTGCTGAAAGCTGACAGTTGAGAGCTACTTCCGATTCTCGCCTTCTTTGAACATGTACTTGATCGCGGGCTTGTAGATCAGCAGGTTGGTTTGGCCGTTGCGGGCTACCTTCAGACAACTCTTGTCATACCACTCGATCATGCCGTGAATTTCCTCGCCGTCGCGCAGCACGATGACCATCGGGGTTTTCGACTGCATCTGCTTCTGGTAGTAAAAGTTCTCGGCGTTGGTCTGTTCCGGAGGGGCGGGCTTCCTTCCACCACCGGCGGGCCGGTCGTGCCGGTCTCTGTCGCTGCCTCGGTCGCTGCGTTCGAGACGATCGGGCCGCTCTTTGTGTTCGCTCATGGGTGCCTGCGCATGATTGTGGTCGGCCCGGTTCAGGGAAGGCCGAATCAGCTTGCGATTGGCAAAACCCTCCCCGTCCACAGACCGATCGGCTGGAAGTGAATCGACTGCATCTTTCATGGCGCCACCCGTTAGACACGCTTTTTGGGGGCCACAATCGCGCTGCCGTGATTGTGGGATGAAGGCGTGAATTGTCCCTAACCTAGCACAGGATAGCGGCCCTGACAATGCTCAACTAGTGGGGGAGAAAGCACTTAGCAATTGGCGTATGTGGTGTGGGGCGGGCGCCCTCGCCCTCAGCCTTTGACCTGGATTTTCGCGGAGGTACAAGTAGGAACTGCAGGTGAGAGAAATTCAAAATCGGCGTCCCTGAAGTGAGATCAGAATCCAACTGCCAAGGCGGCGGGCGAGGGCGCCCGCCCTACACCCGTTCGAGGGCGGTCGCGAACGCGTCCAGCGAGAGTGAGCGCAGCAGGTTACGCCGCATCCCCCGCTCAACGTCGTTGAGGCGCTCGGCGGCGAAGGCGATCCATCCGAAATCCGCGGCCTCCGATAACTTCTTCAGGTCAGCCTGGATGTCAGTGTTGCGGACCAGCTCCGGCGTGCTCGAATTCAGGAAGGTCAGGTCCTGCAGCAGGCTGTAAAGCGTTCGCAGCAATTTCTCCAGCTTGACGCGCCCGTCGGCGCCAGCCCGATAGGTCTCAGTCATTTTGAATAGCTCAGTATGATCGGCGCCGCGCAGCGCCGTGTTAAGGATGGTCAGGGCCTGGGTGCGAGCCGCGGTGTAACCCGCCAGATCAAAGCTGCGAGCCGCCCCAATGGCGCCGTTGGCCAGACGCGCCGCCAGGGCGCGCTGCTTGGGCGTCCATTCCGGACGATGCTCTGCCAGGTCGCGTTCAATTTCCTCCGCCGGCAAGGCGGCCAGAGTGATGACCATCGACCGCGAGCGGATGGTTGGCAACAACTCACCCGGATTTTCGGTCAGCAGAAAGATAGTCGCAAACTGGGGCGGCTCTTCCAGCACCTTCAGCAGCGAGTTAGCCGCCTCCTTCATGAAGGATGACTCGGTGAAGATGTAAACCCGCTCCCGGGCCTCGCCGGGCCGGTAATAAATCGTCTCGATCACACGCCGTACCTGGTCCACTTTGATCATCATCTGCGGCGGGTCGGGCGGGATTACGAGCACGTCAGGATGGGTCTGGACAAACAGGCGCGTTTCTTTTCTGTCAGTTTCACGCAAATTCTCCCGTGCCTCGACGGCCTCCTCGAAGCGGGCATCAAGGTCTTGTGATTGAGCGATGCGGACGCAGTTGGAACACTTGCCGCAGAAGTCGGGCAGGCCATTGGTCGTAATCGGCTCAAGACAATTGATCGCCTTGGCCAGCATAAGCGCCAGCGTGTATTTTCCCGAACCCGTCGGGCCCGCCAGAACCACCGCCTGGGGAAAACGATCGCGCGCCAGCATCTCGCGCAGGCGATGGACGACGTCGGAATTGCCGTGGAAGTCGGTGAACACAGCTCTCAGCTTTCAGCCCTCAGCTAAAGCACTGGCAACTGGCGGCTGGGCAGGATTTGCTGAGTCTAGCAGAATCAAGCTGAACGAATTTTCAATTCTTCCGCCTGGCCAATTGCTTTCACTGAAATCCGAGAACTGAAAACTGAGAACTGCTTCACGCCGTCTTCGCGGTCAACTTCATCTTTTTCCGCACAATTTCCACGATTCGCGCGTGGGTTTCCGCCGCCGCTCCCCTAGCATCGACCAGGACCACTCTGTGCGGCTCACGAGCAGCGATTGCCAGGTAGGTGTTGTGCACTCTGCCAAAGAACGCGCGACTCTCCTGTTCAAAGCGGTTCTCGTCGTGTTTGGCGCGGCCATTTTTCGCGGCGTCGGCCTCGTTGCGGCGCCGGGCGCGTTCAACGCTGGCGGTCACATCGGAATCCATGAGGATGGTGAGATCAGGCTGCAAGCCGTGGCACAGGATCCGATGCAGGGCCAGCACCGGCTCGCTCCCCAGCTTGCGGCCGCCCCCCTGATACGCTTCGGTGGAATCGGTAAAGCGGTCGCACAGCACGACGCGCCCTGCCGCCAGCGCGGGTTCGATCACTTCCGTGATGTGCTGGGCGCGAGAGGCGAACATCAGCGCCAGTTCCGCCATTGGGGAAAGGCCGGCGGTTGCCGTATCGAGCAGAAGGCGGCGGATTTTCTCTCCGGTCGCAGTCCCTCCCGGCTCGCGCGTCACTACCACTGACAAGCCTTGCGTGCGGAACACGCCTGCAAGCTTTTCCAGTTGCGTGCTTTTGCCGCAGCCGTCAAGTCCTTCGAAAGTGATGAAGCGGCCGCGATGTGAGTGCGAAGACACAGCGCAAATCATAAATCAGCACTTGGCATTTGGCACTTGGCATTTGGAGTTAAGGCCAGCCTGTGCGGGGCGGGCGCCCTCGCCCGCCGCTTTTGACTTTGCTGCTGTGCCATTCGATCAGAATGTTGGGGCAAACCAAGGAATCAGATCCAGGTCAGGATCAATTTCAACAGCGGCAGGCGAGGGCGCCCGCCCCACACTGGGGGACGTGACCGGAATAGCTGGTGGCTGTTATATTCATCTGTTCTAAATCGATTCCATAAGGGCCCCAGGAGCGTGTTCGTGTCCAACTTCCCCGGAAAGATTGTTCGCCATGTCTTGCTGCTGGTCGCTCTGATTTCACCTGTGATCGCCGCGGGTGCAACTGCCCCGCAGGTCACCTTGTCGGTCGATGCCACCGACGCGCCCCGAAAAATCTTTCATGCCCGCATGACTATTCCTGCCAAGCCCGGCGACCTCACTCTCTATTATCCCAAGTGGATTCCCGGCGAGCACGGCCCCACCGGGCCGATTCAGGACGTTGCCGGACTGAAGTTCACTGCCGCCGGAAAGACTCTCCCCTGGCGGCGCGATCTGCTGGACGGTTGGACGTTGCACGTCGAAGTGCCCGCCGGCGTATCCAGCATCGAAGCCGCGCTGGATTTCATCTCCCCAGCCGGGTCGGAGGGTATCTACACCGGCGGTGCCACGGCCACCGACAAAATGGCGGTCATCAACTGGAACGATGTGCTCCTGTATCCCGCAGGATGGCCGTCGGATGACCTGACCTACACGGCCAGCCTGCGCCTGCCGGCCGATTGGAAGTTTGGGACCTCGCTGGCGGTAACCTCGCAGTCGGGAGCAGAGATCAGGTTCGCCCCCGTCTCGCTCACCATGCTGGTCGATGGCCCCGTGATCACCGGTGAATATCTGAAAGTCGTTCCCCTCAATCCCGGACAGAAGCCGCCGGTGGAGATGGACGTCGCCGCCGACAGCGCGGCCGCGCTCGATGCTCCCGCCGAGGTTTGGGAACACTACAAAAACCTGGTCAAACAGACCGATGCTCTGTTTGGAGCGCAGCACTATCGCGACTACCATTTCTTGTTTAGCCTCAGCGACCACGTGGCCCACTTCGGCCTGGAGCATCACGAGTCCAATGACAGCCGCTTGTGGGAGCGGGCCCTGGTGGACCCGACGAAGCGCCTGCTGGGCGCGGGATTGCTGTCCCACGAATTCGTGCACTCCTGGAACGGCAAATACCGGCGTCCCGCCGACCTCGCGACTTCTGATTATGAGAAGCCCATGCAGACCGACTTGCTGTGGGTGTACGAAGGGCTCACGGAATATCTTGGAGAGATTCTCACTGGCCGCATGGGCCAACGAACGCCGGAAGAATTCCGCGACGCCCTCGCCAACACCGCCGCCGAGCTGGACCACACGCCCGGACGCGCCTGGCGCAATTTGCAGGACACGGCCGACGGCGTTCCCGCGATGCAGGACGCGCCGCGCCAGTGGGAGTCCTGGCGGCGGGCGCTCGACTACTACGATGAAGATGAACTGAACTGGCTGTGGGCCGACACCATCATTCGCCACGAGACTCACGGCCAGAAATCCCTGGATGATTTTTGCCGGATTTTCCACGGCCCTCCGAGCGGGCCGCCGCAGGTGAAAACATATACCTTTGACGATATCGTCGCCACCCTGAACCAGGTGGCGCCGTATGACTGGCGCGGCTTCTGGACCGAGCGCCTCACCAACCACGGCCCGGGCGCTCCCCTCGGCGGCATCGAGGGCAGCGGCTGGAAACTGGTCTACGACGACTCCCGTTCGCCCCTGACCCAGGCCGAGGAAGGTGAAAGGAACGCCATCAACGCCGCCTACTCGATCGGACTATGGTTGAAAAGCGATGGAACGGTTACTGATACGGTGGAAGGCATGCTGGCAGCGCAAGCCGGCATCGGGCCGGGCATGAAACTGATTGCCGTCAATGGCAGAAAATTCTCGAAAGACGTGCTGGGCGATGCCTTGCGGGAAGGCAAGAACAGCAAGGCGGAGCTCGAGTTGCTGGTCGAGAACACGGAATACTACAAAACCTACAAACTCGACTATCACGGTGGCGAGAAATTCCCCCACCTGGTGCGGGAAGAAGGCAAGCCGGACGTGCTGAGCGAAATCATCAAGCCCAGGTAAAAGTAAAAAGAATAATAGTGTGGGGCGGGCGCCCTCGCCCGCCGCTTTTGATTTTGACTTTGACCTTGATTGTTGTGGTGATTTCCGTCTTCGGTGCATGGCGAGAACGAGTTTCACTTGCCTGCCAAACCGGGCACCATTCCAGGGCAAATCAAGTTCCAAAGCGGCGGGCGAGGGCGCCCGCCCCACATTGCACTAAGACACTTCTTCGCTGAGGCCCGCAAACAGATCGCTCTCCGGTATCGGCGGCTCGGCCTTTACCGCCGCTGCCAGATGGTACAACTCCCGCTTTCCGCGCTGGCGCGCATACTCCTCGAAGAGCGGCCACAGCGGCTGCTGGCTGACGTGGGCGCGGAACGCTTCAATTTTTGTTTCTAGATAATTGCCAATCTCAATCACAGTCGTCGGCGGGGCCAGAGTGACGGGTTGGCGTCCCGGGAGGCTGAAGTCGGCGGTGGCGTGGTAGAGCTTCTGGGTTCGGTGAGGTGTTACCGCGCCGCTCAACTGGTCAGGAAAGCGATTGCTCCGTCCCGCCCAGTGGAAGGCCAGGGTGGCGAAGAGCGATGCCATCGAATGATCGGTGTGTCCGGTGACGCCTCCCGCCGGATCAAAGGTGAGCAGGACCTGCGGCCGAAATTCCCGAATGTGCAGCGCGAGGTCGGAAACTACCCGCTGCAACTCAAGCCGGTGCAGTTGGCCGTCGGGGTAGTCGAGTACGGTCGCACGCGAGACTTTCAGAATGTCGCAGGCGGCCGCAAATTCCTGGCGCCGTAGAGCGCCCAGCTCCTGATCATTGCGCGCGCCGCCACGGTGAGTGGCCGCCTGCCCGGACGTCAGGCAGACGACGCAAGTCTCGACGCCGCGCTCGTGATATAGACACAAAGACCCGCCAAAGCTGCTGGCCTCGTCGTCCGGATGGGCGGTCACCACTATCATTCGCCGCATGCACGGAATTGTAACGTAGCGCCGGCGTCCCGCCGGCTGTCGGGTGGGCGTCCCGCCCACCCATCAGGCAGAAGCCACAACCTCAAAAGCGGCGGACAGGAGTGTCGGCCCCCACACGGGCATGACTGGAAGCAATGCAGCATCAGGCTTGCCGAAGGTCGGCATTCTCAAGTTCATCATCGCCCTCCAGCATGAAGGCCAGCACATCCTGCGGCACCGGCGCATTCCATACTGGCGCAAACGACTGGCGATGAAGCGGAGAAGGCCCGTGTTCGCGCAGGGCCGCCAGATGTCGAGGCGTGCTGTAACCCTTGTTCGATGCCAGCCCGTAGGCCGGGAAGACCGGGTCCCATTCGACAATCATGCGATCGCGCGCCACCTTGGCCAGGATCGACGCGGCCGCGATTGAAGCTGACAAGGCATCGCCATGAATAATGGGCTGTTGTGGCAATTCGCAATCGAGGCGCAATGCGTCCACCAGCAGGTGGTCGGCTGCCGGGTCGAGGCCGAGTACAGCCTCTCGCATGGCCAGACGCGAGGCCTGGTAAATGTTGATCTGATCGATGCGGGCGGCATCGACGGCCGCTACCGCCCAGGCCACGGCGTGCTCGCGGATTCGCTCCGCCAGGATCTCACGCCGCTCCGCCGGCAGCAGCTTGGAATCGCGCAAGCCTCGTACCCGATACTGCGGGTCGAGAATGACGGCCGCAGCCACCACCGGGCCAAACAGCGAACCGCGTCCGACTTCATCGACTCCTGCAATAAAGCGCGCCCCCAGTTGCGATGCCTTCTTCTCAAATCTCAGGGTGCAATGCAGCTTCTTCAGCAGACGCAGCTTGGCGGCGGAAGCAGAAAGCGGTTTCCCGGACGCGGATGTGAGTTTCTGCGGCACGAAGTGACAGTAAGACAATCTTTACCCATTCCGCGCTTGTGGCGCAATGTGGAAAAATCGATTCGTGTGTGGGGCGGGCGCCCTCGCCCGCCGCTTTTGACCTTGAACTCAGCTGTCTGAGCCAGGCAGCTCGCAGCAAGACCAGCAGCAGCTAGAGAGTCAAAAGCGGCGGGCGAAGGCGCCCGCCCCACCCTTGCTTTCCCTGCAACTGCCATGGATTCATCGGCCCGAAGGTAACCAGCAGGGGCCATTACCGATGTAAATTGACGCTCCTTCCCCCGGTTGCTAGCTTCAGTTTAGAGAACCGTCAGCGCATCGGACCTATTTTGAAAGAAGACACCTCCAAAGCATCGCCAGAGCGCCACAAAAAGCGCATTCAGCTGGCCCTTCCCATTCGCGTCACCTATTGGGATGACGCGCAGAAGCCCTGTCTCGAGATTGCCTGCACTTACGATATTTCCGAGCACGGCGCCCGGGTCACGGGCTTGCGTTGCGTCAAGGAGGCGGGCGAAGTCGTCGCCATCGAGCGCGGCAAAAACAAGGCATTCTGCCGCGTGGTCTGGGTGGGCGAACCGAATTCGGAAGTGGCGGGTCAGATCGGGCTTCAGTCTGTGGAATCCGACCGGACCATGTTTGACGCCGAACTGAAGGACATGGTGGAAGTCTATGAGCCGGTTCTGTCGGACGGGAACGCGAAGCGGCCTCGTACTTTCGCATCGCACGAGCGGCGTCGCCGCCGCGAACGCTTCACTCTGGAAGGGACCGCTGAACTGCTCGAAGAGGGCGCGCGCCCCTTTAAAGCCGACGTCGTCCTGAAGAATATGTCAGAGATTGGATGCCTGGTCCTGACCAGGCACATGGTGCCGGCCGGCACCGAGTTGCAGGTGACGCTCCATGTGGAGGACCAGATCTTGACCCTGAAGGGCCAGGTCAGGCACGCGGAACCGCAGGTGGGACTCGGGATCGAATTCCACGAGATCCGTAAGGGCGAGCGCCAGATGCTGCAGTTCCTGATCCGGAAGTTAGCTGATAAACACTTCGAAGAGACTTTGCAGTTCGAAATCCACAAATAAGCCGGACCTTGGGCGTCAGCCTCATGTAGGCGCGAGCGTCCTCGCTCGTGTATTGTGCCGCGACGGTAAAGCACGCGCAGGGACGCTCGCGCCTACATTCTGAACTGAGGTCCAACGCCGCTAGGTATTGGCCACTTCGGCCACGGGCTGCTCGCGATCCACGTCCTTCAAGCGAGCTGCCTTGCCTTTCAGGCCGCGCAGGTAGTAAAGCTTGGCGCGGCGGACTTTGGAGGAGCGCAGCAACTCCACTTTGTCCACCACTTTGGAATGCATCGGGAAGATGCGCTCGACGCCATGGCCGAAGCTGATCTTGCGCACCGTGAAGCTGGCCTGCGGCCCCCGGCTGCGCGCAATCACCACGCCCTCGAATGCCTGCAGCCGTTCCTTGTCACCTTCCTTGATTTTTACGTGCACCCGGACGGTGTCGCCGGGCACGAATGCAGGAATGTCGGTGCGCTTGGTCTTAGCCAGAAGCTTTTCGATGATCAGGTTAGTCACGATTTTTCCCCCATTACCAGAAATCTTTAATGCTTCAGTTTTCTTTGCCCGTGATACGGGACAGCAATTCTTTATCTTCGTCGCCCAGCGCGGCCCCGTCTAACAGGTCGGGCCGGTTGCGCAGCGTTTTTTCCAAAGCCGTGCGCCGGCGCCAGCGGCGTATCTCTTCATGGTTGCCTGAAACCAGCACATCAGGCACCTGCAATCCGCGAAAATCAGCGGGCCGGGTGTAATGCGGATAGTCCAGCAACCCGCCCGAGGCGCAAGTGGAGTCGGCGCCACCCGACCGGGTTGCCGCCCCCGCCGTAAACGATTCCTGCCGCGCCGAAGCTTCGTTCCCCAGCGCGCCCGGAATGAGCCGCGTGACCGCGTCCAGAATTACTGCCGCACCCAACTCGCCGCCGCTCAGCACGTAGTCGCCGATGGACAACTCACGGTCGGCCAGATGCTCTCCCACGCGCTCATCCACGCCTTCGTAACGGCCGCAGATCAGGACAATCCGTTCCCGAGCTGCGAGTTCTTCCGCCACGCTCTGGTCGAAGCGCCGCCCTTGTGCCGACAGCAGCACTACGCTCTGCTGCGCGCCGGGAGCAAGCCGCTGCGCGCGGTCCTGGATTTTCAATCCTTCAATACATTCAAAGATCGGTTCCGGCTTCAGCACCATGCCTTCGCCGCCGCCGAAAGGGCGGTCATCCACGGTGCGGTGCCGGTCGTGCGCAAACGCCCGCAAGTCGTGAACTCGATCGTCGCCAGGCCCGCTTCCTGCACCCGGCGAACAATTCCGTAATCGAGCGGTCCGCGAAAAAAATCAGGAAAGATCGTTAAGATGTCGATCTTCATCGCTGGACCCTGGAACTACACAGCAAGTTGTCATGCTGAGCAACCGAGCCGCGTCTTGCGCGGCGAGAGCGTCGAAGCACCCCTATACCCACTGCATCTTTTATGAGGTAGGGGTCCTTCGACTCCGTAACTGCTTCGCTCCGCGAAGCAGTTACTCCGCTCAGGATGACAGCTTCCTGCTATTTTTTTGCTGCTCTTTCTCTTCCGTCGTCAAGGGAGCGTTCAACTCGAGCATGCCCCCCGGCAATGCCATCACAATCTTCTTATGCCCGAGATCCGTGTTCTTCAAATACGCCTCGGCGTAAGGAATCTCGTACTGGCCCGCTCCCGCCTTGACGATAAGCAGCGGCGCTTCGCCCGCTCCAAACTGTACGTCCTGCACCGCGCCGATTTCGCGGTCGCCGTCGAAGACCGCGCAGCCCACCAGGTCGCTGACGTAAACCCATCCCGGCTCCAGTTTCGACCGTTCACTGGCCGGGACCTGCAACTCGCATCCGATCAGAGTCTCGGCTTCGGATATCGAATCGATGCCTTCAAACTTCAGCACCAGATGACCTTTGTGCGGCCACAGTTCCTCGATCTTTAACTCGCGCCGGGGTGTGTCTTCATCCTTGGGCAAGGCCCACAGCCGCATACCAGGTTGAAAACGCTCCGGGACGTCGCTGTGCGGCTCGGTTGCCACTTCGCCGCGGCGTCCCTGGGTCTTGAGAACGCGCGCCAGCGTGATGAACTCGCCGGCTATTCCAGAATCTCCAGCGCAAAACGTTTGTTGAACTTCAAACCGGCCGCACCCAGCAGATTACGCATGGCGCGCGCGGTCCGTCCCTGCTTGCCGATCACCCGGCCCAGATCGTTCGGGGCAACCGTAAGTTCGAGCACGGACTCTCCGTCTTCTTCGACCTGGTTGACCGCAACCTGCGCGGGATCATCGACCAGAGCTTTTGCAATCTGCTCGATCAGGACTCGCATGTCCCCGGTGGGCTCGCTCATAGGGATATCCTGTTCTATACGTGGAATTTGCCGGAAGACGCAAACCTGGATCAGGCAACGATCAGGCAACCGGAACGGCGCTGGCCGGTGCCGGCCGGGAGACGATCTTGCTGACCCGGTCCGACAACTTGGCGCCCTTCGATACCCAGTAGTCGATGCGCTCACGCTTGAGTTCAATGCTGGCCGGGCTGGTGCGGGGGTTGTAAGTCCCGACCACCTCGACCGGACGGCCATTGCGTGCACGTTCCTTCTCGATGACCACCACCCGATACTGCGGTTGTTTGCGCGCACCGGTGCGCGACAGACGAATCATTAACACAGAGCTTATGTTCCTTTCCTAATTGCTTCAGGCAGGCTGAGACAAACCATTATTTTTGCAGAATTTACCCGGATTAGCAAGTTAGGCCTCCAAAACTTGCACTCACAGCTTGCATTCTTGTTAATATAACGAGTTCAGTACAGCTCGGCACACCAGGGAGACCAGAACCATGACCTACGTGATCGCAGAACCATGCATCGGAACCAAGGACACCGCCTGCGTGGACGCTTGCCCGGTGGATTGCATTCATCCCAAGAAAGATTCGCCCGCGCACGCCGAAGAAGAGATGCTGTACATCGATCCCGTGGAATGTATCGACTGTGGAGCCTGCGTGCCGGTTTGCCCAGTGTCGGCCATTTTTGCGCTGGACGATCTGCCGGAAAAGTGGGCGTCTTTCACCGAGCGCAACGCAAAGTATTTCGGAAGATAAACAAGCTCTTAGCTCTTGGCCTTTAGCTTTTGGCTTGAACTCCTCATCTCGGAGTGATTTTAGGCTAAAAGCTAAGAGCTGAAAGCTGCTTTGCTTCCCATCTCCCCAGCGCTCCATTACAATCAAACGTTAACCCGCTGGGCTCCCATGACACTGAAGGAGTCGGAAGCGATCGTCCTGCGCACCTATCCTTTGCGCGAGGCTGATCTGCTGGTCACGTTGTTTACGCGAGCCGAGGGAAAAGTTCGCGGCGTGGCGCGCTCAGCCAAGAAATCGAAGCGACGGTTTGGGGGCGCGCTCGAACCGCTCACCTATGTGCGGGCTTTTTATGAAGATCGCGAGCGGCAGGAATTGGCGCGGCTGGACTCCTGCGAAGTGCTGGAATCGCCCCTGGCCACGGAAGTAAGTTATCCGCGGGCGGTCGCGCTGGCGCATGTGGCGGAGTTGCTCGACGAGTTGCTGCCCGACCGTGAGGCCAATGATGCCGTGTTTCGGCTGGCTCTGGCCGTGCTCGCGGGATTGCGCGGGCCCGATATCTGGATGCCGGTGACGTACTTTGAGCTGTGGATGACCCGCCTGATGGGCTATCTGCCGGAGCTCGGCGAGTGCATGATTTGCGCACGCACGCTGAATGGCAGCCGGGCCTTCTTTCACGCCTTGACCGACGGCCTGATGTGCGCCGACGACAAGCGGCTGGCGTCGTCCGAGATCTCCGCGGAATCGCGGGCGCTGGTCGCGCAAATGTTTCGCGCCCCGGTAGAAGGTTTTGCAGGCACACCCTGGCCCAGGAAGCAGGCCAGCGATCTGCGCAAGTTTCTGGTGCAGACGCTGCAGCGGCATATCGAGAAGAAGCTGGTGACGGCGGGAATGCTGGAGAAAATCCCCGCTTAGCGGTTTCCACTAAGAACTGAGAACCAATAACTAAGAACTGAACAATCAAACAGCCATGCCAGGCTCTAAACCCAATCCGCTGACCTTCCAGGAACTGATCCTGCGATTGCAGACCTTCTGGGCAGAGCGTGGATGCGTTTTGCAGCAGCCCTACGACGTCGAGGTCGGCGCCGGTACCATGGCGCCGGAAACTTTTCTGCGCGTCCTGGGGCCGCAACCTTATAAGGTCGCTTATGTGCAGCCTTCACGTCGTCCGGCCGATGGGCGCTATGGAGAAAATCCCAACCGCCTCTTCAAGCACATGCAGTTGCAGGTCATCCTGAAGCCGCCGCCGGAAAATGTGCAGGAGCTTTATCTGGAATCTCTGGGCGCAATGGGCATTGATCTGCGCCAGCACGACATCAAGTTTGAGGAAGACAACTGGGAATCGCCGACGCTGGGCGCCTGGGGGATCGGCTGGCAGGTCATGCTCGACGGCCTCGAAATCACCCAGTTCACCTACTTCCAGCAGTGCGGCGGCGTCGATCTGGACCCGATTTCAGCCGAGCTCACCTACGGGCTGGAACGCATCGCATCATTTTTGCAGGACAAAGATTCGATTTACGACATCGTGTGGGCGCGTGACCCCGAAAGCGCGCGCGTCACGACCTACGGTGATGTGCGCCTGGCCGACGAGCTGCAATTTTCGGTGTACAACTTCGAGCTCGCCGACGTGGAAAAAGCCTGGAAGCACTTTGAGCTGTGCGAGGGGGAGTGCAAGACACTGCTGGAGAAGTATGCGGCAATTGCAAAAGAAAAGAACGATGGAGTTGGACGCGACAAGCAGCGCTTTCCCCTGCTCGCAGCGTATGACCTCTGCTTGAAGTGTTCGCACCTCTTCAACATTCTGGACGCGCGCGGCGCGATTTCGGTGACCGAGCGTGTAGGAGTGATCGCAAGGGTACGGGCCCTGGCAGTTGGAATCGCAAAGGCCTTTGTGGATCAGCAGCGCGCAGAATTGCCGACGAAATCGAAGTCTGAACCATCGGCGCCGAATAAAGTGAAGAAGAAGGAAGTAGCGCCTACAACCGCGTAAACGTTGTCATCCTGAGCGGAGTGGAAACTTCGCTTCGCGAAGTTTCAGCGCAGTCGAAGGACCCCTATAGCCGGAAGGAGTCCGGGTTTCAAGGGATCCTTCGACTCCGCAAGTCCGCTCGCAAGCGAGCGAACTCCCTCCGCTCAGGATGACAGGACCAATTTAATGCCAGATTTTCTACTCGAAATCGGTTGCGAAGAGATTCCGGCGCGGATGATTGACGCGGCATCGGCGGAACTGCGTGAACGCCTGCACAAGCTTCTCGACCGCGAAAGGCTGCTGCCCGCGAGTGCTTTGACTTATCTCGATACGCCTCGCCGCCTGGCGGTGCTGGCCGCGAATATTCCAGCCGTCCAGCCAGAGATCGTCGAGGAACAGACCGGCCCCTCGGTTGCGGTTGCGTTCAAAGATGGCCAGCCCACTCCCGCCGCGCATGCCTTTGCCAAAAAAGCCGGCGTGGACGTCTCGCAGTTGCAGCGCGTCACAACTGCGAAGGGCGAATACCTGTCCGCAGTCGTCACAAAGAAAGGACGCTCGGCCGCTGAAATTTTAGCCGAGGCCCTGCCCAAGGAAATCGCAGCCATCTACTGGCCCAAGAATATGTACTGGCGCAAGCCCAGCGAGCGCTTCGTGCGTCCAGTGCGCTGGCTGGTGGCCATGCTCGATGGCGAGGTCATCCCGCTGGAGTTCGATGGCGTTCGCGCCGGAAATCAATCGCGCGGACATCGAATTCTGGCCGACGGGCCGGTCACCATTCCCCGCGCCGGCACCGCATACGTAGAGGCGCTGGAGAAAGCCAGAGTCCTCAGCCGCGAGCAGAGAGAACAGCAGATTCGTAAGACCCTGGATGCCGCGACTCGCACCATTCCCGGCGCGCGCTGGCGCGAAGACAAGCCACTGCTCGACACCGTGGTCAATCTTACCGAATGGCCGGCGGCGATCCTGGGCACCTTCGATCCTGAATTTCTGGAATTGCCGGAAGAAGTTCTGGTCACGGTCATGCGCGATCACCAGAAGTATTTTGCGGTCGAGGATTCCCTCGGCAGCCTCTCGCCGCATTTTCTGGCCGTGCTGAATACCGATGGCGATCCCGACGGCATCATCCGGCACGGCCACGAGCGCGTGCTCCGGGCACGCTTCAACGACGCCCGCTTTTTCTGGCAGACTGACCAGAAGCATCCGCTGCGCGAGCGGACGGCGTGGCTCAGGAACGTGACTTTCCAGAAGGATCTGGGCAGCTACTGGGACAAGGTGCAGCGGGTGCAGCGGGTATGCAGCTGGATGTGCGAGAAGATTCGCCAGGGTGGCATCGCGGTGCGCCCCGGAGTAGTTCACAAAGCAGCATTGCTGGCGAAGGCCGATCTCACTACCGAACTGGTCAAAGAGTTCACGGAACTGCAGGGCATTGTGGGCGGCCTATACGCCAGAGTGCAGGAACTCGATCCCGACCTGAAAGCCGAAGCCCGCGAGGCCGTGGCCATCGCGATTTACGATCACTACAAGCCCGAGTCCATGGAAGACCCGGTGCCGAGGACGATCGCTGGCGCCGTGCTCTCGATTGCGGACAAGGCCGACAGTATCGCGGGAATGTTTGCCCTGGGGCTTCAGCCCACGGGATCGAAAGATCCCTTCGCCCTGCGCCGCCAGGCCAATGGAATCGTCAAGACCATCGCCGAGCACAAGCTGCCGGTCACTCTAAGCCAGTTGTTCAAGGATGCGCGCGAGGCCTATCGCGGCTCCGCTGCGGAAAAGAAATTCGCCGCTGGTCTGGACTACAGCGGTACAGTCAGCCAATTTCTCCGCGAGCGCCTGGAGTTTTATTTGCGCGACGCCCTGGGCTACCACTACGACGTGGTGAGCGCGGTGCTGGCGGCGGATGCGGATGATGTCGTGGATGCCGTGGCCCGTGCCCAGGCATTGAAGGGCGTTTTGCACATGCCCGAATTTCAAGCGATTGCGGCGGCGTGCAAACGCATGCGCAATATCCTGAAGCAGGCGAAGGAAGCCGGCATCGAGCCCGCCGCAAAGTTCCAGGCTCTGCCTGATTCCGCCGATGAAGAAAAGCGGCTTGCCGCTTACGTGGACACCTACGCTCCCAGCGTGGAAGCGCACCGGCAGAAGAAGGAGTATCAGCAGGCCTTGTCGGCGCTCTCGACGGCCCGAGAGCCGGTGGACGCATTTTTCGACAAAGTCATGGTCATGGCGGAAGATGAGCGTGTCCGCGCCAACCGTCTGGCGCTGCTGCAAACCCTTTTGAAGGAATTTTCCACCCTTGCCGATTTCTCGGAAATCGTGACTGAAGGCAGGGAATCCAGAGTATCTTTGAAACAATAAAGGATGAACACCTGATTATGGCGACCCAAACTCTCCCCGAAACCAGCGTTGAGTCCACAGAAAAACATTCCGCAACGCAATACGTCTTCTCTTTTGGCGGCGGCAAGGCTGACGGCAACGGCAAGATGAAGGATGACCTCGGCGGCAAAGGCGCAGGCCTCGCCGAGATGACCAACGCCGGCCTGCCCGTGCCTCCGGGCTTCACCATCCAGACCGAGGCTTGCCGGGAATATATGCGCAGCAACGGCGTCTCCGCTGAAGTCGAACGCCAAATGGATGCTGCGCTCAAGAAACTGGAAGAGCTGCAGGGCCAGAAGCTGGGCAAGGGCGAGAACCCCCTGCTGGTGAGCGTGCGCTCGGGTGCGAAGTTTTCCATGCCTGGCATGATGGATACCATCCTCAACCTCGGTCTTAACGATCAGAGTGTCGAGGCCCTGGCCAAACGCAGCAGCAATCCACGCTTCGCCGCCGATTCCTACCGCCGTCTGATCCAGATGTTCGGCAGCGTCGTGCTTGAAATCCCAAAGCATGCTTTCGATGAAGTGTTCGATGCGAAGAAGAAGCAGAAAAAGGTCAAGCTCGATACTGACCTCGATGCCAAGGCGCTCAAGGAAGTGATCGAGGAATACAAAAAGGTCGTCAAGAAGCACACCAAACAGGACTTTCCCCAGGACCCGCACCAGCAACTGGTGATGGCGCGCGACGCCGTGTTCCGTTCCTGGCAGAACGACCGCGCCAAGCATTACCGCCGCATCAACAACATCGACGACATGCTGGGCACCGCGGTCAACGTGCAAGCCATGGTGTTCGGCAACCTCGGCGACACCAGTGGCACGGGCGTCGGTTTCACGCGCAATCCTGCTACCGGCGCGAAAGAGTTCTACGGCGAGTTCCTGATGAACGCGCAGGGCGAAGACGTGGTGGCTGGCATCCGCACTCCGGTTCCGATCCTCGAATTGCAAAAAGTGATGCCCAGCGTGTACGACCAGCTGCGCGAAATCACCACACGTCTAGAGAAGCACTACAAAGACATGCAGGACTTCGAATTCACCATCCAGGAAGGCAAGCTCTACATGCTGCAGACCCGCAATGGAAAGCGCACCGGGCCGGCGGCCGTGCGCGTTGCCATCCAGATGGTGGAAGAAGGACTGATTAGCAAAGAGGACGCGATTTTCCGGGTTGACCCGAATCAGCTTTATGAATTCCTGCTGCCGCGCCTGGATGAGAAAAAGGCCAAGGTGGAAGTATTGGCCACCGGGCTTCCAGCGTCGCCGGGAGCGGCCGTCGGGCAAATCGTCTTTACCGCCGACGAAGCGGTGGAAAAAGCCGGGCACGGCGCCACCAAGAATCCCGTCATTCTGGTACGCGCGGAAACCACGCCGGAAGATATTCACGGCATGGAAGTCGCGGCTGGAATTCTAACTTCACGCGGCGGCATGACCAGCCACGCCGCCGTAGTCACGCGCGGCATGGGTAAGTGTTGCGTGGCTGGCGCGGGCGATATCGAAGTCGATGAAAAGGCTCGCGAGATGCGGGTGAAAGGGCAACTCTTCAAAGGCGGAGACTGGATTTCGCTCGACGGCACCACCGGACGCGTCATCAAGGGCAAACTCGGCACCATGGCCGCCAAGCCCGACGACCCTGAACTGCTCAAGCTCATGAGTTGGGCCGAACCCTTCCGCAAACTGGGCGTACGCGCCAACGCCGACATTCCCCGCGACGCCATCCAGGCGCGCGCTTTCGGCGCCGAGGGCATCGGCCTTTGCCGCACCGAGCACATGTTCTTCGGCGAAAAGAAACTGCCTCACATGCGGGCCATGATTCTCGCCAACACCGAAAAAGATCGCCGCGCCGCGCTCAAGAAATTACTCCCGCTGCAGCGCGCCGATTTTGTCGGCGTCTTCCGCGCCATGGACGGCTTCCCGGTCACCATTCGCACTCTCGATCCTCCCCTGCACGAATTCCTCCCGCGGCGCGAAGACCTCATGGTAGAGATCGCGGTGCTCGAAGCCACCAAGCCGAAATCTCCCAAGCTGAAGGGACTCAAAACCCTGTTGCGCCGGGTGGAGGAGTTGCACGAATTCAATCCCATGCTCGGGCACCGGGGCTGCCGCCTGGGAATCACCTATCCCGAGATCACCGAAATGCAGGCCCGCGCCATCTTCGAGGCTGCCGTCACTGTGGCTAAAGATGGAGTGAAGGTCTTCCCCGAAGTCATGATCCCGCTCACCGCCACCTTGAAAGAAATGGCCAACCAGGCCGCGATTGTTCACCGCGTCGCGCAGGAAGTTTTCAAGGAAAAAGAAAAGAAAGTGGACTACCTGGTCGGCACCATGATCGAACTCCCTCGCGCCGCCCTGGTCGCAGACGAAATTGCCAAGGAGGCCCAGTTCTTCTCTTTCGGAACCAACGATCTTACCCAGACCACTTTCGGATTCTCACGCGACGACATCAACAAGGTCCTGCCTACTTATCTGGAGGAAGGCATCTTGAAACAGGACCCGTTCGCCGTGCTCGATCAGGAAGGAGTCGGCCAGTTGATCAAGATGGCGACCGAGAGAGGAAGGAAGACACGCCCCGGTCTGAAAGTCGGCATCTGCGGCGAGCACGGAGGCGAACCGTCGTCGGTCGAGTTCTGCCACCGGGTGGGATTGAACTATGTGTCCTGCTCCCCCTTCCGCGTTCTGACCGCGCGTCTGGCAGCGGCGCAGGCTGCAGCCACGGACAAGTTGAAAGTCGAAGGCGGCCGAACGAAATAGAACCCGGTCGCGGAGAACACCGAGGTTACGGACAGTGTGAAGCAAACTCCGTGTCCTCTGTGTCCTCCGTGGTTTGCTGTCCGACCGGTGTCGTTACTGCACTTTCTGCAACCGGGCAATCAGCTTCTGCGCGAAGTTCTGTTCCGACTCCGACCACAACAGCCGGGCATTGGCGCCGGAATTCTTTTCCACCTTGCTGGTAAGCTCCACCAGTTTCTGCACGTTGGCGCGCACTCGCGCCCCGGCCTCGATGGTCAGGGGCACGTCTTCCTGCAGAAAAGGTGAGTCCAGGCCCAGGTCCACCTGGATGTGGCCTTCCTGCTGCTGCACCCCGTCGTCAAATTCCAGTCCGTGGACCAGAAACTTCACCTGAGAGGGCTGCAGCGTCCACTCTCCATTTTCCGTCACCACCCACAAGTCCCAAAAGGCTTCAAACAGGTAAGCGTAGTCCTCATGCAACAGGTCGGAGGCGACGAGCACCGCCTCCTCGGCGGAAACGCCAGGCGCAAATCGCCGCTCGAGGATGGTTGGTTCATTCCACGAGACCGGGTGGAGGGCTAGGTAGGTGATCCCGGGCCGCGCCACCGAAAACGGAAACTGGCGCATCACGGAGAGGGCGTGAGGCAACATGTCGTCCACGTCAAACGAGGGAAACCAAAGACTCAAATAGAGAGGATCAGGCATGCGGGACTCGTCAAAAAAAGTCTGTGCTCTATTGTAAATCGTCCCCCGCAGTCACGCCCAGGCTGCCCCGAAGGCAACCTGGAAAATAAAACCTTCGTGATACCTCGTGTCCTTCGTGGTGCATGCATTTGCCGTGTCATATCACGAAACTGACGCGTCACGAAACTGACCCGTCACGAAACGGACCCGTCACCGGGCAGAGTTGTCTTTTTGACACTGTTCCAGCCGCACTGTTAACATCAGATCTCAGTCGCAGGCCCCCACCTCATCATCGTGGTCCCCGTCGTCTAGCCTGGCCTAGGACATCGCCCTTTCACGGCGGTAACACGGGTTCAAATCCCGTCGGGGACGCCA
>CAVVYF010000023.1:0-190006 GCA_963752375.1 Terriglobia bacterium
TAACTGCTTTTCTAGCCGGCGTGTGCCCTCTTTACGCGAGGGCGATCGTAATTAATCTTGTTTCCGCGCGGATGGCAAGCGCGGGCTAACCCCCTGCCATTCTTCATCCTGCGTCAGTTCACGAAACGGCGCATGCGGACATTCATTACAATGCCCAACGCCAGAAACATAAACAGGACAGAAGACCCGCCATAACTCATCAGCGGCAGGGGTATTCCGGTGACCGGCATAAAGCCAACCACCATGCCGACATTGACCAGGATATGGAAGCTAAGCACCGCCACCACACCCATGACGACGAACGTGCCAGCGCGGTCGGGCGCCGTTTGCGCGTTCTGGGTCAATCGCATCAGCACTATAAAGTATAACAGCATTACCGCCAGGGCACCTACAAAACCGTGCTCCTCGGCGAAAGCGGCGAAGATAAAGTCCGTTTGCGGGACGGGGAGAAAGGCCAAATGGGTCTGGGAACCCTCCGAATTCCCCCAGATGCCGCCCGAACCGACGGCGATTAATGACTGGTTGACCTGGTAGCCGGAGCCCTGACTGTCGGCCTCCGGGTGCATGAAGCTGGTAAGACGGTCGCGCTGGTAGGGCTTCAGGGCATGCCACGCCAGGGGCAACAGCAGGGCTGCGGCGATGGTGACGATCGCCGCCTGCTTGAAGCGCACCCCGCCCAGAAACAGGCCGACGAGCGCAATCGGCAGGTAAGTAAGGCTGGTGCCCAGGTCGGGCTGCCGCAAGACCATGAGCATGGGCACCAGCACAATGGCGCCCGCCTTCATGAAGTCCGGCCAGGTAAGCTCTCTCTGGTGCAGATCGGCGAAGTACTTGGCCACGGCCAGAATCAGGATCAGCTTTACCCACTCCGAGGGCTGAAAATGAGCTCCTCCCGGCATCTTGATCCAGCGCCGCGCGCCCAGATACTTCTGTCCGAAGAGCATCACGCTCATCAGGGAGACGATGGCGGCGATATAGAGCCAGTGCACCCGGTCGAGCAGCTTCTGGTAGTTCACCAGGCTGACCAGGAACATGCCGATGACGCCGCCCACAATCCAGTAAATCTGCCGGATATGCGCCCCCGCGAATTTGGTATGCGAGGTGGCGCTGCGAATCTCCATCACCCCCAGCCCACAGATCATCAGCACAAAGATGAGCAGCAGCCAGTCGAAATCGCGAAATGAAATGTAGCGGGACATTTGTCAGTCGTCAGTCGTCGGTCTTCGGTCGTCAGGAAATCGTCGTTGGCCGTTGGTCGTTGGTCAATTCCTGTTTTCCCTGCCCGAGGCGGTGTTTACTACCCTGATTCCTCCCTTTGTCATCTTGAGCGGAGCGTGAGCGCTCGCTGGCGAGCGCTCATGCGGAGTCGAAAGACCCCTATTCCCCTCAACTTCACCCGGCTGGAGTGCCTGGCCAGCCACCACTTTCTGCTTCGTACCCGAGTAGCGCCGGCATCTTGCCGGCTGTCCCGAGGGCGTCCCGCCCTCGGCACTGTGAGGGCCGGACGCCCGTGAGCCTGCCGATGGGAAGCGCCGTGCCGGCGCTACTGCAACCCCGGCGCCGCGACCGCCAGCGGCGCGTGCGACTTCGATACTTCTAAATCGAAATGCCCTCCGTGAAGCTCATTGCCATCGCCCGGGCCTGTATTCCAGAGCGCACCAACGTCCACTTTGCCGGAGCTATCCGCCACCTTGGTGGGTTGCCGGCGCTGTTTGTCCACGTAGGCCTTGATGACCTGAGTGGCCAGGCGTGCCGCGAGTTTGCCATGCTCACCGCCTTCGAACAACGCCACGACAATAATCTCCGGATCGCGTCGAGGCGTGAATCCCACAAACCACCCGTTCTGATTGAGTGCTGAGTTGTTCGCGTGCAGCGCCCGCGTCTTTAGCGACACCACCTGAGCCGATCCTGTTTTCCCTGCGATATCGACGCCCGGCACATGCGCCGAAGGCGCCGTGCCCTCCGGCAGCAGCACTCGAGCCATCGCGTCGGTAATCAGGCTGAATCCGCTCGGATCGATCGGAATATTCTTGACGTCCATGTAGTGATGCGTCTCGAGATACTGCGGGGGCAGTCCAGTTGGGCTGGCGACATGGGGCACGACCATGCGGCCGTCCATCGAGATGGCTGCTATCGCACGCATCAGTTGGACCGGCGTAGTAGCGATCGCACCCTGCCCGATGCCGACTGAAATGGTTTCGCCCGCGTACCACTTCTGCTTGAAATTGCGGATCTTCCACTCTTCCGAGGGCATGACGCCACTGGCTTCTTCCGGCAGATCAATGCCAGTCTTCTGACCCAGCCCCATCTCCGAGGCATACTTCGCGATGCGGTCGATGCCCAGTTTTTCCGCCAGGGTGTAAAAGAAGACGTCACAGGACTGGTAAATGGCCTTTGTCAGGTCAACGGCCCCGTGGCCGCTTTTCACCCAGCAGCCGAACCGCCGGCCATAGAACACGGCGCCTCCATTGCAGTGGACCTTCAGGGTCTGGGCGATGCCTTCCTGCCAGCCCGCCACAGACATGAGGATCTTGAATGTCGAGCCCGGAGCCAGCTGCGCCTGAATGGCTTTGTTCAGCAGCGGCTTATCGGGATCGGTAATCAGCTTGTTCCAGTCGCCGCGGGAGATTCGGACCGCAAAATCGTTGGGATCAAAGGTTGGCCGGCTCACCATGGCCAGGACTTCGCCAGTCCGCGGATCCATGGCAATCATGGCTCCGTTCTTGTCTCCCATGGCTTCCTCGGCGGCGATCTGCAGATCGATGTCGAGGGTCAGCTTGAGGTTATTCCCAGGCACCGCCGGCTTCTGGTCCAGTTCCCCCATTTCCTTGCCCTTGCTGTTCACCAGGACCTGACGCGAACCATTCTTTCCCATCAGCACCTGGTTGTACTGCAGCTCCACGCCCGACTTGCCTACCACGTCACCCGGGTTATAGAGCTCCCACTTGGGTTGGTTCAGCATGTTCTCGCTCACCTCGCCGACATAGCCGATCAGGTGCGCCATGAACCCGTTGCGCGGGTACAGCCGGCGATGGGCCACGATGGTGTCCAGCTCGGGCAGTTCGTTGTGGTGAGCCTCGATGAAGGCCAGCTCGTCCGGGGTGATGTCTTCCTTGAGATAGATGGGCTGGTACTGCGGAGTGCCGGCAAACTTGTGCAGACGCTCCCGGACTTCCGCCGGATCGAGGTGCAGCCCCTTTGCGATCATGTCCGCGTCGCCGGAGAGGTCGCGGGTGGAGTCGCGCAGCAGCAACGCGGAAAAGGAGGGATAGTTGTCCACGATGACGCGGCCTTCACGGTCGAGGATCTTGCCGCGGGGCGCCAGAATGGGGACTTCGCGAGTCTTGTTTTTTTCCGCCAGGGCCGAGTAGAAGTCGCTCTGCACCACCTGCAGCCGCCACAAGCCGTAGGCCAGCACCAGAAAAACGACGAGGATCATGTATTGCACCGCAGTCAGGCGGGTTCCCGATACTTTTTCGTCGCGGCCAAACATGGGCTAGTCGTCGGTCGTCAGTCGTCGGTCGTCAGCTATTCGTCGTTGGTCGTTGGCCCTTGGTCGTGGGCCAAGCCCATTGGTTTTTATTGTAGTCCGGCGGAGAACCGCTTTTGTTGTCATCCACGGTGACGGAGGGACATCACCGGTTGGGTGCTGCGAGATTTTGCTAACGACCAACGACGGTTCTCGCGCTCTTACTGACGACCGACGACTGACGACTGCTTCACGCTCTCTGCTTAAACCGGTCCAGCAGGGTAAACAGCACTGCCGCCGTCGCGGCGTTCAGCAGGGCGCCGCCTATTTCGTGTCCCCAACTCCACTGCAGGGTCAGCTTGACCAGCCCGCGCGCCACCGTGAAATACACCACTTCGTGCACCGCGTAGAAGAACAGGGTCACCAGGAAGCGCGCGCCCACGTTCTCTACGTCCAGCTTGGCGCCCAGGGACGAGGCCCCAAAGCCCACCACGGTGTTTGCGATCCCGTAAATCCCGATGGGCTGGTGGGTGAGCGAATCCTGCAGCAGGCCGATCAGCGCCCCGGTCAGCATCCCCGACACCTGGCTGCGCCGCGCCACGGCGAAGAAGATCACCACCAGCAGGGGCAAATCAAACAGGGAAAAGAAATGCAGCCGCAGGGGCAGAAATGCCTGCAGAAACAGCGCGATCAGCGGAATCAGAATGGCCGCTGGGGCGCTGAACCGGTAGACCTCTACCTGCTCCTGGGATGTGTAAGTGATGGGCACGCTAGTGCGGTTTATCCTCCGTGGACCCAGGTTGCGATGCGGTTTTGGATGGGTGAGTTGACGGCCCAGTCGCCGGAACCAAAGGTTTTGAGAGCGCACGCTCGGCCGGCTTGGCCGGCGGGTCCGATGCCGGCCTGTCCGCAGCCACGGGTTTATGCGCGGGTGCAGCCTTCGCCTCCGCAGCAGCAGAGCTGCCCGCTGAATTGTTTACGCCAGCCGCGGTCTTCGGCTTCGGCGCAGCGATCGATGCTTTCGGCGTTGTTGCGGGCGCCACAGGCGCGGGTGGCTGGCTCGCATCCGCAGCCGGCTTGTCGGGGACTGAAGGCAGGCGCTGGGTCAGAATGTCCACCGCCCGGACGGGGCTGCCGGTCTCCGCCACTGCGGGCGCGCGATCCTCTCTCTTGGTAATCACCAGAACTTCTTCAAGGCGGCTCAGGTCGGCGGATGGCTTCACCCGGATATTGAGAAAGAGATCCGCTCCCGGAGTGACCTTCATCACCGTCCCGACCGTAATGCCCTTGGGGAAAATCAGGTCGCCGCCGCTGGTTACGATCCGCTCCCCCGGCGTCACCTGCTCGTCGGTCATCACCTTTTCCAGGACGACGTCGCCGGAGGCTGTCCCTTTGATGACGCCCTGAAGTCGCGACTTGTCCAGAATCACTCCCACGCCGCTGCTCTGGTCGTTGATCAGAAGTACCTGCGCCGAGGACCCGAACGCCCGCAACACCTTGCCCACCAGGCCGTCGGCGGTGATCACCGCCATATCTTTGTCCACCCCGGCAGACGTCCCCTTATCGATATAGATCGACCGGGATTGCTCGCTGCCGCTGGAACCGATGACCTGGGCGGCTACGGTCTTCGCGATGTAAGTTTCCTTGAAGCCCAGCAGGGCCTGCAAACGGCGCGCCTGCTGCGCATCGTCGGAGAGCCGCACCTGCTCCAACCGAAGGCGCTCGATCTCGAATTTCAGCTCGCGATTTTCCTGCCGCACGCCGCGCAGGTAAACGTAGTTGCTCCAGATGCCGCCCAACCCGTTCTGGCACCAGACCAGGGCTTTTTCCAGGGGAGTCACGGCGCTGACCGTCCACAGGCGAATCACCCGGGTGGATTCGTCCGCGCTCGACCGCCGCTTGACCTGCACCGCCAGCCCCAGCACCTGCACAAACAGGATCGCCACCAGGATGGTGACGTTGCGGTAGCGGCTCATCAGATTTTCCATTGACTGCAGTTTCCGGTTTCTAGTTTCTGGTTTCTAGTTTCATAAAACAGGCGGCAACATGGATAGTCGCGGAGACGGGCGAGGACGCCCGTATTCCATTGAACACAACTGGAAACTGGAAACCAGAAACTAGAAACTGATTCACAACTACTCGATTGAAATTTTGCGCAGCAGCTTGAAATCGCTGAGCATCTTGCCCGTGCCCAGCACCACGCTGCACAGCGGATCGTCGGCGATCGAGACCGGCAACCCGGTTTCCTCGCGAATACGTTTGTCCAGATTTTTCAGCAGCGCCCCTCCTCCGGTCAGCACAATGCCGCGGTCGCTGATGTCCGCGGAGAGTTCCGGCGGAGTGCGTTCGAGCGCCACCCGGATGGCGTTCATGATGGTCGAAACGCACTCGCTCAGGGCCTCGCGGATTTCACTGTCGTCCACCGTAATGGTCTTGGGCACACCTTCGATCAGGTTGCGGCCCTTGATTTCCATGGTCAGCGGCTTTTCCAGCGGATACGCCGAGCCAATCTCCATCTTGATCTGTTCGGCAGTCCGTTCGCCGACCAGCAGGTTGTATTTCCGCTTCAGGTAGTTCATCACCGCTTCGTCCATCTGGTTGCCGGCCATGCGCACGGAGCGGGAATAAACGATGCCGCTGAGTGAAATGACCGCGATGTCGGTGGTGCCGCCGCCGATATCCACGACCATGTTGCCGCTGGGTTCGGTAATCGGAAGCCCGGCGCCGATGGCCGCCACCATGGCCTGTTCGACGAGATACACTTCGCTGGCCTTGGCGCGATAGGCGGAATCCATGACCGCCCGCTTTTCCACCTGGGTAATTTCCGAAGGCACGCCGATCACGATCCGCGGATGCACCAGCATCTTGCGGTTGTGCGCCTTCTGGATGAAATAGTTGAGCATCTTCTCGGTGACCTTGAAGTCGGCGATGACGCCGTCTTTCATGGGCTTGATGGCCACGATGTTGCCGGGCGTGCGGCCCAGCATCTCTTTGGCTTCCTTGCCCACGGCCTCGACTTCGCCGGTGTTCTTGTTGATGGCCACGATGGAGGGCTCGTTAACCACGATGCCCTTGCCCCGTGCATACACCAGCGTGTTGGCCGTCCCCAGGTCGATGGCAAGATCGCTGGAAAAAATGCTGAACAGCGATCTCAGGTTGTGCAGGCGCGTCGAAGAATGGAATCCATTAGATGACATACGCGATTTAGCTCTCTCGAACCGCTGTCATTACCGGGCGTACCCGGTTGCTTCCGTGCGGGTGGGGGGCCGTGCCCCAATTCTATGGGATAACGCCCGCTTCGCCCTCAAACCAAAGTCCCAGCACCTCGGGTAATCCTCCCGAAATCCCGGCTTTTTGCCGGCTGAGCCCCAAATCTATCCGGTGTCCTTCGCGTTCTTTGCGGTTTTCCTTTGCGAACTTTGCGGTTAAGAATTTGATCTTGCTACAAGGCAAATCTTTAACCGCTAAGTACGCAAAGGAAAGGCCGCAAAGAACGCAAAAAAACTTACTGAATCACGATCTTCTTCTGGACTGTGTTCACTCCGCCCTTGGCATTCTGGGCTGTAATCGTGATCAGGCTCTCGCCCGGCGGCAGCGGAGGCATGAAGTAGTGAAAGCTGCCATCGGCGCCGACCACGGGCACTTCCCTGCCATTCACCATCACCCGCGCCCCGACCTCGGTCTTTCCCGTCAGTTCAATGACTTTCCCGTGCTGCATGAAGGGATCCAGTTCCAGGTCGATGGCGGTCGTGTTTTGCCCTTTGGGGATAATGGTAAAGCGGTTCTTCTGGCTTTCCACCGACTCCTTGTCGTCGGCGTCGTAGGACTGCACCAGCCAGTAGTACGCCCCTTCGCCTAAGCCGGACACGATCACGTCAGCCGTGGTTACCCGGCGATCCACTATGGTCGAAGAAAAATATGGATTGTGCGAAATGCGTAGCCGGTAGCCTACCGCGTTGGTCATCGGCGTCCAGGAAAACTCCACCGGCTTGGACGCGCCCGAGGTAAAGATGGGCATCATGTTAGCCGGCGAAATCGGCGTCGGAGGCCCGATTTCCTTCACCTTGGCCATGCGCGGTGATTGCGACTGGAAGCCGACTCTCTCCCACTCCGCCAGGTGCACCACCTCGCCGTTGCGGCTGATTTCTCCCGACCCTTTCTTTACCAGAATTTCGTGCTGGTCGGCCTTGGGATCGTTATGCACCATGGCCGCGCTGTCCGGCGCCAGCGAGGCCGTCGCTCCGGCCACGATGACGGACGACTTCGACCCCTGAACGTAGGTTGCAGTCGTGAGATCAACGGTCCCCGTACTCACCGCCACCGACACGTTGGTCTGCTGCTGGTCATTGGCTGAGTTTTCTTCGATCACAATCAGAGAATCCTGTTTGACCGTGTAGTTGGTGCCGTCGCCGAAAACGATCTTGGCCATGCCCTCAGAGCCGGTCTGAACCACATCGCCTTTTTCCAGCGGGACGTTGTAATCCGCCGTCACCCAACTGTTGCTGCTGGCTTTCTTGACCCGCACCGTTCCGTCGAGCGCCGTGATATGGGCCTGCTGTGAGTTGGGCGTGCCCGACTTGGCCTTCCCGCCGGCTCCCGCGATCATCTCCAGCAGATTGTTGCCCAGCTTGCTGACCGACTTCACTCCCTTTTGAGTGAATTGCGGGAAGGCGAAATTCATCCCTATAAAGAGCACGACGGCGGCAAACAGCACCGCCAGAGCCACGCTGCGGTAGGTGACCGTCTTCCAGGCTACATGGATCCCAGGTTTGCTACTTGAAGAAGACACAAAGGCCACCGGACGCCAGTCAAACCCTAAGAATATGGGGTATTTGCGAGAGTATCACAAGCATAACTGGCAGGGCACAGTTGATTACCTTGGGTACCATCCCCGGCGGTCATGTACCGCGGTGCGGAGGGACGCAGGTCAGCCGGTTAATCCACTAGATCGGTTTCCTTCCTTTTCAGGATGTTCTGGGCAATCTCTGGTACAAATCGATGTGGATGCGGCTGGCCCCCTTGCAAACCGTCCGTAAAGTGATCGGCTGGCTGCCGATCTTAGTCTTGCCCCTTGCGGCTGTGGCTTGCCGCGATCTATTGCTGCCTTGGGTATTCATGTGGACTCTTTCGTTCGCCATTTATCTCAGCCTGAAGTGGTTGACGTGGTGGAGGGAGCGATCGCAAGTCGTTCACCCCGCGTGGCGCTCGGTTGCCTATCTCCTGGCTTGGCCGGGAATGGATGCAGATGCCTTCCTGGATGTGAGACGACGCGGGTCCCCGCCCGCGCCCACAGCCTGGCTCTGGGCGACGTTCGAAACGATTCTCGGCGCCATGCTGCTTTGGGTCATGGCGCGCTCCATTCCGCAGGGACAACCCCTGCTACGCGGTTGGATAGGGATGATGGGTTTGATCCTGCTCCTTCACTTCGGTACTTTCCAGATCGTCTCTCTCCTCTGGCAGACTCTTGGGGTCGATGCCCAGCCCATCATGTCTGCACCTCTCCGTTCCACTTCCCTCGGAGAGTTCTGGGGAAAACGATGGAATCTTGGTTTTCGTCAGTCGGCCCACGAGTTGATTTTTCGCCCACTGTATCGAAGGCTAGGGCCCGACGGGGCTGGATTCCTGGTCTTCGTGGTCTCCGGACTAATCCACGACCTGGTAATCTCGCTTCCCGCTGGCGGGGGTTATGGTCTTCCCACGCTGTACTTCCTGTTGCAAGGTACAGGAGTCACGGTCGAGCGTTCGGGGATTGGCAGACGGCTCGGGTTGGGGCAGGGAGTTCGGGGCTGGTGGTTCATGATGGTATTTCTTACGGTACCGGTCTTCGGGCTCTTTCACCCCTGGTTTGTGCTGCGTGTAATACTTCCTTTCATGCGGGCGATTCACGCGTTATGACCCATTCCATCGCGCAGCGGCTATTTGATATCGACCTGTGGTTCGTTGGAGCGGCGCATTTTGTGATCCTGTTTGCCAGCTTTCAATTGCCCTATCGACTGCATTGGAAGCAAGACTTACAGCAATTGATACCGTTCAACCGGAAACTGCTCTGGGTACAGAGCGGATTTACAGTGTTGACGATTATTGCCTTTGGCACTCTGACGTTCGTCCTTCACAGCGAACTGCTCCGAGGCGACCGTGCTGCCCTAGGACTTGCCTGTTTCATCGGGATCTACTGGACCACGCGATTCGTTGTGGACGCGATTTACTTTTCGCACGCCGACTGGCCTAAGGGAAAAATATTCGTGGTTGGACACGCTCTCCTGACACTGCTGTTTTGCTTCCTCGCGGCGAGCTATGTCGGGCTCTTTGTCTGGCACGTGTGGCTGAGGACAAACGGCTGATCAGCACTTTCAGTAGTCGGCCGACGATAATGTTCGACGTGCGGATGACAGCAAGGAATCGACCCTGATGATTGCTGCGTTTATCTCCCTGATCGCACTCCTGCTGGCTCCCATTCTTCTGGTCCGGTTTTGCAAGAGGCCGGTAGCAGCTTTCCACCGGGCCGTTACGAACCGGATCGCGGTCCGGTTCGCCGGTCGATTGCCCGGCTTCGGCATTGTTACAAACGTAGGCCGAAAGTCAGGCAGGCTCTACAAGACGCCGGTCAATGTGTTTCGAGGACCCGACGGATTCCTGATCGCTCTCACCTACGGGCGAGATAGCGGGTGGGTAAAGAACGTACTGGCCGCCGGAGGTTGCCAGCTCGAGACTCGCCGCGTGCCTTATCAACTATCCGCGCCAGTCATCGTGCATGATCCGACAAGACGACACTTCCCGATCGTCGTGCGCATAGTCCTTCGCCTCATCAATGCGAACGATTTCTTGCGGCTTTCAACTACGAAGCGATCTTGCGTTGAGTCCTGACTTGACTTCGGCCCCTCGCGGCAGGTGCGCCGGAACGCAAGTCTCCTCGCTAACGTTCGAATACGTTTGGGCACCTAAGGCTCGACGGTGACCTCGACCATATTGTCATCGGGCACGCGATCGATCAGCAGCAGCAGCGGATCGATTCCGGCTTTGTCCGGCTTCTCGTCTGTGGTGAAAGTGTAGGTCGCCTTGCCGGTGGTCATGTGGACGCGTTCGCGGTGCAGGACTTTGCCAAAGCGCTTGCCCTTCTCCGGGGCTGCGAGCGCTCCGATCTCGATCCAGTCATCGACCGGAACTTCGGTCTCGTTGCCCTTTTCGTCGGCCTTGAATTTGTGCGCCTCGGTTTCAACCGTGACCTGGTACTTGCCGTCTGGCCCTTTGTGGGCGGTCGCAGTCACGGCCCGGTTGGAAAATAACGTGATGTCATAGAACAGGTCCTGGATCAGGTATTGCAGTTGCGGCGGCGTTTCTTCGCGCAGCGCATCGACCAGCGCATACGAGGTGGGATAGGGCGGCGGCGCATATCCATACTGGTTCAGAACTTTGCGCAGGGCCCGGTTCACTGCTTCCTCGCCGATCATTTCGCGCAGGTAGTACATCACCACGCTGCCCTTGCGATAGTGGATGTATCCCTGCGACGCTTCGACGCGCAACAGGGGGCGCTCTTTCAAGAGTTCGGCACCGCGTGAACGCAGATAATTATCCATCTCGTATTGCATGAACTTCCGCATGGTATCGCGGCCGTATTCTTTTTCCATGGTCATCAGGGCCGAGTACTGGGCCAGGGTCTCCACCAGCAGTGTCGCCCCTTGCATGTTCGCTCCCACCTCCTGGTGGCCCCACCATTGGTGCGCCATCTCGTGCGCGACTACGTAAAAGACCATGTCGATGTCATCCGGCTTCTGGATGCTGGCGATGAAACCGATGGACTCGGAATACGGCATGGTCCCGGGAAAGGCTTCGGCAAAGGCGGCCAGGCGCGGAAATTCGATGATGCGCGCTTCCTTCTGCGGATAGGGGCCGAAGTTCTTCGTGTAGTACTCAAAGGATTTTTTGACCGAGTTCAGCATCTTGGGGACATTCCAGGGATGCTCTTTGAGGTAATAGACCTCGATGTTGATGCCATTCCATTCGGTGCGCGCCACCTCATAACGGGCCGACAGGAAGGAGTAATAGTTCAAGCCCACGTGATCGAGCTTGTAATGGAAGTAGCGGCGCCCGTTTTCGGTCCATTCTTTCTCCAGCGAGCCCGGGGCAATCGCGATCTGGTCAGGCGAAGTGCTGATCACGGTTTCGACATTCACCCAGTCGGAGTTATTGCTGATGTAGCTGTCGCGGCAATCGGCAGTGCAGTTCTGCTCGAGCGCCGGCATCAGGTCTTTTTCCTTGAGGCCGAAGCGCTTGCGTTTGTTCTTGTCGTCCAGCTCGTTGCCGGGCTGGTAGCCGATCTGGGGAACGATCTGGCTATGAATGAAAGTGCCGTTCGGCAGCACAGCGCGGTTGGTCAGCGTGTTCTCGAAGCCCCGCACCCGGGTTTGCATGATGAACTGCATCATCCGCGACTCGCCGGGCTGCATGGGCGTGGTCAGAGCGTAAATCTGGTAGTGCAGGCGCTGGTCATCCTGAGACAGCTTCGCCCCGGGTATCTCGATGGTGGTTTGATAGTCGTTGGCCAGCGTGAAATGGATCTCGGTCAGCGGCTTGGAGGTCTGGTTCACGAGGGTCTGCTGGCCGCGCATGGTCATGTTGCGCGATTCCGGATACAGGTCGATCGCATACTTCACGTCCGTGACCCGGGGCTCGGGCTGCTTCTCGAATTTCTTGTAGGTCTTCTCGTAGTCCGCCTGCAGGCGGTCGTTATCGTTTTCGCTGCGCACCGTGTTCAGCACTTTGGTGTTGTAAAAGATCCAGGCGCCGGTGGCCACGAATCCGATCGCGGCCGCGATGGCAATAAAGCGCACCGCCCCGTGATAGCGCAAACGCGCGTTTCTCATGCGGCTGCGCCAACTGGTTTCACGTCCGCGCTGCCATAGCAGGATCGTGAGTGCCGCAAGAAAGACGCAAAACGCCGTCCAGTACAGCATGAACCACGCCCAGCTCTGGAGGAACGGACCGTAGCCGTAGAAATCCGAGTAGGTCATGGTCTGGGCTTGCCCGAACTGGACCAGGTAGGTGGCGATGTGCAAAGGCTGCCAGATGAATGTGGTCAGCAGAATAAAAGTGATGTATCCGAAGTACCCGACGTATTTGTTGGGCGAAATGACATGAATAAAAAACGCCAGAACGGCCAGAAAGACGAAGCCGAGCAGGTCGATGCCAAACAGGTTCGCGATGAAAAGGCCGATCTGGTAGCGGTGATATCCGTGGAAGAACTGCACCAGCAGCGCCGCGCACATGACCACAGCGAGAATGATGACGATGCTGCTCATCAGCGCCGTAAGCTTGGCCAGGTACGTGGGCCACTCCGGATTAGGCAGCGCGTCATGCACCTCGTCGGTGCCGCTGTCCCGTTCCTCCCAGGCCAGGACACCGGCGAAGTAGGTGATCATTGCGATCAGGAACAGGTAGAGCGTTCCCGCAATGACTTCGAGCAATCTGTACGTGACCGGAAGGAATGTGTTTCCGAAGCCTTCCGTGTTGCTGTAGATCAGCGCCGGCACGCAGTTCAGCAGGGCGAAGGCGGTGATCACGATGAACGTCGTCGTCTTCACCAGGCGCCTGAACTCGATCCTGACCGTGCCCCAGAACTGCAGCCACTCGGCGCCCGCGCCAAAATGCCTGTCCGCGGTTGGAATCGCCGTGGAGGTGATCGATGCGATCTCCTGCGCTTTGACTTTCTTCTTTCTCGGGCTCCGTTCCGCGAAGCTGAAGCGCCAGTAGGCGAAGGCGAAGATCAGGGCCCCGACCCCGAGCCAGATCAGCCGGTTCCACAGCAGATATCCGGAGTAGCCGATGGAGAGTGTGTTCTTCTCGGCCACAGTCCAGTATTTGGTTGCATAGAGAAAAGGATCGATGCCAAAGGGATCGATCAGCGCCGCCAGTTTCTGGTTTTTCAGGTCGCTGGTAAGCACGCGGGAAATGCCGTAGCCCGCGAGCAGCGCCAGGCTTCCCAGAAACGAAACCACCGTGCTGCGGGTCAGCACCGCGATGGCAAAGATCACCGCCGCGATGAACAGGGTGTTGGGAAGCGCAAAAACGAGGATCGCCTTCCAGTGGGCCGCCCACACCACCGGGCCCCAGCGCTCCGCGTCCACCCACGGCATGTACTTCGCCGCCAGAATCCCCACGGAAACACCCAGCAGCGGGATCACTGCAATCAGCGCCGAGCCCAGGAAGCGTCCAGCCAGGTAATCCAGTTTGCGGATGGGCGTGCTGAACAGGATCTGGTGAGTATTGTGGGCAAAGTCGCGCGAGGCGGCAGAGTTCACGAACGCTGTGGTCATCAGCAGCGTGAGAAAACTGGCAATCACGTAGAAGTTTTCCACCACCCAGGGAGCATTGCGGTAAGTGTTTTTCAGCGAGGTGCCGACGGTGATCTGGTCGCTGCTGGCAGCCCCGAAAAACATCAGCGCCACGATCAGGAAGAATACCCAGAGCATCCAGGAGCGCAGCCAGAACCGGACTTCGAAGTTGAAGAACTGTCTGAACATGGCTGGTCTCACGCGATCCCGGAAATGCGGCTGAAGAAAACGTCTTCGAGGTCGGCGCTTACCGGGGTAAATCCGTTCCCCGGGTTTTCCGCCGAATAGATGTGGATGAGAGGCTTGCCCGCAATCAACTTGCTGGAGATGACGCGATAGCGCTGCTCGTACTCTTTGACCTCGGACTTAGCCACCGACTTTTGCCAGATGCGGCCTTCGAGCGCCTTGACCGCCTCACTCGGGGCGCCCGCGAACAGCACCTTGCCTTGATGAATGATGGCCATGTTGGTGCACAACTCCATCACGTCTTCGACGATGTGGGTGGAGAGAATCACGATGACGTCTTCGCCGATCTCGGAGAGCAGGCTGTAGAAGCGGTTGCGCTCACCCGGATCCAGACCCGCCGTCGGTTCGTCCACGATCAGCAAACGCGGATTGCCGAGCAGCGCCTGCGCAATGCCGAAGCGCTGCCGCATGCCGCCTGAAAATCCCGAGAGTGCCTTCTTGCGATGTTCGTAGAGATTGGTGCGATGCAACAGCGCCTCGACGGTTTCCTTGCGCTGCTTCGAGTCGGTGATGCCCTTCAGCAGCGCCAGGTGGCCCAGCATTTCCTGCGCCGAGGTACGCGGGTACACGCCAAACTCCTGTGGAAGATAGCCCAGCGTCTTGCGCAACTCCTGCTTCTGCCGCAGGACGTCCAGCGTTCCCAGGCGGATCTCGCCGCTGTCCGGTTCCTGCAGCGTGGCGATGGTGCGCATCAGCGTGGACTTGCCCGCGCCGTTGGGGCCGAGCAGCCCGTACATGCCAACCGGAATGGTGAGCGAGACGTTGTCCAGCGCGCGCACGCCGTTTTTATAAACTTTGGATAAATTCTGAATCTGCAATTCCACGAGGATTTGCTCCTGGGACGCCTTAGCGCCCTCGAACTCAGTACGTTGCCGGCCGCTCAATGGTTCCACCGGCCTTGGGAAGTATGCCGGCCTGCGGAGGTTCGCGATTCTGTACTCCGGGCCAAAACTTTGTCAAGCGACCGCACTCCCTGACTGTGAGTCAGGTGCAAGGAATTGCTGGGAACGATCCGGACTGCATATAATCCAGCACGAGCAGGTTTTCCTCACGGAGACTGAAGGAGCTGCCTTTGCCAGTCGGAACCGCATTTCACGATAGAACTTTTCCGCTTTGCCAGAGCCTGAACTACCGCGAGTGGTCGGGCTACTACGCGGTCAGCGTTTATGAAGTGCATCACGAACACGAGTACAACGCGATCCGTAACGCGGCCGCGCTCATCGACATCTCGCCGCTCTACAAGTATCTGATCACGGGCAAGGATGCCACCAAGCTGGTGAACCGTATTATTACGCGCGACATCGCCAAGGTGAGAGTGGGGCAGGTTATTTATTGCTGCTGGTGTGACGAGCAGGGAAACGTAATCGACGATGGCACCATCACCCGCCTGGAAGAGAACAAGTATCGCTGGACCGCCGCCGACCCCAGCCTGCGCTGGTTCCGGCAAAACGGTTTAAACATGGACGTGCAGGTCGAAGATATTTCGGAGCAACTGGCCGCGCTGGCCTTGCAGGGGCCCACATCCGGCAAGCTGCTGAAGGCGGTTACTGAAGCCGCGGACATCGCCAATCTCAAATACTTTCGCATGACGCGGGGCAAAATTGGCAATGTTTACGTGGACATCTCGCGCACCGGATACACCGGTGATCTGGGCTACGAAATCTGGGTCCCATGGAATGACGCGGTGAAAGTCTGGGACGCGGTGATGGAAAAGGGCAAGCAGTTCGACATTCATGCCGCCGGGATGCTGGCGCTGGATGTGGCCCGGGTCGAAGCCGGCCTGCTGCTGATCGAAGTGGACTACACCAGCGCGAAGAAGGCGCTGATCGAGTCGCAGAAATATTCTCCCTACGAGTTGGGCTTTGGGAAGATGGTGGGCCTGGAGAAAGAAAATTTCATCGGCAAGGCCGCGCTGGTGAAGCAGCAGAAGCAAGGGGTGCCGCGGCAGTTCGTGGGCCTCGAAATCGATTGGCCGGAAGTCGAAGCGCGCTACGAAGAATTCGGCCTCACGCCGGCGGCGCCCAGCCAGGCCTCACGCGTGGCTGTTCCTGTTTATCTGGGCGAAAAGCAGGTAGGCAAGGCCACGACTACCACGTGGTCACCGGTGCTGAAGAAGATGATTGCGCTGGCGAGCGTGGACACCGCGCACTCACAAATCGGAACCAAGCTGCAATTGGAAATCACTATTGAAGCCATGCGCCAGCAGGTGACGGCGAAAATTGTGAAGATGCCGTTCTTTAATCCGGAGCGGAAGACGGCGACGCCGGTGTAGGGTGAGCTTGTGTGGGGACGGGTCTCCGACCCCTCCAGGTCGAGCGCAGCTCGACAGGGCTTTAGCGATTATAAGGAGAATAGCCGAGCTTGGCTCGGCCTGACCGGGTCCCTTCGACTTCGCTCAGGGCAGGCTCCGAACCGGTCCCACACGTTCATCTTACGGCCCGCTTCTTTCCTGCCCAATAGATCCAGGCCCCGATCAGCACCAGCAATCCCGACAATCCGACGATCTTGATCACTGCCAGCAGTTTGTTCGGCTCATCCGGCTGCGGGATGAGCGCCAGCCCGATGGTGAATGTCGTAGTCACCAGACCCACGATCGCGACCAGCCGGGCAACCGGCTTGCCGCCAGGCACTCGGATCACATCAGGCCCGGCGGGCTCTTTCTGCAGTTTGAACATCGCGCCGAACAAGTACAGATAGGGAATGAAATAAGTGATCACGCCCATGCTGACCAGCACGTCGTAAGCGCCCTTGATGCTGGTGCCGGCCTGTCCCAGAAAAATGAACAGCGCGCCAAAGACGAACTGGGTCAGGAGGCCGACCCACGGGGTCTTCCAGCGGGGATGCAGCGCGCCGAAGACGGGTGGCAGGAAGCGATCAATTCCGGCCACAAAGGGCAAACGCGCGCCGGCAGCCAGGAACGCGCCGGCTGCGCCCACGTTGCTCAGCGTGATGAGCAGCGCGGCGAATGGAATGATGCCTTCAAAACCGACGCGCTCCGCGGTCCTCGAAATCGCCTGCATCAGTCCCTGCAGGTTGCCGACTTCCGCCGCCGGTAGCGCCAGCAGCACGCTGATCGTCCCCACGATGTAGCAGAACGTCACGGTCACGCCGGCGGTCAACAGCGCCCGGGGGATGGCGCGGCGCGCGTTCTTGATTTCTCCTCCCATGATTGACGCGGTCTCCGATCCGGTGAAGGCATAGATCAGCACCGACCAGAAGATCATGTCTTTGAGCTGCAAACCGGGTGTCATGGAATGCGCCGTGAACGCAGTGGCCGTGCCATAGCGATGCCAGGCCACAGCCCCCATGGCAACGATAATCCCGACCGGGATCCACATGGCGAACGCGCCCAGGTTGTGCAGCCACGTGCCCACGTTGAGCCCGTAGATATTGAGCAGCGTCGCCAGCGTGAGCGCGATCAGGGAGAACACGATGTAGTACGTCGTGTTGTTGGAGAAACGCCCCCAGTCGTGACGGATATAAAGCGCGTTGCTGGCGGCGAAGTACAGCACGGCAGGAAAGTAGGGAAGATTGCAGGCCCAGTATGTCCAGGCCGTGATGAAGCCGGCAAAGTCGCCGAACCCGCGCTTCGCCCAGACATAAATCCCGCCCTCTTCGGGATAGCGCGACGAGAGTTCGAGGACCGAGAGAGCGAGTGGAGTGTAAAAGACGAGAAAGGCGCCGATCCAGATGATGATCGAACTCGGCCCCGCAGCGGCGGCGGTGGCGATCCAGCGCAGGCTGACCCCGGTGACCACATAGAACAGCACCAGGTCGCGAAAGCCGATGACTGGCTTGGGCTGATTGGCATGCTCTGGATCGGCGGCGGAAGCGCGGTAAGCGCTTAAGGCTGGTGGGTCGGAGGCTGGTCCAGTTTCATCCACGCTTGTGTACGGAATGTCAGGTGCCCGCGAACATAAAGCTCAGTGCTTTAGCGCCGGCTGCTTCCGCCCAAAATCGAACCCAATACTCCGCGGATAATCTGGCGTCCAACGGAACTGCCCATGGAGCGCGCAGCGCTTTTCACCATGGCTTCGACCACCGTGTCTCCGCGCCTTCCTCCTCCGCCGAGACCCAGATTTTCATACCATGGTTTGTCGGCTTGCGGCTGAGCCTGACCTGGGGCGGGCGCCGGAGACTGCTGTGCTTTGCTTTTCAGCCGCTCGTAGGCCGATTCGCGGTCCACGACTTTCTCGTACACTCCGAATACGACCGAGCTGCTGATGATCTGTTGCCGTTGCGCGGGAGTAATCGGGCCAATCTGGCTGTGGGGCGGGCAAACCAGGGCGCGTTCGACAATTCCTGGAGTTCCTTTTTCGTCGAGAAAGGAAGCCAGGGCCTCGCCCACCGCGAGTTCGGTGATGACGGTCTCAACATTCAGTTTGGGATTGGTGCGAAAAGTCTGGGCCGCCGCGCGTACGGCTTTCTGGTCTTTGGGAGTGAACGCGCGTAGCGCGTGCTGGACCCGGTTGCCCAGTTGTCCCAACACCACTTCGGGTACGTCCAGCGGATTCTGCGTGACAAAATAAACGCCCACACCCTTGGAACGAATCAGCCGGATGACTTGTTCGATCTTGGCCTGAAGAGTTGACGGCAAATCGGTGAACAGCAGGTGAGCTTCATCGAAAAAGAAAACCAGCCTGGGCTTTTCCGGGTCGCCGACTTCTGGCAGCTTCTCAAACAATTCCGAAAGCATCCACAACAGGAAGGTGGCGTAGAGCTGCGGCGACTCCATGAGCTTGTCGGCGGCCAGGATGTTGATGACGCCTCGTCCGCTGGTGTCGGTTTGCAGCAGGTCGTCGAGATTCAGCGCGGGCTCGCCAAAGAACTTTTCGCCGCCCTGCTGCTGCAATGCGGTCAGAGAGCGCTGAATGGTGCCGATGCTGGCGGGCGAGATGTTGCCATACTGGGTCTGAAAATCTTTGGCCGAGTCTCCAACGTGCTGCAGCATGGCTTGCAGATCTTTCAGATCAAGCAACAGAAGGCCGTTGTCATCGGCAATTTTGAAGACCAGCGCCATTACGCCTGACTGGGTGTCGTTCAGGTTCAGGATGCGGCTGATGAGCAGCGGGCCCATCTCCGAAATCGTGGCGCGGACAGGGTGCCCCTGCTCGCCGAGAACGTCCCAGAAGGTGACTGGAGAGCCGTTAAATGCGAAGTCAGTCAGTCCCAATTTCTTAATCCGGTCCTGCAGTTTGGGATTGTCGCTGCCGGGCTGGCTGATTCCGGAAAGATCGCCTTTTACATCGGCGGCAAAGACCGGCACGCCGACGCGGCTGAAACTTTCCGCCATCACTTGCAGCGTGACCGTTTTGCCCGTGCCGGTAGCGCCGGCGACGAGGCCGTGCCGGTTCGACATGCCGGGCAGCAAATACAGCGGATTCTCCCCCCTGGCGATCAGAAGAGGGTCGGTCATGAAAATCTCCGTGGAGCCGGAAGATTGGGCGATTTGTGAGTCAGGTGATTGTAAAGACATGGCAGCCGGATGCCAACTGTCGCCCGCGCCACCTGATTTCTTAGCGCCCTTTGCGGAGTTCCTTCGCGTCCTTTGCGGTTTAAGATTTTTGCGTGTGTCATGGCAAAGTCAAAGTCTTTACCGCAAAGGACGCGAAGGATTCCGCAAAGGTCGCAAAGAAAATCAGGAAAGGCGCGGCACCTTTCTACTCAACCGCTTCCAGTACAAATATCCCGGAACGCCGATCAGCACGATCGCTGCCCCCCAGAAAGCTTCGGTGGGACGGGTGACGATGGTGTTCAGTGTCCATGCGCTTCCGATGATGACGTAGAGCGCGGGCAGCCACGGGTATCCGGTGCAGCGGTATGGGCGGGGAAGCTCGGGGCGCTTCCAGCGCAGGATAAACAAGCCGATTACTGTGAGCGTGTAGGAGAGCACCATGCCGAACATCACGTAGGTATAAAGCTGGTCGTAGCGTCCGCTGAGAGTAAGCACCGCGCCCCAGATACCCTGGCCGATCAGGCTGAATGCGGGTGTCCGCCACCTGGGATGGACTTCCGCCATCTTCTGGAAAAACGCGCCATCGCGGGCCATGGCGAAGTACACGCGCGCGCCGCTCATGGTGCAGCTGGCCATGGCGCCGAAACAGGAGACCGCAATCAGAGCGGACAGCCACACCGCGGCCGCCGGAGAAAACAGGGCCACCGCGGCGGCGTGCGCGATGATTTCGTGTTTCGCGATTTCACCCAGCGGCAGGGCGTAAACGTAAGTCATGTTCATCGCCATGTAAATGATCCCGACAGCGACGACTCCCAGAACCATGGCCCGGGGCACGTTTCGCCGCGGATCTTTCACTTCTCCCGAGACCCACGTGATATAGACCCAACCGTCGTAGGCCCAGAAGACCGCGATCAGCGCGACTCCAAAAGCCGAGATCAGTTGTCCCGAGCTCAATCCGAGGTTCAGACTTTGTCCCGGAGCGGCGGAGAAGTGATGCCAGTCGCCCTTGCCGATGGCGAAGCCCAGAATTACGAAGGCGGCCATGGCGGCGAACTTGGCCCAGGTAGCGAGGTTTTGCAGGACCGTTCCCCAGCGCAGTCCGACCACGTTGATCCAGGTCACGAGAAAGATCGCAATCAACGCCACGATGTGGGCGCGGGTGAGAACGATTCCCGCGGCGGCGAAGATAACGTGGTCCTGGGAAATCGCGGGGACAATTCCGCCCAGATATGCCGCCGAAGCCACCGAGAGCGCCGCGATCGTGCCGCCGTTAGCGACGCTGAACAACATCCAGCCATAAAGAAATGCGGGCAGGTCTCCGTAGGCCTCTCGCAGGTAAACGTACTGGCCGCCGGAGTCGGGGAACATCGAGCCCAGTTCCGCGAAGGCGGTACAGCCCAGCAGCGAAATGCCGGCGCCCAGAATCCAGACCAGCAGGAAGAGCATGGGATGCGGCAGCGGTCCGGCAATGTCTTTCGCGGTCAGGAAAATCGAAGAGCCGATGATGCCTCCGCACAGCAGCAGTACGGAATCGAGCAGGCTGAGTCCGCGAACCAGGCTGGGCGATTCGGATTTCGCGGTGGAGGGTGAGACGGAAGGCAGGCTCATCAATTATCCCATTCCCAGTTCGTCGGGAGATTCCAGCGGAGTTCCACAGCGCCGGCAGATGACCGCAGAACAGTCGCCGCAGGTGAGAGGGTCGGTAACTTCCTGGCTGCACCGGGGACAGTAGAGTGGCTCCGGGTCAGGTTCCGGCCGCGGGGTTGAGCTCATGAGGATGGCAAATGTAGCATATCCTTCGTGTACCTTGGTGTCCTTCGTGGTTAAAGATTTAGAGCATTAACCACCAAGGACACGAAGATACACGAAGGAGAACAAACTGCCCGACAAGGCTCCAACTCCCGATGAGCAACTGCAGATGGAATTTAATCGCTGGGCGCTGGCCGGTGAAGGCCCGAAGATGGAAAACCATCATCTCGACATCACCGAGAAGACGCTGCGGCTGATGGACCTGCGTCCGGGCGAGCGCGTGCTTGATCTCGGATGCGGCTCGGGTTGGGCGACTCGTCTGCTCTCGCGCCTGGTGGGCGATGGGCCTGAAGGCTTCGGCCAGGTCGTAGGTCTCGACGTTTCCGACGAAATGGTCCGGCAGGCCCGCGCCGCTTCCAAAGACTTTGAGAATATTTTGTACGTCTGGGGATCGGCGCAGCAGATTCCGTGGGAGGAAAACTTCTTCGATAAAGTTCTGTCAGTGGAATCTTTTTACTACTACGCGGACCAGGACCGGGCGTTGTCCGAGCTCTTTCGGGTCATGGCGCCGCATGGGCGTCTGTTCATCCTGATCAATCTGTACCGCGACAATCCCTACTCGCTGCAATGGGTGGACAAGCTGAACGTCCCGGTGCACGTGCGTTCCGAGATCGAGTATGTCGAACTCCTGCGGAAGCACGCGTTTGAAAACGTCGAAGCGCGGCGCATTCCGGACGACACGCCTACGCCGGACGGCTATCAGACCAAGTCCTTCCACACTCTGGACGATTTGCGGGCGTTCAAGAAGATGGGAGCGCTGCTGCTGATGGCATCAAAGCCCGACCTGCGGACCCCGGCCCCTGGCTACACAATTTACTGAAACCGTGTGGCGGAGGCCAATCATGTGTGGGTCGGACACTCCTGTCCGACGCCTTTGATTTTGATCTTGATCTTGTTCTTGCCTTTGTTTCTTGCTTTTGATTTTGCCTTGAGAATCTGCCGCTCGAGTGCATGAAGCATCAATGACTTTGCCAAAGTCAAAGTCAAAGGCGTCGGACAGGAGTGTCCGACCCACACCACCAATTACTTACTTCGCCAGGCGGTTGTATTTCTTCAGCACCTCGCGCAGGCGATCGTGGGGCAGGCCAATCACCTCGACGTCGTTGATGCCTTTCATCGTCTTCGCCGCCACCATGGCGTTGACCACAGCTTCTTCCGTGGCCTGTACCGTCGCGAGGAAGATCGGGTTCAGACGCTGGTTGGGGAGCATAATGAGCTGGTGCAGGCCTTTCGGCTCCGCCGCTCCGGGGTTGGCGGTTGAGAAGGCGATAAAAATGTCTCCCGAACCATCTCCGGAGAAGCTGCCATCCCGGCCCAAACCCAACGACACTCTCCGGGCCACGCGCTTCAGTTGGGTCGGAATCAGGGGAGCGTCCGTGGCCACGACTACAATGATGGACCCGATGTCATCATCACGAACGGTGTGCTCGCTGATCTCGCGGCCCACCGGAACTCCGGCGATCCGCAACTGGCTGCGCGATCCGTAGTTACATTGCACCAGCACTCCGACGGTGTAGCCGCCGTACTTGGCATCGAGGACACGCGAGGAGGTCCCGATTCCGCCTTTGAATTCGTTGCACACCATGCCGGTGCCGCCGCCCACGCTGCCTTCTTCGACGGGGCCGCCTTTGGCTGTATCGAGGGCATGGAAGACGTGCTCGGGCTTGACGTGAAATCCGTTGATGTCGTTCAACTCACCATCCCAGGTTTCTGCAACCACGGGCAGCGACCACCAGTAGCCGTCATCATCCGGGGGAGCATTCTTTACCCGCCAGGCGATGACCGCATCGCGCACCACGCCCACGCTGTGCGTGTTCGTGATCATCACCGGGCCATCCAGAAATCCCGAATCTTCGACCCATGTGGTCCCGGTCATTTCGCCGTTGCCGTTGAGGGTGAACCAGCCGGCGAAGACCGAATCCTTGAAATTGTGGCCGCGTGGAAGAATGGCGGTCACTCCAGTGCGGACCGGGCCGACGCCGACTTTCAGCGGGCCACTGCCGGAAATCAGCGTGGTTTGGCCAACCTCCACGCCCTTCACATCGGTGATGGCGTTGAGCGGTCCGGGGGTGCCGTCGAAAGGAACTCCCAGGTCGCGGGCGCGAGGTCCGGTCTGGGCCGTGGCGGTAGCGAGCAGCAAGGAAAAAAACAGGGCAGCGAGCAATGCTCGGACGGCTTTCAGCATCCAACTCCTCCGTGGTAAGTTTGGCACTATAGGGTATCCGGTGTTCGATCCCGGGTACAATTCCGTCAAGGCGGAGGGTGGAATGGAAAACTGGAAAGTGGCGCTGGTGAGTGGTGCGGCGGGCGCGGGCACGGCGATGTTCCTGAAGAAAAAATGGACGGCGGGCATCATACTGGCGGGCGTTGGAGTGGCCACGCTGGCCTCGGAATATCCCGAGAAATTCGCCGAAGTGCGCCGGCGTCTGCCCGACTTTATCGAGCGCGGCAACAATTTTCTCGAGGTTGCTACCCGGGTGGGAGACCGCCTGGCGGAAGCCGCGGAGAGCCGCTCCCAGAATTGGTACGAGTCGCTGCTCACTAACTGACTTCGCTCTGGTGGACGAACTACTCGATGCCCAGAGTTTTGCGGGCATCGGGACTGAGCCGCTCCGGAGTCCAGGGCGGAGTCCACACTACGTTGACGGTGGCATTGCGCACGCCGGGCATCTGTTCCACCCGGGCCTTGACTTGTTCTCCGATCATGACGTGCGAGGGACAGCCCTGGGCGGTGAGGGTCATTTCCACGGTCACGTCCTGTTTCTCCTCCGGCGCGGGGTCGAAGCGGACCCCGTAAATCAGTCCCAGATCGACAATGTTGACGGGAATTTCCGGGTCGTAACACTGCTTCAGGGCGCTTAGAACTTCGTCCTCGGTTAAAGTAGCCATGCATTCTCCTCAGATCGACACTGATAGTTTACACGCCCGGGTGCAGTCGATGTTCAGGGCGACAACTCAATGACCTCAGAAGCGAAGCGGAAAATCCAGCTGGTGCTGGTGGTTGCGATCGCAGCAACCGGCCTTCGTGCCGGCTATGTTGTGTACGAGCGGCATGCCGACAAGGCCGAAGAAACCAAACAGCAGGCGCCGCCCCTGAATCCTGATTATTACGTCATTCCGAAGAAGCTTTATCCCTACGATTTGAAGTCGGCCAAACAGCTGACCCAACAGCCGGTGTGGGTCAGGGAAGGTTACCGCTTTACCTATTACCCCTACGACCGGACGCGCCAGCGCACGGATTTTACGCATGAGGCCGGCCTGCTGCTGCCCATCCAGAAGCTGGAGATCAAGGATGTGGTCACCGATGTGGCGCCTCACTCCGCGCACCTGCATCAGGTGATGGCGGTGTTCGAATTGGAGGGCAAGAGTTACGCTGTTCCTATCGGTTCGCAGACCGGCGACAGCTATCAGATCTATTCCGACGAAATGTTCTTCATCCAGGACCCGCACGAGTTGTACAAGCACTGGCCGTCCGATGTCTGGGCATCGATCGAGCAACACCAGATCAAGCCAGGGATGAATGAATTTCAGGCCTACTTTTCCATCGGGATGGGAGTTCCGGAGCGGTCAATCGATCCGGCGGTGAAAACCGTGCACTATCCCAACGGAGGCAAGCCGGTGACCATCACTTTCCGGGACGGCAAGGCGGCAGAGATCACGGGCGGGTAGCAACTTTAACTGAGATCTGACAACTTGGATCTGACATCTGAAACCTGAAACGAAAAAATCCGGAAACCAGGATAGTGGGTCAGTTTCGTGATAAGACACGGCCAGTGCATAAACCACCAAGGACACGAAGTATCACGAAGGCTTTGTTTTCCAGGGTTTTCTTCGTGTACCTTCGTGCCCTTCGTGGTTCATGGTTTCCAAACTGACCCACCACCGAAACCGGCCTTCACTTCACTACGGGCGACTTGTCCGTCGCCGGACCCTGCTCATCGGCGTGGATCTCACTATCTTCGTCGGCATAGAAGGAGCGGTGCTCGGCATCGAGCTGCTTGGGCGTAAGAGTCAAATCGAACCCGTTCTTGTTGGGACGGAATCCGACGGAGTAGTCGCCGCGGTCCGGGTTCACCATGCGTTTGGTGAACGATCCGGTGTGCACCAGTTGCGCCAGCGAGGTGGCATACTTGTCATTCTTCTTCTTGTAGAGCTTCTGGGCGCGCAGCACGGTGCGCATGTAGCCCAGGGCAGCGGCTTCCGAGTCCGAGCGGGCGGGATCGCCCTTGAATTTTGGCTGGTAGGTGCTCTGTGCCGCGGCGGCCATACAGCTTACCAGCAGCATCGCCGCCACCCTCCGAATATGTTGTTTCACGCGTCTGCCTCGCGATTTCATGAGTGGTTACCTGTCATATCTTAGATGCTGAACACGTTACCGGCGTAATCGTTGGGGAGTAGTCGAATGTTCTCATCGCCGGCAAATGCAGCTATGCTAATCCAGCTTTTGGAATAAAGCAGGAAACCCTATCAAACAGGAAACCCTATGAAGGCTGCAACCGCCATGAAGGCTTCACCAGCAAAGAAACCGGCCATCCGCCTGGCTGTGGTGGAGAGCGATCCACTGCGCTTTGTGGGATTTCGCGCCCTGTTTGACTCGGAGACGGACTTCGAACTGATCGCGGCCTCGCTGCCCGACATCGCAAGCCTGCCGAACATTGATCTGGTGTTGCTGGGAAACCGCAACGGGCAGAACCTGTTCGACCTGATGGCCAGCCTCAAAGCCAGCCGTCCTGACCTGCGCATCATTGTGACAGGTTCGGGCATGGACGAGGAAACCATCTTGAAGGCCATTGCTTCCGGCGCCAAAGGGTACGTGGACGAAGCGGCCTCGCCGGCTGAGTTTGTGCAGGCCATCCGCATTGTGAACCAGGGTTCGGTGTGGGCGCCCCGCCGGGTGCTTTCCCTGTTCATCGAGCGTGTGAGTTCCGCGCCGGGCCGGGTCTTTCCGGCGGGGCGCGTGACGTTTACCGACCGCGAAAAGGAAGTGCTGGAAATGCTGGTGGCGGGCCGCTCCAACAAGGAAATCGGTTCTGCCCTGGGCATCGAGGAACGCACCGTGAAGGCCCACGTGGCCAAGCTGATGCGGAAGGTGGGAGTGCAGAACCGGATTGCGCTTTCGGTGCACGCCATCACGCACTCGCTGGTCACGGCGAAGTAGGAGAAATCTCAGAATCCGCGAACTGTTAAATTGCCGGATCTAGAATCCGGCAACAATCTCGTCAAATTCCTCACTCCGGCAGTACTTCAATCCGTCGTTTCGCAATCCCCCAATCCAGCAAATCCAGCTTTTCTGCAGCCGAAGGGCGAGGTTACTTTAGGACAGTGACCTGGGTAATCTTGTAGCTTCAGCTCGCTCCACGCATACTCGATTCACCTACCACAGAACCTGGGAGACGGGGTTGGGAGCGGAGATTTAGGGTCACCGCTGCTGGCCCCGATTTTTTTGGCATTCCCGATTCCTCGTGGCACTCTCCCCGCCCCTACCTTCCTCCGGGAAATCCGCTAAAATCAACACACCGGTTTGAAATCAAGACTCTATCAAGTCCAGAAAGTCAGGAAGAAATGAAAAAACTGCTGCTTCTGTGTGTAGTCGCGTGTCTCGCCATTTCCACGTTTGCCAAGGATGATGAGGACCAGAACAAGGCCGAAGACCGCATCAAGGCCGCCAGCACGGTGCTGGATGAGATTGAATCCGCTCCCGATCAGGGTATTCCGGAAGAAGTCCTGGGGTCGGCCGAATGCGTGGCCGTCGTGCCTACCATGATTAAAGGCGGTTTCATCGTGGGCGCCCGGTTTGGGCGCGGCGTTGCCAGCTGCCGCACGCCCAAAGGTTGGAGCGCGCCGGCTTTCTTCACCATCAAAGGCGGAAGCTTCGGCCTGCAGATCGGCGCCCAGGCGGTCGATCTGGTCATGCTCATCATGAACGACAACGGCATGAAGAACCTGCTGAGCAGCCAGTTCAAACTGGGGGCGGATGCCAGCGTAGCGGCCGGACCGGTTGGCCGACATGCCGCCGCTGACACGGACTGGAAACTGAAGGCGCAGGTGCTGAGCTATTCCCGGGCGCGTGGATTGTTCGCCGGCCTCGAGCTGAGCGGCGCGGCGATCGACCAGGACAAGGACGCGACCCGCGAGTTCTACGGCCGCATGGTGCCCTTCAAGACCGCGCTGACCGGCACCATTGATGCTCCCGCCAATGCCTACCCGTTCCTGAACACGCTGGCGAAGTGGGCCAAAACGGCGGCCGACAAGTAACGGCCTTGAACCGGAACCAGGTTCCGGTTTGACAACCCACCGTCCGCTTGCTACCGTCACCAGTTTCCTCCAGATGCGTCAGCGATTCGAGTACGCGCTTGCGTGGCCGTTCATCAAAACGCTGAGCCTGTTACCTCGTCCTCTCTCGCGCGCAGCGGCAATATCTCTGGCCTGGACGGTTTACCTGCTGCACGTGCGTTTGCGGCGCGTGGGCATGCGCAATCTCGCCATGGCGATGCCGGAGAAGAGCCGCAGCGAGCATACCCGCATCCTGCGCGGAGAATTTACCTCGCTGGGCCGCCAACTGGCTGAGGTCTGCCAGTTTCCCCGCTATACCAGGGAAAACGTCAGCCGCGTAGTGGTCTATGACGGCTTCGAGAACTACGAACGGGCCGCCGCCCGCGGCAAGGGCGTATTGTTTCTTACCGCTCACTTCGGCGGCTGGGAACTCTCCGCTTTTGTGCATTCGCTGCATGGCCACTGGATGCATGTGGTGGTGCGCAACCTGGACAACATCTATCTCGACCGCCTGATCCAGCGCTATCGCTCGATGCACGGCAACACCACCGTCAGCAAGGATGATTTTGTGCGCGGGCTCCTGCAGGCGATGAAAGCCGGGGAGATGGTTGGCCTGCTGATGGACACCAACATGACTCCGCCGCAAGGTGTGTTCGTGAACTTCTTCGGCATTCCCGCCTGCACCGCCAGCGGCCTGGCCAGAATCGCATTGCGCACCGACGCCGCCGTGGTTCCGGGCTTCACCATCTGGGATCCCACGCTGCGTAAATACCGGCTGCGCTTCGATCCCGCCGTAAATCTGGTGCGCACCGGCAACGACGAGGCAGATATCGTCACCAACACCCAGATCTTCACCAAAATTACCGAGGATTATGTTCGCCGCTATCCCGACCAGTGGTTGTGGGTGCATCGGCGCTGGAAGACGAGGCCGCCGGGTGAGCCGGGGTTGTACTGAGAAAGGCAGCTCCTAGCTCCTGGCTGCTAGCTTCTGGCGAAGTCCGAAGTTTTTTGAAGGATTTTAGCTAGGAGCTAGAAGCTAGCAGCTAGCAGCGGGCCTTCAAAACCAATCGCTGCGGTAGGCGATCCACCAGCTGGCATACGCGATGGGGATGGTTGCCACCAGCGCCCACCAGATGGGCAGGATGAAGTCCGCGGCCAGGCCCAGTATGGTGAACGCGCCCCAGAACACTTTTCTTTCCATATCGTTCATTATTCTAGACCCGGGCCAGCTTTCCTTTCCCTGATCAAACGTATACAAAGGTGCAATGAAGCGGTCACTCCTTTCGATTGCTCAGGCGGTCCAGGCGCGGGTGGTGGGAGATGGCGCGGTCGAAGTGAGTGGAGTTGCCAGCATTTTGCAGGCAACGCCGGTGGACCTGGTGTTTGTCGAAGACGAAAAGAGCCTGCGGGCGGCGCTCGGCTCGCGGGCCGCAGCGGTCATTGCGGGTGAATTTGCTTCGGATTCAAAGGAAAAGAGTAACGGCAAGTCTCTGCTGATATGCAGGCATCCCAGGCTGGCGTTTGCCCGGGCCGCACAGCTTCTCTGTTCCGCGTCTGGTCGGCAGCAGGGGAGCCATCCCAGCGCGGTCGTGCATGCTTCGGCCCGGCTGGGCACCAAGGTGATCGTGGCCGAGCGAGCCGTCATTGGCCAGCAGGCCGAGGTCGGCGATCAGACCTGGATTGGGGCCGGCGCCGTAATTGGTGAAGGGGTTCATATCGGCAGGGATTGCCAGCTATATCCCAATGTCACCATCTACCCTGGCGCGCGACTCGGTGATCGCGTGATTGTTCATGCCGGAGCCGTACTGGGCGCGGATGGTTTTGGCTATGTCCGCGACCCGGCCAGCGGGCGCTACGAGAAGTTTCCCCAGGTAGGGCGGCTTGAAATCGGAGATGACGTGGAGATCGGAGCCAACTCGACCATCGATCGGGGAGCGCTCGAAGTCACCCGCATCGGACGCGGCGCCAAGATCGATAATCTGGTGCACATCGGGCACAACTGCCAGATCGGGGAGGACGTAGTGATCGCGGCCCAGACCGGGCTCTCCGGCAGCATCGTGATCGAGAAGAATGTCGTGCTGGGCGGCCAGGTGGGCATCGGAGAGCACGCCCGGCTGGAAGAAGGTGTGATGCTGGGCGGGCAAGGCGGCGTTCTTCCCCACAAGGTACTGCGCGGCAAGGGCGTGGCTTTCTGGGGAACTCCGGCGCGCCCGGTGCGCGAATATCTGAAACAGCTGGCGGCTTTGGCAAGGCTGGCTCGGAAGTAGTTGTTGGTCATTGGTTGGTCGTTGGTCTTTGGTCTTTGGTCGTTGGCCAAAAACGAATGCGCAAACGTCATTGGTGCAAGGGCCAACGACCACAGACCAACGACCAACGACGAATTCCCCATGGCTTTCATCGTGATCGGCGGACATTCGCGCAGCGTGGGCAAGACCAGCGTGGTCGCTGGGCTGATCGCTGCTTTGCCGGAATACAACTGGGCAGCGTTTAAGATCACACAATATGGGCACGGCGTTTGCTCGAAGGATGGGAATCCCTGTCACTGCGCCACCGACGATCACAGCTGGGCGATTTCTGAAGAACGTGATCGCTCCGGAGATTCCGATAGCTCGCGTTTTCTGGCGGCGGGAGCGGCCCGGGCATGGTGGGTGCGGACGGAGCAGGGATCGACTGGCGGAGGCCATGCCTACCATCCGCCGCAAGCTGCAGGATGGTGAGAATGCGATTCTGGAATCAAACAGCATTCTCAAATTTTTGCGACCGGACCTCTACCTGACCGTGCTCGATCCTGCGACTGCGGATTTCAAGAAATCGGCTCAGGAGTTTCTCGACCGGGCCGATGCGGTCATCCTGCACGAAAGCTCAGGCGAGGTGCCAGCGTGGCGGGAGACTTCGCTAAAACCGGTGTCGGGCTGCCCTACTTTTCGCATCTGTCCGCCCCGATACGTTACCTCTGAGATCATCGAATTTGTAAGGCTGAAATTAACCACGAAGAACACGGAGAAAACCTGAGCGATTGATCTCTGTGTCCTCAGTGTCCTCCGTGGTTATCTTGTAATTATGACAGCGCCCATCAAGCCGGCAGTTTCACTCGAAGTCCTGAATCAGGTTGATGTTCGGGTGGGAACGATCCTCGCAGTGAACGATATTTCCGGCTCCGACAAACTGGTCCAGTTGCGCGTGAGCTTCGGCGATCACGAGCGCACCATCGTCGCCGGAATGAAAACGGAGCGCGCCGACCCGCAGGAAATTGTGGGCAAGCAGGCGCTCTTCGTAGTGAACCTGGAGGCGCGCAAGATGCGAGGCGTGGTATCGGAAGGCATGCTCTTCGATATCGGCTACGCCGACGGGGTGCGTCCGGTTCTGGCCACACCGGAGAGTCCGGTACCGGATGGCACCAGGGCGGGTTAGGATCCGGGCGAGTGCGCGAGTTCCCACACTTTCGCGTATTTCCAGGAAACGTAAACCGCGTGACAGAGGTGCAGCAGCAGTCCTTCGCGTCCGTCCAGAAAGCCGAGCCGGAAAAAGTAGTTATAGATGAAGGTCATCAGCGGACGCACTGCGATATTTATGACGCTGAATCCCGTCCGTCCCTCGGCGACCGCCATTTCTGCCCCCAGGGAGGAATAGCGGTTCATGTGGGCGATATAGTCGGAGACCGTGGGATAACAATGGTGGAGGAGAGCGCCCTGCTTGAGAGTAGCGGTTGCGCCGCTGACCTGAAGCGTCTCGTGCACGGCGCGGTCGTCGAAGCGCCCGCAGCCACGACGAAAGAGGCGCAGCTTGGGGTCGGGCCAGAAGCCTCCATGTTTGATCCACCGGCCGAGGAATTCATTCTTGCGGCGGATCCAAATCCCTGCGACTGTCTGCCCGCCTTTTACAGCGATGCAATCTGCTAACTCGGCCTGGGCATCCTGCGTCATGAAGGGATGAGCATCGGGATTACGCTGTAGTGCCTCCACTCGTTCCAGGCTCTCCAGCGCGGTGGCAATTGCGTGCTGCAGTTGGGCGTCCACTTCCTCGTCCGCATCCAGACTCAGGATCCAGTCGCCGGTGGCTTTCTCTATCGCGGAATTCTTTTGCGCGGCATAGCCTTTCCAGGCTTCGACGAAGACTTTCGCTCCAAACGACTTCGCAATTTCCACGGTCCGGTCTGTGGAACCCGAATCCACCACAATGATCTCGCCCTGCCCATCGCGCACCAGGGGCCGCACGCTCTCCAGGGTGCGCGCCAGATTGGCCTCTTCGTTACAGGTGATCAAAACCACGGAGAACTTCACGCGGAGAGGATAAACCGTAAGACCGCAGGGGCGGAATGCCCGCAGGGGTACAAAGAGTGTGGGTCGGACACTCCCTTCGAAGGGAGTGTCTGACCCACACAAACAACTACTGCGGCGGAGCCTGCGGCGGCATCACCGACTGCGGCACGTCCGGTCTCGCGGACACAAAGGGAACCGAGGGCATCTGCGTCACTTCGCCGCGTTCGGCGTCAGCCAGCAGGATGTTCGCGTGTTCCAGCAGAAGTCCAGTGGCGCGATCCAGTTCCAGCCGGGCTTTTTCATAAGCCGCCATGGCCGATACCAGTGTGGACTCGGCCTGGGCCAGGGCGCTGCGGTTCTGCAGCACCAGCGTGGTGGTGGAAGCCCCCAGGGCATACTTCTTCTGTTCGGCATCCAGCGACTGGCGGCCCAGGTCAACCGCCGCCTGCGCGGAAGATACACTGGCCCGGTTCTCCTGTACCGCAAACTGGGCGTTGCGTATTTCGATGCGCACCTGGTTCTCCAACTGCTGCAATCGCATCTGCGCCTGACGGTATTCCAGCTCCGACCGGATCTGGGTGGCCTGCGCCACCCGGTTCCTCAGCGGTATGGTCAGCTGCAGTCCGACGCCTTTATCCGGAGCGGTGGAATTGACCAACTGGTTGAGCGTACTGCCATAGCTCACCGGCATCACTGGGTTGGCCGAGCATCCAAAGGGCTGTTGCTGTGGAGGCGGCGGACACAGGTTGGATGCATTCTGCGCCCCGCCTAGTCCCGATCCGCCGTAGTAGCCGTAAAGATCCAGAGAGGGCAGCAGTGAACTGCGCACCGACTTCATGCTGATCTCCTGGTTCTTCAGGCTGATGCGGGCCTCCGCCAGTTCACCGCGACGGCTCAGCGCTTCGTTTACCAGGTCCTGCGTCGGAACCACCGGTTCCTGTGCAGGCAACTGCATGATGGAAGTCGGAATTACCTCGGCATCCGCCAGCCTGGGATCCACCAGGGTGCGGCTGAGGGCATTCTTCATGAGCAGTTGCTGCAGTTGCAGGTTGGTTTGTGCCAGAGTGAGTTGCTGTTGATCGCTGGCCACCGTGCTCTGCGCCCGCACCGTTTCGATGGGAGCCAGAGTGCCGATTTCCACCTGCTTCTGCGTGTCGGAAAGCGTCTTCTGCGCGAAACTCAGGGACTCGTTCTGCACCCTCACGTTTTCGTACGCGTACACCAGGTCCCAATAAATGTTCTCGATCTGGTCCACGGTGCTGACAATTTGCAAGCGAAAGGCCACGTCGGAAATCTCGCGGTTATTTTTTGCGATGCGGATGAAGCGCGTGTTGGGCGCGAAGCCAAAGCCCTGCAGCAGGTGCTGGGTAAACCGCGCCTGAAAGTTGGAGCCTAACGTTGGACTTAACGTGGCAAATGTCGAATTCGTGGTAGAGCGAGTGTTATTGAATCCCACTTGCAGGTTCGAGCCCCACTTGAAGCCCTGTAGATAGGAAAAATCCGCGGTGGTGGAGTTCTGGATGGTGCTGGGCAGGGCAAAAGTGCTGGCTGACAGAATATTGTTGTGATCGAACTGCAACGAACCGGTGACCACCGGATCGAAGCTGGTGATCTGCGGCCCGCTGCCCAGAGTGCTGGTGACCAGACCCGACGCGCCTCCGCCGGCGCCTGCGGTTCCGCTCACGCTGGTGCCGCCCGGGCCGGAGCCGATGGTCCCGCCCAATCCGCCCGAGCTGCCTCCGGGTGTGCCCTGCAGCAGGCCCAGGCTTACGCCCAGCGTGTTGGCGCCTGCGTTGGCGCGCAGGACGTCGGTGTCCGCGATGTTAAGGTTGTAGCGGGAAATGGCGATGTCCAGATTATTTTCCAGAGCGAGCGCCACCGCGTCGTTCATCGACAGATAGAGCTTGCCATCCCGCAACAACTGTTCGATCCGGGGCGTATTGAGCAGGTCCGCCGGCGGCAGATGCCGCGGCATGTAAGGCGCCACCGGATTGGGGAAGTGCGAGTTGGGCTTCGAATAATCCTTCACTGCCAGCCGCTGCGGCCGCGGGCTGTCGGGTAAGGCTGCGGCCGGCTGGCTCGCGGTCTGGGCCCAACTCATGGCGGTTAATGTACCGGCGAGGACGACCACAAGGGTCCGCCGAAAGGCGCATTGCAATGCCGACAAAAACATTCGATTCTCTCCCTGCACGAGCTGATGGTGAAGAGCGCTAAGGCTTCTGGAAATCAAGCGATGGTACGCACAATACGGGCGCGAAGTTTCAATTTTGTACTGGCCTGCGCCATTTCTGCTTTTCGTTCCCGGATCATGAGATTTGAATGAAATAGTATAGCTGACGCTGCCGCCTCGACCTGAAGCCACAAGCCGGCGCCAGGGTAAAACTTTGTAAAGATTTTCAACCGGATTGGATGATAATCGCCGGCAGGAAGACTCCAAAACAATCGCCATGCGCAATCTCAAATTGGTCCTGGCCTACGATGGCACGGAGTTTTCCGGATGGCAGGTGCAGCCCGAGGCCGCCACCATCCAGGGGGCTTTGGCTTCAGCTATTGGACGAGTCACGGGCGAAAAAGTCCTGCCCCAGGGTTCGGGACGCACCGATGCCGGCGTGCACGCGCTCGGCCAGGTGGCAAGCTTCGTCACCCAATCGCCCATCCCGCCCGAGAACCTGGTGGGCGCGCTGAACGACATTCTGCCGCCCGCCATCCGGGTGCTCGAAGCCGCCGAGGCCCCGGCCGAATTTCACGCCCGCAAGTCCGCCCGGGCCAAGACGTACCGCTACCGCATCTATCGCGGCGCCATCTGCCCGCCTTTCCTGGCAAGGTATGTGTGGCACTATCCCTATCCTTTGGACGAAGATCAGATGCGGGAGATAGCGCCGCTGACCGTGGGCGAGCACGATTTCACCTCCTTTGCCGCGGTTGACCCGGAGCGGGGAAACGAGGGCGGCTCCTCGAACATCCGGCAGATTTTTTGTTCACGCTGGGAGCGGCAGGCTGATGAATTCATCTACACTGTGCGAGGCAATGGCTTTCTCCACCATATGGTTCGCAACCTGGTAGGGACATTTCTGCTGGCGGGCAAAGGGACTCTGAAAGCTTCGGATCTGCTGCGGATCATCGGAGCGCGTTCGCGCTCAACGGCTGGGGCCACCGCGCCCGCCAGCGGCCTGTGCCTGGTGAGCGTCGAGTATTGACGCCGGGTCCAACCGGCGCCAGTGTGGCCGGAGCGAGTGTGGTCGCGGACGACTCGCCCGCGGCTTTTAGGAGAGATTCAAAAGCTGACGGTTTCTGATTGCTGACCGATCTCCAAATCGCCGTTCGCAAGATAGCCTCGACCAATCCCGCGACGGGTGAAGTTCTGCGCGAATTCGGATGCGCATCCGAGGCCGAAGTCCAGGCCGCGGTCGTCCGCGCCCATGCCGCGCGGCCTGCCTGGGCTGGATTGGGCGTGCGCCGGAGAATAGCGGTCCTGCGTGAGTTTCAGGGCCGACTGCACCATAGAAAATCGGAAGTCGCGAAGCTGGTTACCCGCGAAGCCGGCAAGCCGTACGTGGAGGCGCTGCTTACCGAAGTCCTGGTGGTGCTCGACGCCGCGCGCTTCCTGATCGACAACGCCTACCAGTTGCTGCGCGACGAACCGGTCCCGCACGGCAATCCAGCCATGAAGACCAAATCCGGGCGCCTGGTGCGGGAGCCCTATGGCGTGATTGGAATCATCTCTCCATGGAATTATCCTTTTTCGATTCCTGCCACGGAGAGCCTGGCTGCGCTGGTCGCGGGCAATGCGGTCGTGCTGAAGCCCTCGGAGTTCACCCCGCTCACCGCAATGGAGCTGGCAACGCTGCTGCATCAGGCGGGCGTACCTGAGGAAGTTTTTCAGGTCGTGCTGGGCGATGGCGTAACCGGGGCCGCCCTGGTCAACTCTGCCCTGGACAAAATCGTCTTCACCGGAAGCGTGCCCACCGGAAGGCGGATCGCGCAGTGCGCGGCGGCGCGCTTGCTCCCGGTTGTGCTTGAGTTGGGCGGCAAGGATCCCATGCTGGTGCTCGACGATGCCGACCTCGAAATCGCCTCCCGGGGCGCGGTCTGGGGCGCATTCGTCAACGCCGGACAAGCCTGTCTTTCTGTCGAGCGTTGCTATGTGCATCGCAAGCTGTATGAACCATTCCTCGCGGCCTGCGTGCGCCACACCCGGGAGTTGCGAGTGGGCAACGGAATGGATCCCGGGACGGACGTCGGTCCTCTGATCCACCCGCGCCAGTTGCTGCATGTGGAAGCGCAGGTGGAAGAGTCACGGGCGCAGGGAGCGCGCCTGCTGGCGGGTGGAAAACGTCTGCCGGAAATCGGAGCGAACTATTACGCGCCCACGGTGCTGGCGGATGTCACTCACCAGATGCGCATCATGCGTGAGGAAACCTTCGGTCCGGTGTTGCCGGTGATGCCCTTCGACAGCGACGACGAGGCCGTCCGCCTGGCCAACGATTCGGAATACGGCCTGGCGGCCAGCGTCTGGACCCGCAACCGTGCACGTGGGGAAGCGCTGGCGAGACGCATCCAGGCGGGAACGGTCATGGTGAACGATGCCGTCTCCTGCTTCGGCATCAGTGAAGCTCCCCACGGCGGAGTGAAGGCCAGCGGCATAGGACGGTCGCACGGCCGATTTGGCCTGGAAGAAATGGTGCGCATAAAATACCTCGACTCCGACCGCTTGCCAGGAATGAAAAAGATCTGGTGGTACCGCTACGGCAGCGCCTTCACGCGCCAGATGGAAGGCATGCTCGATGCCCAGTTCGCCCGCGGCATCGGTCAGCGGCTCCGCGGTGCAGTGAGAGCACTGAAAGGCAAGAAGCGCGAGTAGTGTGTGCGGGTCGGACACTCTTGTCCGACGCTTTTGAAGTTGATTTTGTTGTCTGGATCTTTGGTTGCCTGTACGCTCACGCACTGGGCTTTAGGAGTCAGAGACAAAGTCAAAGGCGTCGGACAGGAGTGTCCGACCCGCACAGGACCACACAGGATGAAGGGAAAACTCGATGACTCCAGATTCTGATCCAAAACGCGATCTCCTGCGCCACACCGTGGCCACGCTCGCCTACCGCGGAGGCAAGGCTGTCCGCAACGCTCCCGCCGGGTTTGCCGAGTTTCGCGGCTGCCCGTCCGGCCGCACCGCGGGGCAAATCCTGGCCCACCTCGGCGACCTGCTCGATTGGGGACTCTCCATCGCACAAGGCAAGCAGAGTTGGAAGAATTCCGAGCCCCTGCCCTGGGACAAGGAAGCAGACCGCTTCTTTGCCGCACTGAAGAACTTCGACGATTACCTGGCTTCGACCGAGCCGCTGCAGGTTCCGGCAGAAAAGCTTTTTCAGGGCCCCGTGGCGGATGCCCTGACCCATGTGGGACAGATCGCGATGCTGCGGCGCATGGCCGGCGGTCCGGTCAAAGGCGAGAATTACTTCGTCGCCGAAATTGTCTCTGGCTGCGTGGGGCCGCAGCAGTCTGCGCCCCGAGGAGAGTTCGATTGAGAAGGTGCGGCGAAACGCCTTCAAGTAAAATAAAACGGTAAATCCGGCGGCGTTTTGCCGCAGCGACGAGGATAGCCCTTGGCCACCGAAACCGCGACTGCTCCTCCGCAACTTCCCCATCACAAAGTGAAGATCAAGAAGCCGGGACAGCGTTCCTGCAACGAAAACAACGCCAAGGGGAAGTTCTGCGGCGGACACCTGAAGCGCTGGTTCTACACCACGGATGTTGTCGAACAGGCCTGTGGTGACGCCGAGCAGGCCTGGGGAGCGGATGCCGAAGTCTATCGCTGCGAGCATTGCAAAACGCTGTACCTGCCGAATGTGGAGGGCATGCGCGGGCTGAACGTGGCCGGGCAGGGACAGACTTCGATTTTTGGGTTGACGGTGGCGCCGAAAAAATAGTGGCCCCCGAACGGGCTTGTGGTTCGATGGAATGGCCGGGTTTCACCCGGCAGGACAGCCGGGGCGGCTGTCCCCACGTGGGCGCGGATTAGTCTCCTGAAATCCCCTGTGAATACTTCCGAACTCATTTACGACTGGAACCAGATGGATGCCGCGAAGCTGCGGCCGAGGGGAAGAGTCCTGCTCAACGACGAGACCCTGCGCGACGGGTTGCAGTCACCCTCGGTGCGCGATCCCTCGATGGCCGAGAAAATTCAGATCCTCCATCTGATGGAAGCCCTCGGCATCAACTCGCTCGATATGGGCCTGCCGGGCGCAGGAGCGCGCGCAGTTGCGGATTGCGAGGCCCTGGCCCACGAGATCGTTCGGCACAAGATGAAGATTCGCGCCAACTGCGCCGCGCGCACCCACGAAAATGACATCCGGCCGATTGCCGAAATCGTGCAGCGCACCGGGCTGAACATCCAGGCCGCGACCTTCATTGGCTCCAGCCCGATTCGCCGCTACACCGAGGGCTGGACCGACGACTTTCTGCTTGAGACCACGGAAAAGGCCGTGAAATACGCCGTGTCGCTCGGCCTCGAATGCATGTACGTGACCGAGGACACCAGTCGCTGCGATCCCGCCATGGTCAAGCGCCTGTATTCGACCGCCATCAGCTGTGGGGCGCGGGCCATCGTGATTTGCGATACCGCGGGGCATGCGACTCCCATGGGCGCATTCGCGCTGGTGCGATTCGTGCTCGAAGAAGTGGTGCAGCCTTCCGGAGAAAAGATTCGCGTGGACTGGCACGGGCACTGCGACCGGGGCCTCGCTATCGCGAACTCCATGGCGGCGCTGGTGGCGGGCGCGGAATGCGTCCACGCCTGCGCTCTCGGAATCGGAGAACGCGTCGGCAACACCCAGATGGACCAGATGCTGGTGAACCTGAAACTCATGGGTATTTCTCCCTGGATCGAGCAGGACCTCACCAAGCTCAAGGAGTATTGCCAGACGGTATCGAAGGCGACGGGTGTGCCCATCCCGGCGAACTATCCGGTGGTCGGTGAAGACGCGTTTCGCACCGCGACCGGGGTGCACGCCGCAGCTCTGATCAAGGCCTACAAGAAGCAAGACGTCGAACTGGCGAATGCCGTGTACTCGGGAGTGCCCTCGCAGATGTTCGGACTGGAGCAGATCATCGACATCGGCCCCATGAGCGGGAAGTCGAATGTGCTGTTCTGGCTGGAACGCCACGGCGTGCCCGCAAGCGATGAAGTGGTGGAGAGAATCTACGAACGCGCCAAAGCCTCGAACCACACCCTCACCGAAGCAGAAATCCGGCAGTGCCTCTAAGGGATGGAGCACGGGCGTCCCGCCCGTGCGGATTTACACGCTCAACCATCCCGCATCAGCATCCACCGAAAGCCTGGAAACTGTCGTGGGTCAGTCTGAAACCATGAACCACGAAGGGCACGAAGGTACACGAAGGAAACCCTGAAAAAGAGCCTTCGTGATACTTCGTGTCCTTCGTGGTTTATGCGCTTGCCGGCGGACCCACCGCAGCGCGGGCTTTGAAGTATCTCCAAATATGTAGTAATATACATACGTTATTGGACATCACAAAATGAGCACTCCAGACGCGCAGATTGCGGGCATTACCCTCGACCGGCCAGTTGACCTCTCCAGCCGGAAGGTCCAGGAGAAGCTCAGTTCCTCCGCTCTATTGGCCTTCTTCCGGCTCACCGATTTATGGAACCTGCGCGACCAGGATGCACGCGGCCTGCTGGGCGGAATTTCGAACGGCGCCTATTACAGCCTGAAGCGCCGTCCGGCCAAAACTCTCGATCAGGACAAGCTCACCCGCATCTCGCTGCTGCTCGGAATTTTCAAGGCGTTGAATATCCTGTACAGCAAGAAGCTGGCTGACGCCTGGGTGCAGCTGCCCAACCGCAATCCCATGTTCGGTGGAGAATCACCCCTGCTTTCAATGATCAAGGGTGGCGTGCCCGCGATGATTCGGGTGCGGCAGTTGGTGGATGCGCGGCGCGGCGGCCGCTAGTGGCGCCTCGCATTACGCGACTCCATCGGGACGATACCCATCGCCTGGTCCCGGCGCGCTACAGCGAAGATGGCGCGAGCGTGCTGGCGCGGCTTACATCCGACCGCCAGCAGCTCCACGATCTCTTCGAGCTCGATGGCGCAACCAATGAGCGGCTGCTGGGAGAAGCAAATCTCCTGCCCGGTGTCACCGTCCATGAGCTTGTCTTCGGAGTTCCTAACTGGCACATCGTGAATGCCGCCTTCACCCACGCGCGTCCCGAGGGCAGCCGATTCAATGGTCCGGATCGCGGGGCGTGGTATGCCGCGTTCACCCTGGAAACGGCGGAAGCCGAGGTTGCCTTTCACTTTGCCGAGAGCTTGCGCGAAGTGAATTGGGAAGAGAGCGAAACCGCTACCTACCGGGAGTATCTGGCCGATTTTCGGGGCGAGTTCCACGACATTCGCAGGAGCCCCGGGTACGCAGCCTGTCTGGATGCGGCAAGCTATGTTGCGTCACAACGCCTGGCTCGCGAACTCCTGGATCACGGATCGGCGGGATTGATCTACCCCAGCGTTCGCCGTCGCGGCACATGCCTGGCCTGCTTTCGTCCCGCGCTGGTGGTCAATGTGCGGAAAGGATGGGTGGTCACGCTCGAATTTTCGAACGCGTGGGCCGCGCCGAGAGTCCACGTCGACAAAGGAAAGAAGAAGACATGACTGTGGAATCTGCTGGCATGACGATTGGCGTGAAATCTGAGGTCAAAGGCGATGGACAGAGTGTCCGCCCCACACATTCAGCCCTAATTGGTGAGCGTACCCCAAGGTCAGCTCCGATATCCGATTGCGTTGTAAGATGGGAAACCAGTTGTCGGTCGCAGGTTCTCAGTTGCCAGTCCTTAATCTTTCAGGTTCTTTCAGGTTCGCGACAAGGCGCGGAGGATCGGCTGAAGACCGACGACTGACGACTGGATACCATGCCTGGCTCGCGAACCGAAGTCTCGGAGCAGTTTCCTGGAGTGCAACAGGAAGTGGCACATCTTTGTTCGCTGCCGGAAATTCGCTCGGCGTTTACCTGGCTTCGCGCCCAGGAGCCGCAATTCGCGCACTGGCAGCTGGAGCTGGCGCGCATTCCTGCGCCTCCGTTTGGTGAAAGCGCCCGGGCGCGGTGGCTCTCCGACAAGTTTTGCGAGCTCGGACTGGAATCGGTTTACACCGACGAAGTGGGCAACGTTTTCGGCACCCATGCCGGTTACGGCCACGGCCACGTCTCGCTCAGCGCCCATTTGGACACGGTATTTCCCGCGGGCACGCCCCTGAACATCCGGCAACAGGGCAGCCGCCTTTACGGTCCGGGGGTTTCGGACAACGGGGCTGGCGTGACCGCGATGCTGGCCATCGTGGCGGCGTTGCGCGCGTTGAACATCCGGCACGCTTTGCCTGTTCTGTTTATCGGCAATGTGGGGGAAGAAGGCGAGGGCGACTTGCGGGGCATGCGCCACATTTTCTCCCAGCCGCGCTGGAAGGATGAGATCCACTACAGCCTGGTGCTGGATGGCGCGGGCGCGGACACCATCGTGGCCGAAGCCCTGGGCAGTCGCCGCTTCGAAGTGATCGTGCGCGGTCCCGGCGGACATTCCTGGAGCGACTTCGGCGCGCCCAATCCCATCGTGGCGCTGTCGCGCGCGGTGCAATCGTTTGCTCAAACGCCGGTGCCGGCATCTCCCAAGACGACGTTCAACGTGGGCGTGATCCGCGGCGGGACTTCGGTGAATTCAATTCCCGAGTCGGCCAGCATGCGAGTGGACATCCGCTCCACGTCGATGGCCGAAATGGAACGTCTGGAGCGTGCCCTGCGGCAGGCGCTCGATCAGGCAGTCGAAGAGGAAACGCGGGCCACCGAGACGCGGACGGCATCGCGGCGGCGGCCCTTCGGGCTGAGTTGTGAAGTGGTGGTGATCGGCAATCGTCCCGCGGGCGAACTGTATCCCAATGCCCGCATTCTGCAGGTCGTTCGGGCGGTGGACGCGCAGCTGGGCAACGCGGCACAGGTGCAACGCGCTTCCACCGACGCCAACATTCCGCTGTCCCTGGGACTGGAAGCGATTGCCATCGGCGGCGGCGGTACCGGAGGCGGGGCGCACACTTTGCAGGAATGGTTTGACTGCAACGGTCGCGAGCTTGGCCTCAAACGCATTCTGCTGACTCTGCTGGGGCTGGCGGGCGTTGCCCTGTGAGAGCGTCATGCCCGCCGACCTGAGACGGGATACACGTAGGGGCGGGTGCCCTCACCCGCCCAGCGGAGCAAAGCTCCGCCGGTTTTTTGGTTAGGTTCCGAAAACCCAGGCGAGCGCGCTCGCCCGCCCGGATGAGGGCGTCCGGGCCTACGTACATCTCGGCGGAGCGAAGTTTCGGCCGTCTCTAGGTTAGATTTTGCAAATTCCCAGGCGAGCTGCGCTCGCCTGCACGGGCGGGGCGCCCGCGCCCACATGGCGTTTGCCCACAACACTTTTCCCCTCATCAGCGTCTAACTCCCTGTGACTGTCATCGGCGGGAAGGTATAATCGATCCGGCACACAATCTTCGGAGGAAGTCATTATGAATCAGCGCGCAAGCGCTCTTTGGGTACGTTTGAAGGCGAATCGCCTCGCGTACAGCATTTCGATCCTGATTACGTTGACCGTCGGTATCCTGATCGGAACCGTGATCTCCTCCGGAGTGAGGGGCCAGGACAAGAAATCGTCCTCCTCCGATGCGGCGATGCTCACTGTGCCCTCGCCCCAGACGCTTTCCAACCAGTTTTCGCAGATTTCGAAGCAGCTCGAGCCCAGCGTGGTCAATATCAACACCGAATCCACCATCAAGACCCCCCGCCGGCGCCGCGGCGTTCCCAATGGCGATGACGATGCCAATCCCTTCGACGACTTCTTTGACCGCTTTTTCGGCGGCCAAGGCGGACAAGGTGGATCGGGTGGCGGCGCCATCCGCGAGCGTTCCCTCGGATCAGGCGTGATCGTTGACCCCAAGGGGTATATCGTCACCAACCGGCACGTGGTGGAGAAGGCCGACCGGATTCGGGTGCGCCTGCAGGACGATCCGCCGGGCGTGCTGCACGAAGCCAAAGTGATCGGATCGGACCAGGAAACTGACCTGGCCGTCATCAAGATTGAAAGTGACAAGCCGCTCCCCGTCGCCAAGTTGGGCAACTCCGACAGCATGCAGGTGGGAGATTGGGTGCTGGCTGTGGGCAGCCCGTTTGGATTGCAGGAAACCGTCACTGCCGGAATCGTCTCCGCCAAAGGGCGCAATATCGTGCCCCAACGCCAGTTTCAGTCGTTTATCCAGACCGACGCCGCCATCAATCCGGGCAATTCCGGAGGCCCGCTGGTGAACATGGCAGGCGAAGTGATCGGCATCAACACCGCAATTCTTACCGATACCAACGCCTACGCCGGGGTAGGTTTTGCCCTGCCCTCGAATACCGTGGCGCAGGTTTATAACCAGTTGATCGGGCCGGACCACCGGGTGTCGCGCGGTTCGATCGGAATCATGTTTAACGCGCTCGACAATCCCGCCATCGCGAGGGTGTACGGGACCGGTTCGGGCGTGACCATTTCCGATGTCACCCCGGGCAGCCCGGCGGAGCAGGCCGGATTGAAGGTGGGCGACACCATTGTCGCCGTGGACAGCAAGGCGGTGAAGAATGGCGACGAACTGGTTGCCGATATCGCCGCCCGCAAGCCGGGCTCGAAAATCACGGTTGGGTTCATCCGCAACGGCAAGAAGCAGGAAGCCACGGCCACCGTGGCCGACCGGGCCAAACTCTTCGCCGCCCGCCTGGGTGATGAGGAGGAAGGCGGCCCCGAGGCTGGACCGAAAGAGAGCAAACTGGGGGTCACGGTGCAGACCTTGACCCAGGAAATGGCGGACCGCCTCGACGTCCCCGCAGGCAAGGGCGTGATTGCCAAGGATGTGAAGGCGGGATCGTTTGCCGAGGATGTAGGCTTGAGCCGGGGCGATATCATCCTCGAGGTCAACCGGCAGGCGGTGGACAACGAGGAGCAGTTTAACCGCGTTGTCGCCACCCTGAAGAGCGGGCAGGATGTCGTTTTCCTGGTACGCCAACGGGGGGCCGGACGCCAGGGCGGAACCATCTTCCTGGCCGGTACACTTCCGTAACTCGAAGCTGGCACAAAAGGGGCTGGTACTGAAGGCGGGGATGGTTTACCCTGCCTGCTCGCTTGGGAATTGCGGGTAACCGGGCGGTAGGTTACTTCCGACCACGATTGTGAAACTTGGCGGCTCCATTTCGACCCTGTGCTTGAGCGCAGCTTGCGCTGCGCTCCTGGTCTGCAGCACGCTTGCGGCGCAGACCCACAGCAGTTCGTCAGCGGGGAAAAAGTCCAGGGCGAAATTGCACTCTGTGTCCGCTCATGCCAGCACCCACAAGTACAAGAAAGGGCGCAAGAGCGCAAAGTCGCGCAAACGCGGACAGCAAAAGATCGACAGTGCTCGCGCCCGTGAAATCCAGGAAGCGTTGATCCGAGAGCACTATCTCGAAGGCTCTGCCTCCGGAACCTGGGACGCCAGGTCGCAGAGCGCCATGCAACGCTATCAGGCCGACAATGGCTGGCAAAGCAAGTCCGTGCCCGATTCCCGGGCGTTGATCAAACTGGGACTAGGCCCCAACCACGATCACCTGTTGAATCCGGAAAGCGCAATGACATCGCTGCCCGAGTCATTGCACGCTGAACCGATGCTGGAGCAGACCTCCACCATGACTCCCCAACCGCAGAAGTAGGCTTCAGACCTCAGACTTCAGACCTGAGCCCACGTGGGGACAGCCGCCTTCTTACCGGCTACTCTTCTTCATCTTCATCGCCGGATTGGGAAAATAGGGCAGAGGTTTGTCGCTGATAATGGCGCGGGGATTCCCGTCCACCAGGGCCTGGGCGACGTCCTGGCCGCAAAGTTTCGCGACCTTGTCTCTCGCGGCGGAGAGCGATGGAGGACGGTGCCTGGTGTCGTGGGCGTCGGTAGCCAGCACGTGCACGGCGTCTCGTTCGAGCAGCCACTCGGCGGCCCGCATTACTTTCTGTCCCCAGCCTCCGGTCACTGCCGAAGCCGTGACCTGCACCACGCAGCCCTGGTCCACCCATTCCAGCACCCGCAGCGGGGTCTCCTGCAGAATCGGGTTACGCTCGGGATGAGTGAGCACGGGCGTGACCCCAATATCGGCCATGCGAGTGAAGCACTCGTTCATTTGCACAGGAATGCTGTAGTTGCTCAACTCCACGAGCAGGTAGTGGCTGCCTTCAATGGTGTAGAGCTCCGGCGAAATCATGACGTCCCGCAGGTTGTCATAAGAAAGATGGAAGTCGCAGCCCAGGCTGAGGCGCGGGGTCTTGCCCACCAGCACCTGGAGATACTCCAGATTCTTGGCGAGATTCTGCCGGTTGTACTGAAAGCGTTCGTTGGCATGCGGGGTGGCCACGATGTGTTCGATGCCGTCGTCCGCGGCCATACGACACATTTCCAGCGACGTGTCCCAGGATTTCGGGCCATCGTCAACTTTAGGCAGGATGTGGCAATGAATGTCGATCACGTGGACTGCCGAGGGGGAACAGCGGCTAGTTAATTTAAGCAGATTTTCATCGAAAGGCCAAGCCGGGCGCGACGCTTTTATGATGTGGGCGCGAGCGTCCCGCTCGTGCAGAAGCCTCCGCCCGGGGTAACCTCCGCACCCGGTTACCCCGATGCCGAAAGCACAACAATGCTCCTATTTGCCCATTGTGAGCACGACGCGGAAGCGGGCCCGTCCACTGATCATCTGATCGTAGGCCTCCGCCACTTTTTCCAGCGGATAGCGTTCTATCATGGGTCGAACTCCCGACAGAGAGCTGAAGCGCAGCGTGTCCTCGGAATCGATGGACGAACCGGAGGGCCATCCCCGAACCGTTCGCCGGGCAAAGATGAGTTGCAGTGGGGTGATGCTGAGGGGGTCGAGGCCGGCGCCGACAATGACCAGCTTTCCGTCCGGGCTCAGTCCATCCACCAGGGCCGAGATCGCCTTCGAATCCGGCGCCGTGGCCAGAATCACGCGCGCCCCGCCCAGGGCTTGCAGGGCAGCCGCCGGGGCGCCGGCAGCGCTGTCGATGTAATGGTGAGCGCCCAGTTTACTGACCAGGCCTTCTTTGTCTGCGCCCCGGCCAATCGCAGCGGTGCGGAAACCCATCTGGCGCGCGAACTGAATTCCCAGATGCCCCAGGCCGCCGATGCCCTGCACCGCTACCATGTCTCCGGCGCGCGCACCCGCGTTGCGCAGCGAGTTGTACACGGTGATGCCGGCGCAGAGCAGCGGTGCGGCTTCGTCCGCGGGTAAATCATCGGGCATGGCCGCGACTGCCTCGGCCGGGACCACTACGTACTCGGCGTAGCCGCCATCGTAACTGACGCCCGTAATCTTCTCGACCTGGCAGAGAATGAAATTACCGCGACGGCAGGGGTCGCAGACAAAGCAGTGTCCGCCATGCCAGCCCACGCCTACGCGCTGGCCGGGTTTCCACTGCGTGACGTCGGCGCCGACGGCGTCGATGCGTCCCGCAATCTCGTGGCCCGGAACTCTCGGGTATTGCAATCCGGGAAAGCCGGACTGTTTCACGATGGCGTCACTATGACAGACGCCGCAGGCCTCCACCTTGATCCGGACCTGCGCCCGCCCAGGCTCCGGAATTGGACGTTCCACGATTTCGAAATTTCCACCAGGTTTGCTGACTTGCGCGACTTTCATGATTCTCCTCAAACTCACAGATGACAACCGCAACAGTACAGATGCAGAAAGTGGCACTATGAGGATGCCCCGTCCTCGTGTCTCCTTTTTTTGGAGAGACAGGGCGGGGACTTCACCAACAAGAACCGGCTCGCACGCCTTTGCACGAGCGCGAGGCTCGCGCCCACACTTGGTTTACTTGTATCTTTGGGCGATGAAATCCGCGATTGACTGGTAGGCCCGGGTCAACGTGGGTTCATCGGGCAAGAACACGATACGGAAGTGCCGGGTGCCGGCCTTCTGGCCAAAGCCGGAGCCGTGCACCACGAGCACGTGTTTTGCCCGGCACAGTTCCTTCACGAAGACGTCGTCACCTTCCTTGATTTCGATGCGGGGAAAGGCGTAGAACGCGCCCCGGGGAGATACACAACTCACGCGCGGCGTTGAATTGCACCATTGGACGGTGAGGTCGCGGCGGGCGCGAAGCTTGTTGCGTACTTCCACCAGGTGGTCCTGAGGCCCGTCCAGCGCGGGCTTAATGGCGTACTGCTCGGGATGATTGGCGCACAGGCGCGCCCGCAACAGGCGATGAATGCCTTCCACGTAGGGCTTCACCGCGGCCGCGTCCCCACTGACTATCCCCCAGCCGATGCGCCAGCCTGGCGCCAGGTAATTTTTCGACAGTCCACCAAAAGTCACGACCGGCACATCGGGGGCGACCGCGGCGATCGAGATGGGATCTGTCTTCTCGCCGGGGTCGAGAATGAGCTTGTCATAAATCTCGTCGGCGAAAATGACCAGATTGTTGCGCCGCGCCAGTTCCGCCAGCTGTTCCAGCATGCGGCGGGAACAGATTGCGCCCGTGGGATTATTGGGATTGATCAGAACAATGGCGCGGGTCTTCGAATTGATCTTGCGCTGCAGGTCGATCAGGTCAGGCTGCCAGGCGTCGTCTTCGTTCAGATCGTAGGGAGTGACCGCAATGCCGAGTTTGCAGAGCACCGCGGAGTAGAGCGGATAGTCCGGGCTGGGGGTCAGAACATGTTCGCCGGGATTGACCAGGGCAGTCAGACATACATCGACGGCCTCGCTCGCGCCTGAAGTTACGAACGCATCCTGCACCGTGGAAATACCCTTGCGCGCCGCATCGCCGCGAATGGCTTCGAGCGCTTCCGGAATGCCGGGAGAGGGCGCGTATCCGTTCCTGTTCTCCCGCATCGCTTTGTACACGGCCTCGATCAGGTGAGGCGGAGTTACGAAATCAAAAATGTTGGGGTCGCCGACGTTGAGGGCCAGGACCTTGTGCCCCTGGCGGGTGACCTCGTCGGCTACGGACGCCAGATCGCGTATGGCGTAGCGGACGTTGTCGAGGCGCTGGGCGGCGGCGATTTCACGAGTTTGGGCGCTGGGCATGTTGTTCCGTCTAAAAGCAAAGCTTTTAACCGCAAAGGTCGCAAAGAACTGCCGCAAAGTTCGCGAAGGGGATCCCGTTACTTCAAACTAGTAGCCAACGACCAATGACCGACGACTGAAGACCGACGACCGACGACTGCTCAGTCCACCCGATCGATCTGCGCTTTCTGCAGGCGGTCGGAGTAATCCACGTACACTGCCTTCCACTCGGTGTAGAAATCAATCGCGCCCATGCCGCCTTCACGATGCCCGTTGCCGGTGGCCTTTACGCCGCCGAATGGTAAGTGCACTTCGGCCCCGATAGTCGGGGCGTTGATGTAGGTGATTCCGGCATGCAGGTCGCGCATGGCGACGAACGCCTTGTTCACGTCCCTGGTGTAGAGCGCGGACGACAGCCCGTACTCGATGCCATTGGCGATGGCAATGGCGTCTTCCAGGTCGTCACAAGGGATGATGGAAACAACCGGCCCGAAGATTTCCTCCTGCGCGATGCGCATCTTGGGATCAACATCGACGAACACCGTCGGCTCCATGAAGTAGCCGTGCTGGTATTCGCCCTGGTCGAGGCGGTTGCCGCCGCACTTCATCTTTGCGCCTTCCGACTTGCCGATCTCCACGTAGCTGAGATCGGTCTTGAGCTGAGCTTCGTTGATGGCCGGGCCCATCTCTGTGCTCTCGTCCAGACCGTTGCCGACCTTCAGTTGCCTGGCACGATCGACGTAGCGCTCCACGAATTCGGCGTAAACCCCCTTCTGCACGATGATGCGGCTGGTGGCGGTGCAGCGTTGTCCGGTGGTGCCGAAGCCGCCCCAGAGGCCGCCTTCGATGGCGAGGTCGAGGTTGGCGTCGTCCAGCACGATCATGGGATTTTTGCCGCCCAGTTCCAGCGAGCAATGCTTGAAACTCTTGGCGGCCGTGGTGCCCACGATGCGCCCAACCGCGGTGGAGCCGGTCAGCGAGATGGCACGGACGTCAGGATGCTCCATCAGCGGTCCACCCACTTGTGGACCGAATCCGCTGACGATGTTGATCACGCCTTTGGGGACGCCCGCATCGGAGAGCGTGCGCACCAGGTTGTAAGTGGAAAGCGGAGTGTCCTGCGCCGGCTTGATCACGCAGGTGTTGCCGCAAACGATGGCAGGCAGCAGCTTCCACGAGGGAATCGCCATGGGGAAATTCCACGGCGTGATCATGCCGCACACGCCGATGGGGGTCCGCACCGCCATGGCGAACTTATTCGGCAACTCGGAGGGCGTAGTGGGCCCGAACATGCGGCGTCCCTCGCCGGCAAAGTAATAGGCCGTGTCGATGGCTTCCTGGGTGTCGCCGCGAGTTTCTTTTAGAATCTTGCCCATCTCGCGGGTCATGTCGCGGGAGTATTCTTCCTTGCGCTCGAGCAGCATCTCGGCAGCGCGGAAGACGATTTCGGCGCGGCGCGGGGCCGGCACCAGACGCCACTTGGCGAAGGCGCGGCTGGCGGCTTCAACCGCATTGTCCACGTCTGCTTTTGCGGACTTCTGAAAGATGCCGACTACGTCGCGCGTGTCGGCGGGATTCCGGTTTTCAAAAGTCTCTCCGGTCGAGGAATCCACCCACTCGCCATCGATAAAATTCTTGTAAACCTTGGGTGCAGTGCTGCTGCCGAGCGCGGGCGGGCTGGTCAGTGTATCGGTTGCCATAAGAGTCTCCTGAGTTGCTGGGAAGAATGCGTGAACCTCTATGCTACAGGCGGGGTTGACGGTCGGGCAAGCGGCGGCCTGAGCCTCCTGGGGCCCTTTTCGAAAAGTCGAGTCATCCCGAGCGCGGATCGAGCCGCGCTGGCGCGGTAAGAGCAACTCGAGGGTCCCCTGCCTGACCACGGAACCATTCGCCGATCAAACTCCTTCGACTCGGCTCGATGACTTACAGTCAGGCTGACAAAGATTACGCTTCCCGATACAATCAATTTCGTCTTCCACTGGGCACGATGATGGGTTCGTCCACCAACGCGATGCTGAGCTGGGCCGTACTCAAAAGCGGTCTCTGACCTCCGTCCTGCGTTTCCGTGGACGGGAATTCGCGATGCGCTCAGCTCCCGGCCTTACCTGTTAAAATCCCTGCGAATTGAAGTCAGCGCCCGGCGCTAAAGGTTTAAATGGCTTCCAGCGGCAACTCGAAATACGACGCAATCATCATCGGTGGAGGCCACAACGGCCTCACCACCGCCGCCTATCTGGCGCGCGCCGGGAAGAAGGTCCTGGTGCTCGAGCGCCGCCACGTGCTCGGAGGCGCCGCCGTCACCGAGGAGGTCTTTCCCGGATTCAAGTTTTCAGTTTGCTCTTACGTAGTCTCGCTGCTGCGGCCGGAGATCATTCGCGATCTCGACCTGCCCCGCCATGGCCTGGAAATTCTGCCGCTCGACGGCACCTTCACTCCCATGCCGAGCGGCGACTACCTATGGCGGGTGAACGATCACGGCAAGACGCATCGCGAGATCGCGCGGCACTCGAAAGTTGACGCCGAGGCCTACGACGAATTCGGCAAGGCCATGCAGGCCATGTGCCGCTTCGTGAAACCGATCCTGAGCATGGTTCCCCCCGATCCGGCCACGCTGAATCCGAAAGAACTGATGAAGCTGCTGTTCATCGGCCGCCGCTTTCAGGGCATGACCAGCGAGGACAAGTACAACCAGGTGCAGTTGATGACCATGAGCGCCATCGACTTCCTGGACCAGTGGTTTGAAACTGACGTACTCAAGGCCACGATGTCCGCGTCGGGCATCATCGGAACTTTTTTGGGCGTGCGTTCGCCGGGAACGGCCTATGTTCTGCTGCATCACTACATGGGAGAGATTGACGGTGCGTTCCGTTCCTGGGGATTTGCCCGCGGCGGCACAGGCGCGATTTCAAATGCCATCGCCGATGCCGCCCGCGAAGCCGGAGCCGAAATCCGCACCAAGGCTCCGATCGCGCAGATCATCGTGAAGAACGGTAAAGCTAAGGGTGTCGCGCTCGCCGATGGCGATGAAATTTATGCCGACATCATCTCCTCGAGCGTCGATCCGCGGCTGACCTTCACGAAGTTTCTCGAAGCCGGCACGCTGCCCGCGGAATTTCTGGAAGACGTGAACCGCTACAAGTATCGCGGCTCTTCGGGCAAGGTGAACCTGGCCCTCGACGCGCTGCCGAACTTCAAGGCCATACCCGGACCGGGAGCGCACCTGCGCGGCGCGATTTCCATTTCACCCAGCGTGGAATACATGGAGCGCGCTTACGACGATGCCAAGTACGGCAATTTCTCCCGCCGTCCGTACATCGACATGGTGATTCCCACGCTGACCGATCCTTCAGTCGCGCCGCCGGGCAAGCACATCATGTCCTGCTTCGTGCAGTACGCGCCCTACAAGCTGCGCCCCGGGCTTAACTGGGACGACCAGAAAGAAGCGTTCGGCGACAACGTGATCAACACCATTGCCGAGTACGCGCCCAATATCAAGGACATCATCCTGCATCGCCAGGTGGTCACGCCCCTCGATCTTGAACGCGAGTTCGGCTTGAGCGAAGGTAACATCTTCCAGGGCGAACTTTCCCTGGAACAGCTTTTCTTCCTGCGTCCGGTGCCGGGCTGGGCGCAATTCCGCACTCCGATCAAGAACCTGTACATGTGCGGGTCCGCCACCCATCCCGGAGGCGGGATCATGGGCGGTCCGGGCAGGCTGGCGGCGCTTGAAATTCTGAAAGACTTCAAGGGGGCGGCCTGAGCATGTCTCGAAAAGCGAACGTGCCCGGGCAACGCGACGTCGTCATCATCGGCGGCGGCCACAACGGGCTGGTTACCGCCTTCTATCTGGCTAAGGCTGGATACAAACCTCTGGTCCTGGAGCGCCGTGCTCAGCCCGGCGGCGCTGCCATCACCGAAGAATTCCATCCCGGCTTCCGCTGCTCCACCCTCGCACACTCGGCAGGACCGCTGCGGCGCGACATCGTCCGCGCCATGCAACTGGAGAAGCATGGCCTGAACATGATCAAGACGGACGTGGCGGTGACCTCTCTGTCACCCGACGGCCGGGCCCTGATTCTTTACAACGACACCGAAAAAGCCGCCCAGGAAATCGCCGAGTTCTCCCAGAAGGATGCGACCAGGTATCCCCAGTTCCAGTCTTCGTTGGCGAAGATGGGCCGCGTCATTGGCAAGGCGCTTACCTTGGTCCCGCCCGACATTGACAATCCCAGTTCAGGCGACCTGTGGGGAATGCTCAATACCGGACGTGCCCTGCGCAAACTGGGGCGGCGCGATATGTACCGCCTGCTGCGCTGGGGACCGATGGCGGTGGCTGATCTGGTAGCGGAATATTTCGAGACCGAACTGCTGCGCGCCACCATCGCCGCGCGCGGAATTTTCGGGACATTTCTGGGCCCCTGGTCCGCGGGCAGCAGCCTGGTCCTGCTCATCCGCGCCGCCGGCGACGAAAACGCCGCAGGGACTTCATGGTTCGCCACCGGAGGCATGGGAGCGGTCACGCAGGCCATGGCGGCTGCGGCACAGCAGGCCGGCGTCGAGATTCGCAGCGGCGCCGAAGTTATCGAAGTTCGCGTCAAGGACGGCATCGCCAGCGGGGTCGTGCTTTCAAATGGCGAAGAAATCTCCGCCGGCGCTGTGATTTCGAACGCGGATCCCAAACGCACGCTGCTGAAACTGGTCGATCCAGCGCAGCTCTCGCCCGATTACGTCATGAAGCTGCAGCACTATCGCATGCCAGGTACAGTCGCCAAGGTAAATCTCGCGCTCGGCGGACTTCCCAAATTCACCGCCCTCGAAGGCGAGAACCACAATCGCGCACTGAGCAGCCGCATTCACATTGGACCGGAAATCGATTATCTCGAGCGCGCCTTCGACGAATCCAAGTACGGCAATTTCTCCCGGCAGCCTTATCTCGAAGTCGCGATTCCATCGCTCACCGATCCCTCGCTCGCGCCCGAGGGCAAGCATGTGATGTCGATCTACATGCAATACGCTCCTTACAAGTTGAAAGGCAGCGACTGGGAAAAGCAGCGCGTGCCGCTCGGCGACACCGTGGTCAAGACCCTGGCGCAATATGCGCCCAATCTGCCCGAACTGATCCTGAGCCACCAGATCATCACTCCCCAGGACCTGGAAGAGACCTACGGCCTCACCGGCGGGCACATCTTCCACGGCGAGCTCTCGCTCGACCAGTTCTTCACCATGCGCCCGCTGCTCGATTGGGCGCGCTATCGCACGCCGATCCAGAACCTCTACCTGTGCGGTTCCGGCACCCATCCCGGCGCTGGTTTGACCGGCGGCTCGGGAGCCAACGCCGCCCGCGAGATATTGAAAGAGCTAAAGAAGTAGTCGGCTGTCATCCTGAGCGCAGCCTGACCGCTCGCTTGCGAGCGGTCAGGTGGAGTCGAAGGACCCCTACCTCCAGCGGTCCACGTGGGGACAGCCGCCCTCGGCTGTCCGGGCTAGAAAGGCTCGCCAGTCCGGCCCTATATCGTTCTACATCTTGCTTCGGATTTTCCTGGCCTTTAGAAAGGCGAGGGCGGCTGTCCCCACGTGGTTTGTGCTGCCATAGGGGTCCTTCGACTCACCCGCTCCTTCGCAAGCGAAGGAGCGAGATCGCTCAGGATGACATTGTGGGTGGTTTCACTCCATCTCCCCACCATTGTGACTTTAGTGCCATCCCTTCCGGAAAACGATTGTGTGGGAAGCCTGCATTAGGTTTTACTAATCCAAACCTGTGTTCACAGCATTCCGCAGGCTCAGATCAGCGGGAGTGAAAGTGTGGTAGAGGATCCTAAATGGGAGTTGGCCATCCTGGCCACGGTGCAGGGCTTCTATGAGAAGCTGCTGCAGGATTCCATTGGAGGCGAAGTCCCGGTTCCCGCCGGCCTGGAGGCCATTTCCCTGCAGGAAGGCGATGGCGAAGTGCACGCCACGCTCGACCGCATGCGGCGCTGGTTGCGCCTGCTCGATCAGGCCATTACGCCAGCCATGTTGCGGCGTGCATTCACGGCCGACACCGACCCCGAAATTGCCGAAGCTGTCCTGCGCTACTTCACCCGCAAGAAAGATACCAGCGACGTAAATCGCGACAAGACCGACCTGGTGGCCACGTTTCTCTATCGCCACCCGCGCGTCCCCGGACAATGGGAGCGCCGCGGCTATGGGCTCGACGGCTCGCTGCCGCTGTCGCCCTTCGAGATCGCCCTGATCGAAATCCTGGCTGACAGCGATGTCCCCTTCCTGCCCGAGGAGCATGTGCAGCTGCTGCGCCGCTTCGATCCCCTGCAGGAACAAGCCCAGAACTGCCATGACCTGAACTCGCTGCTCGAGTCCGAAATCATCACCCGGGTGCGGGAGCTCAAGCAATCCCTGGATTCGTCCTTTTACCATCCCGGGGTGCTGGCCACCATCGCGCCCTACAACGCAGCCTTCGGCAAAAAATTTGACGAGTTCTTTCACGCAGCAGCCACCGAAATCAGGAACTTCTCCGTGGCCTTGCAGGAACAGGGAGGCACCATTCTGGGGAATGTGGAAGGCGTGGACGTCACCGTCGAACACGTGGCCTCACTGGAAGAAAGCGAATTGCTGAAAGTCGATTACAGCATCGCCCTGGAAAAATTTCGCCGCATCTCCAAGCTGAAGCAGGCGCTGGAGCGGCGTCCACCGATTCGGCGGACGTCATATTTTGCGGTGGTCCCCATGCCTGCGCCGGCGAAGTCTTCTCGCCCGGCTGCGGCCAAGGCGCCGCCCGCGCCTCCGTCGCGACCGGCCTTCGATGTGCAGGCGGGGCGTTCGGCGGTCACGCCGCAACAGATTTCTACCGAAGAGACCAAGCTCCGCCAAGTCGAGGAGTCCATCCGGGTATTCGTGCGCGTAGCCGACCCGAAATTTCGCCAGGTCGTACCCATGCGCTTCTTCAACCTCACCCTGACTCCAGCCGAGGCGGAGGCCTGCAGCGCCGAATACCTTGAAGAAAAGAGCCCGCGCGGAGGCGTCGCCCGTACGCTGTTGCGAATTGTGGCCGCGGTGGCCCGCATGACCACGGAAATGGAAGAACTCAAGCGGGCAGAAAATGCGCCATCGCTATGGAAGCTGCACGCCGACTCTCTCCTGGCTCTGCTGGAAGTGGCTTCCGCTCTTTCGGAAAAAGCCTCCCGCGTGGCTGCGGACGCGGGCGCGTCAGGCGATCGGGCGGCCGGGGAGACCATCCAAACTTCACTGCAAAGACTTCGCCACCGCTGCGAATTGATTGCCGACACCCTGGCCAGTAACCGGAGTCAGGCCCAGACGGTATAACCTTGCTGCCAGAATAGCCGCGCACAGCCTGACCCTCGCCGCTACGCCGTCTCCGCAACTGCCCGTCCTGAATCAGTAAACCGGGCGATAACACTTCCGACTTGCCACAAGCGCGCGTACTCAGGCACCTTATAGGCTCGCCGAACCCGAGGAGCGGCCGCGATGAGCACTGCCGACGACAAGTTTTACCAGGCCAGAATCACCCAGCGCACGGACTTTGCTTCCGATCTGTGGATGATCCGCGTGCAACCGAGTGGCGAATTCAAATTCGCTCCCGGCCAGTACGCCACCCTGGGAGTGCAGCGCGCGGACAAGCGTTCGGAGCGCCCGTATTCCATCGTCTCTTCTCCCTATGAGAGTGAAATCGAGTTCTTCTTTGAACTGGTCCCCCACGGCGAACTGACTCCCGACATTTACAAGCTGCAGGTCGGCGATCAAATGCTGATGCGAAAGGTCCCCAAGGGACGCTTCACCCTCGAGACCAAAAGCGGCCGCACCAATCACCTGCTGGTTTCGACCGTCACCGGGATTGCGCCCTTCGTGAGCTACATTCGCACTCTCTACAAGGACTGGAAGGAAGGCAAATTTGCCGGCGAGCAGAAATTATTTCTGCTCAACGGCGCCAGCCGCTCCTGGGAATTCGGCTACCTCGACGAACTGCGGAAATTTGCCGCGGAAGTGCCCTGGCTGAAATACGTCCCCACCGTGAGCCGCCCCTGGGACGATCAGAAGTGGACGGGAGAAATCGGCCGTGTCGATGACTTGATTCGCAAATACACAGACATGTGGGGACTGAACGGAGCGAACTCAGTCGGTTACCTGTGCGGTCACCCTCAGATGATCGAGCACGGCAAAGGCATGCTGCAGCGCATCGGCTTCACCCGGGAAATGTTGAAAGAAGAAATTTACTGGATCCCGGGCAAGGAAACCAGGACGGCGTAGGCTTCGGAAGAAGCTACGAACGCGCAAATCAGGTTTTCACCTGCGGCGTCATGCCTACGCCGTCTCCTGCTTCGCCACTTTCTCCAGGCCGCGGTCCGCAACCTCGATCTCGCGGATCCTGAATTTCTGGATCTTCCCCGTCACTGTCATGGGAAATTGCTCCACGAAGCGCACATACTGTGGAATCTTGAAGTACGCGATTTTTCCCTCGCAAAAGTTTCGTATTTCTTCTTCGGTTGACTCTTCCTCTGCCTTCAACCGGATCCAGGCCACTACTACTTCTCCCAGGCGCTCGTCTGGAATTCCCACCACCTGCGCCTCGGCGACCTTGGGATGGGTATATAGAAACTCTTCCACCTCGCGGGGATAGACATTCTCGCCGCCGCGAATGATCATGTCCTTGGCTCGCCCGGTCAGGTGGATATAGCCATCTTCGCGCATCAGCCCCAGGTCTCCGGTGTGCAGCCAGCCTTCTGCGTCGATGGCGCGCGCCGTCGCCTCCGGCTCGTCGTCGTAGCCCTTCATCACCATGTAGCCGCGCGCGCACACTTCGCCCTGCTCGCCCGTGGGCACCGTCTCTCCATCAAGTACCGAGACAATCTTCATTTCGGTGCAGGGCAATGCCTTTCCGATGGTCGCAACCCGGTGCTCCATGGGATCGTCCGGCTGCGACATGGTCACCACCGGCGCGCTCTCCGTCTGTCCATACCCGATGGTCAACTCGGCGCAACGCATCTCGCACATCACCCGCTTCATGATTTCCACCGGACAGGGCGCGCCCGCCATCATGCCGGTGCGCAGGCTGGAGAAGTCATACGACTTGAAATCCGGCAATCCCAGTTCCGCGATGAACATGGCCGGCACGCCATACAGCGAGGTCGCCCGCTCCGCCTGCACTGCCTGCAGCGTCGCCCGCGGATCGAAGGTCCAGTTGGGCAGAACCATCGCAGCGCCGCTGGCCAGCGCCGACATAGTTCCGATCACGCACCCGAAGCAGTGATACAGCGGCACCGGCACGCAGATGCGGTCGCGTTCCGTGTAGCGCATGCCCCAGGCCAGCATCTTGCCGTTGTTCACCTGGTTGCGATGCGTCAGCATCACACCTTTGGGCTGGCCCGTGGTCCCCGAGGTGTACTGAATGTTGGCGACATCCGTCGGCTTCACCGCCGCGCTGGTGCCGCCCAGCATTGTCAGTAACTCATGCCAGCGATCCGTGCCGAAAATGATTGCATGCTCCAGGCTCAACTGCTTGCCCGACCGCGCCTCGTCCAGAATCTGCGCGTACTCCGCCCGGCTGTCCCGTTCCCACAGGAAGAGGACCTTCATTCGCGACTTCCTCAGCGTGAACGCGAGTTCGTGGGTGCGATACGCCGGATTTACATTGACCAGCACCGCCCCCGCTCGCGCACATGCCAGGTGCACCAGCACCCACTCGACGCAGTTCGTGGACCACAATCCCACCCGGTCGCCGGGCTGTATGCCGAGTGACACCAGGCCGCGGGCCACGGCCGCCGCGGCGGCGCGCAGTTCGCGCCATGTATAACGCTTTGATTGATGACAGGAAACCAGGGCCAGGCTGTCGCCCCAGCGCTCGGCCGCGCGATCCAGCACTTGCGCGATCGTCAACTCCCACAATTCATCTTCGGGGCCGCGCGAGTAGCTCAGCATGACGCCTCCGCTGGTGATGGTTTCGTGACCGCTCCTAATCAATGTCATCCTGAGCGCAGCCTGTCCGTTCGCTCGCGAACGGACAGGCGGAGTCGAAGGACCCCTACCCCATATCTGCTCATTCCCAGAGCATCCGGCCAACCACACGCGAAAGAATATACAGCACGAAAGCGTGAAAAGCTTTTTACCGCAAAGGACGCAAAGAAACAGACGCAAAGTACGCAAAGAAAACATCTCCCGAATTTGTCCCGAGCCCAGGTTTCTAAGATGAAGCCATCTCTGTCATAATCTTTCTCCCATGGATCTCAAGCACATCAGTCACGGCATCACCGACGGACGCGACCGGGCCCCGTCCCGGGCTATGTTCAAGGCAATCGGATTCACCGACAGCGATCTCAGCAAGCCGCTCATCGGAGTGGCCAACACCTGGATCGAGACCATGCCCTGCAACTTTCACTTGCGCCGGCTCTCGGCCAAAGTGAAGGAAGGCATCCGCGCCGCCGGCGGCACGCCCATGGAGTTCAATACCATCGCCATCAGTGACGGCGAGACCATGGGCACGGAGGGCATGCGCGCCTCGCTGGTGAGCCGCGAACTGATCGCGGACTCGATCGAACTGGTTTGCCGGGGGCAGATGTTCGACGCGGTCGTCTGCGTGGTGGGCTGCGACAAAACCATTCCCGCCGGGGCCATGGCGCTGGCGCGGCTGAATATTCCCGGCCTGGTGCTCTATGGCGGCACCATCGCGCCCGGCAACTTTCGCGGCAAAGACGTAACTATTCAGGATGTATTCGAAGCGGTCGGGGCCAATGCCGCGGGAAAGATGACGGACGCCGAACTGCACGAACTGGAAGATGTTGCCTGCCCCGCCGCCGGCGCCTGCGGCGGACAGTACACCGCCAACACGATGTCCACCGTGATGGAGATGATCGGCCTTTCTCCCATGGGCTTCAACAGCGTCCCCGCCATGGACTCGAAGAAAGACCAGGTCGCGTATGACTGCGGCGCGGTGGTGATGAACCTGTTGCGCCAGGGGGTCACTCCCAGAAACATTCTCACTCGCCCCGCATTCGAGAACGCCATCGCGGGCGTCGCCGCAACCGGAGGCTCAACCAACGCCGTCCTGCATTTGCTCGCCATCGCGCGCGAGGCCGGCGTCCCCCTGCACATCGACGATTTCCAGAAAATCAGCGAGCGCACTCCCCTGCTCGCCGACCTGAAACCTTCGGGACGTTTTGTGGCCGCCGACATGCACCGTGCCGGCGGCATCGCGCTGCTGGTGAAACGCCTGTTACAGGCAAAGTTGCTTCGCGAGGACACGCTCACGGTCAGCGGCAAGACCCTGGGCGCCGAAGGAGAGAGCGCGGTCGAAACTCCGGGCCAGGAAGTGATCGCGCCGCTGGACAAGCCCCTGAAGAAGACCGGGGGCCTGGTCATTCTGCACGGCAACCTTGCGCCCGAAGGATGCGTGGCCAAAATCAGCGGCCACGAACGGCTGAGCCATCGCGGCCCGGCGCGCGTTTTCGATTCCGAAGAAGACGCCATGACCGCGGTCACCGAAAAACGCATCAAGGCGGGCGACGTGGTGGTGATCCGCTATGAGGGCCCCAAAGGCGGCCCGGGAATGCGCGAGATGTTGAGCGTGACGGCGGCGATTGTTGGCGAAGGGCTGGGCGGATCCGTGGCCCTGCTGACCGACGGACGCTTCAGCGGCGCCACCCGCGGCCTGATGGCCGGACACGTTTCTCCCGAAGCCGCGCTGGGCGGACCTATCGCGGCCGTGCACGAAGGCGACACCATTCACTTTGACGTCAACCAGCGCGTGCTGGAGGTCGAAGTCAGCGACGCCGCCCTGCGCCAGCGCATGGCGCAGTGGAAGCCGCCGCAGCCCAGATATCCCACCGGTGTTTTTGCCAAGTACGCGGCGCTGGTGTCCACGGCCTCGGAAGGCGCAATCACCCGGCCGAAGTAGCCTCTGAATGTGACTGTGTGGTCGCGGGTGAATTCGTCCGCGCCGGTCCGAGCACCAAGTCAAAAGCCGCGGGCGAGGTCGCCCGCGACCACACCAGTCAAACCAGCCATTCGCACCTTTATTTCAACTCGTCATTCAAAAGATTTGCCAGCCGCACGCCGGCCAGGGCCACGCGCTCTTTGGCCAATTTCCGTGCAGCCGCGCGGTAAGCCACGGTCGTCGTAAAGGGTCCGTCGCCGGCCCCGATCGGCGCCACGTAAACAACGGTCTTCGCTTCGTCAAAGCTTTCCTCGATCCAATGTGTAGCGTCCAGGTCGCTGCCCTCTGCGGCATTCACCGCGGGCAGTGTCTTGGCATATGCCACCGCGGTGTTCGGAGGGCCGGAGCCGGGAAGTCCATCCCAGAAACCGTGCAGCTCATTCCGGCAGGGGGACGCGCACAGCTTCACACTGTTGCCGCCGCTGTCCCCATCCGGATCCGTCGCGCTCACCCGGGTCGAGGAGTGCAGCGGCTGATGTACGTCGCCCACCAGGTGGAGCAGCCAGACCAGATCGTAGGATTTCACATCGCCCGCCAGTGTCGTCCCCAGCACCGCCCGAAAAGTTGCGATTTGCGTCTCCGCGTTGGGTGAAGGAATCGCCGGAAGCGCGGTGCCGTCGGTAGAAAAAGGTGTGTCCACGAAGTGCCAGTACTTGTGGTGCAGATGGTCCGAGTATCCGATGTTCAGGGATGACGACGCACCGTCGGGACGATTGCCGTGCGGATCGGGCCCGTCGTCCGTATAGCCGGTCTCGCCTTTGATCTGGTCCGGCCACGTGGACGCGATCATGAAGATCATCATGTACTTGAACTTCGGCGCGGTGCCTGCCGGAACCATCCCCACCCACTTGTTGTAATCGGGATTTTGTTTGAGCAGCGCTCTCACCCTGCTCTTGGTTGCGGGCGTTAAACGGTTATACGCGATATACGCCACCGCCATGTGTCCGACTGCTCCCCAACCAAAGAGTTGGGTATTGAATGCCAGGAGATAGACCAGACTTAATGCGAGAGCGCGGTGAATCCTCTTCATAAATCACCTCATCGCCACGGGAGCGCTTCGCGCCGCGGAAAAATGCCACGCACGGCACCTACGGCGCAATGAGTCGAGTGGGAATGTTTGAGGGAAGAACAGGATAGTGCCATACGTCCTGTCGCTGGGCAAGCGAATTTACGTAGCTTTTTTGCGACCTTTGCGGCCTTCCTTGGCGACCTTTGCGGTAAAGGGGGTTGACTTGGCTTGGCGCTTCCCCAGCCTGAACCGCAAAGGACGCCAAGAAAAGCCGCGAAGGACGCAAAGTGAATGTGAGTTCGAAGGCGCCTTGGTATAAAACGCGCGTCGTTCCGCCGGCTGCTTCCACCGAAAGACGCACTCCTGAAACTCCAGTACTCCCCGCCGGCCTGGCCACTTGCCGTCCACGGATGCGCAATTCTTTGCACAACTGTGACTCAGGCAGCCCCTTTGTGCAGGCGGAAACCTCATTCCATCAGCTACTTACAGAAACCATCTTTTGGCACTAAAACTGCGATCTGACAGGTCAGGCACGCGCGACTCAGCAGTGTTTAAGACCTGCTGGATCCACCGCCAAGATTGTCTGGAGAACAGCTTTTCGGGGGAGAGGTTGTTCAACGAGCGCCCCAGGACTTAACCGAGTCCGGGGCGTTTCGTTTTGTCCAGGTATTTACCTGCTCGAAAACGCTGCGGAGCTGCGCTCCGCCGGACAGCCGAGAGTAGATCGGAGCCCAGAAAAGGGCGAAAGAGGCTTAAGGCCGGCGGGCGGGCGCAGGGCCGGGAGGCAGAATCTCAGGCTCTCCCGGATGAACCTGCTGACGGGTCACAAAGAAGACCGCCGCCGTCCAGGTGGGAAACAGGTCAAAGCCAGGAACCAGCTCTGCCGCGAGGGTAGGCAGAAAGGCCCAATGCCATCCCAGCAACTGGATAAGAATTACGGCTGCGACGGCGTCGAGTATGGCATCCGCCGGCGACAAACCTCCGGCGACAAACAGCGGGAGGGCACCGATCTGAATCGCGTCAACGGCGATTGCCACCAACCAAGCCAGGCGGAGCTCCGGAGACTTGATGGTTTTCAGATAATCAAACACCCGCATAGGAACCCTTGACCTAGGATACACCCGGCTGGGCCGACGGAGAGTGGTTGATCCTTGTTCCGGGAGAGTCCGCGCAGGCCCGGATGCCCTCGTCCGGGTGGGCGAGCGCAGCTCGCCTTGAGTTAGGTGCTTGCGCTGTCGGAAAACCAGCCGGGCTTCGCCCGGCTAGGCGGGTGGGGGCACCCGCCCCTACGTGGTTCTCGCGGGAGTCAGTGTTTCGGCTTCGCGGCCGGACTCGCCGGCGTTCCATCCGCCTTGACGTAGTGCGCATACCAGGCCAGGTAGCGCTCCAGACGGTCCTTGAGATGCGACGGCGCCTTGAATTCGTGATATTCGCCCGGATAGACCACGAGTTCAGTTTCGCGGCCCAGGCTCTTCAGCGCCTGGTACATCTGCTCGCCGCCCAGGATGGGCACATTCCAGTCAATATCTCCGCCCATGAACAGCGTCGGCGTGGTGACATTCTCAATCTTGTAGAACGGCGAGACCCGGTCCCATACCGCTCTGTCTTTCCAGGGATATCCCAGCTCGTATTCGTAGTCGCGGATGTAGCGGTCGTGCCCGTACAACGAAGCAAACAGGGCCGCACCGGCGCCTGAGATGGCGGCCTTGAAGCGGGTGGTCTGCGTGATGATGAAGTCGGTCGAGATGCCGCCGTAGGACCATCCTCCTACGCCCAGCTTGTCGGGATCGACCAGGCCCTGCGCGATGGCATAATCCACCATCGCCATATCGTCCTGAAAATCCTTGTTACCCCAATCGGCAAAGATGGCTTTGGCGTAGTCCTGCCCTCGGCCGGTGGAACCGCGCGGGTTCGGAAAGAGAACCACGTAGCCGTTAGCGGCAAAGAGCTGCGCCAAATGCGTGTACTCGGCGTAGTAAGACCAGACCGGCCCGCCGTGAGGACGCAGAATGGCTGGATATTTCTTTCCCGGCACGTAGTCGAGCGGCTTGTAGAGATAGCCGGAGACGGTGGTTCCATCTTTACTCTTGAACTTAACGTATTCGGGCGCGGTGAGTTTGACCTGCGAGATGAATGCGTCGTTGACGTGTGTGATCCGGGTGAGCTTGCCGTCCGGGATGGTGAAAATTTCGCTGGGGCGGTCCGGAGTCGTGATCAGCGCCGCCACGTCGCCGGACTTGGCGACGGAATAGGAATACAGCATCAGGCGGCCGGCGATGGGCCGGGTGATCTCGCCTCCCGCGGCGGGAACGCGGCATAAGTTCTGCGTGCCGTCATCGTCAGCGATGAAATAAATGAATTTGCCATCGGGCGAGAAGCGCGGCTCGGTGGACATGCGATCGAGCGCCCGGGTGAGGATTCTGGCCTCGCCGCCGCCGGCGGGCGAGACGCCGATGTGACCGGTGCCGTAGATGAAGAGCTTGGTATCGGGCTGGGTCTCGTATGCGATCCACTTGCCGTCCGGCGACCAGGCCGGAGATTCCTCGCGCCCGGGGCTGGTCGTGACCTGCGTGGGGTGCGCGCCTTTGTCGGTATTGTCGGCCGCCACCACCCAGATGTTTGAGTCATAGTTGCGGTCGGGGTCCGGGCCGGTGCGTTTGCTGGTAAACGCCAGAAGTTTGCCATCGGGCGACCAGGCGGGATGCTCATCGTCGAAGTCGCCGGAGGTGACCTGGGTCAGGGCCTTGCTGGCAATGTCGAAAACGTAAAGATGAGTGCGGAAGCGCTCCAGATAACCAATCTCATCTTCCTTGAACTGATAGCGGTCAACCACCCACGGCCGTTGAGCTTTGGCCTTCTTGTCCTTGATCTCCTTGCCCTCGCTCTTCTCCGTGGCTTTTTCTTTGGCTGCGTCCAGGTCCTCCGGGGTCGGATCCTGCAGCATCAGCACCAGCCGTTTGCTGTCCGGCGACCATTCAAAATTCTTTACGTCCTGAATGGTCTCGGTGAGGCGCTGGGCCTCGCCGCCTTGCCGGTTCAACAGCCACACCTGGGTCTTGCCCTCATCACGCTTGGAGAGAAACGCGAGAAACTTGCCGTCCGGACTCCAGCGTGGATGCTCGGATGAGACCTCTTCCAGGGTCAGGGGAATGGCATCGCCACCCGCCGCGGGCACCATCCAGATCCGCGTCTTGTCTTCGTCATCTTTCAGCGATGAGGTTGAGACCGTGTATGCCACCCACCGGCCGTCGGCGCTGATCTGCGGGTCATCCACCTCCCGCACCTGAAAGTAATCGTCAACCGTGATGGGGCGAGGCGCTTGCGCGCCCGCGAGGGATGGACAGAAAGACGATAGCAAGACGAGCGCTGCAATGCGCAGACCGCCTGAGCGAAGCTTCATCGGTGTGACCCCTGGACATAAAAAGAGAGATAACAAAAAAATCTGCCGGAGTGTAGCACAGAAGAGTTCGTGTGGGCGCGAGCGTCCTCGCTCGTGCGGCTCAACCGAGAACTACGTGGGGACAGCTGCCCTCAGTAAACGAACTTGTCGAGCTTTGCTCGACCGGGCAGATGAGGACATCTGCCCCTACGCGATTCGTTCACGCAATAACCGGGGCGTTGCTGACTCCAGCCGTGCCGAACACACGCCGGTAGCGCTCGATCTCGGACGCCGGCCCCAGCGCCTTCGCATAATTGTCGGAAAGCTTGACCGCGGGACGGCCATCCACGTCCGTCACCTTGCAGATCAGGCTGGCAGGATCAAATCCTGCGCCGCCGGCCGGATCGCAGCCGCGAAAATCGTTGGTGAGCAGCGTGCCCCAGCCCGCGCTGAACCGAATCCGCCGGCCTGGTGTCCATTTTCCGCGGTCGCCGAAATCGGTGGCGCTGCGAAAATCCTTGGGAGTGGTTCCCTTGGCCAGGCTCCCGCCAAAATACGCGTGCAGGCCGAGAATTTCATCCACGTCGAGCGTGTCGGAGGCAATGATCAACTTGGTGTGCGGATCGCGGCCGCGCCCCTTCAGCCACTGAATATATTCGTCACCCGCGACGTAGGGACTCTTGCTGTCGATGCGCTGGCCGGTCCAGTCCGCCGTCCACTCCGGCGCATTCTGCAAAAATTGCGTGGTCCCAAAGGTGTCGGGCAGCATGATGAGGAGTTCGCCCTCGTAAGTCCGCTGCCACATCTCGAGCACATGGTATTGAGAAGCTTTCAGGGCCTGGTCGTCGGACGCGAGTGCGGCCAGGACCATGGGAATTTCGTGCGCGTTGGTCCCAATCGCCTCCAGATCGTGCTTGTGCGCGAGAAAAGCGTTCGAGGTCCCGGTGAAGGCGCTGCCCAGATTCGATGCCATGGCCTCCACCACGTACTCCTGCCATAGAAAACTGTGGCGGCGCCGGGTTCCGAAGTCAGCCACGTGCAACTCGGGCACGCCGACCAACTGTTCGATCTTGCCCCACAGCTTGGTTTTTGCCCGGGCGTAAAGAATGTCCAACCCAAATTCGCTCAGCCTCTTCAGATTCGCCCTGGTCTTCAGTTCGTCGATGACGGCGAGGGCGTAGAGCTCCCACATCGTGGTCTCGGTCCACAGGCCTTTGAAGCACAGATCGAACTGGCCGTCCTTGACCGACAGCTCATACTCCGACAATCTGAAATCCCGCTCCAGCCAGGCCAGGAACGCAGGCTCAAAAATTCCGCGTTGGCCGTAAAAAGTGTTACCCGCCAGCCATACCAGTTCCGATTTGCGAAATCGCAGGCGGCGGACGTGCTCCAGCTGCGCCATCAGTTCCTCGGGCGCAAACATGTCTGCCAGACGCACCGACGTGGTTCGATTCAGCAGCGAGAACGACACCGGAGTTTTGGGATAATGCTTCCAGATAAACTGCAGCATCAGCAGCTTGTAGAAATCAGTGTCGAGCAGAGATCGCGTGACCGGATCCAGTTCCCAGTTGTGGTTATGCGCCCGCTCCGCGAAATTCACAATCATCAGGCTTAATCCTCGAAGGTGGAGGCCGGGCGTCCTCGCCCGGCCAGACGGGCGGGACGCCCGTTCTCCATTAATGCGCGTTCTGCAAATCGTCTGCCGCCTTGTTGATGCCGGCCGCGACGTTCTCGATCACCTGCGCCACCTGAGGAATCTGCGCTTCGGCTTCTTTCCATTTCTTCTCGTCCATGTATTCGCGGACAGCCGCGATCGGCTTGGCCCCGTAACCCGTGTATGCTCCCGGCGCGTAAATCTGGTTCTTAAACCAGGGACGCTCGGGAAGCCCCTTTTCGTTCAGGAACAGCCGCGGAACCTTGAGCAAGTCCGCATTCACCAGCTCCAGCGACTGCTCAGACAAGGCGGGCGAACCCTTGGCATGCCAATCCGCCAGCGCCTTGGAGTAATGCTCTGAACTCTTCTTCAGCAGCTCAATGGCATTCTTCATCGGAGAAAAATTCATGTAGGGGGGAACGATCTCGGCCGGAGGCGACAGCGTGGGCCGGCGCGGATCGCTTGTCGCGGTAAACACTCCCTCCTGCAACTCCAGGTTGCGTTCGGTAAATTCAGCCTGCTTGTCTTTGAGCAGCTTCTCCAGGTCGCTCACATATTTCGCGATGGCCTCGGACTGGGGCGAGTAATCCACGGGAATCAGGTCCGCGCCTGCCAGCCTCATCATCGCGCTGCCGGCGGTTTGCGCCAGGGCGCGTCCGTAGGAGAAATCAGTATCAACAAAGTGGGTGTACCAGTAGAAGTCGTCGTAGATGGAATGATACTGGGTGCCGTCGTCTTCATCGCCAAACTCAAGGCTCAGGGTGGAGATTCCGGCAAAATCCTGAAATGCTGTGTAATCCGATCCGTCGCCCAGCGCGCGAACCTCAAGATCGCCGCGCTTGCGCACGTCGTTGCGCTGCTCCGCGTCCTTCGCATGGGCGATGCCGGCGAGATGCGCCCGTTGAAAGACTGACAGGTGGGTCTCCGGGTCCTGTATATCGCGCGCCACCCCGCTGATGAAGGTCTCGAGATCCTGCGTGCCGCCGGGGAACAGGAACCCTCTCTCATTGCTGTCGGAATTGATGTACGCGACCGCATGTTGTTTCAGCTCATCCACGTGAGCTTCCACCCATTCGACCGAACCGAGCAGCCCGGGTTCCTCTCCATCCCACGCGCAGTAGATGATGCTGCGCTTCGGCGTCCAGCCCTGGCGATGCAGTTCGCCCAGCATGCGCGCTTCCTCGAGCATGGCAGCCTGCCCGGAAATGGGATCGTCGGCGCCGTTCACCCAGGCATCGTGATGATTCCCGCGCAGCACCCATTGCCGGCCGCCATCCGAACCGGGCAGCGTGGCAATGACGTCGTAGAGCGGTTTGATGTCCCAGTTCGACTCGACCTTGAGGTGCACCTGGGCCGGCCCGGGACCGATGTGATAAGTGATGGCCAGCGCCCCGCGCCAGCTCTCCGGAGCCACCGGACCGTGGAGCGCCGAAAGCAGCGGCAGCGCGTCCCCGTAGGAAATCGGCAGCACGGGAATCTTCGTGATCGTCTTGGCCTCTTTGATGGAGAGGCGCTTGGCGTCGGCGGTCGCGGCCACGCCCGGCGTCAGGGGATCGCCGGGATAGTCGGTGTCCATCACGCTGCCGCGTTGCACGCCCTCTCGCGGCCGCCATCCCCCGTCGGGATAATCGTCGCCGTGGTAATAGCCGTCGCCTTCCGGGTCCGAATAAATGATGCAGCCCACGGCTCCGTGTTCGCCGGCGACTTTGGGCTTGATGCCGCGCCAGCCCGAGCCGTAGCGCGCAATCACGATCTTGCCCTTGACCGAGATTCCCAGGCGATCGAGTTGATCATAATCTTCGCGATTGCCGTAGTTCACGTACACCAGCGGAGCGGTCACGTCTCCATCGATCGAATAGGCGTTATAGGTCGGGAGTTGCTCGGCGGTCTGACCGCTGGTGGGATCGACGGTTATTGCCGGCTCCTGCAGCCTGGCTTGGAATTTTGTCGGCTGCAGCATCTCGACCACGCGTACTTTCGGCGTGGGAAACAGAACGTTGAAGCTCTCGATCTTCGCCTCGAATCCCCATTCTTTGAATTTGGAGAGAATCCATTCGGCATTGTCTTTGTCGTACGGCGATCCGACGTGGTGGGGCCGGGCGCTCAGGCGCCGCATGGTTTCGCGAATGTTCGCCGGCGAAATGCCCTCGCGGAACTTCTTCTCCCAATCGCTCTCGACGGATGAGTTTGCCGAACTGTATCCCGTAATCTGGGAGGATGGTGGAACGGAAGTGGCCTGTCCGGGTGCAGGCTGGGCCGAAGTCAGTTGGGTCAGGGCTAGCATCAAACCGCACATCCACCGAAGTGTCATCTTTTCCCTCGCGCTAAATGGTAACGGAAATAACCGCGCAACGTATCATTCCCGCCGGGTTTTTGTAAACCCACGGTTGATCGATGACCGACCAAATGCATTAACACGAAGGGCACGAAGTGCCACGAAGGAGGTTCCCGGTTTCCTTCGTGAACCTTCGTGCCCTTGGTGGTTAAAGGCTTAGGGCAGAGCTCCAGACGGCCGGATCCGATCATGCGGCAGAGCTTAACGGATTGCTTAGAATTTCTCGTTTGACACGCTTTCGCAGCTTGCAAAAAATAGTAAGTTGGGAGTTCAATGTAGCGAGAAGAGGAGGCCCGGCATGGATGACCCATTGCACAAGATGATGGACGAGACGGCGAAGGGAATCTCGCGGCGCAACTTCATCAAAGGGGTCATCGGCAGCGGCGTGGCGGTGTCCTCGGCGAACTATCTTTTTCGCGCCTCCACCGTGTTTGGTCAGGCGCCGGACAGCCTGGGGGAAAGACTGATCACGCTCAACGTCAATGGCCAGCCGCGGCGGGTTGACGTCATGAAGCAGGAGACGCTGGCCTGGACCCTGCGCTACAAACTGGGCCTCACCGGCACCAAGCTGGGCTGCGACCGCGCCGAGTGCGGGGCCTGCACCGTCCTGATCGACGACGTGCCGCATTATTCCTGCTCCGTGCTCACCCACACCGTTCGGAACAAAAAGGTCCAGACCATCGAAGGGCTCGCCAGCGCCGACGGCAAGCTGCATCCCGTGCAGCAGGGCGTCATCGATGAGCAGGGATTCCAGTGCGCCTTCTGTATGTCCGGCTTCATCATGGCGACCGTCGGATATCTGAAGACCAATCCCAATCCCAGCCGGTCGGAACTGGCGCACGGCATTTCCGGAAACCTGTGCCGCTGCCAGGACTACGACAAGATCCTCACCGCCATGATGAAGGGCGCAGAACACATGAGGAAGGTGAACCATGTCTAGCCCGGAGAGCAAGCCCGTTCAGCAAAAGTTCGGAGCCAAATACAAGCTCATTGGCAAGGACTACCCCACGCCCGACCTCTACGCGAAGGTTACCGGCAAGTCGAAATATGCGGAGGACTTCCGCGCCGACGGCATGTTGTTCTGCAGGCTGCTGCTCAGTCCCGTGCCCCACGGGCGGGTCAAGCATCTTGACCTGAGCCGGGCGCTGGCCATGCCCGGGGTCAAGGCGATTCTTACGCAAGACGATCTTCCCGCTCCCGCCGACAGCGTGACCGATCTCGGGGTCGTGATCAAGGCCAACCGGCAAGGCGAGAAGGCGCTCACCATGGAACCGACGTACCAGGGCGAGCCCATCCTGGCCGTGGCGGCGGTGGACGAATTGACGGCCGCCGAGGCCATCGAAAAAATTGACATCCAGTTCGAGCATCTGCCCTTCGTGGTCGATCCGCTCGACAGCCTCCGCCCCAATGGCCCGAATGCACGCACGGAAGGCAATGTATGGGTGAGGCAGCCACCTCCTCCAGCCAAGCCCGGTGAGAGACCGCCGAGCCCGCCACCGCCCCAGATCGGCGAACTGAAATGGACGGATGCTGACTTCGCGGAATTGAAGCAAGGACGCCTGCCCATGGGCAAGGCGCAGGACGAGTGGTCATACGGCGACGTGGATGCGGGCCTCAAGAATGCCGCGCTGGTTCTGGACGAAACCTTCTCCACGCCGGACAGCAGCCATGAGACGCTCGAGCCTCGCACCGCTTTGGCCTACTGGCAGAACGGCAAAGTATTCGTTCACATGGGGACGCAGAGCACAGTGCAGACCCTGGCCGGCCTGGGACGCTGGTTGAATATGGATCCCAGCCAGATCGTGCTGATCAGCGAATACACCGGCGGCGGTTTCGGCAGCAAGGCCACCGGTTACATCTTCGCCATTATTCCGGCGCTGCTGTCGAAGAAAGCGAACGCCCCGGTGATGATGCGAATCAGCCGCGAAGAAGAACATTTCATCGGACGCGCGCGGCCCGGCTTCCAGGGCCGGATGAAAGTCGGCTTTGCCAAGGATGGCCGGATCACCGCGGTGGACATGTACGCCATCTGTAACAACGGTCCCTACGACGCAGTGGGCGATGCGAGCGCTTCGGGAAGGATCGTTTCGCTGTTGTATCAGCCGCCGGCGATGCGCTGGCGGGGCGTCACCGTGCTGACCAACACTCCGCCCCGGGGACCGCAAAGCGCGCCCGGAGGCATGCAGGGCATCATCCTCATGGAGCCGGTTCTGGCCAAGGCGGCGCGTCAACTCTCGCTCGACCAGGTGGAAATCCGAAAAGTCAACGCGCCCGAAGGTAAAGCTCCCTTCGGACCGGAGATGAACGGCAAGCGCGGGCACTCCACCAGCGCATTTCTGAAAGAAGCATTCGACCGCGGCGCCGAACAGTTCAAATGGAAGGAACGCATCGCCCGCCCCAAGCGGAGCGGCACCATAGTGCGCGGGGTGGGCGTATCGTCCAGCGCATTCTTTGCCGGCTCGACCGGGTATGACGGGCTCATCGTTATTCGGCCGGATGGAAGAATCGCGATTCAATCAGGCATCGGCAACCTGGGCACGGAATCCATCAGCGACGTTCACCGCGTAGTCGCCGAAGTGCTCGGCGTGCCCTGGGAGAAGTGCGATGTCACCTGGGGCAATACTTCCCAGAACCTGCCCTGGACGTGCGTCTCCGGAGGCAGCCAGACCACGCACGCCATGACCCGCGCGGCGCACGCGGTAGGGATGGAAGCCCGCGCGAAGCTGCAGGAAATCGCGGCGAAAACTCACGGCGGCAAACCGGAGCAGTATGAAGTGGCCAATGAACGGGTCTTCCACAAAGGCGGCGGCAGGAGCATGACCCTGGCCCAGGCGGCGCAGCGCGCCATTCAACTGGGCGGCATCTACGACGGTCACGAAGCCCCCGAAGATGTGAACAAGTACACCAAGGCTTCCATCGCTGGCCTTGCCGGACAGGGCTTGGTCGCTGCCGCCAAAGATAAGTATCCCCACGATGGCCAGACCTTCTCGTACGTCGCCAGCTTCGCGGAAGTCGAAGTGGATACGGAAACCGGCAAGTACCACATCACGGATTTTCTCGCGGTTGCCGACGTCGGCACCGTGATTCATCCCAAGGCTCTGGGCGGACAAGTGCTGGGCCGGTCGATACTGGGCATCGGTCACGCTATCGGACAGAAGTGGGTCTTCGATCCGCAATATGGCCACACGGTTTCGCGACGCTTCTACCACACCAAGCCACCCACCATCCTCGATGTGCCCGTGGACATGCAGTGGGCGGCGCTCGACATTCCGGACCCGGAGACGCCGGTGGGCGCGCGCGGCATCGGCGAACCCCCGGTGGGCGGCGGGTGCGGCGCCATCCTGAACGCTCTCTCGGATGCGTTGGGCGATGAAATCTATCGCCGCGCTCCGGTCAACCTGGACACGATTCTGACCTCGCTCGAAGCCGGGCGGCCCATGCAGGACCCCTTGACCGCATTCATCTGAGGGCGATTGAAACGGAGAGAACCATGGCTGTAATACGAGACATCATGCCGGCGTTCCAGTTGTATCCAGCCGAGTTCCGTCGCCGACGCGCAAAAGCTTCTCCAACAGCACGGAGAAGATGCCTGGGTGATGGCCGGCGGGCTCGACAGCTTCGATTGGCTCAAGGACCGCATCAAGAAACCCAAGGCGCTGGTGGACCTGAGCGGTGTCGAGGAACTCAGGGGCGTGCGCGCGACTGCTGACGGAATCGAAATCGGCGCCATGACGACGCTTACGGAAGTGGTGCGCCATCCCGTGGTCCAGGAAAAATACGGCTTGCTGGCGCAGGCCGCGGGACTGGTGGCATCGCCGCAGATTCGCAACCAGGGCACGCTGGGCGGAAACGTGTCGCAGGACGCGCGCTGCTGGTACTACCGCGCCGGTTGGCCCTGCTACCGCGCCGGCGGCAACATCTGCTACGCCGACACTCCGGTGGGCAGAAATCGCGAGCACGCGATTCTGCATGCCGAACGCTGCGTGGCGGTGAACCCCTCCGATTCCGCTCCGGCGCTGATCGCGCTCGATGCGAAGTTCGTCATTCAGACTCCCAAGGGCGAGCGCGTTGTGGATGCCGAGAACTATTTCCTGGGCCCCGACATCGACATCACCCACATGAATATTCTCGAGCCCGGACATTTGCTGACGGCCATCCGCATTCCTTCCACCTGGGCCGGAGCGCAGTTTTATTTTGAAAAGGTGCGCGACCGGAACGTTTGGGACTTCCCTCTCCTGAACGTGGCATCGGCCATGAGGTTGTCGGGAGACACGATTCAGAACATCCGCATCGCGGTGAACGGCGCCGCCGCCCGGCCCTTGCGGTTGAAGGCGGTGGAAGATTCCGTGCGCGGCAAGCCGCGCAGCGCCGCCACCGGTGAGATGGCGGGAAAGCTGGCGGTACAGGGAGCCGTCCCGCTGCAGTTCAACGCCTACAAAATTCCGTTGATGCGGAACCTGGTGAAACGTTCCATCAGCGGCGTGCAGGAGGCAGCATGGGCATCATAGAGTGGGCGACCAGTCCGCTGGGGCAGAACGTTCCCATCCATATCGCTTGGTTTCTGATCTGGGTTGCGCTCATCGCGGGCATGCTCTTCCTCATCGTGCACGCGATTTACATCCGTTACTTTGCCAAAGAAAAAGAATTCGCGGCCGACGCTTCGCCGAAACTTGCCTCGCAGTTGCCCGCCCGCATTCCCCGGCACTCGCTGGCGGCGCGGCTGTTTCACTGGATCATGGCTGCGTCCATGTTGGTTCTGCTGTTTACCGCATTCCTGCCGAAAGTGGGCGTCCGCTTCGACTGGGTAACCTACCACTGGATTGCGGGCACGGTTCTTACCATTTCCATTATCTTTCACATCATCCACGCCTCGTTTTATATGGACTTCTGGTCGATCTGGCCCGACCGCGCCGACCTCGAAGACGCATGGAAGAGGTTTCAGCGCTTCATGGGAAAGTCTTCCGCGCTGCCGCGGAAGTTTGCCAAGTATCCGCTGGAAAATAAGCTTTACCACGGTGCGATCATCGTGACCGGAATGTCGGTGATCCTGACCGGCGTGTTCATGATGTCCCGCGTGCGCACGATTTTCTTCCCCCGCAATCCTTATCTGTTCAGCGACATGACCTGGGGCCTGATGTACGTGCTGCACGGGCTGGCCGGCGTGGGACTGATCACGCTGGTCATCGTGCACGTGTACTTCGCTATCCGGCCGGAGAAGCTTCCCATCACCGCATCGATGATCGTGGGCACCATGAGCCGGGAGTTTTACCTGAAAGAGCACGATCCGGAACGGTGGGTAGTCGAGGCGTCGCCCAACGCGCCGCGAAGGATGGCTGATGGCGATTGATTTTCTGGAACGCTGCGATGCCATCGAAAAGTGCTATGAGTTCATGCTCGCCTATGCAGGCCAGGGCCTGCCTACCGACCAGGGCAGCCAATCCGGCGGACAGGTCCGCGAATTTCTCGAGCGCGCCCTCCGCGCCATGACCGGCCTTGCGGAAAGCTGTTCGCGCGCCATGGCGGCTTCCGGAATCGAACCCGCCGCGAAATATGAGGGCTTTATTTCTGTGCTGGACCGCGACGCGCAGGCTTCGCTGGCCGCACTCGCACTGGTGCTGAGCCAACCCGCCATCAGTTCTCAATTGATTGACAATCTGAACGCCTCGATCCATCTCCGGGCGCTGCTGACCGACCTGTTCCTGCTGGGAGAGGTCCTGAGGACTCAAAGCAAAGCGGTATTAAACTCCGCCGAGTCATCCTGAGCGGAGCTATAGGTTTCGCTTGCGAAACCTATAGCGAAGTCGAAGGACCCCTATAAGAGGAAGATCCCTGGCCCGATGGGATTTTTCCCTCTCACCCGCCGCGCGGGAGGTCACTTCCAACCCTTTTCTATGACCTCGATCGCAACCGCCGTCAGCGCCGAGCACACCGCGCCCACGATAATCTCCGGCTTGTGGTCCTCCAACCACCTCCCCACGCCAACCCTCTGCGGATAGCGCAGGTAAACAATGCTGTGAGAACTGACAAAGTAATACACGACGGCAACCGCAAGGATGAAGCCGGTCGCGATGTGAGGCAATTTGTAAATCGAGATGGGCCTGGCCACGTGCGGGGCAAATATCCACACCGCCACCGCCGCCAGCCACAACGCCGCAAATACCCACGCAGCTGCGGCGCGTACAAGGGATTTCAGCCTCAACCTTCTCTTCTCAAAAATCGCGGCCACGTTCACATATTTTGACCACGCCGGCAACTGGTCCCCGATTTCATGAATGTGGATGCGCGTAGCGGACGGTGTGAGCTCCAGGGTCTGGTGCTTTCCCGGAGAGGAGATGTTCAACACGAAACGGGTGCTGCGTCCCCGCAGTTCTTTCAGATCGTCCAGCGTGTCGCATTTCGATTTGCCGACCACGAAGCTGGCCGTACAGTCCTGGCTGGAATCGGTCAGGATCTGCACAATCTCACCAATATCATCCAGGTAGAGCTTCGCCGGCGGGAGTTCGGATGGAATGGAATCCGGGAACGGCTTAATTGCCAAGAGAACTCCTTCCTGCAACCATCCCGCTTGACCGGGCCTGCTGACTAGCTTGCGGCCCGGCCACTTTCACCGCCAACATGTCCACTCGCCTTCCGGGCGTAAACGATCTTGTGCAACTCAGTCAGCGTGGTCAAAGCGTCGTTGAGTGCGATGCGCTCCGACGCGTCCCTCGCGCTTTCGCCCTGCTGGTTCATCAGAACGCCGAGCCGATCGTTGATGGCGTGCCTGGCGTGTTCGATGCGCTTTCGCAACTTGACCCGGTTCGGCTCGAACAACGCAACGTCAAAGAGGTCGCGCCAGTCTCCCCTGTCATTGGTCGTCATGATGGCCTCCTTCGCATGAACGGGGCTATCCTTGCGGACTCAAGTCCAATTGTCAAACGGATTATTCGCTTTTACGGCGAGCGCCCAGCCCGCCGGGATGGCATGGTTAGCTGGAAGTCTGGCCTTTGACCGTCGCGTGATCCGCGCAAACAGCGAGAGTGCTGTACCAATGGCAGTTAGCAAACGAAGCATTGCTTATCTCCAGGGAAGGGCTTGCGAACATCGTAGCCGTCACTCTGCCTCCAGGCAAAACACCAAGGTCTTCTCAAGGGAGTGTCCGGGAGGACGACTTTGGAGCGGAAATTTGTGGTTACCCCTTCTGTGGGGATGAGCCGGCGCTGGTGTGTTCTGCCCTGGCCGCCTGTTCCCTCGTTCTCTATGACGTTCGCCGGGAGCGATGCGCCCCTGTCCGCCGGGTTTCGGTGCGCGCCGCGTCCAGTCGCGCCGCCAGCGCCTCAAAGCCAGCCGTGGGTCCGTTCCAGCGCAACTGCTCCACGTCCTCAAAGAGCGCGATGTCAGTGCGAAGCGTGGCCAGCGTGCGGAACAACAGCGCGCGCGCGCGTTCGCGGGAGAGCGTGGCTGCAAGAGCACTCGCATTGGCGGCGTTCACCCGCCACTCCCGGAAGTCCGATGGAATCGCTTCCAGATGGACAAACTTGGCCAGCACCGCCGCCGACGACTTCGCGCCCCAGCCGGGAAGTCCGGGATAGCCGTCCGCGGAATCGCCCACCAGCGCCAGATAGTCGGGGATCGATGCAGGCGCGACGCCAAACTTCCTGATCACGCCGGGCTCGTCGAAGGTAACGCCCGTCCGGCGGTTCAACTGCACGATGCGGCTGCCGCGCACGCACTGGGCCAGGTCCTTGTCCGGAGTGCAGATAATCACGCGTTCGACCCGTGCGTCCTTGGCGGCCGCGATGGCCGCGGCTGCAAGCGCATCGTCCGCTTCAAACTCAACCATGGGCCAGACCACAAGGCCGGCCGCCGAGAGGACCGCTTCCAGCAAGGGAAATTGCGCCAGCAGGTCGGGCTCGATGCCCTCGCCAGTCTTGTACTCCGGCCACAGATCGTTGCGAAACGATTCGATCACATGATCGGTCGCCACCGCGATGTGCGTGGCCCCGCCTTTGATCATGCCCAGCACCGAGGCCAGGACGCCCCGCACCGCGGCCACCTCCCGGCCCTCTTCGTCCCGCGCTGAGGGCAGCGCGTAGTAGTGCCGGAACAACTCGTATGTGCCGTCAACCAGGTAAATGTCCAGGATGCAGCTCCAGCACAACCCTATAGGAGGGCCGCTTCCTCAATCAACTCTAAGAAGTTTACGAAGCCATGCCACCGGACCGATCTGCGCTCCGCAAAAGGGGTTTGCCCGCCGGAGTGATTTTTGTCATACTCGGTGCCCATGAAGGGAAATCCTAAAGTCATTGCCGAGCTGAACAAGGCACTCCGCGAGGAACTGACCGCCATCAACCAATATTTCCTCCACGCCGAGATGTGCGAAAACTGGAAATACCATCGCCTCGCCGAATACATCAAGAAACAATCCATCGGAGAGATGAAGCACGCCGAGGTCCTGATCGAGAGAATCCTCTTCCTCGACGGCACGCCTTCCATGCAACCCCTGGAGCTGAAAGTGTCGAAGACGGTCAAGGGAATGCTGGAAAGCGATCTCTCCCTCGAGGTCGCCGCGGTGAAGCAGTACAACGACGCCGTCCAGATTGCCACCCGGGAAGGCGACAACGGATCGCGCGACCTGTTGGTGCAACTGCTCAAGGACGAAGAAAGCCACGTCGATTGGCTGGAAGCCCAGCTTCATCAGATCGACGAACTGGGCTATGAACGCTACCTGACCCAACAACTGGGAGAGAACGCGGAAGAAGAGTAGTCCCGCGACCGGCACGCAAATCGCAAAAGAAGATTACGCTTTCAGTGAGATGAATCCTGGTGCCGGGAGGGGGAGTTGAACCCCCAAGGTACTAAGTACCGGCGGATTTTGAGTCCGCTGCGTCTGCCAGTTTCGCCACCCCGGCGCTACTTGCAAGTGCCTGATTTTACGACCTGTTTAAGGCTCTGTTCCCTTCTCATCCAAAATGACGAATGTGCAACTGTGTAAGAAAGTGTGTCAGTTTTCACGGATTTCCACAGTTCGTTGTCATTACGCCCGTGAAGCGCTTCGCCGGCGATTCTCGGGCTAAGAGTCCATTGCCAAGTCATAAAAAGCACCTGCACCAGATCCTGCCACTTCATTTAAGAGCGGCTACCTTTTGATTTCACGCGAAGCAGACGACTTCCCGTCCGAAAGAACATCACCGTTACGAGCCAGCAACTCAAGTAGTTCGAACTTCACAGGTCGAGGATATTTTTGCGCGTATAACAGAAGTTTGTCGCGATCGAGCTTGCGGAGGTCGAACTCGTCGATGATTGCTTCAGTTCCTCGCTTTCGCGACAAGTAGAACCAGTCCAACAGAGCCTTCTCTGGTTCTGCAGTGTTGTACGTCCCGTATAGGGTTCTTCGTGCTTGGAACCCCCAATAGAGACTAGCTTTGATATGTCTGAACGTTATCGACACCGTGCGCGAACTGAACGATGCCGGTTCGCCGGTGGTAACGCCGGTGATCGAAACTGGCGTCTGTGAGCTTATGCCCGCCTCTCGAAGGACCGTTTGAAGCGAAACATATGATCGAGGCCGTAGAAGATTCACAAGCTCACGACCCGAGAAGTCTCGTGCAAGCAGGTTGATAAACCACTTCTTCGCAAAGTGTTCGATCATGCCTCTCCTCACAAGTCTGAGAAACGATCTTCGGACAACTAGCTCAGACATTCCCAAACGGCGGGCGATCTCATCCGATTTCAATAGTGGAGAGACCCTAGCTTCTTCCGATACGAATTTCGCCCAGTCGATGCGTGATGCTTTCATTGTTTTAGCCACTCCGCGAATAGATCGCGCAGGGATTGCCTCAGTGGTTCGAATTCTTTTCTCGCAAGCTGTCGATACACCTCTTCGGGGAGATATTCGCGCAGCTCAGCCTCGCAGCGTTTAGGCGTCACTGCGGCAATTCGTTCATTGATGAAATTGGGATCTTCAAGCCGGTCCGAGACAACTCCGTCTTCTAGATGGAATTTTAGGTTCCCATCCAATCCTGCTCCTGAGTCCTTCAGGAGCTTAATATCGAAAGCGTCTCTACACTTGACGTTCTTCCTGCCCAGGAAGGCTTCGGCCTTGTGTAGCAGAAGCAAATTTCGGGTTGGGTATTTGACGATGGCGTCGTCCGTGAGGATCGACTGCTCAACAAGTTCGCTCTTTATGACTGCCGAAGTCCGCGAGACATCAATCGTGAAGAGGGTTCGTTGGTCTTTAGATTCCACCTTGATTTTGAGAAGATATTCGCTGTCGACAATTACGCTGATTGCCAAGGGAGCGAGTCCGAACGCCTGAGCCACTTCCCCTAGCGCGGGCGATATGGAATCAATGATCGTCTCGGCACTCGGGGTTTCATCACAGTTGAGCAAGAGATCGATGTCACCGGAATGCCTCTGACTTCCGTAAAACAAGACAAGAGTTGCCCCGCCGAAAAGCACAAACGTGTCCGTAAAGCTCGTGAAAAGGCTATGCAGCGCCTCCTCAATGAGCACCAACACAGCGGCAGTTTCGGCTCGAAACCCTCGGTCTTCGAAGTTTTTCAAACGCTTAGCAAGAGTCATCGGCGATAATAGACATTTATGGTGCTAATCGTAGCACATTGCTAAGATTCAAAGCTAAAAAGCGACATTTATGGTGTCTTTAACCCAGCAAATGCGGCTCTCTGCAAAAAGTCTTTGATTTCAAGGGACTCCGAAAGTTGGCGGAAGCCTGCGGCGACAACTTCAAGTCCGCTGCGTCTGCTAAAGATTTTCATCGCATGCGGAGAGCTAGACCAACTAACCGCGTGTTCTATGGGTTTTTGAGGTGGTGCCGGGAGGGGGAGTTGAACCCCCAAGGTACTAAGTACCGGCGGATTTTGAGTCCGCTGCGTCTGCCAGTTCCGCCATCCCGGCTTGATAGGTCAAGGGGCGCTGCCAATGGGCCTGCCGCACGTTCAATCTTCAGTTCCCGGTTGCTACGGTATCGCCAACTCTGGTTCTGGTACCGGTTGCATCCCCCGCATCGTCTTCGGGCAGGGCCTTAGTATCGCATAGCCTTTAGACTGCCGCCAATGGATGCTGGTATCAGGTGATGGCTCACTTTGAAAACCGTCCCTTTCGAGCGGCGTCATCCTGAGGAACTTCAGTCCCGAAGGATCTGGCGTGCATGGACAGCAAGGCAGGGTTAAAGGGTGTTTCCGCTGCGCGCCGGATCCTTCACGGCCTGAAGGCCCTTCAGGAAGAAGCCTTTGGGTAAGGGAGAAATTTCGAACTGAGCCACTCCCTGGGATCAACATGGGAAGATTTGGAGTGCCAATCGAATCCCTGCTTGCTGCCCATCAACTCCCGCCTGCTGATGTCCGCCGGCGAACGTGTGCCTTACAATGCCGGTGAAGTGCTGTTTCTGTTGTATCGTCTTGCGGAGAGATCGAGCCCTGGAGCATCATCTTTGCGTTTGTCATATCAGCGGAGGATGGAAAATGGAAACTCCAGCGGCGCGCGGAAGGCGGCCATGAAGCGATCAAGTTCGGTAATCCTGATTCTGATTCTTGCACTCTCCAGCCCGGTGTTCGCTGTGGCATCGCGCTGGTCCGAGCAAAAGGCCAATGACTGGTACCAGCAGCAGCCCTGGCTGGTGGGCAGCAATTTCATTCCGGCCAGCGCCATCAACGAACTCGAAATGTGGCAGGCCGATACTTTCGATCCGCAGGAAATCGACAAGGAACTGGGTTGGGCCCAGGGTCTGGGCATGAACACCATGCGGGTCTTTCTCCATGATCTGCTGTGGCAGCAGGACGCGGCCGGGTTCAAGCACAGGATTGATGCCTTCCTGACCATCGCTGCCAAACATCACATCCGGCCCGTGTTTGTGCTTTTCGATTCTGTCTGGGACCCTTTCCCCAAGCTTGGCCCGCAACATCCGCCCATTCCAGGGGTGCACAATTCGGGTTGGGTGCAGAGTCCGGGAGCGAACGCGCTAAAGGATGAGGCGCAATATCCGCGGCTCAAAGAGTATGTGCAGGGCGTGGTTGGGGCATTTGCCAATGATCCACGGGTGCTGGCCTGGGACGTGTGGAACGAACCCAACAACGGAAACGGGGGCGCGTACGGTGCGGTGGAATTGAAGAACAAAGCTGAACTGGTGTTGGCCCTGTTGCCCCAGGTCTTCGACTGGGCGCGCGCGGCCAATCCGTCACAGCCGCTGACCAGCGGAGTCTGGGAAGGCGATTGGTCGTCGCCGGAGAAGTTGTCGGCGACAGCGCGGATCCAACTGGAACAGTCAGACGTGATTTCATTTCACAACTACAGCTGGCCGGAGGATTTCGAAAAGCGGGTGGAAGAGCTGGAAAGTTATCACCGTCCGATTTTGTGTACCGAATATATGGCGCGTCCCATGGGCAGTACGTTCGACCTGATCTTGCCGATCGCCAGGAAGCACCATGTCGCGGCGATCAACTGGGGACTGGTCGCGGGCAAGACGCAGACTTACCTGCCCTGGGATTCCTGGGAAAAGCCGTATGTTCTGCAGAAGCCTCCGGTGTGGTTCCACGAAGTTTTCTATCCCGACGGCAAGCCCTACCGGGAGCGGGAAGCCCAGATCATTCGCGAACTGACCGGAGCGAAGTGACCGTAGTGTGGGTCGGACACTCTTGTCCGACGCCTTTGATGTTGGTTTTGAATTCGGTTTTGATGTTGCTTGTGGGTTTTCTTCATTGCGAAATTCAAGAGCAAAGTCAAAGGCGTCGGACAAGAGTGTCCGACCCACACTTTAACCCACACTTTCTTCACCCACACTTCTCTTAAAGCACTCTCTCGTGGGAGTAGCCTGCAGCCACGAGGGCGGAGAGCAATTCGGCAATCTGGTCCGGGCCCCGGGTTTCCATCGTAATATCGATGGCCGTTTCTCCCAGATTTACGCCGTAGTAGGCACGATCGTAGGACGTCTCCACGATGTTGGCTCGATGGTCGGCGAGAATCCCGGTCAGGCGGTGGAGCGCGCCGGGGTAGTCAGGAAGATGGACGCGCAAGCGGACGAGGCGTCCATCCTTTACCAGACCGCGCTCAATGATGCGCGACAGCAGGGTGACGTCCATGTTGCCGCCGCAGACCAGCACCGCAATCTTTTTTCCCGCCATATGGATCTTGCGATTGATCAGGGCGGCGATGGCGGCTGCGCCGGCGCCTTCGGCCATGGTTTTTTCGCGCTCCAACAGAAGCAGCACGGCGTTGGCGATTTCTTCTTCGTCCACGGTGACGATGTCGTCCACGTATTTCTGGACCAGCGGCAGAGTGCGGTCGCCGGCCCGGCGAACCGCAATGCCATCGGCAACGGTGGCGGCCGCGGGCAGAGTCACGGGTTTGCCGGCAGCGACCGCCGCCTTCATCGAGGGCAGCCGCGCCGTCTGTACTCCGATGATCTGAATTTTCGGATTCGTCTCCTTGATGGCGCAGGCGATGCCGCCGATCAACCCGCCTCCGCCGATGGGGACCACCACCGCTTCGATTTCCGGATGCTGCTGCATCATTTCAAGTCCCAGTGTTCCCTGCCCGGCGATGACCGCGTCGTCATCGAAGGGGTGGATAAACGTGAGATGTTGCTGCTCACCGCGCCGGATAGCTTCTTCACAGGCCTCGTCGTAATTGGCGCCGTGAAGAATGACTTCGGCGCCGTAGGATTTTGTCGCGGACACTTTGATCAGGGGCGTGGTGAGCGGCATGCAAATCTGGGCTTTGATCCCGCGCCGGCCGGCGTGATAGGCCAGTCCCTGCGCGTGGTTCCCCGCCGAGGCCGCAATCACTCCCTGCTCGCGCTCCTGCGCGCTCATGGTCAGCAGTTTGTTCAGTGCGCCGCGCTCCTTGAAGGCGCCGGTCCGCTGCAGGTTGTCGAGTTTCAGGTAAATGGAATTGCCCGTGAGCTGCGAAAAAGTGGCGGAGAGAGTGCACGGCGAAAGGTAGATCGAAGGGCGAATACGCTCCAGGGCAGCTTGGACGTCGGCGAGAGTGATCATGGATTTGGTAGCAGCATTCTACAGGCATTTGTGTGGCGCGGGCGCCCGCGCCCGCGGCTCTGGATGTTGACGGTCAAAAGCCGCGGGCGGGGCGCCCGCGACCACACATGCACTAAACCATCAAGCCACCACCGGCGCACCCGTCGCTACCGGCAACTTTGCCTCCTGCCAGGCGCCAAATCCGCCGCTGACGTTGACCACGTTCTGAAATCCGGCACGCTGCAGCAGGCTGCAGGCAATCATGCTGCGATAGCCGCTCTGGCAATGGACCGCCAGCGGAACATTGAGATCAACCTCCGGCGGAGAAATCCGGAAGCGGTCCAGCGGCCACCAGGCAGCTTCTTCGATGTGACCTGCCATCCACTCTGCTTCCCGGCGCACGTCGAGCGCCTGCATCCCGTTTTTCGCCAGCCCTTCTTGCAACTCCTGCACCGTGATTTCACGCAACTTTGCCAGATCGAATCCGGCGCGCTTCCAACCGGCAACGCCGCCTTCCAGGTATCCTCGTTCGGCTTCGATCCCAACCCGCGCCAGGCGCAGGCGGGCTTCAGTCAACTGCTCCGGCGCATCGGCGATGAGCACGGGGCGCGACGACAAACCGAGAATCGTTCCCGCCCAGGAAGCGAATTGTCCCGACAATGGAATATTGACGGAGCCGGGCACGTGGCCGGCGGCAAACTGTTCTCCGGGGCGTATATCCAGCGCGATCACGCCCTCGTCCAGCATGGATTTCAGTTCGGCGGGCGAGACCGCTTTCAACTCCGGTAAGTCGGAGAGCGCGGGCGCTCCTCCGCGATTGATCTCCGCATCCTGCAGGAAATATTCGGGACGCGCCGGCAGATTGCTGGTCAACTGTTGGATGAACTCCTCGCGGTTCGGGATTTGCAAAGCGTAGTTGGTGAGGCGTTCCGTACCAATCGTGGACGAGCGCTCGGCGCGCATATTGCGGCCGCACAGCGAACCTGCGCCGTGGGCGGGATACACCAGCACTTCATCCGGCAGCTTGAGCAGCTTGTCATGCAGGCTGTCGTAGAGCATGCCCGCCAGCTGCTGGGGCGTCAGCGTCCGGGAAAGATCGGGACGCCCCACGTCGCCGATAAAGAGCGTGTCCCCGGTCAATACGGCCCACGGCTGCGCGGCCTTCTCATCATCACTAGTCACCACCAGGCAGATGCTCTCCATGGTGTGCCCTGGGGTTTCGAGAAACTTGATACGGGCCTTGCCGAAGGCCAGCTCGGAGCCATCCTGAACGGCAACGTGCGGGAATGTGGCGCCGGCCTGGGCGCCGAAATAAATCCGGGCCCCGGTACGGGCGGCGAGTTCCTTGTGGCCAGAGACAAAATCGGCGTGGAGGTGGGTCTCGACAATGTGACGGATGGTAAGACCGTTTTCCCGTGCGGCCTTCACATAAAGATCCACGTCGCGCTGAGGATCGACCACCACCGCTTCGCCTTCTGACCCGAGCATGTAAGAGGCGTGAGCCAGGCAACCGAGATAAAACTGTTCGAAATACATGCGTTCATCATAACTCCGAATCGGCCGCGGGCAGTACCAGCGCATGCGTAGGCCCGGACGCCCTCGTCCGGGCGGGTCAGCGAAGCTGACCAGGCTCTGGCGACGCTTCGCTCCACTGGGCCGATGGGGACATCTGCCCTGCATGAAGGTGGAAACTTTTCCACACCGCTTTGAGTTAGAATCGCCGGTAACCGACGTCGCAACCTGGAAAGCGCTGCGCCGTCCCTCTCCCGGAGGTAGCTGATGTACCGCTCTTCGTCTGGTAGTGCCGCAAGCGCCAACTCATGGCTGGATGTGCAGTCCGCCGTCCGCGGACTCACGCAGGATTTCGCCACCGCTTTCAATACTGGGAACTATGACCAGGCGGCAGCCCTGTTTACATCGGACGGCGTTCTGATGCCGCCGCAACACGAATTGGTGCAGGGACAGAAGCAGATCGAGTTGATGCTGGGAAAACTCGGCGAAACCGGATACCAGAACCTTCGCCTGGAAACGATTCGGGTGGAGGAGTCGGGCGACATGGCGGTGGAAATAGGCCGCTACACGGCTGCCGTACAACAGGCGAATGGTACGACAGTCGCTGATCGGGGCAAGTTTGTGCAAGTCTGGCGCCGGCTGGGAATCTGGCGGATGACATCGAATTGCTGGAACAGCGACCTGCCCACACTAAAATGACCTGCCCGTGTGGACGCGGGCGACCTCGCCCGCGAAAGGCCAGGTCAACCTCAAAGGCCGCGGGTGCGGATCCCTTCATGATTCGATCCTCAAAGTTAAAGGCCGCGGGCGAGCGCGCCCGCGCCACTCGGGCTTGACCTGTCCTGACAGCCGGGCTTGCCTGCGGCTACAATGATCACACGCAATCCATTTCAAAAAGATCAGGAGAATTCGCATGCAACGCAAGGCCAGCGCAATATGGAAGGGCGGTCTTAAAGACGGCAAGGGAGTGGTCTCGTCCAGCAGTGGGGTGTTGTCCAATACTCCGTATTCGTTTGCCACCCGCTTTGAAAACACGCCCGGGACCAATCCCGAAGAGTTGATCGCGGCGGCGCACGCCGGATGCTTTTCCATGGCGCTTTCCGGACAATTGGGCGCCGCCAATCTCACCGCCTCCAGCATCGAAACCACCGCCACGCTGACCCTGGAAAAGCTTGACTCCGGCTGGACCATCACCACCGTGCATCTCGACGCGGTAGGGCGCGTGCCTGGCGCCGACGACGCAGCGTTTCAAAAAGCGGCAGAAAATGCCAAGAGCGGATGCCCGGTGTCCAAGCTGCTGAAGGCAAATATCACGATGACGGCAAAGCTGGAGGGATAGAAGGCGTCGTTGGCCGTTGGTCGTTGGCCCTTGGTTTTTGGTTGTCATCCTGAGCGCAGGGGCTGCTTCGCAACGCGAAGCAGCCCCGCAGTCGAAGGACCCCTACCTGCCTCATTCATTGTGCTTCCTTGCGGGTCTATTCGTTCCCGGCAGGGGTCGTCGCTGCGATAGGGGTCCTTCGACTTCACCATCCCATTCGCAAGCGAATGGGATGGTTGCGCTCAGGATGACACCAACGACCAGACTAGCCCTCCGTGTTCAATATCTTCCTGATCTCGCGATTGATGCGGGCTGCGTCTCGGGCGGCGGCGTCAATCGTCTGCGCCCATTTCTTGTTTCGCTCGTCCAGCTTTGCCTCCTGCAAGAGATAGGCAGCCTGCAGCACCGTCTCCAGCGCATTGCTGAGCTCGTGGGCCAGCGCACGGAGGTTGGCGGCGGCATCGGACGGCTTGGCGGAATTTTCCATGGCAGTCTGGAGTTTGAAGAGTCCGGGTTCCCCCTGTAGAATATTACTTGTAGTCCTTCCTGGAAGGCGGCCTCGAGAAGAAATGCCGCATCCCAGTTTTTTTGTGCCATCGTGGCGGAATTGGCAGACGCGCATGGTTCAGGTCCATGTACTCGCAAGGGTGTGGGGGTTCGAGTCCCTTCGATGGCACCACTGTCCCGGTTCGTAAGCGAGCTTTCCAGGGCGGCCTCTCCCGGCCGCATTGCCAGTGGGTTCGGTCCTTCCTTGCTCGGGCATGTTTCTGCAATCGGAAACTGACAGTCTGCTGAAAGCGGACCACGGCGGCCTTCCCGACTACTGGACCGAACTTGCAGCAGAAGAGAAGACGTTGTTCGCGTTCGAGCCCACCAGACGAATTGTCCCCACCACCAATACCAGGATCACAGCCAGCATCACCGCGTATTCGGCAATGTCCTGGCCCTCGTCATCACTCCAGAGTCTCAAGGTGAAACTAGTCATGGAATTCCTTCCTGAGCAGAAATTGTTGGCTTGCAACTGAAGAAAGCGCTGGCTGGAAGCGTGATCCTCTTCCACCCCAGCCAACGCAAACTTGTTTCAGACCTGCAGTTCGTGCTTGGCCAGGTATCGAATAGTACGTTGGGCGTCTTCGAGTTCCATCAATTCCCGTGGAATCGAACTATCGCCCGAATGCACTTCCGTGAGCCGTTCTTCGATGGCCTTCTGCGCTCTTTGCAGTTTCGGTAGAAGACGCGTCGGGTCCAACTCGAACACGGCATCCTGAAAGGCCTGCTTCCATTCGGTTTGAGTATTGGCGTTCGTGAGTATTTGCATGGGAAAGGTTCTCCTTGAATCATGGTTCCGCGAATCATGGTTCGGCTGGCGAGCATGGGGTAGGAGAATCGTGCACGGCCGCGCGGTGCAGGATTCCGGGGCTCACACTAGAGAGAGCTGCGTTTCAGCAAAGCAAAACGCAGGTGGAGAACGCGGAAAGCGTCGGAGAGGGTGCGATGGGCGCAGACCCCGCGATGGATCTGCTCTTGCCTGTGGCAGCAAACCGCGGGAAATAAACCGCTTGCCCGTCTGCTTGAGCCAGAAGGCTTTCCTCGGACTCCTTTAACACTTCCCTCTGGACGTACGCGGTATCAAATTCCCTGAGATCATCGTGGTTGAATGCCAGGAACATCGCCGCAAAGGCGGCGAGCACCACAACCAGCGTTCGTAGAGGCTTTCGTTTCATGATCGGAGGAAATCTAACGGTTCAAGTCTAACTCATTACCAGACCGGTTGACCCCGGATTTTCTTGAAATCGGCGCGGAAGTCTTCTGCCCGCGCCGATGTCCAGGTCCAGAGCGGGTCATGGCTGGACCGGCAAAACTGGTAAAGACGCCGGATTCACCGCCGAAGGATCGTCCCGCAGCTTGATGTAGAGCAGCGTGCCGTCCGGACGCGGCACGCTCAGAGTTGACTGCGCAAATCCCACTGGAACCGGGACCGAGCGTTTGAACTCGGAATCCGATGCCACCCCGCCAATCAGAAACAGGTTGGTTCCGTACAGGGTGCATTGCTGATCCGGACTCTCTGGACAACGCACTTCCTTAAGAGTGGGCAACCGCACCAGGTTCGCCAGCGCCTGCCAATCCCCTTTGGCATTGCCGTTGACGGCACGGAAGCGCAGCGGCCCGAAGGCAGAGGCTCCCAGACTCTTCAGCGGGTCGAAAACCGCCATAACAGTTTGCCCATCCTGCGGGACCAGCGTGCCATCGTCCAGACTCAAGGACGCGCTGTAGGACGCGTCCGCCGTGGCAACCTCGATTTTTTCCGAGCGGAGAAATGTTTCCGGAATCTCCGTGTGCAGGAAAAAGGAAAGCTTCCCGTCCTGGGGCAATTCGTCCTGAGAGCCTAGGCGAATAGCGGAAGGCGTCGGACCCAGTTGGATGGTTTTGTTGAGAAGCGTGACTCTGGGGCGCGGCGGACCAACGACCGCCTCGACCCCTAACACCCGGCCATCGTTGAGAGTGATGTGGGCGCTAATTTTGTCTCCGGCATGCAGGGTGGAAACATCTTTGGCGTCGGTGGCCAGCCGCAGTTCATCTTTGTTGTCCGCACGGGAGAGTCCCGCGGGAACGAAGCGGATGCCGTTCACCTCTGCGCCAGCCACCTCGTCCAGGCGGGCCCCGGTCAGTGTTGCCTGCGTATCGCCGGCATTCAGTGAGAATGTATTCAGGCTCGCGGCTTCCGAATAGCTGCGCAGCGCAACTTCGTCGGTCTTGCCGGCGCCGTACTGCTTTACCAGCATGGTGAGCTTTCCTGGGGCCTCTTCTTTGAGCGGAACTTTCACTTCCAGTTCATCGGTCTTCGGCGATGCCCAGGTTGGCTTCAGCAATTTTCCCTTTTCATTCTTCAAGGTCACGCTCTCGACACAAGCGGCGGCGTCCGATTTGAAATGCAGCGTGTCCTCGCGGCCCACGACCAGCGCGCTTTCGTCGGCGGAGGCGAGCACCCACTTTGCCGGATGGGAATTTTGCAGGCGAAAGGCGGGCCCCTCGAAGGCGTCGAAACCCCAGTTGCCGCGCAGGGTTCCCTTCACTTCGTTCTCCAGTCTGTCCGCCGCGACCGTACGGTTGACGATCAGAAAACCGCCGCGCGCCGCGTCCGCCGTGGCGGGCAGATCGATCGCACGTCCCGCCTTGTCGGTGACCTGCAAAACCATGCTGTGGGCATAGTCGGTCGAGAAGACTACGGGAGCGCCTTCCGCCGGCAGCAAGAGTTCAGGCTTTTCCAGGCAAAGCACCTGGTTCGGGTCCACGGGCCGGAGCGGAGGCAGTTGCGCCGCCTCCACCGCCGGCAGACTCACGACCATCACCGACATGGGTTTGCGAAACGACGGCGGATTGTTGAGCTTCAGATTCAGTTCACCCAGGTGCGGCAAAGCCAGTGCCGGTATGTAGCGGTACTGCGGGGTGTGAAAACTCTCCATCATTTTTGCCAGATCGACAACTGCACCCACGTACGCGCTATAGACGCCGCCACCCGCTAATCGGGTAGTGCTGAGTTGTCCAATGAGATCGGGACCGCTTCCAGAAGTGAGCGCGGCCACCATGGATTGACTGTGGCCATCATCGAGCACCAGTTGATCGGGATTCTGGGTAAGGCACGATTCCTGCTGCTGCCTGGGCTTCTGGAAGCATTCATTGTCTATCTTGATGTTGAGGCTGCGGGCCAGCAGTACGGAGCGGTCATGCAGGGCGCTGGCCTCGCCGCCCGACATTCCTTTGACTGCGTTCAGATATTTGTCCAGCCGCGTGCGGTCGAGGCTGGCCTGGTTCAAGTCCTGCGACGCGCGCACAAATGCCCCGGGCTTCCCCCGCACCGCGGAGCGCAGGGTGCCGAAATCGCCGCCGGTCTGGGGAGCCAGGAAGATCAGCGCCTGTTGCGCCCCTGCAGGCACCGTGATCACAACTCCTTCTTCGCGCACGCGCTTGTTCCAGGTTTCCACTTTCGTAAACCAGCTCTCCGGCGGCGGATTGGTCGAGCCTCGCAGAAATGCCGGAATCATCAGAAAACGCACGGATTCTCCCTCCGGCATGTCGGGATGGATCCAGAGGCGGTCGCCCGCCTGCAGGTTGGGCACATGAGAAATGGGCAGCGTTTTTCCTGCCCGGGTCACTCGCACTTCTATCTTTGGCCCAGCCAGGTCAAAGGCTGCCCCGTCCGCCCGGAGCAAACTCGCGGTAAGCAATATGAAAACCAGGGACAAAAAGTGCAATCGACGAAACATTCTTTTATTGTAAGAGGTTCGGAGGCAATGATGGAGCGCCGGAAGGGCAGAAAATGAGTTCGAGGCCACACTAAAGTAAGCGCCGCTTGAGTGATTTCGGAGGCAACTCAAACTCGGGCCATTACCCACCCGCGAGAAATTATGTCCGAGGGCGCGTAGCGTGCTAACCTTATCGGCGCGAACGCCCATGATGGCTTCGGCAACCAGCTATGATGAACCATAAAGCGACAATTCTTTCCACTCTGCTACTAACACTCTTTGTCTCAGGCGTGATGGGACGGGAGGCGGCGCCGACAAAAGGTAAACACCAGGTTCGTAAGGAATCATTTGGAAAAACCGGGGACGGGAGGCCGGTCGATCTGTTTACATTAACCAACGCAAAGGGCCTCGAAGTACGCACCATCAATTACGGCGGCATTATTGTGTCGCTGCGAGTGCCGGACAAAAACGGCAACCTGGGCGACATTGTCCTGGGCTACGACAAGGTTGACGGGTATCTGCAGAACCCCACCTATTTCGGCGCCATCGTCGGGCGCTACGCCAACCGCATCGCCAACGCCACCTTCACCCTCGACGGCGTGAAATATACCCTGGCCAAAAATGACGGCCCGAACTCCCTGCATGGCGGAACCAACGGCTTCAACAAACAACTCTGGGAGGCCAAGGAGTTCAAGAACGGAAAAGGCGTCGGTGTGGCTTACAGCTATCTGAGCAAAGATGGCGAAGAAGGCTATCCGGGCAACCTGAAAGTCAAAGTTACCTATACTCTGACCGACGACAATCGGCTGATTGTGGATTACGAAGCCACGACCGACAAAGCCACGCCGCTGAATCTTTCCCAGCACACCTATTTCAATTTGGCCGGGGAAGGTAACGGCGACATCCTGGGGCACCATCTCGAACTGAATGCCGACCGGTTTACCCCGGTGGACAAGACCCTGATCCCGACCGGCGAGTTGCGGCCCGTCCAGGGCACGCCCATGGACTTCAGCAAGCCCACTACGATTGGCGAACGCATCAATCAGGACTACGAACAGCTGGTGCTGGGACACGGCTACGATCACAACTGGGTGATCAACCGCAAGGACAACAGCCTGACCCGCGCCGCCCTGGTACACGAACCGACCAGCGGACGAGTGCTGGAGGTGCTGACCACCCAGCCTGGAGTGCAGTTCTACTCGGGTAATTTTCTGGATGGAACGATTACCGGGAAGAATGGGCACGTCTATAAGCAGCGTTACGGCTTCTGCCTGGAGACGCAGCATTTTCCAGACTCGCCCAACCATCCGGATTTTCCCTCAACCATCCTGAGGCCGGGAAAGAAATTTCAGTCGCAGACCGTGTTTAAGTTCTCGACTGAATGAGGTAGCGTAAGCATTTCCTTCGTGTACCGTCGTGTCCTTGGTGGTTTATGCATTTGACCCTTAAACCACGAAGGACACAAAGGTACACGAAGGACTTCACGTTTCGGCTTCCTGCGCCCTCCGCGCGTCTTCCCGTATAATCTTCAGATTCCCTATGGCCGCCAGCCTTGACCAGATCGTCGCCGCCACGCGTCGCCGGGTCGCTGATGCAAAGCGCTCGACCGATTTGCGCCGCCTGGAGCAGGAGGCGGGGCAGCACGTCCCGCGCGGCTTTCGGCGGGCCCTGGCAAACCAGAATGGCCCAGCCATCATTGCCGAGCTGAAGAAGGCTTCGCCTTCCCGCGGACTGATTCGTGCCAACTTTGATCCCGAAGGCCTGGCTGGAGAACTGGAAGCGGCAGGAGCGGCGGCTCTGTCCGTGCTGACCGATGAAGAGTTTTTTCAGGGCTCCCTTGCGAACCTGCGGCGCGCCTCCGCCCGTACCAGGCTCCCTTGTCTGCAGAAAGATTTCGTTGTGGATGAGTTCCAGCTCCTGCAAGCGCGAGCGCACGGCGCCGACGCGGTCCTGCTTATTGTCGCGGTGCTGTCGCCAGCGGAATTGACTGCTCTGAGCAAGAAGAGCCGCGAACTCAGCCTGGATGTACTCTGCGAAGCCCACAGTGAAGAGGAGTTGCGCCGCGCGCTGGATAGCGGCTGCGATCTCGTCGGAGTGAACAACCGCGATTTGCAGACCTTCAAGGTGGATGTAAACACCGCCCTCCGGCTGGCGAAAATGCTTCCGAGGCATGTAGTCTCCGTTGCCGAGAGTGGGATCGACAGCGGCGCGGACATTGCCCATCTGCGCGCGGCGGGATATCGGGCCTTCCTGATCGGCGAATCTCTGATGAAGGCGGAGTCGCCTGCAGAGGCTCTGAAGACTTTATTGGCAGAAGCGGAACGCGAAGGCTCTGCCCTCGCTACGAAATCATTCTGAGAACTCCCAACCGGCAACTGGAAACTGGGGTCCATGAATTGGGTTTGTGACTGGGGATCATGACTTGGATCAAGATTTGCGGCACCACAAATCTCGAAGACGCAAGACTCGCGGTCGAGGCCGGTGCCGACGCATTGGGCTTCGTGTTCTATGAGAAGAGTCCCCGGAACATCTCCGCGGAAGTTGCGCGCGAGATCGTCTCGAGGCTGCCCGAACGGGTTGAAAAGGTCGGTGTATTTGTGGACGCTTCCGGGTTCCACCCGGTCGATATTGTAAGGCAGGCAGGGTTGACAGCAATACAGAATAGCCTGGGTTTTCTTCCGGCTGTCGCAAAGACGCCTCAGATGGTAGTCGCGTTTGCAGGTTTTCCGCGACCTCCCAAATTATTCCTGTCCTTCCCGGCCGCATGGTTTTTCGGAGGCGCGGAGAAAATCAAGGAGCTTGCGGAGTGTTTCTCACATCTACGCCGGGATATTTCGGGACGGCCTGTGAGCCCGCAAGGCTGGTTTGATACTTTTTTTTTGGATTCGAGCACCGCACAGCAGCCCGGTGGCACCGGCAGAGTATTTGACTGGGAGAAGGTTGTGCCGGTTGCGGAAGGCATGCAGGAGCGTGGGTTTAAGCTCGTCGTGGCCGGCGGCCTTACCCCCGCGAACGTCGCCGATGCAATCCGCATACTAAAGCCCTGGGGAGTGGATGTTGCATCCGGGGTTGAGGCCAAGCCGGGGAAGAAAGACCCGGAAAAAGTTCGCGCCTTTATAGAGGCGGTCCGAAAAGCAGACAAGAAGAACTGACAATGGCAACCGCAAGAGTCCAATCTCGACCCGCAGCCTCTTCGGCCGGGCGCTTCGGCGTGTATGGCGGACGCTATGTCCCTGAAACCCTCATGGCGGCCCTTGACGAACTGGAGGGGTCTTACGAGAAAGCCAGGCGGGACCCGAAGTTTCACAAACGCCTGGACGAACTCCTGCACACCTATGCCGGCCGTCCCACGCCTCTGTTCTTTGCCTCGCGCCTCACCAAAAAACTGGGCGGAGCGAAGATTTATCTCAAGCGCGAAGATTTGCTTCACACCGGCGCGCACAAGATCAACAACTGTCTGGGACAGGCGCTGCTGGTTGAACGCATGGGCAAGCATCGCGTCATCGCCGAAACCGGCGCCGGGCAGCATGGCGTCGCCACCGCAACCGTATGCGCCCTGCTGGGCTTTGAATGCGTCGTGTACATGGGCACGGAAGACATGCGGCGGCAGGAACTCAATGTCTTCCGCATGCGGCTGCTGGGCGCGGAGGTCCGCGGGGTGGATTCAGGCTCCCGCACTCTGAAAGACGCGATCAACGAGGCCATGCGCGATTGGGTCACCAACGTTCGCACCACGCATTACCTGCTGGGCAGCGTGCTGGGCGCGCATCCTTATCCCACCATGGTGCGCGACTTTCATAAGGTGACCGGGCGCGAGGCTCGAAAGCAGATTCTCAAGGCCGAGGGCAAGCTCCCGAAAGCCATCATCGCCTGCGTCGGTGGCGGATCCAATTCCATCGGCATCTTCCACGAGTTCATCAAGGACAAGCAAGTCCAACTCATCGGCGTGGAAGCCGGCGGCAGGGGCCGGCGGCTGGGTGATCACGCCGCGCGCTTCCACGGAGGATCGCCGGGCGTGCTGCAGGGCACCTACTCCTACGTGCTGCAGGACGAGGCCGGGCAGATTTCGACGACCCACTCCATCTCAGCTGGCCTGGACTATCCTTCGATTGGCCCGGAACACGCGTGGCTGAAGGATACCGGCCGCGCGCAATACGTTTCCGCCTCGGATAAGGAAGCGCTCGAGGCCTGCACCGTGCTGGCGCGGACCGAGGGAATTATCCCCGCGCTGGAATCCGCCCACGCCGTGGCGGAAGTGATCAAGCGCGCTCCCAGGATGAAGACGTCCGAGGTCGTGATGGTGAACGTTTCCGGACGTGGCGACAAGGACATTGGAATCCTGCGCGAGAACCTGAAGCTGGATTGAGCTTGGAGAATTGAGTAATCGGGAAATTGAGTAATCGGGAAATTGTAAGAAGGGCTGTTCTGTCACCGATGCCGCTGCGATTCCAAAATCGTCCTGCTCTCGTCGCCTATCTCACTTGCGGCGACCCTGATCTTGCGACCTCGCTCGACATCGCCCTCGCAGCGATTGACGCCGGCGCGGAGGTCATTGAACTGGGCGTTCCCTTCAGCGATCCGGTGGCCGACGGGCCGGTCATTCAGCGCGCCAGCGAGAGAGCGCTGCGTCACGGGACTTCCCTGCCGCAGGTGCTGGACGTGGCCAGACAAATCCGAAAGAAGTCGCAGGCCGGACTCATCATCTTTACTTATCTGAACCCGGTATTGCGCATGGGAATAAAGAATTTCGCGGCCGCCGCCGAGGACGCCTGTGTGGATGGTGCGCTGGTCATCGACCTGCCGCCGGAAGAATCGCGCGACTACCGGGCCGAGATGCAAAAAAGAAATCTGGCCACCGTGTTTCTGGCCGCGCCCACCAGCACGGACGCGCGGCTGAAGCAGATTGCCGGGGCCTCCAGCGGGTTTGTGTACGCGGTTTCGCGGACCGGGGTGACCGGAGCCCGGCTACAGATGCCGGAAGATGCGCCCAAACTGGTGGGCCGCCTGCGCAGGTATACTGACTTGCCGGTCGCGGTCGGATTCGGCATTTCCACTTCAGCGCAGTTTAGGGCAGTGGGAGAATTTGCCGACGCGGCGGTGGTGGGAAGCGCGATCGTCGATATCATCGAGCGCAATCCGGGCAAAGAAGCGGAGAGTGTGGCACAATTTGTAAAGCAGCTTTCAGTCGTCGGTCGTCAGTCGTCAGCCCTCCCGCGCTAGTTGGCTGGAGAAACGACGGCATCTTTCCCACAGCATTGGTAGTCAGCACCGGGCCAGTTTCGGCCAGGGACCACCGGCTGGACACGTAACGACTGAAGACTGACGACTGAAGACTGACGACTGCTTCATGGACATTTCCGACTGGCGGGTGAAGATCGACGACCTGGACCGCAGGCTGGTGGAGTTGTTGAGCCAGCGCGCCCAGGCCGCGCACGAAATCGGCAAGCTGAAGCTGGCTGCGGGCATGCCGATTTACGAGCCCGACCGCGAGCGCAGGGTATTCGGCAACGTACGGAGCGTGAATCCGGGTCCGTTGACGGACCGCGATATGCTGCGTATTTTTGAGCGCATCATGGACATCATGCGCGGGATCCAGCAGCAGGAAATCGCCCCCCGGGCCGCAGCCGATGGCGGAGGCGATACGGAACTGGATAACGACGTGAATGATTGAGGGCAGTCGTCGGTCGTCGGTCATCAGTCGTCGGCCGAGTTCGACTAGTTCAGCTGACGACTGATGACCGACGACTACTGGCTTCTTATGATTGTTGCAATGCAGGAATCGGCAACCGATGAGCAGATCCAGCAGGTGGTAGAACACCTGGTCCGGATGGGCTTCTCCGTGCACCGCACTACGGGCGAGCGCCAGACCGTGCTGGCCGCGGTGGGCGCGCGCGTGGATTTTGACACGCGTAATCTCGAAGTGCTCTCCGGGGTGGAGCACGTTCACCGCATCAGCGCGCCCTACAAACTCGCGGGGCGCAGTTTTCGCCCTCAGGGAACTATCGTCGAACTGGCCCGCGGGGTGCAGATCGGCGGCGACCAGGTAGTCGTGATGGCCGGACCCTGCTCGGTGGAATCGAAGGAACAGCTTTTTACCGTGGCGGAACAGGTGGCGAAGGCGGGCGCCCGGGTGCTGCGCGGCGGCGCCTTCAAGCCGCGATCCTCTCCGTATTCGTTTCAGGGAATGGGCGAGGAAGGGCTCAAACTCCTGCGCCAGGCCGGCGATCACTTCAACATGCTGGTGATCAGCGAGGTCATGGAAATCTCGCAGATCGGGCTCATGCTGCCTTACATCGATATTTTCCAGGTGGGCGCGCGCAATATGCAGAACTTTAACTTGCTGCGCGAACTGGGCAAAGTAAAGAAGCCGGTCCTGCTCAAGCGCGGCATCGCGGCCACCTTGGAAGAGTTGCTGCTCTCTGCCGAATACATCATGGCGGGCGGCAACTACGACGTGATTCTGTGCGAGCGCGGCATCCGTACTTTCGAGACATACACCCGCAACACGCTGGACGTGTCGGCGATTCCGATCATCAAGAAACTGTCGCACCTGCCCATGACCTCCGATCCGTCGCATGGAACGGGACTGCGCGACAAGGTGCCGCCCATGGCCCGGGCCTCGCTGGCAGCAGGCGCGGACGCGCTGCTGATCGAAGTGCACCACGATCCGGACAAGGCGTTGTCCGACGGCGCCCAGTCGCTCTTTCCCGATCAGTTCGCCAAACTGATGGACGAGTTGCGCATGATCGCTCCGGCGGTAGGGCGCAAAGTAGCTTGATTTCCACCACCGGGAGCGCAGAGAGCGCCAGGTTTTCAAGTTTTCTTCTCTGCGATCTCGGCGCTCTCGGCGGTTGATCCGCATGGCAATTCGCCAGATCACCATCATCGGCACGGGCCTCATCGGTGGCTCCTTCGGGCTGGCCCTGAAAAAGCAGCGCTTCGCTGGCCGGATCGTCGGCTGCGATCGCGCCCCGGTACTGGAGCAGGCGCGGGACAAAGGCGCAATCGATGAGGGGCACACCAACCCCGCCGACGCGGTGCGAGGCAGCCAGGTAGTCCTGCTGGCGGCGCCCGTCGGGGCCATCGTCGAACTGATCGGGCTCGTCGGGCCTGCTCTCGCGCCGAAGACCCTGCTGACTGATGTGGGCAGCACTAAAGGCGAGGTACTGGCCCGCGCCACGGCCATATTCGGCAAGAACGTTGGACGGCGCTATCTCGCCGGACATCCCATGGCGGGCAAAGAACAATCAGGAGTCGAAGCCGCCGACCCCGATCTGTTTCAGGGTGCGGTGTGGTTTGTGACGCCGGCTCCGGGACAGGAAATATTCGAAGGCCTGAGTGGGGAATTTCTGGAGTGGGTGGAAAAAATCGGCGCGGGCGTAGCCAGCATGGATGCCGGCGCGCATGACCAGCTCTGTGCCTGGATCAGCCACCTGCCGCAGCTAATCTCGACCGCCCTGGCCGCCGCTTTGGTGGATGAGTATGGCGAGAACGCTCCGCTGCTCGAGACTGGCGGGCGCGCCCTGCGCGAGATGACGCGCATTTCCGCCAGTCCTTACTCGATGTGGCGCGATGTCGCGCTTACCAATAAGAAAAACATCGCGCAAGCTCTGCTAAAACTGGAACAGCGCCTGGCGCACATCCGGGAAAACCTGGATACGAGGGAACTGGCGCTGGAGTTCGAGCGGGCCCATCATTTGAGAAAAATCTCACCACAGAGACACAGAGTCACGGAGAAGATCAACAAATGAATTTTTCTCCGTGTCTCGGTGTCTCCGTGGTGAGTTCTCGCTGATTGTCAGTTAGAATTCTGATTCTGCGGACAAGCATCCGATGAATAAAGTCGTAGCCAACGCCGACGAGGCCATCAAGGACATCCCCGATGGCGCCACCATCATGATTGGCGGATTCGGGCTGTGCGGTATTCCGGAAAATCTGGTTCGCGCCCTGGTCCGCAAGGGCGTGAAGAACCTTACAACCATCAGCAACAACGTAGGCGTGGACGGACTGGGTAACGGCCTCCTGCTCGCGGCCGGACAAATTATCAAACACATTGGGACTTACGTGGGCGAAAACAAACTGCTCGAGCAACTGGTCCTGCAAAACAAACTGGAGCTGGACCTGGTGCCGCAGGGAACTTTTTCCGAGCGGATTCGCGCCGGCGGCGCCGGCATTCCCGCATTTTTTACCCCCGCCGGAGTAGGCACGATCATCGGCAAAAACAAAGAAACCCGCGAGTTCGACGGACGCCAATATCTGATGGAGCGCGCCCTGAAGGCGGATTTTGCATTTGTAAAAGCATGGAAGGGCGACAAGTGGGGCAACCTGGTCTATCGCAAGACGGCGCGCAATTTTAATCCCATGATGGCCACTGCCGCCAAGGTGACGATTGCAGAGGTCGAGCACCTGGTCGAGGTCGGCGAACTAGAACCTGACCTGATTCACACGCCCAGCGTTTACGTACAGCGAATTTTTCAAGGCGAACTCTTCGAGAGAAAGATAGAGCGCAGGACGGTAAGAAAGAAAGGATAGCCGTTGGTCGTTGGTCTTTGGTCGTTGGTCTTTGGTCGTTGGTCTTTGGTCGTTGGTCGTTGGTCGTTGGTCGTTGGTCGTTGGTCGTTGGTCGTTGGTCGTTGGTCGTTGGTCGTTGGCCAAGGCCGTTAGCGCAACGGTCTTGCTGACGACCGACGACTGACGACCGACGACTGCCCTTATGAAAGATACCGACAAACGCGAGCGCATCGTCAAGCGGATTGCCCGCGAGCTGCGCGACGGCTTCTATGTCAATCTCGGCATCGGCATGCCCACCCTGGTGGCCAATCATGTGCCGCCGGGCATGGATGTGATTCTCCAGTCCGAGAATGGCATGCTCGGCATTGGCCCTTATCCGATCGAAGGCGAGGAGGATTGCGATCTGATCAACGCCGGCAAGGAGACGGTCAGCGAAATGAAGGGCACGGCGTATTTTTCCAGCGCCGACTCATTTGCCATGATTCGCGGCGGCCACATTGATCTGAGCGTGCTGGGAGCGATGGAGGTCGATGAAGACGGCAACCTGGCAAACTGGATGATACCCGGCAAGATGGTCAAAGGCATGGGCGGTGCCATGGACCTGGTGGCGGGCGCGCGCCGCGTGATCGTGGCCATGGAGCACACCACCAAAGATTCTCAGCCCAAGATCCTGAAGAAGTGCACCCTGCCTCTCACCGGCGTAAAGGTCGTGCACACGATCGTCACCGAAATGGCGTTGATGCAGGTGACGCCGACTGGATTGGTGCTGGAAGAAGTGGCCCCCGGACTGACGGCTGACGATGTGCAGCGCGTGACCGGGCCCACGCTCATTCTCAGTCCCCATATTAGAGTGATGGAAAGTTGAAGGAATGGAGGACGGGCGTCCCGCCCGTCCCACCAATCGCGGGCGAGTCGCCCGCGACCACACCAGCAAAGTTGATCACTTCGCGACGCTCTTCAATCGGGCCGCCTCGAATTCATCGCCCTTTTGCCAGCCCACCACTTTCGGCAAACTCGCTGCCGTCCAGCCCAGGGCAAAGCCGAAGCGGGTCATCGCCGCATCGCCAGTAAAATCCGAGTCGGCGTGGTACTCGTCGCTGGGCTGGTGATAGTGCTTCTCGGTATATTCGTTGGCCTGCTGCATCCCCCAGGCCGCGTCGTGCCCTTTGTACTTCAGGCCTTCATTGATAGAGAACGCCGGGATACCCACGCGGGCCAGGCTGAAATGATCGGAGCGATAATAGTGTCCTGCCTCGGGATGCGAATCGGGACGAATCGCCAGCCGGAATTCCTGGGCCAATGCCTGCACCGCGGGATAAAAAGTAGTGCGTTCGCTGCCCGAGACTTCCACTTCCTCCGGAGCGCCGAGCGGGGGAACGTCGTCATAATTCAAATCCAGAGCAATCTTTCCCGCCGGAATGGGAGGATGCTTGCCCAGATACTCCGAGCCCAGCAGACCCTGTTCCTCCGCGGTTACGGAGGCAAACAATATGGAACGACGCGGCCGCTGCGCCGCCATCGCGTAGGCGTGCGCCATTTCCAGCAGGATGCCGCAGCCGGTCGCGTTGTCGTCAGCGCCGTTGTAGATGTTGTCGCCCGGCATGTTGGGACGAATGCCCAGATGATCGTAGTGGGCGGTGTACATGACCGCTTCGCTCTTCAATCTTGCGTCGGAGCCGGGCAGCATGGCGATCACGTTGTTTGATTCGAACGGCCGCACCTTGCTGATCATGTGGGCCTGCAACTTTACCGGCAGCGCCACTGGATGAAAATCCCGCGAGCGCGCCTGCGCCATTAGTTGGTCCACGTCCGTGCCGGCCATGGCGGCCAGTTCCTTGGCCGCATCCAGATGAATCCAGGAGGCGACCTTCAACTTCGGCGAACCGTCCAGCTTCAAATAAGACTTCTCACCCGAATTTGAGTTGCGTACCACTTCCCAGGGATAGCTGGCCATCTCGGTCTGATGAATGAGGATCGCGCCCACCGCTCCCTTGCGGGCGGCTTCCTCGTATTTGTAAGTCCAGCGGCCGTAGTAAGTCAGCGCCTTGCCCTTGAAGAACTTGGGATCGTCGGAAGTCGGCTCATTCACCAGCATCAGCAGGACTTTGCCTTTCACATCAACGCCCTTGTAATCGTCCCACTGATATTCCGGGGCCTCAATGCCGTAACCCACATAAACGATGTCCGCGTTTACGGTTGAATCCGGTTGTTGAGTTTCATCCTGAGCCACGTATTCCGAGAGCAGCTTGAGTTCGCGGGCGCGGCCCTTAGCGGGGACGAGTGAAAATGTACTTCCGGGGGCGAGAGTGATGCCGACCATGGGAACCTTCTGCATGTAAGTCCCGTTGTCGCCGGCCGGCTTCAGTCCGTCCAGGGCGAATTGCGTGGCAATGTACTCCGCCGCAATGTCGCCGCCGCGCTGTCCGGTACCGCGTCCTTCGAGCAGGTCGTGGGAGAGGAAGCGGACATGGGCCCGGATATGTTCAGCATCGATCTTTTGAAATGCGGCGATCGCCGCAGGTGCAAGATGAACCGTCATGGGATGGGATGCATTTTGCGCCAACACCCCGCAGATCAGAAAAATCAGGGACAGCGGCACCAGCGTCTTGCGCATGCTTCGAGGCTCCAAGTGGGCTTAGAGAACTTTTTATTGTACGGGAAGAAAAGCCGGGACGGGAGTTGGCGAGCCGGCGTCAGGCTTCAGACGCCGGCCTAAATCCTTCGCCCGTGTCATCCTGAGCGGAGTGGCTGCTTCGCAACGCGAAGCAGCCGCGCAGTCGAAGGACCCCTATCGCACCTGTGCTGCCGTCGTTACCGGGCATATCGCGCCGAAGAAAATTCCCCACGCATAGCTCCGTTGGGGAATAGGGGTCCTTCGACTCCACAGACCGATTCGCTCGCGAATCGGTCTGCTCCGCTCAGGATGACACGGGAAGGGGTCTGTTGCGCGAAATCCGGCGCCGCTTTTAGCCCGCGACCGCGGGCTAGTTCTTCGATCCTCAACCGGCGCGGAAGTCGGCGATCTGTTCGTTCTTGTGAAACAGCGGCTGTGGTGTGGCTTGTGCTCGCTGGTTGAATTCTTCCATTTCTTTTTTCACCCAGCCCACGCTTGAAATCTCGATCTTGCCTTCCTCCGCGATCCAGAAGATGGTCGGGACATTGGTGAGGCCGTACGCATTGGAGACCGGGTAGGAAGTGATATCGTCCAGCAGAACGGGAAAAGTTATCCCATATTCCTTGATGAAAGCCGCCGTGTCTTTCTTTGCATTTTGAGAAATCCCAACGATGGTGACGGCCTCGTTTCCCTGAGCCTCAAAAATGCGCTGCAGGAAGGGAAAAGCATACTGGCAGGTGGGACAGGAAATTTTAAAAAATGCCGCCAGGACCGGGCCGCGCGCCAGCGTCTCGCGCAGCGAAAAGTGCTTCCCGTCCATCGCCGGCAAAGTGAAGTCTGGGGCCTTCGTTCCCCGCTCTAAAGCCGCCATCGTGGATCCTCCCGTGAGTTCTCCGAAGATACGGGCCTGACCTTCGCCCTGATGATTAGATGACGTGCGCCTGGCGCAGGATTTTTCGGGTCAACCCGGTCAGGGGCAGCCGCGGGATGCTTCTCTTAGGCACCCATCGTCCCTGGTTTGGCCCCGGCGCCTGGCCACGCAGAACGCGAACAGTGTAGTCCGTCTCAGTAATGGAGTGCCGCAGCGTGAAGCTGGCCGGGTTCGGCCCCTTCGAGGCGGGAATCTCCGGCAGTTCCCACATCCCCGGCATCAGGGACGAATGTTTGGGCCGCTGCACCAGGAAAACCGAGCGGTTGCGATGATCGAGCGCGTAGCAGATATCGCGCTGCTTCTGACGAACCCGTTCCTTTGGCAGCTCGAGATGTCCTCGCGTGGCGCAGAGTCCAAACACGGGACAGGCGGAACATCGCGGCTGGCGGGGTAAGCATACAGTTGCGCCCAGCTCCATCATGGCCTGATTGAAATCGCCAGGCCGCTTGCGGCTGAGCAGCGCCTCGGCAGTCTGCCAAACGTGTTCGCCGGTCAATGCGCCTCCGAACACGCGCCCCAGCACGCGTTCCACATTTCCGTCCACCACGGCCGCGGGCGCGTCAAAAACAATGCTGGCGACGGCCGCCGCCGTGTATCGCCCGACGCCCGGCAGAGCGCGCAACTCCTGAACCGCACCGGGAAATCTCCCGCCGTGCTGCTTCATGATGGCCTTCGCGGCGGCATGCATCATGCGCGCGCGCCGGTAATATCCCAGCCCACTCCAGGCGGCCAGCACTGCCGGCTCCCGTGCAGAGGCCAGTTTCTGCACCGTGGGAAATCGCCGCAGGAAGCGGCGATAGTGATCGAGCACCGCCGAGACGCGGGTTTGCTGCAACATGATTTCCGAGAGCCACACCCGGTAGGGATCGCGGTCCCGGCGCCATGGCAGGTCCCGCCGGTTGCGGTCGTACCAGGCGAGCAGGCGCTGCCGCCAGCGACGGATCGCCGGCGCATCGAATTTCGGGCAATCCCCCCTGAGCATGGCGAGATCGTTCACGCGAAATCCGGCTGCGACGATTCAGTAAGAGAGGGTGGCAACTATTTTTTCTCGGCTCCTAGAACGGAATGGGCAATGGCCATCCAGCCCGCCTTTTGTTTCTGCCAGACCGTCATCATGCGCACCGGTTCAGAGGGCAAGGGCTGGCCGGCCATCGTGCCGCGCATCGCGACGGTATAGCTCACGACAAACGTGTCAGAGTTCAGCTCCGTCTGGATATCCCCGAGAGTGTAGTCATCCAGTTGCAACTGCTGCAGGTGGGCAAGCGCGGCTGCCTTGTCCAGCCGCCCCTGTGCCGGCGACACCGCGATGAAGTTGCCCGCCATGTGACGCTCCAGCTCATTCCATTTTTTGTCCTTCACTTCTTTCCAGAAACTGCGCTCCAGGCCTTCCCCGCCGGTCGCGTCCGCCCACTTGGTGCTGCCAGGATGCTCGCGCCACATGGTGCAACCGGACAGCAGCAGCAGTGCAGTCACAAGGACAGAGACCGCCGCACGATTCTTCATGGCCAGAATTCTAACAGCAGTCGTCGGTCGTCAGTCGTCGGTCGTCGGCTCAAGGACAACGGCAAGTGCCTGGAACCTCATGGCCTCGGCCAATGGCTGATGACTGACGCCTGACGACCGACGACTGCCTTTACTGCCTGTATTCCCCCGTTGACCACGGCCCAGCCCAGGGGAATAATGACCAGACCTGCCATCCCACTCGGCGGGGTGCGCATTTTTGTGCTTCGACAGCTACACTGTCAGCATGACTGACTTCAATCGCAAGGTAGAGGACGCCTCTGCACGCGTAAACAAATCGGTGGCCGAGGCTGCTGACCGCATAGAGAAGGAGACCGCGGAATTCATCGCCTATCTCAACGACGAAGTAGTACCGGCAGTCCGTCAACACTCCACCAAAGCGTTGCGGGTCGCATCCGAAAAAATGTCCAGGCTGGCCGACTATCTGGACGAGGTCAAGTCCGACCGCCGCTAAGACGCCCTTTGTCCGTCTGGATCCTGCCCCTGGTGCTGGCCGGGCTCATACTGAGCGGCTGTGGCGGAAAGAAGCAGGCTAAGGTCAGCCCTCCGCCTCCGCCGCCCATGGTCCCGCCGACGACTGCCTCCGTTCCTCCCACCGTCCCCGGCACGACTAAACGGCCTGCGGCCGCGCCGCCCCCCCGTGAACAGGAACAGGAAGCGACGAACGACGACGCCGGCGCACTCTCCATTCCTGAGGGCACGAAACCTCTATCTGTCGAAACCGGCAAGGCTAGCTGGTACGGAGCGCCGTATCACAACCGCCGTAGCTCCAATGGTCAGATCTATGACATGAATAAGTTGACCGCCGCTCACCTGACTCTTCCATTGGGTTCGACCGTGCGGGTCACCAACCTCAAGACCGGGCACTCGACCATTGTGCGAATTACCGATCGCGGACCTTTTGTGAAGGGACGAATTGTCGATCTCTCGCTGGCCGCAGCCAAACAGGCGGATGTCTGGAAGGCAGGCGTCGCGCCCGTACGTCTGGAAGTGTTGCGCACGCCAGTACCTTCCAATCAGGGCGGACGATGGGCCGTGCAAATCGGAGCCTTCGAAGATGAAGGCGCCGCGGATAAATTGGCCGACCGCCTTACCCGGCGCTATAAGACCGCCAAGGTATTGCGCTTCAGCAGCCCGGTGGGCGACTGGTGGGTCCGCGTGCGCGTCCTGAAAGATGACCGCAAGCGGGCCGAGGAAGTCGCCCGCGAAACCCACGCCGACGCCGACAAGGTATTTTTGGTCAGGCTGGATTAGGGTGTGTGGGTATGACTGTGTGGGTCGGACGCTCTTGGTCGTTGGTTCTTGGTCGTTGGTCGTTGGCGCTCAACTTTTGACCTTTGATTTCCGATATGCAGCTTCCATCCTCGTTCCTTTTAGGCTGCGCTCTGGGCTTTAGGGCCAACGACCAACGACCAAGAGTGTCCGACCCACACAACATGGGCTATGGATTTTCTGCGGCTTGCCTGTAGGTGCCGAACTTTTTTGCTACCGGCTTCAACGTGGGATAAAACTGCACAAAAGAATGTTCGACTGCCGCATGGTCTTCATGACACTGCCAGCACCCGACCTTGGGATTGGCCTGGGCCGATTTGGTGGATTCATCGAAACTGAAATACGCCCACTTCTCCGGGAAGCGGGTTTCGTCTTTCACTTCCACGCCGTATCCCATGAGTTCGCTTTGAAAGTGACCCACTTTGTTGATCGAGCCTTTCGTCTCCGAACCGCGCTCCTCTACTACGAACATGGTCTTGTCCGGCCACTTCCCACTCTTGAGGAATTCCGAGTAGGCCCACTGCGGCACAAAAACGTTGGTAAACATCTGATGATCGCCGCTGCCCGGCGTGTAGCTCATGCCCAGGCCTGAAGAGAGAAAGATCCATTCGCGGAAGTTCTTCGGAGGAAGCAGATGGTTGCCGCTGGTGTACTGCGGCTTGCCGGAATCAGACTGCGGCTCCGCCGCCTGCAGAAATCCTAGACACATAACAAGCGTTAGACAAGACAGCAGGACTCTTCTCATTGTCGTTTCTGTAAATCCTTTCGCGAACAGACACGCCTAAGCTGAACACCTAGCCACTGGATTAGACGACAGACGAAGTCAAAAAGACAGCAAGCAGATCCTGTCGCTTCGGGAAGTATACTTAAAGCATCTGTTTCTCGACTTACATAGCGAGTCCGAGAATTTGGCTCATGAGAGTTCACACGGAAGTAGCATCGGATGACGCGAACATCAAAACGAGGCGCGAGACATTGGCGCAGAGAGTGCTGCAAGAGTTTGGGTCGGGACTTCCTGATTTGAGCCTACTTGCATTCTTTGATGATAAAGATTGGTTTGGATTTAAATCGAGGGGCAAAGAAAACCGGGGCTTGTATGCGCCAATAAAAAATGACACGTTCAAAGAACCGTGGCCCCCACGGTTGGAGCGCATGGTTTTGGTTGATGACCCACTGACTCTCGCGCAGAAGCCGGCGTTTGATCATGTTATCTATTTGCATGGCAGCACGTGTAATGATGAAGTGGGCCTCGTGATGTCCTTTTCACATGAACTACAGCATTTCGTCCAGTACGGTTTCCACCGAAGGCTTTGGGCTGAAAATCTTCTTCTTCCGCGGCTTCCTGCGGAGGTGTTTGACATCGATACGGGGATAAGCTGGCCAGACATTCCGACCGAACGAGAGGCAAGGATAGTGGCTAAGACGATTGCTGAGAACCTTTGCGGATCACTCGCGGTAAGCAAATACATCGACAGGCGAATCTCAGAGAACCTGACCGTAAGAGATGTCAAAGATTGGCGGGTCATCCGGGAACTGGATTCATCGAGCCCGTACGACCTGGCGCAAGAGACGAGGAATATTTTTCGCCAACTTCGTTCCTACAAGGAAGACCTCGAAAAAGCCCTCTATTGCATGAGACAGGATCCAGATTTCGAACATCTGGACCTTTCCCCTTATTTTCAAGAAGCATGAACTCAGACCAGCGACAACGCACCCACTAGGTAGCTAAAATGCGACCGCAGCCAAGCCTCTGCAACATTCAGGAGCCCCGCTTGAGCGGGGCCCTTTGGGTTGGCCGCCGGCAACCCCTAGGTTATTTCGGTGCGCTTGCGCAGGAATGCCGGCACGTCGAGGTCTTCCTTCTCGAAGTTGGCAATCATGGCATCACGCAGCGTATCGACCGCAACGCCTTCGTTGTGGGGCGCAGCCATCTGCCGCGACGGCGCCTCCTCCATCACGATAGGCGGACGCACCGGCTCCGGCCGGTACTCGGGTTCGGGCTCTGCTGTGTACGAGGAGACGGCAAAACCAGATTGCATTTCAGCCTGCCGGCGCCGGATGTCTGAATCCTTGAAGCCGGTTGCGATCACCGTGATCTTCACCGCGTCCTTGGCCTTCTCGTCGAGCACGGCGCCAAAGATGATGTTGGCATCTTCGTGCGCGGCGCCCTGGATGATGCTGCAGGCTTCCTGCACCTCGGCCAGCTTGAGCGACGTGGAACCGGTGATGTTGATGAGAATGCCGCGTGCGCCGTCGATCGCGCCCGCTTCGAGCAGCGGCGACGCAATTGCTTTTTGCGCGGCATCAATGGCCCGCCGTGTGCCGCTGGCCGTGGCCGTGCCCATCACGGCGTAGCCCATGCCCGCCATGATCGCCTTCACATCGGCGAAATCACGATTGATGATCCCCGGAATCGTAATGATGTCCGAGATGCCCTGCACGCCTTGCCGCAGGATGTCATCCGCCACGCGGAAGGATTCGAAGAAACCGGCGTCCTGAGCGACCGCCAGCAGCTTTTCGTTGGGGATGACGATGGTGGTGTCCACTGAATCCATCAGCTCGGAGATGCCGCGCTCGGCCTGCTGCATGCGGCGCTTGCCTTCGAAAGCAAATGGCTTGGTGACCACGGCAACGGTCAGCGCGCCCATTTCACTGGCCAGCGAGGCGATGATCGGGGCAGCTCCAGTGCCGGTGCCGCCGCCCAGTCCGGCAGTGACGAACACCATGTCGGCACCTTCGAGCGCCTCGATGATCTTGTCGGAGTCTTCGAGCGCGGCCTTGCGCCCGACCTCGGGATTGGCGCCGGCGCCCAGTCCGTTGGTGAGCTTCACTCCAAGCTGGATCTTCATGGGTGCGCGCGACATGCGCAACGCCTGCAGGTCGGTGTTGGCGACCACGAATTCAATGCCCTCCATGCCGGCATCGATCATGCGGTTGACTGCGTTGTTCCCGCCGCCACCCACTCCGATGACCTTGATCTTGGCGTCGTTGCGGGTGTCTTCGTTGAAGCTGATGCGAATGTCATTCTCTTTTTTCATGTGCGCCGCCTTCTGTGGATTTGGCTTGCTATGTCTCCCGGATTTCTAAACGGTAGCGCCGGCATCTTGCCGGCTGTCCCGAGGGCGTCTCGCCCTCGGCAGTGCGGGCGGAACGTCCCCACGACAGCCGCCCTCCGGCGCTACAAAAACCTATGCACCTTTCCCTACAAACATGGCCTTCAGCTTTGAACTCCAGCGCTCGTTCTGAATACCGCGAGCAATACGGGCGCGGTGTCCGTAGAACACCATGCCCAGGACGGTTGCGAACTCGGGCTCGGCCAGCGTGGACGGCATTTTGGCCAGCGGCGCGGGCCAGGCCAGGCGCAGCGGCCGGTGCAGCACCGACTCCGCGATCTCGAGAATGCCCGGCAACCGGCATCCTCCGCCGGTCAGCACGATTCCACCCACACAAAGCTCGAACATTCCGGCGTGCCGCAGATTGTCGCGCAGCATTTCAAACAGCTCGCGGGCGCGGGGCTCGAGAATTTCTCCCACCATGCGCTGCGAAATCAGCCGCGACGGCCGGTCTCCCACCGACGGTACCTCAACTTCATTTCCTTCCGGGATCAGAGTAACAATGGCATTGCCGTAGAGCCGCTTGATTTTTTCCGCCTCAGCAACCGGAGTGCAGAGCCCCACCGAGAGATCGCTGGTGAAGTGATCGCCGCCCACCGGAATTACGGCAGTGTGGGCAACCGCGCCCTCCTGGAAGACGATGACGCTGGTGGATCCCGCGCCCAGGTCGGCCAGGCATACGCCCAGTTCGCGCTCGTCGGCACGCAGCACAGCGTCGGCGCAGGCCAGGGGCTCGAACACAGTGTCGTCCACATGCACGCCGGCGCGATTGACCGCCGTCACTACATTCTGGAGCGCGCTCGACGCGACCGTGACCATATGCACTCGCACTTCCAGCCGCGCGGCCATCATCCCCAGCGGATCATTCACCCCGGTCTGGTCATCGAGAATGAACTCTTGCGGCAGCAGGTGCAGGATCTCGCGATCGTCCGGAAGAGGAATGGCGCGGGCCTTGTCCACCGCGCTGCGCAGCTCGTCGCGGCCAATCTCGCGCGCCCGCGCCCCGAAGCTGAGACCACCGTGGCTGTTGAAGCCGCGGGCATGCGCCCCCGCCATACCCAGCAACGCGTGCTCGATGGGCGCGCCTGCCGCGTCTTCCGCCTGCTCCACCGCCTTCTGAATCGAGCTCACCGCCTTGTCGAGATCCACGATGACGCCCTTGCGCGAACCTCGCGATTCTGCGATGCCGTGACCGCGATAACGCAGTCCGTTGTCAGTAATTTCCGCCACCAGCGCGCAGGTCTTCGCACTGCCTACGTCGATTGCGGTCAGAAGGTGCTCGTGCTGGTTCGCCATTCCTATTGTGGTTCTCCCTTGGCAATCGCCGGGCTTGGCTTCGCCGAAGCCTTCACCGCGGCGACGGACTTTGGCGCGGGTTTGGTTTTAGCGCCCGAAATTCTGGCCGCTGTGTTGTGCCGGGATTTTGCTTTGGCTTTGCTCCACGCCCGCGCCGGACGGACGCGTGCTTTGCGATGCACGGTCTTAGCGGCTCTTACGCTGGCCGCGGGCTTGGACGGAACCGGAGCCGGCTTCGCAACCGAAGTCGCAACTGGTTTCACGGCCAGCACCGGCGAGGGACGCTTAGAAGAGCTGATGCGGGTAATCAGCGCGGCGGGCTTTACCCCGGCCGCCATGGCTCTCCTGGCTGCTTCCGCGGAAAGCGGCGGTTGTTTCATCGGACCCTGCAAATCCGGATTGACAATGATCTGCCGGTCATAGCGCAAGTCCACCGATTCCAGTTTGTCGAACTGCTGCTGCCACTCCTGCACGTGCGTAACGTAAATCTTGTAGCGCTCCAGATAGTGCGAAGAACCCAGGTGGACGAGCACTTCGCCGGCGCGATTGTTGGCCGTCACCTTCACGTCGTCAGGATCGGAGAGATCGATTTCGCTGAGCTCCTGCGAATAGTGCGCTCCCCCGGCATCGAGTTGGCTCACGACGTCGTTGTAGATCTTCATGCGAGCTAGGCGCGTGGAAGGCGGCTCGCCGTTGTTCATGCCCACGATCACGGGAAAGGAATATTTTGTTCGGGCCGGCAATTCCATCAGCGTACCGCCGGCGTCAGTGAGCAGGATTCTGGAACCGACGCGCGCAAAGGCCACCGGCGTGCGCTCGTGAATCTCCACTTTCAGCCGGTTGGGGATGAAGCGCATCACGCTGGCCGATTCCACCCACGGAATCTGCTCCAGTTGCGCCTTGCGCTGCGCCAGGGGCACGAAGAAAATGTTGCGGCCGATGTCGCCGCCCATGACTTCCATGACCTGGCTATGGGTTACGTTCTGCAATCCGCCGATATCGATATCGTCGCTCGATTCAACCCGGAAGCGCCAGGAGCGCTCACCATAGTGATAAAGAGCGGCCACGGCGATTCCGCAAACAAATACGACGGCAAGGGCAACTGCGCCCCAGGTCAGGCGCGTTACAGTTTTTTTCGGGAGTGAACCGCGGCGGACGGAGACACGCTTCTGCACCCGCAGAAACGGAGGTTCCTGTTCCACATCCAAGTCGAGCAGGCATGCATCTTCCCGCCCTGGCTCGTCGGCCAGTGGATACAAATCTTCCTGCGAGATGGTGGGGCCGGATTTCCGCGCCATCAACTCAGGTCAGTTGTCGTCAGGGAATCGCTTGAGCAAAATCAATATAACTGCTTTTGCCCAAGAGAGATAGAAAAATTTAGCAGGTTTTGCACAGGCCGACCGCGCCACCAACCACGCAGGGGCAGATGTCCTCATCTGCCCACTCGAGCGCAGCTCGACCGGTTTGCGGGAATGCCATGAAAGAGTGCGGCGAGACAAAAACTTGCGGAGCTTCGCTCCGCCTGGTAGATGAGGACATCTGCCCCTACGTCAGTCTTCCGGCGCCTGCGGCGCTTGGGGAATTTCAATGATCATGTTTCGGGCCGGCAGAACGATGGTGCGAGGGGCGAGTTCCAGCGCCCGGACCCGGACTCTCATCGCCTGCACCCGGACCAACTCCGCCTGACGCCGCACCAGAACCCGTTGCACACAAGCCAGGCGATTCTGGGCCTCGACTACGGTGCGCACAGGTCGCACCGCATCATCCTCGCGGCTTCCCAGCACCATCCCGGCCATCTCTGCATAGCTGGCCGCCGCTTCAGAAACCCGCGACATCATTGCGACGGAGCGGCCGGCGAGTCGTTCGCCCCATCCCGCCTGCCCGCTCACCGCGCCGGTGATTGCGGCCATGGCGAGAACTCCCAGGGTCATCCAGTACATCATTTTGTCGGATCGCATGGCATTTCCCTTTGCCGGGTTAGACGAGCCAGCGAAGAAGTCGTTATCAGGCGTCGAATGTTTTGTGATGGGGTGGAGGGAAAACCTTCACAGGGCCGGGACTGCGGTCCGGGGGCGGGATGCCGCGGCCTCGTTTTCCTGCAATTTCGCCAGGATCATCGGGCCCAGCTGCGATACGCTGCCGGCGCCCAGGGTCAGAATCATCTCTCCCGGCTGGGCCGCAGCCACCACCGATGCCACCGCCTCGGCAAACGAGTTCACGTACGAGGCCTGCCGCTGCCCTTTCCCGCTGATCTGGCGCGCCAAAACCTCCCCGGTGATGCCCTCGATCGGGGCTTCGCTGGCGGCGTAAATATCGAGCACGGCCAGCGAGTCAGCGTCGTGAAATGCGGTGGTAAATTCGTCCATCAGGTCCCGGGTGCGAGTGTAGCGATGGGGCTGAAAGATGACGTGGATCTTGCCGAAGCCGCACTGCCGCGCAGCGGAAAGCGTGGCGCGAATCTCGGTAGGATGATGGCCGTAGTCATCAATCACGCTGACCCCGGCGGCTTTCCCCCGCAACTGGAATCTCCGGTCCACGCCGCGGAAGTTTTCGAGGGCCGAACGGATATCATCCGCCGTGATATCCAGACCGATGCCCACCGCGATGGCTGCCGTCGCGTTCAGGACGTTATGCACTCCCGGCACGTGCAGCCGGAATTCGCCGAGGTCGCGATCACCATAGTCCACGCGAAAATGGCTGACCGGCCGCCGCTCTTCCGACTCAAACGTGGATTTCTCCAGCTTGATGTGAAAATCCGACCCTCGCCGCGTGCCGTAGGTCACGATGCGGCGCCGGACCTGCGGAAACAGCTTGCGCAGCGGCGCATCGTCATTGCAGACCACAACCACACCATAGAACGGCACGCGGTCCATGAAATCGAGGAATGCCTTTTTCACGTCGCGCATGTTGCGGTAGCAATCCATGTGCTCGCGGTCAATGTTGGTGACCACAGCGAGCACGGGAGAGAGTTTCAGGAACGAGCGATCGCTTTCGTCCGCCTCGGCCACCAGGTACTCCGACTTGCCGGTGCGGGCATTCGAGCCCAGAGCGTCCACGCGGCCGCCGACCACAACCGTCGGATCAAGGCCACCGGCGGCCAGTACCGCGGCCACCATGGAAGTCGTTGTGGTTTTGCCGTGCATCCCCGCGACCGCGATGCCATATTTCAGGCGCATCAACTCGGCCAGCATTTCGGCGCGCGGAATTACCGGGATGTGGAGTCGATGAGCTTCGACCACTTCCGGGTTCTCCAGCGCGACCGCCGAACTGGTAACCACTACTTCCGCGCCGGCGATGTTCTCCGCGGCATGGCCTTCGAAGACGGTGGCGCCCAGGCCGGCCAGCCGCTGGGTCACGGCTGAACTCTTCAGATCAGAACCGGAAATCCTGTAGCCCAGACTCAGCAGCACCTCGGCAATCCCACTCATGCCGATGCCCCCGATTCCGACGAAATGAATACGCTGTATTTTGGCAAACATCTGATTCAGCTCTTCCGGCCTTTATCCTAACTCTAACCCCCTGTCATCCTGGTGTCTTGTCCCGAAAATTCTTCGAATTAATTTTGAATTGGTATTGTTGTCATTCCGACTGGAGCGGAGCGAAGCGAGCGCAGTGCGGGGACCTGCTGTCTAGTCATCCCGACCGGAGCGGAGACACTGAGAGAGCTTCTAGCTGCTAGCTCCTGGCTCTGGTCAAAGCAATCCCAGCCCTGCAGTCAGCGCTAGAAGCCGGCAGCCAGTTCATCCCCACCCCATCTTCTTCCGCAACTCCGTGATGTGGGCCACATGATGCCGGCCGTGCCAGGAGTACAGGGCCAGATTTTTTTCCAGCGGCATCGTCCCCATTTCGGGATGGTTGAAGGTCCGTTTCCAGTCCTGCGGCTGCAGCCCGCGCAACAGGCGCACCCAGCGGTCGTGCAACGACTCCAGTAGCGACAGCGACACTTCCAGCGGCGTGGATTGGACGTCGGGAAGCTCAGCCCAGCGGTCTTCCATATATGGCTTGATGGTCGGAGCATCTTCGGTCAACGCCAGCTTGAAGCGTATGTAGGCATTCATGTGGCTTTCGGGAACATGGTGCACCACCTGCCGCACCGTCCATCCGCCATCGCGATAGGGCGTTGCGATCTGCTGTGGCGAAAGACCGTGCACCGCGGCCCGCAGGGCGGCCGGAGTCTCCTCGATATCGTTGATCAGTTTCTGACGGTGTTGTTCGTTGGGCGGACCATCGAAGGTAAATTTTCCGATGGGATAACGGGGGTCGCTCATCTTTGCCTCCTGAAAGTTCGCGGCATTAGCTCGCGGGCGAGGGCGCCCGCGCCACACAGGCATGGCCACACAAGCACGGCCACCACGACCTACGACTACGGCTCGCGGAGCAGTTCGGGAGGCGATCCCAACTCCTCTCTGAGCATGCTGGTAAGTACTGCGATCAGAGAGATGATCATAGGCCCGATAAAAATCCCGATAAAACCGAATACCTGCAGTCCGCCCAGCAGGGCGAAGAGCAGCAGAAGAGGATGAAGCTCAACCCTGCTGCCGATCACCAGCGGCCGAACGATGTTGTCCACCATGCCGACAACCGCGGTTCCCCACACGATCAGGATGATGCCTTTCCAGAGATGTCCGCTGACCATGAGGTAGATTGACGCCGGAACCCAGACCAGGCTCGTTCCCACGATCGGAATCACGGAGCAAACCGCGGCGGCGAAACCGAGCAGCAACGCCGAGGGCACGCGGAGGACCGCCAGGGCGGCGCCGGTCAACAGACCCTGCGCAAGGCCGACCGCCAGGATGCCGTACAGGTTGGCGACGATGCTGTCCTTGGCAGCCATAAGCAATCGCTTCGCCTGCTTCGGGCCCAGCGGCAGGATTCCCACGACGCTGCTGGTCGCGGCTTCTCCATCACGGAAAATGAAGAACAAAATCAGGAAGGTCAGGATTGCGTTGCCCGCAAAACCCGCCAACCCTCCCACCAGGCCGCTCCCGGCTGCCAGCAGGAACCCGCTCACCCGGGCGGGCAGGTCGTCCAGCGCATCCCGGATGCCTAGCTCTTCCACATCCACATATCGTCCCAGCCAGTCCATCACTCTTTCTTGTTTGTCGCCGAGGTAAGCCGCCGCGCCTCCTTCCTGCGCGCTACGGTCGCCCAGGTAGCGCGCGGCCTTGATGAGTTGCGCACCCGCAGCGGAAGCAATCAGCGAAGCCGGCAGCACAAAGATCAGAAGCACCGCGACGGTGGCCAGGAGTGCAGACTTGTTAGGGCCGCGAACACCCCGCCGCACCCAAAGGTAGAAAGGGTAAAATCCCACGCCAATCACCGTGGCGAAAGCCAGAGGTTGGAGGAAGGAACGAAAAAGCCAAAAGCCCACCGCCAGGGCCCCAAGCAGTAACAACAGGATGAACACCACGGGTGCGACCGAGTTTTGTTTTTCCACGAGTGAACCGGAAGTTTGGTTGAGCGTTCCCAACCGACCGACAATGTACCCCGAAGGGCCTCAGTATGCAATGCACATCAGCCGGGTGACCGGCTCCTACTCGCAGCGCAGCGCAATCACCGGATCGACCCTGGAGGCGCGACGCGCCGGTACCGCGCAGGCCAACCCGGACACCAGGACCAGGAGAATCGCTCCGGCCAGGAGAATGACTGGATCGCGGGCATTCCCTTGTGCCCATTTGGCGATGATTTGGCTGACGGCTAGCGAAAGGGCGACACCTGCGAAGATTCCGACGCCCACGCTTCCCAACGCCGACCTGAACACGATTCGCAGCAAATCTCCGCGTCGCGCTCCCAGCGCCATACGAACCCCAAACTCATTGGTCCGTTGTGCCACCGTGTAGGAAACCACGCTGTGCAGCCCTACTGCGGCAAGGGCCAGGGCCAGCCAGGCAAAAACGCCAAAAATCCACGCCGCGATATTCTCCTGCTGCCACTCGGGCTCATAGGTGAGCTGGGTTTCTAGATCATGGACGCCACTGCTGGTCTGATCCGGGTTAATTGCCCTCAATTGCTCGCGCACGGCATGCGCCAGCGTCAGGGGTGCAGCCTGAGAGCGAACCAGAATCTCCGTGAACTCTCCCATGCTGAATGTGTAGGGCACGAAGACGGCCGGTCTGGCGACACTGCGCAGTCCATCATTGCGGGCGTCCCCGACGATGCCAACAATCTGGAACCAGGTAGCTCCGATATTTGGCGGCGACAGCACTGTGGCGGGATTGCCTTCGAGACCTCCCGATCTCAGCGAGTGCCCAATGGCATCGCCATTCGGAAAGTAGCGTTGCGCCAGCGTACGGTTGATCACGGCTACATGTGCGCCTTTGTTATTCTCGACGTCGCTCCAAATCCGTCCTTGCAGCACGGGAATGCGCAAAGCCGCGAAGTACTCCGGGCTAATCAGGTTGACCGATCCGATCTCAGACCGACTCGAATCAAAAAGCACCCCTGCACCAGGGGCCATGGGTTTGCCTAGGACTTCAAATCCCATAATCCATCCATTCCGCGGCGGCGTCGCATCGGTGGAAATCGCCGCTGTGATCACGCCCGGTGTCTCCGCGACCTTCTCTCGCAGCTGCTCAAAATAGGCTGCACGAGCGGACCAGGTGCGATAGGAGTCCTCGCGTAAAGGAATTCCTATCGCCATCACATTGTGCGGGTCGTAACCGAGGGGCTCATGGATCAGATGGGAGAACCCCTTCATTGCAGAACCCGCAGCTGCCAGCAACAGTAATGTCAGCGCCACCTGCGCGGCGATCAGCATGTTATGGGTTCTGCGTCCGCGGACGCTGCCGGCTACACGATGTGCGCCGGACTGCATGATCTGGCCGATGTGCGTCCGCGAGAGTTGCAGCGCCGGCCAAAGCCCGAACAGCACGCCCGTTCCCAGTGCCACCGTGACGCTGAAAAAGAGCACGGGCAAGTTGATGCGAATCACGACTTCGGAAGCAAACGCAGATCGGGGCAGCAGCCTCTGAATCAGCGCCAGAGCGCCGTAGGAAATCAGGACCCCCAGCACGGCTCCAATCGCCGCCAGCAGGAGAGAGTCTGTGAGCAACTGACGAATGATGCGGAGGCGGCCCGCGCCGATAGCGGTTCTTACCGCCAACTCATGCTGCCGCGCCGTGCCCCGCGCCAGCAGCAGAATGGAGACATTTCCGCATCCGATTACGAGCAGCAACATCACCGCGCCGAAGAGCACGTACAGGGTTCCGCCCGTGGAGCTAGCGACCCAGTCGTTCAACCCATGCACATGAACCCTGAAGACGTCGGGAAAATCATTGGGCATGTAGTTTGCGAACTGTTCCACCAGTGGCTGCAGCGCTGCGTCCGCCCCGGCCCGGCTGACGCCGGGGCGCAGGAGTAAATAGACGATCGATGTCCGCCCCGGATCTCGCATCAGCTTGAGCGGAAGATACACGTCAGCGCCGTCCCCCCAGGTGAACCGCGGCGCCGCGACGCCCACAATCTCAAGGTTTCTGTGATCGAGTTGCAGTGTGCGGCCCACTACGTCCCGATTGGACAAGTAATGTTTCCGCCAGAATCTGTATGAAAGAACTGCGACCGGTCGCGGCTCCTGGCCGTCCACCGCATCGGATGGCCAAAGTCCGCGTCCCAGCATTGGGGGCACACCGAGATCATGAAAACTATTCGAGATCAGGCTCGCGGTGTGCACGGTCTCCGGAAGATCTTGCCCGGTCAGCATCAACGCGTTGTAGTCCATCGTCAGAACGCTTTCGACCACAGATGACTGCCACAAGGTCTGAATTTCGGCGCCGTTTAGATACACGGGGTCCCCGGAACCGGCTACGCTATCGACCGTGAGTCGTACGATTCGATCCGCTGCAGGGTAGGGATAAGGATTCATCAGGACCGCACAGATCACGCTGAATACGGCGGTGGCCGCTCCAATGCCCAGCGCCAGCGAGATCACCGCCGTTAGCGTGAATCCTGGGCTTTTGATGAGCTGCCGCGCGGAATAGCGAATGTCCTGAAGCAAAGTGTGCAAGGCTCCCTATCTGGGTGTGCGAGAGATGCGGTGATGGTCTCATGGGTATTGAGATTCGGAGAAGTATTTCAGCAGTAACCCGGATGCTCGTCTCTGTGGAACGGGTAGAGGAGCCCGGGAAACGCGCTGCCAGAAGAAATTCGCTAGCGCACCAGCGCCAGAATCCGCACCGGGGCTGTCGATCCTCCTGCTACTTTCGCGGGAGCGACCATGGCAACGGCGCCGTTGGCCGGCATATGATCGAGGTTGGCCACATTGGTCAGGAGATAGAGCCCGTGCTCCAGCGCATACTGACCTACGGCCAATATTTTGGCCGAGCCGTGATCGAGATTTGGAGTATCGATGCCCAGGCCAAGAGCGTTCCGTCCTTCGGCCAGGAAGCGGGCCGCATCCTCCGAGTATCCGGGAAAATGCATGCCGCCTTTAGCGTCGGTATTGCGGTACTTGCTGGCTGAGTTCCAGCGCGCTCCCCATCCCGTGCGCGCCATCACCACCGCGCCCAGGGGGATTTCCCCGTTGGCTTGCTCCCAGTGGGCGATGTCTTCAACCGAAAGCTCGTAGTCCGGATTGCCTTTTACGCTGGCGCTTATATCGAGGACCACCAGCGGCCCGATCAAACGGCCGGCTGGAATCTGGTCCACCGCCCACTGGCCGCGTCCCAGGCGCGAGGGGGCGACGATCCGGGTGGAAAACTGCTCTGAAGAGGAAGTCCCCGAGGCGTAGATCTTCTCCGAAAGGGCCACGGTCTGCACTCGATAGCCGGATCTATGCCCTGTTTCGAGACCGCTGGTTGACAGCGAGTGGGTTAGATCGGCAACCGAGCGAAAGCCGGCAGCCTGGGTGGTGGCGGGACGCTGCTGGGCAAACAGCAGCAGAGCCAGGGCCAGCACATATCCGATGACAAACTTCTGGATCTTCATTTACTTCTATACGTCTTTCGCGCTTGCCAGGTTCGTCGAAGAAGTCTTTGGACCACCCGGCCAAAGCAGTGAGATGCAAGCACTCTTAAGGGAAGATGCTCTCTAGGATTTTCGCGCCCAGGGTAACTGCCGGCAAGGCCCATCAGTACATGACCTGCCGGGGTAAAACGCGGAATCTACAGGTGAATCCCGGCCAGCCAGAATGCGGCCGCGGCCGCGGTCAAGGTGCCCAGGAAGTTTACTATATCGTTATTAACCAATCCTCGTCTTTCGAGCCCTGCTCCCAGGAAACTGTCGGCCATCATGCCCAGGATCGCGGCCCCGATCGAAATTGCCAGCCACTGCGGCGGCAGCAACCCGCCAAGAAAGCAGACCGAGCTCACCACCCCGGCGGCGGCAATTCCAGCCGCACTCCCAATCAGACTTACTCCGCCATCCGTCCCCGCCGGGACGGAGCGCCAGGTCGTCACCAGGCGGGCCTTCTCGCCAAAGGCCTGGCCGACTTCGCTCGAAACCGTGTCGGCGGCAGCTTCGGAGAGTGCCGCTGCCATTGCCAGCAGGAAAATGCTCCGGTCATGACTGACGAGGGAAGCCGCCGCAGAGGCCGTCGCCACTCCGAGGTTGGCCAGTACCTGGGATGCCTTCCTGCCCTCGCTGCGTTCCGCAGTCCCCAGCTTCTGCTTGCGCCCATAGCCGAGCCGGGTCGTGATCCAGGCCAGGGCGAAGACGGCAATCAGCCCCGCGAAAGCCCCCGGGCCGCCTCCGACGTAGAGCACAAAGCAGCTGAACGCCCCCGCCAGCGCACCTGCCTTGGTCACACCGCGGACCGTGCGGGCGAGCACCGTAAAGGCCGCAGTGAGCACGCCGGCAACGATCCACTGCCCTTCACGACCGGCAAAGTCAACCATGGTCAGGGCGCTGAAATGGAGAGTGGTCATACACATCAGTCACAGTTAGGAACGCGATCATACACAACATATAGTGCAGCGCCGCTGGCACTGCTACAAATGGGGCTTCTTGTTCGGATTCCCCGCGCTTGCGGGCTGCATCAAACTCCCCTGCGTAGTCTAAACTGCACTACGCTTGGGCCTTTTCGGCTTCGAGGGAAAACTATGGCAGCCTCGGTTTGGTCGGGATACCTCACTTTCGGTCTGATCTCCATGCCGGTGCGTCTTTTCTCCGGCGCGCGCAGCAGCGGCATCTCCTTCAACATGTTGCATCGCGACGACCTGCAGCGGGTCAAGCAGCAATATTACTGTCCCGCCGACAATCGCGTGGTGGAGCGCAGTGAGATCGTAAAGGGCTACGAATTCCGCAAAGACGAATACGTCGTGATCGAACCGGAAGAGATCAAGAAGATCGAACCGCAAACCGCGAAGACCATGGAAATTCTCGAGTTCGTGAAGACCAGCGAGGTCGATCCCGTCTTTTTCGAATCCTCCTACTACATGCTGCCGGAAGAGGCGGGACGCAGGCCCTACGCCCTGCTGACCAAGGCCCTGGAAGAGAGCGAATACGTCGCCATTGCCAAGCTCACCATGCACAATCGCGAGTACACCGTGTTTCTGCGCCCGCACGAAGGCGGCCTCATGCTCCACACCATGTACTACGCGGAAGAGGTCCGCAAGGTGGAAGGCTTCGGCGCGCCGGAAGTCGAATTGAAGGATGCGGAAGTCAAAGTCGCCCACCAGTTGATTGAAGCCCTGGCCGCCGAGTGGGACCCGGAAAAATATCACGACACTTTCCAGGAAAACGTGAAAAAACTCATTGAGACCAAGCTCGAGGGCGGCAAGATCACTGAAGTTGAGAAACCGAAGAAGCTCGCCCCGGTGGTCGATCTGATGGCTGCCCTCAAACAAAGCCTGGCCGAGATGGAAGGAAAAAAGAAGCCAGCAGCGCCGGCCCGCGAAGCGGCTTCCGGAAAGCGGTCAAGAGGGAAAGCGTAAGACAGCTTTTAGCTTTTAGCTCTTAGCAAAATCTACTTCATACAGCGGCCAGCCACGCCTGTCGTGATTTTCCGGACCAATGCTTCAATCCGAAAGGGCACCCTTTCGCCGGCAACAATGCATCAGACCTCGAAGCAGGGACCAAAAGCCAACCACCAAAGGCCATGAGCCAAGAGCTAAGGCTAAGAGCTTACGTCCCTCCGCTGGCGCATATTCCGCCCAGCCATTAAAATGAAACCTCTTCCGGATCATTGTGAGTTCATGGATGGTTCTGCTGGGGTGCGGATGATTGGTTGGCGTAGGGCCCGCTTGCTGGGCGTTCTGATTCTTTTCCTGATTTGCGTTGGCTGCGGCGACCAGTACCGTCCCGTCGCCGTTCCCATTGTTCCGCCCCCGCCCGATCCCGACGCCATTCACTTCGTTCTGGTGCTGAGTAACAACGGTTCCATTGACCCCGGCGCCAGCAGCCGGATGGATATTTCAGGCGATACCAACATCGGCGTGGCCCAACTCGGCCTGGGCCCGGCCCACGCCACCCTCACTTCGAATGGGTTTCGAGTGTATGCGGTGAACACCCTGGAAGACTCGGTCTCCTCGTTTTCCCCCAACCCAGGATCAACCGCCACCGTGGTGACCACGACTTCCCTGCCGGCAGGTTCGCGCCCGGTATTTGTCCACACCACGGAAAGCGGAACGGTTTACGTGGCGAACTTCGGGAACAATACGGTCGCGGCAGTCTCGGCCACAAACAACGCGGTGCTGAACCCGCTGATTGCGGTGGGCAATCATCCCGTCGCGCTGGCGGAAACTCCGGACCAGAAAAAACTCTACGCCGTGAATCAGGGTGACGGCACGGTCACTGCCATCAGCGTGGTGGACCGCAGCGTAACCCAAACCATCACCACCGGGACCAATCCGGTGTGGGCAGTGGCGCGCTCCGACAGTGCGAGAATCTACGTTCTCAACAGCGGCAGCGGCACCGTCTCCGCGATTGATACCGTCACCGACGCGGTCGTGGGCTCGGCCTCCGTGGGCGCGGGCGCCAATTACATGGTGTATGACAGCAAGCTGAATCGCCTCTACATCACCAACCCGGTCGCCAACACGGTGACCGCCGTGAATGTGGCCGCCGATCCGCCAGTTGTGGCATTCACCGTTCCGGTAGCCGCCGGCCCGACTGCAGTTTCGGTGCTGCCCGACGGCAGCCGCGTGTACGCCGTAAGTTCCAGCAAGACCCCGCCCTGCACCTCCGTCCCCAGCGATACTCAGCTGTGCATGAGTTCAGGGGTCACTGTGATTAACGCCGGCGATGGCAGCGTGAGAAAGACGATCCCGCTTGAATCCACGGTTGCGATTACAGCGGCCGCGCAAAACGGCAGCAACACCACGTACACCTATAACTTGATCTCCGGTCCAGCCCTCCGGCCAGGCATGAAAGTAGTTGTCGCCGGCCTGACCGACGCGGGAAACAACGGCACCTTCACTCTGCTGGCGGCAAACACCGGGACCTTTACCGTTGCCAACAACGTCGGGGTCGCAGCCAGCAGCCAGAGTGGAACTGGAAGCGTCGTGGTCGAGATCTCTACAGCCTTCCCGACCGGTTGCGACGTCAATGGCCTGGGCATTCCGGGGGGAGTGGTGGGCGGGGTCCGCTTCCGGGTTTCGTCTGCCGCCTCGGCCGACAGTACAAAAGTATTGGTAGGAAAGTGTGACGCGGGAAGCACCACTGTCATCCGCACTTCCGATGACACGCCGGTGCTTGAGTTGCCCGCTCCTCTGGGCTCAACCACCCCACCCAACGGCGGAAACGCCCTGCCGCAGAACCCGGTCTTCGTCCTGGCCGGACCGTAAAGCGGACGTCAGACGTCAGACGTCGGACGTCAGACCGCGGACATCTCAGTCGTGCTCTCTCCACTCTGTCATCCCGAGCGAAGTCGAGGGACCTGCTTTCTGCCTGCACTGCATCTGCCGCGTGCGGAGACCGCCGCCGCATGCCTTGCTCCAAAGCAGATCTTTCGACTGCGGGAACGGACTCGCAAGCGAGTCCATCCCCTCCGCTCAAGATGACATTATTTATTGAAGGTTCCAAATCCCTCGGCACACCCGGCGCGAGAGATTTGAGGCTGGGAGCTGAAGCCCGAGGTCTGAAGTCCGAGGTCCGAAGCCCGAGGTTCGAGGCCCGCCGTCCGCCGTCCGAGGCTACTCGCCCGCGGCAGCCGCCCGTTCGCCGGACAGCTTAACGTTGTAGCGCAGCGCTATGTTCATGAACACGCTGCCGCGATCGGTTTCGCAGCAAATCACCAGGGCTTCCGTGTCCTCGCTGCTGGTGGGACCATGTTCGGAGGTGTGTAGAACGGGGGGATGCACGCGGAAGTGGAAGCCCTGATCGTTCAGGGCGGTGACCGCGTTTCCGGTCACCTGGTTGGCCAACTCACAAACCGTTTCCCGCACCAGGTCATCGGATTCAGGCACCTCGCCGCCGGCAAAATGGCTGGCCACGCGCCCCGCGGTCTCGGGATCGAGGTCGAACACAATGCGGCCCTCGATGTCGCCGGTGATCGCCACCAGTGCGGCCACGCCTTTGCGCCGGTATGCCTCCTGCTCCATGCTCAGGTTCCCAATCGACATGGGGGACTGCAGGCCCTGGGCCAGGACGGCATCCGCCGCGTTGATGAACGGCTGGATCAGCTCCATCTTCATAGATCAGGCTCCCGCGCCCGCGGCACTCGCTACCGCTCCATCTTCTCCCAGCACGTACTTGATGACTTCGTACAGAACTTCCGGCTTGACCGGCTTCTGCACAAAGTGACGGGCCCCGCGCTGCAATGCCGCCACGATGTTTTCCTGGTAACCCACGGAAGACACCATGACAATGCGCGCTTCAGGATGCTGCGCCACGATTTTTTCGGCCGCCTCGATCCCTTCCATCTGCGGCATGGTGATGTCCATGAGCACGATGTCGGGATTGATGCGGTCGTATTCGGTGATGGCGGTCATGCCGTCGCCGGCTTCACCCACCACCTGGCCGCCGAAAGTTTCCACGATCCGCGCCAGATTTTTGCGGGCGAAGACGGAATCGTCCACTACCAGGTAGCGGACCGGTTGACCGTCCTTGCTGCGTTTTAGCGATGCAAACTGCTCCATAAATCCCTCCTGCTTGTTGCGAAATCGGCCTTACTCCCCAGCAAAACTACTCTCGTCCCGCGCCTGCGGCCTTGCCGCCCTCGCCCGGTTCGTTGCCAAATCCGTTTTTGCGATCTGCCATGCACTGCGCCTGCAAAGTGTTGGCCAGCACGTCCAGCCCGACCACCCGCACCGCGAAGCCGCGATCGATGGCCGCTTTGGGCATGCCATAGACCACACAGGACTCCTCGCTCTGCGCGATCGTCATTCCTCCTACTGCCTTCACCGCGCCCATCCCCTGCGCCCCGTCATCGCCCATCCCGGTCATCAGCACGGCTATGCCCTTGGGGCCGAACTCGTCGGCCAGGCTCTTGAACAACACATCGGCAGAAGGACGGTGGCCGTTGACTCGGGCCTCATCGCTCAGGACCGCGACATCCCCCAGCGGCAGCCGTTTTACCTTCAAATGCCGGCTCCCCGGGCAGATCAGCACCCGTCCTGCCACCAGGACGTCCCCCGATTGCGCCTCCTTCACCCGGACGGCGCAGATTTCATCCAGACGCCGGGCAAACATTTCGGTAAAACCTTCCGGCATGTGTTGCACCACCACAATCGCGCCGGGAAAATCCGCCGGCAATTGCGAGAAAACGAATTGCAGTGCCTGCGGCCCTCCAGTCGAGACTCCGATGGCAATCACCCTGCTTGGGGCCTTTTTGGTATCGAGAGCGGCTTTCTGCCCCGGACGCGCGGTCACTCCCACCGGCCTGACGGTCACGCCCCGGCTCTGGGCCGCTGCCTTGATCTTGCCGATCAATTCGGCTGCGATCTGCGGCATGCGGGCGGAGACGTCGCTCGGCTTGGCCACAAAATCAAACGCGCCCAGCGACAGGGCCTGCAGCGTGATCGAAGCTCCCTGCGTGCTGTGCGAACTCACCACGATCACCGGCAGGCGATGCCGCCGCATGATCTCTTTGAGCATGTCGATGCCGCCCATGCCCGGCATTTCCAGATCGAGAGTAATGACCTGGGGCTTCAACTCGTCAATTTTTCTGAGGCCGAAGTTGCCATCCATAGCGGTGCCCACCACCTGGATGGAACTGTCGGTCTGCAGAATCTGTGGAATCAGCTTACGCATCAGCGCGGAATCGTCCACCACCAGCACGCGTACCCGCGTCATGGACGCACCTCCGCTGCACCTTCGCGCAGGGCCTTGCGGTCGGCGTGGGAGAGCAGAAGTCCGGAGACAATGCCCTCTCCTTCATCCGGACGTACCTTGCCGTGGCGATCCACGACCGCAGGCAAATTGACAATGAGCACCACGCGTCCATCGCCCAGGATGGAAGCTCCGCTGATCAGGTCGGTGGCTACGGTCTGGTCGTCGAGCGCCTTGATGACCAGCTCTTCTTCGCCCTCCAGGCTGTCCACGATCATTCCCAGTTTCCGCTCGCCCATGGAAATCACCAGCACAAAAATCTTTTCCGACCCCGCCTCTGCTCCCCGGCCCGGCGCGCGCCCCAGACGGACCAGGGGCAGCACGCGGTCGCGTAGCTGCAGGACTTCATGGTTATGCACCTGGTGCACGTCGGATTCACGGGCGCGGGCAATTTCCGCGACCGCGTTCAGGGCCACCGCGTACAACCTCTGCTCCACCCGGAACAGCAGGGCCTTGATGATGGCCAAAGTGAGCGGCAACTTCAGGCGGAAGGTGGTGCTCTGGCCCACCCGGGTCTCAACCTCGACCGAGCCTTTCAACCGGTGCAATACCGTCTGCACCACATCCAGGCCGACGCCGCGGCCGGAAACTTCGGTGATCTCGTCGGCGGTGCTGAACCCGGGGCGGAACACCAGCGCCAGAATTTCGGCCTCGCCCAGACTGTCTGCCTCTTCCGGGGTGACGAGACCTTTCTCCACGGCCTTGGCTTTGACTTTTTGAGCGTCAATGCCGCCGCCGTCATCGCTGACTTCCACGATAACCTGATTGCCGTGGTGATACGAAGTGAGATGGATGGTTCCGCGCGCCGGCTTCCCGTTTCGGACTCGATCTTCGGCGCTTTCGATGCCGTGGCTGACGGCATTGCGCACCAGGTGGGTCAGGGGTTCGGCAACTACGTCCAAAAGACTCTTGTCCAGGTCGGTGTCCTGGCCGCTCATCACCAGCCCCACGTCCTTGCCACACTGTTTGGCCACGTCTCGCACCATCCGGGGAAAGCGGCGGAAAAGCTGCTCCACCGGCACCATTCGGATTTTCATCACCGAGCGCTGCAGGTCGCTCAACACGCGCGACTGAAAAGCCATGGCATCGATGAAGCGGCCGCGCAAGGCCTCCTTGGGAACATGGCGGGCAAACTCGGTAAACGCCTGCTGCAGCATCGACCTGCCGATAATCAGTTCCCCCACCAGGTTGAGCACACTGTCAATGCGCTCGGCGTCCACGCGCAAAATGTTTTCCGCCAGTACCGGATGATTGGGCCTGCCCCCAGCCCCGTGGTCATCGCCAGATTCGGGCAGCGAGTGGGCGGGTGAGGCTGCCGCCTGTCCAACCGGTTCGGCAGAAACTGCTTTCCTCACGGAAGCCTCAGCCGCCTTCACCACTTCCACCACCACGCTCGATATCACGGTGGGAATACGGCAGCGCGCGGACAACTGATCGGATGACTTCTCACTGGCCACCAGTAGCTCCAGGCGCCGGGTGCTCTCGGGAGACCCGGCCTCGGGACGCGCCCCCAGCACCTCAGCGACCGGCGCCAGGGCATTCATCACCAGTTGCCGGGCCGCGATCGGCATCACGCACTTGGGATCGATGGCGGCGGTGACGTGGTACACGCTCCGGCCTGCACTCGCCGCACTCTGGATCGCCAGTTTCTCGTACTCGTTCCAGTCAACCGGGACGGCGGCCGCTTTGGCCCCCTTCTTTGTGCGCTTTTTTCCTTTGGGTTGCTGCGTCAGCTCGCGAATCATCCTGGCCAGAGGCGCGGACGAGGGCTGCTTGCCTTTGCGCCGGTAGGCCGCCAGCATGGCACCAAAGGTGTCAGCCGCGGTAAATGCGACCTCGGCCAGGCTGCCGTGCGACGACGCCGATTCCAGCGCCAGCGCGTCTTCCAGGTCGTGGGCCGCGTTACTCAGTTCACGAAAACCGCAAGCCGCAGCATCGCCCTTGAGCGTATGCACGATGCGACGGATGCTGCGCACCAGCTCGGCATCGGCCGGACGCTTTTCCAGCTTCAGCGCCTCTTCATTGAGCGCCTGCAGCAGTTCCTGCGCGGACTCGAAAAAGAGTTCCAGCATTTCGGCGGCGCGCTCGTCGGGAAACTGGGTCACCCGCTCACCTCGACCTTCTGGTAGGCGGTCCCGCTATTGCGATGCACCATGGTGAATTTGTCGGTCAGGGCCAGCAGGCTTTCCGCGTGGCCCACGAACAGGTAACCCTGCAGGTTGAGGCAGCGCGCGAATTTTTCCAGCAAGCGCTTCTGTTCGGGCTCGTCAAAGTACATCATGACGTTGCGGCAGAAGATCACATCATTGCGCTGCGGCAGGTATTCTGTTTTCAGATTATGAAAGTCGAAGTGGACGATTTCCTTCAACGCCTTCTTGATCGCATAACGGTCGCCCGTCTTATCGAAGTAGCGCAAGCGGTAGCTGTAGTCCACGCTCGCCATCTGGGTTTCGGAGTATGTGCCTTCCTGCGCGGTACGCAACACCGAGTAGCTGATGTCGCTGGCAATGATCTCGACCTTCCAGGGTGGAGGAATCAGCGGCTTGGGCGAAGCTATGGCGCTTGACTGTGGATTGCGCAGGTAGTAATAAGCCAGGCTGTCGGCAATCAGCATGGCCAGCGTGTAAGGCTCCTGTCCGGTGGAGCAACCCGCGCTCCAGATGCGCAAGGAGTAGTCGCGCTGGGCCTGCTTGCGCCGAATCAGGTCGTCGAGGATGTGCTTGTGGAACAGGTCCAGTTGGGCCTTGTTGCGGAAGAAGCTGGTTTCGTTGACCGTCAGGTTTTCCAGCAGCCGGGCCAGTTCATCCTTGCCTTCCTTGCTGATCAGCAGGCGATAGTAGCTGTAAAAGGAATCGAGGTGGCATTCCTTCAGGCGGCGCTGCAGGCGGTCCTGCAGGAAGTGGCTGCGCCGCTCGTCGAAGTGCATGCCGCACTCCTGGTACACGAGCACCTGCAGAAGCTTCAATTCAGCCTCGGTAAACTGCGCAGGTATGCTGGATGTTCCCATTGAGTTCCGGTCCGTCCCTGTTCCTTTTTGTACCGGGGAACTGCTATGACTTGGCCGCGGCTGCGCCGCGGGATTCGCCGTTTGCCCGCTCCGCTTGTTCTTTCCGGCCCAGCCCGCTGTCCAGCAGCTTGGCCATATCGAGCAGAACGATCAGGCGGCCGCGATATTTGCCCAGCCCGGTCACGCAGTTCAATCCGCCGTCCTGCAGGGTGGCCGGAGAAGGCTCAATCTCATTCGCCGGAATCTTGAGGACTTCCGAAGCCGAATCGACAATCAGTCCCGAAAGCCTGCCGCCGTGTTCCACCACCAGAATGCGGTTGCGGCGGTTTAACGCGGTCTTGGGCTCGCCGAAGCGCTTGCGCAGGTCGATGACCGAAACGATCTTGCCGCGAAGATTGATCACGCCTTCCATGTAGTCGGGAGCATCCGGCACCGCCGTGATGTCAGGCACGCGCACAATCTCGTGCAGGGAGGTGATGGGCACGCCATAGGTCTCGCGCCCTACCTTGAATCCGACGATGTGCAATTCAGGGCTCATGTGGACTCTCGACCTCAGGCGCGGGCGCCGGCAGCGGCGCGCCGGACGCCGGGCTCGTCGTAGCGCGCCGGACCCCGTTCCGCCTGCTCCAGCGCGAAGCGGTGCATCGCGTCCAGCAGTTCGCGGGACATTTTTGACATCTGCTCGGCCGAGGCTGCCAGTTCGGTCGAACCCGAAGTGGTCTGCTGCACCAGTTCGCGCATGCGCTCCATGGCCTTGACCACCGCCTGGGCGCCGGAAGCCTGCTCCTCGACCGCCGAGTTGATCTCGTGTGTGATTTCGTTCAGGCGGGTGGTGGCGCGCGCAATCTGCGAAGACCCATGCGACTGCTCGTTGGTGGCCGCGCCAATCTCCTGAGCAAACTTGTAAACCTCGGTCACCACGTTCGAGATCTTGCGCAGCGCCGCGTTGAGTTCCTGTCCCAGGCCCAGCCCGTCGTTCACGATGCCGGTGCTGCGGTCCATGTTCTCCACCGCCTTGCGTGCTTCCTTCTGGATGCTCTGGATGAGTTCGGAAATTTCCTTGGTGGACTGGGCGGATTTTTCCGCCAGCTTGCGGACTTCATCGGCGACCACCGCGAATCCCAGGCCATGCTCCCCGGCGCGCGCCGCTTCGATGGCCGCATTCAGGGCCAACAGGTTGGTCTGCTCCGCCAGATCGTCGATGACTTCGATGATCTTGCCGATGTCGTCGGCCCGCTGTCCCAACACGTCGATGATTTCGCCGGACGAACGGATGGTGATGTTGATCTTGTTCAGTCCGTCGGTGGCCTTTTCCATGGTGTTGATGCCACTGTGGACTTCTTCCCGCGAGCGGTTCGAAATGTCGAGCAGCACTTTGGCAGTGTCGGCCACGCGTTGAATCGAGGCCACCATCTGGTCGATGGAGGCTGAAGTCTCGCTGACGCTCGACGCCTGGGTCTGAGTGTTCTTCACCATGTTCTGCACGTTGACGCTCATCTCATGCATGGTGCTGGTAACTTCGTCGATGGCGGAGGCGGTTTGCAGGCTGACCTTAGCGGAGTCGTCGGAGGCGCCCGCCACCTGGCTGGAAGCGCTGGCCACCTGCGAAGCGGCGTCGCGAACATTGCGCACCAGGTTTCTCAGGCCGTCCACCATGCGGACAAAAGCGTTGCCCAGCGTGTCATCCTTGGAGCGCGGCTTCACCTCAACCGAAAGATTCCCTCCTGCGATGGCCTCGGAGACCGATGCCATCTCCCGCAGGTAGCCCACCATGCCGTTGAACGTGCGGCCCAGTTCACCGATCTCGTCCTCGCGCTTGATATCGATTTCGTGGTCCAGGTCCCCGGCGGTGCCGATCTGCTTGGTGACCTTCATGAGGTCGGTCAGCGGTTCGGTAATCGACCTGGCGGTGCGGAACGCAATCAGGCTGCCCAGACCGAGCGCCGCCAGTGTGCCCAGCAGCGCGATTCCGATGGTCCAGTTGCTGGCGGAATCGTCACTGCGGCGCCGCTCTTCCAGAACGCGCTTGCTTTCCTGATCTGCCAGGTCAAGATATTCGGTGGAGTTCTTTACCCATGAGCTGGCATCTTTCTGCAGGTAGAAAATCTGCAGTTCGGCCACGGTCGAGTTTCCCTGGTCCACCTCTTTGCGCTTTTGCATCAGAGGTTCGGCGAAGTCGCGGGCCCAGTTCTGTTCCGTCTGCTGTACTTTCGCCAGCGCGGTCCGCTGTTGCTCCGACGTGGCCAGCGCCATCGTGCTCTGCATGCGGTCAATCAGGGAGCGGACGCCCTCCGTCACATGGTCGGATTCACGGCTGTCTCCACTCAGCAGGTAATTGGTCAGATAGAGGCGGTTCTGCATCATCTGAAAGCGGATCTTGTCGGTGGCATCCGCCAGTTCCAGCGCCTGCGACGCCGCCGCCTTGGCGCTGTGTTCGCGGAATACCGCTGCCAGGTTTACGGCAAACAGCACCACGACCATAGCCAGCACCGCGCCGAAGCTCAAATAAAGTTTTCTGCCGATCGTCATGCTATTCCTCCGCTGCTGCTGTTCTGGACGCGGCCGGACCGCTCCCGTTTCGGCCTACTTTTGAGGCTGAAACTTGAATTCCACAATTCCGCTGCTCTCCGTCGGGGCCGTTTCAAATTTCCACTGCTTCATGGCATCCATGGCGGCGTTGACCAGGACCGGGTGCCCCCCGATCACCTTCGAACTTTTCACCGTGCCGTTCGGCGCCACCACCACCGATAACTTCACCGTGCCGGAGACGCCCATGCGTCGCGCCACGTCGGGATAAACCGGCGCAACTTTCGTCTTGGCTTTGCGCGTCAGTTCCTCGCTCTCAGCCTTCACGTTCTCCTGCGCCATGGCTGGCGGGCAAAGCATCCGCGTTCCGGCCGTAATCATCCAGAGTCCCAAAACCACACTGAGTAGTGACCGCACCATTGTCCTCGCGCGCACTGGTCTCTCCTGCCAAGGGGAAGAATTCCCCATCGCTTCAAGTGCAATGCCGATGCCAGCCCAAAATGGGCATGATCGATCCCCCGTGGCATCCCTATAAAGCCATTTATTTAAGATAGTTAACTCGGATTTGAGGGGCGAGATTCCAATCCCGTTCCGAGCTTAGAATCGTCTCATCAACCGGTTATGATCTCAGTCTGATACGCCCTGAGCCTGGCCACTCCCCATTTCACCATCTCGGCACCCGAGCCGCTTATTCCCTTGACTCAAATTGAGAATGTCATTCTAATCTGCTGTATATCAACTACTTGTGGATTTGACAGTGGCGGGACGGTGACCCTTTGACCTTGTCGGCTGAAGATTCGGCCGCAGTGCAGCGCAGTGCTCCGCGCTCGAACGACGCCTTCCAGCGCCTCCTCCTCAAATTCTCCGAGGCCGCCGCTCAAGGCACTCCGGCGGATGCGCTGATCCGCCTCTTCTGTCAGGCCACGCGCCAGCTCTTCGGAGTGGACGGCGCCTACTACTGGCAGCGGATTTCAGCCGACGAATTACAGGGGGCAGAAGCCGACGGACTGCTGGCCGACCGTTTCCGCGGAACCAGGGTCAAGGCCAGCCAGAGCTCGGTCGCCATCGCGGTCGAAGCCATCCGCCAGCGCAAGACGGTGTACGAAAATCAATTGGATCCCGCCCGCTATCTCATGGCGGCGGAGTTCGGCGCCCGCTCCATCATGGCCGCTCCCGTGGTGGTGAGTAACGACTCGATCGGGGCGGCGGTATTCCTGCATTGTTCGGACCCCGACTTCTTCACCCCGGATCTGGCGGCCAAGGCCACCATTCTTGCCGGACAACTGGGCAGCCTGCTCGAAGCCAATCGCCTTAGCCAGGTTTCACGCGAGGAACACCGCAGAACCAAGATACTGGCCGAGGTCGCACAAGCTCTCCGTTCCGCCCCCGAGTCCACCGCAGTCATCGAGGCGGTCGCGGACCGGCTTCGAGTTCTTTTGCGCACCCGCCTGGTCTGCATGCTGCTGCGGGAAGGAACCGCCTTCAGTCTGCGGGCAGTCGCGGCCGAGTCTCCACAGCTGGCGGCCTCGGTGCGGGCGCGCCATGATCGCCGGGGATTGCAGTTTGCCGCCGACCTGGCCAGCCGGGCAGTGGCTGCGGGCGAACCCATCAGCGTAGCCATCGATCCTGCCACCCACGCTCTTGGCGAACTGGTCCCGCCCGGAATGCTGATTGCCGCACCCTTCCGCACCTCGCTCAGCCAGGGCGCGGTCCTGGTCTATCCCCGCCAGGAAGGGGTTTTCAGCCTCGAGGAAAAATCGCTGATTTCCGTGGTCACCGGTTTTGCCGCGGTGGCCATCGCCAACGCGGAACTCTACCGTACAGCCCGGGCGCGGGCTTACGAACTCCACCAGTTGCTGGATATTTCAGCCGAACTGGGCTCCATCGGGAAGTTGGATGAATTCCTGCAACAATTTGCCTTGCGGGCCGCGGACTTCCTGGGCTTCGGACGCGGATTCATTGGACTGCTCGAAAACGGCGTCTTTCACGTGCGCTGGGCGGCGGAAAACGGTCAGCCCCGGCAGGTGGACTTCCTGTTTCCCTCCGGGCCCGCCAGCCAAACCCTGCTCAACAAGGAAGTCTTCTGGTCGGACGAGCCCGGCAAAGTCCCCGGCGCCAACCTGGAAATCCTGGGTAAGTTCGACGTGCGGCAGCTGGTGACCGTCCCTCTTCTTGATACGAAGGGCGAAGTCCTGGGCATGTTCGGCGTTCTGGATCGGCTCGACCGCGCCGGTATTACGCAGGAGGAAGTCCGTCGCGCCCGGGCTCTGGCGGCTCAGGTTGCCGTGGCGCTCGAAGTGACCCGCAACCTCCATCAATCCGAACAGCATCGCCGCCGGGCGGAGTCGCTGATGGCGCTGGCCCTCGAACTCAACGGCCACCTGCGGCTTCCCGACTTCGCGCGCAACTTCGTCGGCCGCGCCGCCGATATCCTGGGCGCGCACCAGACCGCTCTGGTGGTCAAACAGGAGACCGGCATGGAAACCCTCATCCTGCAGGGTGCCGACGGCCGGGAGATCCAGGAACCATCGCTGCTGCGCCGCTTCAGTCACGCCGTTGAGGAGGCCCTGTCACGGCACGAAGGCGTAATTGTCTCCTCCCCCGCGACCGATTTATTCGGTCCCGCCCTGGCCGAGGAATTGGGTGAAAGCAACGGCACCCTGGTCCGCCTGCAGGGTGCGTCATCGGAATTGATCGGCGTCCTGTGCCTGGGAGATCGCGACCAACTCCTCGCCGACGAGGACAAACAGATCCTGCAGGCCATCGCCGGCCACGCCGCCGTCGCCCTGGAAAATGCCCGCCTCTTTACCCGCATGGACCAGGCCAACCGCCACTGGATCGAAATTTTCGATGCCATCAGTGATTTCATCGTGGCCCACGACGAAGCCGGCGATGTCCTGCGCGTCAACCGTTCCCTCGCTGACTTTATCGGAGTGCAACCCCAGGCCCTCATCGGCATCAACATGTCCGCCCTGCTGGCCTCGGGCGAGGCCCCGCCGCGGCGCTCCTGCCCCTTCTGCCGCAGCACCAGCGAGGGAGATGATGAGTACGTCCATCCCGTCCTGGAGCGCACTTACCTGGTCTCAACTTCGCGGGTGCACGGCGCCAACAGCGAGGGCATGCAAACCATTCACGTGCTGAAGGACATCAGCGACCGCCTGGAAGTGGAGCAGCGCTACCGCGAACTCTTCGACAATATTCAGGAAGGACTTTTCTTCTCTACTCCCGACGGCCGCTTTATCGAAGTCAACGACGCGCTGGTTCGCATGCTCGGCTACAGCAGCCGGGAAGAACTTCTGCAAGCCGACGTTCGCACCCAGGTTTATTTCTCCGCCGATCGCCACCAGGAACTTGCCCGGGAAATGCAGGAGCACGGCGTGGTGCGCAACCACGAAGAAACCCTGCGCCGCCGCGACGGCTCCGCCGTGTACGTTCTCATCAATGCCTTTGCGGTGCGGGACAATCAGGGTCACGTCACCCAGTTCCGCGGCCTGATGCTCGACATCAGCGGGCTGAAAACCTTCCAGGCCGAGTTGCAGCGCGAGCGCGACTTCTCCGGAAAGATCTTGAACAACACGCAGAGCCTGATTCTCGTGGCCGACACTGCCGGGCTGATCAGCTACGCCAACCGGCGCTGGCAGGACATGGGGTACGAACAGAAACAGTTGCTCGGCCTGCCCCTCGAAAATCTGGTGGCCCCGGCCCGTCGCAGCGTTCTCACCGAGGCCCTGAGCGCCACGCTGGCCGGACGTCAGGTGGACAATCTTGAACTGCAAATCCTGCGCGGAGATGGCCGCATCGGCCACTTTTCCATCAACCTCAGCCCCATGCGCGACGAGCAGTCGCACGTGATCAGCCTGGTGGTGGTGATGACGGACGTGACCGACGCCGCCAGCCTGCAGTCCAAACTGATGCACGCCGAAAAGATGGCGGCGGTCGGCCAACTCGTTTCCGGCGTCGCCCACGAGGTCAACAATCCCCTTACCGCCATCCTGGGCTTTGCCGACCTGCTGATGGAAAATCCTGAACTGCCGGAAAGCGCCCGCAAAGACATGCGCGTCATCCTGCAGGAGGCCCAGCGCACCAAGCAGATTGTGCAGAACCTGCTCAGCTTTGCCCGCCAGATGCCGCCGCAGAGAAAGGCCCTGCAGCTCAACCCCATTCTGCGCCGCACCGTACAACTGCGCTCCTACGACTTCCAGAGTCACGGAGTGGAAGTCGTCGAACACCTGGACCAGGACCTGCCCAGCGTAGTTGGGGACTCGCACCAGTTGCAGCAGGTATTTCTGAATATCCTCAACAACGCCTACGACGCCGTAGGCGAAATCGGCCGCGCGGCGCGGATTGAGATCGCAACCCGCCGTACCGGCAACTCGGTTGAAATTTCCTTTCGCGACAACGGGCCTGGAATTTCGCACCCGGACCGCATCTTCGATCCCTTCTTCACCACCAAGGAAGTGGGCAAGGGGACCGGCCTGGGCTTGAGCATCTGCTACGGCATTGTGCACGAGCACGGCGGCGAGATTCTTTGCCAAAACAACAGTGAAGGGCCGGGCGCGACTTTCGTGGTCCGCCTGCCCGCAACGCCAGAAACGGCCTCTCTTGGGGCCGCTGCCGGAGTCAAACAACGATGACCACACAACCTGTCACCAAACCCGCAACTTTACCGGTGCTGCTCATCGAGGATGAGCCCGCCGTCATGGCCTACGTCCGCGCCTCTCTGGAGCGCAACGGCTACTCCGTGGTATGCAGCGAGTCCGGCGCCGATGGTCTGCGGCTGCTCGAGTCGGGAGAATTTCTCGGCGTCGTTTCCGACATGCGCACCCCGGGAGGAGTGAATGGCGCTGACGTCCACGCCTGGGTCGCACGATACCGTCCCGAACTGGCGGCCAGGATCGTCTTCATCACCGGCGATATTGCCAATGAAGAAACCGTGGCCACGCTCCGCGAAACCGGCGCTCCCTGCGTCGAGAAACCTTTCCGGGTACAGCAGTTCATTTCAGTCGTCGAACAAACAATGGGGAAAGCCCTGTGAATGAAGACTTAAGAATCCGCCTCCTGATTGTCGATGACGAGCAGAGTATCCGCCAGCTGTGCATGACCGTCGGCGAAGCCCTCGGCTTTACCTGCATGGAAGCCGACGGCGGCGAATCGGCCCTGGCGCTGCTCGAAGAACAACCCGCTCACGTCATTCTCACCGACATGGTAATGCCGAACATGTCCGGCCTGACATTTCTTGAGAAGGTCAAGAAGATGCTGCCCCGCACCGAGGTTGCGGTCATGACCGGCCACGGGTCGGTCGAAACCGCGGTCCAGGCCATGAAGCTCGGCGCCTACGACTACATCAGCAAACCCTTCTCTCCTCTCGAAGAACTCCGCCTGTTCCTGCGCCGCATGGCGGAAAAAGTGCGCCTGGTGGAGGAGAACGAGTTCCTCCGCGAACGCGTGGACACCGAGACCGAGCTGCATGGCATCGTAGGCGCATCCGCGAAAATCCAGGACGTGTTGCGCATGATCTCCCGCTTGAAGGACACGCACACCCCGGTCCTGATCACCGGCGAAAGCGGTACCGGGAAGGAACTGGTGGCGCGCGCCATCCACTTCCGCGGCTCCTTCGCCAAACGTCCGTTCGTCGCCGTGGATTGCGGTTCCCTGGTCCCCACCCTGATCGAGAGCGAACTGTTTGGCTACGAGAAGGGTGCATTCACGGGCGCGGTAAGAGCGCGGACTGGTCTATTTCAGTCGGCCAACGGTGGCACCATTTTTCTGGACGAGATCGGCGAACTGCCCCAGGAAATGCAGGCCAAACTGCTGCGCGTGCTGCAAGAGAAAGAAGTTCGCCCAGTAGGCAGCAATCAGAAAATCAAAGTCGATGTGCGCGTGATTGCCGCCACCAATCGCAATCTCGAGGCGGAGTATCGCAACGGCACCTTCCGCAAGGACCTCTACTTCCGCCTCAACGTGGTCACCGTGCACCTGCCCTCGCTGCGCGAACGCCGCTCCGACATTCCCATGCTGGCGCACTGGTTCCTGGAACGCTACGCTCGCGGCGGATCGATTCAGATCACCACCGCGGCCATGAAATCACTATTGCAATATGACTGGCCGGGAAACGTGCGCGAACTGGAGAATTGCATCGAGCGCGCCGTGGCCCTGGGCGACCGCCGAACCATCGACTTCAACGATCTGCCGCCCTCGATCACGTCGGCGGTTCCCACCGATCAGGCGGGCGACTCCATGTCATCCGGACTCAGCACCACCGATCTCGAGGACATTGAACGCGCCACCATCGAACGCGTCTTCGAGCAGGTAAAAGGCGACAAAGCGCTCGCAGGAAAGATGCTGGGCATCAGCCGCGCCACCCTCTACCGCAAGCTCAAGCGCTACAACATCGGAGGCCGGGAAGTAGCGGCGCCGGTCCAGGCCCTGCAGTAATGTAGCGCCCTGTCATCCCGAGCGGAAGGCACTCGCAAAGCGAGTCCCTTCGCTCCGCTCAAGATGACAAGGTTGAAAAGGATCCCAAGATGACAAGGTTGAAAAGGGAATGAGACGGTGTTTCATTCTGAGACAAAGAGCATCCATTTAGTCTCGACGGCTCGCCATCGATCAGAAACTACGTCAATAGTAATCAATAACTTAGCTTAAATTTCCCGTCCCCGCGACTTTGGTTCCGAGAGTGCACTCTCACTCTCCGATGCGGTCCGGGTGCCCTTGCCATGCTAACCGGCAGCCTGGGGACCCAGGCCGCGTCGACCCTGGAAAACCGAGGTATCCGCAGTGTCCACACAGGCCACGGGCCGAGCACGTCTCCGGCAGGAGAGTTGCACCGCCAAGCTGGCGAAGTTCTTTCCCGACGCCAGTCCGGTACGTATTCCGGTGCGCCTGACTCGGGTGGCCGGGGACGGAAAAGACGCCAGCGAAAGCACGGTCATCGAATTCGGTACGGCGCGCGAGGTGTTGTTCGCTTCCACCCTGCCCCTGGAATTTGCCGACCGGCTCAAGGTGCAGAACTCCGATGGCACACTGGATGCCGAAGTCTCCGTCGTGGCCCTGCAATATACCAGCGGACGCACCGCAGTAGTTGCCCGCTTTACCCAGGAAGTTTCCAACTGGATCGTGAAACCATGACTCTGAAACTGAAAAAGAAGGACCTGGCCGCGGAGTGGCGCGAAGCGCGCCTGCTCCATCCTCTGTATAGCGCATTGGGGCGTGAGTTTGTGATCGAACTGCCTTCTTGCCCCGATCTGGAATCCGGCATGGAAGATCCGCCGCAGGAGTCCGTGGAGCAAGCCCGCCAGTGGTTCCTCGAAATGGACCAGAAGATCCAGGTCCATCAGTTACGCCAGTTTCTTCAGACTACAAGTCTGACCAGCGAACAGGGTCTGCAAACCCTGCTGGAGCACCATCTCAACCGCACCATCCGGGTGGACTCGGACCGCGACAAGATCGATTTCCTGCTGGTCCAGTTCTTTTCCCACTGCGCCCCGTCCCGCCTGGAAGACACCGACGTCGATCTCAGCTATGTCGCCCAGACCCTGGAACCGGTCCTGGGAGACGTGGATCTGACCCAGCCTTCATGGCTCGAACCGATTGAAGATTTCATCCAGTCCGCCAACGGATGCCACAGCCTGAACGAACTGCTCACCAGCGGCATTCTGGAAAAAGGCAGAAAGCTAAAGATTTCCGCGGCAGACGACTACTTCGAACCCATCGCCATGGTGACCTTCACCCGCTTCAGCTTCCTGATGCGGCGGGTCTTCTTCCGGCTGATGCACCAGGACCTGAACACCATTCTGGATGGCCTGCGCGAGCTGGAAGCGCGCGGGGTTGAGACTCTGGATTGCCGCTCCGCCCAATTCTCGGCGGACGAGCCAGTGTCCCGGCTGCGCATGATCTGCCAGTCCTGGAAGGTCATGTTCCACGCCGAATACTCTTCCGGCAGCCCGTTGCGCATGCTGGTCGATCTGCGCAACGTGGTGGATGCGGCGCTGTCCCGCACCACGAAAAAGGCGGTGAAGCTGCCTCCGCAACCCGCGCCCGGTCGCGCCAAAGCAGCGGCCGCGGCTGCCCAGTTCGCGCCTTCCACTTCGGATGTTCCAGAGTTCGATGTGACCGCCGCTCCGGAGTGGGACCAGGATCCGTCTGCCCCTCAATTTGAACCGGGGGACGACGAGAAGAATTGAACAAAGATTTTCCCGGCGCAGGCCATCGCTGCGCAGGAGCATGGCTTCATCAGGGAACGGAGAGCAGAAACTTGGACCAGGCCACGGTACTCATAATTTCAGATGACGCCGATTTTTCGCGCGTCGTGATGGACCGTTGGCAGGCTGAACGGAACGCGCCGGCCTTCACCTTGATGAGCGGCGACATCTGCCGCGATCTCGATGCCGAAGGCTTCGATATGGCGATCGTGGGCGCGGTGCGCCCCGAAGTTATTCCCGCGGTCTTCGAGTCCCTCGGGTCCGCCGGCAACCCGGTCCTGCTCGTAACCCAGCCATCGACTCCGAAAGCCAACCGGACGCCGGGCGTCAGTGTTTTGCAGCAGCAGGAAGGCTGGCTGGATGCGCTGGTACTGGTCTCCCGGGAAATGTTGAGCCACAGCCAGACCCGGGCACGGGCTGAGCGCGCCGAGGAGGCGGGCAAGATGCTGGAGCGGCAGGCCACGCTGGGCCGGTACATGCTGGACGTGCGGCATACCCTGAACAACGCCCTCACTTCTGTGATGGGCAACTCCGAGTTGCTGCTGCTGGAACCCGAATCGCTCTCCGCCGCATCGCGCTCACAGATTGAAACCATCCGGAACATGGGCGTGCGCATGCACGAGATCCTGCAGCGCTTCTCTTCCATCGAGAAGGAACTGAACGCCGTAGAGCAGCAGGCGGAAAACGAAGCCCGCACCAGGGTCAGGACGGCCGCCGCGGGCTCCTGAGCAGCGCAGGAAATCGATCTCCCCTACATAGTGCCCACCCCGGCACGCATTTCGATCTCTCCGGTTCGCGCAGCGGAGTGTGATGATGCACAGGCTTCAGCCAAACGTGGACGTAGGCCAGCAGGAACTCTCCGAACTGCGCCTGCTCCTGGAGCGCCAGATCGGGGCCCTGCTCGATACCACCGCGGAAAAACTCACTGAGGCTTTGTCGGAAGTGCTGCGTTCGCAACCCATCGCCTCGGCTGGCCTTCTCATGGAGCGGCTGCGATCTTCCGGCGCGGAATGTGAACTGCTGGCCGAGCACCTGCTGGATGGCGAAACCCGTTTCTTCCGGCACCCGGCAGCCCTGCAAGCACTGGCTGGCGTGGTCCTGCCGCAACTGGAAAAGCGCAAGCCGGAACATCCCCGCAGCCTTCGCATCCTGAGCGCCGGTTGCTCCACCGGAGAAGAACCTTACAGCATCGGCATGGCGGTCTGCGAAGTCGTGAACTGCAGCGGCGGTGGCTGGAGTGTGAATATCGTGGCCAGCGACATTCGCCGCCAGGCGCTCGAAACCGCTGAGCGCGGACTTTATCCGCAATCTGCCTTGAAGGACATTCCCGCTCACCTTGTGCGACCATACTTCGCGAGAGTAGGCGATTATCTGCTGGTGAAACCCCGCTTGCGCAATCTGGTCAGGTTTGCGCCCATGAACCTGGCCCAGCCCTCCTTCCTGGGACAGTTTGACTGCATTTTCTGCATGGACGTGCTGCCTCGGTTTTCGACCGCGCAGCGGACGACGCTGGTGCAGCGCCTGCATTTGTATCTGGAGCCGGGTGGGTATTTGTTCCTGGGAGAGAATGAAAAGCTGCCGGCCTCAGAGGTCAAGTTTCAGTCTCTGGTCAGGGACGGCTACACGGTCTATCAGAAAGCGGCTGCCTGGGCGGCGAAATCGGGGCGGTAGCCAACCCGTGCCGCTGCGAGATTGATGCCCGCTTCGGTGTTTCTCTCCCACCGCCAGATCCCATCATGTCAGGTCAGAAGCACGAAACTTTCGCCTTGCACCGTGGCGGATATGCAGCACATCAACTCGGCGCCGTCGGCTATCGACCAGGTAAATGACGCGATAGAGATGTGGCCTCTCGCCATAGAGGAGACGCCTGAGCCTTCTATTTTCCGGCGCGACCGGACAGCGGTTGGGCTTGTCCCCCAGGCTCAGAGTCGCTTGTTTGAGACCTCGATACCACCGCCGGGCGGCGGCAGAATCCGGAGCATCGATTTCCCCATACAGAGAGACCAGATCGCGCTCGGCACGAGACGCGATCCTAACGAGATAGGCCATGCTTGGCTTCGAATTCCTCGAAGAACTCCTTCACCGGCCGGACTCTGCCCTTTCTTGTATCCTCCATTCCTTGGCGGATGCCTTCCCGCGCATCGGAGCTCGCGGCCACGTCCAGCAAACGCTGGTACGCCTCGGCATCCTGGACCACAGCCGCAGCCTTGCCGTTCACCGTAAGCACCACCGGCCGTTTGGTCTTCTTGATCTGCTTCATGAAATCGCCAGAGCGCCGGCGAAAAGTGGTCAGAGATTGAATGTCCTTGGTGATATCCAGCACGGTTCCTCCGGGTGAAGCACCTTTTAAGGTGCTAACAGAACTGATCTGGCTTGTCAATTCTTGGGTTACGGAGGGGGCGGAAGCGAAGGAGTCGAAAGGCCTTCTTAAGAGGATTCGTGCCAAGCTGTCCCGGACCCGCGCCTTTGAACTCTTCCCCATCTTGCGTTCGCACAGTTACCTCTACTCCAAGGCACTGCTGCAGCGATGTCAGGCCTGCGACTGCGTCCCCTTCAAGATAGGCAATAGTTCCGGGTTTGAGCTCCTTTCCCCAAAGAGAACCATTGTCGAACCAAACGATGTCTCTCCCGTTATTCTTTGTGTATTTTATGTTCGCTAGTGTGTAAGTCTTCGTTGCGGACAAGTTACGAATATCGAAGCTAGGGTAAAACTTGCTTCCTTCCCACTTCCAGTTATAGCCAATCTTCATGTCATGCAGACCTAAAGCTCGCAAGAACCGCCGACCTACGAGAAAGATGGGGACCAGGAGAATGCTCGCCGCCACGTCGCCAAGAAAGATCGCTAGGACTTCTGACCAAAACTCCTTGCGGCCAGCGTCATATCCAGTCATCATATGGAGCCCTTGAAGACTTCATCGGGTATCGCTACGGGAGAATCCAGGCAGAACGACGAGGGTCCCATGAGATCAGAGGAGTGCATCAGGGATGGTGGATTTAAATTCTTCGTAGAGTTGGTGCAGTAGTTGCTTTTGTTCCACTTCGCTACGAATTGACGAAAGTCGAGCCTGAAAAACCTGTTCAGTCCAATCCAAGCTGCATGCTAAGACGTAACAAGCAACAACACGCAGATCGCGAGTGTTTTGTTCGAGCACATTAGCAATTCCATCGACCTTAAATCCCGCATTAAGTGCTTGAATAGATCGGACTCCCCCATGCGTGTATTGGTGCAACAACTGCATAAAGGTCGTGCCCTCATCGTTAACACGAACGCCTAACCCGGATAAGCCGTCCAGGCCCATGAACTTTCTCATGCGAACATCTATGTCCTGGAGTTCAGGAAAGGGCTTCGGGTTCCTCGCATCCGGGTTATTTTGAGCGTAAACTACTTCCTCTTCTGTTGCGAAGTACGAGAGCCATGCCGCACGTCGAGAGTACTCGAGAAATCTACGTTGACTTGCCAGTATCGAAAAATATCGCCGCGCGGCGAAATCAGCCTTGGCGGACTCCAGAAATTCTCGCGCTGCATTGAAAAACAATAAGGCAAAGTATTTCTTAGTCCTAACCTGGAATACATCGTTATCGTTCATCGTGCTCCATCTATTTTGATCCCAGCGCAATGCTTCCGAAGCACTCCCCTGTTCCCATGCATGCCCAAAGCTCGTCGTCACACGAACAAGAATTCTTTCGTCCGCAATTCCTTGATCGTGTCTCTGAGCTTGGCCGCCTTCTCGAACTCAAAGCGCTTGGCGGCCTCGCGCATATCGCTTTCCAGCTTCGCGATGTAGGCGTCCAGTTCTTCCTGGGACTTGAAGTCAGGCACGCCTTCCACTTCGACGTCAGTCAGATCGGTGTAGTCAGCTTCGATGATTCTGGCCAGGGACATTTCGAGGGGACGAATAATCGACTCCGGTGTGATCCCGTTGGCCTCGTTGTAGGCCACCTGGATGGCGCGCCGGCGGTCGGTTTCGCTCAGCGCCTTCTTCATCGAATCGGTCTGTCGGTCAGCGTAGAGGATGGCGCGGCCATTCAGATTGCGGGCGCAGCGGCCGATGGTCTGGATCAGCGACCCGGCCGAGCGCAGGAAACCCTCTTTATCGGCATCGAGAATGGCGACCAGCGACACCTCAGGCAGATCGAGCCCTTCACGCAGCAAGTTGATTCCGATCAGCACATCGAACTCGCCCTTGCGCAGATCGCGCAGGATTTTCACCCGTTCGAGAGTTTCGATTTCGGAGTGCATGTAGCGGCACTTTACGCCTACCTCGCTGTAATACTCGGCCAGGTCTTCGGACATGCGCTTGGTGAGCGTCGTCACCAGCACGCGTTCGCCCCGAGACACGCGTTCGCGAATCTCATGCAGCAGGTCGTCGATCTGGCCTTTCACCGGCCGAATTTCAACCGGCGGATCGACCAGGCCCGTGGGACGAATAATCTGCTCCACCACCACGCCCGCTGATTTGGTCAATTCGTAAGGGCCGGGCGTGGCGGAAACGTAGATGATCTGGTTCATGCGATGTTCGAACTCTTCGAAGGTCAAGGGACGGTTATCGAGCGCCGACGGCAAACGGAAGCCATATTCCACCAGGGTTTCCTTGCGCGATCGGTCGCCATGATACATGCCGTGCAGTTGCGGCACCGTCTGGTGCGATTCGTCGATGAACATCAGGTAGTCGCGCGGAAAATAATCCAGCAAAGTCGGCGGCGGCTCGCCCGGCAGGCGTCCGGTAAAATGCCGGGAGTAGTTTTCGATGCCATGGCAGTAGCCCATGGCCTTGATCATCTCCAGGTCGTACATGGTGCGCTGGTGCACCCGCTGCGCTTCTACCAGGTGGCCCTGCTTCTCCTGCTCCGCCTCCCACCACGCCAGCTCTGCCCGGATCGATTCGACCGCCTTCGACCGCGTCTCCGGCTTCATCACGTAATGCGTCTTGGGATAGATGGGCAGGCGTGCATATTTCTGTTTGACGGTGCCGAACAGCGGATCGATCTGCGAAAGCGATTCGACCTCGTCTCCCCACAACTCGATGCGATACGCCATGTCGTCGTAGGTGGGAAATATTTCGATGACGTCCCCGCGCACCCGGAACGTGCCCCGGCGGAAATCGCCGTCGGTGCGCTCGTAGAGAATTTCGACCAGCTTGCGGGTAATGTCCTCGCGCTTGATCTTCTGGCCCTTTTCCAGAAAAAGCAGCATGCCGTAGTAGGCCTCGGGCGAGCCCAGGCCATAGATGCAACTCACGGAAGCCACAATCAGGCAGTCGCGCCGCTCAAACAGCGAGCGCGTGGCGGAAAGCCGCAGCTTGTCCAGCTCGTCATTGATGGTGGCCTCTTTCTCGATATAGAGATCCGCGGCAGGAACATAAGCTTCGGGCTGGTAATAGTCGTAATAAGAAACAAAATATTCCACCGCGTTATGCGGAAAGAAGCTCTTGAATTCGTGATAGAGCTGCGCCGCCAGGGTCTTGTTGTGCGCCATCACAATCGAGGGCCGGTTGGCCTGCTCGATGACTTTGGCCATGGTGTAAGTCTTGCCCGACCCGGTCACTCCCAGCAGGACCTGGTGCTGCTCGCGATCAAACACACCCTTCACCAGCGCTTCCAGGGCAGTGGCCTGGTCGCCGCGCGGCTTGTAGTCGCTGACTAGCTTGAAGTCCATAAATGAGCTCAGCCCCGTCACAGAAGCGAATTTCGACGAGCGGATATCTCTCGATTATAACTCGGGAGCGAAGGCCGATCGGAGGGATGGATCTCGTTGCGGCAAGCATCTCGCCACAAAAGAAAGGCGCAAGATGCACTCCTTGCGCCGTCAGAACTTTTCCACCTAGGCCGTGTTTTACGGAAGTTTGAAGATTACCGTGATCTGGGTCTGAATCTCGATGGGCTCGCCATTCAGGAAGTAGGGTTTGTATTTCCACTGCCGCACTGCATCGGTGGCTGCGCGCCCTAAGATCGGGTCGCCACTCAACTGCTTTATGCCCGTGATGTTGCCTGACTTGGAAATGTTCGCCTGCAGCTCGATCTTCCCTTCCAGACGCATCTGCCGCGCCTGCTCGGGATAGATGGGCTGGACCCTCTTGAGAATCAGCCCTTGCGAAACCCCTTGCGAAATTCTCAGCGTCTCCTGGGGCGCTTTCCGGGCATTCATCGCATTTGTGTTCACCAGAGCCGACAACTCCCTGCTGCTGGTTCCGGTCGCGATGCTGGTTGCCGCCGGCGCTTGCACCACTTCCTGGACTTCGGGCTCTGCCTTCGCCTGAGTTGAAGATCCATTCTGCACCATCAACACCGGCGCGGGTTCCGGCTTGGCCGAGGTCGCGGGTCCATCGACGACCGTGATTTCACTTTCCGCTGCCGCTTTGGTTGGAGTCGAAGTCTTGGGCCCCGGAGCTGGTGCCACCACCGCGGCTGAAGGTTTGGACCCGGGAATGGTACCTGAACTGCTCAGATCCTGGTCGGGTTGAGTCACACCCTCGCTCGGAAGGGGCTGTGATTCTGTAGCTGAAGGTGCAGGTTGCGCGGGCGGTGCGCTCGTCCCCGAAGTTGCCGGGACCGCGTACGGCTGCACGGCTGGTTGCGGATGTGTAGATTGCATCTTGGTCCAGCCGAAATATCCGGCGGCCGCCAGCGCAAGTAACAGCACCACGACCAGCAATGTCTTCTTGCTGCCGCCGCCCGCGTCGGAAGCCTGGTTCTCATCCAGTGAACTAAAGCGGGGCGCTTCCGCCACCGCCAGGGCGGAGGGCGAATTCCAGCCGTCGCCGGCGGACGGATCCTCGATCCTCTTGATCTCCCCGATCTCTTCCGTGGAAGGAATCGATATCGCGCTGGCCGTCGGTTCCAGACCCAGATTCTTGAAAGCGGACGATGGAATCTCTTTGGCACGGGCCGGAGCGGCAGCTGCGCCCGTTCTGGATTGCGGAATGCCTGCCTGACTCGGAGCGGCCGCATCAAATTCGGATTTTCCCGCCGCTTCCGCTGCCCGGCGCAGAGTTGACGCCATGGGCTCAGCCAGGGGCTTGCGCGGTTGCCAGGGATATTGTTTGGAGGGATCGGACTCGGTCGCAGCTCCCTGCGATTTCTCCGCGCCGGCCAGGGCGGAGTCCGGCATGTACTCGAGCAAAGCCGCGTCCACCAGATCGGGTTGCGGCGCGGGTTCCGCATCCAACTCAAACGCCGAAGCGCTGACCGAATGCGGCGGCGTGATCGACTGCGGCGGAGGAAAGGGTGCGGGCGTAAACGGCTTTGCCGTGCCCACCCCTTCGGCGGATTCTGCAACTCCCGCTTGCCTGGCTGCCTGTCCCTTGCGCAGCAGGCCGCGCGCCACTCGCAGCGTGCCCTTGGACTGCTCCACGTGAATGGGCTTGGTCAGAACCAGATTGGCGCCGAGGCGAAACGCCTTGGCCACACCGGCCTGTCCTTCAACCACGGCGACTGCAAGGGAAGCCTGGTTCGAACCAGAATTACGTGCGCTCTTGAAGAGCAGGGCCGCGTTCTGCTCGTTTTCGCAGTCCACCACGATCGCGTCGAAGTGTTGGACCATCAGCTTTTTTACTGCGGCAAAAGGCTCGTGGCAGGGTTCGACAGCGAACTCCAGTTCACTCAACACCTGGTTGACTACGCGGGCCGTTTTTTCGTCCGGACAGAATAAGAGCGCTTGGTAACTCATAGCGTTTAATGGTAGGTAGCCCGGTCAGGGCCAGCAAGTTACTGTGGTAATTTCCGGGCACCTTGCCGGCCCGGTGGGTGCCGCGCGGAAGAAGCTCTGGCCTCGAACTGGATTGCTCCCGGCGGGACGCAGCGGTGCGATCCTGAATCCGCGTCATTTTGTTTGACTTGGGGAATGCTCGCCAGCAGGCACGGGCTCCGGGAAGGAAAACGTCCACCTTTACCAGCACACCGCACAGCCTTCGCATTCGAAGGTCTCTAGACCAACGATTGCTCCCGCCGTTCTGAGAACGGCGGAATCGCTGTCGGCGGATAAAAGTAGCGCCGGCATCCTGCCGGCTGTCTCGGGGGCGTCCCGCCCGCGAGCGGAGGCCAGGATAAGGCGGTGTCGCAGATTTTGGACTCGAACAAAAAGTGGCGTAACGGGTCCATTAAAAGCCGCGCAAGAATATAGCCCACAGCGCAAGCCGTGGGTAAACAGTGAAACTGCGAGCGAGCCCCGAACGGGCGAAAGAAGCGTTGCGAGCCCGCGAGCGGAGGGCAGGATGCCCTCCGGACAGCCGGCGGGACGCCGGCGCTACGAAATGTTTGCGTACAACCGCGGTTGCACGCCGCGGACGACTCTTTGCCCGGGTCGGGCTTCCCCCTAAGGCGTCTCCTGCTTTCTCACGACTGCGGAGCCGGGCTGTGGATAGGGCAGCGAGTCACTGATTTCCGAAATCTCCTCCGGCGGAAAGTCGGGAAAGGGCAACTGGCTGCCTTCCCGCCATTTCTGCACCTGGCTTGCCGCCCACTCTGCCTTTTCTTTGTTCAATCCCGTGTCCCGTCCCAGATAGACGGTTTGCGATGGGAAGGCAAAGCTGGTTCCGGCGGCGTCCACAATATCCATGATGCGTAGCAGAATATCTTCCTTGATGGTCAGGAACTCGCCATAATCCTGGGTGAGGACATAACAGAAAATTTCCATGCTGAGCGCGCTCTCGTCGAAGGAGATGAAGCGGTTGCGGGCGCCCTGGGTTTGGACCTTGGGATGCTCGTACAGCAGGCGACGGACTTGCACCAGCACGTAACGCATCTGGTCGGGAGAAGTCTCGTAGCGTAACCCGATCTTGGTATTGAGAAGAATTTTGTCGCGCCGGCTGAAATTCTCCAGGGTCATCGTAGCCAGCGAACCATTGGGGATGGAAAGCTGGGTGCGCTCATTGGTCCGCACCCGGGTGGAGCGCAGGCTGATATCCTCGACCGTGCCCACCTTGTCGCCGAAGCGGCAGAAATCGCCCACCCGTATGACTTCATCGCTCAGAACGGAAACGCCGCCGAAAAGATTTTCCAGCGTTTTTTGTGCCGCAAACGCGATGGCCAGACCGCCTATGCCGACGCCCGCGAGGAGGGTGGTGAGATTGAAGCCCAGCGTGCCCAGGATGGCGAAAATCGCCAGCAGCACGATGGCGGCCTTCAGCACGCGCTCGCCCAGAATCATGAGCGAACTGGTCCCCGTCCGTCCGGAAAGCAGGGCGCGCTGCCGCACGTTTCGCAGCACCTCCCGCAGCACCCGCCACAGCAGCCAGTTGGCCCCGATAACCGCCAGCACTCCAGCGACCTGCTGGTAGCGATGCCTTTGCAGTACCGGCAGACGAACGTACCCGATCAGAATACGGTGGGCCAGCGTCCCCAGCACCAGCCACAGCGGGCGCGCAAAAGAACTCCACGCCTGGGCAATCGCATGTTTCCGGTAGCGCGCCCAGAAGTACCAGGGCAAGCGGAGGAACTGCACCGCCAGCCATCCCAGGAGCGCGGCCACCGGAATCGCCAGCAAGATCGCAAGCCACTGCCATAGCGGCAGGCCCCCGAACTGGTGAAGCACCAGAAACTGCGGAAGGCGCGTCTCCACCTGGTGCACCGCGGCCTGCTCGTAAAGTTCCGGAAGCTTGGCCAGGGTGTCGTGGGAGATGAGCCAGACCTTCCCACCTTCAGGATCGACCACGCGGACCAGGATCAACGGAACATCGACGTCGCCCGAGTTCAGATTTCCGACGCGCTGCCGGTCGAGCGACATTCCTTCCTGCGGTGTGCCCTCGGGTTGATTGCTGATCTGCCGCAGGTCGCCGGTAAACGCGCGATCGATCACCACTTTCAATTTGGAGGCGATGTCCTCGCCCTGGCTCTGGCGCAAGGCAGCCGACATTTGCAGATACTGCGCCGCGATGGAATAGTTTCCCGCCTGCGCTGCCTGGAGAAATCCGTACAAGGTGCCGCTCGGCGTGGTGCGCCCCAGAGGGTCGACTGCGGCTGCATTTCCATTGCCGGGAGAGGGCGGCGATTGTCCCGGCAGTGCCTGGTATGCTGCCGCCGGCAGAACCATCGCCAGGCAGAGTGGCAGCCACAGCGCTCGCTTTAGCTGTGTAAACATGATCATGTTCCGACGATTGTAATGTAGGCGCGAGCGTCCTCGCTCGTGCTGGTTCCGCGGCGCTGCTGCACGAGCGGGACGCTCGCGCCTACATGGGTCTAGCCCTTCTTCGGCCGGTAAATGTCGGTGCTGGTGCCGAAGAAAACTTCAGCCGCTTCCATCACGGTTTCGGAGAGCGTGGGATGCGGATGAATGGTGAGCGCGAGGTCTTTGGCCAGAGCGGCCATCTCCACCGCCAGCACGCCTTCGGCGATGAGTTCTCCGGCACCCGCGCCCACAATTCCCACCCCGAGAACGCGCTCGCTCTGCGGATCGAGAACGAGTTTGGTCATGCCTTCGGTGCGGTCCAGGGTCATGGCCCGGCCCGAGGCGGCCCAGGGAAATTTCGCAACTTTGATCTCGCGCTTCTCTTTTTGCGCCTGGGTTTCGGTGAGGCCGCACCATGCGATCTCGGGATCGGTGAACACCACCGCGGGAATGGCGGCGGGTTCGAATGCGACTTTGTGCCCGGCGATGGCTTCCACAGCGGTGCGTCCCTCGTGCGACGCTTTGTGCGCCAGCATGGGTTCCCCCACCACGTCGCCGATGGCGTAAATCGCCGGATCGCTGGTCTGCAGCTGTTTGTTCACCTGAATAAATCCCCGCGGGCCGACCTGGACCTGCGTTTTGTCCAGGCCGGCGATTTCAGAATTCGGCTTGCGTCCAACCGACACCAGAACTTTGTCGAAAACCTGCTCGCGGTCCTTCACCTCGGGCCCGTCGAAAGTCACGCGGATGCCGTTGCCCTCCGCTTTCATGGCAGCCACCGTGGTATTCAGCAGAATGGAGGCAAAACTCTTTTCGATCCGCTTGTGCAGCGGCAGTACCAGGTCGCGGTCGGCACCGGGCAGCAACCCGGAGAGCATCTCCACCACGGAAACCTTCGCACCCAACGCCGCGTACACCGTGCCCAACTCCAGCCCGATGTAACCACCACCGACAACCAGCAGCGTTCCCGGCACCTCGCTCAAATCCAGCGCCGAAGTGGAATCCATGACCCGCGGCGTGTCCAGCTTAAACGAGGGAATAATCGCCGGCCGCGACCCGGTCGCAAGAATAATTCGATCGAACGTCAGGCTCTCATCGCCACCGCCGGCTTTCGAAACTCGCAAGGTATTCGAATTCTCAAACGCCGCGCGCCCCTGAATGTATTCCACCTTGCGCTGCTTCGAGAGTATGCCCAGGCCGCCGGTCAGTTTTTTGACCACGCCCTCTTTCCACGAACGCAGGCGAGCGAGGTCGATTTTGGGATCGGCGTACTCGATCCCCCAATTTTTGGCATGACGGGATTCATCGATCAGTTTGGCCACGTGCAGCAGGGCCTTGGAAGGAATGCAGCCGCGATAGAGGCACACTCCGCCCGGATTCGCTTCCGGATCGATCAGCGTGACTTTTAATCCCAGGTCGGCAGCAAGAAATGCCGCGGCGTAGCCGCCCGGCCCGCCGCCCACCACTGCAATGTGTAAGTTTGAAGTTTCAGTCATTCGAAGGGCATTAAGATTTTTCATTCTACCCCTGCACCGACAGCAGGAAGGGTTGCTCGAATGCTTCCGCGATCCAGCGCAGGAAGCGGGCCGCATCGGCCCCGTCGATCAGCCGATGATCATAGGAGAGCGAAAGCGGCAGCACCTGCCGTGGCTCGAATTTTCCATTCATCCAGACCGGCTCCATGCTGGAACGCGAAAGCCCCAGAATCGCAACCTCGGGGAAATTCACGATGGGTGAAAATCCGGTGCCGCCAACACCGCCAAGATTTGTAATCGTAAAAGTCCCGCCTTCCATTTCCGCGGGTGTGATTTTTTTATCGCGGGCTTTCTTCGAAAGCTGGGTCAGCTCGGCTGCCAGTTCGACAATATTTTTCTTGTCCACATCGTGCAGCACCGGAACCAGCAGGCCGCGGTCCGTGTCCACCGCCACGCCGATATTGATGTACTGCTTGTAGATGATCTCTTCTTTCGACATATCGATGCTGGCATTGAACTGGGGAAAAACTTTCAGCGCGGAGGCGCAGACTTTCAGCGCGATCGCAGTCACCGTCATCTTGCCCCCGGCTTCCTGCGCTTTGGGCGCGAAGCGGGCGCGCAATTGTTCCAGTTCCGTGATGTCGGCTTTGTCTTGCTGGGTCACGTGCGGAATCGTGGTCCAGGCCTCCCACAGGTGCTGGGCGGTCTTGCGCCGCACGCCGCGCATGGAGACGCGTTCTATTTTCCCAAATTTTGTAAAGTCGGGCAGTTCCGGCTGCGCGAATTGACGTCCCTGCGCTGCTCCGGCTGCCGCAGCCGCCGAGGTGAGCAGCGATTTGGCCAGGGCCTTCACATCGTCTTCGCGGATGCGTCCGCCCGGACCCGTGCCTTTGACTTCGTAAATGTCCACACCGATTTCCCGCGCCAGGCGGCGAACGTGCGGGGCGGCGGGCGCGGGCGCGCGATACTCGGTTCCCGCCACTTTGCCCAACTGCTCCGGCATCGAGAAAGCCTGCGGCGCATGCGGCTGGGGCTGGTCGGGCAGAAATACCTGGGCCGCGGTCTTGCCCTCTGCTTGTATCGCGGCCTGCACCGATAGGCGGGCTTCATGTTGTTCGGAAATGTGTTCGACCGGAGCATGCTTCGCTTTCTCCGGCGCCGAAGCCCCGCCTTCGAGCGTAAAAATCACCTGGCCGACTTTTACTTTTTCGCCTTCCTTGACCTTGATCTCTTTCACCGTGCCAGTCACCGACGATGGCACTTCCACCACCGCCTTGTCGGTTTCCAGTTCCATGACGGGCTGGCCCTCGGAAACTTTCGAGCCCGGAGAAATCATCAGCCTGACCAGATCTCCCTGATCGATGTTCTCACCCAGTTCCGGCAGCCTGAAGTCAGTTGCGCCACTCGCGACCGGTGCCGGCGCAGCAGAAGCGGGCGCTCGCCTCTCCGTCACAGGCGGTGCCGCAGCCTTTGCAACGGGCGCGGACTTTGCCGCTGGCTCTTTCACGGCCGGGGCTTTGGTCTCGACACCTTTGGTCTCGACAGCCTTCACTTTCGCGCCCGCGCCGTTTTCCACGGTGAAGATCACCTGGCCGACCTTTACCTTCTGGCCTTCCTTGACGCGGATTTCCTTGACCGTGCCGGTCACCGAAGATGGAACTTCAACCACCGCCTTGTCGGTTTCCAACTCCATCACCGGCTGCCCTTCGGTGACGCTCGCGCCCAGCGAGACCATCAGCCTGACCAGGTCCCCCTGGTCGATGTTTTCGCCGAGTTCCGGAAGCTTGAATTCTGTCACTGAGTATTCACTCCCCGTGCTCTGATGTGGGCGCGAGCGTCCCGCTCGTGCTGGGTTTGTCGCGCTACAGCACGAGCGAGACGCTCGCGCCTACATTGTTTTCGTAGCGCTACATCTTACGTATTTGCCGGATTCGCTTTTTCCGGATTGATTCCCAGATCTTTTACTGCCTGCTGCAGCACGTCAGCCTTAATCTGCTTCTCCCGCGCCAGCGCCGTCAGCGTGGCCAGCACGATGTGTTTCGCGTCCACTTCGAAGAAATCGCGCAGCGCCACCCGGCTTTCGCTGCGCCCGAAACCATCCGTACCCAGCGCCACCAGCGGACGAGGCAACCACTGGGCAATCGATTCCGGCAGCACCTTCATGTAATCCGATGCCGCCACCAGCACGCCGGGTGCATCTTTCAGCGCCTGGCTGACAAACGGCACGCGTGGAGTCGCGCCCGGGTGCAGCATGTTCCAGCGGTCGCAATCGTTGCCATCGCGATAAAGCTGCTTGTAACTGGTCACGCTCCACACGTCCGCCGCGACCCCATACTTTTCTTCCAGAATCTGCTGCGCCTTGAGCACTTCGTACATGATGGTTCCGCTGCCGAAGAGCTGAGCGCGCAGCTTGGTGTCCTTTTTAGACGACGCCAGGAAGCGGTAAATGCCCCTCAGAATGCCCTCGCGAACTTCTTTTCCTTCCGGCATGGCCGGCATCGGCAAAGGCTCGTTGGTGACGGTCAGGTAATAAAAGATGGATTCCTGATCGACATACATGCGCTTGATGCCATCCTGAATGATGACGCCGATTTCGTAGGCGAAGGCCGGGTCATAAGCCAGCAGATTGGGCACTGAAAGCGCCAGCACGTGACTGTGGCCGTCCTGGTGCTGCAAGCCTTCTCCCGCCAGAGTGGTGCGGCCGGCAGTCCCGCCGATCAGAAAACCCCGGGTGCGCATATCGGCTGCGGCCCAGATAAAGTCTCCAATGCGCTGGAATCCGAACATCGAGTAATAAATAAAAAACGGGATGGTGTTGATCCCGTGATTGGCGTAAGCCGTCCCGGCGGCGATAAACGAGCAGATCGAGCCCGCTTCAGTAATGCCTTCTTCCAGAATCTGCCCGTCCTTGGCCTCTTTGTAATAAAGGAGCGTGTCCATGTCCACTGGCTCGTAGAGCTGGCCCACGCTGGAATAAATTCCCACCTGGCGGAACAGCGCCTCCATGCCGAAGGTGCGGGCCTCGTCCGGAATAATGGGTACGATCAGCTTGCCGATTTCCGGATCACGCAATAATTTTCCCAGCAGCCGCACGAAAACCATGGTGGTCGAGACTTCGCGGCCTTCCGTGCCCTTGTGGAACTCCTCGAAGTGAGCTTCCGAAACCGGAGCAATCGGCTGGGAGCGCACCTTCCGCTCCGGCAGGTAGCCGCCCAGCTGCTTGCGGCGCTCCTGCATGTAGCGGATTTCCGGACTATCGTCGGCCGGGCGATGGAAGGGCGCGTCGTGCAGTTCCTCATCCGCGATGGGAATCCCAAAGCGCGAGCGGAAGACGCGCAGTTCATCTTCGTTGAGTTTTTTCTGCTGGTGGGTGATGTTCTTGCCTTCGCCCGCCTCGCCCAGCCCGTAACCTTTGATGGTCTTGGCCAGGATGACGGTGGGCGATCCCTTGTGCTCGGTGGCGGCTTTGTAGGCGGCGTGCACTTTGATGGGATCGTGACCGCCCAGCCGCATGCGCGAGAGCTGTTCGTCGGAAAGGTGCTCCACCATCTTCAACAGGCGGGGATCGCTGCCGAACAGGTTGTGCCGGAAGTAGGCGCCGCTCTCGACGAAATATTTCTGATACTGACCGTCCGTGATCTCGCCCATGCGCCTGACCAGGATCCCATCCCGATCGTTGCTGATCAGGTTGTCCCAGTCGCTGCCCCAGATGACCTTGATCACGTTCCAGCCGGCGCCGCGGAAAATCGCTTCCAGTTCCTGAATGATCTTGCCGTTGCCGCGCACCGGTCCATCCAGGCGCTGCAGGTTGCAGTTGATCACAAAGGTAAGGTTGTCCAGCCGCTCGCGCGAAGCCAGCGTGATCGAGCCCAATGATTCCGGCTCGTCCATCTCGCCGTCACCCAGGAACGCCCAGACTCGGCCGCCCGTTGATTTCTTCAACCCGCGATTCTCCAGATAGCGGATAAACCGCGCCTGGTAAATAGCCTGGATCGGTCCCAGTCCCATGCTGACCGTGGGAAATTCCCAGAAGTCCGGCATCAGCCAGGGATGGGGATAAGAAGAAAGGCCGCCGCCAGCTTTCAGTTCGCGCCGGAAGTTCTGCAGCTTCTCTTTCGGAATGCGGCCTTCGAGATAAGCCCGCGCATACATGCCGGGCGCGGCGTGGCCCTGGAAGTAAACCAGGTCGCGGTCTCCGGACTCGGTCCGCGCCTGCAGAAAATGATTGAATGCCACTTCGTACAGCGTGGCTGCCGAAGCGAACGTCGAAATGTGCCCGCCAATGCCGCTCTCGATCCGGTTGGCCCGCACCACCATGGCCAGCGCATTCCAGCGCACCAGGCTCTTGATGCGCCGCTCCATTTCCTGGCTGCCGGGAAAGGGCGGCTGCTGCCGGGATGGAATCGTATTCTGGTACGGCGTTGTGGCGGTAAAAGGAAGGTTTACACCGGCGGCGCGGCGGGCGTGCAGCGAAAGTTGCTGCAGCAGGCGTCCTGCCCGCTCCGGTCCGCCCTGCGACAAAACATAATCCAGCGAATCCAGCCACTCCCGGGTTTCAAGAACTTCCACTCCGTTGGTCTGCGTCTCAGCCACGTCTGGTTTTCTCCATCAATGAATGCGGAACCTTCCATGATAGTCAATTGCGCGGAATTTTGCTGGGACCGGACCTGCACCGAAATCGCAGCAGAATGAGACAGCCGTTTTGAGCAGGCATCCCCCGTCTTGGCAAGCGCTATAATAAGGACTGTTTCGCTCTCTATCGGATAAATCTTACCAGCAACCTTTACCCGAACGTCCTTCACCAACATCCAAAGGGCTGTACCAAAGAAATCAGAAGAGGAGAATTACGATGTCCAAGAAAACCGCAGGCCACAACGGCGGCATTAGCGCCCAACCTCACTTTGACCAGCGCGCCGGTGAAATCCAGCAGTACGGCACCGTGAACCACGCTCTGCCTCTGGAACTTGAAGAACCCGTCCGTCTGGAAATGACCGAGCACCTCAACCAGCTTCTGGCCGACACTATGACCCTGCGCGATCTCTACAAGAAATCGCACTGGCAGGTCGCCGGACCCACTTTCTACCAGCTTCATCTTCTCTTCGACAAGCATTACAACGAACAGGTGGAACTGGTCGATACCATTGCCGAGCGCATTCAACTGCTGGGCGGATTAAGCATCGCCATGGCAGCTGACGTCGCCGAAACCACCCGGATCACGCGCCCTCCGCGCGGACGTGAAGAAGTGCCGGTGCAGCTCTCCCGCCTGCTCGATGCCCACAAGATCATCATCGGCCAGTGCCGCGAACTGGCGGAGCGCGCCGATCAGCTGGGCGACGACGGCACCAACGATCTCGCGGTCAGCGACGTCCTGCGCACCAATGAATTGCAGGTCTGGTTCCTCAGCGAGCATCTGGTGCACATGCCGTTGGTCACCGCCCGGGACTGAAAATCCTTCGGAAATGGGATGCATAGGGCCGGCCTCAGTCGGCCCTTTTTTCTTCCGGACTTTCCCCGCTCGGGGTTGGCCTGCGCCAGACCCTCGTCAGCGGATCACTTTGAAATATTCCGCTCCTATACATTCGTCATCCTGAGCTTGCGAAGGATCTGGCCTGCATCGGCAGCAACGCCGGGGCCAAGGGGTGTATCTGCTTCGCGCCAGATCCTTCACGGCCTGAAGGCCGTTCAGGATGACGCCAATGGATAAGGAAGAATTTCAAACTGGGCCGCTACCCGCTCTTCGCCAATCTTTCACGTGACCCTCCGCTGTGTAACAATCCTGATAAGGCCAGAAGAATATGGACCAGACGATGAAGACTTTCAGCTCCGAGGGGACAGACACACGGCGCTGGATTGGGCGGATCATCATGGCGGTGATCCTGGGCGAGGCAATCTGGGGCCTGATCGTATCGGTCATGAACAACGTAGTTGTGCCCTGGCTGGGAGATGTCATGGGTCAATCCTCGGGATTGCCGACTTCGTTCACCCAACGGCCCTATAACTACCCCGACCTGTTCGTTTCCGTACTGGAGTTTTGTATTGCAGCGCTGCTGGCGGCGGTCCTGAATTATTTCTTCCAGCCACGGACCACAAAGACGATCAGTACCGTAAAGAGTTCGGCTCCGGCCGCCGCCGAACCCGCGCGAGTGTTCCCTCAGCCCGCGACGACTGCGGCGCTGACCCAAACTCCCTCGCCATACATCCCGCCAAAACCGGTCGTCAAAGCCGAGCCGGTCACGCTGCCTGCACCCGCTGCCGTTTCTACCGTTCCTGAGCTCGCGCCGGTAACGGAACCTGCGGCACCTGCTCCCACGGCGCCGCCGCTGACGGAGTCAACTGCCGCAAAACCGCTGCCCGCCGCACCCGTCGCAGGCCCTGCCGCGACGAAGCCGCAATCCGCACCAAAAGGCGGGCCCGCTGCGCCGAAGAAGCCGAAAGAGGTTTATTACAACATCGTCGGAGAACCCATGCCTTCCGACGATGACTGAGATTTGGGCTGGGTTTGCGCGCTGAAGCGGGTTTTGATGCCTGGCGCAAGGGCACTGGATACTTTTTTCGACCTCCCGACGCCTGATGCTGACTGGACGATCGTTGCCAACTCCCGTGTCTCAAGTACGTACTAAAACCGCCAGGAATTGATCCCCGGATTGCGCTCTACCCCAGTTCGCAGGTGTAATCTCCGGGCAGCAGGGTTTCGTTTTTCATCATAAGTAAATCCGCTCGTCCTTAATCTGGTCCGCAGCACGAAATTTTTGCTGGCTGCCCGTCGCGGGATGCCTGCACAACTTCGAACTCCGGATTATGTTTCTCATTGCTACCCTGCCATGGCGCAGCAAACTAACACTAACACCACCGCACCGGGCTGCAATCCATCACCGATCATCGTAGCGCAGGTGATTTGCCTGTTTGACTTCTCAACATTCACGCTGTCGGCCGCTCGGGATGACGGCAAAAACGGTTGTACAGCCAACCAAAAAAGAACCCTCCGGCAGCACCATCGACAAGTCCATAGCCGGTTCCCACTAAAGCATCAGTCAGGCTATGGGCCCCGTGGAAACCTGGATATATGGAGCTGACGCCATCGAGAAAACTTGAGCCGTAAGCAGGGCTTGCCAAGTGAGCAAAACCGACGCACATTATCGCGCCGCCCCACAACAGACTTGTTGCAATCGCCAAAGCCTTGATCGAGAGTTTCATTTGCTTTTCTCCTTTTTCATCGTTCATGACTGCGATCCGATTCAGTAGGCCAGGTGCCGGCTCACATAAGTGGACAACCGCAGACCGTCTATTTTAAGCGAATGACAAACGGGATTCTCGCGATTAGCATTCCGCCACCGAGAATCCGCCATGGGTAGGCGGTATTTCAGGATTCGTGACACTAATCATTATGACTTCCAGTTCCTATGTAATGGTTTCCTGCCGGATGGGGTTCGCCAATTCCCGCAATCGTTGTTCTTCTTGTCCAGGGTTGTTCAAGACTCCATCCATGTGGCGAAGACAATATCGGGGTTCTATCGGTGGGCTTTCTTTATTATTGTGGGTTGGTTCGAATTCTTTTCCCCTGAGCCCTCTTCAGACGCTTTCGGGTTGTCATCTACATCAGCGGTTTCAGCGCATTCGCCCTTGTCGTCGTAATCGCAGACGCGCCCCGGATGAGCCTGTTTACATTTCTGGCAGAACTGAGTAGCCATCTTGCGTTGCCTCCGTTTTCTCCATGGTGCCGGAGCGCGGTCTCAGACAAAACCGTCAGTGTTATTTCCTTAACCTGCTCCCTTGTCCCGTACCGCGTACCCTGTTTTGTCGGCGTCCGCATCGACTCGGAAGTACTGCGCCTCCCCATCGAGACAGATTGGGATTCGCAGCGTACGACGCCAATTGCATCGAAACTTGCCTGCAAATCTCGACGGGTGGACAGTACCAAAATGGAGGGCAGGCTGCCGGTGATTGAAATCACACTATTTTGTGACAGAGCGCAGGTCCCTGACTCGTTAAACCATGTCCGTGGATTGTCGGCGACTCTTACACAAGCTCAAGGGATTCCCGATGCCAATGCGATCATGGACGGCTGATCGGGTAAATAACCGGCATATCCATGTGCGGGAGCTGGCACAGTATTGGCACGGTTCAATTGCACTTTTGTGATGTGATTGATTTTACTAGGCTTAAAGATGGAGGCGCGGGTCGGAATCGAACCGACGTATAAAGGTTTTGCAGACCTCTCCCTTACCACTTGGGTACCGCGCCCTCGTGCCTAACTTAGCGCCCTCGCCGGGAATTGTCCACCCGTCGCAACGATTCCAAAGTCGCGGGACTTCTGAGAAATTCTGGAGCGGGAGACGGGGGTCGAACCCGCGACTTCGACCTTGGCAAGGTCGCGCTCTACCACTGAGCTACTCCCGCTCGGCGAATTTGATTATAAACAGGTGGCGAGGTTGCGGCAATGACGGCGCGCGCAACGCGATTCCCTTCCCCCCTTGCACGAGCGAGGACGCTCGCGCCTACATTTGTCCCTGCATGGCTTGCGCGGTGATGCGGTTGCGGACGTCCCATAGTTCTTTGTAGAAGAGGTGCTCCATGCGCTGGTGCAGGACTTCGACCGGCGTGCCCATGGTGCCGACCACACCTCCGCCGATGATGCGCTGGGCCAGTTTGAGGTGGTGAAAGCGGAAGAGGTGGACGCGCTCGTCAAAATCGAGCAGCCGCTCGGCCACGTCGTGCAGTCCGAAGAATTCCGCGTGGCGGCGATAGAGTTCGTCGACGCTGAGGTTGAGCTTGCTGAGCTGGGAGTTGAAGGCTTCGCCCAGGCGGGGCCCGATGTGCAGCAGCCCGAGGAAGCCGGGAGAGTCGAGGCCGCTGCCGTGTCCCAGGCCGGCGCGGATCAGGTGGTAGTCGTGAGGAGTGATGGTCTCCAGTTCGTGCAGCATGGAGATGGGATACTCCAGCATGTGATTGCCGCGGCGCAGGAGCTGGGCGGAGTGGAAGAAGTCTCCGTCGGCAATCAGGGCCCGGGCGCGTTCCAGCTCCCATGCGATACCTTTCAGCAGCAACTCTGACGCCTGGTGCACTACCAGAAAGGTCATTTCATCGGGGTGACGGAATTCTTCCGGGCTTTTCTGCAGCGCCAGGAGTTCGTCGGTGCGGAGGTAGCGTTCGTAGTCTGACGCGCCTTTGCCAGGGAGGATGGGTTTTCGCAGGTCATCCATACTGATTATCCTGATACGGGAGCCGCAGCATCGCGGATGGAAGAATTTTGCGGCAACCGTCTTCTTCTTTCGCGCCTTCGGGGCTCGCTCGCTTTCTACCATTTACCCACGGCTTGCGCCGTGGGCTTTATTCTGGCGCCGCGGCGCGGCCCAGTGCGGCGCATTCACGGCAGTAATTTCAGGTCCGCGACTCCATTCCTCTCTGCGGTCCTGTCTTCCGAGCTACGTCGAGTGGCCGGTCCACTGCGGGTCGTTTTCCGGAGCCACGATCTCGCCGTCGCGCATATGAATGATGCGGTCGCCGTAGCTGGCGGCTTCCGGGTTGTGAGTGATCATGAGCACGGTCTGGCCCAGTTCCCGGTTGGAGTGGCGCAGCATGGCCAGCACAATCTCGGAGTTCTTGGAGTCCAGATTGCCGGTGGGCTCGTCGGCCAAAACGATGGCCGGTTTGTTGACCAGGGCGCGGGCCAGCGCCACCCGCTGCTGCTCGCCCCCGGAGAGTTCGGAAGGGCGGTGAGGCAGGCGCTTTTCCAGGCCTAACAGGCCCACGATTTTGGTGAAGTATGCGGCATCGCGAGTGCTATTGGTGCCGGCAATATCCACCGCGATGTCAATATTCGATTGCGCACTCAGGGTGGGCAGCAGGTTGAATTTCTGGAAGACGAATCCGATTTTGCGCTTGCGCAGCCGGGTGCGTTCGGCGTCGGAGAGTTGGGCGAAATCGTCGCCGTCGATGACCACGTGTCCGGAATCGGCGCGAGTCAATCCACCCAGCAGGTAGAAAAGCGTGGATTTGCCGCTGCCGGAGGGACCGACGACGCTGACAAACTCTCCCTTTTGCACGCTAAAGGAGATACCCCGGAGCGCGGGAACGTCAATTTTTCCCACGCGGTAAGTCTTGCGAAGTTCGACGGCTTCGATGAAGGCAGGCATCCAACTGATTGATATTACACGAAGGCTGTGCTACGGGGGACCTTGCGTGGTCGAAGGTATTCGGTGAGTTGGGTTTCTTTGCGTCCTTTGCGGCTCCTTTGCTAACTTTGCGGTAGGCGGGTTTGGTCCTGCTATCAACACTCAAAGTCTTAAACCGCAAAGGACGCGAAGAAAAGCCGCAAAGGGCGCAAAGAACGGCTGAAATCGGGACGGCTGGTAAATGGGAAGCCTTTCCGGAGGACCACACTCAGGCGGCGCCGGCACGGCTGGCGGCCTGCCCCTGAGCCTGAGCGCGTTTGGGGCCGCGCTTGCGCACCAGCAGCAGGCGAATGCGTTCCAGCAGTTCCAATGGCGCATACATGCCCTTGGGCAGGAAGACGTCGGCCCGGGTATCGCGATCGTAGATCCGCACCTTGCCGGAGAGCAGAATGGCGGGAGTCTGGGGCGAGAGAGTCTTGATGGCGTCGATAAGCTTGCCGCCATCCACCCCGGGCATCACCAGATCGGTGAGGACGAGATCGACGCCGCCCTGCTTGAAGACTTCCAAAGCCTCTTCTCCGCTGCTGCAGGCGATCACGCGATAGCCGCGGGTCTCGAGCATGACCTTGCGGATGGAAAGGGACTGCTCATTATCGTCAACGCAAAGGATGGTTCGTTTCGGCTTCATTCCGGCTATGTTCCTGCTTCCGAGGTGGCAACCTGACCGTGATGAAGGCGCCAGAGGCTTAAAACTTCTTGTTTGATATGGAGAACTCAGAGCGAGACAAAATCCTAAGGCCAGAAAGGCCGGCTGTAAAGTGCCGCCGATGCTAATGGTAAATTAGCCCCATTGAAAAAGATTCGGGCGTGTGCATGGGTAGATATTTTCGCGGCAATTGCAGCGCGGCGCTTCAGAAAGAAACTTCTCCGCGCAGGACTTCCACAACATTTCCTCCGACGCGAACGTTAACCACTCTGTTATCCCGGCGCGAGGCGCGGACAAAAATCCGGCTGGGCCGCAGCATTTCGACTCCCTGTTCGATGAGCACAGGTTCGTCAGGCTGGGCCACGCCGTGGGCCACCATCCAGGCCGTGGCACAGCCGGCGGCGGAACCGGTGGCCGGGTCTTCGCCGCCGTAGAACAGCATGCGGGCGTGCAAGCGGGCGGAGGGATCGACGGTTTCCCGGGTCACAAAATAAAAAAACTGGCCGCCTTCGGTCTGCTGCAGGTATTCGCTGGACCTGAGCAGGTCCACCTGCAGCCGGCGGATCACATCCAGTCCGCGCAGGGGAACAATGGTAAAGGGCAGGCCGGTGGAAATGGTCTGGATGGGCAGTGAAGGGTCGATATCGCCGTCGCGCAGGCTGGTGGCGCGAACCACGGTTTCGCGATCGTGGATCAACCCGAATTTGGGGTCCACCTGGGTCATCTCGCCGAAGACCGGCTGCCCCGCGCTTTCCTCGAAACGGACGGGCACGCGGCCGGCGTTCAGGTCGAGGACAACTTCGGCGGCCCCGGTCGAAGCGCGCAGGGCGAAGGCTGTGCCCAGCGTGGGATGTCCGGCAAAGGGCAACTCTTCCCGCACGGTAAAGATGCGGACCCGCACGCCGCGTTCGCGTTCGATGGCGGGATCGCGAGGCAGGACGAAGGTGGTCTCGGAAAGATTCATCTCGCGGGCCAGGGCCTGCATGTGCAGGTCGCTGAGGCCGCGGCCGTCACGAAACACGGCCAGGGAATTTCCCTCGAAGGGGCGGGAAGAAAAAACGTCGAGTTGCACGAAGGGAAAACGACGAAGCTCGGAGCTCATGGCGACTTATTGTAGTGTGGGTTGGACATTCCTGTCCGACGTCTTTGACTTTGATTTTGAGGGCAAGAGGAAGTCGCACAAAATTCCAGAACAAAAAAGACTTTGAAACCTCATTTCGGAATCTCCCACCCTGTCTCTCCAAAAGACGGAGAGACGAGGGTGGGGCACCCGGCCTGAGCGATCACATTTGGAGTCTTGAAGAGATTATCCAGATAGCGGACAATTACCCGCCACAACCCGCGAAGCGTGGTCCTCACAGAAAGAAGAGCGCCGCTTAATGGGGCTGATCTCAAGAGCAATAGATAAAATCGTCGATCCACTCCCTACTTGGGCAAAGGGAATTTTAGGTTTGCTCGTAGTGATTGTGTTTATCTACGGTATCATCCACGAGGGTTTTTGGTTCCTGCTCCGCGTGCTCTTTGCTCCCGTCTTCTGAGAATTCCAAACTGGCCCACTACCGGCACCCGGGGTGGTTTGACTGAATTTCGGCAGCCGCGTATTCTATCGACTGATGCGACAGCGCTTCATGCCCATCGTCCCGTGTTGTTGTAGCCTGACGCCGGGGTGTGGGTAGCGCCGCAGGATTTTACGACACCCACCCGGCCCAATCGGGTGGGTTTCTTTTTGCTCGATTCCTGCCCGTTGTATGAAAGCCCGGGAGAGCAGATTGGAATCCGGCCTTCCGGGATGGTCAAAATTTACGACTGAGGAGAACCAATCATGAGTGCGTTACCCGTTACCCCGCCTGCAACTCAGGCTGTATCCAGCGTTCCACGCATTAACGACGTCGCGCCCGACTTTACCGCCGAGACCACGCAGGGCCCGATCCATTTTCACGAGTGGATCGGCGACGGCTGGGCCATCCTGTTTTCGCACCCCAAAGACTTTACCCCGGTGTGCACCACGGAACTGGGCTACATGGCCGGGCTGCAACCGGAATTCGCCAAGCGCAACACCAAAATAATCGGACTCAGCGTTGACCCGGTCAGCAACCACGGCAAGTGGGCGGCGGACATCGAAGAGACCCAGGGCCACAAAGTGAATTACCCGATGATCGGCGACCCGCAGCTCAAGATCGCCAAGCTGTATGGCATGCTGCCTGGCGACGCCGGCGAAAGCTGTGAAGGACGCACGGCCGCCGACAACGCCACGGTGCGCACAGTTTTTGTGGTGGGCCCGGACAAGAAGATCAAGCTGCAGCTCAGCTATCCCATGAGCACGGGACGCAACTTCGACGAAGTACTGCGCGTTCTCGATTCGATGCAACTCACGGCCAAGCACAAAGTGGCCACGCCGGTGAACTGGAAGCCGGGCGATGAAGTCATCATCCTGCCCTCGGTTTCCAATGAAGAAGCGCAGCAGAAGTATCCCGCGGGCTGGAAGTCGCCCAAGCCCTACCTGCGAATCGTCCCGCAGCCGAAGTAGGCGGCAGGGGAAGTAGGCAGGAGAAGACCGGCCACGGATTTTCACGGATGCACACGGATTTTTGTATTTCTGATCCGTGAAAATCCGCGCTCATCCGTGGCTTTTTTTGATTCAAGCAAAGGCGAGGGGCAGGCGCCCTTTTTCCCAAAGGAAGAGGGGTGCCTGCCTGGTGGGGGGATCACACGTGGAAACTAGAAGCATGGATCAAGCATAGCCAGCGCGTTGCGGCGCCACAATCCTGTCGAGTTGGTAATTTCATCACGGAAAAACCTGTAGGGTACGCAGCGGCGTGGTGGGCCAACCGCTCACGGCTTCATGCTCTGTGGGTACTGATCTTCCGCAGGCGTAAATACAGATACGACCCGATAGACCAAGGGGCGCACACGGGCTAGCCTGTGAAAGTCTCGAAATTGGGCTGGCGATCGGGAGAAGAAGAATGGCTACGAAATTTTGTGGAAGCGCGAAGCAAGGCGAATGGCTGGCGTTTTTCACTCTCTTTGAGATGCATGCCGCGCCGGTTTACTCCCTGAGCCTGAGAGCTACCGGAGATACGACAGCCGCGGAGAAGCTGACGCGGGATATTTTCTTCGAAGCCTTCACCCACCTGGAGGCGGTCAGCGATGATGCCGGGTTTGCCAGCCACCTCTATTATTGCGCGGCAAAAAAGTCGCTTGCGAACGGGCTCAAACCCCGCTACCCTCAAGGCTTCGGGCATCAACTGGAACCGCATCCGCATCTCAGCTTCGGCGAGCGAGATGTGGCCGCATTTTGTGAGTAGGTCGATGAAACTATGACACCTCGAAGGCGGGTAGCGGTCAAGCAATTGCCCCTGCAACTGAAGTCGGGCCAGGTGGGAGACTTCCTTCGCGACGTGACCCCGCTGCTCACCGGCGACCGGCCTTGCGTGGTGTTTGATTTTTCCCGGGTCACGGAAATCGACAGTGCCGGCGTGGATATGTTGCTGCATTGCATGGAACAGGCCATGAAGCAGAATGGGGACTTGAAACTCGCCGCCATATCTCCCGCCTCCGCTGTAATTCTGGAGTTGACGCGAGTCGATCGTTTGTTTGAAACCTTTGCCACAGTGTCCGAGGCAGTGGATAGCTTTTACGGCTTTGCGATGCCCATCCAGCAGCCAGCATAACCGGAGCCAGAGTTCCGGGGACAGCCTTTAAGTACCTGAAAGCACGAGGAGAAGTTCTGGATCCCCGCCGGAAGGGGCGGCCAAGGCCGGATCCGGCCAGCCTGGGGTAAAGATACACTTTCATCCCTACAACCTATCTGCATGATTCCTCATCCAAAGCGCAGTTTTGGAGGGGTAAGTCCATGGCTGCTTCGCGTAGAGTGCTCCCGGGGGCAGGGCTGGTGCTGGGAATTATTTTCCTGGCGGGCTGCAGGGGACTGGTGAGTGGCGGTGGACCGGGTCCCGGTGGAGGCTCGAACGTGGCATTGACGGTCACGTCGGCGGGTTCGGGATCGGGAACGATAACCAGCACTCCCGCCGGCATCAATTGCCCCAGCACCTGCACCGCGAACTTCGCTTCGGGGACGCAAGTCACACTCACGGCCACCCCCGGCACCAGCTTTACCTTCGACGGCTGGAGCGGGGCGTGCACCGGCACGGCGGGATGCACGGTCACGCTGACGTCGGCGGAGACGGCGACGGCAACCTTTGTTGCCACCATGCAGTCGATCAATCACATTATTTTCATGATGCAGGAAAACCGGGGCCTGGACCACTACTTCGGCGCCATGCAAGATTACCGGGCGGCCAATGGTATTCCGGGCGACTTTGACGGCCTGCCCCAGTTCAAAAACCCGTCTCAGCCCGCCGCCACCAGCCCGGGTTGCGATCCCAGTCTGTCCGAGCCTTTTCCTCCCAACGATTGCGTGACCAGCGCCAACAGTCCGGCGGTGGGTTCGTTTCACATGTTGTCGCAATGCGTGGAGAACCCCAGTCCTTCCTGGAATGAGTCGCACGTGGACTGGAACATGAACGCCCCTCTCTCCGGGACTGCGACCATGGATGGATGGGTGCGCACTGCGGGGCACGATGCGCGAACGGGCAATCCGGTATTCAACGACATCAATGGGATCCGGGCGATGGGCTACTACGATGCGACCGACCTTCCTTATTACTATTTCATGGCGTCGAATTTTGGCACCTCGGACCGCTGGTTCTCTCCGGCCATGACCCGGACCCAGCCCAACCGGATGTACCTGATGGCGGCAACGTCGGCCGGGCGGGCTTATCCACTCCCAGCCAACACTCACCTGACCAACAAGACGATTTTCGAGGCGCTGAACGATAAATCCGTATCGTGGCGGGTTTATGTCACCGATGACCAGAACATGCCCCTGGGAAATGGGACGGAGCTGGGGATGTACACCTTTGCTGCCAGCCATCTCGATCACTTTGCCCCCGCGTCGCAATTCCTGACCGACCTGACTACCGGGAAACTGCCGTCCGTGGTGGAGATTGATCCGGGATTTGCGGCGGGGCTGGACGAGCACGCCGGGGTAGATCCCAACGCGCCATCGGGCAAGGTGCAGGAGGGATCCGCCTACGTGGCCACGCTGATCAATGCGTTGATGAAGAGCCCCTACTGGAAAGATTCGGTGTTCATTCTTACCTGGGATGAAGGCGGCGGGTTTTATGACCATGTGCCTCCGGTCTCGATGCCCAGTCCGGATGGAATCAAACCCAGCACCAGCATTGACCTGCTGCCGGGCGACATCTGCACCACGATGACCGGTCCCACTTGCGATTTCGTGTACACGGGGTATCGCGTACCCTTGATCGTGGTTTCGCCGTTCTCGAAGAAGAACTACGTTTCCCACACCCCCGCCGACTACACCGCGATCCTGAAGTTGATCGAAACCCGCTTCGGCCTGGATCCGCTCACGGAGCGCGACAAGGCCCAGTTCAACATGAGCGAGTTCTTTGATTTTGTGAATGCGCCCTGGATGACGCCGCCCACGCCGCCGGCGCAGCCCAACACCATGCCGTGTTATATGGACCACCTGCCCTGAGTTCATTAGACTGAGTTCACTACTCTGGTTTCAGTGCCGCCGCGAGGGGTAATTCAGGGATAATGGGGGCATGAGGATTGCGCTCTGGTGGTCGCTGGCCATTTTCCTTCTCTTCCCGGCCAGCCCAGCTCTGGCTGTCACCCGTCACTACTACATTGCGGCGGAAGATGTCACCTGGGACTACGCGCCCAGCGGCTTGAACCTGGTGGAGGGGCGTCCCATCCCGCAAACCTGGGCGAAGCAGACCAAGTGGGCGAAGACCCGCTACATCGAATACACCGACGGAACTTTTAAAGTCCGCAAACCGCAACCCGAGTGGCTGGGAATTATGGGGCCCATCATTCGGGGCGAAGTGGGCGATGAAATCGTGGTGGAGTTCCTCAACCGCAGCCGCAGTGCTCACGGGATTCATCCTCACGGGTTGCGCTACGACAAGGACAACGAAGGCGCGTACTACGTGCCTGCGGGACGGGGTTCACTGGTTCCGCCCAACGGGCGCTTCACCTATCACTGGTTGGCTGACGCGGGCAGCGGGCCGGGGCCGGGACAGCTCAGCTCCGTGGTCTGGTGGTATCACCCGCATTCGGCGGGGCTCACCGAAATCAATGCCGGCCTCATGGGACCGATCATCATCACGGCCAAAGGAAAGGCCAGACCCGACGGCAGTCCGAAGGATGTGGACCGGGAATTTGTCACCTCATTCATGATCTTCGACGAGCTGCGCGGACAGGACTCCGGGCTCTTCCATGCCATCAACGGTTACATCTTCGGAAACCTGCCGGGACTAGTCATGAAAAAAGGTGAGAAGGTGCGCTGGTATCTGATGACGATGGGAAATGAGAAAGATCTGCATACGCCGCACTGGCATGGATTGACCGTAAGCGACCCGCTCCGGCACATGGACGTCGTGGAGTTGCTCCCGGCCACTACGCTCTCGGTGGATATGGTGGCCGACAATCCTGGAGTGTGGATGTTCCATTGTCATGTGGCCGACCACATGGAAGCGGGCATGATGACCACCTTCACCATTTACGAGCCCCCGGCCCGTTCATGCCCGCTGCAATTCGTCTCGGGAGAATTCTGGAACACGCCGGACAAATATTCGGTGCGGGTGAAAAACACCAGTGGAAAAGCGATCAAAGAGTGGATCCTGACCTCCGAGCATTTCCTGGCGCCGCAATACCTGCACCGTCCCTTTGACGCCAATTGGCCCGCGTCAGGTTCGATCGCAGCCGGAGGCGAGCAGACGCTGGAAAAAGATTCGTACCTGCAGGGGGGCGATGCCATTCTGGGCTGGGCCTTGTTCCCGCGAAAGATTGTGTACGAGGACGGCACCACCTGGGTGCCGCAGCAGCACGGAGAGTGCTTTCATGTTTACTGGCGCGACCAGGAGCATCCCAACCTGATGGTGCTGCCGCCCGCGCTGGGCGAGACTGCGCAACCGGACTAGACGGGATGGTTGTGTGGGTCGGACACTTCTGTCCGACCTCGTTAACTTTGAATTCTTGATGGCAAGAACAGGGCACACAAAAACCTGGTCGTGAGACAGTTTTGTGGTATGACATGCCAAGGGCATAAACCACGAAGGACACGAAGGATCACGAAGGCTTTGTGTTCGAGGGTTTCCTTCGTGAACCTTCGTGTCCTTCGTGGTTCATGGTTTCCAGACTGACCGCAAAAATCTAAAACACGGTCCCGCTCCAGAGTCAAAAAAAATCCAAAACAGCAACAACGTCAACAGCGTCGGACAGGGCTTGCCCTGAGCGAAGTCGAAGGGAGTGTCTCCACACTCTCTCAGCTGGATAAATTCCTCGCTGTCTCCCACCCTGTCTCTCCACAAAACGGAGAGACAGGGTGGGGGCACCCCTTGAGGCCACTCCCCTCCGTAACATGCCTAACCTCCACAGGCTGGATTAGATTCCTTTCAGTCGACCTTGAGGTCAACAATCCGGCCGCTTTAAGGGTTATCTGTGAAGGCAACGCGCCGCATCCGCTTGTCCGTCATTGCAGCGGTCCTGGTGTTTCCACTTGCCGGGCATGCTGGCAACCTGGCGATCACTCCAACCACTACACTTGCCGCGCAGACCGCGAACAACAGCAGCGCAGCCGACGGTTTCGTCACGCAATCAAACGGAAACCTGGGCGCAGCCAGCGTCAGCAAGGTTGACGTTCACTCCCTGCTCTATCCCGGGGCGCAGACCAAGGTCTTCGCCCACCTGGTGCTCTGGTTCGGAAAGCCCAGCCACATAGACATCGGTTACAGTTCGACCGATCCGGCGCAGGTCAAGCGGCAAATCTCGGACATGATCAGCCGCGGCATCGATGGAGTGGTCATGGTGTGGTACGGACCGAACAACGCCATCGACCGCGCCGCCCAACTGGTGATGCACGAAGCCGAGACCCATCCCGGATTCACTTTCGCGATCATGGTGGACAACGGCGCCATTCGCTGGAACTCGTGCCCGGGCTGCAATCCGCAGCAGGCCCTGACCTATGACTTGCAGTACGTCGAGCAGACGTATTTTCCCTCACCCGCTTACTTAAGAGTGGGTGGACGCCCGGTGGTCACCAACTTCGACGTTGATCTCTATTACACGGTTGACTGGAGCGCGGCCCGGGCCGCACTGTCCAGCAATCCTTTGTTCCTCTTCCAGCATAGCCGCGGCTTCACTCATGTAGAAAGCGACGGCGCTTACTCCTGGGACATCGCCAGCAGCAGCGATTTTGGAATGAGCTATCTGACCGGCTTTTACAAGGCCGGGATGGCGGCCCCGAGCAAGCAAACCTGGGGCGCGTCTTATAAAGGATTCAACGACAAGCTGGCTTCGTGGGGACTGAACCGCATCATGGACCAGCGTTGCGGGCAGACCTGGCTGCAGACGTTTTCCAAGATCAACAGCGTTTACAACTCCGGCAATCAGCTGGCAGCCATGCAGCTGGTCACCTGGAATGACTACGAAGAAGGAACGGAGATCGAATCCGGCATCGACAACTGTGTCGCCGTTTCGGCGGCCGTGGCCGGCAACTCGCTGCAGTGGAAGATCACGGGGAGTGAAGACACCATCGATCACTATCGGGTTTACGTCAGCGCGGATGGCCAGAACCTGATGCCGCTGGTGGACCAAAGCGTGGGCACGTATGCGCTCGACATGTGCGGGTACTCGCTCGCCTCAGGCAACTACAAACTGTTTGTGCAGGCCATCGGGAAACCGAGCCTGAAAAATCAGATTTCCGCGCCCGTAGCGTACGCCCCACAGTGTGGGGGAACTTCAGCCTCGGCCTCCGGCGATCCGGGAAGCACGTCCCCGCCGCCCGTGACTCCGCCGCCAGCGTCCGCTTCTATTTCACTGAGCGCCTCACCATCGGCTGTGACCATCATGGATGGACAATCGGGAAGTCCCAGGATCACAGTCACCGCACGATCAGGGTCGAGGGACCCCATCGCGCTCTCCTGTTCCGGCCTTCCGGCCGCGATGTCCTGCGCCTTCTCGCCGTCCGTGATTACTCCCGGAGGCAAGGCGGCGACGTCGGTTCTCAAAGTCTCCGTTGTCCGCCCGGCCCATCGTCCGAAGCCTGCGCCCAGGCCGCCTCGCCGGGGTGCCCTCGTCGGTTTCGGACTGGGGATGGTTGGAGTGCTCGTGCTGGGCCAGGTTGACCGCAAGCGAATTCTGCGCGGCCTGGTTCTCAGCAGCCTGATCGGATGCGTTCTGCTGGTGAGCTCCTGCGCCGGGGTGCCGGGCGGAGCTGAGTCTGCGGTCGAAATCGCTCCCGGCTCCTACAACATAAAAGTCATGGCAACTTCGGCGGCCAGCCAGGTTTCGACCGTAGCCAGGGTTACCATCCGCTAGTTTAGGGCTGCGGCGTCGGACACTCAGTCAAAATCAAGATCAGCTTCGAAGGTTCCGCCAACTTTTCCCGCAAGCCGGGTCGAGCTGCGCTCGACTGAACAGCCGGGGGCGGCTGTTCCCACGTGAGTTGTGGTGAATCTATCATCGCCATCAAGATCAAGGTCAACTGCGTCGGACAGGAGTGTCCGACCCACACAGATGCTTCTTCATCCCACCGATCACGTTGCTTGCGACCTCATCTGCTGATCCTGGGGCGATCACTGTCATGCTGCCGGAGAGTGTGCTCAGCGCCAGATAGGCGGCGCGGTTGCTTTGAACGAATTCCAGCGGATACTCCGGCTTTCGTTCACGGGCCAGGACCGGGTCTGCATCGAGCAGGTAGGCCACGTCGGGATGCGGGGCGAACTTCAGCAGCAGGCGGACATAGGAGCGGGTGAGGCGCGAGCGCAGCGGCAGGTTCGCAAGTTCATCGTAAAGATAGCGGTCAAAGATGACCACACCGGAATGGGAGCGAAGGGCTTTTCTCACCACCACGCCAAGCCAGGCAGCGTCGAGTGAATAAAGGAAGTAGCGGAAGGCGTTCATGTACCAGGTCTGGACGTTTTTATCGCGACGGTTTACCGGCTTACCGGGGGAGCCGAGGCCGGCGTCTCCCTTGAGCAGAGCGCTGCGCGAAAATTCGCGAAAGCGCCGGAGCACGGCGACGTCATCCCAGAAGGCAAGGCGCTGTACCTGGAGGCCGCGAGCATTCAGGTAATGCTGAAGATTTTCGATCTGCGTGCTTTTGCCGGCGCCATCGATTCCCGAGAAACTCACCAGCACGGGCCGCCGGCTTCGGGATGGGTCAGTCATGGAACGGGTCAATAAAGGACGGTCAGCCTGATTGTAAGGGCGCTTCGGGATCCAGGGCTATTGGCTTCCCGGCGGCTTGCTGGGAGTGCCTTTTGAAAGCGCCAGCACCAAACCCAGAGCGACAGCTGCCCCGGCGATTGCGCCCACGCTGATCAGAATGGTGCGGGTGCGCTTTTGTTTCGCGGGAGCCAGGGCCGCACCTGCGGGCTTGGAGGCTGCAAAGCCGGTGGTCGTCGCGGTTTCCGCGGCGGCGGTGCCAACCGGTTTCTGGGTTGCACCCGGCTGCTCTTGCGGAAGGGATGGTGACGCGCCAGTCTGGGCTGGGGTATTTTGAGCGTCCTGGGGTCGTCCGGCGCCGGGGCTGTCCGGCAGGGGCTCCGCGGGCTGGGAGGCAGGCGCCGCGGTTTGAGTTCCTTCCGGCTGCGACTGATCGGGAGTCGTCTGTTGCGGTCCGGGAAGGGCCATCGCGCTGCTGGAGAGCATCACGGCCAGCACCAGGCAGGCGGCCACCAGACGCGCGGCCATTCCGCGGAAGCTATCCCGCGGGCGAGTCGCCCGCAACCACACCGGACTGCCGATAAATCTCAGGAGCGGATTTTTCATACTTCGCCTTTGGACAACATGCGGAGCACCGTCCGGGGCCGCGGGGCAGCGTGAGGAACAGGATCGATCTCAAACGCCTCCGTGATGGGAGCGGCAACCGCGGCCTTTTTGCGGCCGTATCCAAACCAATGCCGGCGCGAGGCGGTGGAGCCGATGAGGTTCGCATCCCGGATCGTGACCGCCACGTTGCGCGACAGATTCACCAGCCGGCTTCCTTCCACCACGGCGTGGGCCAGGTCCAATCCCCTGCCCACGTGGGTATAGGGCAGGACCGAAGAGTCTTCGATGGCGGTGCCGTAATCCACCAGGCAGCGGCGTTCCAGATTGCTGAAGCGGGAAATGAGCGCCGCGGCCCGCACCCTGGTGCCACGACCGATGTACGCGGGGGCCACAAGGCGCGCCGAGCGATGAATGCGGGCGCCGTCATCGATCCAGACACCGGGCTTGATCTCTCGTCCGCGCGGCCGTATGGCACAGCGTCCCTCGAAAGCGTCCGCCACCAGGCGGCGGAGATCGCGGGCATCCTGCAGGCGATTGACGTAGCCCCGGGTGAGATAGTCAGACGGCGGATGGATCTCCCACTGCGAGTCCAGATTCAGCTTGCTGCGCCGCGCGGGAGCGGAGTCCAGGACCCAGAAATCGAGGGGCCCGGAGGCGTCGCACACCCGGGTCACGCCTGCTCCCGCCTGGTTGTGAAACTGGAGGAGGCCGGCACAGTCAACCTCGGCGTAGGCGCCCAGCCTGATCAGGAGGACTCTCTCGAAACCCTTGCGAGCCTGCTTCGTGAGCACCTCAGGAACGAAACGCCATCCGGCGGTCAGGGAGAATCCCACTTCGTGCACCACCGAGACCGCATGGATGCCTGCGCTGTGCAGGCGGGCGATGGTGTGCTCGACAATGGATTTTCCAAGAACTTCCAAGGATGCAATGGGAGTGGCAGGCGGCTCCGCGCCGTCTGCAGAGAAGGATTCGTCGCTCTCTGGGCTTAATAATGACCGGGTACCGACTACCAGAATCGCGCTTGCGGCCACAGTTCCCCCTCGTATCGCCTTTGGATGACACTCCGGGCAAATATGTTGGCTGCCGGTTTGCCCGTCCGGAGCGGCGTCCGGGCGGGGTAACCAACCCGGGCCTTACTCCCTACATCAAAGATTGTCGATTCTGCCGTAAAGTCATGCCCTCAGACAAGTCCCGAACCGCCCAGTACGTGGATATCCTCTCCCGGCTGCTGTTCCCCGGGGGGGAGGATTCCCCTCCGCCAGAGACGGAGAATGCGGCCAACGTCTATCCCCTGCTGCAACGGGTTTCGGAGCTGACGGCGGCGGAACTGGCGGACTTTCTGTGTCTTGCCGACGCTCATCACGTGACGGTGCGGGCCCTGGAGGCGCTGGGAAAGTCGGCAGCCGCATTTCCGGGCCATGAGCGGATTCGGACCTGGTGCGAAAGCACCCTGGCCCATGAGAGTGACCGGATCGCCCATGCGGTGGAGAATCTTGTCCCCATCTGTGGCGCCCTGGAGGCGGCGGGGGCGCAGGTGGCCGTGATCAAGTCGCTCGACCACTGGCCGGACCTGGGCTCGGACCTTGATCTCTATACCGATGGCGACGAGAGCACGGTGCTGCGGGTCATGGAGCAAGAGTTTCACGCCGCGCAGGAAGCACGCAGCTGGGGAGACCGGCTGGCCAACAAGTGGAATTTCAAGCTGCCCGATTTGCCCGAGCTGGTCGAAATCCACGTGCGCTATCTGGGACAGACCGGGGAACAGAAGGCTTTAGCGCGCCGGGTGCTGGAGCGCAGCGTCAACCGGAGCGTGGGCGGGCATAACTTCCGCGTGCCCGCGCCCGAAGAGCGCGTCATCATCTCGACCTTGCAGCGGATGTATCGCCATCTTTATTTCAGGCTGTGCGATATGGCGGATTTTGCCGCCCTGCTCAATGACCGCGCCATTGACTTCGAAGAGCTTCGCCGGGCGGCCGAAGTGGGCGGCATCTGGCCGGGCGTGGCTACCTTCCTGCACCTGATTGCGGAGTACGTGAATTCCTATGGCGGTGAGATCGAGATACCGCGCGAGGTCCTGGCGGTGGTGCCGTCCCGCAGCCTGCAGGTACACCTGGGCGGCAAATTCCTACGGGTTTCCAAAGGACCGGCGGCGGGCCTCTATGGCTCGCAATTACTGAACGCCGGACGCCATGCCGATTTCCGCGCGCTGTACCGATTGCCTCTTTTACCGCCGCTGGCGATTTCCGCCTTCCTTGCCTATCGCCTGACGGGAAATGACAAAGGGGTGTGGTAAAAGGATTTCTGCTTTCCCTTCAGTCGAAACCCTGCAGCAGGCGTTCCAGTTCTTCTTTAGGATCGTGGATCAGGTATCTGACCAGATTGGTGCCGTAGCGCGCCAGAGTGGTGACGCTGGTCTCATACCAGCAACATTCATTCATGCGCGGAGAGAGGCCGCAGAAGAAGCGGAAGCGGGTGAGGTCCTGGGGTGACGCGAGCAGGGCCGCCACCATGCGGTGGTTGCCATCCAGGAGCGTAAGCGTGCCACGCTGGTCGAGGCCGATCAGAAGGATGGCGCCAGCCTGCCAGCCCTGATCCAGGCGATCGCGCAGCTGCTGAATTTTCACCAGGAAGGCCTCGTCGGCAAAACCATCGCACTCGCCGGAAGAGATGCGCTGCGAGACTTCGGTCAGGCCGTAATTCCCCCGGGCCAGGCGGCGCCACTGGGCGCGGGGGAAGACGCGGATTCGCTCCAGTTCCGCCCTTTCAATCTCCACTTCGAACCACTGCGTCCCGGCTGGAAGTTCTCTCCACAAAGCGCCGTGGCGCACGAAGAGAAGGGCGCGCCGCACCGCATTTTCCACCACATCGTTGAGGTTGGGCGTGGTCACGATTCCGCCCAGACTCTCCTGATACTTGCTGAATTCAGGTTTGTGAAAGTCAGTCTTGAGAAACTCGGCCATCACTTCGTGCTCCGAGACCCGGCGAATGGTTCGTATCTCTTCAGCGCCAAGATTGCCCTGCGCCGCGTCTGTACCCGCGAGCAGGTTGAAGACGAAGGGAACAGCCACCACCACCAGCAGCACCATCATCATGGCCAGTTGCACGCGGATCACCTGCTCGAGCGAGGCATGATACCTGTAGATGCTTGCGATCAGCACGCCGCTGAAAGCCAGTTGCAACAGCGCGGTGTTGGCGATCTTGTGCGACATCTCGTAGGCGATGAACACGACGCTGAGGGAATAGACGCTGGTGGTGGCGGCGTAGAGGGTCAGCAGATAGGGGAGGTCGCCGGCCATTCCGAAGCGGACACCAAACAGCGTGGTCCAGATCCAGGCCGGAGCCAGCCAGAGTCCCAGGGTGATCGCAAGTCCAATACCGAGGACCAGCAGGAGCGACGTGGCCAGCACGCCGTGGTCCCGCTTGGGGCTGCGGGCGCCGGCGGCAATGGGAAACATACCGCTCACCACCGACCAGGAGAGCACGTAGATGACGCGTCCGACCAGGGCCACCGCGGCGTAAAGTCCGGCCTCGGCCGGGGCAAAGAAATGCTTCACCAGTACGATGTCGAAATTGTTGATGATGACGGCGCCGACAAAGAAAGTAATGGCCTGCAAGCCCTCGCGGAAGGCCACAGAAATGGGTTCGGGATGGTAGGCGACTTTGGTCCATGGCGTGGGAATGGCCAGCAGATAAGCCATCACGACCGCAGCCACGTTGGCGCCGATCACACCGGTGACACCGTAACCCATGGTGATGGCGAGCAGAGATCCGCCCAGCCGCACAATGCCCTCGGCCACGACGTTCAGCGCGAGGTGGCGGAAGCTGCAGACGCCCTGCAGGTAGCCGCGCCGGCTTCCCAGGGGAACATAGAAAGCCGCGCCGACCGCCATCAGGCTCACGGGAACGGGACCGGGCAGGTTCAGGTAGTTCGCAATCAGGTTGCGGAACACCAGCAGAAACAATCCGGCAAGAATGCCGCAGACCCAGGAGCGCCAGTGCAGGCCGCGATAGGCGGTCCGCTTGGCGGGCAACGATTCCTGCTGGGCTACGATCTTGGCGGAGACGATCTGAAAAGAAAGTGTGACCGCCGAGATCAGGACCAGCAGGGTGCAGACGGCGCTGACATGACCGAATCCGCTCGGCCCCAGTGACCTCGCTACTGCGATGTTGTAGAGGAAGTTGATTGCCGTCACCGAGCCGGAGCCGGCAAGCAGCATGAAACTTCCCGAAAGTACCTTGGCCCGGAGTGACTTGGATTCACCGTCCGGACTGGAGTTCAAACCATTGTTCACTGGGGCTCCGACCACCTGACTGGGGGAGACTACCTTGCAGCAGCTTCGTTCGTTGCCTTGGCGCAGGACAACCGGGAGCAACCTGTCCCGCGCGGCCTTTCAGATGCGGAAAACCCGAGCCAAGCTGCTTCGTGCAACCGGCAAATTGCAGCCCCCGCCACACAACCTGAATACCGGCAATACCTTCTAAGGATGGGTAATCCATCTGATGGCAAAGCACCCACTTAGGCTCTGGTACGCGCTCCTGCTGCTGCTGCTCCAGGGCTGCACCCAGCCGGGGCTGCACCGGGACCTGGTCCAGAACGTATCATCGATGGCAGCGGAGCGGAAGGTCCTGGCCGTGTATGAGCCCTGGTTTGGGCATCCCAGCCATATTTCCGTGGGCTATTCCTCCCAGGACCCGGTGGTCCTGCGCAAACAGATGGACCAGGCCAAGTCCATGGGAATCTCGGGCTTCGTGGTGGATTGGTATGGCGACCGCGAGCCCTTTCTGGACCGCAGCTACGCCCTGATCCAGTCGATTGCTCCGGAAAAGCAGTTCAAGGTCGCCATGATGTACGACGAAACCCAGACCAAAAACGGTCAGGCAACCGACGATACCCTGGCTGCCTTTGACAAGTTCCACCGGACTTATCTGGCGCCCGGCGCGCCCGGCCGCGAGGCGTATCTTACCTACAACGGAAGGCCGGTGATCTTCATCTTCCCCAAAAGCGCGCAAACTGACTGGAACCGCGTGCGCTCGGAAACGGACCACTGGGACCCTCCGCCTCTGCTCATTTACGAGTACCGTTCCACGCCGTACGCCAAGGCGTTCGACGGTTTTTATGCCTGGGTAAATCCGGGGATGAAAGGTTTTGCGGCCGATGGAAGCCACTGGGGAGAAGATTATCTGCACCGGTTTTATCAGACGATGCAGTCGAAGTACCCCGACAAGATCGCCATCGGCGCGGCCTGGGCGGGCTTCGATGACAGCAAGGCGTCCTGGAGCCTGAATCGCCACATCTCCCAGCGCTGCGGGCAGACTTTCGCCGACACGCTGAAGATCTCCCATGAATACACTCCCCAGCCCTTCCTGCTGATTGCCACCTGGAATGACTATGAAGAGGGCACGGCGATTGAACGCGGGCTGCGGAAGTGCGCACCCGGCAGCAACTAAAATCAAACTCCGGCAAGAACCTGACGCGTAGTGGTCAGTCTCCGAAACCGTTAACCACCAAGGACACGAAGGTACACGAAGGAAAACCTTGAGACCAAAATCTTCGTGGTACTTCGTGTCCTTCGTGGTTTATGAATTTTGGTTGCATTCGTGAAACCGAAATCCCAGTTCGATGCTCAGACGGCGGGAGAGATTCTTTCCAGATCGCCGTTCTGACCGTTCGACTTCACCGCCATCGGCCGTGCCGGTTGGGCGCGGTAGGCGGCTTCCCCGGCGGCGTACACCTGGGAAATGATGGAAAGGGGACGGTGCCTTACTTCGTCATAGACCCGGCCGATGTACTCGCCCATAATGCCCGCGGACAGAAGCACCAGGCTGCCCACAAAGAAGACGGAGGCAGTCATGCCGTACACGACCGGATTGAGCGGGCCGGCGGAGAGCAGGGCTGCGATCATCAGGACAAAGGAGGCAAACAGGGAGAGGCCCGACAGCACGAAGCTGAAGCGCAGGGGCTTATAGCTGAAGCTGGTGATCGCATCCATCGCATACTTTATGCGGCTGATGAAGGAGAGCTTGCCTTCCCCGCCGATGCGGTCGTTGCGGTCGTAATACACGATCGCGGTGCGGTATCCCACCCAGGCGCGCAGGCCGGGCAGATAGCGGTTCCCTTCCGAGAGGGCATTGATCGAGTCCACGGCCTGCCGGTCCAGCAAACCAAAAATACCCGCGTTCAGGGGAATGGGGAAATCCGCCAGCGCGCCCAGCACGCGATAGAACAGAGGGAAGAGCAGGGCCAGGGCCTTGCGGCGCTCCTGCCGGCTGCGCCGCACTGCGGTCACCACCTGCGCCCCGCGCCGCCATGCTTCCACCAGTTCAGGAACGACCTCGGGAGGGTCCTGCAGGTCGCCATCCATCAGCACCACGGCATTGCCGCGGGCAGTCTGCAGCCCGGCGGAGATCGCGCCCATGTGTCCCCAGTTGCGCGAAAGGTCCACCACCACCACGTTGGGGTCGTTCAGTTGCAGGGCGCGCAACAATTGCAGGGTCGAGTCGGCTGAGCCGTCGTTTACATAAACCACTTCCCAGGTATCGCGCAGTTTGCTCATGGCGCGCACCACGGCATCGTGGAGCAGAGGAACGATTTCCTCTTCGTTGTAAACCGGCACGACCACCGAGATCATGGACAACTCCTTGGGTTCGTTTTTCCCTGCTCCGGAAGCCTGCTCGCTCCGGTCCTGCCAGCATCATTCAGGCTGGGCCTGGAAGACGCGTACTTTCCAACGCACCTCGGTTGGAGTCAGAACTGCGATGTAGCGCGCGCGAACATGCTGCGGGGCGAGCACCTGCTCGTGGTCCACAATCTGCATGTCGTATTCCACCGTATCCACCAACTGCACCGACAAACCCTCGGGCGAGTAGAAGACGATTTTGAGATGGTGCGAAAGGTCGCGATAGCTGGTTTTGATGCCCAGCTCCTGCTGCTCCCGCACCGCCTCCGCCAGTTTTTCTTTCGCCAGTCCCAGGTAGGATGTGTCCAGCACATCGACCCGGTTCTGCTGCAGCGCTTCGCTCATACTCTTCCACGCCTGCAGGTAATCCCGAACCACCGCGGTTTTGGTCTGCTCTTCGAGCGCGCGCGGGCCGACCGCATCGGCCTCCACCTGGACCGCGGGTTGGGCAAAGCCCGAGAGCAGCAACCCGGCAAGCATTGCACAGGCCAGCCGCAACGCTTTCGCGGGCTGGCTTACGGGGGTGTGCGAGAGTCTCATCGCTGCCCTCCCACCCGGATTTCGTTCCCCATGACCACTCCGGTCGCGACTGAGATCACGGCCCCATCGCGGGCCGGCATTTCGGTGCGGGCCACGTCACGCTTGAGGGGCACGTCCACGGTGGCTTCGCTGCGCCCGTCGTAAGTCTGAGTGAAGCTTATGATGGTGCCATCCGATACCGCGTTGCCACTGCAATCGCGCACCGGCGCAGTTTCGAGGAGCATGCGCTGGCCTGAGCGCTGGGCGCTCATTCTCAGATTGCAGGGATCACCCGGGACCTGCTCTATCACTCGCATGTCCGAGACGCTCCCCGCTTTGACCTGGAACTGCGCCGCTCCGGCCTTGGCAGCGGAGTTCATCTTCGCCCAGGCCACTCCATCGTGAGTGGCGACGCTCCGGGTCTGGGTGCCGCCTGCGCTATCCGAGAGTTGAAACGACACCGGCGTCGGGTCCCGGACCAGGTTCCGGAAAACGTCAAACACGTAAGCCACGCCGCTGATTCCGTCTGGCCGGCTGACCGGCAGGCGCGAGGGTTTCGCCAGAAAATTCACCGAGGCGGGTTCACGCGCAGCCACCACATCGAACTCCGCCTTGTCGGTTGTCCCCTGGCCCGCCAGGAGAACGACATAGTGTCCCGCATTGTGCAGTTCTCCGGGGGCAATGACGACCGCCTCTCCCGGCTCCACATTGCGCCGCAACACCTGGGCCGGACTCACGAGGTACAAGACGGCTTTTCCGGCGGCGCGCGTGGGAATCGAGAAGCTGCTTCCCGCCTCAACCACCTTGGGAAGTTGCAGGCCTTCATCGCCGGCGGCCGCGGCCAGATAGAACCCGCCCGCCACGATTACGCACATCAGCATCGCGCCCGGGACCGCGAACCTCAGTCTGGGTTTCATTGGAAGCGGCCCACGCTGAAGGTGCTGGTCACCACCCGGTAGTTGTTGATCTTGTCCGCCAGGTCCGCGGGATAAGGTAGCGAAAAGGCGAGCGGGGTCTGCGGCAGCAACGCCCGGTTGGCATATTCGTCCGAAACCCAGATAATCTGGCCGCGGTTGTCGTAGAACGTGCCCAGGACGTGGGTGATGTTCACCACCTGCCCGCTCTGATTGACCAGTTGGCCGCTGAGAGAAGGGGTGGGCGCGGGATTCAGCTTCTGCGCTTCGATCCCGATCACAGGGTCAGCCGAAGCCGCCACCAGGGTCGAAGAAGGCTCGATGCGGACGTTATCCACCTGCGAGAGGCGGACGTTTCGAAAATCGATGCGGAAGGGCGTGACCTGCTTGGGAAGAAGCACATGAGAAATATTCTCAAAGCTGTCTTCGGTGGCCAGGGCGGAGCCATCCTTGGCCAGCAGCGTCGCCTTGACGGTCACAAACGCGGGCACGACGTCTTCGTTCAGCAACTCACCCAGTATGATGGTGCCGCCGCCGCGGTCCACGGGGTGCATGGCGACGATCCGAACGTGCGGCGATTCCACATCCTGAGCGCCCCAATCATCCTCGGCGCCGCGATAGATCACATCCCAGCGCAAATAATTCACCGGAATCACCTGGGGTGGAATTCTGGGCTCGCGGTTGATGGGCCAGACCACCTGCCAGCGGTCGCCGTCTTTAACGACACGCAACTCGCGCACATCCTGAAAAGTTCCGACCACGCTTGACCAGTTCAGGCTGGCGCGAAATTTAGCTTCGTCGGCGGAGGCGTGCAGCGGACTCAGGTCAAAGCCTTCCAGGCTGGCGTAGCTGCGCAGACTGGTATAGCTGCCGGTGAGATCGCGGATGAAGTCGGTTTCGGGGAACTCGGACTTGTTGGCCAGCGCGGCATACGCCGCATTCCAGTTTCTGCGGCGAATCTGTTGCAGCAGGTCCTGGGCCGCGCCCTGCGGAGATGATGTGTCAGCCTTCGCGCGCGGAGCGGCCATCGCAATCGCGGTCTGGACCGGCCACAACGTACCCACGGTAATCAGGACCGCGGTGACGAGCACGATGGTCAGAGCTAAAAGCCATCCCCGGGTCAAGAGTGTATCCTCCCCAGCACCAGGTCCTCAGAACCCGCGGGCTGGCGGACGGCCTCCGCCTCGGCTTGCGGCTGGTATCGTTTTCGCTTTTCCGGAATCAGCAGGAAGAGCATGGCCAGAATGCTGCTGCCGATGGGGAGAATGCCCCACATCAGGCCTTGCCACCGGGGCGGCATTTGAGGCGCGTTGAGCGGAGTGGCGGGCGGAACGCCATCTTTGCTCCAGACGTAAATGGTCCGGTCCTCGAGGTTGTCCACTCGGCGCCAGCCCGCGAAGACCATGAGCGGCTCGTAATACGGATCGCGGACAAAGACCCATTTCAGGCCGTAGCGGTCGGCGTGATGAAGGATTGCGGTGAGCGCATCAAGACCCGACTTGCCGAAATATTTGGAGGCCGTCAGGGAACCGGCGCCGTGCTCGGTCAGTTCCGGCAGCATGCGGCCGGAGTTCCATTCACCATCCACGCTGCTGGCATCGGTCAATACCGCGAGGCGCGCGATCTTGTTGCCGAATCCGAGAGCGATGTAGCGGTACCGGTCATGCCCGTCGCGATTGAGCCAGGCGGCCACGCTGTCCACTTTGAGATCGGCGGCCTCCGCGGGTTTGTAGCTTGACCACGATACGGCCAGGGCACAACTGGCCACCGCCGCCAGGGACAATCCCACGATGGCCTTCATGTGAAAACGGTCGATCAATTCCTTGATCAGAAGTCCGACAAACGGCAAGGCCAGCAAGGTCGCCCAGTAGCTGAAGCGCTCCATGGTGATTACTTCAAAAGCGCGGCCCAGCAGTACCCTGCCGACCGGCGTTGTCCCGCCCAGTCCCAGCAGGAAGGCCAGCCAAAAGCCCAGCAGCAGCGGGCGCAGCCGGGGAGTTGAGGAACCGCGCAGCACGATGAACGGCAACGCCAGAATCAATGCACCGTAGGGAACAACGAAATAGTTAATTCCCCACTCCGGATTCAGAATGTAATTGGCCCGGCTGGCATGCGGGATGGGGACTTGGGTGACGGGATACTTGAGCAGCGCGATCCAGAAGGGCAGCAGAACGATCCCAATTCCCACGCCGACAAACAGCACTGCAGCCACCGTGCGGAAGATGAACCCTGATCTGGAAACAGGTTCGCCTTCCTCCCGGTCGCGCGCCGCCAATCCCAATACCGGGAGGGCGAAGAGCAAAGATCCAAAGATCAGGGTGGCGTGATGGGCGGCGGCGGCGGCGATCGCCAGGGTCGCGCCTTTCACGAAGGAGCGCCAACCACCGCGGCGCGCCCACTGGTACAGATACGGCATCGCGTTCAGGTATAGCGGCGCCGCGAAAGTGGTGGACAACTGGCCCGCGGAATAGACCAGAAAAGATTCCGCACCGAGGAAAACACTGGCCAGCGCGGCCAGCGAAGCCGCTCGCGGGTCAACCCAGAGCCGCGCAAAGCGGTAAACGCCCAGGGTCAAAAGCAAGATGGCGACAAACTGCACCACCATGTACGCCATGTCGAGACCGGTGACGTAGGAAACCAGGGCCAGCCATTGCTGGGCCAGCGGCGGATACGTGGTCTGGGAGAACCCGGCATACCACTTGGAGTTCCAGGGATCGAACCAGTGATGCACGTAATGCGAAGCGAAGAAAATGTGGAAGTTGGCGTCGTACGACTTCAACGGCAGCTTCATCAGGAGAAGGGGGGCGTGAACAGCAAAGGCCACCAGAAAAATGAGGGTGGTCGGTATCGGCCGCGGAGCGCCGGTCTCAGCCCTTGGCACAGTTTTCCTCCCGAACGGCGGTTCGATTCCTCTGCGGGGGATGGGGTTGCTTAAAGGACGCCAAAGCTATGACAAATAGGTGAAAGGGTCAGCCAACACTTAAGCCCTGCGCGGAATCAAATGCGCGTCGTAAATCAATGACCGGAGTGGGGGCATTTTGAGTTCGCGGATGGGTTGCCTGAAAAGGCTGTCTTGTTGCTGGCTCGTGCTCGCCTTTGCATTGTCGCTGCGGGCGCAGACGTACAAGGTGTCTCCCGATTCCCCGCCTTCCTCGCCGGCCCAGAAAAGCGAAAAGAAAAGCGAGAAGGCTCAACCTGCATCTCCTCAGAAATCAATGGGATGGGGATCAAACATCCAGAACGCCCGGCTCGCCCGGGCGGCCGAAATGGCGCTGAAGGATGGCAAGTATGCGGCCGCGCTGGATTACGCGCAACGCGCCGCGCAGGGGGCGCCCAACGATCCCCAGTTGTGGTTTCTGCTGGGGTATGCGGCGCGGCTGGCGGGCAAAACCGACCTTTCCATAGATTCCTACAACCACGGCCTGAGCCTGAATCCGTCTTCGCTCGACGGGAAGTCAGGACTGGCGCAGGTGTACGGCCACGCCGGGCGGTTCGACGAAGCGAAGCGCATTTTGACTGAGGTGCTGGCCGCCGATCCCAAACGCACCGGCGACCTGGTAATCCTGGGCGAGTTACTGATGCAGTCGGGCCAATATCAGGAGGCCCTGGGCAACCTGCGCCGCGCCGAACAGGGGCAGCCCACGGCCCGGCTGGAATTGCTGATTGCGATGTGTTACCGGCACCTGAACCAGCCCGATCAGGCACTGCACTACCTTGAACTGGCGAAGCAGCGGGCACCGAACGATCCTGAGGTGCAGCGGTCACTGGCAGGCTACTACCGGGAGACGGGAAATTATCCGGCCGCCATCGCAGCGCTTAAGCCGATTGCGGGCAGAAGTCCCGGACTGAAAGCCGAACTCGCTTACACCTACCAGCTCTTCGGCAAAAAAGATGAGGCGGCGAAGCTCTACGCCCAGGCCGCCGACTCTGCCCCGAAAAATCTGGCGTTGCAACTCTCCGCGTCGCAGGCCGCAATCACCCTGGGCGGGCTGGATGCTGGCGAGAAGTATCTCAATCGCGCCGCCGCGGTTGAACCGGACAACTACCGGGTGCACGCCATCCGCGGACAAATGGCGCGCCTGCGCGAGAACCTGCCCGACGCCGCGCGCGAATACAGTGCCGCGCTGGATCGTTTGCCGCAAGCGCCTGCGGAGGGGCCGCGTTATGGCATTCAGCTGCATATGAATCTGGTGGAAATCTACAAGAGCATGCATGACGACGCGGCATCGCACCGGCACCTTGAAATCGCCCAGTCCGAAATCGGCGCGATGAATGAGCAGGGGCCGGGCCGGCCGGAATTCCTGCGCCTCCGCGCCCTGATCCGGATGAATGCAGGAGACCTAAAGGGCGCGGGACAGGACGTTGATGAAGCTCTGGCCATCGACGGCAAGGACCCCAACACTCTGCAGCTCGACGGCGATATTCTCGCCAAACTCGGACGACGTGACGAGGCCATCGCGGCCTATCGGAAAATCCTGGCGGGCGATCCGGTAAATCGCTTCGCGCTCACTTCCCTGGGTTATGTGTCGCGTGAAGCCGGGCACGATCAGGAAGCGGAGAAGTATTTTCAGCGCCTCGCCGCCGCTTATCCGCACCTGTATGTTCCCTTCCTGGCGTTGGGCGACATGTACACTTCGCGGCGGAATTTTTCCAAGGCCGAAGCCAATTACCGCAAGGCTTTCGAACTGGCTCCCCGCAATCCCCTGATCGTTGCCGGGGGCATGAATGCGGCCATTGAAGCCCATCAGTATCCGGTGGCGGCGCAGTGGCTGGATCGCGCGTCAGGCGAAATGCAGCAGGATGCCCAGGTCATGCGGGAGAAGGAACGCTACTTGCGCTGGGTGGGCGATTATAAGCAGTCGGCCGAAGTGGGGCGCGAGGCCATCAAGAAACTTCCCGCGGACCGCGACGTCATTGTGTATCTGGGTTACGACCTGCTTCACCTGGAACTCTATGACGAACTCGGGGAACTCGTTTCCCGCTACCGCGACTCGCTTCCCAAAGAGCCAGATATTCCGCTGCTGGCAGGTTATGTGCACAAGCATTCGGGAGAACTGGAGCAGGCACAGAAAGATTTCACGCGCGTGCTCGACCTGGATCCCACCGTGGTTACAGCTTATGTAAACCGCGGATATGTGCTGAAAGATCTTCACCAGCCCACGGCGGCGGCGGCGGATTTCGAGTCCGCTCTCCGGCTGGACGCGAAGAACGGCGAGGCCCACATGGGCCTGGCCTACGCCAGCCTCGATCTGCATCATTCCCAGGTGGCGCTGCGGCAGGCGCAACTGGCGCAGGACCAGATGGGAGATTCGCTGCCCATCCACCTGATTCGGGCGACAGCCTATGGTGACCTGGGATTGCTGACCCACGCGGTGAACGAATACCGGACCGCGTTGAAGCTTGCGCCCAACCAGACCGGACTCCACCTGGCGCTGGCCGACAGCCTGTTCGGTCTGCATCGCTACCAGGAAGCTATCGATGAACTGCAGGTGGCGGAGAAGCTTGCCCCCGGCAACAGCGCGACTTACGCCCTGCTGGCGCGCTCCTACGCTCACCTGGGCGACCGGGAGCAGACGCTGCGATACGTGGGAATGGCGGAGCAAGGCGGGCAAAGCGATGTGTTTGTTTCAACGGGCGAGGCCCTGAGTATTATCGGCGAGCGTGACAGCGCCATGCAGCGTTTCGAAAAGGCGCTGGTGGCGCCGGGAAGCGACCGACTGAGCGTGCGCCTGGCCATCGGGAAGCTCATGGCCCAGGACGGCGAGTGGGATGACGCGCAGCGGCAGGTGGCGTTGGGTCTGATGGAAGTTCGGGGAGGGCAGGCGCCCCCGCCTTCGGGCAGGCAATGGCTGCAGGCCGCCGATGTATTTCTGGCCATGCATGAATTCGAACTGGCGCAATCCTTTTTTGAACGCGCGCTGGCGGCGGGTGCGCCGGAGAACTCGGTGCGAATCGGTCTGGCCAACAGTTACCTGGCACGCGGTGACACCCCGCGGGCCGAAGCCCAGCTCATCCAGATCGACCGCGCCAACCAGAGCAATGACGAAGAGCAGTCTTACGATTATCTTCTGGCCAAGGCCAACGTGTACCGGCAGCAGCATCATGACACGCAGGCGCTCACCGCCTTCGCGCAGGCTGCCGACGCCGCGGGAGAAGATGATGCCGCGCAAAGGGAAATGCTTGAAGTCGGAGGCACGGAAGGGCTGAGAATCACTCCGAAAATCAGCTTCCAGTCGAACTTTTCCATCGCTCCGATCTTTGAAGACACCACGATTTACGTTCTGGACTCGAAGCTGGGAGTGACCAGTACCGGCTCGAATTCATCCCTGCTGCCGCCTCCGCGCTCTTCGCTGGAGACGCAGTGGACCGGGGCCTATCGCCTGCACCTCAACAATCTGCCCGACGCCACGGGATTCTTCCAGGTACGTAACAGTCGCGGCGAAATCTCGGTGCCCAGCGTCAACCAGATCGTCAACCGCGACACCACGGACTACTCCTTCAACTTCGGATTGAACCCCTCTTTCCGCTTGGGCGACAACATCTTCACGTTCAACACCGGGGTGCAGGAAACCGTCAGGCGTGATGCGCAAGATCCAAGGGACATGAACCAGAACCTTTTCCGGCAGTTCATGTACATGTCCACCAGTTCGTTTTTCAATCTGGTCGCGGTGAATGGATTTGCCATCCGCGAAGCCGGACCTTTTACGGAACGCGACCTGCGGTCCCGCGACCTGGGGGCGCAACTGAACTTCCGCATCGGCCGGCCCTGGGGAAGGACCGCTCTGCTGACCGGGTACGGGGTCCGCGACCTGCAATTTTCGCCCACCATAAAAGAGTTCTTCTTCACCTCGTCCTATGTGGGAGTGGAACGCAAGGTCACCGACAATCTCACGGTGAAAGTCCTGGCCGAGCACCTGCGGGCCTGGCGCGTCGAAGGCAACCAATACGCGATTGCCCAAGCGCTGCGCCCGGCGGCAAAACTGGAATATTCGCCCACCCGCAACTGGAGCGTGGAAGGATCGTTCGCGTACTCCCGCAACATGGGCTTTCACGTTTACGACGCAGTCCAGAGTTCCTTCGCGGTTTCTTATGGCATGCCGGTAGGACGCGCCTTCAAGGAGGGAGGGAACGAAGTTCTGCTGCGCTATCCGATTCGTTTCTCCTTCGGCTTGCAGCAGCAGAGCTTTCTCGATTTCAGCGGAGGGAAGAACCAGCAGTTCAGACCTTTTGTGCGCATCACGTTATTTTGATTTTTGAGAGTACGTTTTTTTGAGACCGAGCCCCCATGAGAATCTGTTTGGTTGCGACTTTTCCCCCGAGCGGCCGCCAGTTGAATGAGTACGCCTTTCACATCGCGCGCGAACTGCAGCGCAATCCCACGATCGATCTGACCATCCTGGCGGATGAACTGAGCGACTACCAATTTGCCACCGACCAGAACGGCGAGCCTCTAAGCTCCAGACCGCAGGCCGAACTGCCGGGCTTCAACGTAATCCGCTGCTGGAAATTCAACGACCTGGCGACGCCGGTCCGCCTTCTGAGGACGATACGGAAACTGAAACCCGATGTGGTCTGGTTCAACCTGGTGTTTTCGACCTTCGCCACTCAGGACCGTCCCGTGGCCGCATTTGCGGGCCTGTGGTCTCCGGCGCTGGCGCGAGCGCTCGGCTTCCGCACCCATGTAACGCTGCATCACATTATCGAGCACGTCGATTTTGCCAGCGCCGGCGTCCGCCAGGAAAGATTGTTTCGCCTGGGCAGCGACATGGCTACCCGGGTACTGCTGATGGCCCACTCGGTTTCGGTTTTGCTCTCGGGATACCAGCGGACGCTGATTGAGAAGTACTCGGCGCGGAATGTGCTGCTGGGCACGCACGGAGTTTTCGAGCCGCGCCCGATTCCGCCCGACTTCTCGCTGCGCGGCAATCCCGACCAGCGCATTCTAGCCATCGGACACTGGGGGACATACAAGCGTCTGGAAACCCTGATGGAAGCCTTTCCGCGCGTCCTGCAGCAGGTCCCGGAAGCCCGCCTGATCGTTGCCGGAGCCAACCGCCACACCAAGCCCGGTTACTGGGAGAGGATCAGGGAACAGCAGCGGGGAAACCCGCGCATCGAATTCCGCGGTTATGTGGCGGAAGACGATATTCCGGAACTCTATCGAACCACCAGCATTGTGGTCATGCCCTACGATTCGGCGACCGGATCCAGCGGTCCGGCACACCAGGCTTGCGAGTACGGAGTGCCCATCGTGTGCGCCGACCTGGCCGATTTTCGCCGCATGGCGGTTGACGAAGACATGGCCATCAGCTTCTACAAAGCCGGCGATCCGGGTGATCTCGCGGACAAACTGGTCGCGATCCTGCAGTCTCCCGAACAACAGCGGCAACTGGCCCACCACAATTTCTCCGCGGCCATGCGGATGACCATGCCCAGCGTGGTTCGCCACTACCTGCGCTGGTTCGAATTGTCGCGGCACCGCCAGACCATGAGCGGCTTCGTCAAGTTTCCGCTATTGCAATCGCGGCGGCGCCTGCGGCACGTGGCATGTTCCAGGCCCTCGTGGAGTTGGACTTTGCATCCCTCGTCTCTGGTGGATGATGAGGCAGCCCAGAATCTGACGGAAGGCGCGGCGGTCACTGGTGATCCTGACCTCGCGGACACACCTAATTCTGACCTGACCGGGAGCGAGTAGACACTCGCTTTGCCCAGGCTCTTTCCGACGGTTGGGGATGATCTTTTAATTAATCAGTTGTCAGTTATTGGTTTTCAGTTCTCAGTTACTTTGGCGGTATCGCTGGAGCATTGGTAGGCGTGGAGGGCTCGTCCACCGGTGTCCCGTCGCGGCGCTTGAGCTCGATCGGACCCGTCTCCCGCCGGCGGGCCGCGCTCTGTTCCCCGATTTTGACACCCACGCTTTGGTTGCTGTCGTCCGCGACCTGGAATAATTTCAGACCTTCGGCGGACTGCCGGGTAGCCAGGCCGACGCGGTCCTTGGCGTTCTGCGCCATGCGGGCTTTCTCGTAAAAGACTTGCGCGGTCTCCAGGTCGCCATCCATTTCGGCCAGATAGCCCAGGTTATTAAGGGTGAATGCGCTGTTGGGATCAAGTTGGTAGGCTTGCAGGAAGGCCTTGCCGGCAGCTTGCCGGTCGTTACGGTTCAGGGCAGCGACGCCATGCAGATTAAGCAAGCCCGCCCGCTCCTCCGGGCCGCCCACGGTTTCCATGCGCTGGTTCAAGCGTTCGCAGTCTCTGCCGCCATCTCGCTGATCGGCTTGCCGCGCCAGGCCCCGCTCTGGGAGACAATCACTATTTCCTCGGAGTGCAAGTCGGCCGCCGCCGTGTAATATTTCAAGGCTCCTGCGAAATCGCCCTGCGCCTCTTTCGCTACTCCCGATTATTCAGGGTAAAAGGATTCTTCTGATCCAGCTTCAAGGCTCGGCGTAAAACCAGCTCGGCCTCGGGGGCGCGTCCTTCCGACAGAAGCCGCAGCGCGGCTACGTTCGAGCGGTTGACTTCCATGGGGACATCATTGGCATTGCTCAGGGCGCTGAGGAAGGTTTGCCCTTCCATATGCGGCGAACTGGCCTTGTCAACGATCGCATCGGTTCCCAGCTGCGCCGCCAGGGTATAGAAATTCCGCGCCTGGTCGGCCCGGCCTTCCAGCTCGGAAATATAGCCCATATTGTTGAGGGTAAAGGGATCATCGAGATCGAAAAGGTAGGCCCGGTAAAACAGCGACTTCGCCTTCTCCAGCTTGTTCTTGCGTATGGCCTCAACCCCCTCGCGGTTCAGGCGCTGGACCGGGGTCAGCTTGCTGCGCTTGGGGATGTAAATCTTCAAGTCGCCGGCTCGGGCCGCTTGCGCACCCCAAACCGCCCCTATGCAACAGATGACCAGCCATCTCTTCCAAGCCATTGGGAACCTTTCCTCGTTGGGGCTTTCGCCGGTATTGAGATGCTTCAGGAGCCGCGGCGTTGTTTCCCCCCCCCCGAAAAAATTAGTCTCCCGGAAGCTACCCGCCGCCCCCCGGAGAGCATCGAAACAGAGCTCTCAGTCAGGGTTCCAAACGGGCAGGTTAAGAAGCCAGATATGAGACAAGACTCTTTGCGCTATTGCTGTTTTTCCGGAGTGGCCTGGGCGCAGGGGCCTTCGACCGCGTCCTCGATGGCGGTGATTGGGCCGAACCGGGACGTATCGCTTCCGGCCAAGCCTTCGCCGGACAGCGACCGCATGTGGCTTGAACTGCTGCCGCAGCCACGCGGACAGACCACGCTGGTCGGCGGCACAGTCCGGCTTCTGGACCCGGTTCGCGACCAGGTGACAGTCCGCGTTTTTGCGGGCGGTCGCGACATGGTCGTCCTTTTCGACGACCGCACCCACTTTTTTCGCGACGGCGTGGCTTCCACTCCGGGCGACCTGCAAATCGGTGAACGAGTTTACCTGGATACGGCCATGGCCGAGTACGGCATATTTGCCCGCAGCGTCCGCATCCTGACCCAGAGCGCGAAGGGACAGAGCAACGGTCAACTGCAGAGTTATGACGCTGCCAGCGGCGAACTGGTCCTGCGCGACGTGCTCGCCCCTGAGCCCGCGAATTTCCGGCTGGCCCCGGACGCCACCATTCTGCGCGAGGGTAAACCCGCTTCCGCCTCTGACCTGCGACCCGGCTCCCTGGTAAGTCTGAAGTTCAGTCCTTCGGCAAAAGGTCCGGGGCTGGTGCGGGAGATTTCCATTCTGGCGGGGCCGGGAGGCAAATTCGTATTCGCCGGACGGGTTTCGCATCTTGACCTGCATATCGGTCTTCTGGTGCTGGTGGATCCGCGCGATTCTAAAAGCTATGACATCCGCTTCGATCCGGCGACGAGCGGAGTGGAAGACCGTCTTCACGAAGGCGGCGACGTGACTGTGACCACGACTTTCGACGGCGCGAACTACACGGCTGATTCGATCGTGATCAACTCCGCCCCGGCCAACTAAGAGTGTAGCGCCGGCGTCCCGCCGGCTGTCCGGAGGGCGTCCCGCCCTCCGTTTCGCAAATGCAATCCCAAAAGCGGGTAAAGGCGAGGCGTTCGAAGCCCGCCCATCGGGCCGGCAGGATGCCGGCGCTACGCTATACGCCTGATCCAAAAACTTG
>CAVVYF010000024.1:0-20508 GCA_963752375.1 Terriglobia bacterium
GCGCGAAAGGTCCACCACCACCACGTTGGGGTCGTTCAGTTGCAGGGCGCGCAACAATTGCAGGGTCGAGTCGGCTGAGCCGTCGTTTACATAAACCACTTCCCAGGTATCGCGCAGTTTGCTCATGGCGCGCACCACGGCATCGTGGAGCAGAGGAACGATTTCCTCTTCGTTGTAAACCGGCACGACCACCGAGATCATGGACAACTCCTTGGGTTCGTTTTTCCCTGCTCCGGAAGCCTGCTCGCTCCGGTCCTGCCAGCATCATTCAGGCTGGGCCTGGAAGACGCGTACTTTCCAACGCACCTCGGTTGGAGTCAGAACTGCGATGTAGCGCGCGCGAACATGCTGCGGGGCGAGCACCTGCTCGTGGTCCACAATCTGCATGTCGTATTCCACCGTATCCACCAACTGCACCGACAAACCCTCGGGCGAGTAGAAGACGATTTTGAGATGGTGCGAAAGGTCGCGATAGCTGGTTTTGATGCCCAGCTCCTGCTGCTCCCGCACCGCCTCCGCCAGTTTTTCTTTCGCCAGTCCCAGGTAGGATGTGTCCAGCACATCGACCCGGTTCTGCTGCAGCGCTTCGCTCATACTCTTCCACGCCTGCAGGTAATCCCGAACCACCGCGGTTTTGGTCTGCTCTTCGAGCGCGCGCGGGCCGACCGCATCGGCCTCCACCTGGACCGCGGGTTGGGCAAAGCCCGAGAGCAGCAACCCGGCAAGCATTGCACAGGCCAGCCGCAACGCTTTCGCGGGCTGGCTTACGGGGGTGTGCGAGAGTCTCATCGCTGCCCTCCCACCCGGATTTCGTTCCCCATGACCACTCCGGTCGCGACTGAGATCACGGCCCCATCGCGGGCCGGCATTTCGGTGCGGGCCACGTCACGCTTGAGGGGCACGTCCACGGTGGCTTCGCTGCGCCCGTCGTAAGTCTGAGTGAAGCTTATGATGGTGCCATCCGATACCGCGTTGCCACTGCAATCGCGCACCGGCGCAGTTTCGAGGAGCATGCGCTGGCCTGAGCGCTGGGCGCTCATTCTCAGATTGCAGGGATCACCCGGGACCTGCTCTATCACTCGCATGTCCGAGACGCTCCCGCTTTGACCTGGAACTGCGCCGCTCCGGCCTTGGCAGCGGAGTTCATCTTCGCCCAGGCCACTCCATCGTGAGTGGCGACGCTCCGGGTCTGGGTGCCGCCTGCTCTATCCGAGAGTTGAAACGACACCGGCGTCGGGTCCCGGACCAGGTTCCGGAAAACGTCAAACACGTAAGCCACGCCGCTGATTCCGTCTGGCCGGCTGACCGGCAGGCGCGAGGGTTTCGCCAGAAAATTCACCGAGGCGGGTTCACGCGCAGCCACCACATCGAACTCCGCCTTGTCGGTTGTCCCCTGGCCCGCCAGGAGAACGACATAGTGTCCCGCATTGTGCAGTTCTCCGGGGGCAATGACGACCGCCTCTCCCGGCTTCACATTGCGCCGCAACCACTCGACCAGACTCACGAGGTACAAGACGGCTTTTCCGGCGGCGCGCGTGGGAATCGAGAAGCTGCTTCCCGCCTCAACCACCTTGGGAAGTTGCAGGCCTTCATCGCCGGCGGCCGCGGCCAGATAGAACCCGCCCGCCACGATTACGCACATCAGCATCGCGCCCGGGACCGCGAACCTCAGTCTGGGTTTCATTGGAAGCGGCCCACGCTGAAGGTGCTGGTCACCACCCGGTAGTTGTTGATCTTGTCCGCCAGGTCCGCGGGATAAGGTAGCGAAAAGGCGAGCGGGGTCTGCGGCAGCAACGCCCGGTTGGCATATTCGTCCGAAACCCAGATAATCTGGCCGCGGTTGTCGTAGAACGTGCCCAGGACGTGGGTGATGTTCACCACCTGCCCGCTCTGATTGACCAGTTGGCCGCTGAGAGAAGGGGTGGGCGCGGGATTCAGCTTCTGCGCTTCAATCCCGATCACAGGGTCAGCCGAAGCCGCCACCAGGGTCGAAGAAGGCTCGATGCGGACGTTATCCACCTGCGAGAGGCGGACGTTTCGAAAATCGATGCGGAAGGGCGTGACCTGCTTGGGAAGAAGCACATGAGAAATATTCTCAAAGCTGTCTTCGGTGGCCAGGGCGGAGCCATCCTTGGCCAGCAGCGTCGCCTTGACGGTCACAAACGCGGGCACGACGTCTTCGTTCAGCAACTCACCCAGTATGATGGTGCCGCCGCCGCGGTCCACGGGGTGCATGGCGACGATCCGAACGTGCGGCGATTCCACATCCTGAGCGCCCCAATCATCCTCGGCGCCGCGATAGATCACATCCCAGCGCAAATAATTCACCGGAATCACCTGGGGTGGAATTCTGGGCTCGCGGTTGATGGGCCAGACCACCTGCCAGCGGTCGCCGTCTTTAACGACACGCAACTCGCGCACATCCTGAAAAGTTCCGACCACGCTTGACCAGTTCAGGCTGGCGCGAAATTTAGCTTCGTCGGCGGAGGCGTGCAGCGGACTCAGGTCAAAGCCTTCCAGGCTGGCGTAGCTGCGCAGACTGGTATAGCTGCCGGTGAGATCGCGGATGAAGTCGGTTTCGGGGAACTCGGACTTGTTGGCCAGCGCGGCATACGCCGCATTCCAGTTTCTGCGGCGAATCTGTTGCAGCAGGTCCTGGGCCGCGCCCTGCGGAGATGATGTGTCAGCCTTCGCGCGCGGAGCGGCCATCGCAATCGCGGTCTGGACCGGCCACAACGTACCCACGGTAATCAGGACCGCGGTGACGAGCACGATGGTCAGAGCTAAAAGCCATCCCCGGGTCAAGAGTGTATCCTCCCCAGCACCAGGTCCTCAGAACCCGCGGGCTGGCGGACGGCCTCCGCCTCGGCTTGCGGCTGGTATCGTTTTCGCTTTTCCGGAATCAGCAGGAAGAGCATGGCCAGAATGCTGCTGCCGATGGGGAGAATGCCCCACATCAGGCCTTGCCACCGGGGCGGCATTTGAGGCGCGTTGAGCGGAGTGGCGGGCGGAACGCCATCTTTGCTCCAGACGTAAATGGTCCGGTCCTCGAGGTTGTCCACTCGGCGCCAGCCCGCGAAGACCATGAGCGGCTCGTAATACGGATCGCGGACAAAGACCCATTCCAGGCCGTAGCGGTCGGCGTGATGAAGGATTGCGGTGAGCACATCAAGACCCGACTTGCCGAAATATTTGGAGGCCGTCCAGGGAACCGGCGCTGTGCTCGGTCAGTTCCGGCAGCATCCGGCCGGAGTTGCCATTCACCATCCACGCTGCTGGCATCGGTCAATACCGCGAGGCGCGCGATCTTGTTGCCGAATCCGAGAGCGATGTAGCGGTACCGGTCATGCCCGTCGCGATTGAGCCAGGCGGCCACGCTGTCCACTTTGAGATCGGCGGCCTCCGCGGGTTTGTAGCTTGACCACGATACGGCCAGGGCACAACTGGCCACCGCCGCCAGGGACAATCCCACGATGGCCTTCATGTGAAAACGGTCGATCAATTCCTTGATCAGAAGTCCGACAAACGGCAAGGCCAGCAAGGTCGCCCAGTAGCTGAAGCGCTCCATGGTGATTACTTCAAAAGCGCGGCCCAGCAGTACCCTGCCGACCGGCGTTGTCCCGCCCAGTCCCAGCAGGAAGGCCAGCCAAAAGCCCAGCAGCAGCGGGCGCAGCCGGGGAGTTGAGGAACCGCGCAGCACGATGAACGGCAACGCCAGAATCAATGCACCGTAGGGAACAACGAAATAGTTAATTCCCCACTCCGGATTCAGAATGTAATTGGCCCGGCTGGCATGCGGGATGGGACTTGGGTGACGGGATACTTGAGCAGCGCGATCCAGAAGGGCAGCAGAACGATCCCAATTCCCACGCCGACAAACAGCACTGCAGCCACCGTGCGGAAGATGAACCCTGATCTGGAAACAGGTCGCCTTCCTCCCGGTCGCGCGCCGCCAATCCCAATACCGGGAGGGCGAAGAGCAAAGATCCAAAGATCAGGGTGGCGTGATGGGCGGCGGCGGCGGCGATCGCCAGGGTCGCGCCTTTCACGAAGGAGCGCCAACCACCGCGGCGCGCCCACTGGTACAGATACGGCATCGCGTTCAGGTATAGCGGCGCCGCGAAAGTGGTGGACAACTGGCCCGCGGAATAGACCAGAAAAGATTCCGCACCGAGGAAAACACTGGCCAGCGCGGCCAGCGAAGCCGCTCGCGGGTCAACCCAGAGCCGCGCAAAGCGGTAAACGCCCAGGGTCAAAAGCAAGATGGCGACAAACTGCACCACCATGTACGCCATGTCGAGACCGGTGACGTAGGAAACCAGGGCCAGCCATTGCTGGGCCAGCGGCGGATACGTGGTCTGGGAGAACCCGGCATACCACTTGGAGTTCCAGGGATCGAACCAGTGATGCACGTAATGCGAAGCGAAGAAAATGTGGAAGTTGGCGTCGTACGACTTCAACGGCAGCTTCATCAGGAGAAGGGGGGCGTGAACAGCAAAGGCCACCAGAAAAATGAGGGTGGTCGGTATCGGCCGCGGAGCGCCGGTCTCAGCCCTTGGCACAGTTTTCCTCCCGAACGGCGGTTCGATTCCTCTGCGGGGGATGGGGTTGCTTAAAGGACGCCAAAGCTATGACAATAGGTGAAAGGGTCAGCCAACACTTAAGCCCTGCGCGGAATCAAATGCGCGTCGTAAATCAATGACCGGAGTGGGGGCATTTTGAGTTCGCGGATGGGTTGCCTGAAAAGGCTGTCTTGTTGCTGGCTCGTGCTCGCCTTTGCATTGTCGCTGCGGGCGCAGACGTACAAGGTGTCTCCCGATTCCCCGCCTTCCTCGCCGGCCCAGAAAAGCGAAAAGAAAAGCGAGAAGGCTCAACCTGCATCTCCTCAGAAATCAATGGGATGGGGATCAAACATCCAGAACGCCCGGCTCGCCCGGGCGGCCGAAATGGCGCTGAAGGATGGCAAGTATGCGGCCGCGCTGGATTACGCGCAACGCGCCGCGCAGGGGGCGCCCAACGATCCCCAGTTGTGGTTTCTGCTGGGGTATGCGGCGCGGCTGGCGGGCAAAACCGACCTTTCCATAGATTCCTACAACCACGGCCTGAGCCTGAATCCGTCTTCGCTCGACGGGAAGTCAGGACTGGCGCAGGTGTACGGCCACGCCGGGCGGTTCGACGAAGCGAAGCGCATTTTGACTGAGGTGCTGGCCGCCGATCCCAAACGCACCGGCGACCTGGTAATCCTGGGCGAGTTACTGATGCAGTCGGGCCAATATCAGGAGGCCCTGGGCAACCTGCGCCGCGCCGAACAGGGGCAGCCCACGGCCCGGCTGGAATTGCTGATTGCGATGTGTTACCGGCACCTGAACCAGCCCGATCAGGCACTGCACTACCTTGAACTGGCGAAGCAGCGGGCACCGAACGATCCTGAGGTGCAGCGGTCACTGGCAGGCTACTACCGGGAGACGGGAAATTATCCGGCCGCCATCGCAGCGCTTAAGCCGATTGCGGGCAGAAGTCCCGGACTGAAAGCCGAACTCGCTTACACCTACCAGCTCTTCGGCAAAAAAGATGAGGCGGCGAAGCTCTACGCCCAGGCCGCCGACTCTGCCCCGAAAAATCTGGCGTTGCAACTCTCCGCGTCGCAGGCCGCAATCACCCTGGGCGGGCTGGATGCTGGCGAGAAGTATCTCAATCGCGCCGCCGCGGTTGAACCGGACAACTACCGGGTGCACGCCATCCGCGGACAAATGGCGCGCCTGCGCGAGAACCTGCCCGACGCCGCGCGCGAATACAGTGCCGCGCTGGATCGTTTGCCGCAAGCGCCTGCGGAGGGGCCGCGTTATGGCATTCAGCTGCATATGAATCTGGTGGAAATCTACAAGAGCATGCATGACGACGCGGCATCGCACCGGCACCTTGAAATCGCCCAGTCCGAAATCGGCGCGATGAATGAGCAGGGGCCGGGCCGGCCGGAATTCCTGCGCCTCCGCGCCCTGATCCGGATGAATGCAGGAGACCTAAAGGGCGCGGGACAGGACGTTGATGAAGCTCTGGCCATCGACGGCAAGGACCCCAACACTCTGCAGCTCGACGGCGATATTCTCGCCAAACTCGGACGACGTGACGAGGCCATCGCGGCCTATCGGAAAATCCTGGCGGGCGATCCGGTAAATCGCTTCGCGCTCACTTCCCTGGGTTATGTGTCGCGTGAAGCCGGGCACGATCAGGAAGCGGAGAAGTATTTTCAGCGCCTCGCCGCCGCTTATCCGCACCTGTATGTTCCGTTCCTGGCGTTGGGCGACATGTACACTTCGCGGCGGAATTTTTCCAAGGCCGAAGCCAATTACCGCAAGGCTTTCGAACTGGCTCCCCGCAATCCCCTGATCGTTGCCGGGGGCATGAATGCGGCCATTGAAGCCCATCAGTATCCGGTGGCGGCGCAGTGGCTGGATCGCGCGTCAGGCGAAATGCAGCAGGATGCCCAGGTCATGCGGGAGAAGGAACGCTACTTGCGCTGGGTGGGCGATTATAAGCAGTCGGCCGAAGTGGGGCGCGAGGCCATCAAGAAACTTCCCGCGGACCGCGACGTCATTGTGTATCTGGGTTACGACCTGCTTCACCTGGAACTCTATGACGAACTCGGGGAACTCGTTTCCCGCTACCGCGACTCGCTTCCCAAAGAGCCAGATATTCCGCTGCTGGCAGGTTATGTGCACAAGCATTCGGGAGAACTGGAGCAGGCACAGAAAGATTTCACGCGCGTGCTCGACCTGGATCCCACCGTGGTTACAGCTTATGTAAACCGCGGATATGTGCTGAAAGATCTTCACCAGCCCACGGCGGCGGCGGCGGATTTCGAGTCCGCTCTCCGGCTGGACGCGAAGAACGGCGAGGCCCACATGGGCCTGGCCTACGCCAGCCTCGATCTGCATCATTCCCAGGTGGCGCTGCGGCAGGCGCAACTGGCGCAGGACCAGATGGGAGATTCGCTGCCCATCCACCTGATTCGGGCGACAGCCTATGGTGACCTGGGATTGCTGACCCACGCGGTGAACGAATACCGGACCGCGTTGAAGCTTGCGCCCAACCAGACCGGACTCCACCTGGCGCTGGCCGACAGCCTGTTCGGTCTGCATCGCTACCAGGAAGCTATCGATGAACTGCAGGTGGCGGAGAAGCTTGCCCCCGGCAACAGCGCGACTTACGCCCTGCTGGCGCGCTCCTACGCTCACCTGGGCGACCGGGAGCAGACGCTGCGATACGTGGGAATGGCGGAGCAAGGCGGGCAAAGCGATGTGTTTGTTTCAACGGGCGAGGCCCTGAGTATTATCGGCGAGCGTGACAGCGCCATGCAGCGTTTCGAAAAGGCGCTGGTGGCGCCGGGAAGCGACCGACTGAGCGTGCGCCTGGCCATCGGGAAGCTCATGGCCCAGGACGGCGAGTGGGATGACGCGCAGCGGCAGGTGGCGTTGGGTCTGATGGAAGTTCGGGGAGGGCAGGCGCCCCCGCCTTCGGGCAGGCAATGGCTGCAGGCCGCCGATGTATTTCTGGCCATGCATGAATTCGAACTGGCGCAATCCTTTTTTGAACGCGCGCTGGCGGCGGGTGCGCCGGAGAACTCGGTGCGAATCGGTCTGGCCAACAGTTACCTGGCACGCGGTGACACCCCGCGGGCCGAAGCCCAGCTCATCCAGATCGACCGCGCCAACCAGAGCAATGACGAAGAGCAGTCTTACGATTATCTTCTGGCCAAGGCCAACGTGTACCGGCAGCAGCATCATGACACGCAGGCGCTCACCGCCTTCGCGCAGGCTGCCGACGCCGCGGGAGAAGATGATGCCGCGCAAAGGGAAATGCTTGAAGTCGGAGGCACGGAAGGGCTGAGAATCACTCCGAAAATCAGCTTCCAGTCGAACTTTTCCATCGCTCCGATCTTTGAAGACACCACGATTTACGTTCTGGACTCGAAGCTGGGAGTGACCAGTACCGGCTCGAATTCATCCCTGCTGCCGCCTCCGCGCTCTTCGCTGGAGACGCAGTGGACCGGGGCCTATCGCCTGCACCTCAACAATCTGCCCGACGCCACGGGATTCTTCCAGGTACGTAACAGTCGCGGCGAAATCTCGGTGCCCAGCGTCAACCAGATCGTCAACCGCGACACCACGGACTACTCCTTCAACTTCGGATTGAGCCCCTCTTTCCGCTTGGGCGACAACATCTTCACGTTCAACACCGGGGTGCAGGAAACCGTCAGGCGTGATGCGCAAGATCCAAGGGACATGAACCAGAACCTTTTCCGGCAGTTCATGTACATGTCCACCAGTTCGTTTTTCAATCTGGTCGCGGTGAATGGATTTGCCATCCGCGAAGCCGGACCTTTTACGGAACGCGACCTGCGGTCCCGCGACCTGGGGGCGCAACTGAACTTCCGCATCGGCCGGCCCTGGGGAAGGACCGCTCTGCTGACCGGGTACGGGGTCCGCGACCTGCAATTTTCGCCCACCATAAAAGAGTTCTTCTTCACCTCGTCCTATGTGGGAGTGGAACGCAAGGTCACCGACAATCTCACGGTGAAAGTCCTGGCCGAGCACCTGCGGGCCTGGCGCGTCGAAGGCAACCAATACGCGATTGCCCAAGCGCTGCGCCCGGCGGCAAAACTGGAATATTCGCCCACCCGCAACTGGAGCGTGGAAGGATCGTTCGCGTACTCCCGCAACATGGGCTTTCACGTTTACGACGCAGTCCAGAGTTCCTTCGCGGTTTCTTATGGCATGCCGGTAGGACGCGCCTTCAAGGAGGGAGGGAACGAAGTTCTGCTGCGCTATCCGATTCGTTTCTCCTTCGGCTTGCAGCAGCAGAGCTTTCTCGATTTCAGCGGAGGGAAGAACCAGCAGTTCAGACCTTTTGTGCGCATCACGTTATTTTGATTTTTGAGAGTACGTTTTTTTGAGACCGAGCCCCCATGAGAATCTGTTTGGTTGCGACTTTTCCCCCGAGCGGCCGCCAGTTGAATGAGTACGCCTTTCACATCGCGCGCGAACTGCAGCGCAATCCCACGATCGATCTGACCATCCTGGCGGATGAACTGAGCGACTACCAATTTGCCACCGACCAGAACGGCGAGCCTCTAAGCTCCAGACCGCAGGCCGAACTGCCGGGCTTCAACGTAATCCGCTGCTGGAAATTCAACGACCTGGCGACGCCGGTCCGCCTTCTGAGGACGATACGGAAACTGAAACCCGATGTGGTCTGGTTCAACCTGGTGTTTTCGACCTTCGCCACTCAGGACCGTCCCGTGGCCGCATTTGCGGGCCTGTGGTCTCCGGCGCTGGCGCGAGCGCTCGGCTTCCGCACCCATGTAACGCTGCATCACATTATCGAGCACGTCGATTTTGCCAGCGCCGGCGTCCGCCAGGAAAGATTGTTTCGCCTGGGCAGCGACATGGCTACCCGGGTACTGCTGATGGCCCACTCGGTTTCGGTTTTGCTCTCGGGATACCAGCGGACGCTGATTGAGAAGTACTCGGCGCGGAATGTGCTGCTGGGCACGCACGGAGTTTTCGAGCCGCGCCCGATTCCGCCCGACTTCTCGCTGCGCGGCAATCCCGACCAGCGCATTCTAGCCATCGGACACTGGGGGACATACAAGCGTCTGGAAACCCTGATGGAAGCCTTTCCGCGCGTCCTGCAGCAGGTCCCGGAAGCCCGCCTGATCGTTGCCGGAGCCAACCACCACACCAAGCCCGGTTACTGGGAGAGGATCAGGGAACAGCAGCGGGGAAACCCGCGCATCGAATTCCGCGGTTATGTGGCGGAAGACGATATTCCGGAACTCTATCGAACCACCAGCATTGTGGTCATGCCCTACGATTCGGCGACCGGATCCAGCGGTCCGGCACACCAGGCTTGCGAGTACGGAGTGCCCATCGTGTGCGCCGACCTGGCCGATTTTCGCCGCATGGCGGTTGACGAAGACATGGCCATCAGCTTCTACAAAGCCGGCGATCCGGGTGATCTCGCGGACAAACTGGTCGCGATCCTGCAGTCTCCCGAACAACAGCGGCAACTGGCCCACCACAATTTCTCCGCGGCCATGCGGATGACCATGCCCAGCGTGGTTCGCCACTACCTGCGCTGGTTCGAATTGTCGCGGCACCGCCAGACCATGAGCGGCTTCGTCAAGTTTCCGCTATTGCAATCGCGGCGGCGCCTGCGGCACGTGGCATCTTCCAGGCCCTCGTGGAGTTGGACTTTGCATCCCTCGTCTCTGGTGGATGATGAGGCAGCCCAGAATCTGACGGAAGGCGCGGCGGTCACTGGTGATCCTGACCTCGCGGACACACCTAATTCTGACCTGACCGGGAGCGAGTAGACACTCGCTTTGCCCAGGCTCTTTCCGACGGTTGGGGATGATCTTTTAATTAATCAGTTGTCAGTTATTGGTTTTCAGTTCTCAGTTACTTTGGCGGTATCGCTGGAGCATTGGTAGGCGTGGAGGGCTCGTCCACCGGTGTCCCGTCGCGGCGCTTGAGCTCGATCGGACCCGTCTCCCGCCGGCGGGCCGCGCTCTGTTCCCCGATTTTGACACCCACGCTTTGGTTGCTGTCGTCCGCGACCTGGAATAATTTCAGACCTTCGGCGGACTGCCGGGTAGCCAGGCCGACGCGGTCCTTGGCGTTCTGCGCCATGCGGGCTTTCTCGTAAAAGACTTGCGCGGTCTCCAGGTCGCCATCCATTTCGGCCAGATAGCCCAGGTTATTAAGGGTGAATGCGCTGTTGGGATCAAGTTGGTAGGCTTGCAGGAAGGCCTTGCCGGCAGCTTGCCGGTCGTTACGGTTCAGGGCAGCGACGCCATGCAGATTAAGCAAGCCCGCCCGCTCCTCCGGGCCGCCCACGGTTTCCATGCGCTGGTTCAAGCGTTTCGCAGTCTCTGCCGCCATCTCGCTGATCGGCTTGCCGCGCCAGGCCCCGCTCTGGGAGACAATCACTATTTCCTCGGAGTGCAAGTCGGCCGCCGCCGTGTAATATTTCAAGGCTCCTGCGAAATCGCCCTGCGCCTCTTTCGCTACTCCCAGATTATTCAGGGTAAAAGGATTCTTCTGATCCAGCTTCAGGGCTCGGCGTAAAACCAGCTCGGCCTCGGGGGCGCGTCCTTCCGACAGAAGCCGCAGCGCGGCTACGTTCGAGCGGTTGACTTCCATGGGGACATCATTGGCATTGCTCAGGGCGCTGAGGAAGGTTTGCCCTTCCATATGCGGCGAACTGGCCTTGTCAACGATCGCATCGGTTCCCAGCTGCGCCGCCAGGGTATAGAAATTCCGCGCCTGGTCGGCCCGGCCTTCCAGCTCGGAAATATAGCCCATATTGTTGAGGGTAAAGGGATCATCGGGGTCGAAAAGGTAGGCCCGGTAAAACAGCGACTTCGCCTTCTCCAGCTTGTTCTTGCGTATGGCCTCAACCCCCTCGCGGTTCAGGCGCTGGACCGGGGTCAGCTTGCTGCGCTTGGGGATGTAAATCTTCAAGTCGCCGGCTCGGGCCGCTTGCGCACCCCAAACCGCCCCTATGCAACAGATGACCAGCCATCTCTTCCAAGCCATTGGGAACCTTTCCTCGTTGGGGCTTTCGCCGGTATTGAGATGCTTCAGGAGCCGCGGCGTTGTTTCCCCCCCCGAAAAAATTAGTCTCCCGGAAGCTACCCGCCGCCCCCGGAGAGCATCGAAACAGAGCTCTCAGTACGGGTTCCAAACGGGCAGGTTCAAGACCAGATATGAGACGACTTCTTGCGCTATTGCTGTTTTCCGGAGTGGCCTGGGCGCAGGGGCCTTCGACCGCGTCCTCGATGGCGGTGATTGGGCCGAACCGGGACGTATCGCTTCCGGCCAAGCCTTCGCCGGACAGCGACCGCATGTGGCTTGAACTGCTGCCGCAGCCACGCGGACAGACCACGCTGGTCGGCGGCACAGTCCGGCTTCTGGACCCGGTTCGCGACCAGGTGACAGTCCGCGTTTTTGGCGGTCGCGACATGGTCGTCCTTTTCGACGACCGCACCCACTTTTTTCGCGACGGCGTGGCTTCCACTCCGGGCGACCTGCAAATCGGTGAACGAGTTTACCTGGATACGGCCATGGCCGGGTCCGGCATATTTGCCCGCAGCGTCCGCATCCTGACCCAGAGCGCGAAGGGACAGAGCAACGGTCAACTGCAGAGTTATGACGCTGCCAGCGGCGAACTGGTCCTGCGCGACGTGCTCGCCCCTGAGCCCGCGAATTTCCGGCTGGCCCCGGACGCCACCATTCTGCGCGAGGGTAAACCCGCTTCCGCCTCTGACCTGCGACCCGGCTCCCTGGTAAGTCTGAAGTTCAGTCCTTCGGCAAAAGGTCCGGGGCTGGTGCGGGAGATTTCCATTCTGGCGGGGCCGGGAGGCAAATTCGTATTCGCCGGACGGGTTTCGCATCTTGACCTGCATATCGGTCTTCTGGTGCTGGTGGATCCGCGCGATTCTAAAAGCTATGACATCCGCTTCGATCCGGCGACGAGCGGAGTGGAAGACCGTCTTCACGAAGGCGGCGACGTGACTGTGACCACGACTTTCGACGGCGCGAACTACACGGCTGATTCGATCGTGATCAACTCCGCCCCGGCCAACTAAGAGTGTAGCGCCGGCGTCCCGCCGGCTGTCCGGAGGGCGTCCCGCCCTCCGTTTCGCAAATGCAATCCCAAAAGCGGGTAAAGGCGAGGCGTTCGAAGCCCGCCCATCGGGCCGGCAGGATGCCGGCGCTACGCTATACGCCTGATCCAAAAACTTGAAGGCCACACCCGGTCGCCATCGCTGGTGGGCAGGTACCGGCGCGCCCCCTTGGGCATATCCCTGTAGCTGTGTTCCCAGCGCGGAAAGTTTGCCAGCAAGACTTCCGGATGATAGTGCTGCATCGCGCTGCTGCCCCACAACACCTCAAAGCGGGAATTGAAAGTGAGGAAGGCCTGCAACAGGTATTGTTCCGACCAGAAACAGAAGTTGGAGAGCACGGCATCGCGGGGATAATCGGAAGGCAGGAAGATATCGTGCACATGCACGATGACCCCGGGCTGCAGCCGGGGAAGGATTTCCAGATACTCGCGCACCACGTCGCTGCCCACGCTGACTACGTGGCTGGAATCCAGGAACAGAATGTCTCCTTCCTGTAAAGAAAGGAACAGGTCCATATCGACATCCTGGATGCGGGAGGGAATAAGGTTGGTGATTGCGTGTAAGCCGGGGCTGGGAAAGGGTTCTATCGTGACCAACTCGCCCTGGACGTCATCGACGGAATGGTTGGCCCGCAAGGCGGCGGCTAGAATTCGGGTGCTGAAACCGCCACCGACCTCGACGATCCGCGAGGGCTTCAGGGCGCGAACGATGGAATACGCCATTTCAGCATCGACCGTTTCAAACAGGCCGTTGTTGTAGTGATATTCAGTGGGGCCCGCCGCGCGATCGGGAAAGGACCACTCATGCCGATAGCCCGCGGCCAGTTCCCCGGCCCACCTCACCTGCCTCCCCAGGTCCAGGTCGAAGCCCGCGGGCAATGAAGCGGCGGCCCAGGCACGCGTTTCCAGGTCGCGGATGTCGGGCACCGGCCAGTAGAAATGGTTGGGAGTAACGCTGACCCCAAGGCGCTGCAGGACTCGAAAGCCGGAGACCATTGCTCTTGAGACCAGAGCCCTCTCCCGCAGCCTTCTGAGCAGCTGGCTTACCTTCTCTCCCGCATGAGAAGGCTCCTTGCCCGAACCTTTTGGGGTGGGGTTAAGAGGCCGGAGGGGCAGACGAATTCGGGTGGTCCCGCCCTGCGGCAGCTCCGATCCACGCGTAATGCTGTTCACGGTTACCTTCCTGGCCTGTCACGGGCGCCTGAGGCGGGAGCTCCCGGCTTTCGAATGCGGTTTTAGATGTCGAATCCGGGCAAGAGATGCTTTGGGGGATATTTAAATCTTTCAAACGGGGGGGCGTGGCTCAAAAAACAGGGCGAAAAGTATCCAAAAAAGAAGCAGATTCGGCCAACCGTATTCCGGAGAGGGACATCGAACCCCCGTTGCCAGTGCCCCCGGGGCGGGGTAAAGCGAAAATGCTCAACCAGATAAGGAAGGATTCCCTGAAAGGGGCCGGGGCTTCGGCGCATCAAGGCCGGGCTGCGCGCGATACCCGGGGGCCGCTGCCATCGTTCTTTATTATCGGGCCTCCCCGGACGGGAACCAGCTGGCTGCATGAAGTCCTGGGCAGGCACACACTCCTGCCTTCTCCCACCAAAGAGACGCGCTTCTTCGACAACCACTTTGATCGGGGATTTGAGTGGTATCGCGCCCATTTTCCGACCTCGACAGAGGAGCGGCTGGTGGGTGAGGTTGCGCCCACATATTTTGCCTCGGCCCAGGCGCGGGAACGGATAGCGGAAGTCATCCCCGCGGCGAAGGTGGTTTGCATCTTTCGCGACCCGGTGGAGCGGGTGGTTTCGCTGTACCGGCTGAAGCGGGCGTATGGGATGATTCCGTGGAGCTTCGAGGAGGCGATTGTCCGCGATTCAGAGCTTATGGAATCGGGTAAGTACGGCGTCAATCTCAAAGCCTGGCGGCGCACCCTGGGCGCCGATCAGGTCCTGGCTACGGTTTACGATGACCTGCGGGACGAACCGCAAGCGTATCTCGACAGCGTGACCGACTTCATCGGCATTCCACGATTCGAACTGGCTCCGTCGCAGATCGGGCGCGTCTTCACCTCGGAGACCATGACCCACCCGCGGAATTACTATCGAACCCGCAGCGCCACCGCGATGGCGGAATGGCTGAAGCTCCGCCAACTCGATACCGTGGTGGCGGCAGTCAAGAGATCGCCGCTGCTTAAATTGGTCCTGGGCGGCGGCCCTCCCTTCACGAAATTGCCCCGCGACCTCTCGCTTAAACTCTACGAACATTTCCGGCCCGAGGTGGAGGAACTGGAAAGCCTGCTCAACCGTGACTTTTCGGCGTGGAAGATGTCCTCGATGGAGACCTCGCAAAGCCGCTGAGGTACTGTCCCGCAGTGTGGCTCAGGTCAATACCGTAGTTGTGTACGGTGAAGTACAGCACCTAGGGTATTGTGCATCTCGCCCGATGCGGTAGCCTGAAGATTGAGACGGTGACGGTGATGGCCGCAAGAATTCTCGTGGTTGACGATACGCAGGCCATCCGGCGCTCGGTGCGCCTGCGTATCGAAAATGAAACCGATTGGGAAATCTGCGGAGAGGCCGAAAACGGAAAGCAGGCGGTTGAGCGAGTTGAAGAACTCCAGCCCGATGTGGTGCTGCTGGACCTCTCGATGCCGGTGATGAACGGACTCGATGCGGCCCGGCGAATCAAGGCCATCGCGCCCCACACTCACATTTTAATGTTCACCCTTCACAACTATCCCCAGTTACTGGACGAGGCGCGTAAGGCGGGGGTTGACGAAGTGGTCTCGAAGGCAGATGCGGCGGGTCCTAACCTTCTGCGCGCTCTGCGTTCCCTGCTGGCGGCCTGAGCGCTACTTCTTTCCCCTGCGATTTGTGGATCGACCATGACGCCGCTTCAGACCTGAGAACTCTCAGACCGTTCATGGCATCGGCGAGGGCCTGGTTTTCCTCCCCGGTGCCATCAGGGTCCAGGGCGCACTCGCGCCTTCTATTCAGGATAGCGGACTCCGCAACCTGAATGCGCTCTTCCATTTTCGACCAGTCGGTTTCAAGCAAAGCAGCCTTGTAGGGTTCGTGCCATGGATAGGTGGACATGTTAGACCTCGGTCTCGGAGTGAATCGGCCTGCCAGATTCCCGCGGCGCCTCAGGGCCCGGAACTGTCGGTCTTCCAGACGTACAAGTTCTTTTCATCGGCAAGGGTCTCGATCGGCAACCCCTCCGAGGCAGCGGCGCGGTGGACCGCCGAACGAAGGTTCGCCAGTCCAATCCCGCCCACATCGGCAAAGGGTATTTTCATGGCCGAGCCCCCGGGCAGGGTCTTCAACTCAGCCAGAATGCCCTCGACCAGGTCGTGGTGCTTTCCACGTCTGCCTTTCTTGATGCCCGCAACCTCCACCCGCCGGTATTTCAGGGGTGTCGGGGCCTTGCTCCTGGTTCCCTCGCTCATCGCGTTGCGCCTTCCCCATATGATACAAGCATGATTCTTATACGATAGCTATACGTATATTATACCGACGTTCTACCGTCAAGCACTTTTTGCAATGCGGCTGCTCAGCGTTCCGCCGCTTACCAACGGAGATAGACGAATGCCGTATTCTCACCTTTCTTTAGTGGGAGGCCTATGCTGGGAGTGGAAGATCCACAGGGATGATGGAGGTCCATAGATGCTGAAACACACCACGGGCACCCCGCTATCGCGACGCCGGCCGAAGAGTCTGAAAGACCTTTTGCCCCACGCAGTCATCGTGACTGACCCCGAGGTGCTGGCGCGGCTCAAGGCCGAGGCCGCGAAGCAGAAACGAATAAGCAAGGGCAACGGCGCCAGAAATGGGTTTGGGGTCTAACGCCGCTCCGGGCTGCGCCGATTTCTGGAGTCAGGGAAGCAACAGAGCTTCCCGATCCCATTGGGAAAATTCTTCCGGCAATATCCAGCGCTCGACATAAGTGAAGGGGCCGATTCTCCGGCCCCTGTCTCAGTCCGGCAACGTCCATTTTCACACTCTATTTCACATGGATGGTCTTACCGTCGGCGTCGAGCGTGCCATTGATACGCACCTTCTTGCCTTCGTGGGGCTTGACCAGGTCCTGCCGGTCAACGTCAAAGGAAGTCCCGCTGGCATCCTGCAGCACGTACTTGTCGCCGGCTTTCACGATCGTGCCGGCGAAGGTCTGCACTTGAGCCTGCTGCGATTGAGCCTGGGAATCAGGCGCCGTCTGCCGCGCGGGCGGCTGCGCGGGGGATTGCGGATCCGCGGCCTGTTGCGCGTTGAGTTGAACTCCGGACAAGCCCAGGCCCAGCAGCAGACCCAGTGAACATAGTGAGTAAGAGCGTTTGGTCATAAGATTCTCCCGAGAGATTTTTTGCTTCTACGGTTGAAGGGAAGCATCTCGCATGCCAAAGCTCGTTCCATTCTGGCCACGGACGACCTGAATCATTCAGCGCTGCGTTCTCAGGGAGTTAACCGGGCACAAGATCGCGCACGTATTTCACCTGCCCGGCGCTCAGCACGAAACCTAAGGGGACTACTGTAGGGATTGGCATTCAACCCCGAGAGCGGATCGAGCAAACTTTTCCCGGTAGGAAAAACCTGCATGGCCCCAGCCGTGCACCGCGGTCTAATCAAAACTCGGTAATCGACTGTATTGCGATCCAGTCGCGGCAGGAAGAAACTCGTTACATCCTGACTCTGGAGTTCGCTATGCCGCACCTGACGTTGCAGGAAGTCATCGATCGCATTAACCGGAATTATCCTTCCACAAAAGAGTCGCGCGCCGCCGAAAATCGCCGCCAGGAGCAGAAGCATCGTCCTGAGTTTTATGTTCCGCGCATCACGCGGCGTCTGGTCGGCCTGATGTTTGGCGCATTCTCATCCTAAGGTCACGACTTTCAACCGTATCACGCACGAGAGAGGCAGCAGCGTGAGCCGGAGAAAGTTTTCAGCCATCTGAGCACAGGTTTGGATGGTGACCGCATCCAAGGCACGGAATCAAATTTTTTGTATTGGAGCAATCATGGCGAACCAGGAATTAAGAGACCTGTATATCGACGAACTGAAAGACTTGTACAGCGCTGAAAATCAGCTGGTGAAAGCGCTTCCCAAACTGGCCAAGGCCGCCTCCTCGGACGATCTGCGCGCGGGCTTTGAGGAGCACCTGCAACAGACCAAGGGCCATGTCGAGCGTCTCGAAGAGATATTCGAGATGCTCGGTGAGAGTCCGAAGGGCAAGAAGTGCGCAGGCATGGAAGGCCTGGTCGAGGAGGGCTCCGAAGTCATAAAGGAGGACTTTGAGGGAGCACTCATGGATGCCGCCCTGATCGGGGCTGCGCAGCGAGTCGAACACTATGAGATCGCCGCGTACGGCACGGTGCGGGCTTTTGCCGAAACCCTGGGCGAGAGCGACCACGTTTCCCTGCTGGAAGCGACCCTGGCGGAGGAAAAAGAAACGGACGACAAACTCACCGAACTGGCCGGGGAGATTAACCAGGAGGCGCTCAACAGAGATCGCATGCAACCGGATCGCGCCGAGGCGCCGGGTAAAAAGCGCGTCAGGCGCATCGCGTAACTCCGCCCGAACCCAAACTCCGGCCCGCTGCCAAAACTGAGGTCTGCGGGCCGGGTTTTCATTTCCTTAGCTTCAGATCGGAGGAGACTTCATGATGACACCGGAAAAATTGGAAAAGTGCGCCCACGTGCCCTGCCTTTGCGTGCCCGCCCAGGGAGAGAAGTATTGCAGTGAGTTGTGCAAAGAGGCGGGAGCGGACGAAAGCGAAATCGCCTGCGATTGCGGCCATCCGGCGTGCGCGGAGTAACAACCCTGAGCAGGTCGCGGAGAACGTCCGCACCCAGGCTGGCGGTGGTTTAGCCGATCACCCCTGCCCCAAATGTTCCCGGCCGTTCGAAGAGTGCTTGGGCGTGGTGGCGGTGACGTCGGCCTCGATGGTGACATCAACCTGGGCGCCGGGCTTCAGCGCGACCTGCTTGCCATTTTCGTCCTCCAAGGTATTCTCCACGCGAATCTCACGATAGAGATGGTCGGCGCCTTCGATGCCGATTTGCGCTTTCTCCGGTTCGCTGGGATGCGCAGAGGGGATGATTTTTTCCACTGTGCCAGGCAGTGTGACTGATGGCTTCTCAGCCTCCAGTGCTTCGTTGTTTTGCGTCATTTTAGTCAAGCAGCTCCCTTTCCCTGGAGATGAACGTAGATGCCGTGTTCCAAGTCCCGGATTCTACTACGTGACGGCTTGGCCTTTTTGCGATGGTCTTTCCATGGCAGATTGGATGGCAGATTCGCTCATCGGGTTTGCGGGCACACTGTACACGACCAGTTCCCCGCCACCCATACAGTATCGACTGTATTGACGGCATAACGCCCGTGCATCGATAAATGGAGTGCTCATTAATCGTGATTTCTAAGTTTGAATGGGTCGCTTGGAAGGCAGGCGCCCAGGGCCCCGCGCATTTACTGCAGAAGCTGAATCAACGGAACTCGCGCCAGTCAATTTCGACGAACAGGGAGCTACGTTATGAATCGCCTGCGCATTCTGGTGGCTGACGATCACGAAATTGTACGTCGCGGCCTGGTTGCTCTCATCAAGGGACATCCCGACTGGGAAGTCTGCGCCGAAGCGGACAATGGCCGGCAAGCGGTCGAAAGGGCCAAAGAGTCGAGGCCGGACATTGCCATTCTGGATATTGGCATGCCCGTGCTCAATGGTCTCGAGGCCACGCGCCAGATCCTGCGCGAACATCCTGCCACCCGGATCCTGATCCTGACCATCACCGACACGGACCAGGCGGTGCAGACCGTGCTGGATCAGGCGCGCGCGGCTTCCTTCTGAAATCGGATGCGGCCCGGGACCTGGTCACGGCCGTGGAAGCCCTGCAACACAACAAAACATTTTTTACCGCCCGGGTGGCGGAACTGGTGCTGTCCGGCTTCCTCAACAAGAGCCCGCGTTCCTCGACCGGCCCAACTCTGCCGGGACTTACAGCTCGCGAGCGCGAAGTGGTGCAACTGCTGGCCGAGGGAAAGTCAACCAAGGAAGTGGCCTGTCATCTCAATTTGAGCGTGAAGACGGCAGAGACCCACCGCAGTAATATCATGCGGAAGCTTGGACTGCACTCGGTGAGCGAGTTGGTTCTCTACGCGGTGCGGAACAGCATCGTGCAGGTTGCGGTCGGCCCCGCTTCTTCGCCGTCCAGCGGAGTTCCTGCCGCAGCCGAGCTTACCCCTTCGACGCCCTGATTCCGAAAAGAAGATTGCCGCAACCCAAAGACCTTCGAGCGGAGTCTCGCGCTGCCGTGCGAGCGGGTTGAAAGCCTACCGTCGAAGCCTGCGGTGAAGCCGCACTGTGAAAAGGACGGCGTGGAAGAGAACGGCTTACGGCGGTTGCGGAGGAAGTCGGCGAGGGCGAGGAAAGCTCACCGCAGGCGCTGAAGCGCGAACCAACCTGGACGACTTAGCGCGGCCCGACTTAAGACTGGCCCTTCCCGAAGGCTGGTTGAAATAGCATTCTTCAGCAGCCTCTTACGGCGGTGCGAAACGCATCGCAAGCGGGCCGCTTCAGCCGCTGTAGCAAAGACCGGGCCGCTCGTCGCCTTTTTCTCCTTCCTCTTTAATATGCCTAATATGCCAGGCCCTAAGAGATTTGCGTGCCGGAAAACTTCGCTTCGATTCCCCCCAGCCAAAATCGACCACGCAAGGCCTGAACGAGGCCGATGCTGCTAGAGTATGGATCGTCAGTTGCGGAAGCGCATGCAGTCCGGTGACTGCCACGGTCTTCAAAACCGTCGGGCGGCGGGTCACCCCGTCGCCGGTGTG
>CAVVYF010000025.1:0-26644 GCA_963752375.1 Terriglobia bacterium
TTTCGCGCAATCGCTTTAGCGGGTCCCATCCGCTTCACTGAAGAGCTTAACGCTCGCTGCGCGGCGGGCAAAGCCTGCCCTGAGCGAAGTCGAAGCGATGCCCGTCGGACAGCCGGCGAGACGCCGGCGCTACGGAACCCGGCTAGCGGACTTCAAAATTTATCGTCGCCCCGGTGAACACTTTCTCGCCTGGCAATGGATTTTGGGTCACGACCGTGCTGCCCGGGAATGGCGGCGACACCGGGGTTCCCGGGGAGGGAGGCGGAGCGGAGGTCACACTTCCTACTTTCATTCCGGAAGTCTGTACCGCCTGGATGGCGCTGCCCAGTTGCTGTCCCACGAAGCTGGGCATGACGAAGGCCTGGGGTTGAGCTGTCGTGGCCACCAGCAAACTGATTTTGGGGGCGGAAACGCCACTGGCGTTCGGAGGCGGAGCCTGCGCCAGGACCTGGCTGTCTGTCGCGTCCGGCGATTGCATTTGCGCGATGGCGCCTACATCCAGACCGCGGCGCCGGATATTGATGTTGGCGGCGCGCTCGGTCTGGCCAATCACATTAGGGATGGCGATGCGCTGCGGGCCAAGACTCTCGGCCACGCGTACTTCCCAGCCCTGACGCACCTGGCTTCCGGCGGGCGGAAGCTGGGAGAGAATCTTCCCCTCGGGGACCGTGGGGCTGTAGTACTGGCGTTCCACATTCAGCTCCAGCCCTTTTTGCTCAGCGATCATGCGGGCCGCAGCCGGGCTTTCGCCCACCAGGTTGGGCACAGTCACTTCGTGGCCGTGGATGGCCAGGCGCATGGCGGTGAGCGCGGAGATCAGCGCCACCACCAGCAGGACCAGCGCCAACAGGACCAGCCGGAAGAAAGATTTCATCAAGGCAGATTATAGTTGCGGCCATGAGGATGGCTGGCAACTTTCAACGGGGTGCCGGCTTTTTCGCGGGCGAGTCCCCTTCGACTTCGCTCAGGGCGGGTCCGCGACCACACCAGCATAAGCTGTTCCCGATTCAGGATCGCGCCGGCGCATCACCATGTTCCGAAGCCACACCATCTATACTGGTTCCCATGTCTGCGGCAAACGTGATGCCTGGAACCCGAGCTTCTCAGCACGCTGCGCCGCCACTGGGGATACGATTCCTTCCGACCCCTGCAGGAGCGCATTGTGCGCAGCCTGCTGGAGGGGCGCGACAGTTGCGTGGTCATGCCGACCGGAGGCGGAAAGTCGCTGTGCTACCAGTTGCCGGCGGTGATGCTGGGACGGACCGCGATTGTCATCTCGCCCTTGATCGCGTTGATGCAGGACCAGGCGGCGCAACTGGCACAGATGGGAATTCCCGCGGCGGTGCTGAACAGCTCTCTGTCCGGTGAGAAGCAGACCCAGGTTATACGCAAGGCAGCCGAGGGCGAATATCGGTTGCTGTATCTTTCGCCGGAGCGGCTGGCGCGGGCCGATACCATTGACTGGCTGCAACGGGTCCCGATTGCTTTCTTCGCCATCGATGAAGCCCACTGCATCTCCGAGTGGGGTCATGAGTTCCGCCCCGAGTACCGGCAGTTGAGCCGGTTGCGGGTGCATTTTCCCGATCGCCCCATCGCGGCTTTTACCGCCAGCGCGACCCGGCGCGTGCGTCACGACATTCTTCACCAGCTTCAGCTGCGCGATCCGCATAAATACATTGCCAGCTTTCACCGCTCGAACCTGCGCTATCTGGTGAAGGAATGCGAGGGTCGGGAGCAGCCCAGCCTGCTGCTGCGCGCCTTGCGGAACTACGACGACCGCAGCGTTATTGTTTACGCGCCCACCATTGCCCGGGTTGGGGAGACGGTGAACTATCTCAAGGAGCAACAGATTTCCGCCATCGGCTATCACGGCAAGATGGAGGCGGCGGAGCGGCGGGACAATCAGGAGCGCTGGATGTCGGACGAAGTGCGCGTGCTGGTGGGCACGATTGCCTTCGGACTGGGCATCAATAAAGCTTCAGTGCGCGCGGTAGTCCACCTCGCGCTGCCGAAATCGATTGAACAGTATTACCAGGAGGCGGGGCGAGCGGGGCGCGACGGACAGCCGGCGGATTGCATTCTGCTCTGGCAAAAGCGCGACGCAGCCTTGCTGGCATATTTTGCCGACCAGATTGTCGATCCAGCGGAGAAAGAGCGGGCCTGGCAGCGCTATCACACCATCCGCCGCTTCGCCGAATCGAACGCCTGCCGGCACCGGCAGATTTGCCTGCATTTTGGAGAGAGCCCGAAGTGGACGACTTGCGGGGCCTGCGATGCGTGCGGATGTGAGTCCGACTGGCTGGTGAAGTCCACCAAGGCGGAACGGGTGAAGGCGAGCCCCATCACGGCCTTGCCGCGAGTTGTGAAGCCAGTGGCTGCCGGGGTCCGGGAAGTCACGGAAATCGACCCTGCCCTGCGCGAGTATTTAAGAGAATGGAGGCGGGCCGCGGCGAAACAGCAGGGCGTCCCGGCTTTCGTGGTGATGCATGACTCCGCCCTTGACGAAGTTTGCCGCAGGCGTCCTGGGTCGATCCCCGAGCTGCTGAGTATTTCCGGATTCGGCGAGCACAAGGCCGCTCTCTACGGCCCGAGGATTTTCGAAGCGTTAGAACAATTTCGCAACGGCGCCCGCGCCGCGCCGGTGCCCGGCAGCGACGCGCCGCCGCGTCCGGACAAGCGGGCGAGTGGTTTATGATGGTCGGTCGCAAGTAAGGCCCACATTCTCAAAGAGGCGTTCTGCCTGAGGTCCAGCATGAGCACAACCATTGTTCCGGCCGGGAAGTCGCACATGACGCGCGAAGAGATCAATCGCAAGCAGAAGGAGTATGTCTTTCCTTCGGTCTCAACCTATTACTCCGATCCGCTGCCCATGGACCACGCTTCCATGCAGCATGCGTGGGACGTCGAAGGAAAAAAGTATCTCGACTTTTTCGGCGGCATTGTGACCATCAGCGTCGGCCACTGCAACCCGCGGGTGACTTCGCGCACCAAGGAGCAGATCGATCGCATGCAGCACGTGTCCACGTGCTTCCCCAATGTGCCGATGGTCGAACTGGCGGAGAAGCTGGCGCAGATCACGCCGGGAGCGCTGAAGAAGTCTTATTTCACCAACAGCGGGACCGAAGCCAACGAGACCGCGATCCAGGTGGCGCGCATGCACACCGGGAACCTTGAAGTGGTGGCATTGCGGCACGGCTACAGCGGGCGTTCGTCGCTGACCCGCGGTCTTACCGGCATGAACACCTGGCGCAAGGGCACGATTGAAGTCGGCATCGTGCATGCCATGAATCCGTATTGCTATCGCTGTCCGCTGGGGCTGAAATATCCCTCCTGCGAAGTCGCGTGCGCGAAAGATATTGAGAGCGTGATTCAGTTCTCGACCTCGGGACGTATTGCGGCCTTCCTGGCGGAGCCGATACAGGGTGTAGGCGGCTTCATCACGCCGCCGAAGGAATATTTCAAGCTGGCTTTCAGCATCGTCAAACAGTACGGCGGCGATTTTATTTCCGACGAAGTGCAGACCGCATGGGGACGCACCGGTCACAAGTGGTTCGGCATCGAACATTGGGAAGTCGAGCCCGACATGATTACCGCAGCCAAGGGGTTGGGCAACGGCACGCCCATCGGGCTGACCGTGGCCAAGCCTGAGATCGCGGATTCCTTTCAGGGGATGACGATTTCGACCTTCGGCGGTAATCCCGTCACCAGCGTGACCGCGCGCGCGGTCATTGACATCATCGAAGAAGACGATCTGCGGACGAATGCAGCGGTGGTGGGCGAATACTTCCGCAAGAAGCTGGAAGAATTGCAGGCGAAGCACGCGATTATCGGCGACGTTCGCGGCATGGGCTTGATGCAGGCGCTTGAGTTGGTGGAAGATCGCGAGACCAAGAAGCCGGCGTCGGCGGGCACGAATGCCTTGATGGAAGAAGCGCGGAAACGCGGCCTGCTGGTGGGAAAGGGCGGCTTCTACGGCAATGTGATCAGGATGTCGCCGCCTCTGAATATTGGTAAGGCTGATGTGGATGAGGCGGCGCGGATTCTGGATGAAAGTTTTGCGGCGCTCCGGAAGTAAACTGCCGAGCTGCGCTCGGCCGGACAGCCGGGGGCGGCTGTCCCCACGTGACCTGCTGCATTGCTTGAGTTCTGTCATCCTGAGCGGAGAAGCTGCTTCGCTTCGCGAAGCAGCTTCGCAGTCGAAGGACCCCTACCTTGCCGCAAATCGCTGGTTCGGGCTGCATGTAGGTGGATGGGCCGCGAAGGTTACGCCAAAAGCCAGCCGAGCTGCGCTCGGCCTGGACGGGTCGGAGACCCGTCCCCACACGGGGCAGCGGCTAATGCGCTTCATCTCCTGCCGGTGCTGTGTCTGGCGTGTCCAGCTTTTGTGGCGGCGCACTCGGCGTTGCGTCAGGGGGCGGCTGGAATTCTCCCGGGTCTTTTCCGGCCAGAGCGGTCTTCATGAAGTCCATCCAGATAGGCAATGCAGCGCGGGCGCCGGTTTCTCGCGCACCCAGGAATTTCTTCTCGTCATAGCCAACCCAGACACCGCAAGTAATCGACGGTGAGAAGCCGACAAACCAGGCGTCAGTAAAGTTGTTAGTGGTGCCGGTCTTTCCCGCCAGGGGATATTTCAGCGACGACGCGGCGATACCGGTGCCATGCAGCACGACCTCGCGCAGCATCGCCGTCATGGTGCGCGCGGTGCGGGCGCTCACCGCATCCCTCACGTCAGGAAAATTCTCTTCCAAAGTGCGGCCTTCGTAGTCTGTCACCTTGGTGATGTAACGGGGCGTGATGTGCACGCCGTCATTGGGAAAGACGCTGTAGGCGGAGGTCTGCTCCATCGGCGTCACTTCGGCCGCGCCCAACGCTACCGGCAGGTAGGGTGGGATGTTCGAGGTGATGCCGAAGCGATGGGCGTAGTCGATGACGACCTTGATCCCAATGCTGTCGGCCAGTTTCAGCGCGGGAATATTGCGCGATTGGGCCAGCGCCCGCCGTAGCGTGATCATGCCTTCGAACTTTTCGTCGTAATTGTGGGGCTCGTAGGCCGGGCCTGTAGGCATGGGAAACGAGATGGGCGCGTCCAGGATGGTGTCATCCGGCGTGGCGCCGCGGTCGATGGCGGCGGTGTACACGTAAGGCTTGAATGAAGATCCGACCTGGCGCAGCGCCTGGGTGGCGCGGTTGAACTTGGAGAGATTAAAATCGCGTCCGCCGACCATGGCCTTGATCTCGCCGCTGGCGTTGTCGATGGCCACCAGCGCGCCCTGCACGCCCGAGTCTTCCTCCAGGCTCACTCGCGCCTTTCCGTCGGCATTCAGTGCCAGCACCTTCACGTAGGCAATATCGCCGGGCTTCAGGATGGCGGAGAGCCGCTTGCGGGTCCAGGCGGCGTCGGCATAGGTGAGGGTTGCGGAGTAGCGGCCAAATCGTATGCTCGCGGAAGCCGGCGTCACGGCCGTGACCAGGGCGTGGACGTAGCTGTTTACCTCGGGGTCGCTCTCCCAGTCCGGATGCTGGTAGTTGGCCATGGTCACATCGCCGGTCAGGACATTTTGCAGATGGCCTCTCCAACCATGGCGTCGATCGTACGCGGCCAGACCGTCGAAGAGGGCACGGTTGGCGGCGCGCTGCAGGTACGTGTCGAGCGACGTGTAAACCTTCAGGCCGCCTTCGTGGACCTGGTCACTGCCATACTTACCCTCCAGATAACGCCGGATTTCCTCGACAAAATACGGCGCCAGCGAATCCGGATCATGGGCCAGATCCAGCTGAATCGGCTGATCGCGGGCCACGGTTGCCTGCCGCGCCGTGATCTCTCCATCCTCGAGCATGGAATTGATGACCAGGTTGCGGCGCTTGAGAGCATGGTCAGGATGAGTGATGGGCGAATAATAAGTCGGCGATTTAGGCAGGCCGGCGAGCAGCGCAGCCTCGTCGAGAGTCAGTTTTTTCGCCGGCTTGCTGAAATAGAACTGGGACGCGGCCTCGAATCCGTAAACCCCGTGGCCGAGATAGATCTGGTTGGCGTACAGGGTAAAGATCTGCGGCTTGGTGAAACGGCGCTCAATCTGCACGGCCAGCAGCGCTTCCTGAATCTTGCGATGGAATGAACGGTCGGGCGAGAGAAAGAGGTTGCGCGCCAGTTGCATGGTCAGGGTGGAGGCGCCCTGCACCCGGCCGCCAGAGCGAATATCGCGGTAGGCGGCGCCGGCGATCCGCCAGACGTTGATGCCCCAGTGCCGGTAAAACTCTTTGTCTTCGATCGAAATCAGCGCCTGGCGCAGCACCTGAGGATAGTCGTCATAGGTGGCGACCACGCGGCGCTGCAACGCGAACGAACCGATGGTGCGTCCCTGGTCGTCGTAAAGCTCGGTGATCGAACTGGGGCGGTAGTGCTCGAGTTGATCCACCTGCGGCAGGTCAGTGGAGTAAACGAGAAGCAGGCCGGCCGTGGCTCCCACCAGGGCGGAAACCAGCACCAGCAGGCCGATTACCAGCCGGCCCACCATTTTGTTCTCGGCGCCAGTGGACGCCGGGGAGTCTTGCAACTGAAATTTCACGAGAGATTAAGTTCAGGATATCAGGAGCGTGCAGGTTCGAAGGAAGTTGTTATTCGGCACCCCAGAAATCTTCCGACTTTGCGCACGAAACGACAGGCCAGGAGGGGGAGTGAGCGTTCTTGCTCAGAATCCTGGCCGCGCAATCGTTAGGCTGAAAACAGAAGACCTTGGAAGTGGAGGAAGTACCCATGACTACCGCTGAACTCGAACTTGCGAACACGAAGGCGACGCCAACCGCCGCCGCCCGGATGAAAGCCCTGGTTTACCACGGGCCGGGAAAGTATGGGTGGGAAGACAAGCCAAGGCCTGCGATCCAGCATCCGGGCGATGCGATTGTGCGAATCACCACGACCACGATTTGCGGAACCGATCTCCACATTCTGAAAGGCGATCTGCCCGCGGTCACCGATGGACGAATCCTCGGCCACGAGGGCATTGGCGTGGTCGAACAAGTGGGGAGCGCGGTCTCGGAGTTTCACGTGGGAGACAAAGTCATCATTTCCTGCGTCACCGCCTGTCTGAAGTGTGACTTCTGCAAACGCGGCATGTACTCCCATTGCCGTCACGGCGGCTGGATTCTGGGCTACACGCTCGATGGGACCCAGGCGGAGTATGTGCGCATTCCCCAGGCCGATGGAAGCCTTTACAGTTTCCCCGCGGGAGGAGACGAAGAAGCCCTGGTGATGTTGAGCGACATTTTGCCGACTGGCTTTGAATGCGGCGTGCTGAACGGGAAAGTGAAACCAGGCGACACGGTAGCGATCGTGGGCGCGGGGCCGGTGGGGCTGGCCGTTCTGCTGACCGCGCAATTCTATTCACCGGCGGCAATCTTCATGATCGATCTGGATGACAAGCGCCTTGCGGTCGCCAAACAGTTCGGCGCCACCAGCCTGATCAACAGCGCGGACGGACATGCCGCCCATCACGTGATGGAGCAGACGGAAGGGGCCGGCGTCGATGTCGCCATCGAAGCAGTCGGGATTCCTGCCACTTTCGATATCTGCCAGGCCATTGTGGCGGCGGGCGGGCACATCGCGAATGTGGGTGTCCACGGCAAATCCGTTGAACTGCACATGGAGAAACTCTGGGACCGCAACATCTCCCTCACGACACGGTTGGTGGACACGGTAACCACGCCGATGCTGCTGAAAGTGGTGCGCTCGGGTAAGTTACAGCCCAGCCAGCTCGTGACTCACCGATTTGCCATGAACGACATCATGAAGGCGTATGACACGTTTGGGCACGCGGCCAAAGAGGGCGCCCTCAAGGTGGTTCTCACCAATGCCGGACCTCGGGTATGAGGTTGATCGCGGAGCGACCAGGCCGAGCCCTGGAGCCCTGAAATAAAATCGCGCGCCCGAAGGCGCGCGATCAAGACCACCGGTGACCGGCCAGCGAACTAGCCCGCCTTGCTCTTCAGCACCTGAATCGCCTTGTGCAGCTGTTCGTCCTCTTGCGGAGGCTTGGTTTTATCTTCCTCAGCCGGAGCGGCGCCATCGTCATCATCCGGAAGCGCGGCATCGTCGTCACTGTCCGCGATCACAATATTCGGAGTGACGGCGCTGTCCTGGATGGCTTTGCCGCTGGGCGAGTAATACTTCGCAACCGATAGGATCAGGGCCGAGCCGTCGGGGAGCGGAATTGTTTTCTGGATCGAGCCATCGCCGAAAGTCTTGTCGCCTACAACATCTCCACGGGCGTTTTCCAGAACCGCGGCAGCTACCACCTCGGCCGCTCCAGCCGTGCCTTTGTTTACCAGAACGACCAGGGGCAGGTTGGTGATGGCCTTCGAAGCGTCCGCGTTGAAAGCCTCGCGCGGATACTTCTGGCCCTGCAGATAGGTGATGGTGCCGTGGTTGAGAAACAGGTTGGCTGCGGCGATGCCTTCCGATTCCTCGCCCTCGGCGCAGTTGCGCAAGTCGAGAATCAGTTTTTTGGCCCCCGACTTCTCCAGTGCGCGGACTTTGGCCGCGATTTCCTGCGCCTTGCCTTTGTTGAAGGCGTCCACCTGAATGTATCCGATGCCTTCGTCCACCATCTTGTCGCTCACCGGAGGCACGGTGACGATATCGCGAGTGATGACCATTTTCGTCGGTTCAGCGCGCCGCGCCCGCACCACGGAAACGTTCAGGTTCGAACCAGGCTGCCCCTGGAGCAGATTGTGGATTTCGGCGAGCGACATCTCGCGCGTGCTTTTGCCCTCAATGGCCTCAAAGATATCGCTGTCCTGTATGCCGGCTTTATCCGCTGGACCGCCGGGAATGACCGAGATGACCGCGGCATAGCCAAAGCGTTTGGATACCGCTGCCCCAATCTCGCCTTTCGCCTCGGTCTGATGGGCCTTGTATTCCTTGAACTCGGCAGCGGTCAGATAGCTGGAGTTGGGGTCCAGCGACTCCAGCAGGCCGTGCAGCGCTCCGTCGGTCACCAGCGGAATGTTGGGCTCTTCCACGTACTCGCTCCGCACCCGGGAGAGCACTTCGCTGTAAACCTGCAATTGCCGGTAAGAGCCATCGTTGTTGGAGGCGCGAACGCCGTCCAGTCCACCTACATATATGAACAACAGAACAGCGGCGGAGGAAACTACAATTGCGGCCTTGGTCTTCATGGACATCGGATTTAATCTTCTTTGGAAGGAAATTACTCCCTGCGCGCTACCGGGAATATTATATCTGCTTTGATGCCGGATTACCGCGCTTTGCTTCGGGCAAAAATGACCTTCAGTAACCGGCCGGGCCGGGTCCGGCAACTGCCTGCGTGATTATTCTCCGCAGTCCTTCTTTTAAAAGGACTTACCTCGTACCTTCCGCACAGCTGTTTGGTGTATATTTCTCCCGGCTCGAAAGGTGGAAATAATGCGATTTCATCGGGCATGGATCACTCTGGTTACGGTTGCCCTCGTCGCGGGCGTGTTTCTGCCGGCGCAAGCGCAGTCGGGAGAATGGAAGCAGTTGTTTGACGGCAAGGACCTGGTGGGATGGAAGCACGTTGGCCCCGGCGAAATGACGGTCGAGGACGGGCTGATCCGCACCCACGGCGGCATGGGACTGCTCTACTGGACGGGCGGGACACTGGGCGATTGCGTGATCCGCGTGGTGTTCAAGATGCGCGATCACAACGATAACTCCGGCGTTTACATCCGCATTCCGATCGAACCCCGCGAAGCGTGGATGCCCGTGCACTACGGATATGAAGTGCAGATCGATAACGAGCCGGAAAAATCCAACGAAGACGACTATCACGCGACCGGCACCCTGTATTCGCTGACCAAGGCGCTGGCCCGTCCCGGCAAACCGGGGCCGGAGTGGAACACGATGGAAATCACCCTGGATGGTCCGCACACCAACGTCGTGGTCAACGGCGTGAAAGTGACCGAGTTCACCGAAGGCGATCCGGTGCCCGCCCGGAAATTCGACTTCGAACCGCAACGCGGCCCGCGCCCCCAGGAAGGTTATATCGGGCTGCAGAATCACAGCGACAACGACATCGTGTTCTTCAAGGAAGTTGCAGTGAAGATGCTGAAGAAATAGCAGTCGAATCGGAGGCTTAATGAACAGGAACCGTTTCTCGCGGCGTGAATTCATCGGATTGGGCGCAGCAGCTGGCGCGGCTCTGGGGATTAAGACCATCGTGCTTGATCCTGATCCGCTCTGGGCCTTGCCCCAGACCATGGCCGCCAGCGATCGAGTGCGGTTTGGCATGATCGGAATCGGCATGCAGGGCTCGGGACTGCTGGGCAACGCGATCGAGTTGCCGGGGGTGGAATGTGCAGCCGCCTGCGACCTTTATGACGGCCGCCACACTCTGGCAAAGGAAATCGTCCGTCCAGACCTGCCCACCACCAGGCGCTATCACGAACTGCTGGAGAACAAGGACATCGATTGCATCGTGGCCGCCGTTCCCGACCATTGGCACAAGCAGGTGGTGGTGGACGCGGTCAACGCGGGCAAGGACATCTACATCGAAAAACCAATGTCGCACACCGCCGAAGAAGGCGTCGAGATGGTGGCGGCGGCAAAAAAGACCGGGCGCATCGTACAGGTAGGTTCGCAGCGCGTAAGTTCCGTGATTTGCGCCAAGGCCAGGGAATTGGTGGCGCAGGGAGTGCTCGGCGACCTGATGCTGGTGGAAGGTTCGCTCGGCCGCAACGATCCCACGGGAGCCTGGGAGTATCCGCCGCCCACCGATCTTTCCCCGCAAACTCTGGACTGGGACACCTGGCAGGGGACCGTGCCCAAGCGCCAGTTCGATCCTCTCATCTTTGCCCGCTGGCGCTGCTGGAAGGAATACGGGACTGGCGTGGCCGGCGATCTGCTCGTCCACCTGGTGAGCGGAATGCAATACGTGCTGGGCATCAACGAAGCGCCGAAGCAGGCCATGGCCATGGGTGGAATCCTGCGCTGGAAGGATGGCAGGAACATGCCGGATGTGCACTGCACCCTTTTCAAGTACGGCGAGATTCCGGTGTACCTGCGATTGAATCTGGGAACCGAGATGCCTGAGACCTATCGCTTCCAGGGCTCGAAGGGCATCCTGGAACTGACCGAGTTCAACCTCACTTACACCCCACAGGCGGGCGTGGATACAGCGCCCAGCTATTACGCATCGAGCTTCCCCAAAGCCATGCGGGAAGAATATTTCAAGAAATGGCACGAAGAGCATGATGCCGTGCCGGGCAAGGAACCTGCCCTCGAGGGCGTGAACTATCGCAGCGCCTCCTGGGACGACGTCAAGCCTCACCTGTGGAACTTCTTCCAGGCGGTACGCACCCGCAAACCGGTGATGGAGGACGTGGTCTTTGGCCATCACGCGGCGCTGGCTTGCCACATGGCGAACCAATCTTATTTCCGTAAGAGCGCGGTGACCTGGGATGAGGGGTCGAAGACGATCAAGAGCTAGGGGCAGTCGTCAGTCGTCGGTCGTCAGTACTCGGTCGTCAGTCTTCAGGCTTTAGTCTTTCGACGACTGAAGACTGACGACCGACGACTGATTCCAATTGGCGTAATGCCGTAACCGTCTGGCCCATCTCATTTTCCTGGAAGAGCCGGATGGCTGCGATTCCGGCTGCTCCGACCTGAATGCAGGCCGCAGCATTTTCCAGGGTGACGCCGCCCAGCGCGAGCACTGGAATTTTTTCCTGACAAGCTCCGTACAGCACCTCGAGACCCGTGGGGCGGGTACTGCCCCCTGGCTTGTACTTTTCAAAGACTGGCCCGAAGACCGCGAAATCAGCTCCTTCTTCCGCGGCGCGGGCGACTTCGGCCCGGGTGTGGCAGGAGACACCAATCGTCACGCGAGTGCCTGCGCCACTATTCGTCCAGATCGTTCGCAGGTTGGCGGGAGAAATGTCGTCCGAGCGCAGATGCACTCCATTGGCTCCGCAGGCGAGGGCAACGTCTGTGCGGGCGTTTATCAGAACACCAGTATTCAGTTTGTTGTTCTCCGTTCTCAGTTCGACGATCTCGCGGGCCAGGATTTCGAGGTCGTGAGTGGAGAGATCTTTTTCGCGCAGTTGGATGTAATCCACGCCGCAGCGAGCGGCATGGGTCACGGTTGCGAGTAGTTTCGCGCGGCGGGAATCTGTGTCACCCGGGAACTGAGAACGGTCGGTGATGTAGTAGAGAAGCAATTCGGTCTTCGTTCGTTGGTCTTAGTCTCCTGACGACTGAAGACCGACGACTGACGACTGGTTAAGGATTGGTCTTCGCAATCTCGGGCATGGCTTCAGGCGCTTTGGGCTGGGGGCCAAGATGATACTTGACCAGACCGTCGCGAAGAAACTCAAAGCCCTCTTCCGGCGAATCTACCATGCGGAACAAATCCAGGTCAGCAGCGGAGATGGTGCCGGCATCGATCATGGCGTCGAAGTTGATCAGGCTCTTCCAGTACGCGCTGCCGTAAATGACAACCAGGATCTTCTTGGCCAGCTTCTGGGTCTGGGCCAGAGTCAGAATTTCAAACAGTTCGTCCAGAGTCCCAAAGCCGCCGGGAAAGATCACCAGGGCCTTGGCCAGATACGCGAACCAGAACTTGCGCATGAAGAAGTAATGGAACTCAAAATTGAGTGACGGCGTGATGTAGGGATTCGGGTTCTGTTCAAAGGGCAGATTGATGTTCAGGCCGATGGTTTTTCCGCCCGCCTCCTGAGCGCCCAGATTGGCCGCCTCCATGATGCCGGGGCCGCCTCCCGTGGTCACGACGAAGCGCCGCCTGCGGGCTGGAATCTGGGCTGACCATTGTGTCAGCAGGAAAGCAAGCTTGCGCGCGTCCTCGTAATAGTGCGCCATGTCCACCGAGGCCAGCGCTTTTTTCCGTTCCGCCGGATGCTCTCCGGGGCCCTTTTCGATTTCGGTGAGCTTCCGTTCTGCGTCCGAGCGGCTGTGAAAGCGCGCTGAGCCGAAGAAGACAACCGTGTCCTGGATCTGTTCCCGCCGGAAACGTGAGAGCGGCTCCATGTACTCGGCGAGGATGCGCATGATGCGCCCGTCCGGGCTATTGACGAAGGCCTCGTTTTCATATGCCAGGGGCGCGGACTTGAGCTTGCCGTCACTCATGTTGTGCTTTTCTTTCTTTCAGGGCCGGGTTTCGTCGTGGAAGTGAACTGCCTCCCAAAATCCGATCCAGATATCGAGCAGCCCCAGGCCGCTGCACAGGCCGCGAACAAAACCGTTGGACACGAAAGTCCGCAGGCCGGGAGAAGCCAGCAGAAAGTAATTGTCTGTCCACTCCGGCCGCCAGGGCAGGATCACCAGCAGCACGCCCACGGTGGCGCAGAAAAAAACAAACAGCAGCACCAGCACCCGGTGCAGCCAGAGTTGGAAGCCGGTCCGGTGAAGACTAGCGCCATTGCCGGACGGGCCTTCCAGGCGTCCGCCCAGCGCCTCATCAGGCAAGTTGCCGGGCAGGGACTCGGAAGGAACTTTATTGATGGAAGAATCCGGACTTGCGGTCACATCGCGCTCCCATGGATCGTCAATGGGAACGCCTGGTGCTCTCCCGCGCCCGCTCCCAAGCATAGAAAGAAACCCATTCCGTCATTCTACGACTTCAGAGCTTTGATGCGCTCGCCTACGTCGCGATAGTCGATATTGGTGCCGTAAACCTCCGTGAAATAATTCAGGGCTGCGGTTTTGTTACCGGCAGCTTCGTAGGAGGAGGCCAATTCATAGTTCAGGGCGGTGCGGGTCTCTTCGTCAATGTTGGGCAGCTTGAGGGCCTTTTCATACCAGCGGATCGCCGCTTCGGCCACGCCCTTGTCGAGGAAGCACTGCGCCAGCCAGGTATAAGTCTGCATCAGTTGCGGGAAGCTGTGGCCCCGGTCCACTGCCTGGCACACTTTCTGCAGTTCCCCGATGGCTTCATCCAGCAAGCCCATTTCGCGGAAGGCGACGCCGAGGTTGTAATGAGTCTCGGGATCTTCCTGGGCGCTGGCCGAGTCATCTTCAAGTTCGTGCTTCAGTTCGCCGAACATGTCGGCCAGATCCACGCTGGCGGAGGCCGCTTGCGGCGCTGCCGGCGCGACTTCGGGAGCGAGCGTTCGCTTCTTGGTCGGCTGATAGGTGAAGGTGGGAGCCGGAGTTGCGGCCGTCACCGGAGTTTCCTTGGCCGGAGCCGCGGCTGCGGCGGCAGCGGCCTGGGCAGGAGCAGCCGCCCTCGACTCGCGCGCCATTGCAGGCTGCTCATGCGGCGTCGGCGGTGCGGGCGGAGGCGGCAGGAAACTGTCGCCCAGGGAAGCTTCCAAATCGGTGACGAATTCGCCTAACACACCGGCGGCCGCTGCTTGCGGGCTGGCCTGGGCATATTCCGTCATGGCCGGCGCGGGGGCCGGGGCTATGGGGCGGGCCGGAAGGTTGAATTCCTCGTGCGACGCGGCTGGAATCTCATCGGCCTCGTCAACCGAAAACTCTTCTACTACTTCTGGCGGTTTCGAACTGGTTTGGGCCTCGGCGACCTCAATTTCCTGCTGCACGGCCGCCAGCTTGTCTGCCCCGGGCTTCAACTTTTCGAGTTTGGCGAAGACCAGCCGGGCTTGTTCGACCATGGAGTGTGCGAGGTAAAAACGCAGCTCTTCGATCGTTTCCGTGATGGTCTCAGACCGGGACTGATCGGCTCCCGCGTCGGCGGCTTCCTCACTCTCGGCGAATGCAGCCGGCGCCGGTTCCTCCGTGACTTCGCCCTCCCACTCGGCGGAGATGTCAATTTCACTCTCCTCGGTGGGGGCTCCAGCGCGGACTTCAAATTCGCTCGACGCGGACGCGGCTGGCGAGCCGGGCTGGTGGAAAAATAGTCCGGAGGACAAAGGCGCGGGGGCGGAAATCGCAGGAGTTTCCGCAACCTCAGCTGCGGCGAAATGACCGAAGTCCGGGGTCGCTATGCTTGCGGGCGCAACCCGTATCGCGTCGTTCGCGTCGATCTCTGTGGGCGGCTTGGCGGATGCGCGCTCCTCGTACTTACCAGCCAGGTCGCTATAGCGGCTGGCTTCGTCCGGGTGCCCGGCATCGTGATAAAGCTGTTCCAGATTGCGGCAGCAGACCGCGGCTTCGCCGAAGCGGCCCGCGCGGGTGTGCAATGCAGCGAGGCGCTGGTTCAGGCGCAGGTCGCGTGGGGCCTTGGGCAAGGCGGACATCAGAGGTCCCAGGGCCTTGGCCGGCATATTGTACGAGACGAACAGTTCGGCGTCGGTCAGTGCGGCGCGCACCGCCAAGGCTACGTCGTCGGCATAACGCTGGTCGATGAACGGAGCCGTGGCCTCGAGTTCCTCCACCAGGACCGCACCCTCTTCCGGAGTGATGAGCCGCGAGCTGGCCCCCCCTCCGCCCTGTTTGGCCAGTACCTGCTCATAATTCCGCGTGTGCAGCTGGTTCTGGGGTTCCAGTTGGGTCAGCTTCAAATAATAGTCACGCGCTTTTTCCAGATTTCCGGACTGCACCGAGGCGTGTGCCAGCAACTCGTAGAGTTCGGTAATGTGAGTGGTGTCGCCGGCCTTCTGCGAGAGATCGAGCAGAACTTCCAGGGCCGGCGCATTTTCCCGCATGTGCCCGATCAGCGAATGCAGACTTTCCAGCACTTTGCCCGAGTCGGTGGCCACGAGCCGGTCACAATACTGCTGGTAAACCTGTAGAACGTCGGCAAACTGTCCGGCGGCCATGAGCGCGTCGGCGTATGTGGTAATCGCTCCCGTGTCGTTGTGGACGTTGCACAATTTGGCTGCCAGGGTGCCCGCTTCCGGCAAACGTCCGCTCTGCAGGTAGGCCTGCATGAGGGCGCGCAGACCGTCCGGGTGGCTGTCGAGGTCCGCCACTTTCTCCAAATTCTTGATCGCCGCCGGCATGTCGCCGGAGTCGAAAGCGTTGCGGCCGCGCAGCAACAGGGCATGACTGTTGCTGGGATCCAGGGTGAGCATGCGGTTCAGGATCTCTTCCGCCGGCCCGAGCTGGCCCCGTCCACGCAGGCTGTCTGCCGCGGCGGCGAAAAGCTGCCAGGCTTCCGTCTTCTTGTTGAGCCGGATATAAACTTCGGCCAGGCGGGTGCGCATGGCGACGTTTTCCGGGTCCATTTCCAGGGTCTTCTGGAAAATCCGTACTGCCTGTTCCAGTTCGCCGGAGCGCAGAAATTCTTCCGCCACCTGCAGGTATTGCGCCCGGGCATCGTTAAAAAGCCCCTGTTGGGTATAGAGCTCAGCCAGACGCAGTACGCTCTCCAAGGTGGGTTTCAGCTTGGTGAGCTTCTTGTACATGGCGATGGCTTTGACCGTAAAGCCCTGCGTGGCATAGGCGTCGCCCACGCTCTTGAAGGATTCGACGGCCTTGTCGGCCTGGCCGAGACGGGCGTAGAGGTCTCCAATGGTGTTGGAGACGGTGAGTTCCTTGGGGTCGGCTTTGAGAACTTTTTCGTACTCAGCAATGGCATTTTGCAGCTTGCCCTGCTGGACGAACTTCTCCGCAGCGCTGAGAGCTTTCTGTTTGTTGAAGCCAAAACCGAACGCCATAAGATTGCTGACTCCAGCTCCCGGTTTATTTCCCGCCAGAAAACATCTCCGTGAGAAGGTTCACCGACGGGTTGGCCATCCCGACCGGCCATGTCTGCCGATCATACGAGGGATGGTCTTTCGGACAAGGGTCATTGTAAGACGGGTTACCCAGAATCGTATGGTTACTAAGGGTTACCGAAAGGGAGTGTACGACCGAGTTACGTCCGGAACCAGCGCCAACTGGAAGGAGATCATGCTTTGATCACCGGATTGCCGGTTCCCTCAGCCGTTACTACAACTGCCGGACTTGTTCTTGTAAGATCATTCCCGGCAAGACACAGCGTCCCGGGGGGGCACGCTGGGTTGGTGAAACCTCGCTTCGCTACATTCGCCGCGTTCCTATCCAGGAAGTAAAGAACGTGATTTTCGGGCCCAGGCATTCTTTACCCCCTGCGGCAGATGAGGGAGAACCATGGGCAGATGGCTTACATGGGTATCGCACCAGCGCTTGACGGGCTGGGCGTGTTCCCAGTGCGGCTGGACTTTTCCGGTGCCGGCGATGCTGACCGACCAGGAAGCCAAGAGCGCCTACGACCGGCTGGCGGCGAGCAAGTTCCAGGACCACGATTGCTCGGTGCACGGCGAACCGGCGGTGCTGGTTGACTCTGAGAGTTTTGCGGCGCGGGCCAGAAAGCTGGTCACCCGTGGCTTCAAACCCAAAGACGCAGCCCAGATTACTCTGCAGGAAATTACCTTCGAGAATCGCAACGATCCCAACGCAGCAAAAAGGGCCCAGGCCGACGCGGAAGACTTTTTGCGCCGGGTAAAAGACGGGCTGATCTAAAATCTCCGCCCTGCCTCGAGCGTGACTTTCGCCGCCGGCAGGAATATAAGATCACGAACATACGATCAACATCCGGAAAGACGGTCATGAGCGACGACGCTCCGCCGGCTCGCGGATGGCTCGCAGTGGGAAGAGAGTCGCTCGCCACACAGTCTGCAACTTCTGCCCGAAAAATGCGCGGCGCATGTCAGCGTAATCAAAACCCTCCTTTGTCATCGAGATATCCACCTGGACGCTGCAAAGCGATACCATCCTGAACATGGAGCGCCGCTCCGTGGTCGAATACCTCGACAGCTTTCTGCAACGCGGGCGGGAATGCGCCTACGTTCAGCACCGCGGGTACCGGACCGTGCGCTGGACCTTCCGGCAAGTTGCCGAGGCCGCCTTTCGCTTTGCCCGCGAACTGGAGGGACGTGGAATTGGTCAAGGAGAGCGCGTCCTGCTCTGGGGAGCAAACTCGGCGGAGTGGGTGGCATGCTTTTTTGGTTGCGCCCTGCGCGGCGTGATTGTTGTCCCCATCGATGACGCTGGCGCCGCGGACTTCACCCTGCGCGTGTTTCAGCATGTGGATGCGCGGCTGCTGGTGTCTTCCCGCGAGCATGTGTTGCCTGCAATCCCGGCTTTGATTCTCGAAGATTTGCCGGAAACAGTGTCGCGCCATGTGGCGGCGCCTTACGGCGCCGCAGCGATCGGCCCCGCCGATGTGCTGGAAATCGTGTTTACTTCCGGAACCACCGCGGAACCCAAGGGCGTGGTCATCACCCACGGCAATGTGCTCGGCAACATCGCTCCCCTGGAAACAGAAATCCAGAGATATCTGAAGTACGAACGCTGGGTGCATCCCGTCCGTTTTCTGAATCTGCTGCCCTTGAGCCACGTGTTTGGCCAATTTCTGGGAATATTTCTGCCTCAGCTCCTCGGGGGCACGGTCATCTTTCAGGATGCGCTCAATCCCGGCGAAGTCATACGCACCATACGGCGCGAGCGCGCGTCGGTGCTGGTGGCGGTGCCGCGCATGCTGCAATCGCTGAAAGAGAAGATTGAGCGCGATCTGGAAGATGCAGGCCGGCTGAAAGATTTTCAACAACGCTTTCAAGCAGCGGAGGGAAAGCATTTCCTTCATCGCTGGTGGATCTTCCGCCGCGTGCATCGCCAGTTGGGATGGAAGTTCTGGGCATTCATTTCCGGCGGGGCTGCGCTCGACCGCGTGACCGAAGAGTTCTGGGGACGCCTGGGCTTCGCGGCCATTCAGGGCTACGGGCTTACGGAAACCACATCCATCGTCAGCGTGAATCATCCTTTTCGACTGGGTAAGGGATCGATTGGGAAGGTGCTGGCGGGGCGCGAGGTCAAACTGGCTCCGGACGGCGAAATACTGGTCCGCGGCAGCGGCGTGGCCGCCGGATACTGGACCGGAAACGAACTGCAGCCCATGACGTCGGAACAAGGCTGGTACGGGACCGGCGACATCGGCGCGCTCGATGCCGAAGGCAATCTGTTCTTCAAGGGCCGCAAGAAAGATGTGATCGTCACTGCCGCCGGGATGAATATCTATCCCGAGGACCTCGAAGCCGCGCTGCGCCGCCAGCCCGAGATCAGAGGTTGTGTGGTGATCGCGCTGCCACGGGACGGGAACGCCGAGCCCTGCGCGGTGCTGATCATGCGGGAGAGCAAGGCCGATCCTGAACCGGTGGTGCAGCGCGCCAACGAAATTCTGGCGGAGTACCAGCGCATGCGGATTTGGTTTCTGTGGCCCGAAGATGACTTTCCGCGTACTTCCACGCAGAAGCCGCGAACCAGCGCGATCCTGAAAGTCGTGCAGGCGCGTTTGGGGGCGATGCCGGCCGGGCAAACCGTACTGAGTCCGCTGGCCGAATTGATTGGGCGGGTGCGAGGGAAAGGCGCGGGGGAGTTGAGTCAGGAGACCAGTCTCGAAGCAGAATTGAATCTGAGTTCCCTCGACCGTGTGGAATTGCTGGGCGCGCTCGAAGATCGCTACCAGGTGGACTTGAGCGAGACCCGGTTCGCCGCGGTGAAAACCGTGGGTGACCTGGAGCGCATGCTGCATGGCCAGCTTCCACCCCGCGCTCTCTACCATTATCCGGCCTGGGTGCAGCGTTGGCCCACCACCTGGGTGCGGCTGGTCACGCACTACCTGCTCCTGCGCCCGGCGGTATTTCTGTTGGGATGGCCGCGCATCAGCGGGCGGGAAAATCTTCGCGGCCTTCGCGGGCCGGTGCTGGTCGTCTGCAACCATATCGACGACGTGGATGTTGGTTTTGTACAGACCGCGCTCCCGGCCCGCTTCCGTCATCGGCTGGCTACGGCTACTGGAGGAGAAGCCCTGGAAGCGCTGCGCACTCCGCCCAGCGGCCGAAGTTTGCTGGGCCGAGTCTTTGGCCGGGTGCAGTGGGTGCTGGGAGTCTCGCTGCTCAACCTGTTTCCCCTGCCCCGGGAAGCTGGGTTTCGCGAGAGCTTCGCTTTCGCGGGAGAGTCCGTGGACCGGGGGTACAGCATTCTGGTCTTTCCCGAAGGACGCCACACCACGGACGGGAAAATGCGTCCCTTCCGGGCGGGCGTGGGATTACTGGCAAATAATCTGGCGCTACCGGTCGTCCCGATTCGGATCGATGGTCTCTTCGAAATGAAAAAAACGAAGAAGAAATTTGCTCCGCCGGGGAAGATACAGGTGAAAATCGGGGTGCCGATGCGGTTTCCGCGGGGGAGCGCTCCGGAGTGGATTGCCGCCGAGTTGCAGAAAGCGGTGGAAAACTTGTAGCCCGCATGAGCGTTGGCCTTGTTTATCGATCTTGTTACCTTGCGGACAAACCCGCTGAATGGCCTCCGCATCAGAGTCCGTGCGTGTAGTATTTTTGCAGGTTGCCGAGAAGCAATCTGCAGCGACGCGCCGTCCGCGCAGTCAGGCTTACGATAAGAATCCTAGTGGAGGTTCGAAGGCATGCATTTCGATCTGAAGCAGCTATCCCGAGTGGCAACAGCCTTTCTGCTGGCCATGATTTTCCTCCTTCCCCAGAACCTGCTGGCAGAAGGGGCGGCGCACCTGGTTAGCCCGGCAGACTTGCAGCGGGCCGCGGTGCAGGCTTCCAACCTGCGGCAGCAGAATGTGGAACAGGTAAGGCAATTCTTCTCTTCCGAGAAGGCCGAAACGGCATTGCGCTCCGCGCACATGAACCCGGAGCAGGTGAAGAACGCCGTTTCCACTCTGGACGACGCGGAACTCGCGCAACTGGCCCAACGGACCCAGAAGGCGCAGGCTGATTTCGCCGCCGGCTCGCTGAGTGATCGCGACCTGATCATTATTCTGGTGGCGGTTGCTGTTCTCATTCTGATCATTGTTGCGGTCCGCTAGGTCTTGAAGATGTCTGGCCGCGCGGTCAGGGTCGTGTTCGTGCTGCTCGCGGTCTGCGGCTTGCTGCCGGCCGCGGACCTTCCGGGCGTCTGGCTGGATGTTCCTTTCGTAAAGCAGGAAAAAGACGGCTGCGGCGCAGCCAGCATCGCCATGGTGATGCAATACTGGCAAGCCAGGCAGGGCGAGGCGCCGAGCAACGCTTCCGACGCAACCGAGATACAGCGCACGCTATTTTCAGCCAAGGCCCACGGCATCTATGCTTCCGACATGGAGCGCTACTTCCGGGAGCAGGGCTTCCGCACGTTTACAATTCGCGGAGAGTGGGAAGATCTCCAACAGCATCTCGCCAAGGGACGTCCACTGATCGTGGCCCTGAAGCCTGCGGGCGGCGGCACGCTGCATTATGTGGTGGTGACCGGAGTGGGCCCGGAAATAGTAATGGTCAACGATCCGGCCCAGCGCAAGCTTCTGCAACAGGAGCGCTCCACCTTCGAAGGGGAATGGAGCGCGGCCGGAAAATGGACGCTGCTGGCTCTGCCTCAAGGCCAATCTCGCTGATCCGACCCTTTGTTTTTCTTTTCCTGTTGAGCTTTGCCACCCAGGCGTTCACCCAAAGCACAGACCGCGCCTTGCTCGAACGGCTGCGGGAGTTGACCGCACAACGGAATTGGCAGGAAGTAATCATCCTCTCCGAAGCAGCACTCTCCCCTTCGGCTGATCTCGATTTTTATTACGGTACGGCGCTGGCCCAGCTGGGACGATGGGACGACGCGCAGCGGGCGTTCATGGCCGGCGCCCGCCTCCAGCCCGGCGACAAGCGCTTTCCTCTGGAAATCGCGGGAGTGGCATTTAGGCAGAAGCGTTACCCCGCCGCGGCGCGCCACTTGCGGCGGGCCTTGCAGCTCGATCCCACGGACTCCTACGGTAACGATTTTCTTGGCACAGTCTATTTTCTGCAGGGCAACATCGAAGCTGCGCTGAAGTATTGGAACCGCGCAGGCAAGCCGCGGATTGTGGAGGTGCGAAGCCAGCCCACGCCGGAAGTGAATGCCGCCCTGCTCGATCGCGCCATGGCTTTCGCGCCGGCCAGCGTGCTGCGCCGGCCCGACCTGCTGACCACCAGAGTCCGTATCGATGGGCTGGAAATATTTTCCCGCTATCAGTTCGATCTGCAGGCCCGAGACGATGGCAAATTCGACGTTCTTTTCCGCAACCGCGAGCGCGACGGCTGGGGCCAGGGCAAACTGGAAAAACTGTTTCTGCTGTTTCGCGGCCTGCCGTTTCAAAGCATCACTCTGGAGATTTACAACCTTCGCCACCAGGCCATCAACTTCGTCTCCATGTATCGCTGGGACGCGGACAAGAGGCGGCTGCAGGCGCAACTTTCAAGCCCCTTCCAGGCGAATCCCAAATTCCGCTACAGGCTGAGCGTGGACCTGCGCAGTGAAAACTGGGACATCAGGAATTCATTTCAGGGTCCGGCACCCGTGTTGGAAAGTTTCAACATGCGGCGGGAAGCCGTGGGCATGGACTTCGCTGCTTTCGAAAGCGGGCGCTGGCAGTGGTCTGCCGGGGCGGAACTTTCGCATCGCGACTTCCGCAGTGTGGTTCCGGAAACAGCCTTGCCTCCCAGCCTCCTGGCCAGAGGATACCAGCTCAAGCAAATCACGCAATTGAAGGCGGAGCTCTGGCGATTGCCGGAGCGACGATTGACCCTCGAGGGCGGTGCGTCGTCGCAACTGGGCCGCACCTGGTCGCAACCCTCCCATTCGTTCGAGAAGCTGCAGGGCTCACTGCGGTTTCACTGGTTCCCACAATCGCAGGGCGACGACTATGAGCTACAGCATCGCATCAGGGCAGGCAAAACATTCGGGGAGGTTCCATTCGATGAACTCTTCATGCTCGGCCTCGAACGCGACAATGATCTGGAGATGCGGGGACATATCGGAACGCGCGACGGCAGAAAGGGCAGCGCTCCCCTGGGCCGAAATTATTTCCTGTCCAATTGGGAAGCTGATAAGAACGTGTATCGCAACGGAATCTTTACGGTAAAGCTGGGGCCCTTTCTGGATGTCGGCAAAATCACTGACGCCTCCGCTGGATTGGGTTCACAGAAGTGGTTGTGGGACCTGGGGGCGCAAGCGACGGTACGGGTCTTTGGAGTGGGAGTTGCGGTCTCTTATGGCAAAGACCAGCGGACGGGGAACAATGCTTTTTATGTCACCATGCGGTAGCAGCACGAACTACGTGGCGCTTAAAGATGCGCGCTATAATGTGGTCATGAAAAACGGATCAATTTCTTCTGCCATTGCTCTGTGTTTGTTCGTTGCCCTGTCGATCGCGGCCGCGGCCAAGACCACGGTCGAACTGAAAGATGCGCAGGGCAAAAGCGTGGGAACGGCGGTGCTATGGAGCAAGGGAGCATCGTCGGGCGTGACCATGGAACTCAAGCTTCATGACCTTCCGCCTGGAGTGCATGCTTTGCACTTCCATCAGAAGGCGCAGTGCGACGCACCGGACTTCAAGTCGTCCGGCCCGCACTTTAATCCTGAGGGAAAGAAGCACGGCCTGGAGAATCCCGAAGGCCACCACGCCGGCGACATGAACAACTTCACCGTCAACGCCAAGGGCAAAGCCAGGTTCAAGGTGGTCAATAAAGACGTAACTCTCGGCGACGACAGCCACTCCCTGTTCAGCAACGGCGGCACGGCGCTGGTGATTCATGCCAAGGCGGACGACATGAAGTCCGATCCGGCCGGAAACGCAGGCGACCGGATTGCCTGCGGCGTGATCACGAAATAGGCAGGATCACACAGGTTGAACAGGTTATTCACAGATAACGGGCCCGAAAATACAGTGAAGACCTTATAGACCATGTAGTTTTGCCCCGACGTCTACCTCAGGCGGCAGACCCAGACCCGACCCGGACATTAGACCTCAGCGCAAATTTTAAGGCCGCGTCCTGAGGTCTGAGGTCCGACGTCCGGCTTCTCAGTCATAGCTTCCCTCCACCTGCCACTGCCCGTTGAGCAAATCCCGCACCAGACGATAGAGCGTGATGCCGCCAGCTTCCTGTAACGCGATGTCCCATTCGTCGCGGGCCCATCCTTCCTGCTCCCACCAGTCTCCAGAAGTGCGCCAGGGGCCCGCGGCCCAGAGGATTTCCCCACAGATCTCCTTGCGCCTGGGACAAGCGATGCGCGCCGGCCTGCCTTCCTGCAGAGTTACCGTGGCGCGCACCGGCGGACGGAAGATGCGCATGGCGGTGACCGCGGCTTCGTTTTGTTCTTTGGGCTCATCGAGCTTGTCATTGCGGGATGCCCTGGGCTTGCGCGCCCCCTGCTCCTGCCTGGGATCGGGGGCAAAATGCTGCATCCGGAATGCTTCGGGATGATGCGTGTCCAGCAACTGCAGCGACCCCACTTTATTCTGGCCCACAATTCCCGCAATCCTGGCCAGCGTGAGTTCGAGTTTTTCCGGCTCCGGAGAAGGGGGCAGGAACAATCCACTCTGCGCTGCCCGCGGCCGCACCGGCTCCGCTGACAAATGGATCTTCACGATGGGAGCGCCGGGTGGGTGCGCATTCAAATCAAGCTGCAGCAGTTTGAGGAAAACTTTGGCGTCCAGCAGGGGAACAGGCAGGCGCAGGGTGCGGTGAAAACTTTGTCGAGCTTGCGCTCGACCAGGACGGGCGGAGACGCCCGTCCCCACGGGGTCAGCGGGACTGCATTCCAGGGTCAGATCCAGGTTTAGCTCCTGGGTGGCTAAAGCGCGCGCGCCCAGGCGGGCGCATAGCTGATCCAGCAACCGGCCCAGCAGAAACGCCAGCGGTTCCAGCAGCACCAGCGGATATTCCAGCTCGATGGCCTCTTCAAAAACCAGCGGCGGCTCGACTGGAACCAGCGAACGCGAACTGCAGCCCCGCGCCAATTGCTGCAGGCGAATGCCTTCCTGTCCCAGGCGCTCGCTCAGGGCGATTTCAGGCAACGCGGCCAGGGCGCGAAGATTTCGGATGCCCCAGCGCTCGAGCACGTCCAGGGTTTGAAGATCGTGACCTCCGGTAAACAACACTTCCAGGGGAAGGTTGCCCAACTGTTCGGCTTCTCTTCCTGGAGGAATTACGACCACCCCGGAAAAGCCATGAGCGGCGAGCACAGCGGTATCCGGACTGGAGGCCACGGCAACGTTGGCCTCGAGGCCCAGGTCGGAAGCACGGCGCGCCACATCCCGCGCAATTTTCGGCAGCGGGCCGAAAAGCGGCTCCAGGCCGGCAAGGTCGAGAAGCACGGTGTCACAACCCGCATCCTGCACTCGCGGCGAAAATGACTGCGCGCAATCGAGCAAGGCAGCGTGAGCGGCAGCCTCCTGCAATAAAGAGCGTGGGCGCAGCACAAGATCGGAGCAGGCTTCCACCTGAATCTTTGTCATTCCCGCTGAAACTCCAGCCTGGCGGGCCTTTTCGCTCAGAGCAAAAACCGTTTGCAGCGGTACTTTGCCTTCCAGCACGGCCAAAGCTTGTGAACGCAAGTCGGGTTCGGCGCGCAGCAGGGCCTCGACCGGAAAATCAGGAACGAAGATGCAGGCAAAGGCAGTCATTTTGGTCGTCAGTCGCCGGTCGTCAGAAATTCGTAGCGCCGGCTGTCGCGAGGGCGTCTCGCCCTCGCAGCAAAACGGCAACCTTTGCCAAGCGCAATCGAACGCACTGCGCACCTACGCGATCCGCACCGCCCTGGTGGCGAACGCCGCAGTGATGCCTTGCGCCGGTTTTCGCTGCATACGCGAACGCAGCAGCTCTCCTTCAACGCGCAATCCATCCAGAAGTTGTGCGTGGGCCGACAAAAATTCTGCTTGGGCTGAAAGCTGAGAGCTGATAGCTGAAAGCTGCTCCCCCGCCCGCAGCCTGATCAGCAGAGAAGCGCAAGCCGGAGCGCAGGGCACCTGGGCCACCGCCAACAGCACGGTGGCGGTGGGTTCGACCGCGCGCTGAAAGCGGAACCAGGAGGCCAGCGGAATCCGCCGCGCCGCCGCGTCCGGCACATCGCCAAGATCAATGGCCACCAGGCCAAAGCCTCCGCTTTGCAGGAGCAGGTCGGTCACTCGCAATGCCTGTTCAAGAGAGCGGGCGTCGGACCCCGGACCTCGGACCTCGGACGTCAGACCGTTGTCCGCTGATCTCTGACTCCTGACTTCGAACTTTGCCCCCGAGGTCCGGGGTCCGAGGTCCGACGCCCGGCTACAGCGAATCCAAAGCAATCTTCCCAGCTCAACTCCCGCGGCCGCGGCCGAGGCCGCATCGAGCGCGTCCGTGGTGTCCACCAGGGCGCAGGTTTCCTGACGCCGGGTAGCGGCCGCCAGGGCGGCCAGCAACACGCTGGTGCGTCCGGAAGAAGCGGGCCCGCAAATTTCGCTCAGACATCCCCGCGGCAGCCCGCCGGCAAGCGCATCGATCTCGCGAATTCCACTGGAGACCATTTCCAGCGCAGGCCGCGCCTCCAGCCGCGAGGCCGCAGTCACGCCCGCCAGCTTGGGCAAAGCCGCCAGGTGCTGTAAAACCTGCGCCGGCTCCTTTTTTGCAGCAACGACAGCAGCGCCGCCCGCTGGAGCGGAAAAGAGTGGGGAAGCCATAAGGACCTCAAAATTTCAGGGAACGCCGAGGCGGCTGGCCGAGGCTGCGAATGCATGTTCGCTTTTTATTCGCTAAATGAAATTAGCGCCGAGGGGGGAATATTGTCAAGAGATAAGGTGATTGCTGGGCAGACGGCAACGTAGCGCCGGCGTCTCGCCCGCTATCGGAGCCGGCCAGAGGGCCGGCGCTACCCAGGAAGGCCTGACCTGTTTTGCTTTGTTATAATGACTGCTCTCCGGTGGCGCTATCGTCTAGGGGTTAGGACGGA
>CAVVYF010000026.1:0-135510 GCA_963752375.1 Terriglobia bacterium
AGCCGCTCCCAAACCATGAAGTTGCTTTTCGGGAACCTTAAGCGAGTCGCTCCCAGTAAAACCTTCTCAGAGAAAGCCTTGAATGCAGTCGTAGTGCGGCTTCATGCCTCCAAGCAACGCGCTGTCACACGGCAGTTTAGATTCGCCGAGCACGACTCGCGTGCAGTGCCTCGGCGTTTGGAGCAGTTTTGCCCGAGATTACCACTCAGGTACTGTGTGCAATTGTGTATGACCTATTTTGACCATCCCAGCCAGATCCCTTAGCCGTATGAAATTTAGCCTCTTTTTCAAGAGTGGAGAGCAACATTTCCACGTGAATTGATCGGTCAAAGAGGCAAATGACGAATAAGCGTTCTCTTGGTTTGAGTTCCACAGAGTTCCGCCAAAAATTCCGTGGTGGAATGAGTGTGCGGACCTACCGAGACAACGAGATCGTTTTTTCGCAAGCGGACTCCGCCGACTCTGTGTTCTACATCCAGAGCGGCACCGTGAAGCTCACGATGGCAGCGACGCGTCGCAAAAAAAGCGATAATCGCCATCCTACATCGAGGTAGCTTTTTTGGCGAAGGTGGTCTGGGGGACAATCTCTGCGGATTTACACGGCGAGATCAATTGGACCATCCGATGTCATTCGCTTCGAAAGGAGAGCACTATTCGCACGCTCAAGCGAGACCCCTGGTTTGCGGCGTTGCTCAATGGATATTTACTTTCACGATGATTCGAATCGAGGAAGACCTGGCAGATCAATTCTTCAATTTCAGCGAAAGGCGACTGGCACGGGTTCTGTTGTTGTTTGGGCAAATAACCAAGGAATCGAAGCCGGAAAATCCCCTGAAGGTGAGCCAATCAACCCTGGCGGAGATGGTTGGTACCACCCGCCCAAGAGTCAGTAGATTCATGAATGATTTCAAGAAGAAAGGCTTCGTCCAGTACAACGGAGGCTTGAAAATAAATAGCGCACGTGTCATCGCGTTTCTGCAAAATCGGCCCATGTCGGTTGTTAGGAGAGCGTAGACCGCTTCAGGAACTGGTTTAGTTGACCACTTTTTTTACCTGGGGTTTGCGATGAAAAAGGAACTCAGCCCAAAACAGATACTCGCCATCCGCTGTCCGACTTGCGGAGCTGCTCCGGGAGAGAAGTGTGAACTTAACACTGGCCAAGCTCGCAACAATCCGCATCTAGACCGCCGATGGATAGCAAAAGACTAGCCGCCCACCACTTTTACAACGACGCCGGATCGTCGGCGACTACACCTACACTCGCTTCCTCATGTTCGATCAGGGGCAATGGGTTCTGACCAAAGAGTAGCCAGCCAAGGCTCGCAGCCTGTGCAATTTTGCGCTCCCATCCGCTCCGCTTCGCGGATCGAGGGTCGCTCGCCGCTCGCGCACCCTGCGCGCTCGCCCCTCGCTCCCTAGGATGTGGCAACTTGTTTAGGCTGGCAAGCAACAGACTGACCACTCAGGTTGAGTCAGACGCTGCGTGGTTTCCGGGGGCCGGATCGACCGCGCTACCCGTGTGCTCGGCCTGTTATCCGCTCGAACTCTTCACCGTGCTGAACCGCTCCTTCAAGTTCAAAAATTTCTTTTCATACAACTCGTAGGAACTTGCAGCTAGACCAATCGTTAATGCCATCACTCCTCCATAGACCAGAACGTACCGCAACGTTGGCGCGAGCTGGCTCATCCATGCGCCGCACCAGCGCTGCATCCCAAAGTTTAACAAGGATGAATGACGTAAATCCCGTAGGATATTTTCCCCAAGTAATTCGGAAGGCTCCATTCAAGATTGACCATGGTGCGCGGATTCGAAGACACATTCACAATCAGCACGACTGTCAATGCAGCCACGATCTCATTATCAATGATCGGGAGGATGTGAAACTGGTTGAACGCTAGTGCTACCAGTCCGAGCCAGGCAAGGACCTGGGCCACGAGCGAGGTGCAGATTTTCCAGAATGCAGGGCTGTGCCGGTGAAACCAGACCGCCCCGATCCGCCTATTGCCATGCAGTCAAAGCGCGTAACGTCGAGTGCTCTGTAGGGAGATTGTGGCCGGAATACGCTAAATAAGCACGGGCCGCGATCTTCACACCGAAAAACAGAACGATGAAGACTCCGATGATTTTTTCCAGCTTTTCCTTCCTTGCGACCCATGGCCAGAACAGATAAAACTGCTCTTCCACGCCGAGCGACCAGTAATGCCCCACGAGATCAAGCGCGTGCGTCCTGATCCAGATATAGGGAATGTTAGCGGTTAGAAAGAGATAGAAGGGTAGGCTTCCCGGTAGTGGTTGGGTTTTCGTCGCCCAGATCACGAATACACAAATGGACGGGTGCAAGAAATAAAGCGGCCAGATTCTCAGGATTCGGCGGATGTAGAAATCTTTGACACTTATATCTCCGCAGTCGTTTTTCTCCAGCAACAGCAAATACGTGATGAGAAACCCACTGAGGCTGAAGAAGATGGTTACGCCAAACATGCCCAACTGATTTCCCAAGCGATTCCAGGGAAGCCCGAAGGGGCCTAAACCGATGCTGGTGTGTAGAACGACAACCGCTAAAGCCGCAATGGCGCGGAGGCCGTTCAGCCCCTTGAGATGGACTTTGTGCTGTCCTGGCAAACCGCCGCTCCTCCAGCGACCCCCAATCCTATAACACCTGGACGTGCCCAAGGGGCGTGCAGTATGAAGCACCCTCCGACAGCCGTGACCCTCAGCCCACGACGGCCAGGAGGGCCAGTTGCAGAGGAAGCATGGTTAGCGCGTTGCGCCGATTGCGGGCGGATGACGGCTACCCGCAGCGGCCACCTAGTCTAGTCAGCAGTCGAAAAAGAGACTTAGAAGACTCTGCCAGCCGATTTGTCGGGTGCTCGATATCGCTCTGTGCCACTCGGTCTCAGATTCGCCCAGATATTCCGAAAGGGCCACGATTTGTCCGCCCTTCCCCGAACTCACTAGCTGTACTATTCGGGCATGGAAACGGATCGGCCGCAATTCACGCTGCGGGCCCGCTTTTGTGGGGCAGTGGACTGGCTGTGTCCATTCTGCGGCTACCTAAATCGTTGTCGGGTCGACAGAACCGGCTGGCGCATCCGCTGCAAGGCCAAGCCGTGCCGTCGCTGGTTCGGCCATGGCCTGGTGCTGCACAGCCTGGGCTCGCTCAAGCATTCAGGGCGAAAACGCCTGCCCCCGCCCGATATCACTTTTCCTCTGGCAAAGCTGAGTCTGGAGTATCGACATGGGGAACCGGTTCACCAGCTGGAGGACGAGAACGCATGAGGAAAACCAGGAGCCTATCGCCGGCCCGCAAGCAAGCCCTGTTCCGCCAACTCGAGGCAAGCGCCGGACGCGAGGAAATCGCGACATCCCTGGTTGCAACCGACAACAACCCGCGAGCCTCGCGGCTGCTCGACATGATGCTGGACCCCGCCTACCAGGCCCTGAGCTTTGGGCAGCTGTGCTCGCGGGCCGGGCTGTCAGGTGGAGAGGTGATGCACCTGATCTGCCAGCGGCAGCTGGCGGAGGGGATGATGCGCGCGGCCTACCACCTGCCCGACGTTATGGAGAATGTCGCTCTAGCAGCGCTGGGCCGCAGCGGGACTTGCGTAAAGTGCGCTGGCAACGGAAACGTCTCTGGTGCGCCTTGCCCAGACTGCCGAGGGTCAGGACAGGTCCGCATCGTGGGCGACCCCCGCGCTGTCAGGCTGGTCTTCGAGATGTTCGAGATCTGACCGTATCGGGAACTGTAGTGCACGAGTGCACGACGGGTGAGCAAGCAAAGGCAAGAAAGCAAAGCGTGGCGAAAGAATGACAAGGGGCAGCGGCTGGAGACTAGCGACGACAAAGGGCAGGAAGCGAGTTTTTGTCGGTACACTGCTCGAAACTATCAATCGCGGCAAAGAGCGCATTGCCATTTTCAGTGTCCCGAAGTAACCCGGAGTCACCGGAGGTCAAAGGTCGGTATCGAGGCGAATACTATGAAGTATGACGGACACAGGCACGACGGAATTCTAAAACCGGGTGAGCAGTTCGACCCCATGGGGAAAGCCACGCCCGAACTCCACGAATTACTAGACGCAAGGGATTCAGCTTCCAAGTTGGAGCTGGCTATTACTGCTTTGGCAAAGACGATGATGTGACACACCCCGCCGAACGGCCTTTGATTTCGGTGTACCAAAGCGGCACTTGGGACGGAAGGTCCGTTCCGGGCTACCCAATGAAGCCCGAAACTGAACTCAAGGACTACCTGGAATCATTGCCGGATGTTAAGTAAACCGGCAGAGATATTCGCCTAAGCATGGCTTTCAACGCACTTTTCAGACACTACCAAATTTTCGGTAGTGCTGCAGTTTGGCTAAAATTCGGGCATTCGTATGGCAATAAAAATGCATCAGACACTAATGTGCATTGAACCAACGTGATTACGTCGAAAGGCGGCATGCTCGCATAGAATTAACTTTCACAATAGAACATTTGCACAAGAGGTGAGGGTAGAATGGCCCGACATCCCGCAACGGGAAGGAAAAAACGAATGGCTACTACGGCGGCTGCGGTTAAGGATAAGACCGAAGTGTTCGCGGAAGAACTGACCGGAATCGTAATGAAGGTCGCCTCAAAGATGTCGAAGGAAGAGCGCGAGAATATACTCAAAAAGTTGAACGCGCGTCTTTCCGCCGGAAGCGATGCCAAGCACGCTTAGCCTCGTCAAACTCCGGCATCCCTGGTGTTAGGCCAAACAGCGTAGATAAATCCGCGTCAAAATCTTCCTCTGTGACTTCCGTCGACCTCATGGCTAGTTGATGTATCTTAAACTGGAGCTGACGCGCGTACTCCTTAAGCTCGCGCTGGTCGTCGTCTTGATCGTGGTTTTTACCCATTTGCGAATCGAACTACTGTAGCAGTCCAATCAACTCCTCGATTGTCCAAACATAGTCTGTTACCCCCTCTTCCATCGCTGACGTTACCCGCAGCGTTTGTCTGTGCTCAGGCGATTCATTCTGTCTCCAGCGAATGCAAGCATCAACAACGGCCTTGACTATAATGCTTGCATGAGTATAATGCAAGCAGTATTTATAAAAAGGATGCAAGCATATGGAAGAGGGAAAAACTGGCCGCGCAAAGGGCGGGTTGGCCAGAGCCGAATCGCTGACCCCAGAGCAGCGCAGTGAAATTGCGAAGAAAGCCGCATTGAAGCGATGGAGTGGCAACACTCCCCAGGCCATTAAAGAAGGGGTCTTAAAAATAGGCACGACCGAGATTCCCTGCGCTGTGCTGGAGGGCGAGAGGCGCGTAGTTACCGAAGCGAACTTCATGGCCGCGCTTGGTATGTATCGGAGCGGAGCGTTGTCGGTGCGCAGAAAACATGAGGAGGGTGGTGCACAAACCCCGCTATTTCTCGCCCATAAGAACCTCAAACCATATATTGAAAAGCACTTAGGGACTGTGCACTACAAGCCTGAGCGATACAAGACCCTCAAAGGTGGAACTGCTATCGCTATAACGGGAGAGATCATCCCCAAGATTTGCGAGATATGGATGGATGCCGACCGAGATGGGGTTCTTGGGAAAAGACAAAAGGTTACAGCGACCAAAGCGGAAATCATGCTGCGTGCACTAGCACAGGTCGGAATCGTTGCGCTTATTGATGAAGCAACTGGATACCAGGCTATCCGTCCACAGCAAGCATTGCAGGCGTATCTAGAGAAGATCATCGCCAAGGAACTGGCGGTTTGGGCCAAGAAATTCCCTGATGAATTCTACGAGAACATCTACAAACTTAAAGGCTGGCCTTGGCCGGGAATGCAAAAGAACAGATACAGCGTTGTCGCCCACTACACACGCGATCTTGTTTATGAACGCATCGCACCGCGCCTACTCCAAGAATTGGAAGCAAAAAGCCCGATCAATGAGAAGGGCTACAGGCCAAATAAACTACACCAGTGGTTAACGGATGATGTTGGGAATCCGATGCTGGCCCAACACTTGCACTCGATCATCATGTTTCAAAGACTTGCTCTGTCCAGCGGATATGGGTGGAATAGATTTTTGAGAACCGTAGATAGAGTGATGCCGCGACGCGGGGACACGCTTACGTTGCCATTTCCAGAGACTGAAACAGAGAGCGGGAATTAGTGATCTTCGGTCGCTTCTCTCACAATCCGGGCAGCGGCTTGGCTGGCGTCCTCTTTGCAGTTGTGAGCGTTAAACTGTTCCTCCAGATGCCGTCTTGCCGCCATTGAATCCGATTGAAGGGCGGGAGGAACCTTATATTTCGCTCCACACTGAGAACATGAACTACCCGTTACGCGATGATCTTCGGCGTCAATGTTCAACATCCGTTTTGACATGACATCAGTTTTCGACAGGCTGGGATCAATTGCTACTCCCTGTGGGAAATTAAAACTGCACCACTACCCCATGGTGCTAGACTTTCACGCCCTTAACGGCAGGAGCGCGGCCCCGCCACACCCGCGCGTTTTTAGGCTGATGCCCCACCCGCTACGCGGGCCGATTCTGGAGGGGCGGCCTCAGGCTTTCGGCCTGCTGTTGTGGGCTTCAGCCACCGGAACGGGCGCGACCCCGTTTGCCCGGATTGAGAAACGTACCGCATCCCGCCGCCCCATAAGTCATGCGAATGGGCTTCTTGCGCTTTTTTCGCTTTTTTCGCGCTTCGCAAACCAGCGTTCGACACTTCTCCCGTTTGTGTTCTGAGCCTTCATGAATGCTCGCTCCTGTTGCTGCAGGACTGCCAGGCTGCGAGAGATATCGCCGGACTTGACGTGGCGACCCAGCAGAGAGCTGATCTCGGTCCGATTGAGCCCCTCATCAGGCACTTTCATTAGCTCCAGCCGGATTCTTTCAGCAACTGGATCCTCGCAAACGTCTCCGAAAATGTAGCGAGCTGACTCCTCGGCATACCTCCAGACCTCCAGTGCGGCACGCATGTGTTCTTCGCAGACCAAGCTGGAGCTGTCCAGAAGAGCGTATATGCACGACAAGCGAGTAACCTGTGCCTCGGCACGAGATGTCACCGCACCGAACATTCCCGTAAAGCCATCCGAGAGTGCCGGATATCGTTCTGCCCACAGTTGGCGGGTCGCTTCGTTTCTCTTGAGTTCACCAACGCTCCCTGCATGCTGGACAGCCGCCTTGATGCGGTCTGACAGTGCCACGATATCTGCTGCGACCAGTTGTCCACCCTCCGGCAGGACCCTAAAGCGCCGGACGCAGCACCACAGGAAGCGATTGGCAAATCCGTTGGCCATTTCTGTACTGGTCAGGTCCTTTCGCAACTCATCTCGGGTTATGTGACCGATTACGGATATGTGGGCGTTAGTTACGACTGCTGGGCTAGTCTTGCTCAGAGTACGCAGGCATCCTGAGTCCCATGCCTGCCGCACGACTGCCGAGAGCGTGTTTTCTCGTCGGGCAATTACCTTTAGAACCGAGGCGAGCTCTGGCTCTACAACAAGCAGACGCTTGTCTGGATCGTCGTTGGCGTCCCGAACACTCCATACCAGTCCCTCCCCAGACACCAGCCCTGACATGATTCGTGTGTTCGCCCATTCGGGGTCCACAGTTGTCATGGCCCGAAGAATGTGACCCCACGACGTGCCTTTTCTGCCCCTCGAAGTCTGCCCAACCAGCGCACAGAACAAGTTCATGCAATGCGCATCGGCTTCCACTGTGTATCGCGGCCCATGGCCAAGGATGTTTCCGAACCCGACGAGAAGCTGAATCAGAAGCGCCGCAGGATCGGCTTCTGACTGCGGAGATATCTTTCCGACCAGTTCCCCAGCGATACCGTGAAAGGCGGCTGGGCCGAGTGGCGCTGGCCAATTCGCGACCTCTGACGTCGCATGCGAAGGCGAAAAAAGCGAATTAAGGGCCTCTTCGTGGCCTGGGACCAGATTGTCGCCCGCCGGCATCGTAGTCACTGCTGCGCCTGGGCAAGAAATCGTGCGATTTCGTCCGGGTGAAACAAGAGTCGGCGGCACAGGCGGACGGGCCGAAGCCTGCCCTTCTTGACCCACGCTCTTACTGTGTGGGGCGAGACGCATAGGGCGTTGGCCACCGCGACCAATGGGAGGAGTTGAGGAACAGTGTCCGGCATCACTCACCTCGCCTCTTGAGTCTGGCTTCGATGTCGCTGGCGGGGATCCTCCACACTTTGTCCACCTTCTGGGCTGGGAGCTTGCCAGACCAAACTAGGTCGTACACAAAACGGATGGAGACCCCGAGTTGCCTCGCGGCATCCCTTATCGAAACTGCTTCGGCCATTCGCTTCATTCGGTTGTCCTCCGGCGTGAATTCTTCTTGAGCTTCTACTAGCAACTGTGGTACTGTCAATTCGTATTAGTAAATGAGTTTGTCAATAGTTCATTAGACGACATGAAAGAGCGCGCTCCCCACACATTCGCCGGGCAGCAAGACGGCACAGAACTCGTCCAGTGGCTTAACAACAAGGAACCGCCGAGGATCGGAGCCGACGACAACGAGCTTCGAGCCGAAGCTCGCACTCGCAGGCGGATTTCCCAGCTCATTCAAGACCTGAACACGAGCGCAGAGACTTTCATCCGTCAGGGCAGGCCCGACACAGCTCTGAACGAGCGCATCGACCGCCAGCTGTCGCGATACACGCTCAAAGTGAAAACAGTGCACGTGAAAGATGAAGGCAGGTACAAGACGTTCGTCGAACCCAAGTGGATGTTCGGCTGGTATTCGCGCGCGGGAGCCCGCGCCGCCGAGATGATCTTTGGAATGGTGCGCCTGGGCGAGCGTGGTCTGCTAGGAAGAGTGCGTAAATGCACCCGCTGTGAGAAATGGTTCTACGCGAAATTTAACCATCAGCGCTTCTGCGGGAAGAAATGCCAATTGCAGCATTATCAGACCAGCGAGGAGTGGAAGAGGCGTCGTCGCGAGCGCTATCAGAATCGTAGTCTTTGAGATGGAATGCTGCACAGGAGAAGAGTCATGGCCCTAATCAAACGCGGTAAGACGTGGCACACACACTTCTTCGTGGACGGGCAGCGCTTTCGGCAGTCGCTAGGGACCAGCGACTGGCGCGAGGCCCAGAAGAAGGAAAAGCAGCTCGTAGCGCAGGCGTCTCAAGGAAAACTTGCGCCTTTATCTCACCAATTTTCCAAGCTCACTTTCAAGGAGGCGGCGGACAAGAATCTGGCAGAGCGCATCGCCCATCTTGCTCCACGAAGCGTGCAGACTGAGCGCGAGCGCCTGAGACCACTTTGTGCGCTGTTCGGATCAATCAAGGTGCATCGCATCACGGTCGAAATGGTGCGAACCTACGCAGCAGATCGGAAAGCTGCCAACGTCGCGAATAAGACGATCAACCTGGAGATCGGAGTTCTGCGGGGCGTCATGAAACGCGCGAAACTCTGGCATCTCTTTGCCGACGAGATCAAGCCTTTGCCGGTTCGCACCCAGATCGGTCGCGCAATGACATTGGATGAAAAGCTTCGACTTGCTAAGACCGCTGCAATGAAACCAGAGTGGCAGAACGCACGATTGGCGATGGTGCTTGCCCTCAATACCACAATGCGCGCGTGTGAGATCAAGGCGCTCAGGTGGTATGACGTGAATTTTCTCGCTGGCACTGTCACGATTCGGAGGAGCAAGACTGAGGCAGGGCAGCGCATGATTCCGCTCAACCAAGACGCCTTGAGTGCGATGCGGGAGCTATATGGTCGGGCTTCGGCGCTAGGGGCCACGCACCCGGATGATTACTTGTTCCCCGCGTGTGAGAATGGCCGCTGCGACCCCGCGACTCCCCAGAAGAGCTGGCGTTCGGCCTGGAGGAGCCTGCGGAAGGCTGCAGGGATTGCTGCGCTACGCTTCCACGACCTCCGCCATCATGCAATCACAGAGCTGGCCGAGTCTCAGGCGAGTGACGCGACCATCATGGCCATTGCCGGTCACGTCTCCCGGCAGATGCTTGAGCACTATTCCCACGTTCGTCTTGACCTCAAGCGGAAGGCATTAAATGGGATTTCGATTGGCGGGAGCAATTCAGAGGGCAAACCAACCGGTTACGACACAAACGACGACACAACGCAGCCTCCAGGCGAAAGCGGCCACGAGTTAACTTATGGAAAAATTGGTCGGGGCGAGAGGATTTGAACCTCCGACCCCCTGGTCCCGAACCAGGTGCTCTACCAGGCTGAGCCACGCCCCGACTAGGTCGAAATGAAGCGATGATCGGATGCACGCGGGCCAGGCCTTCAGGCCTGAGCGTGCGATTCCGATACAAAGTATAGCACTTGCAGTTGGCTGGCTCTGCATCTGCCTGAGCCGCTGAGATCACGCCTCTCGTCTATGAGTCCGAAAAATCCGGCGCGACAAACCTCGACCGGGGCCGCGCCGATTTCCGATAGAATGTCGCTTTGCTATATAGCATTGCCATTTCATGATCGCGATCACTGCCAGCACGCTGTTCACCCCTCTGGAGCGCATCGAGCAGCCGCTGCTGCTGGTGGAAGACGGATCCATTCTCGAAGTGACCTCGCGGGCGCGCCGGGAAATCCCGAAGAATGCCCGCCTGGTGGATTTTGCCGACGACATCCTGGCGCCCGGCTTTATCGATCTGCACATTCATGGCGGCGCCGGACATGATGTGATGGAAGCCGGTGACGGCGCGCTAGCGCCCGTGGAGCGGTTGCTGGCGTCCCACGGAGTGAGCAGTTATTTCCCGACCACGGTCACAGCACCGCTGGATGCGACCCTGTCTGCTCTAGGGCGGCTGGCGGATGCGATCGAAGCGGCGGAGCGGGATCCACAACCACTCGAAAACGGCAAAGTGCGGGCGCGTCCGCTGGGGATTCATCTTGAAGGTCCCTTTATCAGTCACAAGCGTCGCGGCGTGCATCCTCCGGAGAACCTGCTGGCTCCCTCTCCGGCGGCGTTCGATCGCTTCTGGCAGGCGGCGCGGGGACACATTCGCGTGCTCACCATCGCACCCGAGTTGCCGGGCGCCCTCGAGGTCATCACACTGGCCGCCTCGCGCGGAGTCTGCGTGAGTCTGGGCCACTCCAATGCCGACCTGAATGAGGCCCGCGCCGGTTTCGCTGCCGGCGCCCGCCATGCCACGCATACCTTTAACGCCATGCGTCCGCTCGACCATCGCGATCCCGGAATTCTTGGCGAAGTGCTGACCGATTCCCGGCTCTCCGCTGAAATCATCGCGGATGGAATTCACGTCGATCCCGTGATCGTGCAGCTTTTTCTGAAAGCCAAAGGGCCGGAAGCCGCGGTCCTGATCACCGACGCCACTGCCGCCACCGGCATGCCCGACGGGCGCTATCACCTGGGCTCGCTCGAAGTCGAAGTGAGAGACGGCCGGTGCATGGTAGGAGACTCGCTGGCAGGCAGTGTTTTGACCATGGACCGCGCCGTGCGCAACGTCATGCAGTTCGCGCAATGGGAGTTGCAACAGGCGGTGCGCCTGGCCACTCTGAATCCGGCGCGGGTGGCCGGAGTGAAGAACGCAGGCGCGCTGCGGGCCGGTGCGCCCGCCGACCTCGTGGTGCTGGGCCCCGACGGCGAGGTGAGAAAGATAATTATTCGCGGAGCGGGAATTTAGTAGCGCCGGCGCTACTTTTTAAGCTCCCAGGAGAATTGCATGGCTGACAAAGGGGGATTCCCCCACTACATGCTCAAGGAAATCTTCGAGCAGCCGCAGGGCTTGCGGGACACGATTGAGCCCCGCGTATCGCTCGAGGAAGCGGTGGTGCGGCTCGACGATGTCCGCATCAGCACCGAGGAACTTCGCGCGCTGCGCCGGATCAACATCGTGGCCTCGGGCACCAGCCGGCACGCGGGCATGGCCGGGCAGTACATGATTCAGGATCTGGTCAACATCCCGGTGGATGTGGACTATGCCAGCGAGTTTGAATATCGCAATCCCCTGATCGGGCCCGGCGAACTCACCATCGTCATCACGCAGTCCGGCGAGACCGCCGATACCACGGCGGCACAGCGGGAAGCCAAGGCCAAAGGCTCGCGCACCATTGCCATCTCGAACGTGGTCGATTCCACCATCGCACGCGAAGCCGACGGCGTGCTCTACACTCACGCCGGCCCGGAGATCAGCATTGCCTCCACCAAGGCTTTCACTGCACAGATGGCGGTGCTCTATTTGTTCGCGCTCTACCTGGGGCAGGTGCGCGGCAAGTTTGCCAAGGAACAGCGGCGCGCCTACATCCGTGAGTTACTCGATTTGCCGGGCAAGATGGAAGCCTTGTTAAAAACCGCGCCCGCGGCCTGCGAACAGCTGGCGGAAAAATACTACAAGGTGCAGGATTTTCTTTTCATGGGCCGCGCCATTCACTATCCCGTCGCCATGGACGGCGCGCTCAAGCTCAAGGAAGTTTCCTACATCCACGCCGAAGGTTATCCCACGGGAGAAACCAAACACGGCCCCAATGCGATGATCGACGAGAACCTGCCAGTCGTGATCATCGCGACCTGCGATCGCGAGGATTCGGGGTCAGTGCTGCGCTATGAGAAGAACCTGGCCAACATCCGCGGCTTCAAACAGCAGTCGGCGCGGGTGATTGCGATTGCTTCTGAAGGCGATGAAGAACTTCCCCGCCTGGCCGACCACACCATATTTGTTCCCCAGGCGACGGAGTTGCTGCTGCCGCTGCTGGAGATTGTGCCGCTGCAGTTATTCGCTTATTACATGACCGTCAAGAAAGGTCTGGACGTGGACCGGCCGCGCAATCTGGTGAAGTCGGTGACGCTGGAGTAGTGGACCTCGGGAGACTGGAGGTATCTGTGCCACGAATCATTCTTGCCTCAGCTCTCAGTATTGCCGCTCTAAGCATCGCGGCGTTCGGCCAGACCGTTTTACCGCGGGTTCCCCCGGATGAAGCAGCAAAGCATCTCCTTAACAAAGTGTCGCCAAACTATCCGGCCGCAGCCGAGCTTGCACGCATCCAGGGAAACGTCATTCTAGAGATCGGGATTGACCAGTATGGAACAGCGGTAACGCGCCGTCTCATCTCCGGGCATCCGTTATTGGTTCCGGCCGCAATCGAGGCCGTACGAAGATCCAAGTTTCGGCCATTCGAAGTAAACGTGAAACCTGCACCCGTGATTACCATCGCCGTTTTGACCTTCGGCAATCCTAAGAGTAATGAGTCCATAACCCGTAACGAGCTATTTTTTCAAGAGAATTTCTGGTCAGCGGAAGAATCGGCACAAGACGCTTTGGCCAAGGGCAATTACGCCGGCGCCGAACAGCACTTGAATAAGGCCGGGGACCTTCTCTCCTCCCCTCCGGAGAGCGGTCTACACCTAATAGAACGTTGGCGGTGGACGGTGAGTATGGGAAACCTCTGCAGGGCGCAAAAGAAATACCAAGAGGCCGAGCAGAATTACAAGAAAGCCCTCGACCTTCGTCCAGGTAACGACAAGAATGCCCCGGAAATAGCCGAAACACAACAAAGCCTTAGCCGTCTCTATGTCGAGGAAAAGCGCTACGATCTTGCACGCGATGATGCCGCCCGCTCAGTTGCCATTTACCAAAAGAACTTTAAGAAAGCTGATTCCCACGACCAAATTGCGCGGAATAGTTTTGGACGAGCGATCGCATACCAATCTTGGATGCTTTTGAGTCTTGCCGCACAGTCGAATCAAAGTGTCGAAATCAAGAAGCAATGCCAGACTGTTTTGGAATTCCAAACGTTTCTGGACGCGACCGATCAGGCTTCGTTCGTGCCCACTTGCCAAACGGCGATCTCAAGCCCGGCAAAGAAGGACTGACCCTTCCCCTGGACGGCGCAATCGCTGAGGCGACCGCATAACAAAACCCAGAAGACCCTGATTGCGCGATTCCATGGAGTAGCGACCCACCACAGCAGGAAGCTGAACGCCACCTGAATTCGCAAGCCTCAACGTCTCCTCTTTAAGCTTCGCTTAAGACTGCGGACTTCTCTCAACAATAAATCTTCGCAACCGATTTCTTTTCCTCTTCCACTACGCATCACACCTGCTTGCGACGCCCTTCGCCAAGGAGAGAAAAGAAAATGCGGAAATTTGGAATCTTGTTGTCTGTCGTTTTGGGTTTGCCGTTATCGCTCGTCGCCCAAATCGGGGGAGCCATGCCGGCCGGCAGCGAGAACGCAACGCGAGCGGTCGTGTTCGGCGGATATTCCTATCTGCGCAACGGCAGCAACGGTTTTAACGGGTGGGAAGGCCAGGGCACTTTCAATTTCAACCGTTACCTGGGCGTGACCGCCGATGTGAGCGGATCCATTCTCAGCCCGTTTTCCTTTGCGACATCGGGTTTTTCGGCGTCCACCTACCAGCACGTTACCAATTATTTATTCGGCCCAACGGTCACGGCCGGATTCGGCAGAAGCGCCGTCTTCGCCCACGCCTTGTTCGGCGCAGCGCATTCCAGCCTGGGCGCGGGGGTAAACGTTCCAATCATCGGCGGGATCTCCACCGGCCTGACCAGCGCCAATGCCTTTGCCATGGCCTTTGGCGGCGGAATTGATATCGGTATGACGCGGCATTTCGCCATCCGCGCCGTGCAGGTGGATTACATCCGCACCCAGTTCAACGCCATCGACGCGTTAACCAGCGGACTCTCCAGCAGCCTGGGTAACCGGCAAAATAGCTTCCGCTACTCATCGGGGATTGTGTTTCGATTCTGATAGGAAGAGTGTGGGTCGGACACTCTTGTCCGACGCCTTTCTTTGAGTCTGCAACCGGATCGACAATCTTGCGGGCAAAAGAGTGGAGGCTGGAGCGTCTGGCCTGACGACCGACGACTGACGACTTCTAGTTCGGCTTCCGGTGTTTGCCGTCGGAAAGATAGCGCAGCAGCGCGGTATCCGAGGCGTCCTTGAATTTTTCCAGAAATGACGCTTCCGGGCTCAGCATCGCGTCCGCGGAAACTTTTTGCCGTATGCTCTGCCGCAGTCGCTCGCCGGTCTCGGATTCGTTGGTCATCACCTGCATGTAGAACCAGAGGAAGTGGCGCATCTGGTCGAGGGACGATTTCAGCATCTGGAGCGCGTCCATCTCGGGCAACTGGCTGAGGGCTTCCATGAGCTCGGGATCGCTGGGCGCTTCCATGGCGGCACAATTGAGCTGTCGTTGAATGGCGCGCAGATCTTCGGTCACGCGCAAGATCCGGATGTGTATTTCTTCGAGGTAGTCTTCTCTTCCCATGGGCTCCGGCTTCTTTCGACGTCAAGACACCATCTCATTCGCGATTGATAGCGAACAGATGTCCCATGTGCATGCGCTTTCGTAATTCAAGCCGTTACTTTGGTCTGGGGTAATTGTCGAACGACAAAAACTGTCATTCGGAGGGTGGTTACGGCCGGTGTGGGGGTAGCCCTGAGCTTGACGGAACCCGCCTGCGGGCGCGAGGTTCAGAAGACGGCGGCAGACAGCAGGGTCCCTCGACTGCGTTGGGATGACAGAGTTGGTAAGTAGCGTCGGCTGCTCGGATTTCCGGGACCTGCACGGTCCTCCGAAAGCCGCAGGCTGCGTGGGGCAACTACGCGACCGTATCTGGTACACTGTCGCGTTCCGCCGCCTCTGGAATTCAGGACTGCGGAGCTTCCCTGGGCCCTTAAGCTGCATCGAAGCGAAAGCCCTATGAAAGATACACTGGGAGTCCTGTTGGCGGGAGGAGCGGGCGAGCGGCTCTATCCGCTCACTCGCGATCGCGCCAAGCCTGCCGTCACCTTCGGCGGAATCTATCGCATCATTGACGTCACGCTTTCCAACTGCGTCAACTCCGACCTGCGCCGGGTTTACATCCTCACCCAGTACAAGGCGCTCTCGCTGAACCGGCATGTGCGCGAAGGCTGGAACATCATGGGCAGCGAGATGGGAGAGTTCATCGAGGTGCTGCCGCCGATGAAGCGGGTGAGCGACCAGTGGTACCAGGGCACCGCCGATGCGGTCTATCAGAACATTTATTCCATCGGCTCGGAGCAGCCCAAGCATGTTCTGATTCTCTCCGGCGATCACATCTACAAGATGAATTACGGCCTGATGCTGGAGCGGCACAACGAGACCGGCGCCGATGTGACCCTGGCCACCATCCAGATCGACCCCGGCGAGGTGGCCCGCTTCGGAGTCGTGGAAGTGGACCGCGACCACCGGGTGCTGGGCTTCGAGGAAAAACCGAAAGTCACCAAGCTGCGCTCGCCGGCGAATCCTGAAAAGGTTTGCGCTTCGATGGGCATCTATCTGTTCAACACCGATGTGCTCATCCCGGTGCTGTTGAAAGATGCGGAAGACCCCGCTTCCAGCCATGATTTCGGCAAGGACATCCTGCCCAAGATGGCCGACGACTACCGGGTTTACACCTACGACTTCGTCGATGAGAACAAAAAGGAAGCGCTCTACTGGCGCGATGTAGGAACCCTTGAGGCCTACTATGAGGCCAACATGGACATCGTGGCGGTGTCGCCGGTGTTCAACCTGTACGATTCGGACTGGCCGATCCGCACCCACCAGCGCCAGTACCCGCCGGCGAAGTTCGTGTTCGCCGAGGCGGGACGCACCGGCACCGCAGTCGATTCCATTGTTTCCGCCGGCTGCATCGTTTCCGGCAGCATCGTAAAAGGGAGCGTGGTCTCGCCCGACGTGCGCGTGAATTCCTATAGCGAAGTCGAAAGCAGCATTCTTTTTTCTCACGTGAATGTGGGCCGGCATTGCCGCATCCGGAAAGCCATCATCGATCGCGACGTGCACATTCCCGAAGGCACCACGATCGGATACGACAGCGAGGCCGACCGGCAACGCTACTTCGTCACCGAAAGCGGAATCACGGTCGTGACTCGCGACTATTCCCTGTTCGAAAATCCAGTCACGGTCGATTACTTCACCAGCGAGTAAATCGCCTACTCCCGGACGCCCTCGTCCGGGCGGACGCGCGCAGCTCGTCTGGGTGTGGAGTTTCGATTTTGGATTTTCGATTTCAGATTTCAGATTTTAGATTGTCGATTTTGGATTTTCGTTCCTGGCTCATGGCTCCTCCTCTCCGGTCCTGAAATAGCTCTCAAACCTCGCCGAGCTGCGCTCGGCTGGGCGGACGAGGGCGTCCGCCCCTGCGTGGTTGCTGCCTCACCATTGCGGCCACCGGCGGAGGCGTGTGTCATCTAGTTGCACACCGATTGCAACAAAATATGCGGGCAAGGCTTGACAGGGAGAATCGGCACAATGCAGGATTAAGACTAAGCAATATATATGCAACTGAGTTGCAACTGTGTTAATACGCGTCCTAGATGCAACCTGGTTGCATATCCAGCGACTGCGTAAAGCGGCTGAGTTTACTAAACCGCGTCACCACAAAGACTTGGGGGAGAGATGAGCCAGACCCGGATCAAGGTCAGGAAGAACAAGAAGGCAGGGAGAAGCCCCCGCCGCGGCGCCAGGTATTGGATGGCGGTGGGGACCGTGGCGGCCTACGCCACCTTCAGCGGCGATGCCGTATTCAAGGTCTATGCCCAGCAGGACCGACCGGCGCCCGCAGTGAACGCATCCGGCCAGACCCAGGGTTTGACTGTCCGGCGCTACGACATTCCTCCGGGGACTCTGGAATCCGTACTCGCGGCCTTTCAAAAAACCGCGCACTTCAGCGTGAGCGTGCCGCAGGAGTCGATGCGCGGTATCTGGTCTCCCGGAGTGGCCGGTCGGTACACACCGCAGGGGGCGCTGCAAAAACTTCTTACCGGCACCGGCATCGGCTATCACCTGACCGGCGCGGACGCCGTGGTCCTGGAAGTACAGGGCATGGCAACCACGGTCAACGTTACCGATACCGTCGTGCAAGTGTCGTTGCCGAAATTCACTCAGCCGCTGCTCGACACACCACACTCCATCGATATCGTCCCTCAGCACGTGATCGCAGACCAGGGCGCGACCACGCTGCGGGACACGCTGCGCAACGTGGCCGGCATAAGCATCGCTGCCGGAGAAGGTGGGGCGCAGGGCGACAACCTTACAGTTCGCGGCTTCACCGCCCGCAACGATATCTTTCTCGACGGCATGCGCGACTTTGGCAGCTACTATCGCGATCCCTTTGACCTGCAGCAGGTCGCGGTGTTGCAGGGCCCGTCGTCGGTCACCTTCGGCCGGGGTTCAACCGGCGGCGTGGTCAACCAGGAAACCAAAACTCCGCAGACGGCCGCGCTCTTCGCTGGGACTTTTGACCTGGGCACGGACCAAACCAAGCGCATCACCGTCGATCTGGATCGGCCACTGCCTGCTCTTGGAAGCGGCACCGCTTTCCGGCTGAACTTGATGGGGCACGATTCCAAGTTCGCGGGACGGGACATCGCGGAGGCCCGGCGCTATGGCATCGCGCCCTCGCTGGCCTTCGGACTGGGCACGCCCACCCGATTCACGCTCAGCTATCTGGGTGAAGGCTCCGACGATACGCCCGACTATGGCATCCCCTGGCTGTTCAACGGCCCCGCTCCGGTCAAGCGCCGCAACTACTACGGCTTCGAACATGGCAACTATCTGAAGACCAACGTGAACATGGGGACGGCCAAGTTCGAGCACGACGTGAACAGCCACGTTACCTTCCGCAACCAGGCCCGTTACGCGCATTACCATCGCGATGTTCGCATCACCGAGCCTCAAATCGACCAGAGCACGCTGGATGCGGACCCGTTGACCACGCCGCTCGGTCAGATCGGCGTTCTTCGCAACCAGATTACGGTCGATAGCACGGAAACTTTCCTGCAGGACCAGGCCGATGTAATCATGAAGTTCAACACCGGCTCGCTGCGTCATACCGTGGTTGCAGGGGCGGAGGGCGGACGGGAAACGTCGTCGCCGTATCGCCAGCGCTTCGATCTCACCACGGTTCCGACCACCAACCTGTTGCATCCTGACACCAGCCAGCCCTTTGCCGGCATCGTGCCGGGCACCGGCATCACGGACACGCATGTAACTGCCATCAGCGCGGGTGCCTACGCACTCGATACCGTCAACCTGCTGCCCAGGCTCGACATCACCGCCGGAGTTCGTGTGGACCGGTTCGATGCCACGGCCAATCAGTCGGTGCCGGCAAACCCCGATTCGCCGTTTAAGCGGGTGGACGTCATGCCCAGCTGGCGCGGCGCGCTGGTGTTCAAACCCGTGGCCGGCGGAAGCATTTACTTCGACTACGGCACATCGTTCAACCCTTCCGCCGAGACCCTGGCGCTCAGCGTCGCCACGCAGAACGCGCCGCCCGAGCAGAGCCGGACGTTCGAAGTCGGCACCAAGTGGGATTTGTTCGCGCGCAAGCTTTCCTTGCGGGCGGCTGCATTTCGCACCGACAAAACCAATGCCCGGGAAACAGTGAACGCAACCACGGTAGTTTTGTCCGGCAGCCAGCGGGTGAGCGGAGTCCAGATACAAGCCAACGGATACATAACCAGCCGCTGGGAAATACTGGCCAGCTACGCCTACCTGGATGGCAAGGTCACCGGGTCACAGGTCTTTCCGCAATCCGTCGGCGCTCAACTCGCCAACGTTCCCCGCAACACCTTCAGCACCTGGAGCACCTTTGACCTGCCCTGGCACCTGAGCGTTGGCGGGGGCGCGGATTTTGTCGATAGCCGCACCGCGAGTTCGACCACGCCGCTCGATCCCGTCACCGGGTTAGTGAAACAGGTGCCGGGCTACTGGGTGTTCAACGCCATGGCAAAGTATCCCCTGAGCGAGCACGTCGAGCTTCGGGCCAACGTGTACAACCTGGCCGACAAGTATTACTACGACCAGGTCCATCCCGCGCACATCGTCCCTGGGGCGGCGCGGTCGGCTTTGCTGGGCATTACTTTCAAATTCTGATCGCGAAGGGAACCAATTGTTACTGCCAATCCCCGAGGTGTTGACATCCGAACAGGTGGCCGAGGCGCGGCAGATCCTGGACCAGGCGGAATGGGTGGACGGTCGAGTCACGGCCGGCCACCAGTCCGCGAGGACCAAGGACAACATGCAGCTGCCGGAGAACCATCCTGCCGCCCGCCAGCTGGGCGAGACGATTCTCACCGCCCTGGGGCAGAATCCCCTGTTTGTTTCGGCAGCGCTTCCGGCGCGCGTGTTTCCTCCGCTCTTCAACCGCTACCAGGGCGGACAATCATTCGGCACTCACGTGGACAATGCCATCCGGCAGGTCACCGCGACCGGACACAGAATCCGCACCGATCTTTCCGCCACTCTGTTTTTCTCGCAGCCCGACGAATATGACGGAGGCGAGCTCATCGTCGAGGACACCTACGGTGTGCACCAGGTGAAGCTTCCCGCGGGCCACATGATTCTCTATCCCTCCACCAGCCTGCATCACGTGACACCGGTCACGCGCGGAGCGCGGCTGTCATCCTTCTTCTGGATCCAGAGCATGGTGCGCGACGACGGACAGCGCACCCTGTTGTTCGATCTCGACACCGCCATCCAGCGAGTCAGCCCGGCCAAACCGGACGATGCCGCCGTGGTGCAACTCACCGGCGTTTACCACAACCTGCTGCGGCGCTGGGCGGAAGTTTAAGTTCGGAACCCTCTTCATGACACCCCGCAGAGTCCTTCTCTTTACATGTCATTGCCGGCTGGTCTTTTTGACCAACTAGTTTCCAGTCGCGGAGTTGCCAGTTCTCAGTTTGTTCGCCTTCTATTCTCCTTACAATTGCACCCCCTGCTACAATGCCTTGCCTTACAGATCGCAAGAACTTTTGGGGCCACATAAGACGTATCTATATTGTGGTGTTAAAGCCCGGGGTGTGCCGGGCGACAGACCAGGAGTTCCGGGGAGTGCGGGTTGGAAGACGCCCAGGTCGTTGCCATGCTGGTCCGTCGCTGCATCGCCGGCGACGTGGTGGCATGGGAGGAGATCGTGCAGCGCTACAACCGGCGAATCTACAACATCTGCTATCGCTTCGCCGGCTCGGGCGATGACGCCCAGGACCTCACCCAGGAAGTCTTTATCAAGATGTTCCGCACCCTGAATTCTTACGATGTCGAGCGGGGAGCGTTCATGACCTGGGTCACGACCATCACGCGCAACCTGCTGGTGGACCACTTTCGCAAGAGCAAGCAGGACCGTATGACCGAGTCACTGGACACGACGCCGTCGGAGCACGAAGACGCCATGCCGCTGAGCGAGAAGATCGAGGACAAGGCGCCCGCCGCCGATGCCAGCGTGCAGAGCCGCGAGGCCCGCGAACTGATCCACAATGCCTTGCAGAAGCTCTCGCCCGAACTGCGCGAGGCGGTCATCCTGCGCGATCTGCAGGACATGGATTACAAAGACATTGCCACGGTACTAAAGGTTCCGGAGGGCACAGTGAAATCAAGGATAAATCGCGGTCGAGCGGAACTTGCCCGGCTGCTACAACGTACCTATAGGCAGGTGATGTGATGGCAGGCGAAACCAAAAACGGCATGCAATGCGCGGAGTTCGATGCGCTGCTGATCGAAGCTCTCGATGGGTCGCTTAGCGGGCGCAGGCTGGAAAGCTTTCAGGCCCACGCCCGGGTGTGCGCGGTATGCGGGCCGCTGTTCGCAGAGGCCGATGCGGGGCGGCGCTGGCTGAAATCGCTGCCCGAAGTTGACGCTCCATCGCACCTGGTGCACAACATCCTCCTGGCCACCACGGGATACGAAAGCAAGCGCGTTGCTGTCCAGCCCGGGGCCAGGCCTTCGTGGGTAGATGCGCTCACGGCGTGGCTGCGGCCGGTGTTCGCGCCCGTCCTTTCCATGAGCCGCCAGCCCCGCTTCGCCATGTCATTTGGCATGGCGTTCTTCTCACTATCAATTTCATTGAGCCTGGCGGGAGTGAAGGTGAGCGATGTGCGGCATGTGGACCTGCGGCCCAGCGCCATCAAGCGCACTTACTACGAGACCACCGGGCGGGTGGTGAAGTACTACGAAAATATTCGCTTCGTGTATGAAATCGAATCGCGGGTGCGGGAATTCAAACGAGTGACCGCTCCCCCTGCACCACCTCCACAGGAGCAGAAAAATAACAATAAGGACAAGAAAGACAACAATACCAGTGGACAACCCGAACCGACACAGGAACGCAACTACAGCCAGGGAGAGAGCCAGCCCGTGCTGGCCTCGCTCCCGAATGATCCGCCTGTAGTGAGGATGACCACTTACAGGAGGCTTTCATGAATTGCGCTAACCATCCCGATATTGAGAAGGTCGCGTTTTGCCGCACCTGCGGAAAACCGCTCTGCGCCAACTGCACCCGTTCGGTGCACGGAGTGATTTATTGCGAGAGTTGCCTGGCCGCGCGCCTCGAAGGCGTGCAGCCCAATGTAGCTGCGCCGGCCGCCGGCTTCGTTCCGGCAAGCCCCATGGCCGCGCCGGCGACGGGTCCGAATCCCGCTCTGGCAGGCGTTCTGGCGGGATTTTTTCCCTTCGGCGTAGGTGCCGTTTATACCGGTCAATATGCCAAGGGCCTGGCCCACCTGGTGATCTTTACCCTGCTTATTCTGGGCGCGAGCAGCGGAAGCGAGGCCATGGGCACGGTCTTTGGACTGGCCATCGCGGGCTTCTACTTCTACCAGATCATCGATTCCGTGCGTACCGCGCGGGCCATACAAATGGGGCAACCCGCGCCCGACCCCTTTGGATTGGGAACAACCTTCAGCGCGGGCGAGCGCGTGGACGTAAGCAAAGTTCCGGTGGGAGCCCTGGTCCTCATCGGTCTGGGCGTGATCTTCCTGCTGCATACCCTCGACATCTGGGATTTCAGCGCACACCGCATCTGGCCTCTGGTGCTGATTGGCATCGGCGGCTGGCTGCTGGTGCGACGCCTGGGCCTGGTCGGCGAGGTTCCGCCCGGATTCGATCGCGCCCGCAGCTGCCGACGCGGTTTGATGGGGCCAGCCATCCTGTTGACCCTGGGATTTCAGTTCCTGCTCGACAGCATGGGCGTAATCCGCTTCGGCCGCACCCTGCCGCTGCTGCTGGTGGTGATCGGATTGGTCAAGATATTCCAGAGCACGGCGGGTCCGGAGCCGGTAGAACCACCGCCATCAAGTGGAATCCCACCCTCCGGATTTGCATCCGGCGAGGTGCCGCCCCCGTCATATTCTCAGAGTCAGCCGGAAGTAAAGCCGGAGGTGAAAAATGGCTAGCCCGGTGCAGGCCCCGCCCCCAATTGACCATCGGCCGAGACAGCGACGGTCCGTAGCCGGTCCCGTGGTGATGATTCTGCTGGGAGTAGTTCTGCTGCTCACCACCATGCGCGTGCTGCATCCGCAGCCCCTGCTGCACTGGTTCGGCACGTACTGGCCCGCCCTGATCATTCTCTGGGGCGTAATCAAACTCGTCGAGTACGAGCAGGCCAAGCGGGAAGGCACGCGCCCCGCGGGGATCGGCGCCGGAGGAGTCCTGCTCTTGTTCTTTCTGATCATTTTCGGGTTGTCGGCAACCCAGGCCTCCCGCTTTAACTGGGATGAAATTCGCAACCACATCCAGATGGGCGACGAAGACTTCGCCCTGTTCGGGCACAACTACAGTTACGATGACCAACTGCAGCAGGACTTCCCCGCGGGCAGCAGCCTGCGCATCGTGAGCGACCGGGGCGTAGTGAACCTGACAGTGTCGGAGGACAACCAGATTCACGTGGCCGCGCACAAGCGGATCAACGCGGACAGCCAGGAAGAGGCCGACAAGTTCAATCCCTCAACCAAGCCGCAAATCAGCGTCAGCGCCAATGTGATCACCTTGAACGCCAATACGCAGGGCGCCGGCGAGCACTCGGTTACCACCGATCTGGATATCAGCGCGCCGCGCAAGGCCTCGGTCGTAATTACCTCCCGGCGCGGCGATGTGAGTGTACTGGGCCGCGACGGAGACGTTGAAATCTCCAGCCAGCACGGCGATGTCGCCGCCTCCGATATCAATGGCAAGGTGAGCCTCAACCTGTCCGGCGGCTCGGCACGGATTTCGAATATTTCAGGGGATGCGTCAGTGCAGGGGCGGGCCGACGATGTTTCACTGGCTGACGTGAAAGGCGCGGCGCGCATTAACGGCGAGTTCGACACCATCAAGCTGGCAAAGATCGCCGGTCTGGTCGGCTTCAAATCAGCGCGCACCGATATGGAGTTTTCCAAACTCAACGGTGACCTCGACATGGATTCGGGCGATATGCGGGCCAGCGACCTGACGGGTCCCTTCCGACTGTTGACTCGGTCGAAGGACATCCGGCTGACCGGAGTCAGTGGCGATGTGCGGCTGCAAAACGAAAACGGCGCAGTGGAAATCCACATGCGCAAACTGGGCGACATGCAACTGAGCAACCGCAACAGCGATGTCCAGCTTTATCTGCCCGACAAGGCCGGCTTCCAGGTGGACGCCCGCTCCCGCGGCGGAGAGATCGAATCCGATTTTGCCGCCCTGAAAATCGACAACGGTGAGGACCAGGCGACCGCCAGTGGCACCGTGGGAAGTGGCGGCCCGCGCCTGGTGATCAACAACGAGCACGGCGGAATCGAGCTGCGCAAGGGATCGACCCTGGCCGATGTGACGGCACCGCCCAAGCCGCCACGGGTCCCCGCCGTGCCCAGGGTGCCGGTGCCCACCGACAACTAGACTTTCCGATGGAGGACGGGCGTCCCGCCCGTCCCGCCGGGCGGGGAAGCCCGGCCTCCATTTCCTCTCGACCTCCTTTTTCTCGCGGCTGCAACCGTGTTATGGTCAACTTTCTTCCCAAGCCCACTATGATTCGCGCTTACAAAGGAACAACCCCCACGGTCCCAAACTCCTGCTACGTGGACGACTCGGCGCAACTCATCGGCGATGTGGTCCTCGGCGAGCACGCCAGTATCTGGATGAATGCCGTGTTGCGCGGCGACGTGCATTCCATCCGCGTGGGCGCGTATTCGAATGTGCAGGACCTCAGCGTGCTGCATGGCATGAAGGAGCAATATGGGGTCTTCCTGGGCGAATACGTTACCGTCGGCCACTCGGTGGTCCTGCACGGCTGCACCGTCGAAGATCGATGCCTGATCGGCATGGGCTCAATCATTCTGAATGGGGCGCGCATTGGCGCAGGGTCGATCATCGCGGCGGGAACGCTGATTCCGGAGAAAACGGTGGTCGAGCCCGGATCGCTGTGGATGGGATCTCCGGGAAAGTTCCGCCGCAAACTGGAGGAGAAAGATCAGGAAACGATCATGCGCTACGCGCGGAATTATCTGGAGTACAAAGAGTCGTATCTGCGGGAGAGGTAGCGCTTCAACAAATCACCGGGGCCTTGCGGCCCCGGCTTCAGTTGGTGGTTGCCCGGATAAAAATCGTGATTTCAATGTGGGCGCGAGCGTCCTCGCTCGTGCAAGCCGTGGCACGAGCGGGGACGCTCGCGCCCACATTTACATGCTCAGGCGCTGCGGCGCGGGCGCATGGTCAGGTCGCGGACTTGCGCCAGCACGCTCGATAACTGCATCCCGTTCAGTTGCGACACGAAGGGCATCAGGTCCGCGATAAACTGATCTTTCATCAGTTCACCGATTTCTTCCTGGCGGTTGCGTTCACCGCCGGAAAGCAGATCGGGCACGGTAACTTCGAGCGCGCGGGCCAGCCGTTCCAGTGAGGAAAGGGTCGGAGTCGCCTTTTCATTTTCGATCTTCGACACGTAGGTCCGGGGGACCGACATGCGCGCCGCCAGTTGACGCTGGCTCAGCCCGCTCCGCAAGCGGAGCGACCGTATCGACGTCGCCAGGTTCAAGTGTCCGCGGCCATTGCCATTCGCCGGCATCATCTGCGGCGGTGGCGGCGCCATCACAATCTCCGGCTCTTCCTCATCTAACGAGGCATGGCAGCGCCGGCAAAGATCGTTGGTGGTACGGAATTGGACCAGCAGGCAGTGATCGCAACGAACTACTTCCCTTGAATCTACTGGTGCAAGGGTAGTGGCCATCTAGGTGTGGGAGGGCCAGAGCGGGGCTTCTCCAGGAACGAAAAAAGGAAGCACAAAAAATCTTCGTTCCAACCTGCAGCGTAATCTGAGGTACAACACCTGTGGATGTCAAGAACATTCCGGGGTCAAACACAAAACAGGTCGTGGAAAAAGCAAAGTTAGCCGGAGAAAAGCCGGAGAAAACAGGTAAGAAACAATGAATGATCGAGAGCAGGCGTGGTGTTTACTAACTGAGTTCACTCAATCAGAAAGTTTGCGCAAGCACGGGCTTGCCGTCGAGGCCTGCATGCGCGCTTATGCCCGAAAATTGGCTTCGGATTCTCCGGAAAAAGAAGAGGTGTGGGGCGTGGTCGGACTGCTGCACGACTTCGATTACGAGAAGTATCCCAGCCTCGACGATCACCCCTACAAGGGCAACGAAATACTAAAAGAGCGGGGATATTCAGATGAGATCCGCCGCGCCATCATGTCGCACGCCGAATATTCCGGCGTGACCCGGGACTCCCCGATGGAAAAAGCTCTCTTCGCCTGCGACGAACTGGCCGGATTCATCACCGCCTGCGCCCTGGTCAAGCCGGGAAAGTCCCTCGCGGAAGTCGAGGCCAAGTCGGTCCGAAAAAAGATGAAGGACAAAGCCTTCGCCCGCAGTGTAAAACGCGAAGACATCGTCAACGGCGCGGCAGATTTAGGGGTGGACCTGGAAGAGCACATCGCGTTCTGCATCGAGGCCATGAAGGGCATCGCAGACAAGTTAGCGCTGGACGGCAGCGCGGCGAAGTCAGCCTGACCACGTCCCAGTTCCTAGCGCAGCGCTTCCGCGACCTTCCCGCTGGCAATCAATTCCGCGATCCGCGCGAAATCCTGGTACATCACCCGGTCTTTGTCCATGGTGGCGCATACGGAGCGAATTGCGGTGTGGGCGTTCTGTCCACGCTTCGAAGTTTTGAGCGGAGCGAGAAAGTCCAGGGCCTGGGCCGCAGCCATGGCTTCAATCGCCATCGCATTGCGTGAATTCTCCACGATGCGCTTCAGTTTCAGGGCTGCCGTCATTCCCATGGAGACGTAGTCTTCCTTGTTGCCGGAAGTGGTAATCGAATCCACCGAGGCAGGATGGGCCAGCACTTTGTTTTCGCTGACCAGCGAGGCGGCGGCGACCTGGGCCATCATGAATCCGGAGTTCAGGCCCGCGCCCGGAGCCAGGAATGGCGGCAGGCCTTCATTCAGCGCGGGGTTTACCAGGCGCTCCAACCTGCGCTCGGAAATGCCGGCCAGCGCACTGAGCCCGATTCCCAAAAAATCGAGGGCGAAGGCCAGCGGCTGGCCGTGGAAATTGCCGCCGGAGATAACGTCGGCCTCCAGGCTTGCGGAGCTTCGCTCCGCTGGGCGGACGAGGGCGTCCGCTCCTACGTGGGCATTTTTCAGAAAGACCAGCGGGTTGTCCACCGCGGAGTTAACTTCAATTTCCATCACCTCGCGACAGTGGGCCAGGGTGTCGCGCACCGCGCCGTGTACTTGCGGCATGCAGCGCAGCGAGTAGGCGTCCTGCACGCGGTCACAATCGCGATGCGAATCGCGCAGCGAACTGCCTTCGAGCATCTTGCGCAGATTGGCGGCCGTCCTGAGCTGCCCAGGATGCGGACGGGCCCGGTGAATGCGTTCGTCAAAGGCCACGTCAGTGCCCCGCAGCGCGTCCAGCGAGAGTGCGCCGATCACATCCGCGGTGTCGGCCAGGATTTCGGCCGCCAGCAGGGCGAGGATTCCCACCGCCAGCATCGCCTGCGTTCCATTGATGAGGGAAACGGCTTCCTTGGCTTCAAGCACCAGCGGCTTGATCTGGGCGCTGCGCATGGCCTCGCTGGCGGGCAGGCGCATCCCCTTCTCGGTAAAACATTCGCCTTCGCCGATCAATGCCAGAGCGAGGTGCGCCAGCGGAGCCAGATCGCCGCTGGCCCCTACGCTGCCTTGCGACGGGACCATCGGGGTCACACCGCGATTCAGCATCTCGCAAATCGTGTCGATGACGGCCCCGCGCACTCCGGAGTGCCCTTTGGAGAGTGAATTCGCTCGCAACAGCATCATGGCCCGGGTCTCAGCCACGGCAAGCGGTTCGCCGATACCGGCGGCATGGGAACGCACCAGAGTTGACTTGCAGCTCGCGAATCTGGTCACCGGCAATGCGGACGTCAGCCAGTTTGCCTACGCCGGTGGTGATGGCGTAAGACACGCGGTTTTCCGCGACCAGGGCATCCACCACCGCGCGGGCGCGATCGACAGCCTCGCGGGCGTCGGGATCGAGCAGAACGGGACGGCGGTCAACCGCGACTTCCCGGACCGCTTCGAGAGTCAGATCTCTTCCGTTGATATGCAGGGCTTTCAACAAAGTTTCCGGATTCCAGTTTCGGGTTTCAAATGCGACCTTATCTTCCCGACGCTTCGCGAAATACTTTCAGGATGTTCGACGGCAGTTGCGCCGGCTTCATCTTCGCATCGAGAATCATGTGTGTGGTCTCGCCTTCCGCCAGCACTTCGCTGTCGCTGGCGCGCACCAGTTCATAGCCAAAATGAATCAGTGACTCGCGAACATTTCTGAGATGGGTGCGAACGACGATCTCGTCGTCATAGCGCGCCGGCGCCTTGTAGCGGCAGCGCGCGTCCACCACCGGAATAAAGCATCCGTGATCGCGCTCCATGTCGCGGTAAGTGAAGCCCAGCTGCCGCATCAGATCGACGCGCCCGATTTCGAACCAGATGAAGTGATTGGCGTGATACACCACGCCCATCTGATCGGTCTCCGCGTAGCGCACCCGCACCCGGCTCTCCGAGATCACACCGCCGCCATGCGCGCTCGCTTGCGGCGGCTTCACTTCGTGCTCCAGCGCGGTTTGCGCTTCTCCAGGAACGACGTGATGCCTTCCCGGAAATCAGCGGTGGTGCGAATGCGCGCGTTGTCCTCAACTGCCTCCGCGATCTGCTGGTCGAGCTGTCCGGAGATGAATCCGTTGATCAGGCGCTTGGTCGCCCGCACCGACGACGGGCTGTTCTCCATGAGCTGCGCCGCCAGTTCACGCGCCCGTACCATCAGACGCGGCGCTTCGACCACTTCGTTGACCAAGCCAATCGCATGGGCCTCTGTGGCGTCAAATAGCCGTCCGGTCAGCAGCAGGTCGCGGGCGACTTTGTGTCCCACCTGCCATACCAGCATGGAAGAAACAATGGCGGGCACAAATCCGATGCGGACTTCGGTGTAGCCAAACTTGGCCTCAGGCACGGCCAGAGTGAAGTCGCACATGGTGGCAAATCCAGTGCCGCCCGCGATGGCCGCGCCGTTCACGGCGGCGATGGCAGGCAGGGGGAAATCGTAGATGCGACGAAAAATGCGAGCCATGCGGGAGGAGTCCTGCACGTTCTCGTCATGCGTCCTGCCCAGCAGGGCTTTCAACTCATCGAGGTCCATGCCCGCGCAAAAGGCCTTGCCCGCGCCGGTGAGGATGACGACCTGGGCCGGCGATTGCTCGATTTCATCGAAAGCGGCGAGCAGTTCATCCACCAGCGCGTGACTAATGGCATTGCGCTTCTCCGGCCGGTTGAGCGTAATGGTGGCGATGCCGGACTCAAGCTCGAGCTGAATGGTTTTATGCGCCATCGATTTCGCCACAATTCCTTTGCATGTCATCCTGCGAAGCACAGCGTTTGGTTTACGAAACGCTATGCGCAGAGTCGAAGGACACCTGTTCCCTCACAAGGGATTCAGTTTCCCCCAATACAGCATCGCGACCGAAAGCCTTAGTCCGCCGCGGTAGACGCTGTGTACCGCGCCCCCAGCTCCGCCGTGATTCTCAGCAACACATCCAGCGGCTTCAGCGCCGGCAATTCTGCTCCTCTTTGCTGCAAAGCCTCGACAACTTTTTCGGTCGCGATGTTGCCCACCAATGCGTCCTGCGCAAACGGACATCCGCCCAAGCCGCCCAACGCCGAATCAAAACGGCGGCAACCCGCATCGTACGCGGCCAGAACCTTCTCCGCCGCCTGTTCGGGACGGCTGTGCAGATGCAGGCCAATTTCCAAATAGTCGAATTTTGAATTCACCGCGGAAAATAGTTCGCGAATCTGCGCCGGACCGGCCAGCCCCACCGTGTCGGCCAGGGAAATTGTTCGAACACCCATGGATTCGAGCAGGTCCACGGCATCGACTACTTCGCCGATATTCCAGGGATCGCCGTAAGGATTGCCAAACGCCATGGAAATATAAACCACGCTGTCGAGGTCGGCCGCTTCCGCCTTGTTCTTGATCTTCTCCAGTTCGTCGATGGCATCTTCCAGGCTCTGATGCTGGTTGTTCTGCAAAAAAGTCGGCGAGACAGAGTAAGGAAAACCCAGGGTCCGCACCGCCTCGCTGGCGATCGCCCGCTGTGCGCCCTTCTCATTCACCACGATGCCGATAATTTCAACGTCATCGGGTGGATCCAGTTCCTTCAGCACTTCCTCCGCATCAGCCATCTGCGGAACCGCCTTCGGCGAGACAAACGAAACCGCATCAATGTGCTTGAATCCGGCGCTGATCAGCGCTTTCAGATAGTCGGTCTTGATGTAGGGGGGAATCTGCCCTTTCAGCCCCTGCCAGGCATCGCGCGGGCACTCAACGAGTTTTACGGAATTGGGCATACCAACTTCGCGGCCGCGGATTAACACAGATTCTCGCGGATTAAACCCTAAGGTATTTTTTGATCCGTGTCGATCCGTGTTAATCCGTGGCGCAAAAGAAGTCACGTTTGCAACACTCCCACCTTGAACTCAGGCACGTCCGGGTTCAGCGCCGCTGCCTCGAGTGCCTGCGTGATTGCATCGCGCGTTTCCACCGGGTCGATGATCTTATCGATCCACAATCTGGCCGCTCCGTAGCGCGGGTCAGTCTGTTCGTCATAGGTTTTCTTCACCGACTCGAACAGCTCCTTGCGCTCTTCGTCGCTCAAAGTCTTTCCGCTGCGTTCGAGTTGCTTGATTTTAATTTCGACCAGGGTGCCGGCGGCGGAATCGCCGCTCATCACCGCATAGCGGGCGGTCGGCCAGGCGAAAACAAAACGCGGATCGTAAGCTTTGCCGCACATGGCATAGTGTCCGGCGCCGAACGAGCCGCCAACGATCACGGTAATCTTGGGAACAACCGAGTTGGACACCGCGTTCACCAGCTTCGCTCCCGCCTTGATGATGCCGCTCCACTCCGCGTCGCGCCCCACCATGAATCCATTCACGTCATGGAAAAAAACCAGTGGGACCAGGTTCTGATTGCAATCCATGATGAAACGGGCGGCTTTTTCCGCCGACTCCGTGTAGATCACGCCACCGAATTCCATTCGTTTGTGGCCTTCGTGGTCGGTCTGCTGAGCGTGCAGTTTCTGGTTGGCCACAATGCCGACCGCGAAGCCACCGATGCGCGCGTAGCCGCAGATGATGGTCTTGCCGTATTCGGCTTTGTACTCGTCGAAGCGGCTGCCATCGACGATGCGGGCCAGGATTTCCTTCGTGTCATAGGGACGCGCCGGAGACGAATCGTAGATTCCGTAAATTTCTTCCGCGGCCAGCGCGGGCGGCAGCGGCTTTCTCCGGTCCCAGGGCGATTGCCGGCGGTATCCCCACTTTTCGATGATGGCGCGAATACGCGTGAGGCACGCTTCGTCGTTGGGCTCGCGAAAATCGACCGTACCACTGACCGCCGAGTGCATGGCGGCGCCACCCAGTTCGTCGGCGGAAATCTTCTGGCCGATGGCGGCCTGCACCAGGGCCGGACCGGCCAGGAAAAGGCCGCTGCCGTCGGTCATGAGCACGTGATCGCACATCACCGGCAGGTAGCCGCCCCCGGCGACGCACATGCCCATGATGGCGGCGATCTGCGAAATTCCCATGGCCGACATCACGGCGTTGTTGCGGAAGACGCGACCAAAGTCATCCGTGTCGGGAAAAACATCTTCCTGCAGCGGCAGGAAGACGCCCGCGGAATCCACCAGGTAAACCGTCGGCACCCGGTTTTCAATCGAGATATTCTGCGCCCGAATCACTTTCTTCGCAGTCATGGGAAAAAACGCGCCCGCCTTGACGGTGGCGTCGTTGGCGATGATCATCACCAGGCGGGTCTGAATGCGGGCCAGACCCGTGATGACGCCTGCCGCAGCTGCTCCTCCCCACTCTTCATACATGCCGTGGGCTGCATATGCGCCGAGTTCGAAGAATGTTCCGGGATCCACCAGCAGGGTGATGCGCTCGCGCGCCGTGAGGCGCCCCTTGTTGTGCTGGCTCTCGATGGCTTTCGACCCGCCGCCCTCGCGAATTCTCTCCTCCTCGTTGCGCACCTGCGAAACCAGGTCCGCCAGGAAGCGCATATTGGCCTCGAAGCGTGCCGAGGTGGGATCGATGTGCGACTCGAGAACCGTGGAACTCGAGGGCGCTCCGGGATCAATACGTTCGTTCATGAGTGGCGAAATCTGAAAGTTACGGTATAACAGCCGAGCAGGAGGGCGCAAACGAGCGCTTCAGGCACGGAGAAGTAGGGCTCGACCATTTCAGATTGAAGATTCTCGATTTCAGATTTAAGAACCTGAGCGCTGTATTACCACCAGACATCCTAACTGGTCTTTTCCAGCCATCGTTCCAGGCGGCATCCGTCTTCCTCCAGCAGGAAGCTTCCCGACCCGAAGCACTCGCCAAAAATACGATGCGACTCCGGATCGCGCGCCGCCCGCGTGATCCACTGCTTCCCCACCTGATATTGACTGGCGGTAAACCACTTCTGCGGCAGGACCTCGATCAATCCTGCATTTGGATAGATGACGTAGAGGGCAAAGGCCGGGCTATCGGCGCTTTTCGCCGGATAGCTGGTGGGGACAATCAGTTCTTCCACCACCTGCAGCTCGGTTGGCACTTCAAGCTTGTGCACGCCCGCGGCCAGACCGAGTGAGACTTCAAACTCGGCGAGAGGCGCCGCGGCCGAATACATACGCTCGCTGGACGCTTTGAACCAACCCGCAATCTCGGCCAGGTCGAAGGCTTTTAGTTGGTCGGGATCGAAACAGGTAACGCGAATACTGCGGCCTTCCGGGCACCAGATGCCTAGATACGATGGCGGTACGAAGAACGGCCGGCAATACGTATTCAGTGCGAGCCGCGGTTTGTCCGCTTCCTGCCCCAGTCCCAGGGTGACCAGATAGCCCAGCGGCCCTTCGCTGCCATGATGAGTCCACACGAAGCGCTGGCCGGATGGAGAATTGAAGGCAGGAAAAGTCTTCCAGTACCAGGGTGTGGGTCCGACCGTGTGCTGGAGGATATCTTTCAATCGGGAAGTGCTGATCTCGGCCATCAAACTCAACTGGCCGTGGGTACGCCGCGCGGCTTGACGTTGGCGCGAATGAACTGGACGATGTCGTCCATGGATGTACCCGGCTGGAAAATGGCGGCTACGCCCGCCTTTTTGAGATTTTCCATGTCCTGGTTGGGAATGATGCCGCCGACCACTACCAGCACATCATCCATCTTATTCTGCTTGAGCAGGTCCATCACCCGGGGAACGATAGCGTTGTGCGCTCCGGAAAGAATCGACAGGCCGATGACGTGAACGTCTTCCTGCAGCGCGGCGTTCACAATCATCTCCGGCGTCTGTCGCAGTCCGGTGTAGATGACCTCCATGCCGGCATCACGCAAAGCGCGGGCGATCACTTTGGCTCCGCGATCGTGCCCGTCCAGGCCGGGTTTGGCCACCAGCACGCGGATCTTCAGGTCTGCCACGGCTTCCATTTAACCACAGCGGGCGCGGGGGCGCACAATTGCAGGGATTCGCTTGATTGCAGATTTCAGATGCCAGATTTCAGATCTCAGTTCTCAGATTTGCCGCCGAACTTAAAATCTGCGATCTTACATGGTCTTTATGTCCAGGCTTCTCCACAAATACCAGCAGGCCACCGAACGGTACGGTTCCCAGGCTTTGGCGATCTTCGTCATCACCTCGGGCCTGGGCATTTTGCGCTTCCTGTAATGCTTCCTGATCGCCATCTGGATGCCGTAATCGCCCGTGGGCAGGACGTTGGGTCGCTTCAGGGTGAACATCAGAAACATTTGTGCAGTCCACACACCCACGCCTTTGACCTGGGTGAGGTGTTTGATGACTTCGTCGTCGGTCATCTCGGGCAGGCGCGAAAAGTCCAGCTCGCCGCGCCATGCCCGGGCGGCCATATCTTTGAGGTAGGAAGATTTTTGCTTGCTGAGTCCCACCGCGCGCAGCTGCGCGTCCGTCAGCTTGAGGATGCCTTCCGGCTTAACGGGTTCACCGGCCAGAGCGGCGAAGCGCTTGAAGATGGTTACCGCCGCTTTGCCATTCAGTTGCTGATAAACGATGGCTTCCGCCAGGCTGTGAAATTCCGGCGGCCCAAACTCCATCCGGAAAGGTCCGACCTTCGCGATGATGGCGGCCAGCACCGGATCGGCCTTTTTCAGATAATTGGTGGCTTTGCGCATGCAGTAATTTGACGCGAACCGGACCCGGGAAGATAGCGGCGGCAGCTGGTGAAATCTCAGGAAAGATACTGCACAGTTTGCCTGATCAACTCCGCCGTCCCTAGATAGGGATCGCCGGCGTCGTCCCACTCCATCGAACAATAGCCCTTGTATCCGTGCTGCTTCATAAGAGCGAAGGTCTTCGCCATATCCACGTGCACAGTGATGCCCTTGCTGTTGGTTTCGGAGGACTTCACATGCGAAATACAGTAGGCCTGTCCGAACATGGCATCGATGGCGCGATAGGCGTAGTCAGGGTCCCGGGCGGCCAGGGTGTTGCCAAAGTCCGGCAAGGTGTGCAGCCACGGGCTATGGACCTTCTCGACCAGCGCCACCAGGAAAAACGGATCTTCGCTGACTGGATTGTCATTCTCGAGCGTGACGACGATGCGCTTCGTCGAGGCATACTCGGCGACTCGCGCCAGACTTTCCGCGGTGCGGTCAACGTCCGGTTGGGAATCTTTCGCGCGAGGGAGGTTGGTGCGGATGCTGGGCGAGCCGATGGCGGCGGCGTTATCCACCCACTTCTTGCTGAATGCGATGGCCTGCTCGCGCTCGGCGCGATCAGCCGCATAGGGGCTGTGGTTGCCGTCCACCGCGATGTTCACTACGGCCCCTCCGGCTTTTTCGACCGCCGCGCGGAATTGCGCCAGATACTTCGGATCCGTGGACGGAAAGTGTCCCGTCCAGGGTTCGATCTTGTTGATCTGGAACTTCTCGATTACGTGGGCGGCGAAATCCTTCAGGTCCATGGGCTTCGCTGCTTTGCTCTCCTCTCCGGCGATGAACTCGCGGAAGGGATAAGAGGCAATCGCGATGCGCTGCCGCGGCTGCGTGGGAAACTGCAGGCTGGGAGCGGAGCTGGCATGGGCCAGGGCGGGGGCCAGCCAGATTCCGGTTGCGGCCGTCGAGCATTGCCGCAGAAAACGTCTTCGTGTAAGCGGGAGCAAGCTGGTCAGTCTAGCACGGTTGTGCTCGGAAATTGCGGTGGCTGCCGGCATTCGGGCGAGGGCGCCCGCGCCACATCGACCTTTCTGCGTTTAGTATTGAGTGTTCACGAAAGGATCTCAATGATCACCATCGTTTCCGGCCTGCCCCGCTCCGGCACGTCGCTCATGATGCAGATGCTGGCCGCGGGCGGCATGCCTATCCTCTCCGATGGAGAACGCCGGGCTGACGTTGACAACCCGCGTGGCTACCTGGAGTGGGAACGCATCAAGCAGTTGCCCAAAAATCCTGCCTGCATCGCCGAAGCGGAAGGCAAGGCGGTAAAAGTGATCTCTCAACTTCTGCTTTCCCTGCCGGCACAGCATGAATACCGCGTCATCTTTATGCAGCGGCCCTTGCCTGAAGTGATGGCGTCCCAGGACGAGATGCTGCGCCGGAGGGGGAATTTCAATCCCGGGGAAGACAATTCGGTCGTGACCCGCGCCTTCCAGGACCACCTCTCCGACGTGTACGCCTGGCTCAACGGCAAAGCTCACGTGAAAGTGAGCCGGGTGCAATACCACGCTGTCTTGCGTGAGCCCAGGGAAACGGCAGAGACGATTGCAGGGTTCCTGGAAGTGCCCCTGGACGTCGAGGCTATGGCAAAACAGGTGGACGGAACTCTCTACCGGCAGCGCCGCAAATAGTTTATCTGTGCCTGTGTGGTCGCGGGCGACTCGCCCGCGAAAGCTGGAGCATCAGGCCTTGCCCGGCGGAAGCTGAAAACCGATCTTGCGCTTCGACGGCCCCTCTGGAACCATAAGCTCCTTGATGGCTTCAATGATGTCCTGAATCGAGGCGTCGTGGGTTTCGAGGCGGCGGTCCAACTCGTTGATTTTGGCCGCGAGCTGGCGGTTTTTGGCCAGCATCTCGCGCATACGCACGAAAGCACGGACAACGAAAACGCTCATCTCGATGGCCCGCGCGGAATTGAGCACAGTGGCGGCCATGATGGCGCCGTGCTCGGTGAAGGCATAGGGTAGGTAACGGCGTCCACCGTGCCTCTTACTTGAGGTTGCAATTTGCAACCTCAAGATTTCATCCTCTTTGGCGCTTAGTCGAAACATGAAATCGGCGGGAAAGCGCTCCTGGTTGCGCTTTACCTGTTCGTTCAACCGCTTAACGGAGACGCCATAAAGCTTAGCAAGGTCGCTATCCAGAATAACCCTCTGCTGGCGCAGGATCAGGATTCGCGATTCCACCGGTATGGCGAGCTGTGCCGGGCGTTTTGGCATGGGATTGTAGGAAGTATAGCGTCTGATTTGAGGTCGCAATTTGCGACCTCAAGATTCGTGGTTTATTTGAGTCACAATCTGCGACCTCAAAAACTGCCAGCAGGTCAGACGGGCACAACTGGTGGGCGAGGGCGCCCGCCACACACACAATTCTCACAAGCAAGCACTACGTCACGCTCACTTCGGTGTAGGTTCCGAAAACTTCGCGCAAGGCTTCGCAGATTTCGCCAACCGTCGCGTAGGCCCGCACCGCGTCCACGATGTAGGGCATGGTGTTGGCCGCTGAGATGTCGCCGTTTTTGGACGGATGCGGCTCCTGGGCAGCAGCTTTTTTCAAGGCTTCCAGACGCCGCTGGACTTCTTCGCTGGAACGGCGCGCGCGCAGGGCCTTGAGCTTTGCCGACTGGTGCGCGGCCACGCTTTCATCGATGTACAGCGTATGCGGCGGCTCTTCCTCGACAACAAATTCGTTGGCGCCCACGATGATTTTTTCCCTGGCCTCGACGGCGCGCTGGTACTGGTAGGAAGCCTCGGCGACTTCTTTCTGGGGATAGCCGCGCTCGATGGCTTTGACCATGCCGCCCATCGCGTCCAGCTTGCCAAAATAATCGAAGGCGCCCTTCTCCATTTGCAGCGTTAAGGTCTCGAGGAAATAAGACCCGCCCAGGGGATCCACCGTCTGGGTCACTCCCGATTCGTAGGCGATGATCTGCTGGGTGCGCAGCGCGATGCCCGCCGCTTCTTCGGTGGGCAAGGCCAAAGCTTCGTCGTAGGAATCCGTGTGCAACGACTGGGTGCCGCCCAGCACCGCCGCCATGGCCTGCAAGGCCACCCGGGCGATGTTGTTCATGGGCTGCTGGGCGGTGAGGGAGACTCCTGCGGTCTGGGTGTGGAAGCGAAGCAGGCGGCTGCGCTCGTTCTTTGCCTGGAAGCGGTCTTTCATCACCTGGTACCAGATCTTGCGGGCCGCCCGGTACTTGGCAATCTCTTCGAAAAAATCGTTGTGGGCGTTGAAGAAAAAACTGAGCCGCGGGCCGAAGTCGTCCGCCGCGAGACCGCGCCGCTGTGCCCACTCCACGTACTCGACGCCGTCGTAGAGCGTGAAAGCGAGCTCCTGCAGGGCGGTCGAACCGGCTTCGCGGATGTGGTATCCGCTGATAGAAATGGTGTTGAATTTCGGCGTGAACCTGGAACCAAATTCGAAGGTGTCCACTACCAGGCGCATCGAGGGCGCGGGAGGATAGATGTATTCCTTCTGCGCGATGTACTCCTTGAGGATGTCGTTCTGCAGCGTGCCGGAGATTTTCTTCCAGTCGGCGCCCTGCTTTTCCGCAACCACCAGGTACATCGCCCACAGCACCGATGCGGGCGAGTTGATGGTCATCGAGACCGTGGTTTTTTCCAGCGGGATGCCGCCGAACAGAATCTCCATGTCCTCGAGCGAATCGATGGCCACACCGCACTTGCCGACTTCGCCCTCACTGGCGGGATGATCGGAGTCATACCCCATCAGCGTGGGCAGATCGAAGGCCACCGACAATCCTCCGCCGCCGCTCTCGAGCAGATACTTGTAACGCTGGTTGGTTTCTTCCGGCGAGGCGAAGCCGGAGAATTGCCGCATGGTAAAAAGTTTCCCGCGGTATCCGCTGGCGTGAATGCCGCGGGTAAACGGCGCCTGCCCGGGGTAGCCCAGATATTTCTCCGCGCTCCAGTCATCCGGCAGATCGGCGCGAGTATAGAGCCGGCGAACCGGCACGGAGGAAATGGTGGTAAAGCGGGCGTGGCCGTGTTCGTCGCGATTTACCCCGGTGGGCGCGCCAATCGGCTTCTCGGGCGATTTCTCCAGAGTCGGCAGGAGAGTTTTTTCCGCCCATTCTCTTTCGCCGGGCGAGGGATGGCGGCCGTCAGACACGTCGCCAATCGGACTTTCCGCCACTTTCGGATTGGAAGGCTTCCTATCGGGCATGGGCACTCTGCCTGCTTTCGATCATAGAAGAGGCCAGTACGGCGGGCAAGGCACCAACGGAAGTCACGGGGGACAGCCGCCCTCGGCTGTCCGGTCGAGTGAAACTCGACGAGTCTCTGTCGGAAGAGCGAAGCTTCGCTCCGCCGGACAGCCGGGGCGGCTGTCCCCACGTGATTTCGTTTGCACCGCCTGGGAGCACGAGCGTGACGCTCGGAGAAATGCTAAGGTCCCACCACTGGAGGCGTGGGCGGGCCCTCATCCTTCTTTTCCCCGTCGGGCTGGGGCACTCCCGGAGGCAGTACGTTTGCCTTGGTCAGGCCGCTGCTGTCGTCTCCCAAAGCTCGGGTCTGCACCGTCACGCCGGAGGCTTTGCGCAAATCTTTCAGAATGTCCTGCCGGTCGTGGCCGGCGTATTCGCGGGCAAAGCGGGTAAGAGCTTCGGTGAGGATGTCATGGTGATGCAGCGTCTCCAGGCCGGGTTCGCGTGTGATGTTCAGCCACAGTCGGTGCACCAGGTGCACGTCCTCGGTTTTCAGCGAGGGCGTATGCGGGCCAATGTGGAAGGTGTCGACCTTGAGGTTCGGGTAGATGACCTGGAATATGAATTGCCGCTTGGGTTCGGGCATGGCTTCCCAGGCATGGCCCAGGTAGAAGGCCTGTTCCTGGGCGCTCATCTTGCTGGAGAGGCCTGAGACCACGGCGGAACTTTCCAGATTGTTGGCGGTCTGCACAATCGCCGACCAGGGATCGCGCGCCGGCACTACCAGCAGCGAAACGTGTTTGCCGAAGTTTTCCGCGACCGAAACCGCCCGGGTAAACAGCTGCTGCTCGTAGTCGCTGAAGATCTGTTCGGTGGAAAGATCGTAGGCGGCGGTGCCGAACTGGCTTACCCGGGCCGACATGACCACGATGTCCTGCTCTTTGGTGTCGATACGCTCCAGCACCCACTTGAGGTGGTTCAGGGTGTTGTAATCGCGCACCGTCACCATCACATTCCCGGCCCGAAGGCCCAGCCCGGAGCGCTCCACGGTATCGCTTTGCAGCAACTGGAAGTGTTCCTTCATGTGCTGCTCGGCCAGGGCATGCTTGCTCCGGTTGACGCGCTCGGAGATGCTGAAAATCAGGAAGAACGAGCCCGCAAAGCCGAGTCCTGCCACCGTGGCGATCGACTTGGTGAACAGGTTGAGGATGGCGGTGCAGAACAACACCAGAAAAACGGCGAACAGTCCAACCGGCAATTCGTGGCCGGCGATGGTGATGTTGGGCGGCACTTTCCAGCCGCGCTCGCCTTTGTATTTGATGCGCAGCACCAGCATGGCCAGGCTGTTGAAGGTGAAGCTCCAGATCACACCAAAGGCGTAAGCCTCGCCCAGCAGGTACACGTTGCCGCGGCTCACCAGAATGGTGAATACCTGCAGAATGACGACCAGGTTGACGATCCGGTACGTAGTCCCGAATCGCGGATGCGGCTGGCGGAACCAGTCCGTGAGAACGCCGTCTTCCGAAATACGGTTGAGAACGCCGTTGGAACCGATGATCGCGGTATTGACCGCGCCCGAAAGGATCAGGAAGCCCACCACCACCACGAAGGCCCGGAAAGCCAGACGCAACAGCAGCGGGCCGTACTCGTACATGGCAAGTCCGGCAATCAGATTGTCTTTGTAGATCGGGACCCGAACCGAGTCCGGAATAATCATCACGAACAGCAGCGCCGTGAGTCCGGTAAAGGCGAAACTGTAAATCGCAATGATGATGGCGGCGCGCTTCAGGTTCTTCAGCTTGGGATGGGCCAGCTCCCGGTTGACCTGAGCCAGCGATTCCTCGCCGCTCATGGCCAGCACGGAATGGCCAAACGCGATCAGGATGCCGAGAATGGCGAACTTCGAGGCCAGCCCGTGCGCCAGGTCGGTGTGCTTCAAAAAGCCCAGCGCCTCTTCGCTGAACTTCAGGCTGTCGGCAGTGGGCAGCGGCACCGTCTGGTATCCCTGCTTCATCAGGGTCAGTGCAGACCAGCCCAGCAGGATGACCACCATCACCGTGGTGATCTGCATGACCCGAAGGGCCTTCTCGCTGGATTCCTGAATGCCTTTGGTGTTCTGCCACCAGAAGTATGTGGTCACGATCAGGGCAAAGACGACCGAAGTCCAGTTGACGTCCAGGTGCGGCGTTCCGTGAAACAGGTTGTGCAGGGCCCGCGGGACCCAGCCGTGGGCCTCGGCCGCGGCGAAGGTGTCATTGATCAGTCCGGCGATGTACTGTCCCGCCGAAACCCCCGAGATGGGCCCGGTCAGGATGTAATCGAACATGAGAGCGGAAACGCTGACTTTGGCCAGGGTCCCGCCCAGCGCCTCTTTCACCACGCGGTAAACTCCGCCGCGGACGAACATGGAGCAACTCTCGACGTAAACCGCCCGTACCGCGAAGGAAAACAGCATCACCGCCACGATGAACCAGGGAGCCGATTTCCCGATGGCCTGCTCCGCGATGCCGGCGGCATAGAAGGCGGACGACCCCAGATCGTTCAGCACGATGGCGGCCGCCCGCCAGTAGGAGATGAACGTCAGCATCACTGAGGTCGCGACTACGATGCGAACGCGATCAGTGGTTGAGCCTGCGGGCTGTAAAGGAGATGCCATTGCGGAGGCGGGCTAGCCAATCTCCGAACCAGAATCGTTGCGGAGTAAAGGCGTCCCGATATATTCCATACCCCGGAACCATACCGTCCCGGAGCCCGGAATTCCCGTGGTGCATAAGAACTGTAGCAGAAGAATTCTATCCCTGAGGAGAGGACCCATACGCGCTAGGTATGTTAGCCCATCGGAGCATGTCGGCATAGATGGAAAAACCAATCGGTATAAAAATCACGTGGGGACAGCCGCCCCCGGCTGTCCGGTCGAGCGCAGCTCGACAAATCTTTGAATTGAGCGTGATGACAGAACCAGAACCAGCGGAGCCTTGCTCCGCCGGACAGCCGAGGGTGGGCGGCTGTCCTCACGTGGTCTGCTCGGGCAAAGGAGCATTTTGTTATGCTTGCAGCGTGTGGCGCATGCATAGAAGCGCGTGGCTGCTGGTGCTGCTCTCGGCCGCCTTGCAGATTCTGATTTTTCCCCTGCCCAATCTGTATTTTCTGGACTGGGCGGCGGTCGCTCCCCTGCTCATCGCGCTTTTGCGTGCCCGGGAACCAGATACCCTGCAGCTTGAGGCCGGAGTGAAGCTGCTGCCGGCCAGGCCGGCCCAGGCTTTTCTTCTGGGCTACGTCTGCGGGATCCTGTGGTACGCGGGAACCTGCTACTGGATCTACAACACCATGCGCCAGTATGGCGGAGTGGGCACGTTCGCCGCCCTGGGGCTGCTCTTTCTTTTCTGCCTTTACCTGGCCCTCTATCACGGCCTCTTCGGCTTGCTGATTGGCCTGCTGGCGAGGGGCGGCGAGCGCACAAACCCGTTCCGCCGCCGGGCCCTGGTTCTGGCCCCGGCAGCCTGGGTGGCGGTGGAACTGGCCCGTACCCGCATCACTGGGTTTCCCTGGGACCTGTTGGGCGTCACCCAGGTGGACAATATTCCGCTGGCCCACATCGCCACCCTCACCGGCGTTTACGGGCTGTCGTTCGAGATCATGGTGGTCAACACTGCCCTGGCCGCCGCCTTCGTGATTCGCTCCGAAAGGGGCCGGCGCGGCAAGCGCAAACCGCTTCTGCTGGCAACCGCCGCCGCCGTGGTCGTGTTGCAGGCGGGAAGCCTGGTCAGTCCCCCAGCCCTGCCCACCAACCACACCGCCCGCCTGGTGCAACAGAACATTCCGGTATTGCAGGGAAGCGACTGGACCAAAGAATACTTTGAAGGGACGCTACGGGACCTGAGCCGCATAAGTTTGAGCCTTCCCGGTCAGGACCCATCCTCGGATTCCTCCCCGGCGTCCTCGGCCCGCCCGGATCTGATTGTGTGGCCGGAGTCGCCGGCGCCCTTTTACAGCAATGATCCGACGTTCCGGGAGACAGTCAGCAATATCGCGCGCCAGGCCCAAACCTGGATGCTGGTGGGGAGCCTGGGGATGCGCAATGCGGGCGAGACCGCGGAACGAACCACGCAACTCTACAACTCCGGCAGCCTGGTCAGCCCGGCGGGCGAATGGGTGGGACGCTACGACAAGATGCACCTGGTCCCCTTCGGCGAATATGTCCCGTTCAAGCGGGTGTTTGGTTTTGCCGGCGGCCTGACCCAGGAAGTCGGGGATTTTTCGCCCGGCACTTCGCGTGCGCCGCTGCAGGCGGGCAGCAAGCTGGGCGTCTTCATCTGCTATGAATCCATCTTCCCGGATGAAATCCGGCAACTGGCGGCCAATGGCGCCCAGGTATTCGTGAATATATCGAACGACGGCTGGTACGGCGACAGCGGAGCCTACGCCCAGCACCTGAAGCAGGCCCGCATGCGCGCCGTCGAAAATGACCGCTGGCTGCTGCGCGACACCAACACCGGCGTGACCGCTTCGATCGACCCCTACGGCAGAGTCGTGTCCAGCCTTCCCCGCAAGCTCCGCGCCGCCCTCGATGCTCCCTACGCCCTCACCAACGTAACCACGTTCTACACCCGTCATGGCGACTGGTTCGCTTACCTGTGTGCGATAATTTCTGTAGCGGGAGTGTTGTTGAGTTTCCGGCCCGCGGCAGGACAGAAACTAAATCATGAATGAAGAGCTTGAGCAGGAATACACCGGCCTGAAGGACAAAGTCCGCGATCTCCGGGAGTACCTTTGACGCCGGCAATCTCCGTGAACAGCTAGCTGAAATCGAGAAGCAGGCTGCCGATCCGGCTCTGTGGTCGAATCCGCAAAAGTCTCAGCAGGTCATGCGTCAGAAGAAGCGCCTGGAAAATGTGCTGGCCACCGAGGCTGACCTGGTGCGCCGGGGTGATGACATCACCGCTTATTTCGACCTGGGCCGCGAAGGGGAAAATGTTGAGGCCGACCTGCGCCGCGAGATTGACGGGCTGCGCAATCTGGTCGATCGCCTCGAAACCGAGAGCCTGCTCTCCGGCGAAAATGACGGCCGCAACGCCATCGTGACCATCCATCCCGGGGCTGGCGGAACCGAATCGCAGGACTGGGCTGACATGCTGCTGCGTATGTATCTCCGCTGGGCGGAGCGGCGCGGCTTCCCGACTGTGCTTTACGACTACCAGCCCGGTGAAGAAGCGGGGCTCAAGTCCGCGACCTTCGCCGTAAATGGCGAATACGCCTTCGGGCTGCTGACCAGCGAAATCGGCGTGCACCGCCTGGTGCGCATTTCGCCCTTCGACCAAGCCAAGCGCCGCCATACTTCGTTTGCCAGCGTGTACGTTTCGCCCGAAATCGACGACAGCATCGAAATCGTGATCAAGCCCGAAGAGGTGCGGGTGGACACCTACCGTTCCAGCGGCAAGGGCGGCCAGCACGTGAACACCACCGACTCCGCCGTGCGCATCACGCACCTTGCCACCGGCCTGGTGGCCAGCTGCCAGAACGAGCGCTCGCAGCATAAAAACCGGGAACGGGCCATGAGCATGCTGAAATCCAAGCTGTATGAATTTGAGCTGGAGAAAAAGCGCGAGGTCACCCGCAAAATTGAAGACTCCAAGCTCGATATCGACTTCGGTTCGCAGATCCGTTCCTACGTCCTGCAGCCTTACCGCATGATCAAAGACCACCGCACGAAAATGGAGGTGGGCGACGTGGACCGGGTGCTCGATGGGGACCTCGATCCCTTCATCCGCGCCTATTTGCGGATGCGGCGGGGAGAGAAGCAGGACGGCAACAGGCAAAACGGCAACAACAAGAATTAGGACTTAGGAGGAGTTCGAGGTTATGGCCCGCATGATCGACCTCATCCGCGCCTCAGCGGTGCCGGCGAACCTGATGCAGTCGGCGGCCAAGGGAGCACTCTCCGTGCCTCCGCGGGAGATGATCGAAATTCTGGTGTATCTGGCCGTGCACAGCAAAATCTTCGGCGAGCAGGCACAGCTCACCCTCGCCGGATGGGACGAGGCAGCATCGCGGGCTGCAGCCAGCGATTCCACCACCCCTAAAGAAGTTCTCGACTATCTGATTTCGCCGAAAAACCTGCGGCCGGTGCTGCTGCCGGCCCTGCTCGACAACCCGTCAGTGTCGGAGGAGTCATGGCTCGAACTGGCGCCGACTGCCGGCCGTGAGATGGTCGAGGTGATGCTGAAAAGCGAACGAATCGCGCACTCTCCGGCAATCCTGAATGCACTCTTCTCCAACCCGAACCTGAGCGGAATTCAATCGGAGGCCATCAGAAACAAGATTGAGCAAGCGACGCCCGCCCCAGCCGAGCCTGACATCAAAGCGGAAGAGAACTCCGCGCCGGAAGAAGCAGCGGCTGCACCTGAGGAAGTATTCCAGGCAGCATCCGACGACGAGGCTCCGGAAGCAGAAGATCCGCTCGATGAAGGTGTTCTGGCCTACCTGGCGGAGCACGAGAGCGAGATCGCGGCCCAGGCTGACCATGCTTACCAGCCCATCGGAGGCATCCACGAAGAGTTGCCGCACGATGAACCGGCGGCGGAGGAGGCAGCCACGGTCACCGCATCAGCCGGGAGCGGAGCCGCAGCCAAGAAGGCGCCGATCAAGAAAAAAAACGTGAAGCCAGTAGAGGAACGGGGCAGCGCCCTGCAGAAGATTGCCAAGCTGGACATCAAAGGGCGAATTCAGCTGGCCATGAAGGGCACCAAGGAAGAACGCTCGCTGCTCATCCGCGACGGCACCAAGATCGTCGCCCTGGCGGTGTTGGAATCGCCCAAGATCAGCGATGGCGAAGTGGAAAGATTCGCCACCCAGAAGAATGTGCTGGAAGCGGTGCTTCGCGGCATCCCGATGAAGCGGCGCTTCGCCAAGAACTACGCCATCGTCCGCAACCTGGTGTTCAACCCGCGCACCCCCCTGGATCTTTCGCTCGGGCTCATGAAAAACATGCTGGTAGGCGACCTTCGTAACCTCTCCAACAACAAAGAGATTTCGGATACGGTCCGCAAGCTGGCCACCAAGATGTTCAAGCAAAAAATGGATGTGAACAGCAAGCGCTGAAGAACCACGTGGGGACAGCCGCCCCCGGCTGTCCGGCGGAGCAAGGCTCCGCTGTTCCGTCATTGCGCTCGATCCAAAGACTTAAAGACTTGCCGAGCTGCGCTCGACCGGACAGCCGGGGGCGGCTGTCTCCACGTGGTCTTTTACTGGACTGGCTTTCCCTCGCAACACTACAATCGCGGCATGGCTTCCCTGCCTGAGTCCGATCCGATCGCTGCTTTGCTCAAGCGCTCCCGCACTATCGCGGTCGTGGGGCTCTCCAACAGTCCGCTGCGCCCCAGCCACGGAGTTTCTGCCTACATGCAGACCCAGGGCTACCGCATCATTCCGGTAAATCCGAACATCCACGGCTCACTGGGAGAGAAGGCTTACCCGTCGCTGCTCGATGTCCCGGAGAAAATTGACATCGTCAACATCTTCCGCAGGCCTGAGTTTGTGGAAGAGGCGGTCGATCAGGCGATCCAACTGAAGGTCCCGGTAATCTGGATGCAGGAAGGAGTCGTCCATGAGAAAGCGGCGCAGAAGGCCCGCGGGGCAGGCATCTTCGTGGTCATGGACCGCTGCATTTTGAAAGAGCACAAAGCGCGCTTCGGGTAGGCAGCGCCAACGAAAACCTTAAACCACGAAGGACACTAAGGAACACGAAGGAAATCTGATCCTGGTTGATTTTCCTTCGTGTTCCTTAGTGTCCTTCGTGGTTTAAGCCTTTTTACGCCCGGACGAAGATTACCGTTGCGTCATCCTGCAAGCCCTGGCCATTGGCGAAGCTTCGTACGTCCGCGAGGATGCTCTCCGCCGAGGCTTCCGGCTGCAGCACGTGGTCCCGCATGCGCTCCGCGCCGTATTCCTCGTCGGAGAGGCCGGTCGCTTCCGTAATTCCGTCGCTGTAGAAAACCAGGCGCGAGTTTTTAGAGAGCTGCACCCGGCTTTCGGAGAACTCCCCGGTGCCGAGCCCCAGCGGCATGCCGCGTTCGCTGTCCAGAAAACGCGCGCCTTGTTCATCGACCAGCAGGGGCCGCAGATGGCCGGCGCTGGAGAACGTTAATTCCCGCGTGGTCGGATTGAGCACGGCCAGCAGCATGGTCACAAACTTCCCTGAAGGAAAATCCTCCACCAGCAGGCGATTCAGCCGGGTCAGGACTTCGCCCGGTCCGCTGCAGGTCTGGGCCAGAGAGCGCAGCATGCCGCGAGTGGCGGACATCAGCAGGGCAGCCGCGGTCCCTTTTCCTGAGACGTCGGCCAGTACCAGGCCCCAGCAGCCGTCGTCGAAGGAAATGAAATCGTACCAGTCGCCGCCTACCGCGCCTGCGGGGATCGACAGCCCGGAAATCGCGAATCCCGGAATGAAAGGTGAACTCTTGGGTAGCAGCGCCTGCTGGATGGCCCGCGCTTCGTGTGCCTCCTGGCTCATGCGTTCGCGCTCGTGCCGTTCGTGCTGGAAGCGCCGCGCGTTGTGCACCGCGACAGCCACGTGATCGCACAGACTCTGCAACCAGCGCAGGTGCTCCCGGGTGAAGGCGTCCAGGTCATGATGCGAAGCCGTGAACACTCCCACCAGTTGACCATCCACGACCAGGGGAATCGCCACTTCAGAGCGCGTGGATTCCTCGCAGCCGATGTAGTAGGGGTCCTGCAGCACGTCGGGCGCGTAACGCAGCTGTCCGGTGGCGGCTACGTAGCCCACCATGCCTTCCGTGCCCACCTTCAGCCTTGAACCCTTGCCATGAACGGTGCAGCCGTGTACGCCGGCCATCTCCAGTTCGCCGCGCTCCTGGTCGTGCAAATAGATGTTGGTTTCCACGCAGCAGAAGGCCGCGGCCACATCGTCCACAATCTTGCTGATCAGCTCATCCAGATCGAGGATGGATGTAATCTTCTGCGCCCATTTCTGCAACTTGAGCAGATGCTCAACCTGGTCGAGTTGGACGGGACGGACGGTGACCGGGTCAGTAACAATGGTTCTCGGGCTCGTGGCCATGGGATCCAGCCTCCTTGTAAGGAGTACAGAAAAGGAAAGAGCCTACACCGCATCAGATGCGCCGGTCTAGGCGCCGGATTCTGTTTTAGGAGGATTGGAAGGGCCGCGGGAGGCGTCCTTTTGGGACCGCCGCCGCTTGATCTCTTCCAACCGCTCCCCGATGCGTTTTTCCAACCCTTCGCTGGTGGGACGGTAGTAAACACGCCCGGCCAGGTTGTCGGGAAGACACTGCATGTCAGCCACTTTGTCTTCCAGATCATGCGCGTACTGGTAGCCCTGGCCATATCCCAGCCCCTTCATCAATCCCGTGGGCGCGTTGCGCAAGTGGAGAGGAACAGGTTCGGCGGCGGTGCGTTCCACGTCGCCCAGTATGGCGCCGTAGGCGGTGTAGAGCGCATTGGACTTGGGCGCCACCGACAAATACACCACGGCTTGCGCCAGCGCCAGGTTCCCTTCCGGCATCCCGAGAAAATCGACGGCATCGCGGGCCGCCATGCATTGTGCGAGCGCGTTAGGATCAGCCAGGCCGATGTCTTCCACCGCCATGCGCACCACCCGGCGCGCGATGTACAGCGGATCTTCGCCGGCTTCGAGCATCCGCCCCAGCCAGTACAGCGCCGCATCGGGATCGCTGTTACGCACTGACTTGTGCAGCGCCGAGATAAGGTTGTAGTGTTCCTCGCCGGCCTTGTCATAGCGCAAGATCCGTTTCTGCAAGGCGTCCTGCACCAGGTCGTCGGAAATTTCCGCGCCTACTTCTTTCTGGTCGCGGCCGCGGGCCAGCGATGCGGCCACTTCCAGCACGTTGTAGGCGCTGCGGGCGTCACCGCTGGAATAGGCTGCGATTTTTTTGAGGACATCGTCGGATGCATGCAGCTTCATCGCGCCCAGGCCGCGTTCTTCGTCGGCCAGCGCGCGCTTGAGAAGCTCAACAATCTGGCCTTCGGTCAGCGGCTTGAGGACATACACACGGCTGCGGGAAAGCAGCGCGGAGATAATTTCGAATGATGGATTCTCCGTGGTGGCGCCGATCAACCGGATGTTGCCCTTCTCCACGTGCGGGAGGAAGGCATCCTGCTGGGCTTTGTTGAAGCGATGGATCTCGTCGATGAAGACGATCGTGCGCGTGCCGTACTGCCTGGCGCGCTCCGCGTCGGCCATGACCTGCTTGATTTCCTTGATGCCGGTAAGCACGGCGGAGAATTCGACAAACTCAGCCCTGGTCAAACGCGCGATGATCTGCGCCAGCGTGGTCTTGCCGGTGCCGGGCGGCCCCCAGAAGATGAGCGAGCCGATGTCGTCGCGCTCGATCTGCGTGCGCAGGGGCTTGCCTGGCCCGACCAGGTGCTCCTGGCCGACGAATTCATCCAGCGTGTGCGGACGCATGCGATCGGCCAGCGGGCGTGTTCGGTCGCCGGGGTTCTCGCCGGCCTGCGGAATGGTTGGGAACAGACTCATGCAAAACCACTTCACCACAGAGTCACAGAGTCACAGAGAAAAACACAAATTCTTTAAAGACCATCCTTCAAAGAACTCTCCTGATGATGCCTTGCATCAACAACGGCACGTTAAAGTTGATCAGGAGTCCGACTCTCTTACCCGTCAATCTCAGGTAGGTCAAGAGCTGCGCCTCGTGGATTGGCAGAAGTTTTCGACCGCCTTTAATTCCAAAATAACTTCATCGCGCACGATCAGGTCGATCTTGTACCCGCAGTCCAACTTGAGACCCTTGTATAGCAGGGGCAGTGGCACTTGGCGTTTGAAGTCCAATCCCCGCAAGTGGAGTTCGTGGCACAAACACTCTTCATACGCCGACTCAAGGAGTCCCGGACCCAGGTTGCGATGCACCTCGATGGCTGCACCGATGATAGGGCTCGTTCTGGGGTCCTTTCCGTCTTCGATTTCTCTGTGTCTCTGTGCCTCTGTGGTGATAAGCCTCATCGTCGTTGCCTCGCTACTTCATACAACACGATACTCGCCGCCACGCCCGCGTTCAGCGACTCCACCTGCGGCGCCTGCGGAATGGCCACGACTTCGTCCATCTCTTTGATGAGATCGCGGGACAATCCCGCGCCTTCACTCCCAATAAAAATAGCCAACGATCCGGAGAGTTTGGCCTGTTCGAGCGGCGTACCCTGGTGCGAGGCCGTGCCTACCAGGCGAAGGCCGTGGTCTTTCATCTCGCTCAGAGACTCGGACAGTTTCGTTCGTGCCAGGGGCAGCCGGAATACCGAGCCTGCCGAAGCCCGCACGACTTTGGGATTGTACGGGCTGACCGTGCCCTCTCCCAGCAAGACGCCGCCGGCGCCGAAGGCCTCCGCGGAACGCAGGATGGTCCCCAGGTTTCCCGGGTCCTGCACTCCGGCGATGACCAGAATTGGCCCGGCCGGTGACTGCGCCAGCACGTCTTCCCGCGAGAGTTGTTTCCAGCGCACCAGGGCAGCCACTCCCTGGGGAGCGTCGCTGGGGACGGCGCTCGAAAACAGCTTGTCGGGAAGCAACAGGGTCTCAACCGAGGCCGCCAGCTGGGAGAGCAACTTTTCGGCTTTGGGCGTGGCCGATTCGCTGAAGAAAACTGCCCTGAACCGCAGGCCGCTGCGAATGGCTTCTTCCAGAATGCGGAAGCCCTCGATGGCACAATAGCCGTCTGTGGTCAGCTCTCCGCAGGAGAAGGCGGCACGCAGCTCTTTGACCTGAGCGTTGTGGCGTCCCTCGATGCGGCGCAACCGGGCATTCAGGACCTGGGCGCCAGTGGCTGTGGTTTTCTTCATGTTCGCGCGTGTGCGCTCAGAATCATACCTGTTCTACTCGGCTTTCTGCGCTTTCCCATGTTATGTTTAACTTTCGCCATTTCAACACTTGGGGCAGGAAGGGACCTGCAGTGCGTGTAGAAATTGTCAAGATCAACTGCGATAACCCGGAAGCATCACTCATCCGCTATGCGGCAGACCAGATTCGCGCCGGCGAAGTACTGGGCATGCCGACCGATACTTTTTACGGGCTGGCGGCCGACCCTTTTAACCTGCGCGCCGTGGACCGGGTGTACGACATCAAGTCGCGCTCGCGCCACAAGCCGCTGTCGCTGCTGATTGCCGACGTGGACCAGGCCGAACAGCTGGCGCAGGACTTGACGGAAGAGTTTTACGCCCTGGCGCGGCGCTTCTGGCCGGGACCGCTGACCATCATCGTGAAGGCCTCTTCGCGGCTTCCTCTCAAAGTGACGGCCAACACCGGCAACGTGGCGCTGCGCGTGCCCAAGGCGCCGATTCCGCTGGCCGTGGTGCAGGCGGCGCAGATTCCGATTACTGCCACCTCCGCCAATCTGAGCGGAGAATCGGAGTGCACCACGGCGCTGGCCGTCCGCGATCAGCTCCAGGACCGCATTGCGATCATCGTCGATGGCGGCACTTCGCCGCGTGAAGTGGCTTCGACTATCATCGACCTCACCGACGAAGAGACCCGGTGGCGCATCATGCGCGAAGGGGCCATCCCGGCCCGGGAGATTTCCGAGTTTTTCGCGCAAGGATGAACGTGGCAGCGCAGCAGCGTCGTCGGAGCCTTTGGTTTTTGTGGGCGGTGGCACTGGCTGCGACGGCGGTTGCGGTCTTCCTCGGAATCACCAGCGTTCAGATTGTCCACGAAGCCCGCCTGCAGGAAGTTCAGCCCTCCGGTGCAATCGTGGTTTTCGGGGCGGCTCAATATGCGGGACGCCCGTCGCCTGTGTTCCGCGCCCGGCTGGATCACGCCTACGACCTGTTCCAGCGCGGCGTTGCTCCGGTGGTCATCACCACCGGAGGCTCAGGGGATGATCCCACGTTCAGCGAAGGCGGCGTGGGACATGACTACCTGATGCATCGCGGCATTCCCGAACCCAGGCTGATCGCGGAGACTCAGGGTTCCGACACGGCATCCTCCGCGGAACGGGTGGCCGTGATCATGCGCACAAACCGGATGCGCACCTGTGTGGCGGTCAGCGACGCCTACCACGTCTTCCGCATCCGCAAATTGCTGGAGCATGAAGGCGTAAAGGTTTACGTCGCCCCTCGCCCGGATTCCCGTCCGCGGTCAGCGTGGCAGCGAGCGTTGGCGGTCTTGCGCGAGGCCGCCAGCTATACGGCCTGGCGCCTGCATATTCCGGCGTAGATGTGGGTGCATACGAACCACCTAGGGGCAGGTGTCCCACCTGCCCGGGCCGGGTAAAGCCCGGCGAGGTTTTCTGCCGACACTACCTTAAACCCAAGGCGAGCTTCGCTCGCCCGCCCGGACGAGGGCGTCCAGGCCTACGCGGGTGGCGGCTGATCGTCGGTTTCTATACCTGCCAGCCGCGCTGCCATGGCTGTGATGTCGTGCGCCGCGTCGGGGTGCGCCAGTTGGCGCGCGGCTGCACTCATGCGTTGCAGGCGGCCGGGGTCGCCCAGAAGCGCCGCGATGGTATCGGCCAGCCACACGCGCTCCAGCTTCGTTTCTTCCACCACCACGGCCGCGCCGGCACGTTCCAGCGCCTGGGCATTCACCCGCTGATGATCGTCTGCCGCAAGCGGAAAAGGCACAAAGACGGCCGGCTTGCCCGCCGCTGTGATTTCCGCCACCGTGCTCGCGCCCGAGCGGCACAGCAGCAAATCGGCGCGGGCGAAGACCGAAGGCATGTCGGTGATAAAGGGAGAAACCTCAGCCGACAAGCCGGCCTGCTGGTAGGCAGCCTGCGCGTCACTGAAGCCACGCTCTCCCGTCTGATGGATGATGTGGATATCCGGTATCTGCCTCACCAGCTCCGGCAAGCACTGAACCATGGCCTGGTTGATGGCATTGGCTCCCTGGCTTCCGCCGAAGACCAGCAGGGTTGGATGGGCGTTTCCCGTGGCGCGCCCCGCGATCTGGAAAAACGCCTCGCGCACTGGCACCCCGGTGACTTCAGCGTTGCGGAAATATTCTGCTGTCTCTTCAAAGTGGACCGCCGCCCCTGAAACCCATCTCGCCACCATGCGATTGGCGAAGCCGGGCACGACGTTAGGTTCGAAGGCCAGGGTTGGAGTTCCCTTGAGAATGGCCGCCAGCATGGCCGGGCCGGAGGCGTATCCGCCCACCCCGATCACAATATCGGGTTGGAACTCAGCCAGAATGCTGCGAGCGTGCCAGACCGCGCGCGGAAGATCGAACAAAGTCTTCAGCCGCGTTTTGAGACTGACTTTGTTGAGCGCGCCGACCTGGACCAGCCGCAGCGGAAATCCCGCCGCCGGCACCAGCCGGTTCTCGATGCCGCGGGCGGTGCCGACAAACAATACTTCCGCGCCGTACTGCTTCTGCAGTTCGTGGGCAATGGCCAGGGCGGGAATTACGTGTCCGCCGGTGCCGCCCCCTGCCAGAATTGCCCGCATGATCTGACTATAAACCGGAATTTGCGGAGTCAGATCACCGCGAGTTGACAGTTAAGGAGCGTGGCAAAGATTCACGTAGGCCCGGACGCCCTCGTCCGGGCGGGCGAGCGTAGCTCGCTGGGGCTTTTGGGTGGTGAAAGCTGAAAACCTTGCCGGGCTTTGCCCGGCTGGGCGGGCGTGGCGCCCGCCCCTACGCGGTTCGCGGTGGCCTCGATATACTCAAATCATGAATCAGGAGGAGCGCGACCGCGAGCTCGGCATGGGCCGCCGCATTACCCGCCGCGATTTTCTGAACGGCGTTGCTGTGGGAATCGGCGTGCTGGGCAGCGCCGGATTCTCAGAGCTGGCTTCAGGTGAGGGACATCCACCGGCGGGGTTCTACCCACCGGCGCTGACGGGCATGAGAGGCAGTCAGCCGGGCGCCTTTGACGTCGCTCACGCCCTGCGCGATGGGACTTTTTGGGAGACCGCCGGAAATCCAGCAGACACAGGTGAGAACTATGACCTGATTGTGGTGGGCGGCGGCATCAGCGGTCTGGCGGTCGCTTACTTCTACCGTAAGCAGGCCGGCCCAAAATCCCGCATTCTCATTCTCGACAATCACGACGACTTCGGCGGACACGCCCGGCGCAACGAGTTCCGCGTGGGCAAGCGCCTCCTTCTGAGTAACGGCGGGACCCAGTCCATTGAAAGTCCGTCCGAGTACAGCGAGGTCGCCAAAGCTGTTTTGAAAGATCTGGGGATTGAGACGAAAAAATTCTACAAGGCCTACGACCAGAACCTCTACTCGCACCTGGGAACGGCTTGCTTCTTCGACAAAGAGACCTTCCACGAAGACCGCCTGGTGCCGGGAATGGGCTCACTTCCCTGGCGCGAGTTTCTGGACAAGACACCGCTGCCAGATAAAGTGCGTCGCGAGATTGCGCGGCTCTATACGGAGAAAAAAGATTACCTGCCAGGCCTCTCGCGCCAGGAAAAGCAGGCTCGCCTGGCCAAAATCAGCTACGCCGGCTTTCTGACCGAAATTTGCCAAGCCGATCCCGCCGTTCTGCCGTTCTTTCATACCTACACCTACGACTTGTTCGCGGTGGGCATCGAGTCCATCTCAGCTCTGGCCTGCTATCGGAATCCCGATGACTACGGGGCCTACCACTACGCCGGCTTCGAGGGCATGGACCTGGGAGAGAATCCGGAAGACGAAGGCGAGCCTTACATCTTTCACTTCCCCGATGGCAACGCGTCGATCGCGCGCCTGCTGGTGCGGTCCCTGGTGCCGGAATGCATCCCGGGACACACCATGGAGGACGTCGTCACGGCCCGGGCCGATTACAGCAAGCTGGATCAGCCCTCGGCTCCAATTCGTATTCGTCTGAACGCCACCGCAGCCCGTGTGCGTCATGTTGGTCCGTTGGAGTCGTCGAAAGAGGTTGAAGTCGCCTACGTACGCCAGGGAAAGTTACAGAGCGCGAAGGGCAAGGCCTGCGTGCTCGCCTGTTACAACGGCATGGTCCCCTATCTCTGCACAGACCTGCCTGAACCACAGAAAGAGGCGCTGCATTACGGCGTGAAGGAGCCCTTCATTTACACCCACGTTGCGATTCGCAACTGGACGGCGTTTCACAAGCTGGGCATCCGGCAGATTATTTCGCCGGGAGGCTATCACTGCTTCACCATGCTGGATTTTCCCGTCAGCCTGGGCGCGTACAAATTCCCCAGCAATCCGCGGGAACCCATGGTGCTGTTCATGCTGCGCACCCCTTGCAAACCCGGCCTGCCGCGCCGCGACCAGTACCGCATGGGAAGATTCGAGCTGATCAACACACCATTTTCTACCTTTGAACGGAATATCCGGGAGCAGTTGCAGCGCATGCTCTCCCCGGGCGGGTTCAGCGCCTCACGCGATATTGCCGCTATTACGGTAAACCGCTGGGGTCACGGGTACGCGTATGAATACGATTCCTTCTCCGACCCGCAGTGGCCGCCGGAAGAGCGTCCCTGCGTGATCGGGCGCAAGCAGTTTGGCCGCATCTCCATCGCCAATTCCGATGCCGGCGCCAGCGCATACACCAACACCGCCATCGACCAGGCCTATCGCGCCGTCCAGGAACAACTGCAGAACTCCTGAAATTGCCACCACCCCTGACCGGTCATCCTGGGCGGAGTGAGCCCATTTGCTTGCGAATGGACTCACGCAGTCGAAGGACCCCTACCTCACGAAAAGAGTGTCCTGCGTTCTTTCTTGAAGAGCAAACAAAACATAAAGTCGCCGGCATTCCCGTGAGTATAGGGGTCCTTCGACTGCGTAGCTGCTTCGCGAAGCGAAGCAGCTACTACGCTCAGGATGACACTTCAGTCGGTTTGCTTGGTGATGTTCAGCAGAACGCCCACGCAGGCCAGGGTCACGAACAGTGACGACCCTCCGTAAGAAACGAAGGGCAGTGGGATTCCCTTCGTCGGCATCAGGCCCAGCACCACGCTCATGTTGATGAAGGCCTGCACCACCACCATGCTGGTGATACCGACCGCGAGCAGGCGTCCGAACATGTCCTGCGTGCGCGACGCAGTGCGGACTCCACGCCACAGGAAAATTCCAAAAAGCAGCAGGACCACCAGCGATCCCACCAGACCCAGCTCTTCAGCGGTCACGGCAAAGATAAAATCGGTGTGCGGTTCAGGCAGGTAAAACAGTTTCTGCTTCCCTTCCATGAATCCCAGGCCGGTGATGCCTCCGGTGCTCACCGCAATGAGCGACTGAATCATGTGAAAGCCCTTGCCCTGCGGGTCCGAGTAGGGATTGAGAAACGCCAGAATGCGGTCGCGCCGATAAGCAACGTGGAAGATCAGAAAATAGAGTGGAAGCAACGATGCCAGTCCGGCGTACGCCAGCCAGCGCAAGTCGAGGCCGGCCACGAACAGGATGCACGCGGTAATCGCGGCGCAGGCGATGGCTGTGCCCAGATCGGGCTGAAACACGATCAGTCCCAGAAACATCAAGGTGGGCAGCACCGCTGGCAGCAGCGTGTTCCGCCAGTCGTCCATGGCGTTAATGCGGCCCTCCAGAAAGAATGCCAGGAAGAGAATGATTGCAACCTTGGCCACTTCCGACGGCTGGAAAGAAAATCCGCTGAAGTGGATCCAGCGGTGGGTGTGGTGGGCGCGGTCGAGAAAAAATACCGAGATCAACATCAGCGTGGTAAGGCCCAGTGTCGAAAATACCACCCCGGGATGTTTGTAGCGGCGGTAGTCAACTTTCATTCCGACCACCATGGCAGCGAGGCCGGCGGCGGCCCAGCCTACCTGGCGGAACAGGAAGTAGTATCCCGAGCCATAGCGTTCCTTCGCCATGACCGCGGATGCGCTGAATACCATCACCAATCCCACAAATACCAGGATCAGGGTAACGGTGAACAACCATCCATCGACGCTGACACGCTTGGCCATGGGGAATTCATTTCACCACGGAGGCCGGGAGAGACGGAGCAGAATGTCTGTGAATTTCCGGGATGGAATGTAACCATCTTGGTTCCTCTGGGGAAGGCCTCCAATGTGGGCGCGAGCGCCCCGCTCGTGCGAAGGTGCCACAGACCACGTGATTTGCGTGACCTCAGAAAGCACGAGCGGGACGCTCGCGCCTACACTGCGGCCAGGGCGTGCACTACTTCTTTAAAGACTTTGCCCCGGTGCTCATAGTTACGGAACTGGTCGAAGCTGGCGCAGGCCGGGGCCAGCAGCACGATGTCTCCGGCCGCAGCGGTCGCCGATGCCCGTCTCACCGCGGTTTCAAGCGTCTCCGAGTGGTCGATTTCTATACCTTTGATCTGGGACTCGATCTTCTCCGCGGCCGCGCCGATGGTATAGACGCGCTTGACCCGCTGCCGCAGCAGTTCGTTGAGCTGGGTGTAGTCGCTGTCTTTGTCCTTGCCGCCCAGAATCAGGTGGACGTTTGCCGGGAATGATTCCAGGGCCTTGATGGTGGCATCCACATTGGTCGCCTTCGAGTCGTTGTAATATTCCACCCCGCGAATCGTGGCGACATATTCCAGCCGGTGTTCGACGGCTTTGAATCCTCGTACCGCCTTGCCGATCAGGCCAGCCTCGCAGCCCGTAAGCGCGCCGACGCAAACCGCGGCCAGCACGTTTTCCACGTTGTGGCCACCCTTCAGGGGGATTTCCGAGGCCAGCATGATTTCCTGCTGCCCTTTTGCGTCGCGAAAAAGGACCCGGCCATCGCGAACGTAGGCCCCTTGCTCTACTTCTTTCTTGCGGCTGATCCAGAAGACTTGCGCCCGGGTACGGCTGGCCAGTCCGGCGCAGGTGGGATCGTCGGCATTGAGCACCGCAAAATCTTCCCCTTGCTGGTTCTCAAAAATGCGCGCTTTGGCGTTGGTGTAGGCCTCGAAAGTGCGGTGGCGGTCGAGGTGGTCGGGCGTGATGTTGAGCACGACGGCGACTTTTGGACGAAAGGTCTGGATCGTCTCCAGTTGGAAGCTCGAGACTTCCAGAACCACGATGGTGTCGGCTTTGGCCCGCTCGACCAGCGAAATTGCCGGGGTACCAATGTTGCCGCCGACCACGGTCGGGAAGCCGCCCGCCGCGATAATTTCTCCTGCCAGCGTGGTGGTCGTAGTCTTGCCGTTGGATCCGGTGATAGCGACGATGTTCTTCGGCAGAAACTGTGACGCCAGCTCAATCTCGCCGATCACGGGCTCGCCAGCGGCACGGGCCTGCACCAGCGGCGGCGAGTCCACCGGAACGCCAGGGCTGACCACGATCAGGTCCTGTCCCCGAAATGTGCGCTCGCCGTGTCCACCGGTTTCGACCGCAATGCCGTGATCGAGCAGGACCGGGATTTCTTCCCCCAGTTGCTCTTGCGGCTTGGCGTCCGAGACCGTGACCTTGGCACCCCGGGACTGCAGAAACAAAGCCGAAGCCACGCCGGATTTGCCCAGCCCGACGACGAGCACACGTTTGTTTTCGAGATCCATAAGGCGGCTACTGGCTGCTAGCTTCTCTTTGGCTTGAAGGTTTGGTCTTTGGCTAGAAGCCAGGAGCTAGAAGCTTTTATCTTAGCTTTAACGTGGTCAGCGCGAACAGGGCAAACACCAGGGACCCGATCCAGAAGCGCACGATAATTTTTGATTCCGACCAGCCCAGCAATTCGAAATGATGATGCAGGGGCGCCATCTTGAAAATCCGCTTCTTTCTCAGTTTGTAGGACGCCACCTGCAGGATCACGGACAGCGCTTCGATCACGAAGATGCCGCCGATGAAGGGCAGCAGCAGTTCCTGCTTGATCATCACGGCGACCGTGCCGATAGCGCCGCCCAGGGCCAGAGAACCTACGTCGCCCATGAAGACTTCGGCGGGATGGGCGTTATACCACAGGAATCCGATGGAAGCGCCCACCATGGCCCCGCAGAAAATCGTCAGTTCGCCAGCCAGGGGCATGCGCTGCAGTTCAAGATACTGTGCGAAGGTGGCGTGGCCACTGACATAAGTAAGGACAGCCAGCGCCCCGGCGGCAATGACGGTGCATCCGATGGCGAGACCATCCAGGCCGTCGGTAAGATTCACCGCGTTGCTCGATCCCACGATCACCAGCACCACAAAGGCCACAAAAGGAACAAACGCCAGGGGCCAAAGCGCGGGATTGCTGACCAGCCTCTCGATCACCAGGTCGGGATGAAATTGCTTGATGAAGGGCACCATCAGCTTGGTTGAGTAAGCGCCCCGAGTCTGCATGGCGATCAGCGCCACGGCAATCAGGATGCTGACGGCAATCTGCAGGCCCAGCTTGGCTTTCGACGTGAGGCCCAGATTCCGGCGGTTCACCACCTTGATGTAATCGTCGGCAAATCCGATGGCGGCGAAGGCGCAGGTGGCAAAGACCGCGATCCAGACGAAGAGGTTGCTCAGGTCAGCCCACAACAGAGTGGGAACTACGATGGAAATGGCGATCAGCAAACCGCCCATGGTCGGAGTGCCGGCCTTTTTCTGATGGGCCTTGGGTCCTTCCTCGCGAATGAACTGGCCAATCTGAAAATCGCGAAGGCGGTTGATGACAATGGGGCCAACGATCAGTGCCGTGAAAAGAGCGGTCAGACTGGCAAAGGCTGTACGAAAAGTCAGATAGCGGAAAATACGGAATGGCGGGAAGTAGTGAAACAGCTTCAGGTAGAGCAGCCAGTAGAGCAATCAGCCTCCCGTTCAGTCGTCAGTCGTCGGTCTTCGGTCGTCAGCCAGTCATCAGCCGTTCTTGGATTTGCTGACGACCGACGACCGACGACTGACGACTGCTTCTAGAGCGCGTTCCAGCTTTACCCCGCGCGACGCTTTGAGCAGCACCACGTCGCCTTCGCGGCTTTCGCGGACCAGCCACTCGCCGGCTTCTTCGGGTGTGGCCACGAATTCCGCCCTGATTCCGGCGTGGCTTGCGGCCTCGACCATCGGCTGCGCCAGGCCCCGCACCCCGATCAGGATGTCGATTCCCTTCTCTGCCATGTGCTGGCCGGAACGGCGGTGCAACTCTTCGCCTGACGGACCCAGTTCCAGCATCTCGCCTGCGACCACGATGCGGCGCTTGGCCGGCATGGCGGCCAGCGTGTCCACCATTGCATTGAGGGCCGTTGGATTGGAATTGTAGCAATCGTTGATGACTGTGATGTTGCCCACTTGGACGACCGCCCCTCTTTTGTCAGCTGGGGCCAGAGTCGCCAGAGCGCGAGTGGCTTCGGAGGGGTTCAGGCCTCGCTCCATTCCGGTCGCAACCGCGGCCAGAGCGTTATAGATGTTGTGCGTTCCCACCAGGGGCAGGGTTGCAGGTTCACGGCAGCCGCCAGCCACCAGATCGAATGTGGAGCCGGCGGCGCCGCGCGACACGATGTTTTCCGCGCGGACGTCAGCCGTGGCATGCAGGCCGTAGCGCACGACTTTGCCGTGGAAGTCGCGGCCAAATTGCGAGACGTACTCGTCGTCGGCGTTGAGGATTGCGGTCCCGCCGGCGGGCAGGGCCTCGATCAGTTCGTACTTTGCCCGGGCAATTTCGGCCACCGACTTGAAAAACTCCAGATGCACCGGGGCCACATTGGTGACCACGCCAATTTCCGGCTGCGCAATTCTTGCCAGCGCGGCGATTTCCCCTCGATGCGACATGCCCATCTCGATCACCGCGGCCTCATGCTCCGGCTCGATTTTCAGCAGCATCAGCGGCAGGCCGAAGTGATTGTTGAAGTTGCCCTCTGACTTCAACACCCGGAAGCGGGAGGAGAGTACGTGGGCAATCGCTTCTTTCGTGGTGGTCTTGCCGGTGGACCCGGTGACGCCGATGAGCGGCTTCGCCCACAAACGGCGGACGGCGGCACCCAGCGTTTGCAGAGCGACCAGGGTATCGGGAACGGCCAGCAGCCGGGTCTTTACCGCATAGCGCGCCAGTTCGTCCTTGCGGACAACCGCGGCCACGGCGCCCTGCTCCAGCGCCTGCGGGACAAAATCGTGGCCATCCATGCGCTCGCCCTTCACCGCGAAAAAAAGCTCGCCGGGCTGAATGGTGCGCGAATCAATTGAGTACGCCTGGGCGATCGCCTTGTGGTCGAATTCGCCGCTGGCCGAGATGAATTCGGAGACTCTCGAGAGCGGAAGCTTCATGCACGTTTTCCGGCGGCCGCGTTGGACGACTTGCAGTCGTATCCGGCCTCGCGCAGGATTTTCTGCGCGACCTCCACATCGTCAAAAGGGACCGCCCCATCCCGCGTGGTCTGGACCTTTTCGTGTCCCTTGCCGGCAATCAGCACAATGTCCCCCGGATGCGCTTCGCGAACCGCCAGAGCAATGGCAGCCTTGCGGTCAGGCTCGGTCTTGTATTTCGTGCCCGAGCGCTGCAGTCCCACCATAGCGTCATTCATGATGGCAAGTGGATCTTCGCCGCGCGGATTGTCCGAGGTCAAGATTACGAAATCGCTCCCCCGTCCGGCAGCCTCGCCCATTAACGGGCGCTTGGCCCGGTCTCGGTCGCCGCCGCAGCCAAAAACTGTGATTACCTTGCCCTTTTGTCCCGCCTGCTGAACAAATTCCCGCGCCAGCGACGTAAGGTTCCGCAGTGCGTCGTCAGTATGGGCGTAATCCACCACCACGGTAAAGGGCTGCTGGCAATCCACACGCTCGAATCGGCCAGGGACGCGGTCAAGCGCCGCAATTCCCTGCGCGATCTCCTCCGGCTTGCAGTTCCGCAGATAGGCCGCGCCTGCCGCCGCCAGGATGTTGTACACATTCACTTTTCCGATCAGGGGAGAAAAAAGGGGAATGCTTTCCTTCGGCATCACCAGATCAAATCTGGTCCCCCGCGGAGTAATTTCGACTCTCTCCGCATGGAAGTCTCCCTTCGTCAGCCCGTAGGTCAGCACTTCGGAACTTCGCTTCCGGCTGATCTTCACCAGCTTCAGACCGTACTCGTCGTCGCTGTTGATCACGGCCGCGCGAGGCGCCTCGGTGCCACAGCCTTCAAACAATATCTGCTTGGAGGAAAAATACTCCTCCATGGTGTGGTGATAGTCGAGGTGGTCGCGGGTCAGGTTGGTGAAGACGGCGACGTCGAATGGAATCCCGTAAACCCGCTGCTGTTCCAGCGCGTGCGAGGAAACTTCCATGACGGTCTCGGTCGCGCCCTGCCCCAGGGCCTGGTTCAGAATGCGATTCAGTTCCAGCGCTTCGGGAGTGGTGTGCGGAGCGGGCAGGACCTTTCCGGCAACATGATATTCGATAGTCCCGACCAGCGCGCTCTTGCGCCCTGCGGCGGTAAGAATGGATTCGAGCAGGAATGCGGTCGTACTCTTCCCGTTCGTGCCGGTGATGCCGGTGATGGCCAGCCGCTCGGCCGGCTTCTTGTAGAAGTTGGCGCTGAGCCGCGCCAGCGCCCGGCGACCGTGGGGCACCTGCGCCCAGGCGACCTCCGGACGGGGCTTTTCGGTCGCGGAGTCAGTGACGATCGCGACGGCGCCTGCTGCAATCGCCTGGTCGATGAATTTGTTTCCATCACTCGATTCACCCCGCATGGCGACAAAGGCATCGCCCGGCTTGATCCGGCGCGAGTCATACTCCAGCCCGCCAATACCGGGATTGCCGCTCTGCGAAAGCACTTCCGCACCGTACAGGAGTTCGAGGAAAGTCATTGTTCTGGATTCTAGTGCACCGGGCCGAAAGCAGTGTCATCACAAGAGCAAAGTGTCATCCTGAGCGCAGCTGAACGTTTCGCTTGCGAAACGTTCAGCGGATAGTGAGGCCCGCAAAGCGGGCTTCACACCTCGCTCAGGATGACAACGATTGCCGGTTGTCCTGTCGTGAGCGCGTTCACCGGCCAAACTTCACTGTCACCTGCGAGCCTGACGCTACATGTGCGCCGGGCGGAGGCGATTGCTGCCGGGCCAGTCCGTTGCCCACCGCATCCAGATCAAGTCCGCTATCCTGGGCCATCTCGATCGCGGCCCGGACGCTTTTTCCCAAAAACGATGGAACTACAATTCCGCCCTGCTCGACCTCCAGAACCACCGTCCCGCTTGACGAAAGATGAGACGGCAGCGGCGTTGCGCCGGGTTTGTCATCCGGCGTCGCATTTTCCTTTTGCGGCGGGACGGCTGAGGCGGCTGGTTCAGACTGGCGCAAGGCTGCGGGCACGACCACGCTGGCGGTCGCGTTGGGCGAGGAGGGCGCGGACGCGACGACCGGTTGGTCACTGGCATCCGTCGAATCATCGGATGCGTCCAGGGTGTCGCCCAGGCGGTCAGGCGATCCTTCTTCGACATCCTGATCTTTCACCCGGCGCTCCGCCAGCAGAACCTGGCGGCTGGGCGGCAGCTCAACGTCGTGGGGCGTATGCAGATACTCCAGCACCTGCTGCGTGACTCTCTGGAACACCGGCGCGGAAACTTGTCCGCCCTGGTGCAGGCCCACCGCCGAATCCAGAATCACCGCCACGGTGATGACCGGGTCATTGATTGGCGCAAATCCGGCGAACGACGCCACGTACTTGGTATGCGAATAGGCATGAGTGGCAGGATCGACTTTCTGCGCGGTTCCCGTCTTCCCCGCCGAGCTATAACCCTCGAGGATGGCTTTCTTCCCCGTGCCGTGCAGGACCACGCCCTGCATCATCTGCTTCATCTGCGCCGCCGTCATGGGCGAGATCACCCGCCGCTGCACCCCGGGATGAAAGGCAATCATCTGCGGCGTGCCCCGCGGTTCCGTGGTCCCGGCCACGATTCGCGGCGCCACCCAGACGCCGTCGTTGGCGATAGTAGAAATCATGGCCGCCAACTGCAGCGGAGTCACTCCTATCTCCTGGCCCATGGAGATGGCGCCGATGGAAACTTTGGACCAGCGGTTCAGCGGCTTGGAAAGGCCGCGGGTCTCGCCCGGCAATTCGATCCCCGTGTGCTGTCCGAAACCGAAGGCGCGAATGTATTTGTAAAAGCGCTCTTCGCCCAGGCGCAGCGCGATCTTGATCGCGCCCACATCGCTTGATTCGGCCAGAATGCCCGCCACCGTAAGCAGCCCGTGCGGTTTGCTGTCTCGGATCCGCATGCCGTTGATGACGATCGAGCCCATCTGGCAGTCAAAGACCTCGCTGGGATGGGTCAATTTTTCTTCCAGCGCCGCCGCGATGGTGACTACCTTGAAGGTCGATCCCGGCTCGTACACATCGCTCACGGCGTGGTCTTTCAGTTTTTGCGGCGTGATCTCCCGGGCCAGGTTGGGATTGAAGGTGGGACGATTGGCCAGCGCCAGAATCTCTCCCGTCTTCGGATTTTCCACGACCACGGTGCCCGACTCGGCATGGGTCTGCTGCATCGCGGTTTCCAGTTCGCGCTCGGCGATGTACTGGATTTTTTCGTCGATGGTCAGAACGACGTTTTCGCCGGGGTCAGGCTGCTTCTCGACGCTGCCAAACCATTTGCGCCGGGCATCCACGGAAATCAGCATGCGGCCAGGCTTGCCGCGCAGTTCGTCGTCATCCGCGCGTTCGATCCCGCTCAGGCCTTCGTCGTCCATGCCGACATAGCCCAGCACCTGCGCCGCCAGTTCACGCTTGGGATAGAAGCGCTTGGATTCCTTCTGGAAATAGATGCCGCGCAGATTCATCGACCGGATGCGGTCGGCGGTTTCAGCGTCCGCTTTGCGTGCCAGCCAGCAGAAGGTGCGGGCGGCCTTGCATTTTGCCAGCAATTCCCGGGGATCCGCCTTGGTGATGCGCGCCACCAGGGATATGGTCCCGGCCAGGTCAGGGATGTCAACAGGCACCGCGAATACGGAATCGACGGAAACGGACATGGCCAGTTCGCGGCCGGCGCGGTCGTAAATGATGCCCCGCCGGGCTGCGACTTCGGTGGTGCGCTGCTGCTGGCGCTGGGCCCGCTGCTCGAAGTCGCCGTAGCGGAAGATCTGGAGATAGACCAGGCGCAGGCAGATGGCGCCGGCCCAGAGCAGCAGGATCGCGCCCAGAAGGTAGAGCCGTTTATTCGCGCTGTTGCGGGGTGTGCTCGTTGCCACGGTCCAGGCCCCTTAGACAAACATGGCGGCCCACAATGAGGGAGCCGCCAATTGGACTTTTGTAGCGCCGGCGTCTCGCCGGCTGTCAGGCGGTCGTCCCGCCCGCCTACGTGGCCGGCCGGAAGCCGGCGCTACATTTTTCTATCGTGCCGAAACCACCGAGACCGGAGTCACGCTGGCCAGCACCGGCGTTGCGGCGTCCGGTGAAACCGTATCCATGTGCATCACCTGGCCGGCCTGCGGGGATTGCAGTCCCAGCTTCCGCGCCAGAACGTCAATGCGCTCGGGGTCGCGCAGTGAGGCTTCGTCCAGGCGCAGGGCGCGGTTCTCCTCGCTCAGGCCGTCGCGCTGCACCCGGAGTGCTTCGATCTTGTAGCCGTATTCAATGGCCTTGAAATGCTGCCAGGCAAAAGTCATCACCAGCAGAAACAGGCAGCCCAGGGCAACTCCAAATTGTTTCATTTCGCGGCTGCGCTGCGGGTCTTCCACTTTCACCAGGCGCGAATTATCGATGGGCTTGGCGAAATAAATTTCGGGAGTTCCCGTCCAGCTGCGTTTACGCCGCGCGACCGGAGCTGCGCACTGCGCCGCTGCCGCCATCTATGCCACCCCAGCCAGACTGGATTCGAATTGCGCAACTTCCTGTTGCGCCACCGCGTACCAGTAGGCAAGTTTCTCTTCCTGGGAACGCGTGTCCTGCAAGCCTCTGTCGGCATGGGCTTCGCTGCGCTCCACCGTGGCAATCAATTCGTCGATCAAGGTTCCCGTGTACTTTGTTGCTCGATACATCTGTGGCCTCCGTTCTACCTTCCCATCTCTCCGGGACGGCACCGAAGAAGGTAGAGAGTTGTGTTTCGCCCTTGTTGTGAGAGGCGATGCCGTCCCGGAACTTTTATCCCGGCCCATCCGTCAACGGCTGTGGCCGGGTCCCTGGCTGGTTTTCCAGGGGTAAACTTTTTAGATCCTTTCCGCCGCCCGCATCTTTGCGCTGCGGGCCCGCGGATTGCGTTCGATCTCTTCTTCCCCGGCGGTCACTGGCTTTTTCGTCAGCAACTTGTAGTGACCCTGCTTCACGCCTTCGCGGAAGGCATCTTTGACGATGCGGTCCTCCAGCGAGTGGAAACTGATGATCACTATCCTTCCGCCCGGTTTCAGCACTTGCGGGGCCACCTTCAGCAACTCCCGCAAGTCGTCCAGTTCATGGTTTACGAAGATTCGGAGAGCTTGAAAGGTCCTTGTCGCGGGATGAATTCTTCTTTCCGCCTGGTTCATTGGCCGGGCCGCGGCTGAAATCACGGCTGCGAGTTGCGCAGTCGTCAATATCGGCCGCGACCGGACAATGGCTCTGGCGATTCTCCGCGACCTCCTTTCCTCACCGAATTCGTAAATCAGATTGGCGAGTGTGACCTCGTCCGTCTGATTTACCACTTGTTCGGCGGTGGGCCCGGCTTGCGTATTCATCCGCATGTCGAGCGCCCCTTCCGCCTGAAAACTGAAGCCGCGCGAGGGTGTGTCTAACTGCAGGCTGCTTACGCCGAGATCCGCCAGCAGCCCGTCGGCGGACGCCGCTTCGAACCGCTCTCCGATCTCCGCGAAAGAACCGTGCAGCAGACTCACCTCAGGCCATCCCTCCCCCCCGGAAGAAATCAGCCTTACGCGCGCCTCATCGAGCGCCGCAGGATCTTTATCGAGCCCAATCAAATGACCCGGTGCGCCGAGGCGTTTTGCGATTTCTAAACTGTGCCCGCCCAGGCCCACCGTGGCGTCGATATAAGTCCCGCCACGCTTGATAGCTAAAAAGTCGATCGCTTCTTTTAAAAGAACCGGGACATGGCCACTCTTGCTTCCACCATGCCCACCCCGCTCGGGGGTGTTTGTTAAACCCTCGTCCACTAGATGCCCAGATCGTCGAGCGTCTTCTCATCCTCAGAGGTGAACGACTGCTCCTCAATCTCCGTGCGGTACGCTTCCAGGTTGCGAACTACCAGATGCGTCAGATTTCCGGTCACAGCCACTTCGCCTTTGAGCTGCGCCGCTTCCCGCAACAACTGCGGCAGCAACAACCGCCCCTGACCGTCCATCTCGACCATCTGCCCGTAGTAGTTCACCCGGTCCAGAAACTTTTTCTTCGTAGGATTGAAAGTAGAGAGCCCGGCCAGCTTCTGCTCGATCCGTTCCCATTCCTCGAAGGGATACACCTGGCCAACCTTGCCATCCAGGCTGGTGATGTAGAATTTCTCGTTGTACTTCTCGTCGATCACCCGCTTGAACTCGGCGGGGACTTTGAGCCGTCCCTTTTCGTCCACTCGAGTTGGGTGATTGCCGCGAAACATGTGTTCTGCCCCTTAGGGCGGGTAAACTTTTTAAAACGAGTGCTGCCACAGCGAGGGAGGTCAAAGCGGCCAAAATGCCGGTGATTTCTGGTTCGTTCGGGCTGTTTTTTGGGGTGTCAGCTACAAAATCCACTGGCGCCTCTCAAATTTCCAACGCTGCCCACGACCGCTACCGTCCGTGCCACTTTCTACCACATTTGTCCACATCCTACGCCTAAAGCATTTGTTGTCAATGAGAAAGTTATAGGTCGCTATGGGGATGAATGAGGTCTTTTCGAAAACGCGATTAGTTGTGGCTTACTGAATTGATGACCACAATGGGTATGGGTTAGGAACTTGGTTCTGCTGCCTCTGCCTGATTGAAATCAATGCGCAGCGCCCTTCGCGGCGGTGCAAATCCTGTGGAAATCGCAGCCCCATGCAACAGAAAAGCCCCGGTCTTCGCCGGGGCTCTCTGACTTCCAGAGTGACTTTCCTTCTACCAGATAACCTTGGCGCCGATCTGGATGTGCCGCGAGCCGCCTGAACCGATCACCGGGTTCGAGGCATAGACATCAGGCGTGTACTGCGCCAGCCCGAAAGTCCCGGCCGATCCGTCTGACAAATCATGGTCGGGATCGGCAAAGTTAGGATGGTTCAGGAGATTGAAGACTTCGCCGCGCAGTTGCACCGCGAAGCGCTCCCCCAGTTTGAAATCCTTGATGACGGAGAAGTCCAGATTGACGAAGCCCGGTCCGTACACCACATTCCGGCGCATATCCCCGAAGGTGCCCGGAGCCGGCGGCGTCACGATGGTTCCTCCCGAGGCAAAGCAGCCCCCGTAGATGCTGTCATCCGGACCGTTAATAAGCTGGTCCGCTCCCGCCTGCCCGCCCAGGCGAAAGGCCTGGTCATAACATCGCTGGGCCGTGGGATTGAGTCCACCCGTAGCATGGAACAACTCGTTCACCGGATCGTACTCGACAGTGCTGAACTGGTCTGCGTCGAGAAATGGGATCGGCGTATTTTTCGACCAATGCAGGTTGGCAGGGTCTCCGGTAATGTTCCAGTGATCGTTGAATTCGCCGGTGCCGCTGATGTCGTTGAAGCTGTCGTAGATGAATAGCGGCGTTCCGCCCTGCGCGGTGAAGATTCCGTTGACGTGCCAGCCTTGCAGCATTTGCGCGAAGCCGTGTTTCGATGGCAACTCGTAGGTCATCGCAAACGTGAAACGGTTGCGAATATCCGAATCGGAATTGGAGCGCTCGAACGCTGGATCGTAGCTGTTCTGAATGTTGAACTGGCGGTTGCTGCCGGAGGTATCAATCGCATGGGCCCAGGTATAGCCCGCGACGAAATACAAACCCTTGGTGCTGTTCTGTCGGAGGGTCACCTGCAATCCGTGATAAATCGAGTCCGCTCCGTTGCCCAACTGGTAGATATTGCTCAGCGTGGGGAAGGTCGAGTAGAAAGGCCGGCCAGTCTGTTCATCCGGAAACCCATCGTCAATCACGCCCTGGTCCTTGGCATAGATATTCTGATTGATGTCGCGAATGTTGTAGAGCCGAGTTCCCTTGTTCCCCACGTAGGCAATCGTCAGGGCCGCGTTGTTCCAGACCTCCTGCTGCAGATTGGCATTCCAGTTCATCACATACGGAGTCGAAAGATTTTGGGAGAGCCCGAACACCGGACAGGGGGCGTCACTGCTGCAGGAGAGGTTGCTGAGCGAAAGATCGCCAAACACCGGCGCTCCGCTTTTCCAGTTAGCGCTCATCATGTCAGAATCGGGTTCGAGCGTCGCCGCCACGATCGTCCCGCCTCCCGATCCGACGGGTGCTCCCGGCACCCCCGTCGGATTGAGCGCGATGCCGGTTGCGTTCGTACTGTTTTGTCCGATAAATACGGAGATATGCGGGATCTCGTAGATCACGCCGCCGCCCACGCGAAACACTGTTTTGCCGGTGCCCCTCGGGTCCCATGCAATGCCCAAGCGGGGAGCGAAGTTGTTGTAATCGCTATGATAGGGCTGGTTGATCCCGTGGCCGACCTGAATCAGTCCAACCGCGGGATCGAAGCTGGTGAGCAGATCGTTCTGTTCGTGAATAGGCAGGGTGGCATCGTAGCGCAACCCGGCGTCAATCGTAAGCCTCGGCGTCACCCGCCAGTTGTCCTGAATGAAACCTCCAAATGATTTCTGGCTTACGATGCGCCGGCTGTTTCCCACGAAAACAAAACTCCCGCTGCTGCGCACGTCGCCAGTCGTAAAACTCTCCAGATCGCTGAAGCGGATTTCACCGGAACCGAAGGTATTGCGCAAATTATCCGTGCTGCCGGTGCGGAATTCCCCTCCGAATTTCAGGTTGTGCCTGCCGATCACGTAGGTTGCGCTGTCGGTGAACTGCAAAGTCTGGTTGGGTGTGGTGTACAACGGCCATGATTGATTTCCGCCGAGGGTGTGCTGGACAAATCCGCCAATGCGAATCTCCGGCATCCCGAAGTTGGTCGGGTCCGTCACCCCGGTATTCAGACCGTAGGCGGTTGCCGGATCGCTGTTGTGGTCCGCCTGCACTACCTGTTGCCAAAACCGGTTGTACCCCACCCGGAACTGGTTGGTCAGCCGCGCCGTGGGAGTCCAGATCCAGCCTCCGCCGATGACCTGGGCCCGAGTCTGCGACTGGGAAAGGAACAGCGGATTCACCACTGTTGTGTCTTCCTCGGTCTGCACGCTGTCCCCGACGAAGTAGGTCGCGATCAAATTGCTCTTTTCGGACAGGTGATAATCCAGCTTAAGGATGCCGTTGTCCTCGCGATTGCGATTGTTCAAGTCCAGATTCAATCCGACGTCAGGCCCGGGATTGAAGGGAAGGAATTGGGCGAGATTCTGGCTCACCGGGCTGCAATTTGCATTGGCAGTGCATTCGGCAAAGGCATCGACAATGCTGCTGGTCGGATCGCCATTCGGCACCGAAACCGGAACATCCACTTGTAAGGGATTGCCTACCACGTCACGCACCCCTTCGTAGTTCCCGAAGATAAAGAGTTTATTCTTGATGATGGGTCCGCCGGCCGAGGCGCCGAATTGGTGGAAGTTCAGCGCGGCCACCGGATCCGGACCGGGATTAAACCAGTTGCGCGCATCCAGCGCGCTATTGCGGTTGAAGTAATAGGTCGAACCGTGAAACGAGTTCGTGCCGGATTTGATTCCGATATTGATGATCGCGCCCGGCTTCCAGCCATAGTCAGCCTCGGGACTGGATTGCACGTTGAATTCCTGAATGGCGTCAATCGGCAGGTGCGTGGCTGGTGTTCCCTCCACGCCCTCCGCGTTGATCACTGTCGTTCCGTAGTAGGCATCGTTATCGTCAAGGCCATCGACGATGTAGTTGTTGTCGTTCGGCCGGTTGCCATTCGCGGTGACGGACAAAAATCCGCCTCCCGGCGTGCGCTGGATGCCAGGCTGCAAGACGGCGAGATTCTGGAAATCGCGGCCCAGCAGCGGAAGCTCGTTAATCGCCTTGTTGGAAAACGTCCCGCCCAGGACGTCGTTGGTGGTCTCCACGACCGGCGATTCTTCCGAGACGGTCACGGTTTCGTTCACAGCGCCGGGTTCCAGCTTGAAGTCGGCGCGAATGTCCTTCGCCACTTCCAGCTGAAGGCCGGTGCGTTGCGCCCGCTTGAAGCTGGCGGCCTGCGCAGCCACAACATATGGCCCCGGCTCAAGGTTCGGCGCGTTGTAATCGCCGGCCGCGTTCGTGGTCAGGGTCCGCACCACCCCGGTGGCAGTGTTCCTGATGGTCACCGTCGCGCCGCTGATGACGGCGCCTGACGGGTCGGTCACAGATCCCAGAATCCTGCCTTGATAGGTCTGGGCTGCAAGAAGACTGCTCAAAACCACGACCGCTGCTGTCACAACCATTCCAGATCGGAAGAACTTCATTCGCTTTCCTCGTGGTCTGTTGTTTCAGACCGATCGCCAGTGGGATGTTCCCGCAGCGAAATTTGTCAGCTATTGAAGATGTGGAGAGAGCCGAAGGGCCCGGAAGTGCCGGCGGATAGAATCCGAATCACAACCCGGATTCGAGTTTCCCGGCATCCACCAGAAGGGCCACTTGTTCCCGGGTGTTTACGGTAACGGAAGAAAGACGCATGTTCGGTAACATGGGCATTGTCCTGCCGCCGAGTCTTACAAAGAACACCACCGAAGTCAACGGGCAAAAACAAACCTTTACAAATGAAACATTCGTTTCGGGAACAGTATCAATATACGGAATTGTCCGGCCGTGAGGTATGAATCACGCCTTTCTCCACCGAAATCGAATAGCTTTCGCCACTTTCCCCGGTCCACGATTTGAAATCGAAGTGCGCACCCGCAGGGGCCCGATAAACAGAAATGTCATGAATCGTCAAAGGCGTGTTGGGCCGGCAAACTTCCGGGGCCGAGTTTACGTGCAGAAAATAGGCGCCACGACCCGATCCCACTACTACACTCGATCCGTCGGCTTGCATCAGGACAGCGGATCTTTCATCGATGGCAACTTCGCGGGGCTTCTGCGACCAGCCATCCTGTACCAGCCGAGCAAGGAATCCCAGCGTCCGTCCCATGCGGTCGCGTTTTGCGAAGTGGCTGTCGGTGAGGGTGTTTTCGAGATGCGGAACCTTGATAAAATCCCGCACCAGTGTCACTCGCTCATGGTAGGGATTGGGCAACACGTCCGTGGAGGCGAGATCGTTGTCGTCTTCCTTGTCTTTCAGACATCCGTAGGCGAACTCGCCCAGAACGGCGAGTCCGGCGCTGGTTCCTCCGATAGGCTTCCCGCTCGCGATGTTGGCGTTGATGGCGTCCTCGACGGGAGTGTTCTGCCAGAATTTGACATAGCGCGCCTGGTTGCCGCCAACGATGAAAACTGCCTCGGCGTGGCGGATGATATCGGCCACGGCAGGGTCATGCGCAGCGGCGTCATCCGGAATCACCAGCGTCGCCACCGAGTTCAGCTTGCACATGCCATTGACGTAAGGGTTGTAGCTATCGTCGCCTCGGGCCCGCAGCGCCAGAAAGTCCCCGCCATTCGCCTTCTTGCACAACCAGAGGAAAGCGTCATCCAGGTCCTTCCCGCCGCCCATGAGCGCAGTGCCGGGCTCCGGAGTCGCGGTACTGTCGGCCTTGTTGCCGATGCGGATGTACTGATAGGAAGAAGCCGCAGCCACGGCAGAAAACAGGAGTATGGTCAGCAGTGAAAAGGTAATTGCCAGTACTTTATTTTTTGCGGACATGATGGTTTGGGGCCCGATCTGAAATGGGATTTTTGACAGAATTATTCTAGTTTACTCGATGAAAGCGACCGGACAATTTATCGCGGCACTGCCTGTGCCGTCCCCTTCGCCTTGGGTGCGCCCCTCGGGAAGGCATCCCCTCGATCGGGTCCTATGAACCATCGGGCACAGTTCGAGCAATGGGTTCCGTTTCCAATCGAGCGGGTTTTTCTCTTTTTCGCCAATCCCGGAAACCTGCCACGGATCATGCCGCCGCGCACTGGCACTGAACTCCTCCGTCTGAAACTGGTGCCGCCTCCCGGGGTGGCAGAAGAACGCGCGACGATTACGGACCGGACCCCATTGGCCGGCGCCGGCTCCGAAATTGTTACTTCGTTTCGCCTGGCCCCCTTTCTTCCCTTTCGTGCCCAGTGGATCGCCCTGATCACCGAGTTTGAGTGGAACCACCACTTTGCCGACGTGCAAAAGAAGGGACCGTTCAAGAGCTTTCATCATCGTCACGAACTCACGGGCGAAACGCGGAACCAGATAAAGGGAACCGTGGTCCGCGACCTGATCGAATACGACGTGGGATTTGGATGGCTGGGCGAAGTAGCACAAAGGCTTTTCGTCAGCCGCCAGTTGCAACGGACGTTTGCCTATCGCCAGAAAGCATTGGAGAAGCTGCTGGGTTAAGAGCAGAACGCGTTCTGCTTTTATCGGCTGGGCTCCACCACTACCGCGGTCCCGTAGGCCAGCACTTCCGTGACTCCCTGCATCACTTCGGTGGCATCGTAACGCGCCCCGACCACGGCGTTTCCGCCCAGTTCCGCGGAGTGCTGCAGCATCAGGTCGAAAGCCTCGGCCCGGGTCTTCTCACAAAGCTGGGTCAGCAAAGTGATGTTGCCGCCAAGAATGGTTTGCAGGCTGGCCCCGATGGTCCCGAAAATCGAGCGTGATCGCACCACGATGCCACGCACCACGCCCAGCGTGCGCACCACGCGAAAGCCGTCAAGTTCGAATTGCGTGGTTACCATGTTATGGGCAACCATCCGTCCAGACGTACCGTAGCCTGTGGACATCGTGTTCATCCTTCCTCCAGGAAGTTGTTGTGCAACTTTGCAGCTACTATAACGATTCCAACTGCGCTGTAATTACAAATTCGTCTTCCGCGGTGTCGTACTGGACACGCAGCACATTGGGCTTGCAACACACCTGGCAATCCTCCACGTAAGACTGATTGCGCCCAGCGGACTCATCCACTGTAGTCTGGTTCCATTCGCCGCAGCCGGCACATTGGAATCCCGTCTCCATGGATGCCTCATTTTCAATTTTTCCCTGACGCTTGCCAATTGCATATCGGAAGACCCCTATAATGGCGGTTCCTGATTAATTGGAGGCCTTATGGTTTCACGACGCCGCTTTCTGCAGGCCGGCACAATTACTGCTGGCGCAGCCCTGGCCGCGGTCCCGTCGTCGCTAAAGGCCGAGGATGCGTGCCCCGCGCTGCCACCGTCGATCGCCCGCTTGAAATCGATGAAAGACATGGCCAGGCCCATCACGGTTGACGAAAGAGCCGCGCGTCAGGAAAAGGCGCGGCAACTGATGTCGGCCAACCATCTCGATGCCATCCTTCTGGCGGATGGCACATCTCTCGAATACTTTGCCGGCGTGCCCTGGTGGGGAAGCGAACGCTTTTTCGCACTCGTGCTGCCAGCCAAAGCTCGTGCGCTCTGTGTGTGTCCCGCATTCGAAGAAGGACGGGCACGCGAACTGCTGGCCTACTCTCCGGAAGGCAAAAATGCCGATGTTCGTACCTGGCAGGAAGACGAGAATCCCTACCAATTGCTGGCGCAAGGACTCAAAGACCTGAATCTGTCCGCCGGCATGCTGGGCATGGAAGAGACCGTGCGTTTCGTCTTCAGCGACAAACTCGCAAAAGCCGCGCCGCAACTGAAGATTGTCAGCGCCACCCCAGTGACCGCCGGTTGCCGCATGATCAAGAGCGGGCACGAACTGGATCTGATGCGGCTGGCCAACCATGTTACCTGGACAGCTTACAAGGCCGCACACGAGGCGCTGCACGATGGCATCTCGCAGGCCCAACTGGAAAAACTGATCATGGCTGCGTACGGACAGCTGGGGTTTCCCGGCGAGGTGGACATCGAGATCGGCGAGAATTCATCATTCCCTCACGGCTCCGTCGTTCCTCAAACCATTCGTGAAGGCTCCCTGATCATGCTGGATGATGGCTGCACCGTCGAGGGATATCAATCCGACATTACTCGCACGTTCGTCTTCGGCAAACCTTCAGACAAGATGAAGAAGGTTTTTGAGACTGTGCACCGCGCCCAGACTGCCGCGCTCAAGGCCGCCCGCCCAGGTGTTGAATGCCAGGCGGTGGACGCAGCGGCCCGGAAAGTGATCAGCGAAGCCGGATACGGCCCAGATTACAAGTTCTTCACCCACCGCGTGGGACACGGCATCGGCATGGATGGCCACGAGTGGCCCTACCTCGTTCGCGGTAACACCATGCCCCTGGCCCGCGGAATGACCTTCAGCGATGAGCCGGGCATCTACATCCCGGGCGAGTTCGGGGTGCGCCTGGAAGACGACATGCACATCACGGAAAACGGCGCGGAGTTGTTTACTCCGCAGAGCCCGTCGCTCGAAGACCCGTTCGGAACAGCATGAATTTTTTTCAGTGTCATCCTGAGCGGAGCTCTGTCCATTCGCTTGCGAATGGACAGACGCAGTCGAAGGACCCCTATAAGCGGAAATGCATTTTCTTCCACCGGATTCTGCGGTGAAAGGCGGGTCAACCGCCGAGCCACCCGGCCTCGGTGTGGCTGTAGCGGCTGCTGAAAAATGCTATTTCAACCCGCCATGGGGAAGGGACCGACTTCAGTCGGGCCGCTACGTCGTCCAGATTGGTTCGCGCTTCAGCGCCTGCGGTGAGCTTTCCCCGCCCTCGACGACTTTTTCCGCAGCCTGTGGTCCCATACATTTTCTTCCACCGGGATTCTGCGTGAAAGGCGGGTCAACCGCCGTGCCCGCCGGCCTCGGTGTGGCTATAGGGGTCCTTCGACTGCGTGACTGCTTCGCCAAGCGAAGCAGTCGCTTCGCTCAGGATGACAACCGAAAGAAAGAGCTACGCCTCGGGAACGGGAGGGCATCCGGGGAAGCTGAGCAGGTAGGTGTTGCCCACATAGCCGAGATACTTGATGCCAATCTCGCTGGTGAAGAATCCGTCAGCGGTCATTTCCCGCAGGAACGCGAAGAACTCCACGCCCTGGCTCAAGCCCGGATCTTTCTCCGCGTTCTTGCAATAAGCAATCAGGTCGAGAATTTCTTTTTGCTGGGCGGGCAAACAGTCGAGATAAGCCTTGCCGTAACGGTCGGTACACTGCGCCTCCAGCCACATCATGCCCCCGCCAAGCTTAAGTTGATACTCGGGATTCTCGCTGGTGAGCAGGTCAATAAATTCCGGCGCGCCCGCTTCTTTGGCCCCGCCGGAATCGGCGTCGGCGGGAATGATGGCCTGGCAGAGCGCCTGCAGCGTCTTGTATTGCTGCGGCGAGAAATATTTCGGAGTATAGACTCCCGCCGTGGTGGCCGCCTTTTCTGCTGCCACCATGTGGTGCGCGTACTCGGCCGCCTGCGCCGGAATCACCCGCAGAACCGAACCCGCCATCGCCCCCATGGTCAGGGTCTTCAGAATGTCGCGCCGCGAAATGGAGTTGGTTGCCATGTGTCCTTCCTAAAGACTTCCCTTCTTCGCCTGATCGATCAGATATTCCGACGCGCGCCAGGAGAGCGCCATGATGGTGAGCGTCGGATTCTTGTCCGGGTTGGTCACGAACGATGCGGCATCGGTCACGAACACATTGTTCACGTCGTGGGCCTGGCTGTACTTGTTCAGCACCGAAGTTTTGGGATTGTTTCCCATGCGCGCGGTACCGAGTTCGTGGATGATGACACCGCCGTCCTCAATACCGTAGGGGTGACGGCCGTCGGGCTTTGCCTTGCTGATAAATGTCCCGCCCGCCGTCTCGACGATCGAGCGGAAGGTTTCCTGCATGTCCCTGGCCATGTTGACTTCGTTGTCGCTCCACTGCCAGTGGAAGCGCAGCACCGGGATGCCCCACTGATCCACGGTATCGGGATCGATATCGCAGTAGCTGTGCTCGTTGGGAATCATTTCGCCGCGCCCGGCGAAACCGATGTAGGTGCCATATCTCGGCTGCGGCAGTACTGTTTGAGGGAGGCGCCGTATCCTTCGTGCTCCTCACAAAGATCATCGAAATCGCCCACTCCCGGCATGCCCCGGCCGCCGCCGAACTCGATGTGGTAGCCGCGCAGAAAGTCATTCTTGCGATCGTATCTCCACCACGGCATGTACAAGTGCATTCCGCCCACGCCGTCGTGATTGTGGGGTGGCATTTTCTCCAGTCGCGGGAAATATCCGCCGGCGGAACTGCCGACTGAGTCCGTCAGGTAGCGGCCCACCGCTCCGGAAGAATTGGCCAGACCGTCGGGAAAAAGAGCGGAGCGGGAATTGAGCAGCAGGCGCGCCGACTCGCAGGCGCTCGCAGCCACCATGAAGGCCCGGGCATGCACCCGTTTTTCGGAACGCGTGGCTTTGTCGATGTAGGCAACCGCTTCGGCCTTGCCGTCTTTTCCCACCACGATCTCGCGCGCCATGGCGCCAGTAATCAGAGTTAGGCGTCCGGTGGCTTGCGCCGGGGGGATCATCACCTGGCTGGAACTGAAGTTGGAAGCGGTCAGGCAGCCGCGGCCACACTGGGCGCAATAATGGCAGGCAGCGCGGCCGTTCAGCGGCTTGGTCAGAATCGCCAGCCGCGAAGGCACGCAGGGAATGTTCAGTTTGTCGCAGGCCTTCTTGATGATGGTTTCAGTGCAGCGCGGCGGCGGCGGCGGCAGAAAAATGCCGTCGGGCGCGCTGGGAATATTCTCCTTGCTGCCGAACACGCCGATATAGGATTCGACTTTATCGTAGTAAGGCGAAACTTCTTCGTAGGTGATCGGCCAGTCGTCGCCCATGCCGTCGGTGGAGCGCGACCTGAAATCCACCGGGGCAAAGCGAAGGGCGATGCGTCCCCAGTGATTGGTGCGTCCGCCTACAATGCGGGAACGGAACCAGCGGAATTGCGAGCCCGCCGCGGAAGTGTAGGGTTCGCCCTCGATTTCCCACGCGCCATTGGGGGCAATGAATTCGTCATTCAGCTCATGACGGTGCTCGCCGCCGACACCAACCCCGCGATGCGGCAGCTGGTAAGGCCACATGTGCTCCTTGAAATCCTTTTCCGGATTCAGAGGCGGCCCTGCTTCCAGCATCACTACATTCAGCCCGCCTTCGGTGAGCACCTTGGCGGCAGTGCCGCCTCCCGCGCCCGATCCGATGACGCAGACGTCATACACTTTCGGGGAACGAACTACTTGTGCCATCAGGCTCTCCGGAAACAATATTGACCGCTAAAAGCGCACCTTCGCCAGGTATTCGTAACTCTTCGTGATACTGGCAAAAGGGTCTTTGGGGTGATCGTGTTCGACAAAATAGTGTTTGATGCCGGCCTCTTCCGAGTGCGCGAAAATCTTCTTCCAGTTGATCATTCCGCTGCCCACTTCCGTCATTTCGTCCAGCGAGTCGCCGAAATTCTGTCCACCCGACGCGTCCGTCTTCGGAATCCTGGTCAGGTCCTTGACGTGCACCAGCGGGAAGCGGCCGGGATAGCGCTTGAAATACTTCAACGGGTCCTGCCCGCCCACCATGATCCAGCACAGGTCCATTTCCATCTTCACCAGCTTGGGATCGCACTCTTCCAGCAGAATGTCGTAAGGAAGTTTTCCGTTGACCGGTGCGAATTCGAACCAGTGATTGTGATACGCGAACTGGATTCCAGCTTTCTGGCAGGCTTCTCCGGCGCGATTAAAAGTTTCCGCCGCGTGCTTCCAGCCATCGGGCCCCTTGCGAACGTCGTCGTCAATGTAGGGATTGACCAGATATTGGTGGCCCACCACGTGGGCCGCATCCAGTACGCTGGGAAACTCGGCGCCCAGACTTTTGTAGGGTATGTGCGCGGAGGGACCAGTGAGCCCGTGGCGGTCAAGCATGGCCCGCACTTCCTGCGGACTATGACCGTCGTAGCCGGCAAACTCGACTTCGCGATACCCGATTGCCGCGACTTTCGCCAGCTTGCCCTCGAAGTCATCCTTCATGACGCTGCGAATGGTGTAGAGCTGCAAGCCGACTTTGTCGATCTTGTGATCACCCGCGGCCCAGGAAAGCTGGCGGGAAAGAATCGTCGCGGCCGTCATCGTGCCTAGAAACGTTCGTCGGTCCATATTAGATTTCTCCTCGCTTCATCTGGCTGACAGCATAGTCGCAGGCCCGCGCCGTGAGGGCCATGTAGGTAAGAGAAGGGTTGACGCAGGAAGAAGACGCCATGCAGGCGCCATCGGTGACAAAAAGATTGTTGGCGTCGTGCGCCTGGTTGTGGGCATTGAGCACCGAGGTTTTCGGGTCGCGTCCCATGCGCGCCGTACCCATTTCGTGAATCGTGAGGCCGGGGGCGTTGTCCTCGATGAAGGGTTCGATGTCCTTCGCACCGGCCGCAGAAAGCATTTCCGCCGAGGTAATCGACATGTCTTTCAGCAGGGCGCGCTCGTTCTCCCGCCAGGCGCAACTGATCCGGAGCACGGGAATGCCCCAGGCGTCCACCGTGGTCTTGTCGAGTTCGACAAAATTTTCGTGGTTTGGGAGACATTCGCCGAATCCGTAAAACGACATCGTCCACGGTCCGGGGCGCCTCAGGGTCTGCTTCAAATTTGCTCCGAAGCCGCGCATCTCCGTGCCCCGTTCCCACTTGGGCCGGCTGGCGCTGCCCTGAAAACCGTACCCCCGAAGAAACATCGGATGCTTCTGTTTCACGTTGCGGAAGCGTGGAACGTAAATTCCATTGGGACGGTTGCCCAGCGAGACGTGATCTTCATTCCCCGGAATGCGGCCCGTGGCGCCGCCGCCCATGCAGTGGTCCATGACGTTGTGGCCCAACTCTCCGCTGGAATTGGCCAGCCCGTTGGGGAATTCCGGAGTGGCGGAGTTAAGCAGTATGCGGGCCGACTCCAGCGCCGAGGCGCACAGGAAGACAATGCGGGCGCGAAATTCGATGGTGTCACGCGTCTGCCCGTCGATCACCCGCACGCCGGTGATTTTCCTCGTCTTGGAATCGAACATCAGGCTGTGCACAACGCTGTGCGGTCGCACCGTTACTTTGCCCGTGGTCAGCGCCGCGGGCAGAGTCGAGTTCAGGCTGCTGAAGTAGGAACGGGTAATGCAGCCGCGGGCGCAGGGCCCGCAGTAGTGGCAGGGCGCGCGGCCCTTGTGCGGCTGGGTCAGGATCGCGGTACGCCCGATCGTCATAAGACGCTCGCCGGGAAAATATTTGGCGATGGCATCCTTGACCACCACTTCCGCGCAATTCAATTCCATGCCCGGCAAAAAATGGCCATCGGGCAGCTGCGGAAGTCCCTCGCGCAGACCGGAGACCCCGATGAAATCTTCCACATAGTCGTACCAGGGAGCAATTTCCTTGTACCGGATCGGCCAATCCACGCCCAGGCCCTCGCGTTGGTTGGCTTCAAAATCAAGATCGCTCCAGCGGTATGATTGCCGTCCCCAGATAATCGACCGGCCGCCCACCTGGCGCCCGCGAATCCACAAGAAGGGTTTGCCCGGCTCGGTCTTGTACGGATTCTGCTTGTCGTTGACGAAGAATTTGCTGTTCCACTCATCCATCCCGCCGCAGGTTTCCTGCACCGGCTGGTTTTCCTGCACCCGCTTGCGATCGCTCATGCCGCGATAGCGCACTTCCCACTCGGGCACATGTTCGGCGTAATCCTTGTCGGGATCGATAGGTCGTCCGGCTTCGAGAACCAGCGTCTCCAGTCCCTTCTCGCCCAGTTCCTTCGCGGCCCATCCTCCGGTGATTCCCGAGCCCACCACGATGGCGTCGTGTGTCTTGGCTGCCATGCTTACTTCGCGGCCTCCTCTTCCAGAGGGACGCAAGCGGCATGGCGCGAGGGAATGATCTCGCCATGAAGTTCCTGCTCAAACCCGATCTGTGAAGTGTAGTAACCAATCAGCGTGAGCTGCTTGATCATGAAAAAGAAATTGCGTTCCGGCGGGTGCCTGCGCCTGCGTCTCGGTTCCGGTTCGGCGCGCGTGGCGGCCAGTTCGTCATCCAGCGCCTGGAGAATTTCGATCTGCGATTTCGCCCCGCAGTCAACGAAATCCTTGCCGAACAGATCCCGGGCGCGCGCGTCAACATCCGTGAGACCGGTCATGAAGATTGATTTCTCTTCCTCGTCGTACCACTCGGTGAGGATGAGATCGATGAACTCGTTCACCCGCGCGGCCTTTGCGCCGGGAGTGTCAGTTTGAGGGATGATGAGCTCGGAGATGACTGGTGACGGTCGCGTTCTGATGGGGATCGAGGCTCTTGGGCACCGACTGATCGGGAAGCTGCTCATGCACGGCTCGGAACATTGAGAACGCTTCCCGCGACAGCAGCGGCAGCGCCGCCGCCGAGGCCAGGAGTCGTAATGCTTCGCGTCTTTGCATGCTTGCTCCCCGAAAATGAGCGGAAGGGGCAGCTTACGCCGTCGCGGGAAGCAAGGTCAACGGCTTACCCGGTATCCCTGTCATCCCGAGCGCGGTCTCGAGCCGCGCTTGCGCGGTGAGAGCAAGTCGAGGGCCCCCTGCGCTACTACAAATCTACCCGTTCATAGGGGTCCTTCGACTTCGTAAGTGCTTCGCGAAGTGAAGCACTTACTGCGCTCAGGATGACAGCGGCGGGGTGGTTACGTCGTTCCTAAAATTTCGTTCCTTACATTTTTCAGCACGTACAGCGCGCGCTCCACGCCCACTTCGCCGGAAAGAATCGGATCTTCATTCTCGACGCTGAAGATGCCCTGGAATCCAACATCCATATACGCGCGCATGATTTCTTTCCAGGTGCCGGCGCTGTGCCCGTAACCTACGGCCCGGAATGTCTCCGAAGCCTGCGCGAGATCGTTCTTGTCGGAGGAGAAGTTAAGCACGCCGTAACGATCGACGTTATGTTTGTAGAAAGTTGTGTCTTTCATGTGGGCGTGGAAAAGCGCGCCGGCCTTGCCCAGCATGTGAATGACCTCGACCGCGTCGCACTGCTGCCAGAAGAGATGGCTGAGATCGCAGTTGGCCCCAATCTCCTCGCCCACGGCCTCGCGCAGGCGCAGCAGCGTCTTTGGGTTGTACACCACAAAATTCGGATGCATCTCGAGCGCAATCTTGTGAATGCCGTGGTCGCGGGCGAACTTGGCTGGCCTGCTTCCAGAAGGGAATGACTTTTTCCTTCCACTGCCAGTCAAGCATCTGCCCGTACTCCGGCGGCCAGCGGTAGGTCACCCAGTTGGGCATGGTGTCGGTGGGGCTGCCTCCGGGGCAACCGGAGAAGCCCACGATCACGCTCACTCCGAGGCGCTCGGCCAGCAGCACGGTGCGGCGGAAGGATTCCGCATCGCGCTCCGCAATCTTGGGATCGGGCGACACTGGGTTGCCGTGGCAACTGAAGGTCGCCACCTGGATGTTGCGGTCTTCGAACTTCTTCTTCCACGCCTTCGCTTTGGCGGGATCGTCCAGCAGGTCCTTCACCGGACAGTGAGTTGAGTTGGGATAACCGCCGGTGCCAATCTCGACTGCCTCCACTCCCCAGGCGGCGAACTTGTCGATCATTTCGTCGGTGGACAAATTGGGAAACGCAGGATCGAAGACGCCGATGGGAATCTTGCGCAGCGGGCCCGGCGTCGCGGGCTTCTGATCCGACTGCGGCCCTGGGCCGCCAGCCAGAGCGGAGGCACTGCGCGCGGCGCTGCCGCCGCCACCGCCAGCAGGCTGGAGGTTGTAAGAAAGTCTCTTCGACTGCGGGAGGTGGGTGCGGACTTCTTATTCATATCCATGGCATGTCCCCAGGCGGTTGAATTGGCAGGTCGATTGGGAGCCGCGCCCGCATTATACGCATGCGGCGAAGCACCGATCCAGCATGAAGCACCACCAACCACGTGGAGACAGCCGCCCTCGGCTGTCTGGTCGAGCATAGCTCGACGAATCTTCTCGCCGGCGGATCTTGATCGTTATCGGAAACAGCGAAGCCCTGCTCCGCCAGACAGCCGAGGGCAGCTGTCTCCACGTGGTCTCAGGGACTCCCCGCGCTCGGTTGAGTTGACAAGAGCGCGGCTTTCTACCATGCTTTTGTGCCCCATGAGAAAGCCGCGGAAAGTTGCGCGTTCCATTCCAATCCTGAGTCCGTCCGCCCGCATCACTCTCCTGAGCCCAAAGCGACAGCAGATTATCCGGCCGGCTTTCGAACGGCCGCGTGAGTTTGTGCTGATGAGCGTGCGGGCCATGGCCAAGCGCTTGCGCACCGATCCCGCCACCATGGTCCGGATCGTTCGCGGAATGAAGTTTGAGTCTTACCGTGAATTCCAGCACTACGTGCACGAGCTGGCCATCGCCCACGCCACCTCGCTCGATACCATGCAGGCTGGCCCGACCGGCAGGTCCGCCATTTCGACGCAGGTGCGGGCGTCGCTCGACCAGGATGTCAAGAGCCTGAACCATCTCGTCCAGACTCTCGAACCGCAGAGGATAGCGGCCCTGGTGCGGCGGCTGTACGCAGCGCGGCGCGTGGTGCTCATCGGCGGCGATCTGGCCGCCAACCTGGTGAACTTCCTGGAACACCTCCTCATCATCCTGGGACTACCGGTCACCAGCGCCACGACACCCGCCGAGGTGGTGCACAAAGTTCGCATGCTGGGGAAACGGGACCTGGTGATTGCCGTCAGCCACGGCCGCGGCCTGCGCCAGACAGTGGAAGGCTTGCGGCAGGCACGGGCCCGAGGAGCCTATTGCGTGGGCATCACCAACACCCTGGTATCTCCCATCGGAGAATTTGCCCACGAATTTTTTCTGACTTCGATCGCTACTCCTTCGTTTGGTTCTTCGTACGTCGCTCCCATGGCATTGTTCAACGTCATCGTGCTCGCCTGCGCCAATCACCGTCGCTCCCGAACTCTCAAACTGGCGAAGCAACTTGAGCAGGAACAGCGTCACGGCTTCCGCTGGTACGAATCATGAAGACTCGGCATCCGCTTATTCCTTGCGGCTTGTTGTAGTCCTGCTGGGGCTGATGGTGGCCACGGCTCTCGGGGTCGAGCCTCCATCCCCGCCCGCCTACAACATCCGCATGGAGAACGGCTGGATCCCGATGAAAGACGGCGTTCGTCTGGCGGTCACGTTGTACATGCCGGACGGCGGCAAAGCCGGCGAGAAATTTCCCGCAGTCCTCGAATATCACCCCTATCGCAAGGACGACGGCACCGCGCAACGGGATTACGAACTCTACTCCTACTTCGTGCGCCGCGGATACGTGTGCGCCCGCGTCGATATTCGAGGCTTTGGCAATAGCGAAGGCGTTCCCACCGGCCGCGAATATTCGGAGCAGGAGCAACTCGACGCCTTGCAGATTATCTCCTGGCTGGCGCATCAGCCCTGGTCCAACGGAAATGTAGGCATGATGGGCATCTCCTGGAGCGGCTTCAATTCTCTGCAGATGGCCATGCGGCACGCGCCTGATCTCAAAGCCATTATCGCGGTGGACGCCACCGCCGAACTTTTCCACGACGATGTGCACTACATGGACGGCATGGCGCACATCGATGAGTTCGAATTGAACATGGACATGGCCCCGGGCATGACCGGCGCTCCCGATTACACGCTCGACGAGAAAATTCTGGACCCGCGCTTCGACGCTCCGCCCTGGTCGCTGCTCTATCTCAAGCACCAGCATGACGGTCCGTTCTGGCGAAGCCCGGTGCGTCCTTACAGCGAGATCAAGATTCCATGTTTTATTATCGGCGGCCTGCTCGACGGCTATCGCGACAGCATCTCCGACATGCTGCAGCAGACGAAGGCCCCGCTGAAGGCGATTGTCGGGCCCTGGAACCACACCTTCCCGCATGACGCCGTCCCCGGCCCTGAGATCGAGTGGCGCGCTGAGGCTGTCCGCTGGTGGGATTACTGGCTCAAGGGACGAGACACCGGCGTGCTGAACGATCCCAGGCTGGTCATTTATATGCAGCACTGGCACCCGCCAAATCCGAATCTGCAGAACGTCCCCGGTGAATGGCGGCGTGAAGACAGCTGGCCGCCGCGCGACGTCCGCGAAACAGTTTTCTTTCCCCAACCGAACCATACTCTGGGAACGACCGCTCCCGAGGCGGACGCCCATCAACTTAAATACGTTCCTTCCATCGGTGTGGAAGCCGGATTCTGGTGGGGAGAACTGCTGAGCGATCCGCGCCCCGTGGACGCCTTCAGCCTGGTTTACGATTCCGCGCCGCTCAAAGAAGACGTGGCGATCCTGGGAAGGCCGCGGGCACTGCTGAAAGCGTCGGCGACTGCTCCCCTGGCGGACTGGTTCGCGCGGCTTTCGGACGTGGCTCCCGACGGGACCGTCACCCAAATCACCGGCGCAGGCATCAATGGCGCGCAACGCGAATCCATGACGGAGCCGCGCGCGCTCGAACCTGGCAAAGTCTATCCGCTCGACGTCGTGATGCATTTGACCTCTTGGGTTTTTCCTAAAGGCCATCGCATCCGGCTGGCAGTTTCGAATGCGCTGTGGCCCATGATCCTGCCCACTCCCTACTCGATGACCACGTCGCTCGAGCTGGGAGGCGACGGTACGCGCCTGACCCTGCCGGTCGTGCCCGTGAAAGGCACGCCGGCTCCCGTATTCCAGCCGCCGCAGCCTGCCGAGCAACGCCAGGACATCAAGAGCATCGGCTATCCCTGGCCGGGCGAGTGGACCCTGGAGCGCGACGAAGCGAACCAGAAAGCCAAAGTGCGCTGGAAGGGCAAGGCGGAAACCGATTATCCCTGGGGAAAGGAAATCGACTACGAGAGTCTGGTCTATGACGTGGACGATGCTCATCCCGAAACCAGCGCTGTCCATGGCGAAGCGGAGAGCATTTTCACCCTGAAGGGACGGGAACTCAGGTGGCGCGGACATTTATCCGTGACCACGGACCAGAAGAATTTCTATTACAAGTACACGCGGGAATTGCTGAAAGACGGCCAGATGGTAAAGCAAAAAACGTGGGAAGAAACCATTCCGCGCGACCACCAGTAGAGCAATTCCCTGTCATCCCGAGCGCCGCATCGAGCCGCGCTTGCGCGGTGAGAGCAAGTCGAGGGACCCCTATCGTGCCGGGGACTCATCGGTTTGTAGGGGTCCCCTCGGCTTCGCTCGGGGCAGGCTCTTCGACTCCGGAAGCGCTTCGCAGAGCGAAGCACTGACTCCGCTCAGGATGACAGTTACTGTTTGTAAACTTTGCCGTCTTTCATCACAAACTGGACATGCTCCAGTACGCTGATGTCCTGCAACGGATCGCCGGCAACTGCGATGACGTCAGCATATTTGCCGGGCTTGATGTCACCGACCACATCGGAATGTCCCAGTAAATCCGCGGCCGAGGTCGTGGCTGCCTGTATGGCCTGCATCGGCGTCATGCCGTACTTCACCATGAAGGCAAACTGGCGGATGCTGCGATCGTAAGGACAAACGCCGGCATCGGTCCCGAATGATAATTTCACGCCGGCTTTCAAAGCCTTGTGGAAATTCTGGCGCTGAAGCTCTCCCAGTTCCGCGTCGTGCTGCAGAAAATCCTTGGGAATTTTTCCCAGCCGGCCCGCTTCCTGGATACATTCTTCGTCGTAGATATCCATGTCCAGGTAGGTGCCGTGCTGCTTGGCCAGCGCAATGCCCTCGTCATCGATCATGGTCGCGTGCTCGACCGAAGCCACGCCGGCCCGGATCGCATTCTTGATGCCCTCGGGAGAATGCGCATGCGCCTCGACGCGCAACCCGAAGTGGCTGGCTTCGTCCACTGCGGCCTGCAACTCTTCGAGTGTGAATTCCTGCGATTTTGGACTGCTGCCATGGGTCAGCACGGCCCCGCTGGAGAGGACTTTGATGTGGTCGGCGCCGTCGTGCACCAACTGGCGGATCCTCTGCCGCACTTCCCAGGGGCCATCGGCTTGCCCGTAGCGCAGGTTCCAGGGCAGCGTGATGTCGGGCGCGAACCCGGTCATGGCGCCGGCGCCGCCCGTGATCGTGACGTATGCGCCGGCCACATACATGCGCGGGCCCTCAATGTAGCCGTGAGCGATGGCATCGCGCATGGCAACGTCATTCAACGCGCGGTAAACGCCCACGTCGCGCACCGTGGTAAACCCCTCACGCAGAAAAGTACGGGCGTTGGGTACCGACTCAAACGCCACCTCCGCCGCCGTCTTCTTCATTTGCGACATGGGGTCGCCGTCGTCGGTGGGTCCATCGGCAAGGTGAGTGTGGCAGTCGATCAGGCCAGGCAACACGGTCATCTGCGAGAGATCGATGACCTTGGCATCCGCCGGAATGGCCAGGCCCTTGCCGACCTTTTCAATTTTGTTGTCGCGGATGAGAATGACCTGATCGTTGAGTACCGTGCCTGCCTGCGGATCCACCAGCCGGCCTGCCTTGATCGCCGTTACCTGGGCAGCCGCATTTGCGGCACACGACAACGTCAACCCCAGCACCAATGCGAGAGCCTTCTTCACGTGCTTCACCTCAGTCTTTTGATTGTGTGGCGACAACAATTTCAGATTTCAGATTTCAGATTGTAGATTGAAGATTGGAGCTCAATCCGCGGCCGCGACGGCTGTCTCCGCGCCGCCCTTCAAATCCGCTGCCAGCAACCGGTGAAACAGGTGCTCGCCTGCCTCCCGGCGCACCGACAGCCTGCCCGCGCCATAGGCCCGTGACTTCAACCCTCGCTGCACGGCCTCGCAGATGCCCAGGTCCTCGTCCTGCACCCGGGCCCCGACAGCCACACTCTGTTCGTTGTATTCACGGCGGGCCTGGCTGATATCGCCGAAATAAAAATCAAAAATCACGCGGCAATGATCAACGTCGAGCGGCAGCACCAGGTTGGTGTCCATGTAGCCTTCATAGCAATTGATCATCAGGTTGGGATATTGCCAGAAGTACCAGGCGCGGTCGCCCTGACGAGTCGATGCTGTGGCAGCGTCTTCCTTCCCCGCCACCATCGGACTCGATTGCAGACAGTAACGGTCCTCGTTCTCGATGGTGTACTCCTTGTAATCGAGCACCGAACTCAGGCCTTTGTGCAGATGGGGGACGTGGTATCCGCCATCGAGATAGTTGTCGACGAATACTTTCCAGTTGCAGTGGATGTCGTAAGTCCGGCTGTCGAAGTAGTGCAGCTTGCTGACTCCCAGCGGCGCCACACGCTTGACCAGGCCGCCGAGAAAATCGTGGAGCGGCGCGGCCTGCGGATCCAGGTTTACGAATACGAATTTCTCCCACGTCTCTGCCTTCACCGGAACCAGCCCGTTTTGCTGGCGATCGAAGTTCTTCACGCCATCGAATTCCGGCATGCCCTTTAAAGAACCATCCAGCCCGTAGTTCCATCCGTGATAGGGACAATGCAGGATGGAAGCCTGCCCGCACGGCTCAGTCACCACCGCGGCGGCATGGTGGCGGCACACATTGTAAAAGCCGCGCAGAGCGCCGTCATTGCCGCGAACCACGACGATCGGTTCACCGGCAATGCTGGTGGTCACGAACTGGCCCGGCTTCTCCACCTGCTCGGCCCGTCCCACCATTTGCCAGGTCTTGCTGAAAACGGTCTGGGCCTCCAGTTCGGCGATTCGAGCGTCCACATACCAGGGCGCAGGGATGGTGAAAGCATCCGGCAACGCGGCCTTATCGTTGTAGGCCGCGAGAATTGACGATACCGAGATGTGCCTGTTGTTCATGCTCCGATCGCCCTCTTCAACACGTCCAGAAACTGGGTCACGCGCGCGTCCTTCTTTTCTTGCGGATCGCCCTGGCGGCGGAACAGGCCCGGATCCAATTCCTCGGTAAGCAGCGCGTCCTGGAAACGTTCCATCGTCCAATCCAGAATCGAGACCATCATCTCCTGGTCCATTTCGCGCAGCAGCTCTCCGCGCTGCAGTCCGTAACGCACGAACGCAACCGTGCCGTAGGGATCTTCCGCCATGAGGAAGCGGTTGATCTCGCGCTTCAGTGCCAGATCGGTACCGTAATTTCCCAGCAGCGAGACCCGGTAAGGGATCCAGTCTTCATGCAGAAGATGTTCCGTGCTTACCAGCCAGTAACGCAGGACCTCGAAAAAACCGCGCTCGCGCACATCGGCGGGGGCATCGAGGTAGCGGGGGAAGGAACGCACCGCTTTTTTGTAGACTTCGAAAAACAGGCCGTCCTTGCTGCCGAAGTGCTGAAAGATCGACCCCTTGGCGATGCCGAGGGCGGCGGCAATGTCTCCCACCCGGGCGGCATGGTAGCCCTGCTCGGCAAAATGGCGCATGGCGGCGTCAATGATGCGGGTTCGCTTGCCTTCGGAACGGGGCCGGGGCGGCATGCTGCGATAACGCGGCGGGGAGACGAGACTGCTTCCAATTCCACTCATATCTGACCTCAAGTCATAAGCACTCTACAGAAATGTCCATCGAATTTCAATTCTATTTGCTGGGGAGATGCGGTAATGTATCTTGCCTTCATGGCCACTTCTAACTTCGGGTCATAAACGTGCCGTCGCCTTCATCATCCAAAATTTATGACGCAGTCGTGGTCGGCGGAGGCCACAACGGTCTCACTGCTGCGGCCTATCTCGCACGCGCCGGACTCTCCACCCTGGTGCTGGAGCGCCGCGACATCGTGGGCGGGTGCTGCGTCACCGAAGAAATCGCTCCCGGATGCCGCGTATCGACCACTTCTTACATTGCCAGCATGCTGCGTCCGGAAGTGATCTCGGACTTGCGCCTCGCGGAGTACGGATTGCGCATGGTCCCCTGCGATCCCGCGATTCAGGTTCCCTTCCCCGATGGACACGTCGTTCCCTGGTGGGCGGACCGTGAACGGGCCAAGGCTGAATTCAAAAAGATTTCTGCGAAAGACGCGGAGACTTTCATTCAGGTGGACGACCGCCTGAAAAAACTGGCACGCTACCTGCAACCGTTTTTCATGGAGCCGCCGCCCGAAATTGACACCAGAAGCATGCGCGGATGGACCGACCTGTTTCGCGTGGGAAAGAAATTCCGCGGCATTTCGAGTGACGAAGTCTCGCAGCTGATTTCCTTCCTGACCGGAAGCCTGGGCGAATTTCTCGATCACAATTACGAGTCCGAAAAGATGAAGACCTTGTTCCTGGCCAACAACGTCTACGGCAAGCATGGCGGACCCTATCAGCCGGGCACGGCCATCGGCCTGCTCTTCCATCTGCTGAGCGGCGGCGAACACGAACTGCAGGGCTTCTATGGACACGTGATGGGCGGCATGGGCGCGATCACCCAGGCGCTGGCGGCGTCAGGCAGAAAGCTGGGCGCCGAAATCCGCACCTCCGCGCCGGTCGCGCAAATCGATGTCCGTGACGGCCGTGCCCGCGGCGTGGTGCTCGAAGATGGCACCGAGATTCGCGCCCGCATCGTCCTCTCGAACGCCGACCCCAAACGTACCTTCCTGAAAATGGTGGCGGCCTCCGAGTTGCCCAGCGAGTTTCTGCATTCGATCCGCGGCATCAAGATGGAAGGCCCTTGCGCCAAGGTCAACCTGGTGCTTGACGCCGAACCAAAATTCACCGGAACATCCCCCGATGCCACTGCGCTCGAACGCACTTTCTATACGCTCGTCCCTTCCCTGGCCTTTGCTGAGCGCTGCTATGACATTGCCAAATTTGGCGAGATTCCCGAAGAACTCTGGGTGGATTGCGTGGTTTCGTCGAATGCGGACCCCTCGCTCGCACCCGCGGGCAAGCACATCCTGACCTGCTTTGTGCAGTACGTCCCTTATCACCTGCGCCAGGGTCACTGGGACGAGAACCGCGAAGTGCTGGGCAATCGCGTGATCAAGAAGATCGCTGAGTACGCCCCCAACGTGCCCCATGCGATTGTCGCGCGCCAGGTGCTCACACCGCTCGATCTGGAACGCACCTACGGACTGACCGAAGGCAATATCTTTCACGGCGACTTGCGCCTGGAGCAGCTCTTTTTCATGCGCCCGGTTTCGGGATGGTCGCAATACCGTACCCCCATCGATGGCCTGTATTTGTGCGGGGCGGGCGCGCACCCGGGCGGCGGCGTCACCGCAGCTCCCGGACACAATGCCGCCCACCAGGTACTGCGTGACTGGAAAAAAGGAAGACTGAAAGAGGCCGCCGCATGAGCAAGAGAACTGAGATCCGAGAACTGGCCACTGAAAACTGGCGACTAATTTTCAAAGCACCGGTTGTGATCGATCAATCGCGCCAGGCCTCCTGCACATGACTTCCGACTCCAGAACCGCGCGGAACGACGCCAGCACAACTACCGCCGACATCGTGATCCTCGGTGCCGGCGTCATGGGCGCCTCTATCGCGTTCCAGCTCGCCCGGCGCCAGGCTGGAAAGATCGTGGTCATCGACAAGGGTCATGTCGCGCAGGGAGGCAGTGGCCGTTCCTCCGCGTTGGTGCGCATGCACTACAGCTATCCACCCGAAGTGCAACTTGCTCTGGTGAGCCTGCGGATGTTCGAAAACTGGCGCGACGTAGTCGGGCCAGAAGGAGACTTCCACAAGACCGGATTCGTGCGCATCGTTCATCCAGGAGAAACAGATCGCCTGAAGCAGAATGTGGAAATGCAGCGCCGGCTCGGAGTGAACGTAAAACTCATCGATCGTCAGGAACTCAAAGACCTGGAGCCGGATTGGGCGGTTGATGAAGTCGAACTGGCCGCCTACGAACCCGATTCCGGCTACGGCGACGGCGCCGGAGTGGCCAACGATTTCCTCACCCGGGCCCGGGAACTGGGAGTCACCTACCAGTCGAAGACGCAGGCCCTGGAGTTTCTGGTCGAAGGCGGACGCGTGCGCGGAGTCAGCACGGTCCACGGGGACATTGCGGCGCCGGTCGTGGTTTCGGCCACAGGACCCTGGACCCAGCCCCTGTTTCAGCACATAGGAATCGAACTGCCGATTGAGACGGAATACCACCAGGTAGCGATCCTGAAAAATGCTCCCGGCATGAAGGGTGGCGGGTGCGCCTGCATCGATTCGGTCAGCGCCACCTACTTTCGCTCTGACGGGCAGGACAAATTTCTGATCGGAGATTTCTACGGCCGGCGCGGAGCTGATCCGGACAACTTTCCCCAGCGCGCATCCGACGATGGCCTGGAAGAAATCATCGAGCGGGCCAGCCGCCGCATTCCCAGGCTGGAGAATGCCGAAGTCATGCGCGGCGTAACCGGAGTCTATGACATGACGCCGGATTCACGTCCGCTGCTGGGCGAAGTTTCAGGCGTCGCCGGACTGCATGTTTGCGCCGGTTTTTCCGGCATGGGCTTCAAAATTTCACCAGCGATTGGCCTGGTAATGTCGGAGTTGTTGCTGGACGGGCGCAGTAAGACAGTGGACATCAGCTCGTTCTGTCCGGGACGGTTTGCGGCCGGCCAGCCTATCAAGGCAGAGTTCGAATACAAAGACGACTAGTTCGTCGGGACATGTCATCCTGAGCGGAGGCTTTCCATTCGCTCGCGAATGGAAAGTCGGAGTCGAAGGACCCCTACCGTACAGGAACTGTTAATTGAGCAGCGATTTTCGCCGGCTGCAAATGCAACGTTGGCACACGGCGGCTTGGAGGAATAGGGATCCTTCGACTCCATGACTGCCTCGCGAAGCGAAGCAGTCACTGCGCTAAGGATGACATTGGAAAATGAAGTGGACAAACCTTAAGGAGCACTTATGGCAAAGAAAAAAGGCATTATCGAGCGCCTCAAGGACGGTCCTGTCCTGGGCGACGGCGGTTACCTCCTGGAACTGGAAAAACGGGGATGGGTGCGCGCGGGTCCGTTCACTCCGGAGGTCGCTCTGCTCCATCCCGACGCGCTCCGCGAGTTGCATGTAGAGTTTCGCGAAGCCGGGGCGGATGTCCTGCAGGCGCTGACGTTTTATGCCAGCCGCGACAAACTGGCGACGGTTGGGCTGGAGAACAGGCTCGAAGAGTTGAACCGCGCGGCCGTACGCATTGCTCGTGAGGTGGCAGGCGACAAGTGCCTGGTCGCGGGCAATCTGAGCCTTACCTGGATGTACGAGCCCGACAGCCCGTCAGCCGCCGACCGCGTCCGCAAAACTTTCGACGAACAACTCGCGGTCCAGGTTGACGAGGGTGTGGACTTCATCATTGGCGAAACTTTTTCCTGGCTGGGCGAAGCCCTGATCGCCGTCGAACGGGCAAAGAAAACCGGCCTGCCCGTGATGGTGACCATCTGCTTCGAGAATAAAGATGAGACCGCGGACGGCAAGTCTGCCGCCGAGTCCGCCAAGGCGCTGCTGGAGGCAGGCGCCGATATCGTCGGCATGAATTGCCTGCGTCCTCCCGAGCACACTCTTCCGGCGATGGAACAGATGCGCCGGGCGGTCTCCGGCTATCTTGCCTGCCAGCCCGTAGCTTATCGCACACCCCGGGACAAGCCTGATTTCACCAGCCTGCCGGAATTTCCCCTGGCACTCGATCCGCTGCAGCTCACCCGGAAAGAGATGGGCGACTATGCGCTTCGCGCCCGCGAAATTGGAATCAACTACATTGGTTCCTGTTGCGGATCGGTTGCCATCCACGTTCGGGAGATGGCGCGCGCGCTGGGCAAGCTATCTGAAGATGGACGCATCTGGAAAAAAGGTGGAGAGAAGCCGATGTCTGCCTACGAGTATTACGGGCACGACGAAGTCGCCGCGAAAAAGTAGTTCACTCCCGGCAAAACAAAAGGGCCAGCCTCCGTGGCTGGCCCAAGTTTTCCTTGGGGAAAAGGACCATCTCGAACTGCATACGGCAACAGAATTAGATCCCGGGATCTTCCATCTGGAACGGGCCAGCAGCGGCCGCCCGTTCGTATTGTAGAAAAAGCTAAGGCATCGGCGGGGCGCGTTTGTCACGTAATTGTCATTTTATTGTTAATGCAAACAAGGAGGAGTGGACAGCCGGCACGCTCCCGCTAATGCCGTTCATACGCGGGGCTGTCCGGCGCCGGCGAGTCGTAATCGCGTCCGTACAGGTTCTTGTGCGCCGTGGACAGGGTGGCTTCCGTAAGGCGTAACACGCCGAGCGTGGAAGTGGCCTCTGACACCGTGACCTCGCGCGTCATCGCCTTCAAGGTTTCGGGGGGCGTGGCTTCGTACCAGACCCGAAGCGTGTACTTGCCGCTGGGAACGTTCGCAATGACGACCTGACCCCGCGAGTCAGAGATGCCGTAATAGGGCGTGTCCAGCGCGATCACCACGGCACTCATCTCGGGATGAATATTGCAGAAGATGTAGGAGATGCCTGGCTTGTCAAAGTGAACGTCGCGCGTGGTTCCGGCTTCATACAGGCCGAGATCGAAGCGCTTCCCTTCGAACAACGAAAAAACATTGTGAAAGAAGGGATCGCGGTTGGGGAACGCCACCACCGAGCCGACAGGCACCACGAGCACATGCGGCTCGAAGGTCTTGTTGTGCTGTACCAATCGCGGGACCTGGGCGATGTGGTTTTGACGAAACGCCGCCGGGCGGGCCCCGCCGCCTTCCGGCACCAGCCACACCACCACATTTTCCGCGTCAGGCTCTTTTGCGGGTTTGCCGCCATTTAGCAACTCGACCCGGGCCGTCAGCGTGACCTCCTGGGCCCGGGCGAAGCCCAGGCACAGCAGCGCCAGACAGAAGCACCGGCAAGCGGAAATAAAAAGGTTTTTCAAAACAGAATTCCCATCATCAGGTTCACCTGGTCAGCCGTTGGACTGCCGGCATCAATGTCGAAGGTTCGCAGGTGACGGTATTCTCCCGACAGGAGCAGGTCTGAGCGTGGACGATAAATCACATTCACCAGAGAACTCCGGTTTTGCAGCAGGGGCGCGGGAAAACCCGGGCTCAAGGAAAAGCCGCGCACATCCGCGGCGAACGGGTTGTCCACTCCGAAGGCGCCGTTGAACTCCAGTTTACTGGTGGCCGTGACTTTCAGCTGAGACCATCCTCCCACGGAATTCAACGCCCGCAACTGGGTCTGCGGAGCCGGGTTGCCGTTGAACAACACACTCCGTCCCACAGCGCCTCCCAGTCCGCCGATGGCGCGGCCGCGATAAAATTCACCAGTGAGGCTCACGCGCCGCGCCAAGGGAACACTCCAGTCCGTCATGGCAGCCCAGCCATCTACATTGTGGTTCATACTCCAGTTCTGACGGCTGTAGTATCCAGCAGCGGCCAGGGTCAGGGGCATGCCAAAAACGCTGCGCGTCCATCCCACGCGCGCGGCGTAAGCCGGCTGGCCCGAACTCTCGCCCGCCTGGGCGAAAGGCGCAAACGCGGAAGGAAGCTCTCCGGTTACGTTGTCCAGGATGCCACCCTGCAACATGACGCTCTGCCCCTCCGAAAGATGGAAGCGGTGCTCCACGCGAACTTGCGGAATCCATCCCCAGAGGTTACCGGCATAACTGAATGCCGGAATGGCCAGTGAGGCAAATGAAGTCGGTGAAAGCGGGGAGAAAAAAGTATTGTCCTGTCCCCCTACGATGGAAGTATCTTTCCAATCCATCCGCATGTTGGCCACACGCAAGCGGGCCAGGCCGAGATTCACGCCATTCGGAGTTCCCGGAGATCCCCCCGCAAAATCGACCTGCAGGCTACCCGAGGTCCGTGCCCCGGCCAGGTGCGGACCAAACACTTCGAGGCCAATTTCCGATTGCCGCAGGGTAGCGCCGAAAGTCTGCCCGGATACATTGGGGATATTCGGAATCGCCCAGGTCGGCGTGTCCTGGCTGTCCATGCGTCCGTGATTGCTGAAGAGATTCAGCAACACGATGCCCGAGAGGCGGACTCGATACTTCGAGGCCGCTTCCACTTTCGTCTGGTACTGGTCGTCCAGCTTGCTGTTCAGCAGCTGGGATGTCTCTTCCAGGGAGGAAACGCGCTCTGCCAACGGGGCCGCGCCGGCCGGAGTCACAGCGGCAGCTTCGGGGACCGTGCCGCGCGCCGCCTGCAGGTCCTTGCGCAACTGCTCCGTCTCGGCGCGGTACTGTCCGGCTTCGGAACGCAGTTCGACCACGGCGGTGCGCAACTCGCGCACTTCGGCCTGTAACTCGCGCACCGCATCGGTCATCACATCGGTTGGCGCATTGGTTGGCGCAGCCGCCGGCGAAGCGGTGGTTTGTGTCCACCCATTGATGCTTCCAGCAAGCAGCAATCCCATCGCGCCGAATTTTCTGATCCGCCCAGGCAAACCATTCTTGTGTCTCACAATTCGCCTCCCCGCAGAAAAAATGCCGGAGACTCGCCCGTGCGCCCAACGCATGGCTGTGGACCGCCTCCGCTCCGAAATGCTACTCCGATTGTGACTGCTCGGTACGAGCCATCGACGTGCGCGCCGCTCCCCCCGAATGCCCGGCCTCGGGCGAGGCCAGGGGAAGGAGCAGGTGGAAAACGGTCCCCTCGGCCGAGGTTTTTTCCACTATCACATCTCCGCCGTGGTCCTGGACAATCTTTTGCACTACGGTAAGCCCCAGCCCGGTCCCGTTTTCCTTGCCGTGGCTGACGAAGGGCTCAAAAAGTTGTCCGCGAATTAACTCCGGTATTCCGCGCCCATTGTCGCTGACGCGAATCTCGACTCCGCCTCGCACTTCCTTCAGGGCCACATGGATGACGCCGCTCTCCGGCACCACCGCTTCACAGGAGTTCAAAAGCAGGTTATAGAGAGCGCGCTCCAGCTTGCGCGGATCGAACCATCCCGAACTGCTGCCTTCCTGGCTGAGCGTAATACGCACCGGATGGAATTCGGGATGCGTACCGATCGCTTGTACCACGCGTTCGACTGAGTCCTTGACGTTGCCGTAGGTCCGCCGCAGGGACTCGCGGGTGCGCGAAAATTCCAGCAATGAATCGATGAGATCGGTCATCTGGTTGACCGCCACCCGAACTTCCTGATACAACTCCTCCCGCTGCACAGAAGACAGCCGGCTCTCGCACAGAAATTCCGCGTTGGCTACGATGGCCGCCAGTGAATGCCGCAAATCATGAGAGATCGAACTGGCCATGCGCCCGATGGTGGCCAGTCTTTCCGCTTCCAGCAACTCCTGTTGCGTCTTCTGCAGGCTGGCCCGCATACCGTTGAAGGCCCGGGTCACCTCCGCGACTTCATCGCCGCCACGAGCGTCCAGCGTATAGGTAAAGTCGCCCTTCTCCAGAGCACGCACGCCGGCCACCAGGTTTCCGAGCGGCCGGGTGAAGGTGTGCGAAATGAAGAACACCAGGGCGCTGCCCCCCAGCACCGCTGCCAGGCCCAGGGCCAGCAGCAGGCGATTGAGGCTGTCGAGAAAGGCAGTCGCCTGATCGTAGGACTTGAGCACGGTAAGCCGCACCGAAGAATTTTTTGCCCCGGCAAGCTCCAGCGACGTAATGAGGAACCGCTCATCCCCGAGCTGAATTTCCTCCGGTTCCGACCCTCCCGAGGCGGTATGAAGCACGCGCTGCCGGGCCAGTTCCGATTCCTGCATCGCGGACAACGTAGTCTTCACCACGGCATCGCCGTAATAAAACGCCACCTGGCTGGCCGCAATCCGGCCGACTTGCGAGGTCAGCCGGTCATCGATTTCGTAGCCGATCGCCAGAAAACCCAGCAGGTGGTTCTCCTCGGCTGGGCCAAAGTAGACGGGCCGGAGAAAAACCTCGTAGAGATGCTGGCCGCCAAACCACCAGTGTCCCGAGCTTTCATCGCTCAGGGTCCCGCCCAGTGACTGCTGCGCCATCTCCCGGGTCATGCCCGGCGACGCGGTGTGCAAAGCCACCACGCGGCCGGTGCGGTCGGCCAGGACAAAGAGGTCGCTGCCTGCCAGGCGCCACAACCCGCTGGACGCATCCTGAATGGTGGCCTCGTGCTGCGTGGTCATCAACGCCCGCAGGTTGGGCAGGTCCGCGAGCAGCTCAGCGGAGTGCAGCAGGGTAAGTTCCCGTTCCCGTTGAAAGTTCTGGAAGGTGCTGACCGAATTGCGTAAGTCGGCGAAGATTTCCCGCCTGACCTGCTTCTGCACGCTGTGCCGCACCAGCAGAAGGCTGGTACAGGTAAGTCCGGCGGAGATCAGCAGCATGGAGAGCAGAAACTTGGTGCGCATCCGAAGTTTCAGCATGAGTGCTCTCTCCTGCCGCCGCTCGTCCCTCTCTCAATCACGGTACAAACTTGTAGCCCATGCCGTGGACCGTTCGGAAGTGTATCGGATTGGCCGGATTTTTCTCCAGCTTCTGCCGCAACTTCAGAATGTGATTGTCCACGGTGCGCGTGGAGGGATAATTCTGGTAGCCCCAGACTTCATTGAGTAGTTCGTCGCGGGAAATCACGCGCTCCGCATTCCGCATCATGAATTTCAGGGTCTTGAATTCCTGGGCGGTCAGCCCGATGGTCTGGCCGTCGCGCATCACTTCCATCTTGGTGAAATCCACGGAGATGCCATCAAAACTGTTGACATCGCTGGTCGCGGAGCGTGTGCTGCGCCGCAATGCCGCTCGCACCCGCGCCAGCAGCTCGCGCGGGCTGAAGGGCTTGGTCACATAGTCGTCGGCGCCGAGTTCGAGCAGCAACACTTTATCGGACACGTCGCTGGCTGCGCTCAGCACAATCACGGGCAGAGTGGGCGCCTGCAGTTTGATCTCCCGGCAAACATCCCGCCCGGACATGGCGGGCAAACGGAGATCGAGCACGACCGCCGAAGGAGTGGTGGCACGATACGCTTCCAGCGCCGATTTGCCATCCGCGCTGATCTCCACCGCGAAGCCTTCCGCTTCAAACAATCGCTTGAGCGCCTTCTGGACCGCCCGGTCATCTTCGACCACCAGAATCCGTTCCATCGGCCCCCCAGAATAAGCAACCCCCAGGCGCGGCACGGGCTCGCCACGCTGCAGGGCCAAACCATGGTTCTGCTCCACTCTCATCGCCTGTGCTCCGCGCTCCCCGGGCAGGGGATGGCAGCTCAAGCTTACTAGAAATCTATTGATGTATAAGGCCCGCAACCCTTTGTTGACAATTTTTTTACAACTTGGGAAGCTCCTGGGTGGGAGCGACCTCCGGTAGATGGTCAGCGATCGGTGCGCGGTTCCGAGCCAACCACGCCTTCAGAGCCATCGCCATTGTGCCCGAACACTCACTATTCTTAACTGGCCGGCGCGGGCAATATTCTAGTCACGTGTTTAGCCTGACTCCGCAATCGAAGTCTTGCGCAGCTGCCGCCGCGGTCGCGTGGCTGCTGTGCTCCTGGGTCAGTTCCGTTGCCGAGGACATCCGTTACAGTCCAGCCTCGCGCGAGGTCGTCGAAGCCCGGCTGAGGAGATACGCCGGCAACAACACGCAGCGTGAGGTGACGCTCAAGCAAATGTTTGCCGAAGCCGGTTGTGGCGACCAGCACATTTCCGAACAGCCCGTGAAGGGGGCGAAGCCGCCCAACCTTATTTGCACCCTGCCGGGCAGTTCCGACAAAGTGATCATCGTCGGAGCACACTTCGATCGCGCGCCGGAAGGCGATGGAGTCGTCGACAATTGGAGCGGGGCCTCCCTCCTACCGTCCCTGTATGCGGCGCTAAGGACTGTGCCGCGCCAACATACCTACGTCTTCATTGGGTTTACCGACGAGGAGGAGGGTGAAGTGGGCTCCCACTTCTATGTTCGACAAATGACCAAGGAACAGGCCGCTGCGACTGATGCGATGGTGAATATTGACACGCTCGGCCTGGCCCCTACGAAAGTGTGGGTCAGACGTTCTGACCAGCGATTGGCGAGACTGCTCGCGTATATCGCCACCAGAATGAACCTGCCCATGGCCGCTGTTAACGTGGATCAAGTCGGCAGTAGTGACGGGGAACAGTTTGCCAAGATGAAGATACCCCGCATCACAATTCACTCACTGACACAGGAGACCTGGAATGCCGGTATCCTTCACACGTCGAAAGACAGGTTTTCAGCCGTCCGGCTCGATGACTACTACCAGTCGTACCGTCTTCTCTCTGCTTATGTCGCGCTGCTGGACCAGTTTTCGAAAACATTAGAGATACCGACTGTGCACTAGGAGCAACACTAGCCTCACTCCGCCACGAACAGGTTCTCGGCAAAGGGCCATTCCTGATCGATCCACTGCGCCTTGCAGAAAAAGCCCGCTTCCCTCGCGATCCGGGACATCTCTTCCGGACAATACTTGTGGCTGCTCTCGGTCCAGATCGTCTCTCCCGCCAGGAAAGAAACCGTCAGCCCCGCCCGGGGAATCGTGACGTTCTGCCCTTGCCGCGACCGCAGATGCATCTCCACACTGCGCGCCTCGGGATTGAAGCGGGCGGCATGCTCAAACTGTTCGAGGACGAAGTCCGCGTCCAGTTCCCGATTGATGCGCGCCAGCAGGTTCAGGTTGAACGCCGCGGTCACGCCCAGCGGATCGTCATAGGCTGCCAGCAGCTGCGGGATGGGCTTTTCCAGGTCGGTGCCCAGTAAAAGCGAATCGCCAGGCTGCAGAATGTGGCGAACTTCCCGCAGGAACTTTGCCGCGGCCGGACGGTCGAAGTTTCCAATCGTGCTGCCCAGGAACAGCACCAGCAGATTCTGCCCTTCCCGACGCCGCGCCGCCACCTCCACCAGGCCGTCGAGATACTCGCGCTCGAAGCCCACGATGCTCATGGAATCGATGTCGCCCAGTTCGCGCTCGCACATGGCCAGGGCGGTCGGGGAAATTTCTATGGGGAAGTAAGAAACATGCTGCTGCCGGCAAAGCGCCTTCAGCAGCCAGCGCGTTTTTTTGCCGCTGCCGCTGCCCAGTTCAGCCACGGCCACCGGCCCCGGGACCTGCTCCACAATCTCGGCGGCATGGCGACGAAGCAGGCGCTCGTCCGCCCGGGTCAGACCGTACTGCGGCAGAACGCTGATGACTTCAAACAAAGCCGATCCGACGTCGTCATAAAGATATTTGGAAGGCAATTCCCTTTGCCCCGGTTTCGTCAGGCCGGCGCGCACTTCCACGGCAAATTCCTGCCCTGGGTCGGCGGTGATGGCGTGCGTCAACATGAAATGTCCCTTATGATTCATTAATTCCTCACGCAGCGGAATCCCGCATAGACATACTGATAGTGCGGCTGAAACCAGTTCCGGAAAGACCGGCGCAGCATGCTGCTCGCGGTGCGCGCGCTGCCGCCCTTCATCACATAATGTTGACCATCAAAAAAATTGGCCGAATAGCCCGGATAAAATTCAAAGGGCTCAAAGCCGGGAAACGGCCCGAACAGAGTGCTCGTCCACTCCCATCCATTCCCCACCAGGTCGGCGACGCCGAAGGCGCTCTGGCCCTGCAGAAAAGCCCCCACCGGGGTGGGGTCCCAACTCTCGAAATCGAAGTTGCCGAACCTGCGGTCGGGAGCTTCCGCGCCCCACGGGAATGGCCGCTCCGTCCCCTCCGGCGTGCCGTAAGCCGCGCGATGCCACTGCGCTTCCGTGGGCAGCGACTTTTCCACCCAGCGCGCGTAGGCACTGGCCTCCGCATGGCTTACGTAAACCGGCCAGTCGAGAGGTAAAGGAACATTTTCGAACATGGTGCGATACCGCCACGCGCCGTTGCTACGATTCCAAAAGACCGGGTGCGAAATATTCTGCTGCGTCTTCCACTTCCAGTCGGCCTCACGCCACAGCGACCGGTTCTCATATCCTCCGGCATCGATGAACCGTAGATATTCGCGGCTGGTCACGTCGTATTGATCGATGGAAAATGCGGGCACCGCGACGGTATGCGTTTCGTACTCGTTGTCCCATCCAAAAGTCGTTGCGTCACGGGAAAGGCCCAGGGTCGCGTCGCCTGCCGGAATCTCGATCATTCGAGGCTCAACCGCAGGTACAACCAGTTCCGGCAAACGCGGCTTGCGCACTTTATTGTCGAAAGGCAACTGGTGCAGCATGTAGGCCAGCGTTTCCGCGTGCATCAAGCGGTGCTCGATGGCTACGTTCAGCAGTTGGCTGGGTGAAGCCTTCTCCTGACCACGAAGTTGCGACAACGGTCCAGCCAGCCCCTCATCGAGAGCCTGCCGGACCTGGCTCACATACTCACGGACCTGCGTCAGGGAAGGCCAGTCGGAGGGCTGGTCTGAGGGCAATCCGCCATCGACGGGATCAATGCCAAAGGCGAACAGGTTGTCGAATTCCGAATGGAAGCTGGTCCGTCCCAGGACCCGTTCGCGCAGCAGGTTCCAGTCGAATGCTTCCAGGTGTCCCACGTAAAAGACGATCCTGTGTCTCTCGGGAATCGGCCGTTCATAAAGGAACTCGGGCTTGAGCTGCTGGAACAGGCGGTCACTCTGAACACGCGCCTGCTGCAGACGGGCAAGCAGTTTATGTTGACCCTCGGTTCTGTCCTGTGCAGCCAGCATTGCGGACCTCCCGGTTCTTCAGCAGGGGCGCCGGCCCCGGCCTCGTGGTCAGAATAGGTAGAGCTACTGAGATGATTAAACTGGCGGAAAGTTGCTCATTTTATTGCGATTCGAAGAAACTTAGTGGCAGCGGCCCGGTAGGCGGGCAGAGCTTTTCCTGAGCGAAGCCGGACGAGCCGGCGAGACGCCGGCGCTACAAAACAGCCCTAGACCGAAACCGACTGGTAGTCCTCGTAAGCGCCCTTGAAATCCGTAATCTGGTGATTGCTCTCAAAGTGCCAGATGCGGGTGGCCACTTCATCGATCAGATCTTCGTCGTGGGTGCACAAGAGCACGGTCCCCTGATAGCGCTGCAAGGCGATGTTAAGCGCGTTGATCGATTCCAGGTCCAGGTGGTTGGTGGGCTCGTCGAATACCAGAACGTTCGGCTTCTGCAGCATCAATTTGCAGAAAATCAAACGCGCCGCCTCGCCGCCGGAGAGCACTTCGGTCCGCTTGTCGCCATCCTCGCGGGGAAACAGCATCTGTCCCAGCAAGCCGCGAATTTCTTCATTGGACGCCGAGGGGTCCCACTGATGCAGCCATTCGAAGGCGGTCATCCCGGGCTGGATCAAGGCCCTGTGGTCCTGGGCGAAATATCCCACCGCAGCTTCATGCCCCCAGATAACTTTCCCGTCGGTAAGAAAGGGGCCGTCGTATCCGCTGGTCTGGCGCAGTTCAGCTTCCGGAATCGTGGGAGAATTTGCCAGCAGGGCGTTCAGCAGCGTGGTCTTGCCCACGCCGTTGCGGCCCATCAGCGCGATTTTTTCTCCGCGCACGATACTCGCGGTAAAACCTCGCACCACTTCCGCGTCATCGTACGACTTGGTCACGCCTTCCAGTTCCAGAATGTGCTTGCCAGAGGGCCGCTTCTGGTCGAACTTCAGATAAGGACGCTGAATGTTCGAGCGCGCCAGCTCCGTAACCTGCAGGCGCTCCACTTCCTTGCGCCGCGACTGCACCTGGCTGGACCGGGTCCCGGCTGAGAAACGCGCGATGAACTCGTTCAACTGCGAAATCTTCTTTTCACGCTGCGCGTTCTGCGATTCAATCTGCGAGCGGATCTGGGTTTTCGCCACCACCATGTCATCGTACGTGCCGGTATAGGTGATGATGGTCTGGTAATCGATGTCGGCGATGTGGGTGCACACCCGGTTCAGAAAATGACGGTCGTGCGAGATCACGATCACCACGCCGTCATACTGGTTCAGAAAACCCTGCAGCCAGTGAATGGAGTCCAGATCCAGATAGTTGGTAGGCTCGTCGAGCAGCAGCGCCTGGGGATGTCCAAAGAGCGCCTGGGCCAGCAGCACTCGCACTTTCTGTCCGCCCTGCAGTTCGCCCATTTTCCGTTCGTGCAGCGCGTCGGGAATGTCCAGGCCTTCGAGCAGAATGGCGGCATCGCTCTCGGCCGTGTAGCCGTCTTCTTCGCCCACAACTCCTTCGAGCTCGCCCAGCTTCATGCCGTCCGCGTCGGTCATCTCCGGCTTGGCATAAATTCTGTCGCGCTCTTCCATGGCCGCCCACAGGCGCTTGTTGCCCATGATCACGGTATCGAGCACGCGATACTTGTCGAAGGCAAACTGGTCCTGGCTCAACACTCCGAGCTTTCTGGGACGCACGACCGTTCCCTTCTGCGGCTCGAGCTCGCCGGTCAGCAGGTTCATGAAAGTGGATTTGCCGGCGCCGTTCGGCCCGGTCAGGCCATAACGCTTCCCCGGCGTGAAGGCCGTGGAAACCTCGTCAAACAGAACTTTAGCGCCGTAGCGCATCGACACATTACTGACTGAAATCATTATATTTACGGGAACTGCGGGAAATTACCCGACGGCGGGAACGCAGCTTCTCCATTAAGAATATCACGAGGCCAGACGGTGCCCCATTCATTTCGCGCAGTTTGCGAAATGAGTGGGGGTCGCACACCTTATCCAGACTAAGATTTGAAAGAAAGTGAGGGTACCCTCTTCAAACGCACCGCCAACCACAGGCCAAAAATCACGTCGAACGTCAAACAGAAGCCAGGCCACCAATGCGGGACTCCAGGGTTTTCAATGATCCAGTGATGGACGAAGTCAAAAACTCCGTGGCCAATGATGCCAGCAACCGCGAACCAAAGGTTTTTCTTGAAGCCGAGTGCAGCCGCCACCACAAACGCACTCGCCACCACAATCTCTATAACAAGCGTCCGGCGGGAGGCCCCCATCACGGCAAACAATGCATAGTATGAGGCGACTACGATAACCACCGGAGGATAAAAGCCGCGCTCGCGGTCCAGGCCGATAGCGGTCGCGAATCCGGCCACGGCGACGCAAAGTAGTAGTCCTATCAGATATTCCATTGGATCGAGTCTCCCCCTACGGCTTCTCCCACCTGCCTGATTCCGCCGAACGGAATATGGCCTCGATCACCGCCATGTTCCTGATCGCATCCTCAAGCGGAACCGGCACCTCGCTGTCCTCCAGCACAGCCCGGGAAAAAGCGTCCCCTTGAATTGTGTACTGGTCGCACACAAGAAATTCCTCAGTGGTAATGCCGCCGCCGAACACGTCGCGTCCATCGTCGATAAAAATCCGGCAGGGCCGGTCGGGCGGAGCATTAAACGGAATTTCAATTTCGATGCGTCCCTTGGTCCCAAAAAACTGGCTGCGCTGGTAGGGCACAAGCTGCATGCTGCAGGTGAACGTGGATTGGCCCGAGGGAAAATCCAGCATGGCCGAGGTCAGCCGGTCAACCTTCATCTGGGGATCGCGTTCGACCAACCCCATCACCCGCGTGGGTTCTTCTCCGAACACGAAGCGCGATGTGTTGATGGGATAGCACCCGATATCCATCACCGCGCCCCCGCCATACGCAGGAATATTGCGGATATTTTTGGGATCGTTATTGAAGTAACTGAAAAACCCGGTAGCCGCGCGCAATTCTCCAATCCGGCCCGACCTCACCAAGTCGCGGACGCGCAGCCATTGCGGATGGGTGCGCACCATGAACGCCTCGCCGATCTTCACTTTCGTGCGGTCCCGCACCGCTAGAAGCTGGCGGCCTTCCGCCACGGTCAGGCTGAGCGGCTTCTCGCACAGAACATGCTTGCCGGCCTCCGCCGCCTTGATCGACCAGGGAATGTGCAGCTGGTTGGGAAGCGGATTGTAGATGGCGTCAATCTGCGGATCAGCCAGCAGCTCTTCATACGATCCGTAGGCTTTGGGAATGCCCAGACTGCGGGCCGCCTCTTCGGCTTTGCCCCGGTCGCGCGAGGCGATCGCGGCCACTTCGCATAACTCGCTCTTTTGCATTCCCGGTATAACCTTCTTCACCGCGATTTTGGCGGCGCCCAGAACTCCCCATCGGACTTTGTTTGCCATAGGCGGAACATCATAACGGAAACTTTGCGGAGGCAAAAATTGTCTGGGCTTGTGCTCTCCGGGCATGCCGCGCCCCTGACCCACGCCGGATCCTTCGGAACTGAAGTTCCTCAGGATGACGCCTGACTGGGATACGGCGCCGCGTGCGAGATTGGTAACGAGGCTGCTATTACTATCGGATCAAAACAGCCGGATTACGCGAGCGGCCGGGTAGGTTATGCTTGATCGATGCCGCTTCAAGCGCCAGCCCGGGACCAGCAACTCATCCAGATTGTGAACGCAGCCCTCGACGATGCCTTCCAGAAGAGCCGTCAATGGCTGGCATGCAAGCCGGGTTGCTCGCAATGTTGCGTGGGAGTGTTCGCCATTAATCAACTCGACGCCATCCGCCTTAGAAAAGGACTGGCGGAACTCGAACTCGAGGATCCGCAGCGCGCCGCCCGTATTCGCGAGCGGGCCCACGCCTCGGTCGCGCGCCTCTCGCCCGATTTTCCCGGCGACGTCTCCACCGGATTGCTGAATGACGACGACTCCGATGAAGCCTGCAAGCACTGGGACGACTATGGCAACAGCGAGCCCTGTCCCGTGCTCGACCCGGAAAAGGGCACCTGTGAACTCTATGAATCCCGCCCCGTAATCTGCCGCACTTTCGGGCCGGCATTGACCTCGGAGAACGACCTGGGACACTGCGAGCTATGCTTTGTCGGCGCCACGGAAGAAGAGGTGATCGCTGCTGAAATGCATCCCGACCCCGACAATCTCGAAGAAGCCCTGCTGAAAGAACTCGAAGAGACCACCGGCGCGAAGGGAGAAACGATTATCGCGTTCGCGCTGGTCAGAGGCTGAACCGTTCTCGCTTCGAGCAATAATTCGAGACAACGCTGATTCAAAAGAACCGGCACTGTCATCCTGAGCGGAGGCATTCCCTTCGCTTGCGAAGGGAATGCCGGAGTCGAAGGACCCCTATCCATGGTCGAACGCGGTTGAAACCAGGAATCTCCGCGGTGCGCACGCTGTGTTTGACAATAGGGGTCCTTCGACTCCACGACTGCTTCGCGAAGCGAAGCAGTCACTCCGCTCAGGATGACAAACCTGGGAGTTGGTCTGACCTGCGGCGTGCCACCGGCGAATCACGGATTTTCACTTCCAATCTGCTTACCCCTTCTTCTTTTCGAGCTCCGCCCAGCGCCGATAGAGTTCGTCCACCTGGCCCTGCGCTTCTTCCATCTCAGCATTCGCGCTCAGAAGGCGCGGACCGTCGCTCGCAATCCCCGGGTCTTCCAGTTGCTCGCGTTTGGCCTGCAATAGTTCTTCGGCCGCCGCAACGCGCTCTTCAATGCTCGGCGTATTCCCGGGCTTCAAGATACGAAAGCCGTGTCTTTCCCGAAGATTTTCCTGCAGAATTTTCGGAGCGAGCGGCGGGACGCGCGGAAGTTCTCGCTGCTTCCCTTCCCTCCGCCTGCCAGACCTCCCATTGCGAGTAGTCGGCAAAACTTTGCGCGCCGCCGCGTCCATTCAGGCCAAGAACGATGGTGGAAACGCGATCGAGCATGTAGCGATCGTGCGTAACCAGCACCAGCGATCCCTTGAACTCGAGCAGACTTTCTTCCAGGATTTCGAGCGTCGGAATGTCGAGATCGTTGGTCGGTTCATCCAGCAGAAGCACATCCGCCGGCTGAAGCATGAGTTGGGCGATCAACACCCGCGCCCGCTCGCCGCCGGAAAGCCGCTCCACCGGCTGGTTGAGCTGCTCTCCGGTGAACAGAAACTTCGCCGCCCACGACGCCACGTGAATGACCCGGTCCTGATAGATCACCGAATCGCCTTCCGGCGCCAGCGCGCGGCGCAGGGTCACGTTCGAATCAAGTTCGCGGGTCTGGTCGAAGTACACGATGCGCAGCCATTCGGCCCGGCGAATCTCTCCGCCGCCGGCGGTCAACTCTCCCCGCAACAGCCGCAACAGGGTGGTTTTGCCGCTGCCATTCGGCCCCACCAGGCCCACCCGCATACCGGCCGTGATCACAAAATTGAGCTTCTCGAACAAGGTGCGGCCTTCGATCTGGTAAGCCACATCCTCCAGTTCGATCAGCCGCTTGGTCTTGCGGTCGGTTGCCGAAAAATCGATCTGCGCCGTCGCCGTGCGGGTCCGCACGTTCAGGTCTGCGAGGTCCTCCATCAGCTGACCGGCTTTGCCGATGCGCGCCTTGGATTTCCTGGTGCGGGCCTTGGCCCCGCGCCGCAGCCACTCAATCTCGTTGTGCACAAGATTTTCCAGCGCTTCGTGGCGCTTCGATTGGGCGTGCAGAAACTCTTCTTTCTTCTCCAGGAAGGTTGTGTAATTTCCCCGCACCCGCAGGATGCCGTCGGGATACACCCGGCTCAGTTCCGCCATGTCGGTGGCGATATTCTGCAGAAAGTAGCGGTCGTGGCTCACGATCACGCTGGCAAACGCGGCTTGCGCCAGTAGATCCTCAAGCCACTCGATGCCCTCCAGGTCGAGATGGTTGGTAGGCTCGTCCAACAGCAGAATGTCCGGCACCTGCACCAGGGCCTCCACGATCGCGAGGCGTTTCTGCCATCCCCCGGAAAGAGCTGCGGCTTCGGCGTCAAGGTCTTCAAACCCGGCGCGGCCCAGGGTTTCCGCAAAACGCGTCCCGCGTTCCGTGGCGTGGACTGCGCTCCGCTCCATGGCTTTCTCGGCCACGGAACGTACGGTCGCGCCAGAGTCGAATTTGGAATCCTGCTCCACGTAGCTGACCCGGAGCCGCTTTCGGAAGGCCACTTCTCCGCTGTCCGGTTCTTCGCTGCCGGCCAGAATTCGCAGCAGGGTGGATTTGCCGGAGCCGTTCGGACCAATGAGCCCGATCCGGTCCCCATCCGTAACGGTGAAGGACACATTCTGAAAGAGCGGGTTCGCTCCAAAGGCCTTCGAAATTTCCTGGACATTAATGATCGGCGGCAACGGCGGGCGCTCTCCCCAGTCTCTCTCTTGAGATTATCAGGAAGAATCATGTGGGGACAGCCGCCCTCGGCTGTCCCACGTGGTCTGTTACTTCACGAACGTCAATCCGTGGGCCACCGCGTGCGGGAAGACGTAGGCATACAGCATCACGATAATTCCAACGATCGCGCCCAACGCCAGTGAATGCCAGACCACAAAGCGAAAGATTACGCCTTCATTCCCCACCTGGTTGGTAGCTGCGGTGGCGATAGTGATGGATTGCGCATCCACCATCTTTCCCATCACTCCGCCCGCGCTGTTGGCGGCGCACATCAGCACGGGATCGATGCCAAGTTGCTGCGAGGTAATTCGCTGCAGACTCCCAAACAGCGCATTCGATGAAGTGTCGCTCCCGGTCAACGCGACCCCGAGCCACCCCAGAAACGTGCCGAAGAAGGGATAAGCCCAGCCGGTGCGGGTAAACGCCAGGCCCAGCACGGCATCCAGTCCTGAATAGCGGGTCACAAAACCCAGCCCCAGCATGAACGAGATGGCGATCACCGCCAGTCGCATGCGCGCCAGCGTGTGCCAGAAAGTCCTGCCCAGTTGGACCGGCGACATACCGAGCAGCAATCCAGAAACAATGGCGGCTATAAAACACCCCGTCCCGGTCGCCGACAGCCAGTTGAAGTCATAGCGCGCCGCTTCCGGCGCCGGCTTGTCCACCACCGGGGCAGCGCGATAGACCGCATTGTGCAGATAGGGCAAGTCCCAGCCCGGAGGGCCAGGCCGCACCCTGCCATCGGCCTGCACCACTCTGAACGCCGGAGTGGCCTGGTTCAGCACCAGCTTGACTTTCGGCAGGCCCCACACCAATACCACCACCGACAGGATCCCGAACGGCATCCAGGCTTTCAGAACTTTGCTCAACGGATAGGAGCGGACTCCCAGGTTTTTGTCGAAATCCTCCGCCCTCCACTCACCGCCGAAGGAGTCCGCGATTCCTTCCGCCGACGATGCGACCGCTCTCGTCTTGTCGTCATAGTCGAATCGCCAGATTTTCTTCGGTTTCCAGAACTTGAGGAAGACAACCGTGGAAACGATTGAAATCACTCCGCCCATGATGTCCACCAGGCTGCTGTCCACATAGTTCGACCAGAAAAACTGGGTCAGCGCGAACGAAACACCTACCACCAGGATGGCGGGAAGCACTTCAAAAGTCTCCTGCCAGCTGACCATGGTCCGGACCAGCCAGAACGGCACCATGACAGCGGTGATGGGCAGGATGCGTCCAATGGTCGCGCTCAGGTCCGATTCCGGCAGACCACAAACTGCCGCCAGCGTGTGGATGGGAATTCCCACGCTGCCCCACGCCACCGGCGCGGTGTTGGCGATCAGGTTCAGGGCCGCTGCGTGAAATGGCCGGAAGCCCAGCCCAATCATCAGGGCGCCCGCGATGGCGACGGGCGCGCCGAATCCGGCAGCTCCTTCGATGAATGCGCCAAAGCAGAATGCCACCAGCAGTACTTGCAGGCGCCGGTCGGCGGTGATGCCGGCCACCGACTCCTTCATGATTTCGAACTGCCCGGTGGCCACGGAAATGTCGTAGAGAAAGACTGCCGCCAGCACAATCCAGGCAATCTTCAGCAAACCAAATGCGACCCCAAAACCAAAACTCGTCGCCGCCAAAATCACCGGCATCTTAAAAAACACAACCGCTACCAATGCAGCAGTCGTAGCGCCCGCGATGGCGCACCAGTGTGGCTTGAGTTTCAGTCCAACCAGTAACCCAAACAACACAAAGATGGGCAGAGTCGCCACCAGCGTGGAAAGCCACCATCGCCCAAACGGGTCGTAGATCTGGGTCCAGTGCACGATCCGCCCTCTTTCAGAGAAGAACTAGTGATTTCCTTCGTGTACCTTCGTGTCCTTGGTGGTTAAAGCTCTTTAAAAAGCATGAACCACGAAGGACACGAAGGTACACGAAGGCAATCACCGCCAGGTCGCTGGCACATCCACGTATGACCGGTCGAGTGCCGCAATGGACGTGCAGCCCAGCAGTTTGAGGGTGCGGTCCACATCCGCCCGCAGGATTTCGAGCGCGCGGGCCACGCCAGCTTCGCCGGCGGCAGCCAGGCCATACGCATAAGCGCGCCCGCAGAGAACGGCTTTCGCACCCAGACAGATGGCCTTGACGATATCGGAGCCGCGTCGAATCCCGCCGTCCATCAAAACTTCGATCTGCCCGCCAACGGCCGCCACCACTTCGGGCAGCGCCCGCAACGAAGGAGATACGCCGTCGAGCTGGCGTCCGCCATGATTCGAGACGACCACCGCGGCCGCGCCCGCATCCACGGCACGACGAGCGTCGTCTCCGGTGAGCAGGCCCTTGATCACGATCGGGCCGGGCCAGTGCTTGCGAATCCAGCCCAGGTCGTCCCAGGTCACAGCCGCGCGGGCCAGCGCCGCCGCAACGTCAATCAGCTCCATCGGTCCCTTGCCCGGGATGACTACGTTCGGCAGCCTGGACAAACCGCCGTCGAGCAGGTAGCTGACCAGCCATCCGGGACGCGCCAGCATTTGGGGAAGAAATGGAATCTTCGACAGCAGGCTGCCGCCCATCAGTTCTTTCATGCCATTGCGGAAGTCGCGCTCGCGCATTCCCGCTACCGGCGTGTCGATGGTGACCACCAGGGCGGCGCAGCCCGCGACTCGCGCCCGTTCGATCACCGCTTCAGAGGCCTCCCGGCCTCCCATCAGGTACAGCTGAAAACAAACCGGCCCGCTGGAAGCGGCTTTGACGTCCTCCACCCGGTGGCCGGAGATGGTGGAAAGAATGTATGCCGTGCCCGCTTTGCCGGCGGCGCGCGCCGCGCCCGCCTCGCCGTCTGGATGCATAAGCCGGCTGTAGCCCACGGGGGCCAGTATCGCCGGAAATGAAATGTCGAAACCCAGCACGCGCGTCCGTAAATCACAATTCGACAAGGGCACGGCATAACGCGGCCGGAACATCACGTCATCAAAGACACGGCAATTCTCGCGCAGCGTAACTTCGCCGTCGGCCCCGCCATCGAGATAATCAAAAACCGGACGGGGCAGTCGAAGGCGGGCCAGGGGCCGGAAATCCCCGATGCTGACCACATGGGGCGAGGCCACTGCCCGCGACCCTCTGCTCATCGCCTGCCTCCAGCGGGAGAACCATTTCGCTCCATGCATGCCCCCAAAATTCTGCGACCCGGATTTACCGAAGCACGCGATTATACCGGAGAGCCCTTGCAACGGCGCGGATGCACTCGCAGTCCTTCCTTCGTGCACCTTAGTGACCTTTGTGGTTAACGGTTTCGAGAGCTGTGATATGACTGAAAGTTCATTCCGCGGATGATGGTGATCGAAATGACCAGATCTTTCAGACCTCTCGCCCTCCTTGGCATCGCGATGGTTGGACTTCAATTCATGGCTGCCGCTCAAAGCCAGACTGCACGGCCGGTCAAGTACGCAACTGAATACGACTGGTCGATGAGTCCGGCCGAGGAACAGGGTCAGGCGGGCGCGCTGACGGTGAGTCTCCCTTCCTGTCCGCCGGGGGTAAGAGGAAACGAACCTGAATATTGGGTGCTCATCAACGGGTCGGAAGCCGCCCGGGTCACAGGCGGAACCTGCGCCGGAGACGGTCGTCCCGGGACCCTGCAGTTGCTGGGCAAGCACGCCCATCTCGCGGGAGAAACTCTTTCGAGCGCATCCGGCGGGCTGCAGGAAGCACTCATTGCCGCGCGTTATACGCCCACCAATCCTGCCGGCACCCCTCAGTCCGGCATGGTGGTGGTACCGCCAAAAGAATTGAAGGCATTCGCGCGCGTTTCGATCCGCTCTTCCAACCTCACCGTGGATTTCTCCGGCTCCATCCTTGAATGCTGGATGGACGACGCCTGCATCTTTGTCGGCGACCCTGCAAACTCCAACGCCTATCAGGACATCACCCTGATCAATCCCCGCGGACGTCCCACTATCGCGCACGGTCAAAAGCCCTTCATTGAGGTGAACGCGCAGAAGACCCGGCTGTTCAACGTGTCCACCCGGGTCCCGCTGAAGGGTGGAAGCTTCGGCAGCTATGTGCAGGTGGACGACGACGAATCTTCCTGCTGGACGGACTCGATACCGGCCTGGGCAACGTAGGCGTGCGCTGCGATGCCGCGGTCTGCGATCCTGTGATTTACGCGCCGGGATCCTTCCGCACCTTCCCCGGTGTGGGCTGGCTGAAGAACCTGAATATTTCCCTGCAGTGCGGGGGCAATGGAATTGACTGGCAGGCCGGTAATACCTTGCGAATCTCCGACAGCGTGATTCAGGGCTACCCGCAATACGGCGTTCGAGCCGGCGTGCAGCGCGGCGGCTATGGCGGCTTTGACCTGACCAACGTGTACGAAGAAGTCGGCAACTGTTCCAATCCGTCGGGCAGGATTGGGCAAGCCGGCGTGATCGCGCAAGGCAGCCGCGTGAAGATTCAAGGCGGAGAAGCACCCACTGGATCATTTCCGCAATTTGCCCGGACCGGAAAGACGGACTACCGTTACTACGTTGTTGCCCGGCACGGCAGACACGGAGCCTCGAATCCTCTTTATGCCGGCAGCGCGCTGACCAATGGAGTCGGCAACATCGCCGTGACCACGCCGGACATCAGGGGCGCCGCCACTTTCGATCTGCTGCGAGTTTCTCCGGTCGCGGGGACGCGTGAGCAGGCGCCTTACGGGACCGGGAACTTTGCCGTCGCGACCAACGTTCCCCACAGCACAGCCTGCTCACATGGCGTTTGCACCTTCACCGACACCCAGGCTGCCCTGCAGCCCTACAAGGTGGAGCTCCCAACCTACTTTCCTCTGCTCGATTTCTGGCCGGGAAATCTGGTGTTAAGCGCGAGCCAGGATTCCAATAGCGTTCTGGCAGGGGCGCGAGCCTGGATGGATAGTGCTCCTTCCAGTGTGGTGGCGGTGCAGGGAACCACCGCGCCCGCGCTGATTTCCACGAATTGCGATTCGCTTTCCGGCTGGACACCATTGTGGCTGAGTTGCTATTCAGCCATGGCTCCATCGGTGTTTTACGAGCAGGGAGCCTTCCTGCTGGCGGTCAAACCCAATGCCGACGGCGGCCTGCGCACCAACCTGAAAGGCCGCATGAATTTCTCCACTCTCGGAACGGGACCGGGACACATCCTCACGCTCTCCGATTCCAATTTCCAGAAAACCATTGCGACCGCGAACAATCGGCCAACCAATGATGCCAACGATGCCTTCATCGGCTACGACCAGGGCGATGGGAACCCCGTGCACGTCGGAATCAGCTTCGGCGCCCCCAAGTCGCTTTCCAACTACATCGGCAATGCCGGGGATGGAAAGAAATGGCTGGAGCGTCTTACCTCCGACCTCAAGATGTTTACCGTCCCGGTTTCCATTCCATCGGTCGCGCCCCGCCACGCCTCCGACCCCTGCGTCGCGGGCACGGAAACCTGGGATTCGAACTTTATCTATGTATGCGTAGCGAAAAACACCTGGAAGCGCGCAGCGCTGTCGTCGTGGTAGTTCGTTGTCATCCTGAGCAAACTCCGGCTGTCATCCTGAGCGCAGAACGCCGATTCGCTTGCGAATCGGCGTTCGGAGTCGAAGGACCCCTATCGCAACACCACAGCCTGAGTCATAGTTGATTTTGTTCCGCAGTGTCGGCTTGCCACCGGCGAGGATGGAATAGCGGTCCTTCGACCGCGTTGTGGCTTCGCGAAGCGAAGCCACAACTTCGCTCAGGATGACCGCTAAGCCGCCCGCCAATGCCGCAATCGCCCTGGCCGGTGTCGCAGCTCTGCCGTTCACCTTCAGCAACAGATCAGAAATGGTCTCCTGATCGGCCGGCTTCGAGAAGTAATAGCCCTGGGCGAAGCCGCAGTCCAACTCCTTGAGCTGGTTCACTTGCTCTTCGGTCTCGGTTCCTTCGGCGACTGTCACCAGTCCCAGCGTCTGGGCCAGCATGATGATGACCTGGACAATCTTTTGGCTCTCAACGTCGCTGTCCATCTGCGAGATGAAGGCCCGATCGATCTTCAACGAATCTACTGGAAAGCGCTGCAGCCGGCTGAGGGACGAATATCCCGTGCCGAAATCATCCACGCTCAGGCGAACTCCCAACGCCTTCAATTCAGAAAAGACAGAGGCTGCCTTCTCCGGATCGCCCATGGCAATGGTTTCTGTAATCTCCAACTGCAGATGGTTGGGATCGAGCCCGGTCTGCTTCAGAGTCTCCCCGATGCCTTTCGCGAGGCTAGGAAGCGCGAACTCCTTCGAGGTAATGTTGACGCTCATGCTCAGCGGCTGTTCCGCCGGAAATTGCGCATGCCACGTGCGCAACTGCTCACACGCCTCGCGCAGCAATATTCGATTCATGGGGATAATCAGGCCGGTCTCGTCGGCCACTGCGATAAACTCGGCGGGCGAGAGCAGGCGATCGCCGTGTTGCCACCGGGTGAGCGCTTCGAAGCCGGTAATCCTGCCCGTCTTCAGGGAAATGATCGGCTGGTAATGGGTCCGGAATTCGCCCAGTTCCAGTGCTTTTCGTAATTCCGTTTCCAGCTCCAGGCGCCGGACCGCGCCTTCATGCATGGCGGTATCGAAAACTTCGCAGCGCGCCTTGCCCGCCCGCTTGGCCCGGAACATGGCGATGTTGGCGTCGCGCAGTAGGTCTTCCGCGTGGGCGCAAGCTGCGGTACTCAACGCGATTCCGACGCTGGCGTTCACCACAATTTCGTAGCCTTGTACGGTAAAGGGCACGGCCAGCTTGCTCTGGAGGCGCTCCGCCACGCGTATGGCGTCGCTGGGGTTGCGGATATCTTCCAGCAGGATGGTGTATTCATCGCCGCCGAGGCGGGCCAGCGTGTCATCCTTTTGCGCCTGCCCCACCTGCGGGCGGGAGATAGTATCCACTTCGCGCAGCGACGAAGTCAGCCTCAGACCGATTTGAATCAGAACTTCGTCTCCGACTTTGTGTCCCAGGCTGTCGTTGAAGACCTTGAACTCGTCAACATCGATGAACAGGACGGCGAATTTGTAATCGGTGTGGCGTTTGGAAAGCACCAGGGCGCGCTGTAACCGGTCGAGAAAAAGGGCGCGGTTGGGAAGATTGGTGAGCCCGTCATGGAATGCATTGTGCGCCAGCATCTCTTCCGCCCGCTTGCGCTCGCTGATGTCGCGGTTCACAATCACCAGCTTTTCCGTCTTCCCCTTCGCGTTCCGGACGGCGCTGGCGGTCGATTCCAGAATGCGCCACGACCCATCCTTGTGCCGTATCCGGTATTCCAGCCTCTGCCCCTGCCCCGTGGATCGCGCCTTGTGGGCCGCCTCCAGCACGCGCTGCCGGTCATCGGGATGAATCTGCTCGATCGACGACGTGGTCTTCAGTTCTTCATCGGAATAGCCCAGGACGTGCTGGTAGGCCGGGCTGTTGTAAATACGCTGCCCGGCGCCGTCCACCACCGCAATCATGTCCGCGGCATTTTCCGTGATCAGTTGAAACAACTGGTCGCGCTCGGCCATACGTCGCCGCATGCGCTGCAGTTGCAGATGCTGATACAGGGTGTAAACGTCAAACAGCAGGACCACGCAGGCCAGTCCGCGGACCCATTCCTTGAGGTCGGTCCAATAGGTGCCTTCCACTTGCGGGTGCAGCTGGAAGTAGGTTAGCGAGACAATTCCGAAGGTCAACACCAGCGTCACGACGACTGCCAGGCTCCACAGCCACCATTCGCGTCCCTCGATCTGCCACCCCTGGATGGGGGACGCGGAGGGCTTGTTCCGTTTGGCTTTGGGGAATTTTTCCTGACTCATGCCGCCGGTCGCTCTCTGCTCACAGAGACGATTCTAGACCGGTAAAACCGCGGCGAAAGTTACCGAAGTTTGGCGCGAGTAACGCTGAACAACTTCTTTGGACTCACCAAAAACCACCCGTCCCACGGCGGGCCATCAATTCTATTCGGGACATCAGTGTGACGGCACCACCGGCAGGATCAGCGCCGAGGGATGCTCGCTATCGTGATACACCGTGTTGGTGGCCGATACATAAGTCTTCGCGAAAGCCGGATCTTCACCGGTATTGAGGTTCCGGTCAAAGCGGGGAAAATTGCTGCTCGAAATCTCCAGCCGCAAGGCGTGCCCCTTGCGGAAAACGTTGCTGGTTGACCACACATCGATGGTGAACTTGTACACCTGCCCGGGATTGATCAGGTCAGCCTTCTCCCGCGAATCGCGATAGCGGGCGCGGACAATTCCTTCCGTCAGATTCTGCGCAAATCCATCCGGACCCACATCCACCAGCTTGGCGGTGAAATCGGTGTCCACGGCCGAGGACTTGGCAAAGAGTTCGAGGCTGACCGGTCCGGTCACTTCCGTGTCCTGGGCAAAAGCAGGCGTAGTGTAAATCAGAACGTCGTCGCGGGCCTCCACCGCGCGCTGGTCGCGAGGGCCGGGAGCCAGGTGGTTCGAATCGCAGCATAAGGGTCCGCCCACGGTGGGCACGGGATTCGACGGATCGTAAACGTAGTGATCGGCAGGCTCCGATCGGGGAGACACGGTGGAAAGACTTCCGTCGCCGCGCAGTGAGTTCGCGCTCTTCGCCGAGTGCAGAAAATATTTTGTGCTTTGGGCGCGAGCCAGCGGCCAGTCATCTTCTTCCCGCCACTGGTTGGCTCCCATCACGAAAATCTTTACCGGCTTGCCCGCGAATTCGTTGTGCACGCCCTTGAACAGGTAGTCGTACCACTTCAGGGTGACTTCGTTTTCATCGTACTCGGCGGCGGCGGTTCCAAAATCGACATCGCCGATTTTCCTGCCGCTTCCGGCGTGGCCTCCAATGGTCACGAGCAGATGCTGTCCGCGCCTGGCCGCTTCGCTCCCGCCGTGCGCCTTGATCCCCATATAGTTGCGCAGGGACCCTCCCTGAAAAATGTCGTACCAGGCGGCCACGGTGAGCACGGGAACCGTGATGTCTCCGAAGTGTTCTTCAATCGAAAGCTGCTTCCAATATTCGTCGTAGCTGGGATGGGCCAGCCAATCGAGAAAATACGGCGCCAGCGAGGCGGTGGGGAACGGCGCCGATGCATCCGCAAAATTGAACAGGGGATAGCCGGCCAGCGGCAGTTTCCACATTCCGCCCAGAGCATTGCTATGGTCCACCACGCTGCGATTGAATGTGTCCTGGGCCAGGCCCGAGGTCCACGATTCGTTGAACCATTGCTCGAATGCGCCTCCCTGGTAAGTCCAGTTCTCGTGATAGTTGCTGGCGGTCACCACCGGGCAAATGCCTGCCAGATGCGGCGGGTGAGCAATCGCGGCCAGCATCTGCGTGGCTCCCACATACGATCCGCCCCACATGCCCACCTTGCCGTTTGAGTAGGGCAGCGCCGCCGCCCACTCCACCGTGTCGTAGCCGTCGTTCGATTCATGTTTGAAGGTGTACCATTCGCCATCGGAAGTGTAGCGGCCGCGCACGTCTTGAATGATGACAACGTATCCTTGCGCCGCCGCCTTCAGGCCAAAGGCCACTCCGCCGCTCTTGTTGTACGGGGTGCGCTGCAGCAGCACGGGGAACCGGCCTTCCGCTGCAGGCCGGTAAATATCCGCGCGTAGAATGACGCCGTCGCGCATCTTGACCGTCACGCCGCGTTCTGTTGTTACCTCGTAGGATTCGGCCGCCTGCAGCCAAGACGTGGCCAGGACCAGGCCGACAGCAACCGCGCACACAGCAGTTTTCCTGCAGAGCATCGCGCACCCCCTGTTTAAAGAACAGATAAGGTATCAATTTTTAGGACTCTTGGGGACACGAAATGCAAAGGCGGGTGCCACGTCCAAGATCCCCTGGCGGGAACTTTTAGTGAACAGCTCTGGAAGGGGGATCGCGACTAAATGTGCAGACGACCTGAAGATGAGGTCGAGGGCGTCCCCTGGCGCGTGTGTCGCGCACGGCGGCTGATGCTTACCAATAGGTGAGGTTCATCTTGTCCACCTTGACAGCGTACGGCGTCTGCTTGTAGTTCCCGTCCATCTGAAACTTGATCGTGATGCCGTACCAGTCGGACGGGGCCGTGTACGGAGCGAAAGTCCGGTCGATGTCATGAGTCACGCCGTTGAGCGTAATCGACTGGTAGTGCACTTTATTGTCGGAGGTCCGTTGAAAGCGAACGATCACGTGGTTCCAGTCATTGTTTACGGGGTTGCATGGAATACCGGCACTCACCCAGTGCCGGTTCACGTTGTCCCAGATGTCCCACGCATGTCCGCCGGCGATCCGGCACTGCGACCCGTAGATGAAACTCTTCCCGCCAAAATATTGACTCACGTCAAACTCCAGAACCTGAGCGGCTCCAATGGTGCTGGAGAAAAAATACGCGTCGTAGATGAAGTTCCTGGTGTTCGGGACCAGGGTTTTATTCTTGTCCGGCAAATTCAGCACCGACGCCGGGCCGACCATGGGATAGCTCCACAGGACATCCGAATAGGGCTTGGTACCACCGATATTGAACGTGGTGGCGCCACCCGTCTGTGTCATGGACCAGGTAACTTCGGGCTGGCAGTCGGTGCAGATGTCGTAAGCGGGCGCGAGTTCGCCCCAGCCCCGCCAGCCGGCGCGAGCTTGCACATTCGTGAGCGTGTTCCCGCTCACATTGACGGTGACCGGCGTAAAGGCCGAGCCTCCGCAATAGTCCCACTCCTGCACCACGGTGTTGTAGGTGCCGGGACTCAGGGCCACGGTGGTGTTCAGGCTGTCTCCCTGGGTCACGTACACTTTTTTATCAGGCGAAGGCGCGGTGTAAATTCCCATTGAAGCGACGCCCTTGGGACAGGTGGAAGTCGCTGCCGTGGCGGTGAAACGCACCGGCGATCCTACGGCACCGTTGTTTGACGGCGACGTTACAAACACTCCCGACGCGGTGGTGACCGTGAGAGGCATGACGGCGTAACTCGAACCACCGCAATAGTCCCATTGCTGCACCACAGTTTTGTGGCTTCCCGGATTGAGCGACAATTTAGTGTTAAGGCTCGTTCCGTTGACGACGTAAGTCAGCTGATTGTCAATATAAACGCCCATCGAGGCAACGCCGCGAGAACACGTCGTGCTGCCGGCGCTGGCGACAAAACTGACCGGTGAGCCCACCTTGGCCCCACTGCTCGGACTGCTCACGGCAACTCCCGCCCAGGCAGAGGCCGCAAAGGCCACAATAAGAAAAATAAATGCGCAGAGCCTGTACATGGCTGCAGAATTTCCCCAACTTGTTGGATTTTCTTCTTGAAGTGGGCGCTTGATGACCTTCGATTACCCGAGATTCTATTGACCTGCTCCTTCAACCGCAAGACAAAAATCTGTCCTGCCAGTCGAAGGTACATGCGACCCTGAGAGCCTTGGTAATCAGGCCGTGATGTGATGAGGGAACTGCGGGAACAAAGGGCAGAGTTTTACTGCAGAAGGCCGTACACGTTCAGCTGATTGACCGCGACGACATAAACCCGGCCGTCAATGACCGTTGGAACCGCGAAGACGGCTCCGCGCCCAAGCGCGTCTCTGGTGGCATTCTGTTGCGTGTTGTACAGTTCATTGGCCAGGTTGGTGCCGTCGTAGGCGTGCAGGATTTCAGTGTTGCTCAAGGTGTATTCCACCGTCCACACAATGCCATCGGTCGCGCCGTTGGCCGACACCACCGGGATCGGCCCGCGGCCTTTTTGTCCATCTCTCTGGAAGATCGTGGTTGAGGCCGAGGTTTGAGTGAGCTGCCCGTTCGTGAGTTGGTAAGCCCGCAGATTGCTCCCCACCGCGCCCATGTAAACGAATCCGTTCCAGTAGGAAGGCGTGCCGTATATGCGGAGGGTATTGTTGACGTCCAGCTGGCCGCAGGGCTGAGGGTTGATAAGAATCTCCTGCGGAATCTGACTATTGCTCCCCAGGTTGAAATTCCCCAGGACGTCGCGGTCCAGCAGGTAGATCCGTCCTTCCTTGCTCCCGCTCACCATCAAATGCGGATGCAGGCCGTCCTGGTCGGGCAGCAACATAGGCCCTCCCGATCCGAGATCGAGATCGTCCTGATCGATGCAAGCCTGGTTATATGGCATGAACCAGTCCACAACCGAAAACGATCCGCCGTCCAGCTTCAGTTTCAGTACCGTGTCACCCCAGTCCGGGCCGCCGGTAATGTTGAGGTTGTGTCCGTCGCCGGTCTGGATATAGATATTTCCATCGGCGTCGGCGGTGGGAGCGGCCCCCGCCTGCCACAGCCCCGCGCCTTCACTGTTGGGCGACAAATTCAGCGCCGCCAGCTGCTTCAGCGTAGCCGCGTCATACGCGAACAGCCAGCCATGGTAGGGTTCGGTATCGGAGAATGAAGCGAACGCGATATAGACCACGCCGTTCACCAGCTGCAACCCGGCACGCTGATTCTGGGTCGGCGGATTGAAGGTCACGTTCCCGCTGCTGTCACTATCGATCCCCGTGCCCGGCCCGGTGGCGGTGATCACGCTCGGTCCGCCGAACTTTTCCGCCCCCGTGGTGATGTCCAGCGCATGCAGCCGGTGGAACGTTGTGCCGTTCTCCTCGGTCATGGCGGAGACATACAAGGTTTGAGTCACAGGATCGATCACCGGCGTGCCCGTGACCCCGACCAGCGGTCCTATGCCGGTGCGTCCGCCAAAGTTGCCGTCAGCCGGAGTAATTCCGTTGGCAGGGTCGATGAAGCTGCGCTTCCATAAGACCTGCGTCGGGTCGTCGGCATCCAGCGCATAGATGCTGTCGTTCTCCGTGCCCAGGAAAATAACGTTGTGCGTCCCCCCCGCGATGGCAAGATTTCTTACGAACAGCGGTTGCGTGAATATCACGCCATCCAGATGCGCCGACTTTGAGAGTCTTCCAAAGCTGCTGACATTTACATTGGCCGTGGTCAGAGCAGTTTCGCTGAGGTTCGCGCCGGTACCCGAAGGTCGCCTTTGTAGCGGAGAACTCCAGCGATGGACGGAGGGGGAGGCGGTGGGGGCGGTGGGGGCGGCGGAGGAGGAGGCGGCGGAACTGAGGGTTGTCCATTTTGCCCGCCGGTGCCGCCGCACCCAACCACGTAAACGCTTCCCACTATTAAAGAGAACAAAAATAGAACCCACAAGTACCTCATGGATCGGCTTTCTCCGGTCAACACAGCAGACTCTCTACACCACGGGCGAAGAACTAACTGCAGCCTCTTTAAGTCGTTCTTGAGCCAATCAAGACAATTGGCCCCTGCACCAAGCTTTCGATGTATCTCTAATACCAGCGGTTGGTTGCAATCGCAGTGGCTTTTGAAGTTTGTCTGAAGCCGTTCTTTAGGGATTTGACAGCAAGAGCCCCGCAATCAGGAACACGAACCGTGACTTAAGTCGCAGATTGCAAAGGAACTGGCGGAGAGAGTGGGATTCAAAATCCCTATTTTCACGCAAACCCGCATGAATACTGGCGAGAACGCTTAAACGCATGTTTTTCCAACGAGATGCGTCCGAAAATATCTTAGGCTGGAGTGGACTGAAAGGTACTCTCAGGCACTGTTGCGGACAGGTCAAATCGCTGAAGTGTGTATCACTGGTATCAATTTCTCGCGGCAGACTGCCGGGAGTGCCCTTACGCTACTCCTTGTTTGTTTGCAGAGTTTGCAGACTTCTGGCCATCTTCAGGCGTGCTCGCGCCACCGGGAGTCTTGCGCCGAGACCCGTCGGCGCATTTTTGGCTTGCTCAGGTGGGAACACCCAACCTGGGCAGAAGCCACTGCGTCAACACTATGTAGAGCGCGATAAATCCGACAACCCACACCCATTGGGGCATATTTCCTCTGACGGTCTCTGAGGCATCGTACTCCGCCACATGCATCTGGAACAGGGAGAACAAAACTGGGGAACGTGCGAGTGCAACATTCCCCACACTCCCGTCATGGACGGCACATTCCGCGCGGCCATGCAGGCGTGCCTTTTTCATCTCTGAGGGTCACAGTCTTTCCGCCGGTTGTAATCTGGCGGGCGATGAAGACCTTGCCCTGTTTGGTTGTGGCCAGCGCGCCGATCACTTCAACGGTATCTCCCTTTTTCAGTTCCAGTTTCTGGTCTTTAAGGAATTGCGCTGGACCGAGCCCAACTTCCATCTCTGTCGTATCCGTCTTCACCATAAGATGGGTCCCGGTGTGACACATTGTATCCGTTGTGTTGATCTGCTCAATGCTGCCGGTGATCTTGGTTTCGGTGCTGGCGTCGTATTTGTATCCTGGCCCACGACCCCTGCCACCGCCTTGTGCCATCGCAGTGGTTACTGCGAGTGCGAGTATCAAAAATACTGTCTTGATTTTCATAACATCTCCCTTTCTGGAAACTCTTACGCTGGCCGCGTGAGGCTCACGCAGGGACGGAAACTTGTCGGCCTCGGCCTGGTCTGCAGCCTACCTCGCAACCGCCTTCGTGGAGGCCGGCGGGTTGGGTCCTGCTCCGCCCGCATCCCGTAATCCCAGCTTGCGAAAGATGGCCATCGCCGGGCACATGTTGGTGAACCCCGACTGAAACAGATTGAGTCCGACAAAAGCCGTGAACAGGAACCAGTACGGTGACACCCAGTAGCCCAGCGCCACCGAGAGCAGCACGAAGGTTCCTGCCAGCACTCTCACTGCTCGTTCGACTGTCATAACAACTCCTTCCTCAGTTAACAAATTTAGGCCGCAACTGTAGTCGTGCTTTCCGGTGAGTGTAGTTGTGGCGGTGTCGCATCCACCTGCCGGCGTTCGCTCAAGTAATAAAGGACCGGGACCGCCATGCGGGAAAGCACGGTCGAAGCCACTTCACCCGCCATCAGCGAGATGGCCAGTCCCTGAAAAATTGGATCGAACAGAATCACGCTCGCTCCCACCACCACCGCCGCCGCGGTCAGCAACATCGGGCGGAATCGCACCGCGCCCGCATCCACAACCGCGTCCTCCAGCGACATCCCCTGCGAGCGCCGCAGTTCGATGAAGTCCACCAGGATGATGGAATTGCGCACGATGATTCCGGCGCCTGCGATAAATCCGATCATGGATGTTGCGGTGAAGAACGCGCCCATCAGTGCGTGTGCGGGAAGAATGCCGACCAGGGTGAGCGGGATCGGCGCCATGATCACCAGCGGCGTCACGAAGGACCGGAACCAGCCCACTACCATCACGTAAATCAGCACCAGCACGGCGGCGAAGGCCAGCCCTAAATCGCGGAACACTTCTACCGTGATGTGCCACTCGCCATCCCACTTCATGGACAGGCGATCCGTGCGCTCCGGCATGGTCGTGCCCTTGTACTGTTTGACGGCATAGCCCTGCGGCAGTTTGATCTTGTCGATGGCGTCGCTCATCTTCATGATGGCGTACACAGGGCTCTCTTCCCCGCCCGCCACGTCGCCGGTCACATAAACCACGGGCTGCAGATTCTTGCGATACACGCTGGTGTCAATCGTGGTCTGTTGCAGGTTCGTGACTTCCTGCAATGCGATCTGTCCTCCGGAAGCGGTGGGCAATTTGATGTTTTCCAGGTCCTCGATGGCCGAGCGATCGGACCGCGCCAACCGGACTTCAATCGGAATATCCTCGCGGGACTGCGGATCGTGCAAGAGTCCGGCGCTCGCACCGCTCAGTCCCACCTGTAGCGTGCGGGTGACATCGGCGGGCGAGATTCCGTGCAGGGCCGCCTTGTCGAGATCCACTTTCAGGTCGTACTTGGTCTGCGGATCCTGGACGTACCAGTCCACGTCCACCACTCCCGCGGTCTGCTGGAAGATTTTCTTGATCTGCGCGGCCAGCTCGATTTGGCTTTTGTAATCCGGACCGTAGACTTCCGCCACCAGCGTCTGCAGTACCGGCGGACCGGGAGGGACCTCCGCTACTTTGATTCGCGCCCCGAAGGGCTCGGCAATCTTGTCCAGTCCGGGACGCAACCGTCTTGCGATCTCGTGGCTCTGCGCGCTGCGGTCGTGCCGTGATCGCAGGTTTACCTGAATGTCGGCCTGATTGGGCTGACGGCGTAGGAAGTAATGCCGCACCAGTCCGTTGAAGTTGTAAGGGCCGGAGGTGCCGGCGTAAATCTGGTAATTCGTGACTTCCGGCTGCTGGCCCAGATAACCGCCGAGCGCCTGCGCGACGTGAGTCGTCTGCTCCAGCGGAGTTCCGTCGGGCATGTCAATGATGACCTGGAATTCGCTCTTGTTGTCGAAGGGGAGCATCTTCACTCTGCACCCACTTCAGCGGGACGAAGGCAACCGCCGCCAGCAACAGCACGAGCACGCCGCCAAAAAACATCCAGCGGCGACGGGCATCGAGAATCAGCGGGTTCATCATGCGGCGATAGAGCCGCGTGGTCCAGCCCTCGGCTTCGTGTTCATGTCTGGCGCGGGACGCCTCGCTCGCGTAGTTGCGCAGCAATCTCAATGCCGCCCAGGGCGAAACCACAAAGGCCACAATCAGCGAAAACAACATCGCCGCCGAAGCACCCACCGGAATCGGCCGCATGTAGGGGCCCATCAGCCCGCGCACGAAGGCCATGGGCAGGATGGCGCCAATGACCGCGAACGTGGCCAGAATCGTAGGATTGCCGACCTCATCCACCGCCTCGACCGCAACTTCTGCCAGCGGACGCCCGCGGCTTCCCGGCAAGCGGAAATGGCGCACGATGTTCTCCACCACCACGATGGCGTCGTCCACCAGAATGCCGATGGAGAAGATCAGCGCGAACAGGGTGACCCGGTTGAGCGTGTAGCCATAGAAATAAAAGATGGCCAGGGTAAGGGCCAGAGTGACTGGGACCGCGAGCAGCACGACACCGGATTCCCGCCAGCCCAGCGCCAGAGCGATCAGCAGAGTCACGGACAGCGTCGCAATCAGCAAATGCTCCAGCAGTTCGTTGGATTTGTCTTTTGCGGTCTCGCCATAGTTGCGCGTGACCGTAACGTTCAAATCGTTGGGCAGGACATACCCGCGCAGAGAGTTGACCTTCTCCAGCACATTTTCAGAAATGGTGGTCGCGTTCGTGCCCTTGCGCTTGGCCAGCGTGATCGTGACTGCGGGATAATCAGCGCCGACTGTCTGGCCCGCGCCGCCGCGGGCGTTGGCAAACATCACATAGTTGTCCGGCTCGGCGGGGCCATCCTCCAGCTTTTCCACGACATCCCGCAAGTAAACCGGACGCCCCGAATGGACTCCGACGACGACCTGCTGCAAATCCTCCACCCGGGTGAAGAACTTTCCCGCCTCGACCTTGAACTCCTGATTGTCCCGCGCGAAACTTCCGGCTTCAGTACGGCTGTTCGCGGCCTGGAGCTGGTTCGCGACTGCCGCCGGAGTGAGGCCATAGGCGGCCAGCCGCTGCGTATCCAAAACCACCCGTACCTGGCGGGGCTGGCCGCCAATGATCGCGGTTTCGGAAACATCATCGAGCTGCTTGAGCGAGTTTTCCAGTTCGCCCGCGATCCGCCGCAGATGGTAGGAGTCATAGTTCTTGCCCCACAGCGTGAGCGCCATGATGGGGACATCATCGATCGAGCGGCTCTTGATAATCGGCTGCGAAACTCCCGGCGGGATGCGGTCGAAGTTGGAGTAGAGCTTGTTGTACGTCTGGACGATGGCGTCTTCTTCCTTCGATCCCACATAGAAGCGCACGATGAGCATGCTCATGCCCGGCTGGCTGATGGAATAGACGTATTCGACACCCGGCACTTCGCGCAGCAGTTTCTCCATGGGGAGGCTGACCCGCTGCGAGACTTCTTCCGGCGATGCGCCCGGCATCTGCACGAAAACATCGAGCATGGGGACAACGATCTGCGGTTCTTCTTCGCGCGGCGTCTGAAGGATGCTGAACGCGCCCAGCAGCAGCGCAGCCACGATCACCAGCGGCGTCAGCTTCGAATCGATAAAGCTGCGAGCGATGCGTCCCGCAAGACCAAGGTGCGGCGCGGACTGCTCAGTCGAGTTGGGCGATTCGTCTCTCATCGTCATTACTGGGCCTCGATGCGCTTGCCACTCAGATCGAGTACGCCGGGTTGCGCCACATAACGCTCACCCTCCTGAAGACCCGCCAGCACTTCCACGCCAAGCCCGGAAGTTTTTCCCAGCGTTACATAACGCAAGGCTGCAAGCTTGTTCTGGTCCAGTACGTAAACCCCTTGCAGTTGACCCCGCTCCACCACTGCGGTCCGCGGTATCACGAAGGACGACCGCTGGCCGCGGGAGAATTGTGCCCGGCCAAACAGCCCGGAACGCAGTTGCGCATCCGACGGCAGTTCGACCTTTACCAGAAAGCTGCGGCTGCCGGGATCAGCGGCCGGCACGATTTGCGTGACCTTTCCCTTCAGTTCTGGATTTTGCAGAGCGTCCACGACGACCGGCACCTGCTGTCCCATCTTGACGAATCGCAAATCGTTTTCGTTAACCGTGGCTTCCAGCCGGTAGTGACCCAGGCCTTCGATGGCAAATATCGGAATACCCGGGCTGGCCAGCGTTCCCGGATCGGCTTTCTTCTCGGTGATCACTCCATCAAACGGCGCGACGATGCGTGTGTATGAAAACAAAGTATGTGCCTGCGCCAGTGCTGCTTTGGCTTGCGCCTGGCCGGCTTGAGTCATATCGCGATGAGCGACCGCTGCCTGGTAGCGCGCCTTCACTTCATCGAATTCCTGCGGGCTGACTGACTTTTTGTCGTAGAGAGTCTGGTAGCGCTTGAGCGTGGATTGAGCCAGGGCCAGGTCAGAATCCGACGCCGCCAATTCCTGGCCGGCTGCATTCTGGGCCGCCGTGGCCCGGTCGAGAGCGGCCCGCGGTTGCGCGTCGTCAATGACCGCCAGCACCTGCCCGCGCCGCACGCGATCTCCTTCATGCACTCGAATCTCCACGATGTTCCCCGACATCTGGCTGGCCAGTTGGCTGGTCTGCGCCGCCCGCACTGTTCCTACCGCTTCCAGCAAATCCGGCACATCGGCCCGCTGTACCGGCAGCACGGAGGCGTTATGAACAATCTCCGGCGCCGCGGCCGCCGGTTGCGGTTCACTGGAGCAACCGACGAGCCCACCGGCGAGGACCACAGCCAGAGGAACGAGACGTGAAAAAATTGAATGGGTAAGGGTCATGGCGTCACCACCGGCGATTGAGGATTCAGCGTTCCACTGGCCAACTCCAGGTTGGCATAGCTGGTATGGAACCGGTAAACCGCTTCCCAGTAGTCGGTCTGGCTGCGGCGTGCCGCTTCTTCCGCGCCCAGCAGATCAGTGATGGTGGTCAGCCCACCGTCATAGCGGTCCTGGTTGATGCGCAGGCTTTCCTGCGCCTGGGCGATGGCAGCCCGCGCCACCTCCATCTGCTGCCGGCTGGCATCGACGTCGTAGTACGCGCGACGAACCTCCAGCCGTACCGCATCCGTAGCCACTTGCTTCATGGCTCCCATCCGGTCGGCCAGAGCGCGCTGGCGCGACAGCTCCGCGCGTTTTGCGCCACCCTCGAAAATGTCAAACTGCACTTCAATTCCGCCCAGCCAGTTGTTGCCGCCGCCGCCCGCGACGAATGTTGGATTGTCCAACTCCCAGCCGGCGAAGGCGTTCACTCGCGGACCAAACGATGACTTCGCAATCGCAACACTCTGCTGCTGGGCAGCCTCCTGGGATTGAAGACGCTTCAAGTCCGGCCGGTTAACGAGCGCCTCTTTTTCCATTTCCTGAAGGACGGGGACTGGCAGCACGCGTTCCGCCAAGGCTTCAGCCGGCTGGAATAAGGACTCCAGCGGCACGCCCATCGCAGTACTTAACTGGGCACGCGCCAGGTCCAGAGTGTTTCTGGCCCGGATCAACTCCTGCTGCCGGGATGCCATGCGAACTTTCGCGGTCAGCAAATCTGACTCCACTACCAACCCGCTGTCGAATCTCACCTGGCTCCGGTCCATGATGGACTGCGCGGTCTTGGCTGCTTGCTCTGCAACTTCCAGTTGCTTGCTCGCCAGCAATGCTCCGTAATAGGCATCCACTACCCGGAAGACGATCTCCTGGTCGGCGCGTTCCAATTGATGTCCGGCAGCCTCGTTCATCTGCCTTGCCCGATTTATTCCGTGCCAGCTGGCCAACGAATCAAACAGGTTCCAGGTTCCCGCGAAACGCGTGCTGAAGTTGCCAAACGGCAGCGGCGTGTTGAGCTGGTTCAGCGCGAAATCAGCGGTAGAGAAGCGCTGCTGTCGCAGTTTGCTGCCAAACACATAGACGGGATCATTGCCACGGGTCGCGGTCTCCGAAAAATTCAGATGAGGCATCAGTACCGATCGTGCTTCGCGAACGTCAGCGGACGCTACCCTTGTGTCGGCTAAAGCCACCTTGCGCGCCGGGTTCTTCTCCAGCGCGATGGTCACCGCCTGCTGGAGAGTGAGAGGCGAAGGCTCGGCCGCCGTTTGCGCCGGCGCGGTCAACAACAGTGACATGAAGGCCAGGACGCCCCAAGCGAATCTGTGGCGAGCTCTCAACTCTCGACTCCGACAGCCAGGGCCGGCTTCATCCACGCAGTCTTGTCTTCGACGATCTCGTACGTGGTATGGAAGCTCGCTGTCTTTTGCACCATTGCCCCCACCGAGCAGTACTTATCTTCGGAGAGGCGAATGGCTTCCTCGATGAATGCCGGATCGATTTCGTATCCGGTAACCACGTGATGAATCCGCACCACCGTAAACACCTGCGGCGGGCGCTCGGCCTGGTCAGCCTCGACTCGCACCTCATAACCAGTGACTTTCTGGTGATGCTTCTGGCGCAAAATGGTAATGACATCGAATGCGGTACAGCCCGCTAGTCCAGCCGCTACCAGTTCAATGGGCTTGGGTCCGGTGCCTCCGGCGGCATCGTCGAGCAGCATGTGATGGCCACTGCCGGTCTGGGCCACAAACTGCCGTTGCTGTTTAAGTGGTTGATTTAATTCAACTTTGGCGCTGATCATGATCGCCTCCTGCCCTAATAAATGCACTTTCTCGCAATTTGTTACGTGTATTTTCGGGAACCTAATCCTCGAGCACATCCCGCCCTTTAATGATTAGACCGCGGCTCCAGCTTGCTGACTGTGCGATAGCGCACACCCTCGCGTGATGTTGCTAACTGACATTCTTGAGAGCCATTCTCCGACTGCGTCGCGGGCGTACGACCGAACTCCGGGGATTGCCCGGTTTGGCAGCGTAGAATTGTCCTGAAACGGATGGCGAGTAACCAAGCCACTATCGCAGGCGGCCTGACCGCGGCAGAGGCGCAAGAAAGACTCCATCAATTCGGGCCCAACAAAGTAAGTGAAGAGAAGAGGCATCCTCTCCTTGCCTTTGCCGGTAAATTCTGGGCTCCAGTGCCCTGGATGCTCGAAGTCACGATCGTCCTGGAGATTCTGGTTCACAAGCGTAATGAGGCCCTCATCATCGGGGGATTGCTGCTCTTCAATTCTGCCCTGAGCTTCTTTCAGGAACAGGAGGCGAATCATGCCCTGGCTCTCTTGCGCAAGCGGCTTTCAGTGCGTGCAAGAGCACGGCGCGCTGGCCAGTGGCGGACCATTCCGGCCGAAGAAGTTGTCCCCGGCGACATCCTTCACCTGCGTTTGGGAGACCTTGCTCCGGCGGACATCCGCTTGTCCGAAGGCAATGTGCAGGTGGATGAATCGGAATTGAGTGGCGAGTCGCTGCCGGTGGAAAAGGAGACTGGAGCAATTGTCTACGCCGGGTCCCGGCTCCAACGCGGCGAAGCGACAGGTGAAGTCACCGCAACCGGACAGCACACATATTTCGGCAGGACAGCCGAACTGGTCAAAGCGGCGAGCACGAAGAGTCAGTTACAGCAAATCATCTTCACGATCGTCAAGTATATGGTTGCGGTCGATGCAGTCCTGGTGGCCGCCCTGCTTCTCTATGCTGGTCTCACCCACATGCCGTGGGTGCAGGTCATACCCTTTGCGCTGATTCTGCTGGTTGCTTCAGTGCCGGTGGCATTGCCGACCACGTTCACCGTGGCCAGCGCCCTGGGCGGCCTGGAGATGTCGCGGCGTGGAGTGCTTGTAACCCGCTTGTCTGCTATCGAAGAAGCTGCGGCAATGGATGTGCTATGCACCGACAAGACTGGAACCATCACCCAAAACCAGTTGTCACTGGCAAACCTTTTCCCCAGGAAAGGGCGGAGTCCGGAAGAACTCTTGCGCTGCGCTGCCCTGGCTTCTGATCTTGCCACCCAGGATCCAATCGACCTCGCAGTCATCGCAGCCGCGCAGGCTCGCAAGCTGCTGGCACCTGTGCCGCAGCGGAGGGAATTCATTCCCTTTGATCCTGCGACGAAACGATCCGAGGCAATTTACGAGCAACCATCCGGCACTCTTCGTGTCGTCAAGGGAGCCCCGGCCGCGATCGCCTTACTAGTCCAGGATAGCAGCGGCATGTCGGGCGATGTTGAGCGGTTCGGGGTTGGGGGGGCGCGAGTGCTGGCCGTGGCTTCTGGCGATGGAAGCTCTCTGCAATTGGTGGGTTTGCTCACACTCGAAGACCAGATCCGCGAGGATTCCAAGGCGCTCGTAAAGAATCTCGAGCACCTTGGAGTGCGAGTTGTGATGGTGACCGGGGACGGAGCCGCCACCGCCCGAGCCGTGGCCGCGCAAGTCGGCATCGGAGGCCGGGTCTGCTCCGCAGAAATACTACGGGGCGACATCCGAGGCGCGGCGGAGCATTGTGACGTGTTCGCCGGTGTCCTGCCGGAAGACAAGTTTCGCCTGGTGCAAGAGCTCCAGCGCAGCCGGCATGTCGTCGGAATGACCGGCGATGGCGTAAATGACGCTCCCGCCCTGAAGCAGGCAGAAACCGGAATCGCGGTTTCCACCGCCACCGATGTCGCCAAAGCCGCGGCCAGCATAGTGCTGACAGAAAGCGGCCTTTCCGGCGTAGTCGACGCGGTAGAAACCGGACGCAGAATTTATCAGCGGATGTTGACCTACACGCTCAACAAGATCATGAAGACCTTCGAAATCAGCGTCTTCCTGAGCGTCGGCGTGATGGTCAGCAGAACGTTCATTATTACGCCGCTGTTGGTTGTATTGCTCCTGTTTACCAATGACTTTGTGACTATGGCGATTGCCACCGACCGCGTTTCCGCCTCTTCTCGACCCGACCGCTGGAATATCCGCACCCTGATGTTTACGGCTGGCGCGCTGGCCGTTTTGGTTTTGACGTTGTCGTTCAGCGTATTCTTTGTGGGTAGAGATGTCCTCCACTTGCCCCTGGGGGAGCTTCAGACACTCGTATTTCTCATGCTGGTTTTTAGTGGGCAGGGTAACATCTATCTGGTACGCGAACGGAACCGTTTCTGGCATTCGCGTCCGAGCCGATGGTTGATTCTCAGCTCGGTGGCTGACGTGACTGTAGTGAGCCTGTTCGCATCAAGGGGAATCTGGATGAGTCCCGTCCCTTTACCTTTGATCGCTTCCTTGTTCTGCGCTATCGCGCTGTTCCTGTTTCTGCTGGATATCGCAAAAGTTCAGGTGTTCCGCTATTTCGACATTCGATGAGCTCGAGCCCACAATGCATGGGAGACGCGCGCTCGCTTGGTCGTCCCAGACTCCTTATAATGAAGGTCACGAGTTCCAACTATGAAACCTCTGATCAGAGACGAGAAAATCATCCGCGCCGGTATGGTGATCACGGTGCTGTGGCTGGCGGCGCTATCTGCTTTTGCCTATCAGGCAAGTTCCATACCCAGTTCGCAACTCCTCAACCCCGACGAACTGGTCAAAGTCCTCCAGTCTTCCGCGGGCGAGAAGCCGCTTGTCATTCAGGTCGGATCGCACGTGCTTTACACGCAGGCGCATATTCCCGGTTCTGAGTACATCGGTCCCGCTTCCAGCGAAAGCGGCCTGCAACAACTGCGCAAGCGGGTTATGCCCCAGCCCCGGGACAAGTTCATCGTTATCTATTGCGGCTGTTGCCCCTGGAGTCATTGCCCCAACATCAAACCAGCCGACGATGCCTTGCGCGCGATGGGTTTCACCAACGTCAAGGTGCTCTACATCGCCGACAACTTCGGCGCGAACTGGGTGGATAAGGGCTACCCCACTGCCAAGGGAGACTGAAGTCTGGCTTCTCTCGCGGACCCTGGACATTTGCGGAAAATCATTGTGGTCGGCATCGCGGCGGCTGCCCTCGTGGTTGGATTCTATTTCCTGAATCGTCATCGCGGGGTGTCTCCGGGCCTGAGAGTCACGTCGGCGGAGCACCCCTTCGCCCCGGAATTCTCTCTTCCAGACATGAGCGGACAACAGCTCAGACTTTCAGACTATCGGGGGAAGGTAGTCCTTCTGGACTTCTGGGCGACCTGGTGCGAGCCGTGCCGGGAAGAGGTCCCGCATTTCGTCGAACTGCAAAACAAGTTGGGCGACCGGGGTTTCCAGATCATCGGCATTTCCATGGACGACGGCCCGGAACCGGTTCACGACTTTTACCGGCAATTCAAAATGAACTACCCGGTGGTGATGGGTAACGCGCAGATTGGCGAACTCTATGGAGGAGTTCTCGGACTGCCCATCGCTTTCGTGATCGGACGCGATGGCCGCCTTTACTCCAGGCACATTGGCGCTGCCGACATTTCATTGTTGGAACGTGAGATCGAAACACAGTTGCAGGCTCAGGAACCTTCTCAGGCAAATCAATGAGCCACGATACTCACTAGGTTCGCTTTGCCATCGCCCGCTCGTAATGAGACATCACTTCCCTTCGCAACTCCGCCGCCTTAGCACGATCGGGGACTGCGGCAGGCAAACGGCGGCAATTCTCAATTGTGGATTGCAAACTGGCAAGAAAGGCCTTGCAGGGATCACAACCGTCGAGGTGTTTCTCCAGTTCCTCGCACAAGGAGTCATCGATCTGTTCATCCAGGTAGTTCGAAAGCTCGGCGAACATTGCCTTGCACCGGGTAGGTCTGGTCGGCTCGGGGGCCTGAACTCGCGACCGGATAGCCTCGACCTTCCCGCCGTGGCGCGGCTTCCGCATCGCCATCAATTCTTTCCGCACAAACAGCCTCGCCCGATGCAGACGGACTCGAATGGTTCCGGCACGGAGCCCCGTGATCTCCGCTACTTCTTCGTCTGTCAGGCCCTCCATATCACGCAAGACTAGTGTACCGAGTCTAATGTTCGCTCACAAAACCGGGCCACGGATTCGAGGATCTGGTCGGCGGACTTGGTCCAGACGAAAGGTTTCGGGTTCTGGTTGTGGTGATCGATGAAGCCGCGAATAGCGTGTTCCAACTCGCGTGTGCTGCGGTGGACGCCGCGCCGGATCTGTTTTTCAGTCAACTCAGCGAACCAGCGCTCGACCAGATTGAGCCAGGAAGCCGAGGTGGGAGTGAAGTGCAGGTGGAAGTGCGGACGTTTGGCAAGCCAGCGGCGGATCCGTTGGGTTTTATGCGTACCGTAGTTGTCCAGGATGAGGTGCACGTCGAGTTCTGCGGGCACGTTGCGTTCGATGGTATCGAGAAATCTGCGGAACTCACGGGAACGATGACGATGATGAAGTTGGCCCAGCACGTGACCGCTGGCCACGTCGAAAGCGGCGAACAGGCTGGTGGTGCCGTGGCGTTTGTAGTCGTGGCTCCGGCGCTCGATCTGTCCGGGGCGCATGGGCAGAAGCGGGGCCGTGCGATCCAGCGCCTGAATCTGGCTCTTCTCGTCCACGCACAGCACCAGCGCTCGGTCGGGCGGGTTCAGATAGAGGCCGACGATGTCGCGGACCTTGTCGATAAACAGCGGATCACGGCTCAACTTAAAGGCCTGGCTGCGATGCGGCTGCAGGGAAAAAGCGCGCCAGATGCGACTGATGCTGCTCTGGCTGAGTCCGGTGGCCTGGGCCAGCGAGCGCGTGGACCAGTGGGTGGCGGCTTGGGGTTGGGTTTCCAGGGTACGCGCCAGCACACGTTCCACGGCGGCGTCGCTCAAGCGACGCGGCGTGCCAGGACGGGGTTCATCGAGCAGCCCGTCGAGGCGGAGAAGGACAAAACGCTGTCGCCACTTGCCCACGGTGGCGAGCGCGACATGCACTCGGCGAGCGACCTCGGTGTTGCTGTGGCCGGCAGCGCTGAGCAGCACGATGCGGGCGCGCAACGCCAGTGCCTGCGCCGTCTTGGGACGGCGAGTCCAGTCCAACAACTGTTGTCTTTCGGAAGGGGACAGAGACAGCGGCGAGAGCGGACGACCGAGAGTCATGCAGTTCCTCCTGCTTATATCAGATGCAGGAAGAGCGGTTACTTATTGTATGAATATTAGACTCAGTACACTAGAACAATACGATATTGCGGCGGCAGGCGGTGAATCGCCTCTCGTAACCGGCCCGCCTCTTCGCTTCGGATGGCAAACGCTTCGGGGTTTACGCTGGCGTCACCGCTCAATCGCTCAAGTTCCTGCCGATCAGGCATCAACTCTTCCAGAGAAATATCTTCCTTTGGAGCGAACTTGCTTTTGCGCCGGCTCATTAAGCAACGATTCTTCGCAACCTTGTAGAGCCACACCGCGAGCGCTCTGGGACTGTCGAATTTGGGCAGATACGGAACTGACCGTACAAGCACATCTTGCATAGTGTCTTCTGCGTCTTGGCGTTGACCGCAGACTTTCATGCTGAAAGAGAATACGGTGTTTTGGAGCAAGGCCAAGCCTTGCTCTAGCGCTTCGGCATCGCCACGCCGCAACAGGAGGACAGCCCGCTCTATCTCGGAGCGCCTTCGGGTAAATGTAGCATGCCAACAGAATATGAGTGCGCACCTCTACAGGTGCATTGCTGCACATTCGTGACTCCGCTTCAAAAGCGCTTCGTCAGCATCGAAAACACACGCGGCAGCATGTGCGGAGAAAGCCGCGAATATTCTGCTGGGCCTTCTGCCGAGTCGTCGTCGAACTCCACATCGCATCCCAACTTGATCGAAATTCGATCATGTCTGCTGCGGTCAGGAGCGATGGAAATAGCTTCGACCGGAATGTCGTGAACTTCTCGAACGCAGTCAGTTGATGCCGCAGTTTTTTGATCCTTCGTGGGGAGATGCCCTCGCTCTGCTTCGCGGAGATGAACGTCTCGATGCACTCGCTGATGGTCGGTTGTTCCGCTTTTATGATGATCGGGACAACCCCGGCCCCACCCGCGTCTAGCTGCCGTTGGAGGTCTGCCGCCTTCTCTTCCGCGATGCCCCAAGTCCGCGTTCCGGCTGGTCTGCGGTGCTGGCGACCCTGCCGGGAGTACCGCAACCACTTCGTACATTGACAGCCGCGGCAGAACTCCCCTCGGCTTGCATGGCTGCAAGTCGCTCGATGCCGGACGTAAACACTGCGTCAATATTTATGCGGGTGAAAGTATGGCGGAGAGAGTGG
>CAVVYF010000027.1:0-483817 GCA_963752375.1 Terriglobia bacterium
ATCCTCTCGCCCCGACCAATTTTCCTCAATCCCGTCATTGAATTAGCGAACTTCCGGTTTTTTCAAATTCCACAACTTGGGTCAACTTGGGTCCGATAAGCAAATCCTCGACCTTCTGCACCGCTGCCCGAGCATCAGCCGGGATCGAATGCAGGTAGACGTCTCGGGTCACCTCAGAAGAGGAATGCCCAAGAAGGGCCTGCACCGTGCCCAGCGGAGTGCCCACGGCATCGAGCAGAGTGGCATTGGCATGCCGCAGCCAGTGCCAGGTCACACCCGTCAGCCCCAGCTTCTTACGAGTTGGCTTGAGCTGCCGATTGACCAGATTGTGCCGGTCGAACGGTGTCCCCGTACCCGTGCTAAACACCAAAGCCTCGGGATTCACCCCGGCTGGTTTAAGAGCCGAAAGAATCTCGATGGACTTTGCCCCCAGGGGAACCGACCGCTTGCTGCGCTGACTCTTAGGCTCATCGAAGTGACCCTCGTAGACACTTTGAGTCACGCGCAGTCCTCGGCGCTCTAGGTCGACGTCCCGCCAGCGCAAGGCCAGCAATTCGCCGATCCGTAACCCGGTGAACACAAGCAGGTGGGCGAGCGAAGAAGAGGGTTCTGGCAGGGCCATCAGCAGTTCCCGAATCTTCTCCGGAGCGATGACGGCCCTCTCCTTGACCGGCCCGCGACGCGGAAACCTAGTTTTCCGTACTGGATTACTAGGGACTAGCTCCTCCGCCTCGGCTGCTGCCAACACTGTCCCGAAAAGCGTCCTAAGACCCTTGACCGTTCTCCAAGACAGCCCGCTCCGGAGCTTCGCAGAAAGAAAACCCTGGACCCCGTCACGGGTGATCAGCCGCAACTGCACGTTGGCAAAAGCCGGATACAAATGGACCCTCAGCATGTACTGGTAGTATTTACTTGTTGAGTACTTGAGCGTGGGAAGCACTTCCGGCAGCCAAATCGTCTCTGCATAATCCCGAAAAGTACGAGACGAACTGGGCCGGTGTTGGCCGCTATTGATCGAACGCAGTCGGTCAGCCAGAAGCTGTTCCGCCTGGCGTCGGGTGGGGATCTCAGTGACCGTGCCCAAGACTTCGGAACGGCGGATGCTCTCGATTGTTCCGTCGGGCCCGATCACATCTTCACAAAACCGTGCGACCCACACTTTTTTTCTCTTACCCCGTTTGTAAATTGAACCGCGCTGAAATCTTCTACGAATCATTCTTCCTCCAGGAATGACTCGCTCAGCTGGCTCTGCGTCGGCTCTAACGTAAATGTTGGGGTAGGAGGTCGCAAGCTAAATCCCCCTAATTCGTTGAAGCCAATCCGCAATTTCTTTCTCGGAAAAACGCAGATATTTGCCAAGCTTGAAATGCGGTATGCGATCAAACGATCTGCGGCGAGCGCGCTCGTAAACCCATGAAACGGGGACTCTTAACAGCTTGGCGACTTCGGCTATATTAAGGATGCGGTCGCGGGCGGCTGAGTCTCGAAGGTCAGGGTCGCGCGTGGCGGTCGGCTCTGGGGATTGGGCATGCTGTGGTCTCATGGTTCTCTCCGTGGGCGTCTCGGCGACGCGATCTTTTCAAGATGTAAAAGAAGATGGTCGATGCGGGCCCTCAACAATTTGCGGGTCCGCGCTTTATCTTTGTCTTTGCGGAAAAGATTCAGGACACTGTCAAGTTTCTCTATCTCTTCCTTGATGCCCCGGATTTCAATGAGTACGGCTTGAATCTCGAACAGCGACTCGGCGTGTTCGCGGAACGGAAGATCTCGGTTCCTTAACGTTTTGATTAGGTCATCAAGATTTTCAATTCCCTGGCGGCGGCGAATGAAGATCTGAGTTCCACAGGGATCGCAGACAAAATATGCCTTCCCGTTCTTATCAGTTCTTCGGTCGAGCTGCTTGCCGCATAAAAAGCAGGGAATTTGCGCCATGTCTTCTCTCTCTAATAGGCAGTATCTTTAGATAGCGCCGGCAAAGCGCGAAAAATCGCTGTATACGCGGCTTCAAGCGCGTCTTGTAGCTCGGGCGAAGCAACAGCAAGTGTGCGACTGAGCTTGTGTATACACAGATCACATAGCAAGACAACTGGCGAGCACTTCTGAAGACGCGGCTTAATACGTAGGGTTGAAATGACAAATGCAAGCGAATATTGTGCCGGCGCCTGACACAGGCGACATTGCCTTATCTTTCCGCGGCTACCCTCAGACAGTCGTACCGCTCGAAATACGCTGTCGACTACGGGCTCCCCCGTTGCACCGACGACTGCTCTTCGTTCCGCCAAATCACGATCGAGTTTGTCCAACCGCCTTGCGAGTCCGCGGCCGCGACGCTTATCCGTAATATCAGACCCGACTTTGTGCCCCGAAGACCCAAAAACGCTGAGCTCGGCCCCCCTGGCACCCCGATCGTCCGGGCCGTGATGCAGTTCATCCTCGAATTTGTAATTTCTTCCCTTCATCCGACCCCCAAGACTGTTTTCCAGACACACGCCCCCCAGGATTCGACAGGGATCGAGCCAAAGATTTGCCGAGGGAAGCTGTTCACTACGGCACCTCCGGGATGATCTTCAGTGGTTGCGAAACTTGTTTCTTCCGAAGCTCCTCCAGGTCGACTCGCCCTTCTTTTTCCAAGTCCTTCACAAGTTGGAGACCCGCCTGCCTCGGATACGCCAGGCGTCCGGCACATAGCGGGCAGAGAGGGGTTGCCGACGGCTCGGCATCGTCCCTAGTCTGTTTCGCGTTGTAAAACAGCCCCATCGTGTGGACCCTGCGTACCCCGTTGAATGCCAGCTCAAGTTCGGCCAGCCGTTCAGGGGAATATCTGGAAACATGCTTCGAGGTGTACTTCAGAGCGTGGCCCAGGGCGCGGGCAAAATCGGGTGCGCCATCTCGGAAAGGGGCGGACTCAATGACCACGCGGTAATCTGAGTTTTGGCGCACTTCGGACCATACTTTGGATAAAAGTTTCAAGGGCAGGTAAGGCCCTAGCCAAAGTCCATGGCAGTGAAGATTTGTGTTGTATTCCTGCAGCTTCGGATTCCAGCCGCCAAATTCGTCGCACCACAAAGCACCAAATTGAGAACTTTTGATACCTAAGCGTCCACAGATGACGTGAAGGGTCTTGCGTACATCTTCGTTAAAATGCCGAATCTCTTCTGCTGTTGGCATCCGCCCCAGGTTGCCAGTCGTAAAAGTGAAAGTCGCCAGGACTGCCGTGGAACGAAAGCCATTGCGAAGCATCAGCAGCTCGACGATTTCTTGTAGCCGTATATACTTCGCGAACAACCGCCTAAAGATCTGCTGCCCGCAGTATCGGCAATATCGGCAACCACAACCAAAGCGCAAGAAAGCCTTAAGTCCGCAATCCATACAGTCCATCGGCCTCGCAAACACAAAGCAGGCTGCTAAACGATTCGCCTTACGCTGCAAGGCACGAGCTTTGCGATCAACTTTCTGTAACAACCACAGACAAAACTCGGATTCCGCTTCTGATTCGCCCGACATGAAGCGCCGCAATGCATCGCCCCCGTCGGGTTTCCTCTTTAAGGTCTGGGAGTACAACTTTCTCTCTCTGTGTTCATCAACATGGCCAGCACTCTGGTGAGCCAGACTCAGCAAATGCAGCGTCTGTTCTTCTTGCTCCGATGACGAGACAGCCCTCACAGCTAGGTCGCCATTCTCCGCTCGGGTCACGAGGTCCGGGAGAACGAAATCAGGCCAAGAAAGAATTGGACGAGTGCCACGTATTGGAGTCTTGGTTCCGGGGGAGGCCCCTCTTTGGCGGTGCGACGGTATTTCGATGGGACCGAAGAGACCGGGCTCCGCATGTTCAGAAAGCACCGGGCTTCCCGTCGACAACAGCGTATTTGGTTCTGAGATCACTTATTCGCGCCTCTACTAGTCTACTGTCCCAGAACTATGTGAACTAAGTCAGCCCCGGATTGCATCTAAAATGCAGGAGACTCAGATGCGAACCGGACGTCCCAAGCAACCCTTGATTGTGACCAACGAAGAGCGCCAGCGACTCGAATCGTTAGCCCATCGCACGCGCAGTCAAGCCCTGTTGGCTCGTCGCGCTCGGGTGGTGTTGGGCTGTGCTGAAGGACTGGATAACAAAGCGGTCGCCAAGAAGTTGCGCTGCTCGTTGGGCATGGTTGGCAAGTGGCGGTCGCGCTTCGTGGAGGCGCGCTTGGAAGGGCTATACGACGAACCACGTCCCGGAGCGCCACGCAAGATCAGCGATGATCAGGTCGAAAAGGTAGTGATTCAAACTCTGGAAAGCACGCCTCGCGGCCAAACCCACTGGAGCACGCGCGGTTTAGCCAAAGCGAGCGGACTCAGCCGGATGACAATTAGCCGGATTTGGCATGCCTTCGGATTGCAGCCGCACCGAGCGGACACGTTCAAGCTGTCGCCGGATCCGCAACTGATTGAAAAAGTGCGCGACATCGTGGGTTTGTATATGAACCCGCCCGAGCACGCGGTGGTGTTTTGTGTCGACGAGAAGAGCCAAATCCAGGCGTTAGACCGCACGCAGCCACTGTTGCCGATGCGGCCGGGGCAAGTGGAGCGCGGCACGCATGACTACAAACGCCATGGCACGACTTCGCTGTTTGCCGCGTTGGAATTGAAGACCAGCCGCGTGATTGGCCAACTGCACCGCCGCCACCGCTCGCAGGAATTTCGCCAGTTCCTCGATGTGATCGAGGCGCAAGTGCCCGCCGCACTCGATGTGCATATTATTGTGGACAACTACGGAACCCACAAAACTGCCATCATCCGGAAATGGTTCGCCAAACGTCCACGCTTTCATATCCACTTCACTCCCACCTACGGATCCTGGATCAACCTGGTGGAGCGATGGTTCGCCGAGCTCACCAACAAGCGAATTCGACGGGGCGTGTTCCGCAGCATAAAAGACCTGCAAGCGGCCATCCGCGAATACATCGACGTGCACAATGAAGATCCCAAGCCCTTCGTTTGGACCAAAACCGCGGACCAAATCCTGGCCAGCATCGCTCGTTACGCGCAGCGCACCACTGCCTCTAACTTATGACACGAACCACTGGGACAGGAGACTAGTAAGAATCGGGGCTTCGCCCCGAACCCCAGCGGCTGCTTCGCAGCCACCCAGGGGCTTTGCCCCTGGACCCCAGACAGACTCTCTGAATCCTTACCCGGCAGCCCTGTAGAGCTCTGGTGTCAATTGGCGGACGGGCTTCGCGTGCCGGTTTAAGTCGCGGGATGTATGGTCTGTCAGTCCTACAGAGCCCGCTCATATGACTCACGAAGCACCGCCCAAATCGACCGTTTGAGAGGCAAACTATGTCTTCTCTTTTCTTGCCAGGCTCACCCTCATCTCGAAAAACAATCGCCGTTCGCAATTCATACCCAGAATCGCTAAAATCTGCCGTAACCAATTCGCAGAAAAATGCCGTTACGAACCTAAGTCAAAGATGGGGCTAGAAATGAGTCAGTCAAGAGACACCAAAATTGAATGGGTGCCATGGCCCCAAGAGGACGAAATGCGTTGGGTACAGTGGCGGATCTGGGAGCGCGAAGCGATAGAAGCTGAAAAAACACCAGATTGGAATAAGGAAGGTTCGTGCAGCCTAACTGATTACAGGGTGTGGCTACTTCACGAAAAAGACGGTCTCAGCTTTCAGGAGATCGGGAACTCGGTCTTTTCACAGTGTGCAGGGCCAGAGAATCAGAAAATGCGAGCATACCGTGCCCATGACCGGGTAGAAAGTGAATTTCATCGAGGGCATCGCAAGAGGGCCAAGAAACAACTCGGAATCTTCACTAGGATCTTCGTCACGTGGCCATAGATTGAGGAACAGCCTGACGAGGTAAGAATCCAGAGAATTGTTACGTCGTTCTGGGAAGCAGGCGCTCGATGTCGCGTCCTTGGCGGGCTGGGTGCATTTGTTTGAAGGCGGAGGCTTGCAGGAAGTCAAAACGAAGGACATGTCCGGTGCGATCGCCACGATGACCAGGGATATAAGAAAACAGTTAGGAGTTTTGGGCCAGTTGAAGATCATGCTGAGGATAATCAGGCGCTGGGGTATCTGGCCGATCGGAAGAATATTGGCAACTGAGCGGATCTTCAGCGGCAAGCACCTGGGATATGCCATCGTCGTTGGTCGCAAGGCTATGTCAGAATGGCTATTTCCGTAGGCGGAACTGAACTCGGGAGGGGCTGGAGTCGCGAGGCCCCGGTCACTCAGCACTGTGATTGGGATCACTTGCGGCGGAGACGGTGTCGTCCTAGACTCACATCATGCGACGTTCTGCCGCCATTGCCGTAGCTTTCCTGGTGATCTGCTGGACTGCTGCGCCGCTGTTGGCGTGCATGATCCCAGACAGAGCGATGACAGCTCCAGAGCGGGAATGCTGCAAGCATATGGCCCAGATGTGCGGTTCGGCGAACATGCCGCAGTCGCACTCTTGCTGCAAGACGGAAGTTCGACCAGGCACCACAATGGTTGTGACAAACAACCGGCAAGCTGGTCCGGTACTACAACTAGTTACGGCGCTCCCTGTTCCAATATCGCCACAGGGCTCGGACTGGTTTCACAAGAACACTCCCCACCATCCACCAACTGAATACCTACCTGACACAACTGTCCTGAGAGTCTAGGCAGATCTCCGTCCCCTCGTTTGTTTTTGGGCGTAAGCCCGAAGTGTCTTTCTACCGACGGAGAGAATTATGAGAGTTCTATACGCACTGTTTTTGGTGTGCGCGTGCGCGCTGAGTGCTGCAGCCGAGGACCCTTTTCCTGCTGCAGATGCATTGTTGCCGCAGCACCAGCATTCCGCCGCATCCGGTCCTGTCCTCACCCTTGAAGAGATCGAGCAAATGGTGCTGGTCGGCAACCCGGACATTCGGGTCGCGACTCGGCGGTTGGCTGTGGTTGAAGCCCACGTGCCCGCAGCCGGCGCGCTTGATGACCCGATGCTTGGTTATCGAGGCTGGGGAGTGCCACTCCGCCGACCCTGGGATTACAACGGGGCGCAAAACATGTTCATGGTGAGCCAGGCGTTTCCGGGTTTCGGAAAACGTGGATTACGCACCGACGTTGCCCGAAGCGACGTCGCCGAAACCAAGGCGGCGCTCGATAACATGCGGCTCGATGTTCGGGTGCGGGTGCGCAAAGCATTCTACGACCTCCTGCGAACCCAAGATGAGCTTCGAATCCACGATGAGCACGTAGCCATCGCGCGGCAGGCAGTGGAGGCGGCCCGGATCAAATACACGGTCGGGAAAGTGCCCCAGCAGGACATCCTGAAGGCACAAGTGGAACTTACCCGCCTGGCCGAGCACATGATTCACTTCGAGCAGGACGCCGAAGTTGCCCGCGCTCGTCTGAACACACTACTGGGGCGCGACCCGGCTGAAACTATCAACGTTCGAGGAGACTACGGTATTCCAAAGCACCTGCCGGGGACAGAAGCACTGGAAAAGCTGGCCTTGGCCTCGCGGCCCGACCTGGCTCAGGCGCAAGCCGCCCTGGAGAAGAGCCATCAGCAACAAGCGCTGGAAGACAAGAGTTACACCCCCGATTTGACCGTTTCAGCGGGCTACATGCTCATGCCGAGCGGCTCGAATACCCGCAACAACTACATGGTGGAAGGCTCGATCAACCTGCCCTGGTTGAACCGGCACAAGCACGACGCCGAAATTTCTGAGGCCCGGGCCGCGGTCAGCGAGCAAGACGCCGAGCTTGCCGCTTTGCGGAACTCTGCTTTTGGTCAAATTCAGGAAGCTCTGGCACAGGTGCGGTCTGCTAAGAGGCTTGCGGGCCTTTATAAGGATTTGCTGCAGCCACAAGCTGAGGCCACTCTGCGCTCAACGATCATCGCCTACGAAAACGATCGCACCGACTTTCTCAACTTGCTCGATAGCCAGATGACGGTTGTGGACATCGACCTCGCATACTTCCAGGCCATGGCAGACTTCGAAACCCGATTCGCGGACTTGGAATTCGCGGTCGGAGCTCCAATTGACAAGACGGAACTACCCAATACTCCGGAGGTGACGAAATGAGCGAACGCACTTATAAGCAAGCCTTTGTGGGTAGCGCGGTAATTTGCCTTGCGTTGGCAGGCACGCTTGCGTATGTCATCTGGGGACGCACTTACCTTGCTCCCGCGACCGAGGATGCCAGTCCGGTAGTGGCCAAGGGCCCTGATGTCCCAAAGCAACCGCCGACTAGCAGCGCCCCTTCTTCCGGGGCATCTGCATCCCTCACTCCCGTGCAACTGTCTCCGCAGCGCATGCAAGCCATTGGGGTCAAGACTGCGCTGGTTGAGCTGCGAAATGTCAGCAACGAGCTTCGGGTGCCGGGCAATGTTGACATGAATCAGAGGCAGCTCGCCTATGTGCAAACCCGATTCCCAGGCTGGATCCAGAAGGTTTTTGCCAACGCCACATACCAGTTCGTACGAAAGGGACAGCCGTTGTTCACAATCTACAGTCCGGACTTGGTGAGTACCGAGCAAGAGTATCTATTGGCCAAGCAAAACCAGCAGTCGTTCGCGAGGGATGCCCATGGCACGGCAGCCCACGAAAGCGGTTGGCTTCTCCAGGCCGCTGCTGATCGTTTGCGCCAATTTGGTGTGCCGCCGACCGAGATCACCAGACTGGAGCAAACGGGCACAGTGCAGCACGACGTGACCATTGATTCCCCTGCATCCGGCTATATCACGGAATTTAACGCCCTTCCCAATCAGTACGCGCAAGCGGAAACGAAGCTCTACACCATCGCAGATCTTTCCACGGTTTGGGTAAACGCCAACGTATTTCAGACCGGCGTCGGAGCCCTGAAACCAGGAATGCCCGCCAAGATAACGCTTGATACCTATCCAGGACGTGCGTTTAAAGGACGCATTGATCAAGTACTCCCTCAGGTCGACCTCACGACTCGCACCGTACCGGTGCGCTTCGTTTTCAACAATCCGGGAATTTCACTCAAGCCTGGCATGTACGTCAACGTCAGCATCGCGGTTCCGTTAGGCCGTCAAATTGTCATTCCTGCTTCCGGCGTGTTGCATTCCGGCACACAGCAAATCGCTTTTATCGATCACGGGGAGGGTTATCTTGAACCGCGTGAGATCGAGGTAGGCCCCCGGCTCGATGATCACGTGGTCGTCCTGACGGGTTTGAAGGTTAACGAGCGCATCGTCAGCTCGGCCAATTTCCTTGTGGATTCAGAATCGCAACTGCAGGCGGCGATTGGGTCGTTCACACCTCCTCCGCCGGGTGCCGGAGCGGCAGCGGCGATGAATGCGCCTGCCGAGCGCATTGTTGTTGACTTCAGCACGGATCCATCACCGCCACATAAAGGAGCGAACTCTGTCCGAGTGAAGCTCACCAGCTCGGACGGCAAACCTGTCGCTGGGGCGGAAGTGACCGCGACCTTCTTCATGGCAGCCATGCCGGCGATGGGTATGGCCGCTGTGCGAAGCGTCGGCACACTCCAGGAAAAAGGAGATGGCGTTTACGAGGGCCCTCTGGAACTGCAGACCGCGGGCACCTGGCAAATCACGGTAATGGTGACACGTGGCGGTCAGACAATTGCAACCAAACAACTCAGCGTGAGCGCCTCGGGAGGCATGTGATGATCTCCCGAATAATTGAGTGGTGTGAACAAAATCGCTTTCTGGTCTTTACTGGGGTGGCGCTGCTCACTGTAGCGGGTGTGTGGAGTCTGCGCCACGCTCCATTGGACGCGCTTCCCGACATCAGCGACGTACAGGTGGTGATTCACACCGAATGGGCGGGTGAGCCACCCAATGTCATCGAGGACCAGGTCACTTACCCAATCGTCACCACGTTGCTGTCAGCACCTCATGTTAAGTCCGTGCGTGCGCAGACCATGTTTGGGGATTCGTACGTTTTCGTCGTATTTGAAGACGGAACGGATCTTTACTGGGCGCGTTCGCGGGTCACGGAATACCTGCAGCAGATCGGGGGACGGCTGCCAGCGGACGTTCATCCCGCCATCGGACCCGACGCCACCGGCGCCGGCTGGGTGTATGAGTACGCGGTTATCGATCGCACTCACAACAAGAGTCTGGCCGATCTGCGGGCCTTACAGGACTGGTATCTCCGCTACCAACTGGAGACCGTGCCGGGCGTGGCCGAGGTCGCAACCATCGGCGGTTACGTCCGCCAATACCAGGTAAAGCTCGATCCCAACAAGCTGTTTTCGTATGGCATTCCTGTCTCCACCGTAATCGAGCGCGTGCGCGATAGCACCAACGAAGTTGGCGGCAATGTCCTCGAAATGAATGGTGCCGAGTACATGGTGAGGGGCCTAGGCTACCTGCGGTCCGTGGCCGACCTGGAGAACGTTCCAGTCGCGACAAAAAATGGAACCTCGGTGCTGCTGCGCGACCTGGGCAGCGTGGATTTCGGACCGGAGGTACGCCGCGGGGCGGCCGACTGGCAGGGCGAAGGGGAGGCTGTCGGCGGAATTGTGGTGATGCGTTTCGGCATGAACGCGCTTGACGTGATCAGCGGTGTGAAAGCCAAGCTACATGAGATCGCACCCTCGCTTCCTCCCGGAGTGGAGATTGTTACGGGCTATGACCGCTCATGGCTGATCAATGAATCCATCAAGACGCTGAAGCGGGATCTGATCATCGAAGCCATCATCGTCAGCTTCGTATGCATAGCCTTCCTGTTCCATCTACGCTCGGCGTTGGTGCCTATTATCACGCTGCCGATCGCGGTACTGGCGGCCTTCATTCCCATGTACTACCTCAACGTGAGTTCCAATGTGATGTCGTTGGGCGGGCTGGCTTTGGGGATTGGAGTGTTGATCGATGCCGCTATCGTGATGGTCGAGAATGGTTACAAGCATCTGGCGGAACGCAGCGGCCTTGCTCCCGGCGAGCACACGGAGAAGCTCAGCTCCCATGAACGTAGAGTCATTTTGCTGCGAGCGGCAAAACAGGTTGGCCCTGCGTTGTTCTATTCGCTGATCATCATTCTGGTGTCGTTCCTTCCCGTGTTCTTGCTGGAGGCGCAAGAAGGCCGAATGTTTCGTCCCTTGGCCTGGACCAAGACGTCGGCGTTGGCCTTTTCCTCGCTACTTTCGATCACGCTCGTCCCGGTGCTCATGCCGCTGTTCATTCGCGGCCGGTTGCGTCCCGAATCACAGAATCCCGCGGCACGAGTGACCCAAGCCATATATCTCCCGGTTTTGCGATGGTGTCTGCGGCACTGGAAATTGCTGATCGCCATCAACCTGATCTTTCTGGCGGTGACTATTCCGTTGTATTTCAGACTCGGCAGCCAATTCATGCCTGCTTTGTATGAGGGATCAGCCCTGTACATGCCGACTGCACTGCCCGGGATTTCCATTCAGCAGGCGGCGTTGCTGATGCAGGAGCAGGACCGTATCATCCGCTCCTTTCCCGAGGTGAAAAGTGTGTTCGGGACGGTGGGCCGCTCTGATAGCGCTACCGACAATGCGCCCCTCGACATGTACGACACCACCATCATGTTGAAACCTCAGGAGAAATGGCGGCCGGGTATAACGTATGAAAAGCTGATCGCAGAAATGGATGCCAAGCTCCAATTCCCCGGTCTGACCAATACCTGGACCATGCCGGTGCGAAACCGGCTCGACATGGAACTCACGGGCATCAAAACCCCACTTGGTCTGAAGATCCAGGGGCCCGATCTGGCGCAGATTCAGGATATCGGCGCACGAATGCAACAGATTCTTACCGGCATACCTGCGACCAGTTCGGTATTCGCAGAGCGAGTGTCGCAGGGGTTTTACCTGAACGTAGAGGTGAACCGACCCGAAGCGGCACGATACGGGCTGACCGTGGGAGACGTGCAGCGGGTCATTACCTCGGCCATCGGAGGCGCAAATGTCGCTCAGAATATCGAGGGCCGCGAGCGATTTCCAATTAATGTCCGCTACGAGCGAGATTTCCGTAGCGATCCCGAAGCCTTGGGCCACGCCCTCGTCGCTACGCCGTCAGGAGCGCAGATCCCCCTCGGTGAAATAGCGAGGCTTTCTTTTTCGCGGGGACCGGCCATGATTCGCGATGAAGACGGCGCCCTCACCGGCTACGTTTATCTTGATTTGAAAACGAAGGATTACGGCGGGTTCGTGAACCAGGCAGACAAGTTGTTGCGGAGCAAGCTGAATTTGCCAGCAGGCTACACCTATCGCTGGGCGGGCGAGTATGAGTTCGAACTGCACGCGAAAGCTCGGCTGAAGCTTATCCTGCCGATCGTGTTCTTCGCCATCTTCCTGTTGCTCTACACGGTCTTCAAGTCCGCGGCCGAGGCAGCGGTGCTGATCTTTCCGACCGTCTATGCCATGTCTGGTGGACTCATCCTGCAATGGTTGCTGGGATACAACTTCAGCGTCGCGGTTTGGGTCGGATACATCGCCCTATTCGGTATTGCCGTCGAAACCGGCGTGGTGATGGTCGTGTATTTACACGAAGCACTTCAGCATCGGCTCGCCATAGGAACGCCCATGACCGATGACGACGTGGAGCAAGCAGCGATCGAAGGCGCGGTTCAGAGACTGCGTCCCAAGCTGATGACCGTGACCGCCGTGATTCTGAGTCTTGCGCCGATCTTGTGGGAGTCAGGCATCGGATCGGACGTCATGAAACCGATCGCCGCGCCTATCGTGGGCGGGATGATTACATCGACCATTCACGTGTTGATCCTGGTCCCGGTCTTTTTCTTCTTGATGAAGCGCCGCGCGCTGCGGCACGGCACTTTGACAAAACAGCCGGCAGCGGAGCAAGCCTGAACAGATACTCGCAGGGCTCTCGCGAATCCAGCTCGATGTATCGCCGAATGCACTCTTTAAATATGTTATAAGCCGCCAAAAATAACAGAGATCGATAGCCCCAACCCAAATATCACAAACGAAAGGATCGTCATCCAAGTGAGGACGCTGCTTGATACCGATTTTGCATCATCGTCCATCGGGGGCTTGCTCGTTGGTTGCGCGCCGCCAGTGTGCTCGCTGGGCGAGTGATCGTCGTGCATGGTTTTACGCGCCCCCCTGTTTACAGACTCGCCCAAGGGTCGCACCGTCATCATGCCGTGCTTCATGTGTCGGGATACCAACCACCAATTCATGGGATACGCGGTGATGAACCCAACAAGCAGGGCCATGGACATAATGAACCAGAACGTCGGTCCAGATGGATGGTGGCTGCCGGGAGCACTTTTCATTGCCAAAGTCATCGCAGGCACCATGCCGGCCATGAGGCAGTTCATAGACAGCAACTCCGGAAAGAAAGTGCTGGAGAGCGCTCGCATATATGAACCACCCGCCATGCCGCGCATGAACAGAGACTGGAAGACACTCCATCCGAAGCCGAAGCCCAAAGCGTACTCCAGCCCAATATCTGCACTTTTGGATAAATGGAATACGCTGGCGATGACCGCGCCCGCCAAGATGCCCACGCCATCGCCGGCTACACAATGCATCGTCGAACCTAAAACCTGTCTCCAACGTGTAGCGACGTAGCGTTCGTGCAGCCCAGGTAGTGGTTCGCGACAACCTAATACATACAAAAATGCACCCAGTGGCCCCGTGTACGCGGTGAGTAGTATGAACCCCCACTTGAGGACCGGCGATTCCGGCGTGGCACGAATATCAATCATCACATACAACAGCGAGAGTGCGGTAAGAAGGAACCACAGAAGCATCACGCCATCAAGCATTTTGATCCCCGTGGGTTTTGTGTCTCGACGATCCTAACGGTCAGCGAATTAACCGGACGCCGCATCGTTCATGATTTTCACAATCGTGTCCTCCACTTCCTGCGCCACGCCCTCAAGTTGCGGCGAGTTGAACATCGCCAAAAGAGTGGTGGGCTTCAACGTGGCCAGGACGGCTTTACCGCCCTCCTCGTAAACGGAGATTCGGCATGGCAGCGCGGTCGACACGCTCATGTTTTGTTCGAGAACCTTCTTCGCTTGTTGCGGCTGACAGACCTCGAAAATGAGGCATTCCTTCTTGAACTCCACGCCCTTCTTAGCCATGGTCTCTTTGAGGTTATGAACCTGCATGACGCCAAAGTGATTGGCCTGGACGGCAGCATGCAAGGCAGCCGCAACTTCACTCACGGTTTTGTTTGTGGATATTTTGACCAGCATGGATTTACCTCGTGCTCAACCGTTCACTTCACAGGCGCGTCGTGAACGTCCGCGCTATTTCTTGGACAGCTTATTAATCGCGACAACCAGCAGTACCACCAAGAGTACGCCGATCACCGTCCAAATCCACATCCCTCCGCCCATCCATCCGTATGCATGGTTCATCATAGAATCCTTTCGTTTTCGCTACGACCACCCCAAGGCCCCGATTTAGCTCGCGAGGAACATGACTTCTCCCCCGGGCTGCCCAGGACAAGGTGCCGTCTATCCGAACGTAACCGCTTAACTGCGGCTTTATGCAGGCGACAGAGCGGCCGGACAAGCTGCGTCCGTGTCTGGAACGATCTTTTGCGAAGAGAGGGAGATCAACACGACCGAGGCGCGACTAATCCCGTCTACGATTTCATCAGGTGCGTCCGGCCTGTTCGCACAGGTCCCAGTCATCTGGATTTAGCTGCAGCAGCCATGGCCGCTCTTTGGCGTTCCCGCAGACTTGCCCAGGTATTGCTCCGGATTAACGTCAAATTTGGCTTTGCAATTGGAACTGCAGAAGTAGTAGGTCTGCCCTTTATGCTCGGTTCGTCCAGCGGCGGTAGCCGTTTCTACGTCCATGCCGCACACAGGATCTTTCACTGCTGTTGTGCTATTCATTCTGACCATCCTTTGTGTTCCGTATCGAGCTTAGCAATGGCCGTGCTGATCTTCTGAGCAAGAGTGCTCACCGTCCTCGGCCAAACGGTTGCCCGAGCGCGAGATTAAGAATTTAGAGAACCGCCTGCGGGCGGTTGTCGAGCACCTAGGCGATACTTCCTTCTGCCAATGGCCTGCTACGTCCGCCGGGGAAGATGAAGCTCTCACCAAAACGGCATGCCGTTGAGTTATATATGGGCTTCAATCGTGGCGAAACTCGACATCCGTTCCCGCCAGGCTGACCCTGCGCCTCACGCATAGGCTGCCAACTAAATCCCACTGGAGGCCACCCCAAGTGGGCGTGTGATGCTTTAACTTGGGATTCTCAGGGATCGTACGCATCGTCACCATTACTCCCGCTGGTCCGGCAACTTGGGTCAAATTTGGGTCAATTAGGTGCCGAAAATGGGGCAAAACCGTGGTCTGTGACGCAGAACCATGCTAAGCAAATCAATGAGATAGTGTTTCTGTTGTTGCTTCGGGACCAACTCTCGTTTCCGTCGTTTCAATAATTTACCGGCGGATTTGGGTCGGTTTGAGTCCGTTAGCGAATCAACAGTGATCGAGGTTGTGAGTGCAATCGCCAGGTTCAACAACTGACGTAGCACTGGGCGCATTAATATTGCCTACCTATGAAGTGGTGGTCGGCCTATACGTCGGAGCACGCGCGCGTTCTGAATGCAGTCGCCTGTTTCGATCAATCGAAGCTCAACAAATATGTCCTAGGAGTTCGAATGCAATCTGAAATTAAGATAGGGCAACGTTTCAACTTCAATATATTGTCCGACAACCCTTCGCAAGAGCGGCTGGCGGTTGTAACTCGCGTACTGTCTGATAGAGAGCAAGGATTCGGGCCGGAGCTCGACTTCTATTTTGCATATTGGGTGGAGGCTCATGAACTTCCAGAAGCTCCGACAACCTTGGTGTTTCAGCGTGGAACTGACGGAAACGTATACCTAGACGGGTGTCTGGTGAGCATCACTTTGCTGAAGTAATCTTCCGCTTAGGGGACGGTCGACCTTCTGTCCTCTCTATCTGGACCCCATCGAATCCGTACTTGACTGTCCGGCGTCAAGCATTCTTTCCGGTCAACGACAATTAGATTTCCCGATCTTGTTTGAGAGATACCAGCAGCAGTCGGGGCTGTGGGAAAAGTGGGAATCCCGCGGGTTTTGCGGGATTTCCAAGGGCGGTGGGAAGCGAGGGAAACCTGCTTTTGGTTTTCCTCGCTTTCCACCGCCCGGCTTTTTCCACAGCCCAGCGGCCGCCGCGTTTTTGTTGCTGAAAAAAACATGGATCGTCACTTAGCTTCTGCGGACTCCAAGCCAGCGTCTCGATTCTTCTTGGCTTGTTCCATGCGGTAACTCGGGATGTTCAGTTCCAGGATTACGCAGTGATGGACCAGGCGATCGATCGCGGCCGCTGTCGTCATCGCGTCTTTGAAAATTCCTTCCCATTTCGAAAACGGTAGGTTGCTCGTCAACAGCACGCTGCTGCGTTCATAACGCTCCGCCAACAGCGTGAACACTACCTCCATCTCCTCTCGACTTTGCTGCACATACCCCATCTCGTCGATGATGAGACCGTCGTACTTCGCCAGCTTCTTGATCTCCTTGCCTAACCGCAGATCCCGCTTCGCGGCCAGCAGATCTTGCACCAGCAATGGACAGGTGGCGTACTTGATCTTTCTCCCCCGCACCGCGATCATCTCTTGCGCAATGGCACACAGAAGATGGCTCTTCCCCGCGCCAGGATTCCCGAAGATCAGTAAATTCTCTTTGCGGTCCAGGAACCCTCCCTCCAACAGCACTTTCATCTGTCGACTTACCTTCACCGGCAATCGCTTGCCGTCGAAGTTCGCCAGGGATTTCTCCAGCGGCAGTCCGGATTCCTTGAGCAGCTTTCCGATCCGCTTCCGGCGCCGCTCCTCACACTCTCGCTGCGCCAGCTCCAGCAGGTACCGCTCATAACTCAGCGTTTCCTTTTCCGCTCGCCGCGCCGTTTCCTCAAAGCAGCCTCGCATCGCCGGCAGATGCAGCTCTTTCAGATTTTCCACGAGCGCTGTTCTCACCTGGCCCATCTCCCCATTCATTGCAGCATCTCTCCACTCCCACAGAGTTCATCAAACAACCGCAGGTCCACGCTGGCTACTTGCACATCGCGAATGCTCCCCTTCCGCTCTGCCCTCAGCCTCTCGCGCACCGCCTCCGCCCTCACCCAACCTTCACCTTTTTCCAGTAGCCCGCGTAGGGCTTCATCCACTTTCGCCTCGCTCTCCTTCGCCGCCAGTTCCAGGATCGCCAGGTATTCCTTGCTCCCCCGCGGACCCAACTTGTCCTTCAGTTCATCAAAGGCCATGCGAAATCGGCTCGTCGGAAACAACTCGTCCCGGTAGCGATAGTTCTCCAATGCCCCCGGCTTTCTCACCAGCCAGTCGATGATGTGGCGATAGTCCACCCGGTGTCTGTTCCGCCCACGCAACCGTGGCATCTCTTCCACCTTCTTCTGGCCGTACCAGATCTCCACCCGCTCCATGTACAACCGCGCTTCTACCTGCTCGCCGATCAGCCGGCTGGGCACCGAGTACACATTTCGGTCCGTATAGATCAGACTGCCCGAGTCCACCTTCACCCGCTCCCGCTTGCACGACTCCAAGCGTCGCTCCGGCAACTCCTTCATCACCGCGATCTCTTCTGCCAAGCGCGCCTTTCGTCCTGCATTCAATCGTGCCAACAATCCCTTCACCAACTCCTGGTAGTCCTCCACGCTGACAAAGTCCTTGCTCCCACGCAGCATCAACTCCTGCGCCATGGCTCGTTTCAATCGATGATGTCGTTGTTCCACATCGCCGTTCTCATGCCCTTGCCCCGCCTGGATCTTCTCCCCCTCCACGCCGTAATAACGCAGCAGGGCGGCGTAGCGTTCGGTGAACTCCGCGGGCGTGGTCATATTGTTCACCGCCGTCGACAGCCGATCGGTTCGGTGCCGCTGCGGCACTTTCCCCAGCTCCCATACTGCATTCTGAAATCCTTCACACAGGCTTTCGAAGCTCTCCGAAAAACACACGGTGGCCGATTCCCAGTTCGAGTATGTCAGCACCAGGTGATAGATCAGGTGCGGAAAGCTCTGCCCCTGGATCGTGATCCCCAGCTCACTCATGTGCGTGAAGTCGGAAGCGCTCAGCCTCCCAGGGTGGTGGCGCTGGGCGAAGAACACTTCCTTCACTGGTCCTTCCGTCGCTCGCCATACCTTCACTCGTCGCTGCAGCGTCCGCAACTGCCCATCGGCAAATCGCCCGGCATAACGTCGCTGCAGATACTCAAAGATCGTCTTCGCTTCCAGCCCAGGGTTCACCTCCAGCAGGCTCTGTACTTCTTCCCAGACCTCCGCAAAGGAATCCTCTCGTGTCCGCCACCGTGACCCGGGCGTCAACTCGCTCGGCACTCGCCCCAGCCGGCGATACTTGCGCGCCGTCTTAGCATCCATGCCCGCTTTGGCCGCCGCTGTTTCCAGACTCGTTTCCACTTTCCCCAAGGCAAACAACCTCCTCACCTGCTTGTCTGTCACCAAATTTTGATGTCGCCAAGAATACAAACCACAGAGCTTGGCTATTGTCGCTGATCGGGAATTCTAATTGTCGTTGCCCGGGAGTTCTGATTGTCGCCCATCACTTGACGAAAAATCGCGATTTCAGTGCGCCGGGCTAAACCGGCATGAAGCAGGGGAGGAAGAAGCCTCACGAGAAAGGACTAGCGATCCACTCGGCCCCGAGTTTTGCGTAGGGCATCGCGAGGTGCACGACGAAGCGTAAACAGGGGAATAGGTGGGGTGGGTATTGAGCTCCGAAAAGATGCAATCTGGACGCCGACGCTCTTGTAATGGCGGAAGGCAACATGGGTGGGAGCGATAGCGCGAGTTTCCGCTCAGTCCGGCGTAGTCGAAGACCCCACTGCACGCCTAGAAACTTCATGCACGAGAACCGGGAGACCTCGGAGGCACCTGCGGGGAAGCAAGCCGCAGGTCGGCGGGTGAAGGCTTAGGCCATACGGCCCGCGTGTACGTCTGCGAGGAGTCACACAGCGGTGTACTACCGATGAACCATTCGAACAAAGACACGAGAATGTCGGCGGAGAGTGGGGAGGGAAGGCCGCTGATCAAGGAGAACGCCGGTCAATCTAACACGTACCCGACGCAGAGCGGGAAGGGCGTGTCCCAAGGGTTGGCAGGCGTGCGGAAAGCAGCACGGGAACACAAGGAGATGAAGTTCACCACCTTGCTCCACCACCTGCCTATCGATCTACTCCGGGAAAGCTTTTACTCGTTGAAGAAGAAAGCCGCACCGGGAGTGGACGGAGTCACGTGGCAGGAGTATGAGTCCGGCTTAGAGGATCGACTCGTCGAACTTCACGGACGGGTTCATCGTGGAGCGTATCGGGCGCTGCCTTCGAGAAGAGTGTACATACAGAAAGAAGATGGGCGGCAACGTCCATTGGGGGTCGCGGCCCTGGAAGACAAAGTCGTCCAACAGGCCGTGGTCACCATCCTCAACCAGATTTACGAGGAAGACTTTCTGGGATTCTCGTATGGGTTTCGCCCGGGGCGTAGCCAGCATGATGCGCTGGATGCGTTGTCGTATGCGCTGCTGAAGAAGAAGGTGAACTACATATTGGACGCGGACATCCGCGGCTTTTTCGATAACCTCGACAAGAGCTGGATGATCCAGTTCATGGAGCATCGCGTGGCCGATCCTCGCATACTGCGGCTCATTCGAAAATGGTTAAAGGCTGGAGTGATGGAGGAAGGCCAATGGTCGGAACCGCAGACGGGTACGCCGCAGGGCTCGGTGGTTTCACCGTTACTCGCCAACGTGTACCTGCACTACAGTTTCGATCTCTGGGTAAACGTCTGGCGCCAGAAGTGGGCGCAAGGCGAGGTCGTGGTCATCAGATACGCCGATGACACGATTCTGGGCTTTCAGTATCAGACAGACGCGGATCGCTTTCTAGAAAACTTGCAAGAGCGATTGGCCAAGTTTGGACTGGAGTTACATCCAGACAAGACGCGCCGGATCGAGTTCGGCAGGTTTGCCGAAGAGAACCGGAAACGTAGAGGAGAAGGGAAACCCGAGACGTTCGATTTCCTGGGCTTCCAACATATTAGTGGGAAGAACAGGCTCGGGCGATTCACCGTGCGGCGCACAACGATCCGCAAGCGAATGCGAGCTAAGCTGCGAAACCTCAAGCAGGAGCTTCGCCGGCGCATGCATGATCCGGTGCCTGAAACGGGAGGATGGCTCAAATCGGTCGTGCGGGGTTACTTCAACTACTACGCGGTACCTGGGAACCTCGATAGCTTAGCCATCTTTCGGAAACGAGTGCGGGCGCTCTGGTGGCACAGTCTTCGTCGACGGAGCCAGCAGCGTCACCTCTCGTGGACCCGGATGATGGCGCTGGGCGAACGCTGGTTACCCCAACCGTGTGTGCTCCATCCCTATCCCGCAGTGCGCTTCGCCGCCCGTCATCCGAGATAAGAACCGGATGCGCTAACAAGCGCCCGTCCGGGACCGTCCGGGGGGTATCACGCGAGTGATATCCCTACCGGGATCTCATTGACCGGGGGGGGGGGGGCGGCGAACAAACGGCGCAAGCTTGTGCTAACGCCTGATTTCAACACTTTCCGGAAATCGCTCCGGCGTCGTTGTAAAAGTGGTGGGCGGCTAGTCTTTTGCTATCCATCGGCGGTCTAGATGCGGATTGTTGCGAGCTTGGCCAGTGTTAAGTTCACACTTCTCTCCCGGAGCAGCTCCGCAAGTCGGACAGCGGATGGCGAGTATCTGTTTTGGGCTGAGTTCCTTTTTCATCGCAAACCCCAGGTAAAAAAAGTGGTCAACTAAACCAGTTCCTGAAGCGGTCTACGCTCTCCTAACAACCGACATGGGCCGATTTTGCAGAAAGGCGCTGATAAGTGCGCTATTTATTTGCAAACCTCCGTTGTACTGGACGAAGCCTTTCTTCTTGAACGCACTCATAAATTTACTAACCCTTGCGCGGGTGGTACCAACCATCTCCGCCAGGGTTGCTTGGCTCACCTTCAGGGGATTTTCCGGCTTCGATTCCTTGGTTATTTGCCCAAACAACAACAGAACCCGTGCCAGTCGCTTTTCGCTGAAATTGAAGAATTGATCTGCCAGGTCTTCCTCGACTCGAATAATGCGGGAAAGGAGATATGCATTGAGCAACGCCGCAAACTTGGGGTCGCGCTTGAGCGTGCGAAGCGTGCTCTCCTTCTCCAAGCGAGTGATATTGGAAGGCCCAATTGATCTCGCCGTGTACATCCGCAGAGATTGTCCTCCCAGACATCCTTCGCCAAAAAAGCTACCTCGCAGGAGGATGGCGATTATCGCTTTTTTGCGACGCGTTGCGGCCATCGTGAGCTTCACGGTGCCGCTCTGGATGTAGAACACAGCGTCGGCTTTGTCCGCTTGCGAAAAAACGATCTCGTTGTCTCGGTAGGTCCGCACACTCATTCCGCCACGGAATTTTTGGCGGAACTCTGTGGAACTCAAACCAAGAGAACGCTTATTCGTCATTTGCCTCTTTGACCGATCAATTCACGTGGAAATGTTGCTCTCCACTCTTGAAAAAGAGGCTAAATCATACGGCTAAGGGATCTGGCTCGGATGGTCAAAATAGGTCATACACAATTGCACACAGTACCTGAGTGGTAATCTCGGGCAAAACTGCTCCAAACGCCGAGGCACTGCACGCGAGTCGTGCTCGGCGAATCTAAACTGCCGTGTGACAGCGCGTTGCTTGGAGGCATGAAGCCGCACTACGACTGCATTCAAGGCTTTCTCTGAGAAGGTTTTACTGGGAGCGACTCGCTTAAGGTTCCCGAAAAGCAACTTCATGGTTTGGGAGCGGCTCTTCCAAGGGTGGGTTCGCTGCACAATCGTTGGGGCCAGTTTCTGGCGGCTCACTGCGGCTTTGGTGGCTTCTGCACTCGTGCTTTTTGTGGCCATCGCGCTACTCGCTAAGTTGGGGTTTGGTTAGACACCTACCTTAATTCATGTCAGTGTTGCAACATCGCGATTACGCTCATCCTATGAAAAAGGATGTCAAGGAAAAAAGTATCTCCCCGCCCCTCTGAGAGATGCGGGCGTGGTGACTTACATCCAGCCCCACCTCATTCCTCACCTCATTCTTAGAGGGGTTATTGGTTTGGTCGCTTTGGCTCGCCGCATTTTCCCGTGGCGATGCCAACCCCAGTTGCTTGTCCCAACTCGACGGTTTCATGAAGTCAGTGGCGCACGACGCCGTTTGGTTCCGAAGCTACGCAAGCTAAGCGTTGGCTTAAGTGCCAACCATGATCCTATGTGAGGCTCGAGGCCTATAGCTTTTTTCGGTTATCCGAGGGGGCATAGGATTGACCCGGAGACTCGGTGCTGGACTACAGCCACACAGAGTGCCTGAATGAGTGTATGGATACTCTCCCTCGAACCGGAGCATCGCAAGAACCGATTGGCTACCACCGAGGCATGAAAACCTTGGGAGATCACCTGGGTTCTATTCGATGCTCAAGCTGCTTGCGTCTTCAGTTGTTCGGCGTCGAAACGTTCCTCCCTTTTCCAAAGTGTCAAGGTAATGGCCGCGATCTTGCGCGCGAGTGTCAGACGCGCCATCTCCGGCTTCATGCCCTTGGCCAGCAAAGCCGCGTAGAAATCGTAGAACGGTCCCCTGCCACAGCTGGCCCGGGTGGCCGCGCTCTTGAAGATCTCTTTCATCATTTTTTCACCCACTCTTTTCCTCGCGAGAGCGCGCAGCATAAACCTGGGTGCCGGCACAAGCAATGCCCCAACCGCGATACAGCGCCTTCAGGCGATTCATCACTCGCGTCAAATCTTTGCTGATGGTCTGATAACTGCGCCCCAACTCGCGTAGCGTCCGTAGTCCGTTTTCCCCGTGGTAGACCGGTCGCAGCATCCCGGTGCGTAACAAGTCGGCCAGCTTGCGCGCATCCACCTTGTCGCTCTTGCTGCCCTCCTTTAACAAGGCATTGCGCCGCGGATTGCACACCACCATGTGCTGCACCTGCGGTTGCAGAAGATCATACAGCCAGGCCGCCCAGGTTCCTTCTTCCCAGGTCACATGCAGCTCGCCCCGTAGACCGTGGAGAAACTGCAGAATGCTGCTGGCTTTGGTTTCGATGACCGACTCTATCACCTGCTTCCCGCTCTCATTCAGGACGGCGATCACAATGGCTTCCTTGTGCACGTCCATTCCGATATATTTGACGTCGTGACTCATTTGAGTTGCCTCCTTGGGGGAAAGCTCATTCGTGTCGACGCTTGTCTTTCCCTCAAGGTAAAATGCCATTCTCCAGCTAATTTGACTAGCTCTCCTGTAGTCCTTTCGCACCGCCACACTACTGCAGTTACTCTCGAGCGCCGCCGTAGCGGAGCGAAGCCCTGCACAGCGCAGCCCGGCGGAGGCGGCGCGCCTCATCCGGCTTCGACCTTCTGAACCGGGGCGCTTTTTCATAATGCATTGACCATTTTGAGGGCTGGAAACCTGCGAAAAACTTGGGTCAGATTTGGGTCAATTAGGTGCCGAAAACCCTGTAAAACCGTGGTCTGTGACGCAGAGCCAAACTAAGCGAATCAATGAGATAGCACTTCTGTGGTTTCTTCGGGACCAGGGGGTCGGAGGTTCAAATCCTCTCGCCCCGACCAATCTTCATCGACTAAAAGTTCCGCGTTCCCACCCTTCGCAAAGAGCGCGAGGCGCTGGAGCAGACCGCAGCGCTCTGTGTTCCCGCGTGCAAGATCATCCGCCAGTGGCAAGCCGGCAGGCTTATTCTGGAGCGTGCCTGAAATGCCGAACCCACGTGCCAAGACTGCGCTGCGCACGGGCCTCCTCCGATCTCTTATTCGATGGCTGGTCATCGGCCTGGTGCTTCTCTGGTCGCTTGCCGCGCTGATTATTCTGGCCGCCCGATGGATCGATCCGCCGACAACCGCAGTGCACATCCAGCGCCGCGCGCAGGCCTGGCTTCACCACGTGCCGTATCGCGAACGCTACAAGTTCATCCCGCTCAGCCAGATCTCGCCCGATCTCCAGCACGCTGTAATCGCCGCCGAGGACGCGCACTTCTACCAGCACCACGGATTCGACTGGCGCGAGATCCAGATCGCTGCCCAGGACGATCTGGAAGGCGACCGCACTCGTGGAGCTTCCACCCTGACGCAGCAACTCGTAAAAAACCTGTTCTTCGGAACCGGCCGCTCTATCCTCCGCAAGGGCGCAGAGGCCGCACTGGTACCGGTGGCCGAATTCGTCCTCGGCAAGGAGCGCATTCTGGAGATCTACCTCAATGTGGTCGAATGGGGTCCGGGTATTTATGGCGCCGAGTCGGCATGCCGTTATTACGACGAAACTCCAGCCTCGAATATCGGCCGGCAACAGGCGGCACGGCTGGCTGCCATTCTGCCGGCTCCCCTGAGGCGACGGCCCGAGCGCATGAATAAATACAGCGCGATTATCCTTGGGCGGATGGACCAAATGGGATGGTAATCGCGGCTGGCAATCTTCTTGCAAACCGCCATGGCGCTCATCGGGTCTGAGCGAGAACCGCAACGTCAAGCTTGGAATAGTACTTCTTCACAGCGCTCGCCCCATATTTTTCACGGAATTTATCGACCACAGGCGAGACGCGCGCCGCGTCCGTGATGGGAACAGCCTGGAACTCGCCCTGCGCACCGCGCGCGCTAATGCGAATCGACGGGTTCTTCAGGGCGTTTTTGTACCACTGCGTATCCGAGCCCTGCACCGGCAGAAGATAGAGTTGATCTTCGTCCAACACGAACCAGACCGGGTTGGAGATGGCGCGTCCTGACTTTCTGCCGGTCACAGTGATGTTGATTTCGCGAAATCGGGAAAGGCGGTCTCTGAGAGTATCGTTTGGCGCTGACATGGTGCCCTCCTAATTCGTGGCGCGCGGGACAAAATCCTTCTGACGTGTCCTGTTGTTGAGGCGGCCTAGTAATGCTCCCAGGCAACCCTCCAGCGTTCCTCCGGGCGAGTCGACTTCACGATGAGCCGTTTGCCTGAGAACTCGAATGCGCGTGGCAGATCTTTGCCGACGAGGGTCCGCACCAGCGCGCCCTCCACGTGGAAGGTGAAGGTGTGAGTACTCTCGTTGACCTCATACGTGCCAAAGGACGCTTCATACCCACCCTGCGCGTATTGCACCGGAGCAGCGTCGGCCGTTGGCGGTTTGGACGGTTGGTTCCGATACATCACCTGAACCGACATGTGGCCGTCGCGCGTGTAAACCAGCAGCCCGGAACAATCGGCGCGGTGAATTTTCCCGTCCGGGCCTTCCTCTTCAAGCCAGGCCAATCGCCACGCCCCGACGAACCGTCCCCGGATGCCCTTATTTACGCCGCCCTCACTTACGCTGCGATCATTTACAGTGCAAGTCTGGCTGCCGGACAGCGTCATTGCGGTCATCGCGATGAACAAAGAGATCGCGCAGAGCGAAAGCAGTTTTTTCATCATCGACTCCTTGGGCGCCAGTTGCTCGCGATCCGGCGACGCCTCACTGGAATACTTCCCTGGCGACAGTGATGGCGTTTATCGCATTAGGCCATCCGGCATAAAAGGCAAGGTGCGTGATTACTTCGACCACTTCATCCCTGGTGACGCCATTCGCGCGTGCCCGTTGGAGGTGAGACCGCAACTGTTCCGGCCGGTTCAGAGCGATCAGGGCGGCGACCGTGATCAGACTACGATCGCGCTTCGACAGCCCTGGACGTTCCCAGACATCGGCGAACAGCACGTTGTCGGTTAACTCAGCCAGCTTGGGATCGAAGTCACCGATCAGTTTCTGCGCTGCAGAAGGTTCCCTGGTCATCCCTGTAACTCCTTTCGCTTTTGATCGAGAATTCCCGTACTGTTCGTCGCTGACCTTTTCATCATGAAGTTTTCCATCCAGATTCTCCTGAATCGCCAGATGAGTCATACTCGAACTTGCTCAAATGTCCCTGCGCCATTCGCGTCGGTTGTGGTTCAGCGGTCCACCAACTTCTGCAGTTCTTCGGGGTACCGCGCGCCTTGCAACGGAATCTTTGAGGCTGCCGTGTCCAGCTGCCGGAGAGCGTCAGGTGTGAGTTCGACGGCAGCGGCTCCGAGGTTCTCTTCGAGCCGGTGCAGTTTGGTTGTGCCCGGGATGGGAACGATCCACGGCTTCTGGGCCAGCAGCCATGCCAGCGCGATCTGGGCAGGCGTCGCCTTCTGCTCCTTCGCGAACCTGCCGATCAGATCAACCAGCGCCTGGTTCGCTTTGCGGTTCTCCGCCGTAAAGCGGGGAACGACGTTGCGGAAATCGGTCTTGTCGAACTGAGTTTCTTCGCTGATCTTGCCAGTGAGAAAACCCTTGCCCAGCGGGCTGAACGGCACAAACCCGATTCCCAGTTCCTCGAGTGTCGGTATGATTTCGGCTTCAGGTTCTCTCCACCACAGTGAGTATTCGCTCTGCAGCGCCGCGACCGGCTGGACTTTGTGGGCGCGCCGGATGGTCTGCGCCCCGGCTTCGGAAAGGCCAAAGTGTTTCACCTTGCCTTGCTGAATGAGGTCCTTTACGGCGCCAGCGGTGTCTTCGATCGGTACATTTGAATCGACGCGGTGCTGATAGAACAAGTCGATGACATCGGTCTTGAGGCGCTTGAGTGAGGCCTCGGCAACTTCCTTGATGTGCTTCGGACTGCTGTCCAGAACGCTCCAGCGTGGTCCGCCCTTGGGATCCGGCTTGAATCCGAATTTCGTGGCAATCACCACCTGCTCGCGAAGGGGAGCCAGCGCTTCGCCCACGAGTTCTTCGTTGGTGAATGGACCATACACTTCGGCGGTATCGAAGAAGTTCACGCCAAGTTCCACGGCAGACCGTATCAGCGAGATCATTTCCTCTTTGTCCGCCGGCGGGCCATATCCAAAACTCATTCCCATGCAGCCGAGCCCGATCGCCGACACTTCAAGATTGCTTTTTCCAAGTTTGCGCTTTTTCATTGCTTCTCCTTATAAAGTATTTTTCCTGTCCCATTGGGCCCAGTTACGATGCCGCTCGCGCACGCTGTTGTTCGCGCCAGCGGGCCGGTGGAACTCCCTCCCAGGTGCGGAAGGCGCGAACGAAAGAGTTTCCGTCCTCATATCCGAGAAGGTAGGCAGCTTCATTCAATTCGAGGAAGGAGTTGTTGAGATAGTGGCGAGCCAGCTGATGCCGGGCATCTTCCAACACGCGCTGAAAGCTGGACCCCAGGTCCTGCAACCGCCGCTGCAAGGTACGGGAACTGATATGCAGCGCATCGGCGATGTCCTCGATGGTGGGGCGCCGGCCAGTGAGCTTTTGCTGCACCGCAATCCGGACGCGCTCGATGAAGTCCTCGTCGCCGTTCTCCTGCTTCAGTTCTTCCTCGAACTGCGGCGCCAGCATTCCCAGAAGCTCGGCATTACGGGTAACGAACGGTTTCAAAGCGTCTGCGGAGCGAAACACGATCGCATTTCTGGCAGCCCCGCAGATCACGCGACATCCCATGTGCCGCTCAATGGTTTTCACATGCGGCCGGGGTTGTACGAACTCCACGCGCAGCGGCGACAGGCGCGTCCCTGTCCCGTGGCGGGCGATCGAGAGCACCCAGGCGAAAGCGTACTCGATCAGGACTGGGGGCTCGACCTCATCGGCCAGGAGCCAGCGGAAGTGGATGCTCCACTCGTCGTCGTTCTTCTCCTGCAGGATTTCTTCCGGGCAGGTCAGCTGTTTGTAGCGAGCCATCCGGTCGATGGCTGCACCGAAGTTTTCGGATGAGAGTGCGGCCAGGCCGACGGGGTGAAATCGCTCAGTCCTGTTTTCCGTGCCGAGTAGCAGGCCAATGGCGGGGTCGGTGCTGACTTCCCCGATGGCGCGCCACAGCGCAAAAAGCTCCTCAGTCTTCAGCAGCACGCGGGGTTGGTGCACATGTCCCTGGGAGAGTCCAGCCCGGCGCAGGACTGTAGAGGCCTGGACTCCGAGTTCTTCCAACTTCGAGAAATTGCTGCCGGAAAAGCGGAAGTGTTTGTTCATCGAGGTACTCAGATCTGTACGTCGCCTTCGGAGGGGTCACGCCGCATGATGGTAGTGAAGGCCGGCGGCAATGTTGCATTTCCAGCGAAGTACGCTTGCGCTTTGTACATGTAGGTAATCTACAGGCTCGATGCTGTCCTGCGATATGCAGAACGCGCCATTGTACATGCAAAATACGCCGACCTCGGCTTCCGCCCGGTGCCCCAGTCTTTCCGGCACGACGGCCGCTAGGCCCACTGCGTCTGCATATCAGGCGGTCGCAGCAGGGTCTGCATGACGACGCAATACTGCTCGGTTTTCTCGCGTAGCCGGCCCAATTGTTCGGCGGTTGCCTGGGGCGCGCGGATATCAAAGCGCACCCGGATGTGTTCAAAGCCGACCGGCACTTCCTTGGACACGCCCAGGGTTCCCGAAAGATCGAGGTCGCCTTCCACCGTGACCTCGATGTGCTCGGTGGGAATCCCCATGGCCGTCGCGACCATCTGGCAGGTGATCTGGGCGCAGGCCGCCAGCGCGCCGAGCAGCAGATCGCCGGAGCAGGCCGCCGTACCGCTGCCTCCGACTCCGGCGTGGGCTTCGGCCTGATAGAGGGCGCGTCCCAGGTCCACGGAGCAGGCCATCGGGGTTGCGGTTTCACTGCCTTTCGCCTTGAGGATTATGCGGGAACTGCCCGGCTCGCGGCGGTATTGCTCCTTCAGCGGTTGTTGGACTGACCTCAGATCCATTGGGTCCTCTCGATTTTGATATTCTTTCAATAACAGACGCCGCTGCCGGGAGCGGCTTACCGGTTTGTCTTTTGAGCCTCCTATATAGTAAGGCACCGAAGGGGACGTATGCTCCGGGGTGAAACCTCAAAAACAAAAGACCCGCAGGATGGGTCGGCGTCACCGCGCGGGGAAGCGGCCACGCTCCCGCCGGGCTCGCGCTTTGGCGCTTACGAAATTCTGTCTCCGCTCGGAGCCGGGGGCATGGGTGAAGTCTATCGCGCACGCGACACCCGCCTGGGTCGTGAGGTCGCCATCAAGATCCTGCCGGGCAACCTGCACCGCGACCCCAGACGCGTCGAGCGCTTCGAGCAGGAGGCGCGATCAGCCTCGGCCCTCAACCATCCCAATATCGTGACCATCTACGAACTCGGCGAAGTGGATGGGACCTGCTACATCGCGATGGAACTGGTGGAGGGAGAAGCCCTGCGCGATCTGCTGGCTGCCTCCATTCCGCTGCCCCAGGTGATTCATATTGCCGCACAGATTGCGGATGGATTGGCGAAAGCCCATTCCGCCGGCATTGTGCACCGCGACCTGAAACCGGAGAACGTCATGGTTTCCCGCGACGGGCTGGTCAAGATTCTCGACTTCGGCGTGGCCAAGCTCGCTCCCGGGCCGGGCGCGGAGACACTGGACACTCGTCCCCTGCAAACTCTTCCGGGGACGGTCATGGGCACGCTGGAATACATGTCTCCGGAACAGGCGACCGGGCTCGAAGTGGACTTCCGCTCCGACCAGTTTTCTTTCGGATTAGTTCTGTACGAGATGCTGACCGGCAAACCCGCCTTTCAGCGGGACAGCATGGCGGAAACCATGGCCGCCATTCTGCGGGACCAGCTGGAACCAATCAGCTCGGTGAATCCCGAAACACCTGCTCCGCTGTGCTGGGTGGTGGAGCGCTGCCTGTTCAAGAAGCCCGAGCAGCGTTACTCGTCGACCCGGGACCTGGTGCGGGACCTGGTCGCCACCCGCGACCGGCTGTCGGAACTTCCGATGGAGGTCCCGGAGAGTCGTCCGAGCAATCTTCCCACGTCGCGTACCGCATTTATCGGACGTGATCTCGAGGTTGAAGCGGTCAAAGAACTGCTGCTTCGACCCGACGTCCATCTGGTCACCCTCACCGGCCTCGGAGGCATTGGCAAAACGCGGCTGGGCCTGCAGGTAGCGGAAGCGCTCGCCGGCCATTTCATGGGTGGTATCTGCTACGTTCCGCTGGCGCCGGTGAGCGATCCCAGATTGATCGCGGCGGCAATCGCGCAGACTCTGGGCCTGCGGGATGCGGGTGGCCAGTTGCCTCTTGAAAGCCTGAAAGCTCACTTGCGGAATTCGTTGCGCCTGCCCACCCTTCTGTTGCTGGACAACTTCGAACACCTGGTTTCCGAAGCCCCATTGGTGGCGGAGTTGCTCGCCAGCAGCACCCAGCTTCGGTTGCTCGTCACCAGCCGCGCGCCGCTCCATATTTATGGCGAACATGAATACCCGGTGCCGCCTCTGGCGCTGCCCGATCCCAGGTCCGTTCTGCCGGTCGAAGGATTGACGGATTATCCAGCGGTGGCTTTGTTCGTCCAGCGCGCCCAGGCGGTCAAGCCTGACTTTGAGGTCACCCATGAAAATGCGGCGGCGTTAGCGACCATCTGCGCCCGCCTGGACGGCCTGCCTCTGGCCATCGAACTGGCAGCGGCCCGCATCAAGCTGCTCTCGCCCGCGGCCATGCAGGCGCGTCTCGAAAGCCGGCTGCAATTGTTGACCGGCGGGGCCCGGGACCTTCCGACCCGACAGCAGACTCTGCGGGGCGCAATCGACTGGAGCTATGACCTGCTGAGTGCCGGCGAACAGAGGCTCTTCCGCAGGCTTTCGGTTTTTGTGAGCGGCTGCACCCTGGAGGCAGTGGAAGCGGTGTGCAACACTCAGGGCGATCTGGAGGTGGATGGTCTGGACGGCATGGCTTCGCTGGTGGACAAGAGCCTGTTGCAGCGGGTCGAGCGCGGGGAAGGGGAATCGCGTTTCGTGATGCTGGATACGATCCGCGAGTATGGGCTGGAACATCTCGCGGCCAGTGGGGAAGAGGCGGCGACGAAGCGCGCCCATGCCGCTTACTGCCTGGTCCTGGCAGAAGAGGGCGCCGCCTCTGGCGCTACCGCCATGCAGGCCGAGTGGCTCGATCTCTTCGAGATGGAGCACGACAATCTGGATGCGGCCATGAACTGGCTGATTCAGACCGGCAACGCCGAGTGGGGTCTGCGCCTGGGCGCCGCGCTCTTTCGCTTTTGGGAGGGCCGCGAGCACTTCGCGGAAGGGCGGGACCGCCTGGCCAAGGTGCTCAAGCTCGAAGCAGCCTCTGCCCCGACTCTCTCTCGGGCCAGGGCGCTGTTCGCCGCTGGCGCCCTGGCCGGCGCGCAGGGCGACCAGGCAGCTGCCAGCTCACTGTTCCGCGAAAACCTGAAAATCGCGCGGGAGTTAAAAGATGACTGGGGTGTCGCCGTCTCTCTCAACGCGCTGGCGGTCACGACCCGCGACCGGGGCAACGTCGCGGAATCCCGCTCCCTCTTCGAGGAGAGCCTGGCGCTCTGGAGAGAACTGGGGGACCGCACCGCCGTGGCCCGTGCTCTCAGTAACCTGGCGAACGTGGTCAACCTGCAGGGTGATCATGCTCTGGCACGCTCCCTCCATGAGGAGTGCCTGTCGATCTTCCAGGAACTGGGTGACGCTACGGGAATGGCATGGTCGCTCAACCATCAGGGCGATGCGGCCCGGAGCCATGGCGACCCCGCGGGCGCCCGTGCTCTATATGAAAAAAGTCTGGCGATATTCCGGGAACTGGGCGATCGCTGGGGAATTGCCGGCTCCCTCGCGGACCTGGGAAATCTGGCCCGCGACCAGGGCGACTATGCCGCATCGCACGCACTCTACCGCGAAAGCATCCATATCTTCCAGGAGTTGGGACACAAGCGGGGAATCGCTCGCCTGCTGGAGTGCTTCGCGTGTTCCGCGGCCACCCAGTCGCAGCCGGAGCGCTCATTGCGCCTGGCGGGAGCCGCCGCTGCTTTACGCCAGGGACTGGGCGCGCCACTTCCTCCTATCGAGCAGGCCCAGCTCGAAAAGAGTCTGGAGCTGGCCCGGAAAGCGCTATCCAATGCGGCAGCCTCGGCCGCGTGGCTGGAAGGATGGGGAACGCCCGTCGAAAAGGCCGTCGAGGATGCGCTGGCCGGGTAACACGTGGCGACAGCCGCCCTCGGCTGTCCAGTCGAGCGAAGCTCGACCGGGGTTCCGCTGAAGACCACACAGTAAAATAAAAACTCAAGCAAAACCTTACAGCAGACACCAAACTCCAGCGGAGCTTCCCTCAGCCGGACAGCCGGGGGCGGCTGTCCCCACGTGATTGTCGGAGTTATTCCGCGGTGGTGGGATCGATGAGACGGCGCACGGCGGAGATTCGATGTGCTGGAAATCCGCCTCGGGTGGCGTGTTCCTGGATGGTTTTTTCGTCGGGAGCGATGTACACGCAATAAAGCTTGTCGCCGGTGACATAGCTGTGCAGCCACTGAATTTCCGGACCCATCCCCCTGAGAACTGCCACCGACTTTTGGGAGAGTGCACGGAATTCGCTGTCGGACAGCTTTGACAATCCGGGTATTTCACGCTCGATCACGAACTGGGGCATCGCGAGAATCTCCAAGGTCGAAGCTTTGCCAGAACTGTACTCCGGAGCCCGAGGACGAGTCAATCGGGGCAGCGCCCGCCGCTCGGAGCCATTACTGGTACCTGGGATCGAAAAACGCCGGCGCATCCCGGCGCTTACCCGTCACTACCAGCTCAGAATCGAATTGTCCGCCGGTGTTGACTCCGAACAACCTGTGCTTCAGCTGATTTTCCTTGAGGAAGGGCCAGCGCAAGACTCGGCCCAGACGCTGCCGGAAGGTTGAGCCATAAAGCTGCGATGGATGAATCTGAATGTCGTCGAAGCCGCAGATATCAAGCAGGGACTTGAGATTCGAACCGGAGAATCCGTATTCGTGGGCCAGGGTCACGTACAAGCTCGAGGTAGCGCATGGCCCCTCCATGTTCGGGGTCCGCAACAGCAGCACGCCGTCGCGTCTGAGCGCCCGGTAGAGGGCGTCCACCACCCACAGCAGGGAGTACTTGGGGATGTGCTCGATCACGTGCGACATGAAGATGAAGTCATATTGCTCGGGCCGGTCAGCGAGAAAGTTTCCGATGTTATCTTCAATCTCGTGCAGGACGATGTGATCGGGCGCCCAATTCCTGACGAAAGACTTGTTCGCGATGCCGAAGTCAGCGCCGGATAGATTGGTGTAACCGAGTTTTACGCACGCCGCCAGAAACCATCCCCGGCCGAACCCAATGTCAAGGATGGCAGCGTTCTTGTTTGCAGGAAGGAGAGAACGAACCTCATCGGCCGCCTGCACAACCCGAGGTTCGTTCTCGACTTCCTCCCATAAGGGTTGTCGCTGCTCAGAACGATGCCGCAAGCTCATCCGGCGATAAACTTCGGCGACAAACGCGTGCGGCTCCATAATTTCGGCGACGAAGTATCGTACTACTTCCCATCCACCGGATGCGGGCAACGGGGCGCCCCATCCTCTTTTCGCGTATTTTGCGAAAAAGGGTGGGGCTTTTGACTTGGGCGTGGCAGCGATGCTCCCGCTCGCCCACCCTTTTCGCAAAATACGCGAAAGAGGGTGGGGCACCCGTCAGTCATTTGCCGGGCATATCTTCCGGCCCGAACATCTGGCGAATTTCGGTCTCGCCCTCCCATCCGGGCCAGTGCTTCTTGTGCAGTTCCATGAAACGCACCGCGCCCTCGATCGCTTCTTCTTTCGATTCCAGCTCAAACTGGGCATAGCCGCCAAGCACTTCCTTGGCCTCGGTGAAAGGCCCGTCGGTCACGGTGACCTTTCCTCCGGAAAGCCGGACGCGGGCGCCCAGCGCGGTTGGTTGAAGGCCGCCGCTGCCGAGCATCTTGCCCTTCTGCGACTCCTCTTCGGCCAGCTTCGCAATCGCATCCATCAGCGGCTTGGGCGGTGGACCCTGTTTCTCGGGGTGCTTGACGATCATCATGAATCGCATGGTTAGATCTCCTTATGAGTTTTGATGAGTCTCTATCTTGGGGGCCTTTTCTACATCTATATATCGAACGAGGGGCAGCAAAATCGACGTCCCGGATCGTTATCCAGGAAATATTTTTCTGGCACCGTCAAAGCGTCAACTTCATCGGTGAAAACATCTTTCAGGAATCCTGCCCCGACGATGACGAGAAGCAGTGGCCAAAATGATATCAACAACCGGAGGGCCTCAAGGAAGAACCCCCACCGATCCGAGGCGTAAACCCTGCCAGCTTGCGCGGCCGCCACGATGACCGAGGGCGCGAGGCCCAGCGTTTCGCCGGAGGATGGGCCGAGCAGGTGCGTAAACTGGCTCGCGACTTCGTGCAGGTTGCCAAACCAGATGTGAAGTCCGAGCCCCGCCAGCGCCCCGCCCGCGATTGATTGCAAGCTCCCCGAAGTCCTGTGCCGTCTCGCCATGACCGCCTCCCTCAGTTCCTTCCGCTTTCACTGGTATGTCGAACGAGGCCGGCTGAGATCGACAGATGCGGTTATGTTGTTTGAAATATTTATCGGAACGTCCGCGGGTGCCCCACCCTCTTTCGCGTACTTTGCGAAGAGGGTGGGTGATGGCGGTCACTGCGTTTCTCACAGCCGGAGAAATATTTTCATGGCACCAGAAACAACCCGAGCTGAAGACCACACTGGAAACGGAAAAAAACTGGACGACGAGGATGGGGCACGCCGCTATCGGAGCGTATCTTCCGGTTCCGGCGTCACCCTGGGTGCGGTGCGGAGAAATTTCATGAGGCCCTCGCCCGTGGCCTTTCCTGCCCGCTTCTTGAAAAAGTCCGCCGCAGTCTCCACCACGCCGACTTTTTCGGCGACTTGATAATTCTATGCGATGTATACACAAACGATAAGAGGCGAACCTGGCGCGATCGCATCTGCATCCAACTTGCTGTTACAAGACAACGAGGTGAAGCATGAAAGTCGGAATCATCGGGCTGGGGAACATGGGATCGGGCATGGCCGCGAACCTGCTCAAGGGCGGGCACGAAGTCACCGTGTATAACCGCACGCCCGGTAAAGCGCAGGCGCTGGTCGGGCAGGGCGCGCGTTACGCCGCCCATGTGGCGGACGCCTGCCGGGGCGAGGCGGTGATTACGATGCTGGCCGACGACGTCGCTGTGGAAAGCGTGGTCTTCGGCGATGCCGGTGTGGTCAAGAGCCTGGCCAGGGGTGCGATCCACATTTCTTCAAGCACCATCAGCGTGGCGCTTTCGGAAAAGATGGCGGCGGAGCACGCGGCGAGCGGGCAGCGTTTTGTCTCCGCTCCGGTGTTTGGACGTCCCGAGGCGGCGGCCGCGGCCAAACTCTTTATCACCGTGGCCGGCGCGCCGGATGCCGTGGACGCCTGCATGCCCTTGTTCGAATCTATGGGACAGAGAACTTTTCGCTTCGGCGACAATGCACCTGACGCAAACCTGATCAAACTCAGCGGCAACTTCCTGATTTCATCGGTGATCGAGGCCCTGGGCGAGGCCATGGCGCTGGTGGGCAAGGCTGGTCTCGACCAGCATCAGTATGTCGATTTCCTGACCTCCACGCTTTTCAACGCGCCGGTTTACAAGACGTATGGCGGATTGATCGCCGACAAGAAATTCCAACCCGCCGGCTTCGCCGCTCCCCTGGGATTCAAAGACAACCGGCTGGTGCTGGCCGCCGCCGAGAAGTTGCGCGTACCCCTTCCCCTGGCCAGCCTGATTTACAACCGCTTCCTGACCTTGCTGGCCCGCGGCGGTGAGTCGCTGGACTGGTCGGCTTTCTCTCAACTGGCGGCGGAGGATTCCGGGCAGAACGCCCTGCCGGCACGCGAGTAGGCCGGAGGCCCGCAAGCGGCGCTCCGTTTTCTGGAGAGACAGGGCGGGTGGCGATAACGGTATGTTCTGGTGAACGAAGATTTAGTGAGAATTAGAATCCCCTGAGAAATAAAATCTCCACCCTGCCGTTCCAAAAAGCGGAACGGCGAGGGTGGGGCGCCCTTATTTTCTGGCGGCGATCTGGTTGCGCACGCGATTTTCGCGCTCTCTGAGTTCCGGAGTTAGTTCAGCGCCAAAATCTTCCGGCTCGAACACCTGGCGAATTTCGATTTCGGTCCCGCCGTCGAATGGACTGCGCTTGAGCCACTCCACCGCATCTTCCATCGACTGGGCCTTCCACAGCCAGAAGCCGGCGATCAGTTCCTTGGTCTCGGCGAAAGGACCATCGGTTATGGTGTGCTTGCCGCCAGAAAACTTGACGCGCTTGCCTTTCGAGGTAGGGTGAAGTCCCTCGCCGGCCAGCATCACGCCGGCTTTTACCAGTTCTTCGTTGTACTTCCCCATTGCTTCCAGAATCTCCCGGCTGGGCATGATGCCTGCTTCACTGTTCTTGTCGGCTTTGACGATTACCATGAATCGCATCGGAATTCTCCTTAAGAGTTTTGCATTAGAGCCAGGGGTCTGGTTCAATCCCCGGCTCTATTAGACGTCGAACGACGGGCCGCTGGATCGACAGCCGGGAAGAATTTGTTGTAAAAAGTTTTCGAAGCCGGTCTCAATCTGGCCGGCGAGGGAAGTCACGCTAAGGGATGGTTGCCGAGGCCTGGTTCGAAGGCGGGCTCTCCTGGCCGGCAGAATTCACGGCCCTTACGAAATAGTGGTAAGTGGTTCCTTTGCTCACCTTGTCGTCCAGGTAGGTGGGCGCGGTGACGGAAGCCACGAGTGCGAACGTCGCGTCGCCCTGGCTGCGATAAACGTTGTATCGGGTTACGGTTACGCCGGGCTTGGGAGCGGGCGGGGCCCACTTCAGGAGAACGCTATGAGGCTTCCCGTCGGCCCCCACCCGAAGCAGGACTGCGCCCACGATCCCAAAGAGAAGGATCGCCACAATCGCCAGCGGCAAGCGTAGTGCTCGTCTCAATCTCGCTATCTTACTGCTCGTTCACCAGCGAACCGGCTTCGGTGATGCTGCCCTTTACCAGGTCAGTCTGAATCTTTAGCTTCTGGTGAGGACGCAGGTCAACCACGGTATCGAATGGCAAATAGCCCGGGAGCGCAACCCGGACACTGTGCCGGCCAGGAGTGAGCAGCATGGCTTTTCCCACGCCGTCGAACTCGTCCACGTGGCCGGCGAACTGCTTGTCCACGAAGACCGCCGCCCGGCTGGGTGTGGCCGAGATTTTCAACTCCCCGGTTGCCTCCCCGGCGGCAGGGCGCGCATCTCTTACCAGCGAGACATTGACCACGCTGGTTTGTCCGGGCTCAAGAATGACGTTTTGGACATAGTCTTTGTACCAGGCCTGACGCACCAGGACCTCGTGTTTGCCCGGCAGCAGCACGATCTTCTTGTCGCCATTCAGTTCCTTGACAAAGCCCACGTACTGTCCGTCCACCCACACGCCGGCGGTTTTGTCCGCCTTGGTGTGGGCCACAAACTTTAATTCGGATTGAACTCGATCTTCCGCATGAACCAGACTTAGCAGGGCCATGATTGCCAAGATTACGGGCACACTTCTACGTCGAAACATTTCTACCTCCAAAGCAGAGACTATAAACCAGCTTAAGTGTGATTCTATTCGCCGACGAGGGCTAGTGGCCAGAAGGATTCCCCGAGGCTGCCAGGCATCTGCACGGGATCTGTAACTTCCTCTGTCCCGGCACATCACTGTCTTCACGCCAGGTCATGCCCGGCGCAAAATCTCTGGAGGATTCCATGAAAAGACTGATCGGTAAGCTGATGATGCTCGGTGTCCTGGCCCTGTCCGTGAACGGCTTTGCCCAATCCACACCTGACTCAAATCAGGACAGCATGAAACATGACGACATGAAGCAGGACACCATGAAGCACGACGACATGGCCAAAGATGACATGGCCAAGAGCAAGAAGGGCAAAAAGCTCAAGAAGAACAAGATGAAGAAAGACGAGATGAAGCACGACGACATGAAGAAGGATCTGACATGAAGAAAGACGACATGAAGAAAGACGACATGAGCAAGGACGAAATGAAGAAGAACTAGTTGCCCGGAGCCGGACCGGGTGGCGCGCCCTCGCTGCCCGGTGCGGCTGCGACGGAGTCGTTGCGGGAAACCTCCTGAGATTTCCGCGGAGCACGCAGGCTCGCGGTCTGGCCCCTCAAATATCGCCTCAAGCACCGAACACACGGCACATATCCTTCGCGAATGGCTTCGGCCGCAGTCACCATGCGCACCCTTCCCCCACCCTCATGTTCGTGTATAAACCTGCAACCAGGGGCATGAAAGGTCTTGCCGTCGGCTGCAATTTCAACCATCATTTCGGGCGGGACGCCGGCCCCAGGCTCAGCATGGTAAGAACGCAGGGCCGTGGGTGCGGGCGAGTTGAAGCGGGCCAGGGCGAAGCTGCCGGAAACCAGGGCCAGCGCGGCCACCGCGACGAGCCATCCGAAAGCTGTTCCCCGGGGACCGGGCATGGATTCGGCCAGTTTTTTTTGCCAGCGGGCGCTGAAACCCGGAGGCAGTTCAATCAAACGATCGTCGGCGTACAAGTGAACCACGTTTCTGGTGCCATCGAGCACCGCCGTGCAATGCCGGCATTCGCGGATGTGCGCCTCTATCGCGGCCCGCAGTTCGGGGCTGACCTCGTCCTCCAGGTAATTCGAGATTTCCCGCCAGACCTGTTCGCAATTGACTACCATGGCTTGCTTCCTTTCCCGAATGGCGTGCGGCTGAACCAGCCATCCGCCAGCGCAGGCGCCAGAAGGTCCCGCAGCATCAGCCTTGCCCTCAGCAAACGGGTCTTGACGCTGGCGATCGAGATGTTCAGGGCCTCGGCGGCTTCTTCAATGCTCATTTGCTCCACGTCCCGCAGGATGAATACTTCGCGATATTTCTGGCCCAGGCTGGCCAGGGCCTTGACCAGCAGGGTGCGGACTTCGCTTCTTTCCAGGGCTTCTGAAGGAATTTCCCGCCAGTCGGCAAAATCCCGCGGAGTGTAGGCAGCCTCTTCATCCTGATCCTGCGATTCCGCAATCGGTTCGAACAGGTTGGCGTGCTGCTTGCGCTGCCGCATGCGCGCTTCGTTCACCGTGATCTGGATCAGCCAGGTGCTGAAGCGCGCCTCGCCGCGAAATTGCCGCAGATTGGCGAAGGCCTTCAGAATGGCTTCCTGGGCCACATCCTGCGCATCGGCTTCATTTCGCAACAGGGCCAGGGCGGTCACGTAAACCCGGCGTTCATAAGGCTTCACCAGTTCCGCGAACCGGGACGACTCCCCGTTGCAGATGCGCCGGATGAGAGACTGTTCGCTCTCATCGGCGGGCTTCTCGACCATCGTCATTCGTCGCAGCATCTGGTTTCAATCGTGGATAGGGCCCGGGACCTGGCTAGCGCTCAAGATAATCAGGGTTCTTCTTCCATCCCGTGAGCATGGAGGCGAAGTTATTCCAACCGTGTAAAACCACCATGACCAGGTGTCCTAAAAGGAAGAACAGGATCGCCCACATCACCGCAAAGTGCCAGATCCGGGCCCAATGAAAACCGCCCATCATCCAGGCCAGCCAGGAAAACTGTACCGGCTTCCATACCGCAACTCCGGTCAAGACCGATAAAACACCCAGGCCGAGGACGGAGGTGTACGCCAGTTTCTGCAGCGGGTTATAAACTTCGCGGACCACCGGTTTAGGGCCAAAGAAAAAGTAATAGTGCACCATGGGCCAGACTCCGCGAACATCGCGCGGAGTAAACAGCACCTGGCGATAGTTGCGGCTGAACATCTGGTAACCGAGATAGAAGAGGCCGGTGGCGATATAGATCCACATGAAGGTGAGGTGCCATTGCAGGCCGCCGCCCAGCCATCCTCCCAGGGCGAAGGCTTTGGGCCAGTGCAACAGGTCCTTCTGCGGAATCTTGGCGCCGAAACTGGGGAAGGCGCGAAAGATCTGAAAACCGCTGGCCACCATGACCAGGAGCGAAACTGCATTCAGCCAATGCGCGAAGCGCACCGCCCAGGGATGCTCATAGACGGCCGTTTCTACTTCTCCCGTCTTCGGTGACTCGATCTCGATTACCGCTTCGCTCATCGCATTTACTCAATGCTGCAGGGCCGCTTACAAACTGTAATAAGACGAATAGCCCTGGTCTTCCCAGTAGCCAACCCGGTCCAGGACATTGGTGACTTTCAGATCGGTCAAATATTTGGCCTGCTTGTAGCCAATCTTGGTCGGAATCTGCAGGCGCAGCGGCGCGCCATGCTCGCGGGTCAGGGGCTGGTCATACATCTCGTAGCACAGCAGGGTCTGGGGGTGCAGCGCGGTCGCCATGTCCAGCGATTCGTAATAGTCGTCGGCGCACTCCACGTAAACGAAGCGGGCGCTGGTATCGGCCCCGATCATCTGCAGGAAGTCCGAAAGCCGCGCCCCGCCAAAGCGGCCGATCACATCCCAGCCTTCCACGCATACGTGGCGCGTGTTCTGACGCACCCGGGGCAGGGACTGCACCTGCGCCAGTTTGTACTCCCCCGGTTTCTGGACCGCGCCGCTCACGGTAAGGGTCCAGGCGTCGAAATCAACCCCGGGATCCTCCACGTCATAACCGTTGATGGGAAATTTCGCAAACGGGGTGAGCTCGGACTCGGCAAAAGTAGTCGCCAGATGCCGGGAGCGAAACAGCCGGGCCGAAGCCCAATCGCTGAATCCCAGTCCGGCCTTGAGCAGCGGCTCCTGCAGTTTGGGGATGGCGAAAGCTCCCACCGCCAATACGGGCGCCAGCTTCAGCAATTCGCGGCGAGAGACCTTCTTGAACTTGCGGGAATTGATTCGAGCTTCCATGATTCAGCTAGCGATGATTTGTGTAGCGCCGGCGTCCCGCCCTCCGCTCCGTGGGGCCGAGAGCGACAGTGTAACCCGCACATGAGATTCCCGTCGCAGAGAAAAGTTACATCCGGATTGGGAAGAGATCACGGTGCGGGATTCGGCAGTCTTCAGGCTTCTACGCCCACAGGCGCCTTGACCTGGCGCTTCGCCGCAGCGATCTTCGCCGCGATGACCGCAACCCGTTCGTAGGACTGCAACCGGTCGGCGTGTTCGTAGGTGTCAGACACAACGATGACCTCGTCCGCCCCGGTTTCAGCCACCAGCTTCTCCAGCCCCGCCGTAACTGTAATGTCTGATCCCACGATCGCCGCGCCCAGTTTGCTTTCCACGGCGGCCCGCTCGGGGTCACGCCACAGCAGCTCCATGGAATCCACCGGGGGCAACAACTCGACCGGCTGGTTTCGGATCAGCCGCAGAAAACGCTGCTGCGCAGTTGTGAACAGCCGTCGCGCTGCCGCGTCCGTCTCCGCCGCAATGACCGGCACCGCTACCATCAGATAGGGCCGGCGCAACCCTTCGCTGGGCTGGAAGCGATCGCGGTACAGTTGCACGGCCGCGTGCAGATATTCAGGAGAAAAGTGTGCCGCGAAGGCAAACGGCAGCCCCAGCATCCCGGCCAGTTGTGCGCTGAAGCCGCTCGATCCCAGCAAGGTGATCGGCACATTGCTCCCTTGTCCGGGAATGGCGCGCACCAGTTGTCCCGGCCTCTCCGGCCCCAGGTAGGTCCGCAGTTCGTCCAGCAGGGCGGGAAAATCGTCTCCGCTCTGCTGCAAATCCCGTCGCAGCGCGCGCATGATGTAGGCGTCGCCGCCAGGAGCGCGTCCCAGGCCCAGATCGATGCGCCCCGGATACAGCGCTTCCAGCGTCCCAAACTGTTCCGCCACGACCAGCGGCGCGTGGTTGGGCAGCATCACTCCTCCGCTGCCCACGCGAATCGTCTTCGTCGCTCCCGCCACGTGCCCAATCAGTACCGCGGTGGCCGAGCAGGCCAACCCATCAATACCGTGATGCTCTGCCAGCCAATAGCGCTTGTATCCCCAGGTCTCGACGTGCCGCGCCAGGTCCACCGACCGGGCAATGGCACTGCCCGCGGGCTCACCTGCTCGCATGCCTACAAGATCAAGTACGGAAACTGCCAACTCGTTACCCATGAGAAGTTAGATGAAACAGGCGGGAAAGCGATGCGAACCTTGAAAAGAGGATGCGGCTTGGCGGTCAGACAGACCGTTGTTGCCCTTTTACCGTCTCCGCCACGAAGCGGGCAAATTGCTTTACATCCTGCTCGGTGGTATCGAAGGAGCACATCCAGCGCACCACGGACTGCGGTTCGTCCCACACATAAAAGAAATAACGCTTCTGCAGGCGGGCGATCGCGGCGCGCGGGATTTTAGCGAACACTCCGTTGGCTTCGACCTTGTAAATGATCTTTACCGCGGGAATCTGGCGCAGTTGCTTCTCCAGCAGGCGGGCCATGCGGTTGGCATGTTCCGCATTCTTGTGCCAGAGATCGCCGGTGAAGAGGGCGTCAAACTGGGCTGAGATGAAGCGCATCTTGGAGGCCAGCTGCATGCCCTGCTTGCGCAAATAGAGGAAGTCATGGCCCAGCTTCTTGTCGAAGAAAACCACGGCTTCCGCTCCCATGGCGCCGTTCTTGGTTCCCCCGAAGGAGAGCACGTCCACTCCCAGGTCCCGCGTGGCCTGCCGCAGGGTTTGTCCCAGGCTGGCGGCGGCGTTGGCGATGCGGGCGCCGTCCATATGCAGAAACATGCCGCGCTGGTGGGCAAAGCGGGCCAGGGCCTTGATTTCGCCAGGCTGATACACCGTTCCAACTTCCGTGGCCTGGGTGATGGAAATGACTCGGGGCTGCACATGGTGCGGGTCGTCGATGCCGTGGTAAGCCTGACTGACGGATTCGATCGTCAGCTTGCCGTTGGTTACCGCGACGGGAAGAAGCTTGCATCCGGTAAATTTCTCCGGGGCGCCGCATTCGTCGGTGTAAATGTGCGCGGCCTCACCGCAGATGACCGCATGATAGGTGCTGGTCAGCGCTTTCAGGCCCAGGCAATTGGCCGCGGTGCCGTTAAAAACAGGGAACACTTCGATGTCGGAACCGAAGTGCCGTTTGAATTTCTGCACCACCGCAGCGGAGTAAGGATCGTCTCCGTATCCCACGGCATGGCCGCGATTGGCTCCGGCCACGGCTCGCAAAACTTCAGGATGAACTCCAGCATTGTTGTCGCTGGCAAAACTGCGGGCAGGTTTCATCTTCCGAAATAATGTAGCAGAAGAGTGTGGGTCGGACACTTCCTTCGGTTGGTCGTTGGTCGTCGATCGTCGGTCGTTAGTCGTTGGCCAAACCTGCAGTACTCTTTGCATCGCAGTTTAGGCTACGGACTAACGACTCGACTACGACCAGCCGAAGAGCGTCCGCCCCACAGACCCCCACCTTGGTGGTATTACTTCGCGGGTACCGGCGTGACCTTGGCGAGCTGGAACCATGGGACTACATTCAGCCCATGACACTCGTACTCATGATGGTGGTTCTGGCGTTCGGCCTGCTGTACGTCGCGGTTGTGGCCGAAGAGCGGCAGATGCAGGAAGCCACCAAGCCGCGCAAGCGCTAAGCAGGTCACCAGCGCTTAGGAATTGGGTCCCTATCTGGGCCTGTCCGTAGCTTTTTCCCACTATATTGCCATTCGGCTATCTTCTCGACTGCCTTCGAGTCCAAAGTCCAGACCTGCATCTGCTAATCTAACTGGTGTGTGCCCGGGCGTCGTTGTCTCTCAAGGAGCATTTCACAGATGGATGCACTGACAAACAGGGGACATTGGGAATCGGCCCGGCCATGGACAGCCCTGGCGTCAACTTTGACTCTGGCGGCGCTGGGCGCGGCCTGCAGCGGAGGTTCGGTCAAGGGGGCGCAGCCTCAGGGCCCGGCCGGCATACCGGTAAAAGTCGAGACCGCTCAATTGGTTCCGGTGAAAGACACGACGGAATACGTGGCCACCTTGAAGTCGCGGGATACCGCCGTCATCATGCCCCAGGTGGAAGGGCAGATTACGGCTATTCTGGTTCACTCCGGAAGCCACGTGACGTCCGGAACGCCGCTGATGCAGATTGACCCAGCCAAACAGCAGGCTACGCTGAAAACCCAGGAAGACACCGTGACGGCCAAGCAGGCCGAGGTCAAGTGGGACGAGCAGGAGTTCGAGCGCAACAGCGGACTGTACGACGCAAAGGTCATCAGCAAGCAGGCGCTCGACCAGTCCAGAACGGCGTTAGACCAGGCCCGCGCCCAGTTGCAGGCCCTGCAGGCGCAGGTGCGCCAGGAAAGTGTGCAACTGCATTACTACCGCGTGACCGCGCCCAGCGCCGGGATCGTCGGGGACATTCCGGTGCGGGTCGGTGACCGCGTCACCACCACCACGCCCCTGACCACCGTGGACAAGCCCGGGAGCCTGGAAGCCTACGTGTACGTGCCCATCGAGCGTTCCTCCCAACTCAAGCTGAATCTGCCGGTGCAGATTGTCGATCAGTCGGGCAATGTGCTGGCCGAGAGCCGCATCAACTTTATCTCGCCCCAGGTGGATTCAACCACCCAGACCGTGCTGGCCAAGGCCCCGATTGCGAACAGCAATGACAAACTGCGCAATGCACAATTCATCCACGCCCGCATCGTATGGGGCACGCAGCAGCGTACGGTCGTGCCGGTGCTCGCGGTTTCCCGTCTCGGAGGCCAATACTTCGCCTTCGTCGCCGATGAGCAGAACGGCAAGACGGTCGCCCATCAGAAGCCACTGCAGGTCGGAGACATGACCGGCAACAACTACGTAGTCCTCGAAGGGATCAAGCCGGGAGACAAGATCATCGTTTCGGGCACTCAATTCCTGGTCGATGGCGCTCCCGTGATCGTGCCGAAGGGTTAAAGGCGGGCGTCGGGCGTCAGACCTCGGGCCTCAGACCTCGGACTTTTGGCAGTGGGACCTTGAGTTGAGTCCTTGGTGCATTTGCTTCTCACAGCACATATGATTCGAATCGACGACGCCGGCAGTCCGAGGTCCGAGGGCCGACGCCTGAAGTCCGAGGGCCAGGGTCCGGCGCCCGATGCCCGATGCCCGATGCCCGAGGTTCGCTCCTGAATGTTCGTTGATTTCTTCATAAAACGGCCGGTTTTTGCCACAGTCTGCGCGCTCCTCATCATCCTGGCAGGCGCAGCCGTCATTCCCAGTTTGCCGATTGCGCAATTTCCCACCCTCGCGCCACCGCAAGTCTCTGTGAACAGCTTTTATGTCGGCGCCAGCGCGCAGACCGTCGAAACCGCCGTGACCGTGCCGATCGAGCAGCAGATCAATGGCGCGGAGGGCATGAAGTACGTTACCTCGAGCAGCAGCAGCAACGGGGTGAGTTCGATCACGGCGACGTTTGATCTCAACCGCGATCCCGACCTGGCGGCCGTGGACATTCAGAACCGCGTGAACACGGCCCAGGGACGGCTGCCCAGCGCGGTCAAGGCCACGGGCATCACCGTCACCAAGGCCTCCAACAATTTCGTGCTGGGCGCGGCCGTGTTCTCGCCCGAGGGACGCTACACTCCGCTCTTCATCAGCAACTATCTCGACGTTTACGTGAAAGACTCGCTGAAGCGCGTGCCGGGCGTGGCGGACGTCATCATCTTCGGCGAACGCAAATACTCGATGCGGCTCTGGCTGGATCCGGTGCGCATGGCTAGCCGCGGGCTGACCGCGTCGGATGCGGTGAGTGCGTTGCAAGAACAGAACGTCGATGTTGCCGCCGGGCAGGTGGGGCAGCCGCCGATCAAGGCCGGGCAGGAATTTCAGATCAGCGTGCGCGCCATCGGCCGGCTCACCGAGGCCTCACAATTTGAAAACATCATTCTTAAAACGAATGCCGACGGCACTCTGGTCCGGCTGAAAGATGTGGGCCGGGCCGAACTCGGCGCCGAGGATTACAGCTCGGACCTGATGTACAACGGTTACGACGCGGTGGGTCTCGGCGTTACCCAACTCTCCACTGCGAACGCTCTCGAAGTGGACCGCCTGGTCCTGGCCGAGCTGGACCGGCTCTCCCAGCATTTCCCGCCCGGCATGAAGTATGAGAATGCGTTCGATACCACCGAGGCGGTAGGCGAATCGATCCGCGACGTGCTCACCACGCTGATCGAGGCCATTGTCCTGGTCATTCTCGTCATCTTTATTTTTCTGGCCGACTGGCGCAGCACCATTATTCCCGCGGTGACCATTCCGGTTTCGCTGATCGGAACTTTCGCTTTCGTCAAGCTCCTCGGATTTTCCGTTAACACGCTCACTCTTTTCGGCATCACCCTGGCGACCGGGCTGGTGGTGGACGACGCCATCGTGGTGATTGAAAACATCGAACGCCACATCCAGGAAGGCGAGAGGGATTCCCACAAGGCTGCATCCCTCGCCATGGGAGAAGTGGCGGGAGCGGTCATTGCCACCTCGCTGGTGCTGGTGGCGGTCTTCGTGCCGGTAGCATTCTTCCCCGGCACCACCGGCATTCTTTTTCGCCAGTTCGCGCTGACCATCGCATTCTCGATTTCGATCTCCGCTTTCAACGCGCTAACCCTCACGCCCGCGCTCTCCGCCATCCTGCTGGGCCGCGAGCATGGCGAGAAGAACTGGTTCTTCCGGCAGGTGGACAAAGTCATCAACGGGATAACAGAAGGGTACCGGCGCGCCTTGCGCTTTTTCCTGCGCTTCCGGCTGATTGCGGCGGTGCTGTTCTTCGTGGCGCTGGGCCTCACCTACCTGATTTTCCAGCGCGTGCCCAAAGGCTTCGTGCCCAACGAAGACCAGGGATATTTCATCATCGCGGTGCAGGCGCCGTCCGGAGCGTCGCTCGAATATACCCGGGGCATCGGCCAGCAGGTCCAGCACATTCTTCAGGACATCCCGGAAGTGCGCGGCATTTTCGCGATCGCGGGTTTCAGCTTCAGCGGCAGCGCTTCCAACCAGGCGCTGATCTTCGTCCCCCTGAAACCGTATTCCCAGCGCAAAGGAGACGCCCACGCCGCCGAAGCTATCGTGAACCGCATCCGCGGCCGCCTCTTCGGTATTTCCGGCGCCATCGTGCTTCCGTTCCTGCCGCCCGCCGTGCAGGGTCTGGGCCAGTTTGGCGGCTTTGCCTACGAATTGCAGGACCAGGGCAGCCACACCCTGGAAGAACTGGCCAACGTGACCCATGACCTGATACGTCAGGGCAGCGCCCGCAAAGACCTGACCGGCCTCTACAGCACATACACCGCGAATGATCCCCAGTTCGTGGTGACCATCGATCGCGAAAAGGCGAAGAGCCTGCACGTGCCCCTGCAGCAGATTACCGATACCTTGGGTATCTACATGGGTTCCGCGTACGTCAACGATTTCGATTTCAACAACCGTTCCTACCGGGTTTACGTGCAGGCAGACCAACAGTTCCGAACCCAGGCGAAAGACATCGAGCAGTTCTACGTGCGCGCCGACAGCGGGTCCATGATTCCGCTGGAAAATCTGGTGTCGATCCAGCAGACCACCGCGCCCCAGGTGATCAGTCACTACAATCTGTTCCGCTCGGCCGAAATCGACGGTTCGGCCGCTCCGGGATTCAGTTCAGGCCAGGCGCTCGATGCCATGGCGGAGTTGAGCCAGAAAGTTTTGCCCCAGGGGTACACTTTCCAGTGGACCGGCTTGTCGCTCGAAGAACTGAGTTCGGGAAGCACCACGCTGATCCTGTTCGGGTTGGGAACGCTGGTGGTGTACCTTACGCTCTCGGCGCAGTATGAAAGTTTTGTTCTGCCTTTCATCGTGATGCTGGCCGTCCCCATGGCAATGTTGGGAGCGTTGACGGCGCAATCCCTGCGCGGCCTGGAAAACGATGTCTATTGCCAGATCGGGCTGGTGATGCTGGTGGGACTCTCCAGCAAGAACGCCATCCTGATCGTGGAATTTGCCGAACAGCTGCGGCACCGCGGCATGCCCCTGATGGAAGCCGCCGTCGAAGCGGCCAGGATCCGGCTGCGTCCCATTCTGATGACCTCGCTGGCCTTCATCCTGGGCGTGGTGCCCCTGGTGGTGGCCTCGGGGGCGGGCGAACACGGCCGGCATTCCGTGGGCACCACGGTGTTCGGGGGAATGATTGTTTCCACTTTCCTGAACCTGTTCTTCATTCCAGTGCTCTACCTGATCATCGAAGGCTGGCGCGAGCGCGGCAAGTCGCCGGAACCGGCACCCGCGGCGAAGTGATTCCGAGTTTAAAAAGATTCCGAGTTTCCGAAAATGATAGGCTGCGCACATGCGCCGTGAAGTCCTGATTCTGCGCGAGCCCGAAATTCGCGCCCTGCTCGATCCCCGCTCCTGCATCGCCGCCATGGAAGAGGCTTTCGCTGCATATTCCACCGGGCGGGCGCAGCTGCCTGCGGTCATCCACCTCGACGTACCCGAAAGCGAAGAGCCGGGAAATGCAGTCCCGCAAAATCGCGGAGAGATTCACGTCAAGGCCGGATACCTGAACGGCGGGCCTTACTACGCGGTGAAAATAGTCTCGGGATTCCCCCACAATCCGCAGCTGGGCCTGCCCGCGAACGACGGCGTGATCGTAGTGTTTGACGCCCAAACCGGCGCGCCGGCCGCCTTTCTTCTCGACAACGGATTTATTACCGACTTCCGCACCGGGGCCGCGGGCGCGGTCGCCGCCAGGTATCTTGCCCGCGCGAAAATTTCCTCGGTTGCGGTAGTCGGAACCGGCGCGCAAGCTCGATATCAGATCGAAATGCTGGCTCTCGAAAGAACTTTCAGCGAAGTGCGCGTATGGGGACGCGATCGCGATCGAGCGCAAACCTGCACCGACGATCTGGTCAAACGCCGCGACGAAGGGTCCACCTCAAGAGCGGCGGGCGAGGGCGCCCGCCCCACACACCCGGTCAAACCCGGCGGACAAGTTCCGGCGTGCGATTTTGTCGTGGCTGAATCGGTGAGGGCGGCGGTGGACGGCGCTGACTTGGTAATCACCGTTACTGCCAGCCGCGAGCCGCTGGTGCGGGCTGCCTGGTTAAAGCCCGGAGTCACCGTGATTGCGGTCGGCTCCGACGGACCCGACAAACAGGAACTCGATGTCGATGTGCTGGCGCGCGCCGACAAGATTGTGGCCGACAGCGTTCCGCAATGCCTGCGCCTGGGCGAAATCCATCACGCAATCGAAAACGGAGCGATAGCCAAAGAAAAAGTGTACGCAGAGCTGGGCGAGATCACGGCCGGCCTCAAGCCGGGCAGGGTATCAGAATCCGAAATCATCGTCTGCGATCTGACCGGAGTCGGCGTCCAGGATGTGGCAGCAGCATCCCTGGTAATGGAACGCGCAAAAAGGGCTTCGTAGCGCCGGCCCTTCGACTACGCTCAGGGCAGGCTCAGCCGGCTGTCTGAGGGCGTCCCGCCCTCAGTTTCTTTAACGCAAAACTAAGCTGCCCCGCGGCGCGCAGTCTCGCCCCGCGCTGGCTTCCTCTTCTTCTTCAATTCTTCCAAAGTAAGATCAACCCGGGCCAACCCGCGCAGCGTGTAGTCCACATCGTACCCATAGCCCACGCGGATGTAGCGTCCCAGGCCGAAGTGGTCGCCGGGCGTAATCAGCACCGACTGTTCCTTGCGCAGCCGGTCAAAGAGCGCGCTCGAAGAAATCGGAAGCTTGTAGCGAAAGAACGTGATCGCGCCGGCCACTGGCGGGATGTAAGTAACGATGTCGTCGTGCGAATTGATCCAGGATTCCAGCCGCGGCAGGTTGCGGCGTACAATCGCGCGCGTGCGTTCGAGGACCTGGTCGCGCCGTACCGGTTCCATCACAATCCGCGCCAGGCGATCGGACAGCAGGGTCGGAGTCAGCGTGGTGTAATCGTGGTACGAGCAAAGTCTGGCAATGGTCTTCGGCGGGGCCACGATCCATCCCAGTCTAAGCCCGGGCAATCCGAAAGCCTTGGAGAGTCCTGAAGTGATCAGCAGTTTGTCGTAGCGTCCCCAGAATGTCGGAGTGAGCGGCCCGTTCACCTCCGCGCCGCGATAGATTTCATCCACCAGAAGCCAGGCCCGGGCCTGGCGCGCCACCCGCACCACTTCGTCCATTTCCTGCTGGTTCAGGACTGCACCCGTGGGATTGTTGGGATTCGTAACCACGATCAGGCGCGTCTTCCTGCTCACCGCTCGATGCAGGCTCTCAATGTCCAGGGCCCAGCGCGCCCTGCCATTTTCGCTGCCTTCCACCAGATAGAAGGCATTGGTCCTGGCCGCGTAAGCGCGGGAAAGCCCCCAGGTCTGAAGATAGTTAGGCAGCATCACGGCGGCGTGATCGCCCTTTTCCAGCAGACCCCAGAGCGCGGTGAAGTTCGCCTCGGAGCCGCCGTTGGTGACCAGCACATGGTCGGCGGTGGTGCCGTACCACAAGGCGATGCACTCCCGCAGCTGCTCGGAGCCATCCGACTCCGGATACTTCAAACCCAGAGCAAGAAAGTCAGCTGACTCTTTCGAACTCTGCAGGACTTCCTCAACCCGCAGCGGCAGTACGCCACTCTCTGACAGGTTGAATTCGACTTCGTTTTCATACAGGCACTGGGTTCGCTCCATCTTGAACAAGTCGATGCGCACGGTCCCTCCGGTCACCAAATCGAGGAGCCAAATTTAGCAGAGAGAGCGGGAGGGGCGGAAGAGGGATGCCTTCGCGTTCTTTGCGGCCCCTTTGCGACCTTTGCGGTTCAAGCTCTTTGCCGACCGTCGCAAAAGCCAACCCCTTAACCGCAAAGGACGCTAAGATAGCCGCAAAATTCGCAAAGAAAACCGAATTTACTTCTGGGGCTGCTGCTGCGCCACACCCAGGACCTGCCTCTGGCCTGGTTGCTGGATGAAAGCAATCACCCGCAGATTGGCGGGATCGGTCCGGGCATCGAGCTTGAGGTGAACGTCCTGCGAGAAAGTCTTTCCGCTCTCGAGGCTGCCGATTTTTGTAAGACTCTGCACCACGCCCACGTGAGTCAGCCGCCGGCCGCTGTTTTCGCCACGCAACACCTGGGATTCGGCATGGTTCAGGGCCACGACGAGATAAACGTCAGCTTTACGGACTTTCAGGCTCTCCGGCAACGCATCGGTGTCAACATGGGCCTGCAGCATTTTCGCGGCGTCCAGCGAGAGACTCGAGATCCTGACTGCCACTTTCGGCAGAGCCAGGGCTTTCTCCACGGCCCGGCTGGCCAGCAGCGAATCGTTGCCCACAAACTCCGTCTCGCCATCGACCACCATCTGCGGCGTATAAACGCTGTTCAAACCGAAACGGTTGCCGTAAACGCTCTGCCGGTCGCTGAAGAAGCGCGATGAGTAGGGATCGGTCCAGCCAATGTGGTTCCAGTAATCGACGTGCTCGCTGAGCACGATCAACTGTGCTCCATTCACCGGCTGCGTGCGATCGAGCTGCCGCAGCAGGGCATCGGCCGGAGGACAACTGGAGCAACCTTCGGAAGTAAACAGCTCCACCAGGACCGGCGAAGGGGATTCGCGGCTCGCCGAACCGGACGCCGACAAGAATATCCAGGCGGCAAAGACAACCATCAGTAAACCTGAAAGCTTGATCATTCCCCATCCTTAGCTGCGACAAGTATGGCACGCCGTCGAATGGGATGTGTGAGCGGTCACAAAAGTTACACACGTGGGGACAGCCGCCCCCGGCTGTCCGGCGGAGCGCAGCTCCGCAGGGTTTTCTAAAGGTAGGATGTCGCAGAATCGTTGGCGAGCTTTGCTCGCCCGGACAGCCGAGGGCGGCTGTCCCCACGTGGTCTGTGAGCTATAATCACAACTCTCCTCGTCATGCGCACTATCCTCTCTCTGGGCCTGTTGCTTCCACTGTGCGCATCCGCTCAGACGGCCGCTTCGAAGTCTCCGGCATGGCCGACCCCTGTACCCGGCTTCAAAGATGTGGCCCGAGAGGCTGGTCTGGCCGTCTCCCACGTTTCCACTCCGGAAAAGAAATACATTGTCGAATCCATGAGTGGCGGCGCCGGCCTGATCGATTGTGACAACGACGGCAAGCTCGACATCATCACCGTGAACGGGTCTACCATCGACCGCTATCGCCAGGGCGGCGACCCCATGATCACTCTTTACCATCAGGATGCGAATTTCAAATTCTCCAACATCACCAGCACGGCGGGTCTGGCACGCAAAGGTTGGGGAATGGGTGTGGCCGTCGCCGACTTCGACAATGACGGCCTGTCCGATATTTATGTCACCGGCTTCGGCGGAAATGCGCTCTATCGCAACCTGGGCAATTGCAAGTTTGAAGACGTCACCGATAAAGCCGGCGTGGCTGCCGGTGGCTTCAGCACGGGCGCGGCCTGGGCCGACTACGATCGCGACGGCTTCGTGGACCTTTACGTTTCGCGCTACGTCCACTTCGATATGGACCACCTCCCGACCTTCGGCAGCGACGAGAAGAATTGCCGTTTCAAGGGAATCCTGGTCCAGTGCGGCCCCTGGGGCATGATCGGCGAGTCGGACTTGCTCTTCCATAATCGCGGCGACGGCACCTTCGAAGAGGTTTCGAAAAAGGCCGGAATGGAAGACGTCAACCGCTACTACGGACTGGGCGTGATCTGGGGCGATTTCGACAACGACGGCTGGCCCGACCTGTACGTGGCCAACGACGCCGGCCCGAATTACCTGTACCACAACAAACAAAATGGAACGTTTGAGGAAGTCGGCATGCTCTCCGGCCTCGCCCTCGGCGGCGACGGCCAGGGCCAGGGTTCCATGGGCGTGGACTGGGGCGACTATCTGCACCAGGGCCGCCTGTCCATGTTTGTAACTAACTTCCACGAGCAGCCGGACACTTTGTATCTCAACCAGGGCAAAGACGGTTTTTCTGACGTAAGCTATCCCGCCAAGCTGGCTCAACCCACTTTCCTGAAGGTGGGCTGGGGCACCGCTTTCTTCGATATGGACAACGACGGCTGGCTGGATATTTTCATCGCCAACGGCCATGTGTATCCGCAGGTGGATTCGATTCCGGGCGGACTGACATACCGCGAACCCATTCAGCTCTTCCGCAACCGCCGCGACGGCACTTTTCAGGATGTCTCCAGCGCACTGGCCGCGATTCCGCCGGAAAGCCGGCGGGGAGCCGCCTTTGGCGACATCAACAACGACGGGAATATCGACGTCGTGCTGGTAAACGTAGGAACGCTCCCCACCCTGTTGCTGAACCAGGGTGGAAATCACAATCATCGTGCCTTGTTCAAACTGGCGGGCACCAGGAGCAACCGGTCGGCGATCGGAGCGCGGGTGACGGTGACGGCAGGCAAGCTGGTGCAGTTCAGCGAAGTTCGCGCCGGCGGCAGCTACATTTCACAGAACGATCCGCGCCTGCATTTTGGCCTGGGAACGGAAACCAAAATGAACCAGGTAGAAATCAGGTGGCCCAGTGGTAAAGTGGAAGTGTTGCGCGACGTACCCGCGGACTTTATCTACACGATCGTCGAAGGCCGGGGGATCGAGGGCAAGTTGCCACTGCCGCCGCCGTAGCTTTCATTCTGGCTCCAGCATTTTCCCCAGCGTCGGTTTATGTTTGGCAGTCTTCCTGTCTCTGCGGTCGGGTACCACGCGTCCAGCGGGAGGCGCGCCGATCTGTGCCCTGGCCATGGCTTTCACCTGATCGACCGCGCTGAAGTTTTTCGGCTTGCGCTTCTTCTTCGCCATCCCACCCATCTTGCCATAGCTTGTAGGCGGCAAAGCTGCAATAATTAGCAACGAGAGAATGAACTGACCATGGAAGAGCGCGAATTTTTCGACGAACGGCCGGAAAAGAAGATGGCCACCCTCAACTGCCCGCACTGCCACCAACCCGGCGAGTACGAAGTGACCTGGATTGTACGCACCAAGAAGAGACAGTTGTCAGGACGCGCCGACGAGCGTGATCGCGCCCGCTTCGCCAAGGCCCGCTCTTACATGCTGCGCAAAGACGATCTGATGGCCTGCAAGAATGTGCGCTGCCGCAAACGCTTCGAGATTTCCGGCGTGCAGTCCGTGGTCTTCACCGAATAGCTCGGCTATTTCAGGGAATCACTAAGTCCAGCTTTACCTGCGCGCCCATGGGACGGAAGGCGCCGTCCGCGACCGACACTTCGATAGTGTGCTTTCCTGGGGTCAGCCCTTCAAAAGCCAACTGATTTGCCATGGGCAGGATGTAAGGGCCGTCGTCCATCCGGTATTGCAGATGCCCCATTTCAGAGCCGCTATTAGGATAGCTAATGGGATCGGTCAGTGTGACATTCCGCACATCAACTTCCACCACAGCGATTCTGCGGGCGGCATTCTTGTCTTTGTCCACCAGGTGCGCCTTAAGCTGAGGACCTTTCTCCCTCCCCTGCCATGAATTTTCCTGAGCAGTTGCAGGCAGGACGAACAGACAGGACAAGAACAGCGTGAAGGCCAGACTGTGCCAACCGAGTGTGCGCATTATGTTCCTCCTGGCAAATATTATACTTCGCCGCGCAGGAGAGCTGGCGCTTCGTCATCGCGAAGATAACTCGTGTGCGGCCCTTCGCGACTCTCATTTATACTTAGTGGTTTGGCTCCCATGCCGTGAACCTGACAGGGAAGGAGCTTCTCTTTGAAGATACTGGTCTGCATGAAGCAAGTGCCGCAGAAAGACGCGCCACTCAAACTCAACGAGTCCGGCACCTGGATCCGCGAAGACGTCTCGTACGAGGTCAATGAGCCGGACGCCTTCGCGCTGGAAGAGGCCCTGCGGCAAAAGGAAAAGCACAGCGGCGAGGTGGTGGTCATCACAGCCGGCCCGCCGCGCGCCCAGCAGGTATTGCGCGAGGCCCTGGCCAAGGGCGCCGACCGCGCCATCCACCTGGAAGACAACGCCTTCGTCGGCCTGGACGCTTCCAACACCGCCAGGGCCTTCGCGGCCGCGATTAAGGAAGAAAAATTTGACCTCATCTTCACCGGCCTCCAGTCCGACGATTACGGCTTCGCGCAAACCGGCGTGGTCCTGGCCGAACTCCTGGGCTGGCCTCACGCCACCATCATCATGCAAATCGAAAAGACGGATGCCGGCATCCGGGTCAAACGCGAGCTCGAAGCCGGCTACTTTCAGTTTGTGGACATGCCCTTGCCGGCCGTGCTCACCATCCAGTCCGGCATCAACAAACTGCGTTACGCTACTCTGATCGGCATCAAACAGGCGAAAAACAAGCCACTGCGCAAGGTGGCCCTGACCGAAGTGCAGTCCGCCATCGGCCCCAATATGCAAAAGATCGAAAGACTCTACATTCCGCAGAAAACAAAAAATACCGAATTCCTTGAAGGCTCGCCCGCCGAAGTCGCCAGGAAACTGGTGGAGAAATTGCGAAACGAAGTACGAGTGCTGTAACTGGGAACCGGGAACTCAAATCTGGAAACTGGTTTTAAGATAATCACCCCGGATCCCTACCCGAGACGAAAATCATGCCTGAGTCCATCCTCGTTATCGTCGAACAACGTGAAGGAAAACTGAACCGCGTCTCCTGGGAGACGCTCGCCGCCGGGCAGGCGCTGGCTGCCGAAACCGGCTGGACGCTCGAAGCCGCCGTTGCCGGCAGTGGAGTCACAAGCCTCGCCAATGAAATCGCGGGCAAGAAGGTTGCGAAAGTGTACGCCGTCGAGTGCAAGAAACTCGAACCTTATACGCCGGATGCCTTTGCGGCAGCACTCAAGCAATTCATCGCCTCAAAACAACCCCGGCTGGTGCTGATGCCGCACACTTATCAGGTGCGCGATTTTGTGCCCAAGCTGGCCACCGCGATGGAGCGCACCGCCATCAGCGACTGCATCGGATACAAGAAGGACGGCGACAGACTTCTCTTCACCCGCCAGATGTTTCAGGGCAAGCTGGCCGCCGACGTAAGCTTCGCGTGCGATGCTCCGTGGTTCGTCACCTTCCAGAACGGGGCCTTTCGCGGGGACAAGGTTGAAGCCGGCGCTTCCGCCGCCCCCGTCGAAACCGTCAATGTTGAAATCGCGGATGGCGTCATCCGCAACCAGCCGCAGGAAGTCTTCAAGGAAGCAAAACAGGCGGTGGACCTGACGCAAGCCGAAATCATCGTGTCAGTCGGTCGCGGCATCAAAGAGCAGAAAAATATCGAGCTGGCCAGGCAGCTGGCCGAAGCTCTCGGTGGCGAACTGGCGGCGTCGCGCCCCATCTGCGATTCGGGATGGCTCCCCATGGACCGCCAGATCGGCTCCTCCGGGCAAACGGTTGCGCCCAAGCTCTATCTCGCGCTGGGCATCAGCGGCGCCATTCAGCACATCGTAGGCATGAAGGGCGCACGCACGATTATCGCGATCAACAAAGACTCTGAAGCGCCGATCTTCGAGATCGCCGATTTCGCCGTGGTAGGAAATCTGTTCGATATCGTGCCGCCGCTGATTGAAGAAGTGAAAAAGGCGAAGGCAGGGAGTTGATGGCTAAGCGCTTTGGGTACACCCCCACCGGTAACCAATTTTTCGGTACGAATGTTGGACGGAACCCTCTAAAATAAGACCATGGACATGACTCTGACAGCCGTCTATGAGCAGGTTTCGAAGAGCGAGGGCGACGGCTACGTCGCCTATGTGGAAGAATTGCCTGGTGCTATCTCCGAGGGAGACACACTGGAGGAAGCACGCGAGAATTTGCGCGATGCAGTCGAACTGCTCTTGGAAGCCAACCGCGATCTGGCCGGACAACGGATCTCTGGTAAGAAAATCACTCGGGAAAAGATCACCGTTTCGGTCGCATAGCGGGCCCCAAAAAAGCCCCTTAGTCTGAATTCATCCGACTTGCTTGCACGATTTCGCTAGACTAGCGGAGACAAATGTCTTATATATATATCGGTATATGAAATCACGGACGTCTATCGATTATTACTCAATGTTCGCCGAACTGGTTACTCGCCATGCCCAACTCGTGCAGCAGCGCAACGAAATTGATAGCGAGGTCACAAAACTCAAGCAGCTTATCCTCGCAACATTCTCTCTGCTTCCGAAAGACAAGCAGGCGCTCTTTCAAGCAGAAATTGAGGAAATGGAGGAGCAAAGCGGAGGTCTTCTGAATGCCGTCAGGCTCGTATTTAGCGCCCACAAAGGCGAATGGCTTACGCCTACGCAAGTGCGCGACTACTTGACCGCGATGGGTTTCAGTCTCACGCACTATAGAGCGAATCCGCTTGCTTCGATCGTAACTACCCTGCGAAGGATGGTTCCGAGTCAATTGGAATCGAAGACCTCGCCGGACGGACTGGTCCTGTACCAGCGCCGCCTCACCCTCCTTGACCAAATGGGGCAAGCCAATCTTGAAAAGCTGAAATGGCAACGCGACAAACTCCTTCGTGAAGGGGAAAAGATCTTAAGGACGACTCCGAAAAGCAACTCAAAACTAGCCGAATGAAGCGCCAAGACTTAATTCGCCACCTGGAGACAAATGGCTGCGTCCTCCTCCGCGAAGGCGCCAGGCACAGTGTGTACTACAATCCCGCTGCCCAGCGAACCAGCACTGTCCCACGGCATCGTGAAGTCAAGAATCCGACCGCAATTCGCATCTGCAAACAACTTGCTGTGCCTGATCCCCTTCGTTGAATTCACAGAGCCGTATATCATAAGCAGTCGGCCCAAGTTGAACTCGGCTAAAGGCCCAATACCGGATGCTAATCTTCCGCAAGCCGCTCCCGAACATCGAACGCCCCCAGATGCCCGCCGACGTGGTCATCGTCGGCGGAGGCCCGGCCGGCATGGCTTGCGCTCTGCGGCTTTCTCAACTGATCAATCAGCACAACGCGGGCCATCCCGATTCTCAACTCAGCAAAGAGAATATTTACGTTCTCGAAAAAGCTCGCGAGGTAGGCCAGCACTGCCTTTCTGGCGCGCTGCTCGATCCCCGCTCCATGCGCGAACTGCTTCCGGGATTCGAGAAGGAAGCGCCGATCGAGGCCGCAGTCACGAAAGAAGCAGTTTACTTCTTCACCCAATCGGGGAAATTCAAATTTCCCATCACGCCGCCGCCCCTGCGCGATCACGGCAACTACGTCATCTCGCTTAACCGGTTTGTGAAGTGGCTGGGCGGCAAGGTGGAAGAAACAGGCATCACGATTTTCACTGGTTTCGCGGGCTCGGAACTTTTGCTCGACGGTGATCGCGTTACCGGCGTCCGCACAGACGACAAGGGCGTGGACAAGGAGAACCACCCGAAATCAAATTTCGAACCGGGCTATGACCTGCAAGCCAAGGTCGTGATTCTTGCCGAGGGCACCCGCGGTTCGCTCACCAAGCAGCTCATCGCGCGCTTCGCCCTCAATCGCGACCGCAATCCGCAAACTTACGGGCAGGGCATCAAGGAACTCTGGGAAGTCCCTGCCGGACGCATTGCGCCCGGCGAAGTCATCTACACCATGGGCTGGCCCCTGACCACGAAGGAATACGGCGGCGCCTGGATTTACGGCGGAAAAGACAACGTGGTCTCGCTCGGCTTTGTCGTCGGGCTCGACTATCCCGATCCGCGTCTCGATCCCCAGCGCGTCTTACAGGAATTCAAGAAACACCCGTTCGTGGCCAGGCTTCTCGAAGGCGGCAAGATGATCCGTTACGGCGCCAAATCTCTGCCGTACGGTGGCTGGTGGTCGATTCCGCCGCTGGCCGGCAACGGCTGGATGATCCTCGGCGATTCCGCCGGCCTGCTGAATTCGCAGCGCCTGAAGGGAATTCATCTTGCCATCAAGAGCGGCATGCTGGCAGCGGAGACCACGTTCGAGGCGCTGAAGAAAGACGATTTCTCCGCGGCCAGCTTAGGTGATTTTCAGCAGCGGGTGGGATCGAGCTGGATCAAAGACGAACTCTGGAAAGTCCGCAACTTCCATCAGGGCTTCGAGCATGGTTTCTGGCGGGGCATGATCAACGCCGGCCTGCAGCAGTTCACCGGCGGCCGCGGCCTGCGCAACCGCTATCCCTCAACCGCGGGATATCAGCATCTGAAGAGACTCGCCGAACTGCCCGCGGACGGCGGCGACGAAGCCCACCTGCTGGGACCGGCCAAAGGCGACGGCAAGCTGACTTTCGACAAGCTCACCGACCTCTATCACTCCGGCACGAAACACGAAGAGGACCAGCCGGCGCACCTGATCATTCACGATACCGATGTCTGCAACACTCGGTGCATAAAAGAATTTGGCAGCCCGTGCCAGAATTTCTGCCCGGCCAACGTGTACGAGATGGTGGACGACGCCAGTCAGCCCAATGGCAAGCGCATCAGCCTGAACCCGTCGAACTGTGTGCACTGCAAAACCTGCGACATCGCTGACCCGTACCAGATCATTACATGGGTCCCGCCCGAAGGCGGTGGCGGCCCAAACTACGACGGCATGTAGCGCCGAGTCCGTGTGGGGACGGGTCTCTGACCCGTCCGGTCGAGCGCAGCTCGACAAGTTTTCTTGAACCAACCGGTAAGTAGAAGAGCGGTGAAGTGATGATATCGCTTGCGAACTTCTTCGCCACGGATTACACGGATTCGCACGGATGAGTTGCACTATCCTGTTCCCCGAGGAAACCATGCACCTTAGATCGCGTCACTTTCTCTCCCACTGTGCGGCCATTTCACTGCTTGCGCTCTGCGCTTCTGCCCAGCAACCCGCCATTCCCACCACCGGATTCGCCGGCCTCGACCAGTACCGGGCCTCGCGCATCGCGGTCTTCACCGACGACTACGGCCAGCTCGCCCGCTACCGCGACGCTAACGCCGCTCTCAAACCGCCCGCGCCGGGCGAGAACCGTGTCGTCTTCTTCGGAGATTCCATCACCGATATCTGGAAGCTCGAAGACTCTTTCCCCGGAAAGCCCTACCTCAACCGCGGCATTGGCGGGCAGACCACGCCGCAGATGCTGGTGCGCTTCCGCCAGGATGTAATCGACCTGCATCCCAAGGTGGTGGTCATTCTGGCCGGCACCAACGACATCGCCGGCAACACCGGCCCCATGCGCCTCGAAGACATCGAGGCCGACTATGCTTCCATGGCGGAACTGGCGCGGGCGAGTCATATCGCAGTCGTATTTTCCTCCGTTCTGCCGGTGCACAACTACACTCCCAAATCGCAGGATTTTTTCGCGCAGCGCTCTCCACAGAAAATTCTCGCGCTCAATCAGTGGCTGAAGAAGTATTGCGCCGCCAACGGCCTCGTGTACCTCGACTACTTCTCCGCCATGGTGGACGACAAAGGCCTGCTGAAGCGAGACCTCGCCGAAGACGGACTGCACCCCAACGCCGCCGGATTCAAGATCATGGCCCCGATGGCGGAGAAGGCGATCGGCAAGGCGCTGGCGAAGAAGCCTTAAATTTGCCTCTTCGGTTCGCCCCGTGCATCTATAATAAAAGTCGAGTTTCCGACCGCCCCAGCCTTCGGGTATACCCTGGCTGCGGCGGCGAGGGATGGTTTTTCTTTGCGTGGTCTTTGCGCCCTTTGCGGTTAAAAGCTTTTGACCGCCAGGACCGCCAAGGATTCGCAAAGTTCGCAAAGAGAAGCCAACCCCGAGGGTGCAGGTTGGAAACGCCCGCGCCTCCCGGCTTCGCAAGAAGCCATTGGAAAGGAAACAGCTGCCGGGACGTCCCTGCCTGTCTGTGTCCTTTCTCTGGTCGTTGGCCAATGGTCGTTAGTCGCTAGTCAAAATTCATACGATCACGCAGCCGACGGTTACGACCAAAGACCAACGACGAATGACCAACGACGTGCCTCTTACCGACAAATTCGGCCGCGCCATCACCGATCTTCGGATTTCGGTCACCGATCGCTGCAACTATAAGTGTGTTTACTGCCGCACCGGAAACGAGGGCGCGCTTTACGGCGACCTGCCCTTTGCCGACTATCTGCGCATGGCCCGCGTGCTGGTGGACCTGGGAATCCAGAAAGTCCGCATCACCGGGGGAGAGCCGCTGTTGCGCAAGGGGGTGGTGGATTTCGTACGCCAACTGGCGAAGCTCCGCACTACCGATGGAGAAGATCTCGACATCGCACTGACCACCAACGGCCACCTTCTGGCCGACATGGCGCAACCGCTGAAGGACGCCGGCATGCGACGCGTCACCGTCAGTATGGACGCGGTCGATCCTGATCGCTTCGCCCGCATCACGCGCGTGCCTGACGGCTACGACAACGTGCTCGCCGGTATCCGGGCTTCCCGCCGCGTGGGCCTGTGGCCGGTGAAAGTCAACTGCGTCCTGATGCGCGGCTTCAACGAAGACCAGATCATCCCCTTCGGCATGTTTGCCCGCGAAGAAGGCGTGGTGGTGCGCTTCATCGAGTTCATGCCGCTGGAGGAAGACCGCGTCTGGTCGCCGAATACCGTGGTCACGCTCGATGAAATCCTGCAGCGCATGGGCGAATACCGGCCCCTGGTCGAGATTCCGCACGCCCGCAGCGAAACTGCGCGGCGCTACCGCTTCGAGGACGGAATCGGAGAAATCGGAATCATCGCGCCGGTATCACATCCCTTCTGCGGTCACTGCAGCCGCATTCGCATCACCTCCGACGGCAAAATCCGTACTTGCCTGTTTTCCATCTGGGACCACGACCTGCATGGCCAGATGCGCCGCGGTGCTTCAGACGAAGAGTTGGCGGAATTCATTCGCGGCGTAATCCAGAAGAAAGAAGCGCGCCACCATATCGGCGAGCCGGATTTCGTCCCCGCCTCGCGGACCATGGTGCACATCGGCGGCTAAGCGGCTCTGGTGAGGACGCCCGTCCTCCATGGTCGAGTCCCACGTTTTCCCCACAATCCATAAGCCCGGCCGTTCTTGTCTTTGCAGGAAAACCAACTGCTTCATGTTGCCCGATTGTCCCCACCGTCAAAGGAATATTCCCCATACTCAATTCATCAAGGATTTCTAAATCGAAGGAGCAATTGAAATGAAGATCACATACTTACTGATGGCGTTCATCATGCTGTTGTCCGTGACCACCAGCGCGCTCGCGGCCGAAAAAAAAGACATCGTGGACACGGCGGTCGCAGCCGGCAACTTCAAGACCCTGGCGGCTGCATTGCAGGCCGCCGGCCTGGTGGACACGCTCAAGGGACCGGGCCCGTTCACGGTCTTCGCGCCCACGGATGAGGCCTTTGCCAAACTCCCGGCCGGCACGGTGGAGGAGTTGCTCAAACCCGAGAACAAGGAAAAGCTGGTCGCGATCCTGACCTATCACGTCGTCCCCGGCAAAGTCATGGCCAAGGACGTGATGAAGCTGAACTCGGCCAAGACGGTCAACGGCAAGAGTGTCAGCATTTCAGACCGCAACGGAGCGGTCATGGTGGACAACGCCAGGGTTGTCCAGGCCGACATCGCGTGCTCGAACGGAGTCATTCACGTAATCGATTCGGTAATTCTGCCGCAATAGGTTGGTGGTACGCCTCTGCCCCAACGGCTGGGAACAATATTTCCCAGCCGCTTTTTTCTTCACCGACACCTCCACCGCGAATCGCAGAACGCTCGTTTTTCTGAGCCTGACCTCACGATGTCATCCCAAGCGTAGTCGCGGGACCTGCTTTCTGCCGGCACGCAATCTGCACCACCCGCTGGCGGGGATTCCCGAAAGGCTATTGAACCCAGTAACATCTTTTAAATGCGGTGCTCTTCCCGGATACGGTTAACCACGGCCCTGATCATCGCCTTCAGCTTGAACATGAGGCCACAGTCCGCGCCCGCTGCCCCCGCATCGACCTACCTGGGATTCGACCGCAACCAATATCCCGGAGACGCGAACCTGAAGCTACTGCGGCAGACATTTTCCTACGCGGGCTTCTGGCTTAACTACCCTCCCGGCGAAGCGACCAACACCTGGGCCGGCAAGCGCCAGGCCTTGCAGGCGGCCGGCTTCGGATTTCTCGTGCTGTTCAACGGCAGGCCGTACTCGCAATTGAGAACCCTTTCCCGTGCCGGCAAGCTGGGCCAATCGGATGCCCAGATTGCCGTTGCCTCGGCGCGGCGCGAAGGCTTTCCCAAGGGAACAATCATCTTTCTCGATCAGGAAGAAGGTGGCCGGATGCTGCCCGCGCAGAAGGCTTACATCTACGCCTGGGTGGACAGCGTGGCCACAGCCGGTTTCCGCGCCGGCATTTACTGTTCCGGAATCGCGGCTGAAGAAGATGGCGGCGCGTCCATCGTCACCGCGGAAGATGTCCGGCAGAATTCCGGCGGAAGGAAGATTGCCTATTGGGTCGCGAACGACTCCTGCCCGCCCTCGCCGGGATGCACCTTCCCCCAGCCTCCGCCCAGCCCAGCCGGGAGCGGCATCGACTTCGCGGAGGTGTGGCAATTTGCGCAATCTCCGAAGAGGCAAGATGTCGCCGCCAGGTGTCCCGCGAACTACGACCGGGACGGCAGTTGTTACCCGCCCGGGATCGACCGCAGCCAGCGCTTGTATGTGGACTTGAATACTGCAGCCCGCGCCGATCCGTCGCAGGGCAGAACGCGCTGAGTGTTCGCCCGCCGGCCGGGGGGAATCGAATGATGCTGCGGGGTTTCCGGCGCAAGATGAGTGGTCCCGTAGTTCCGCAAAAAAACGGCGGCCCGGATGGATTAGAATAGCCATATACCCCTATGGCTGACCGCAGTTTCACCCTCGATGAAGCCCAAAGTCTTCTGCCCGTTCTGGAATCCTTACTGCGCACTGCGATTGATGGCAAGAAACTGATTGAAACCGTCGATGCCGAACTCCAGGACCTTGCCCACAAGGTCTTCCTCAGCGGCGGTTTGCTGGTGAATATTGTTCAGGTGGCGCGGCGCAAAGCGGAGCGCGAGAAGACCATCCAGCGCGTGAAAGATACGCTCGCCGAAATCGACGCCACCGGAGTCCAGGTGAAAGACCTCGACATCGGATTGCTCGACTTCCCCTGCCAGGTGGAAGGCCGCATCGTTCTGTTGTGCTGGAAACTGGGTGAACAGGGAATCACGCACTGGCACGACACCAGCGAAGGTTTTGCCGGCCGCAAGCCCATCGACGAAAAAATCGCCAGGGCGAAAAGGGCGAACTAGTCGTCAGTCGTCAGTCGTCGGTCTTCGGTCGTCAGCCAATCCCATTCTCAGAGGATCCCAACGAAGCAACCAAATTTTTTCCCGGTGCGCCCGGCGGCTGAAGACTGACGCCCGACGACCGACAGGTTTCGCTGACGACCGAAGACTGTTGACCGACGACTGCTTAGGTTCTGCTGACGACTGAAGACTGACGACCGACGACTGCTCTATGGCTTTCCCCCCACATTCCACTGCGGCGTAAAGGAAGAATTCACCAGCCAGCGGACCGGCCCCAACAGCGAGCCGATGGCTGCGTCCATGTGCCTGAAGTCGATGTGGGCCACGTCGTCGCTGGGCTGGTGGTAGTCGCTGTGCAGTCCGTAGCTTGAAACTGTCTGAGCGACTACGCCCTTCTTCGCCAGGACGTAGTTGTCGGAGCGCGCGAAAAAATTTTGTTTGGGATGCGGATCTCCCACCAGCTTGGCGCCCCGGGCCGCCAGCGTGGGTCCGAGGTTTGAGCGCTCCCACCCCGTGAGCCACACCGTGTCCGCCTTCACCGCCGGATCGGCGCGTCCCAGCATTTCGAATTCGAGGTTGACGGCGATTTGCTTCAAAGGCACCGGCGGGTGCTGCAGGAAGAATGTCGATCCCTGGCCTCCGGTTTCCTCGCTGCCGAACAGGGCGAAGATCACAGTGCGCCTGGGCTTTCGTCCGCTTCCCAGAACACGCGCCAGTTCGAGCACCGCCGTCGTGCCCGAAGCGTCGTCATCGGCGCCGTTATAGATGTCATCCCCATTCACGGCCTGTCCGATTCCCAGATGATCCAGATGCGCCGAGAGCAAAACCGCGGTCGTCTGCAACTTCGGGTCCCGGCCACGCAGGATGCCCACCGCATTCCAGGTGTATTTCTTTTCCGCGGTCGAAGGGCCGTCAAAGGTCAGGATTGTGTTCTCTGGAAGCGCTTCGAGGGCGGCGGTTGCCTCGGGACTGGCCTCCAGCAGGTTGAGATCGTTCCCCAGGCCAGAAGCATCCGGCCCTTCCAGCTTCACCGGCAGCGTGGGCAGTTGTGGCGCGCGCTGGAACTGGGCAGTGCGTTCCGCGGTGACAGGGATGATCGCCGCGACTGCTCCTTTTGCCGCCAGCTCGAACGCCTTGCTGCGCTGCCGGCGCCGGTCGTTGCCCAGGATCAGGACCACCGCGCCTGAGGTCTGCGGATCGTCTTCATCGACGTTGATCACGCGCAACGGACCCGAAAAGCGGGCTTGCGCGAGGTAACGGGCGGCGAACTCCTTGCCGCAGTTCCAGGCAACCCTTTCTCCGCCGGCCCCTGGTTTAACGAAGGTGAGTTGTGGGGGCGCGGTAAATTTTGGCTGCAGCAGCCCCGCCCGCTGCAGATACCCGCCGTTGTCGCCGGCAGGAGTGATGCCGTAGGCGCGCAGTCGCGAGGCCACATAGGTCGCCGCCACCAGTTCGTCGTCGGTGGCGCTGCCGCGTCCGCGCAGGGCGTCAGAAGCCAGAAATTCCATGTTCGCCCGGACGCAGGCGGAGCAGAGTCGGGGAAGGAGCGGGGAGACGTGTGTCCGCGCCCGTTGTAATTTGTTAGCGGGCGGCTGCGTAAGGCCGGTTTCGCCGACAGACCCCGCAGAAACGTGTATCGAGAAAGGGAGAAGGCAAAGAAGAACAAGGAGAGAGAGTCTTTTCATTCCGTAGCTTCAGCCTCGGAGCTGGCGCGCCCAAAAATGCTACCAGCAGATTAGCAGGCCCGGGGGCCGGCTGGCATCGGACTGCTGGTAACTGGGATCCGCCACCGACCTTAGTGCACACAGAAGTACACCCGTTGGGATGGCAAAAAACCTGGTCTGCTACAATTCTTTTCAGCCACTCGAAGCGGACAGTGCGGGAAAACTATGTCTGCCAGGACTTTTTGAAGATGCCTTCCTTTAGCCGGAATCTCCGTCTTTTGGCTCTGTTTGCGGCGCTGTTCCTGCTGGCCCTGGCAGCGGGTTGTCGCGGTTTTTTTGTGAACCCCACGCTGACCTCGCTGGCCGTGCTGCCTACGACGGCGTCGCTGATCGAAGGGCACACCCAGCAGATAAACGCGACCGGCACCTACAATGACGGCAGCACCAAGGATCTTACCGGGAGCACCACCTGGACCACGTCCGATTCAACCGTGGCGACCGTCAGCAGCGGCGGTCTGGTTACGGCCGCGGCGACCATCGCCAGCCCTCCCGGGAGTGCGACCATCACCGCCGCTTCCGGCACGCTCACGGCCACGTCCACGATCACGGTGAACACGGGGCCATTGCTGTCGATCGTACTTACGACCTCTACCAGTAGCCCGACCGCCGGCTCGACTTTCACTCTGACCGCGATGGGGACGTTTTCCGGGAGCAGTCAAGCCCAGGACATTACCAGTCAGGTTACCTGGAGCAATGACAACACCACCGCCGTCAGTTTGAGCCAGGGCAGCGGAAGCGCGACGGCCAACACCGGCACTTCGGGCCAGATCGCTCACATCTTCGCCACGCTGAGTGGCATCAACAGCAACACCTTGACCATTACCGTGCAATGACCGCGATTCGCTGCATCGGCATCTGCACCGGAGGCGGCGATGCACCCGGCCTCAACGCCGTCATTCGTGCCGTGGTGAAGTGTGCCTTCCTTAAGTACAAGTGGAAGGTCATCGGCATCCCGGACGGTTTCGATGGACTGATCTGGCCGGAGAAATCCTACGAACTCAAACTCAAGGATGTAAGCGGTATTCTGCCTCGCGGCGGCACCATCCTGGGCACCACCAATCGCGGCAATCCCTTTCAGTACTGCACCACCGAAAACGGCCAGGAAGTTACCCGCGATATTTCCGACGAGGTCATTGCCAACTCGCGCAAACTCGGCATCGATGCCGTGATCAGCATCGGCGGCGAGGGCTCGCAGACCATTGCTCTCGAACTTTTTCATAAGGGTATGCAGATCGTGGGCGTGCCCAAGACCATCGACAATGATCTTTCGGCCACCGAAGTCACCTTCGGTTTTGACACTGCCGTCACCACTGCTACGGACGCCGTGGACAAGATCCATACCACTGCGGAATCGCATCACCGCATCATGGTGGTCGAGGTCATGGGACGTGACGCCGGCTGGATCGCGGTCGAGGCCGGCATTGCCGGTGGAGCCCACGTCATTCTCATTCCCGAAATTCCCTTTACGGTCGAAAACGTCTGCAACTTTGTGCGGGCGCGCGAAAGCTATGGCAAGCGCTTCACCATCGTGGTGGTAGCGGAAGGCGTCAAACTCCCTCCGGAGTTGAAGAACAACCGGCGCGCCGGCTCGGTCGGCAACCTGATCGGCAGTGCGATTGCCGCCTGCGCCAACAAGGAAGTCCGCGTCAGCGTGCTAGGTCATATTCAGCGCGGCGGGACGCCCACGCCCTTCGACCGCATCCTGGCCACTCGTTTTGGCGTGGCCGCAGTCGATCTGATCGCCCAGGGCGGGTTTGGCAAGATGGTGTGCTTGCGCAGCGGGCGCATCGAAGCCGTGGATATTGCCGAAGCCATCGGCCGTCTGAAGACGGTCGATCCCAACGGTCAGTTCGTGCAAACCGCCAAAGCCATCGGTATTTCCTTCGGGGACTACACTCCTCAGGCGTAGTCTGGGAAAGAAAGCCGTGGTTCGAACTTGGGTCGAAACCTGACGCTGTGAAATTCCGCCACCCATTTCTCGCATGCTGTTGTCTCGTCCTGCTGGCAGGTGTCGGGCTGCTCGACGGCTGCAATCGCGGTCAAAGCGGCACCAAAGAGATGGCCTACGTATCCGCCCCGCAGGCATTTCTGCGCGACCAGGTGGCTGCGGTTTACAACAAGGCCGGCACGGTAAAGAACGGCGAGGCGGTGGAAATACTCGGACGGGACCGCCGTTTTGCCCGGGTCCGCACATCCACCGGCGCCGAGGGATGGCTGGAGCAGCGTTACCTGGTCAGCCAGGAAGACTATGACGCCTTCCAGAAACTGGCGGAGCAGACCCGCAGTGATCCCGTGCAGGCGACTGCCATTGCGCACAACCCGAGCAACATCCACCTGGAGCCGGCGCGCGATGCGGAACACCTCTACCAGATCGAACAGGGGGCCAAGGTGGCGCTGCTCAAGCGCGCCAGCAGCGAGAGACTCGTGCCCGGCGGACAAGCTCAGGCCGCGACTCCCGGCAAAGCCCCCGCTCCGCCGCCCATGGAGGACTGGTGGCTGGTTCGCGATGAGTCGGGACATGTGGGCTGGGTCCTAGGGCGCATGCTGGATGTCGATGTGCCCCTCGAGATCGCCCAGTACTCCGAGGGGCAGCGCCTGGTGTCTTCATTTGTGCTCGACCACGTTACCGACGGCGAGAAGCAGGTTCCCCAGTACCTGGTGCTCTTCACCGAAAACAAAGATGGCTTGCCCTTCGACTACAACCAGATCCGGGTCTTCACCTGGAACGTCAGAAAGCATCGCTACGAAACCGCTTATCGCGAGCGCAACCTGAACGGGATGCTGCCAGTGACGGTCTCGCACGAGACCTTCGACAAAGAAGGCGATCTGCCGGTCTTTGTAGTGCGTGTCAAAGATGACGCCGGAAACCTGATCGAACGCAAATACAAGCTGAACACGCCCATTGTGCGGCGCGTGCTGGCGCCCGGTGAACAGAAAAAAGAAGTCGTCGGTCGCCGTTCATCAGTCGTCAGAAAGAAAAAGAAACAAAGACGCTGACGCAACCATCCACTGACAACTGACAACCGCGAACTGACAACTGCGATTACCTGTCACAACCACGAACGATAACTATTCCATCACCACAATCGTAGGCAAAGGGGGCGCCGCGGTGCCTTCGTCCAGAGCGCGCTGCCACGCCGAAATCGAGCTCAACAATAGCGCCGAATCGATGCCGCCGAAGTTCTCCGGATAGCGGGAGAGATTTCGAAACCCACGCCGGAGCACGGAGCGCGCCCCCACGGAATTCCCGTTGCCGTGGTGGTAAAGCGCAACCGCCACCTGAATCAGCCCCTGCAGAAACTTCTTCTCGGCGGCCGGCGCCGCCCGCCAGACGTCCTCCAGGGCCTCATGCGCGTCGAAGAAAGCGGCCCGGTTAAACAGCTCAATTCCGCGGCTAAAATCATGGGGGAGCAAGGATGCAGTTTGCCACAGATCAAGAATCTGCGGATCCCAGTCCCCTCGATTGGGTATGAGATTCCATATCCGCGGGCCGTATGATCTCTTGATTTTAGTATGATAAGAGGGCAACCACCACAAAACGCTTAAAAACCAGTGTGTTATCAGCACACTGTTATGGAATCATTCGTGCTTGGATTGTCAAGACACACTTTGTGTCTTCCGTGACTATGTCATCCCAGACCCGGCTCCAAAGCACCTTCCTTGCGGATTTGACTCCGAGGGCCCGAATAATGGCTGGGAGCGCGCGTTCTTGAAGAAGCGCGCGTTCTTGAAGAAGAAAAAGAAGAAGAAAAAAGAGGAGAGTAACAAAATGCGAAAAGTATTGTTCGCAACACTTTCAGCCCTGCTTGGAATCATGCTGGTGCTTGCGCTACCGGTTATGCGCAACGCCTGACCGGCTCGGCGCTCGTAACGATTCTAGATCCGTCCGGAGCATCTGTGCCGGATGCCAGGGCCACCGTGACTAGCAAAGATAGAGGTATCTCCCCGGAAGTGACCTCCGGGGCAGACGGCGTCGCCGTGATTCCAGACCTGGCCCCAGGCGACTACGCCATCAGTGTGCAACACGAGGGATTCAAGACCGCCTCAACCGTGCTCACCATCCGAGTAGGGGTAGCCGCGTCGCTGGTGTTGAAGCTGGAACTGGGTGCCATCACTACCGAGGTAATGGTGCAGGGGGAAGCGGTAACTGTGGACACGACTAAGTCCACAGTACAGGGCGTCGTTACCGCAAACATGATTGAAAATCTGCCCTTGAATGGCCGCAACTTTCTTGACCTGGCGCAGCTCGCGCCCGGCGTGCAGATCGTTGACGGCGGGCTTTTTGATCCCACCAAGAACCAGATGACCGGGGTTTCGGTTGGAGGCCGTTCCGGCCGCTCAACCCGTATTCAGGTCGATGGCGTGGACATCACTGATGAGACCGTAGGTACCACGGTGATGAACCTGACCAATGAGTCGGTAGAGGAATTCGGAATTCAGCAGTCCTCTCTTGATCTCAGCACCGACCTGACATCCTCGGGCGCGGTCAACATTATTACCAGGAGCGGTACTAACAGCTTTCATGGCTCGGGATTTGGATTCTTCCGGCGCTCGGAATTTGCCGCGAACAACGCCCCTATTATCACCGCCGGCACACCCAAGCCGCCCTTCAGCCGTGATAACTACGGCGGTCGGCTAGGTGGACCGTTCATCAAGGATAAGTGGTTCTGGGAAGTGGAATACGAGAAGCTGCAACAACAAGGCGCCAACACGACCAGCGTAGCGGCCTTTCCGCAGTTCACCGGATCTTTTGGTGTGCCGGTAGATGAGCATCTGGGCGGAGCTCGGACCGATTTCAACCTGACCAACACCATGAAGTTGTTTTACCGTTACAACCACAACGACAACATCGGAGTCACCGGATTCGGTGGCGTCGGGCTCTCGGCCTTCGCCAACTCCAACAGCGCCAACTCTCATCTGGTGGGATGGAACTACAGTTCCGGAAAATGGGTGCACGGCGTGCGCTTCAGTTTCCTGAAGTTCATCAATGGAATCGTGGACGCCAATGCACTCGCGGGCACGCCCATCTTGCCCGCCCAGGTGAATATCCTGGGTCTAGGTGGCTTTGTCATCGGTCCGAATGCCAATGCACCACAGGCTACTTATCAGCAGAACCGGCAAGTCAAATACGATGGCAGCTACGTCACCGGCCGTCACACCATCCAGTTCGGTGTGGAGTATAACCGCATTGACGAAGCGGGCTTTGCCTCGTTCTTCGGCCTCGGTCCGCGGGTGAGAGGGAGGTTTTCCGGTGGCGTTGCGCCCGATCCGTTCAGCGCAGACGGGGGCGGTGATCCGCTGAACTATATCGTGAGCGGGATCTTCCTAGGAAATGGTTTGGGTGCGGGCAGCGAAAAACCCGCGCTGGGATTTCCCAACGGCGGATTCATCAACAATCGCTTCGGAATCTATGTGCACGATACCTGGAAAGTGACCAGGAATTTCACCCTGAACGGCGGCCTCCGTTACAGCCACGATGATGGCTTGTCCAACGCCGATCTGCCTCGCACGCCTCTCCTCACCACATTCGACGCTGAATTGGGAGCGACACCTCGGAATGACAATCTAAAATTCTCGCCCCAGCTGGGTTTTGCCTGGGACGTCAAGGGCGACGGCAAGACGGTGATCCGCGGCGGCGGCGGAATCTATTACGAAACCAACATCTTCAACAATCTTCTCTTCGATCGCGCCGGCAACCTGCCTCCCGGTCTGGGCAACGACACGCCTCTGATGAGCACGTCTTCGCCATTCGCGATCGATCCCCGTGATGGCTCCCACCTGTTTGATTTCACAACGCAGTGCACCGGGGTTGCGCCCAGCACCCTCACCCCGAACAGCTGCTTTGCCGGGTCGATCGGAGCCGCGATTCCGTTTGCAGTGCAGGCCGAAACTCTGCTTAAAGCCGCGAGTGCGCAATTGGCTGCCAACTGGCCCCCGCCGGGAGTGCCCCCAAAATTTGACATCGACCTGGGCACTAGCGGCGGCAGCTTCATCGACCCGCGCTACACGTCTCCTTACGGCGCGCAACTCAACATCGGCGTACAGCGGGAGCTAAGACCCGGTCTGGTGCTGAATGTGGACTATCTCATGAACCGGGGAGTTCATTTCAGTTCGATCGTTGACCGTAACCGCCTGGGCGCTTCCAATACCTTCAACCTGGCAGCGGGCCAGGCCGGCATGGATGCGACTTTCGCCCAATTTGGCTGCGCCGCGGGCAGCAATTCCGCCAACATCGATTGCGTGATCGCCAATGGCGGAGTGATTGACGACTTTGCCAACAATGGCCTCGGCGCAGGATCTGGAGTGGATGGATTTGCCTTCGGAGGAAATAACCGAAACTTCCGGGCCGTTTCCATCATTGAGCCTGTGGGTCTTTCTCGCTATCAGGGTCTGCAGGTGCAACTCACCGGCAAGCTCGGCACCTGGGGTCCATTCAAGAACGCCTCTACCAACGTCAGCTATTCCTTGTCCAGCTTCAAGTCCAGCTCGGCCGACCAGGACTTTCTGGATAATGCCGTCACCAATGACGACCCAACCAAGTACTACGGCCCGTCGAATCTGGATCGGAGGCATCAGCTGGGTGTATCCTTCCTGACTGAGCTACCATTGGGCTTCCGTTTCGCAACCACGACGGTCTACAGGAGCAACGAGCCTTCGAATCTCTTCCTTAATAGTGGAAACGGGGCTGCAGATATCTTCACCAACGACCTGAATGGGGACGGCAGCGTCCTCAATCAGGCAGGAGGCACCGGCGATCCCATCCCGGGAACCGATCGCGGCGCGTTCGGCAGGAGCGTGAATGCCGGCAACCTCAACCAGGTATTGTCGAATTTCAACACGAACGTTGCTGGAACGCTGACGCCGGCAGGTCAGGTCCTGGTTGACCAGGGTCTGTTCACCCAGGACCAGCTTACGGCCCTGGGCGGTGTTATTGCGCCAGTTCCGCTGGCGGTTCCGGGAAACATCGATAATCCCAATTTCTACACCACCGATATCCGCCTGGGCTGGCGCTACCGCATTGCGGAGCGGATCTCGATTGAACCGACAGCGGAAATCTTCAACGTCCTCAATCGTGATAACCGGGTAGGACAGTCCTCGATCGGTCGCGGAGGCAACACTGCCTTCGACGGCACTCTTTCCGGTGGGCCGAGCAGCCTCAACGGTAACATTGGCCCGCTGGCTCCGCTGCGTATTGGATCGGGCTCCGGTTCGTTCTCCAGCGGCACGCCCGCGGCGTTCCAGTTCGGCATCCGCGTGAGCTTCTAAAGGTACGTTTGCAACACTACAAAGGGTGAGGCCTTCATCGCTTCACCCATATTTTTTGCCTCCCAGAATCCGATTCAGGCACACGGTACCTCTCCCAATCCGCGGCAAGACGGTTTATAAGGGGTGACAGACGCATAATTCACAATGTCTGGCAGCTACCGGGGCAAACCGCTGAACTATAGAGATTTCGTAGCCGCAAATCTCTACAACTCCGTAGGTGTGACTAAAGTACTGCTGTCTTTGTTGATTCCGCTGGTCAGCTAAGTCCCGCCGAATTAAATACTTCACATAGACATCTTTGACTGGCCAGCCAATTGCCATATACGACCGCGCAGAGGCCTGTCGTAGAGTGGCACTCGGGGCGTGTTTTCCAGCCAGGAAGAATTTTTTCTGACATTCATGGCCCGCGCCCGCCGACAAGTCGCGAGAACTTGGTCGCAGCAGCGAGCCCGAACGACTTGCGAACGACTTGATGAATCAAGGAGAGAAACAGATGCAGAGCTTAAGACTTTTTTGGGGAAGCATCCTGACGATGCTGCTGTGCGCCACGCTGGCGCTGGCCCAGACCGGTTCGATCCAAGGCACGGTGACGGATTCGGCAGGCGCCGTGGTATCGGGCGCGGAAATCACCGTCCGGAACCTGGGATCGAACGCCGTCCGCACCGCGACCAGCAGCGGCACGGGAGCTTACAGCATTCCGTCCCTGCCGCCTGCTGCCTACGACATCACGGTAAAAATGGCGAGCTTCAAGACCTTCCATGCCTCCAATGTGCAGCTTACCGTCGCTCAGGTGCTTTCTGTGAACGTGGAGTTGGAACCGGGCGCGGTCACCGAAGAAGTTCAGGTGCGTGCCGATCAGATCCCCGATGTGGATCTCGAAACCTCGCAGGTCAGCAATCTGGTGGATGAGGATAAAATCAAGGCCCTGCCTTTGATCACGCGTAATCCTTACGAACTTGTCCTGCTCTCGCCCGGAGCCTCGCAGAGCAATGCGGACGGTGGGTTCAATATCAACGGGTCGCGCGATCGCAACAACAACTTCCTGTTGGATGGCGTTGATAACAACGATACGTCGGTTCCTGGAATCGCGGGCGGCGCAATCAATTCCAATCCCGAGAATGCCCAGGAATTCCGCGTAATAACCAACAATTTCAACGCCGAGTATGGCCGCAATACGGGGGCGATTATTGACGTTGTGACCAAAGGGGGGCACGAACTCGCTTCATCTCGACGCCTATTGGTTCGGCCGATACAACAAAATCGGTGGCGCGCGTGACTGGTTCAATCCCGCGACCGGACCCAACGCAGGTCCGGAGAATCCATACGTACGCAACCAGTTTGGCTACTCCGTGGGTGGACCAATCCGCAAGGACAAGACTTTCTTCTTCTTCAATCAGGAGTTCCAACGTTTTCCGACCGCGCAGTCCCAGATCGCAGAGGTCCCCACCCCGGAGTTCTTGACCGGGAAGTTTACCTGGCACGGAATTGGACATCCCAGTCCGAACGACCCTACCGATGTTCCGGTCAGCGTTGCGGTGGATTTGACGCCTGGTTCGCAACAAAATCAATACTTTGCTGGAACGGTCTTTGGGTCTTCCGCCCAGCCCGGGCTGGATCCGACCATGCAGAAAGTGTTCGCCCTCTATCCTGCCGCTACGGCGCTGAACCCCGACGGAATGAGCGGATTGGTGCTATTTCCCGATTCATCCAATGCACGGAGCTACCAGGCTACGGCAAGGATTGACCATCATTTCACCGATCGCGAGACTGTGAGTCTGCGCTATGGCTACGATCCCCAAAAGGATCCAAGCCCGTTCTTTGACGCCACCCTGCCCGGCAACGTTGGATCCACTGCGATAAGTGCGATTGGTCAGGGACTCTCTGCCAATCTAACGTCCTCGCTGCGGTCCACGATGGTCAACACTTTCATATTCGGCTGGAACCATATCATCGCAGATTTCTCCTGCCTGGGGCTGAACACGCTGAATAGTCCCTACCCCGTGGATCAGTTTGGACATGGAACCGAATTTGTTATGGGGCCGTTCAACAGTCTGGCTTGTGCCCGAGGGTGGCTTGCTGTCCGACGGACAAGGACGGTCTACAGGCACCACCAGTTACTCGGATACCTTTACCTGGGTCAGGGGAGCTCACACCTGGAAGTTCGGCGGTGAATTCCGCGACGTGCACGAGGTCGGCGACAGCAACTTTGGTCAACGGCGGCAGGTCGCTTCGAATGTGGGCACAGCTTTTGGCGGCTTTGATTTGATTAACGCCCTCGCTACCGTTACGCCTGACAACCCAGGCGCGACGCTCGATCCGAGCACGGTTGACGTTACCAGTTTGAGCGATGCGGCCGGAGCGTGGTTTGGCATCGCGATTGGGGACAGTCAATCTCAGTTCTTCAATAAGGACGGAAGTCGCCGCGCCAACGATAGCAAGTCTTACATCCAGCATGAGTATAGCTTTTATGGCCAGGACAGTTGGAAACTGCGCCCCAACTTCACCCTCAACCTTGGAGTACGCTATCAATTCAATGGCGTGCCTTACGAGAAAAACGGCAATCTTTCGAATTTGTATACCGACCCCAGGTCGTTCCCGGTGGTTTTCCAGTTCGCCGGTCCCGGAAGCGGGCGACTGCTATACGACAACGATCCCACCAACATCGAGCCCCGGGTGGGTTTCTCGTGGGATCCCTGGAGTAACGGGAAGACGTCGGTGCGCGCCTCTTTCGGTATTTTCCACGATCGCGTTTTTGGAAACCTTTTTGGCAACAGCCGGGGCAATCCCCCCTTGCAGGCGACCTACTCCGCCCAGCCGTTCGAAACGATAAATAATGCGCTGTTTGACAGCGGATTTTTCCCCTTGCAACCACCCAATCAGCCATTGACCCCAGCATTCCCGATGGTGCCTTGCAGGCCCCGGAAATCATCCCGCACAACTTCCGCAACTCAGTGCTTAACAGTTGGTTCGTCGGTATCCAGCGCGAGCTGCCCTTGCAGATGACCCTGGATATGGCATACGTAGGCAACCAGGGACACCATATTTTCCGCGACATTGATGCCAATCCACCGCAGCCAGCTCTGGTGGCGCAATTGCTGGCGGCTTGCGACGGCGACGCCGTCACCAATGCTCAATGGACAGTACCACCGACCTGTGTTTCGAGGGAGTCTCCGGCGCTGGGAATCTGTATTCCGGTGCTCGAATTCGGATCGCTCCCGTTCGACGCGGTAGCGCACAACGCGATTGGGCGCGGCGGTGCAGGCTCGGCCGTGCTGATCGATTCAGGTGGCAACGCCGAATACGATTCGCTGCAGCTAAAAGTTACGAAGCGGCTGCAGTACGGATTGCAGCTGCAGGGCGCTTACACATGGTCACACTCGATTGATGATGCGAACGATCCCATCATTGCCGCCGGAGCCGGAGTGAACTTTGTCCGCAATCCGCTCGACCCTTCGCAGGATCGCGGTAACTCGGACCATGACATCCGGCACATCGGCGTCATCAATTACATCTGGGAGATGCCCTTTGGCAGGGGCAAGGCTTACGCCAATCACGGCATCGTCGGTCGCATTCTGGAAGGCTTCCAATTGTCGGGCGTCACCAGCCTGCAAACCGGGCGCGCCTTCGACGTGATCGGAACCAGGGACAGCCTGCGTGTCGGCCGGGTCGGTCGCGCCAGCTTGAATGGAGACCCATTCGCGTCCAGCGGCGCGTCCTTCGTGCCAGGGACGAAAGTCTTCTTTACGAACCCGGCTGCATTTTCGAACCCTCCCTTTGATCAGGCACCATCGCTTGGGACGCAATTTCTTCCACGGTCCCGGCTTCGTGAACTCTGATGCATCACTGTCGAAGACCACGAAGTTGACCGAGCGGCTGGGTCTGGAAATGCGGCTCGAAGTCTACAACATGTTTAATCACCCGAACTTCACTACGCCGGGTGAAGGGGATGGCGGGCAGGGCAACGGGCTTTTTACGCCGCTGTTCGGCGTCATCACCAGTCAGATTGGGCGTCCCGACGGCACTACCGGAGCCCGCCAGCTTCAGATGGCTGCGAAGTTGATATTCTGAGCCGGTAGAACCAGAGGGCAGAGATCGCCGTCCGCGCCTGAACCCGCGGACGGCTTTTTTCTGGAGGCAGGGCAGCGTGAAATGCGCTAGCTGGCCATTCGTACTTTCACCGCTATTGGAGAGGTGCAAGGATGAAGCAGGGTCGGCGAATGTTCAGGAGTGTGAAGTGCATCGTCCGCATCATGGCGGCGGTGGTTGTACTGGGGGCGGCTAGCGTTCAAGTCGTGCATGCGGCAGAGATAAAGGTTGAGGATGTCGTCGCCCGGCATTTGGATTCCATCGGAACGGCGGACGTCCGGGCCGGCGCCAGGTCACGAATCGTTCAGGGAACATCCCGTTTCAAAATTCGGGTTGGGGCAGGCGGCGAGCTCCAGGGCACAAGTGCTCTGGTCTCCGAGGGGCGCAAATCGGTCCTGATGATCAAGTTGGCTAACAACGACTACCGTGGCGAGCAGTTCGTGACCGATGGCGAGAAAGTTTCCGTGGCCGCAACTACCTCCAGTCACAAATGGTCGGATTTAGGCGAATTCGTGCGTGCCCAGGATCAAGTTGTCCGCGAAGGCCTGCTGGGCGGAGAGTTGACCACAGCCTGGGCGCTGCTCAATTTGGACGAGAACAAAGCCAAGCTCAGTTTCGACGGACAAAAGAAAGTGGATGGCCGCACCGCCTATCAGGTTACATATCATTCCAGGAAGAGAGACGATCTCACCATTCACCTGTATTTCGACGCTCAGACTTTTCAGCACATCATGACAACTTATGCGATCACATTGGCTTCAGGTCTGGCCGGGTTGACCGCCACCCCGTCCAACACGGCGGGCGCAGACATCACTCAGAGCTCCAGCCAGAAGGAAACGCGTTATACGATGGAAGAGCGCTTTAGCGATTTCAAGACAGCCGATGGCCTAACCCTGCCTACGAAATATGCAATTCATTTTACCGAGGAACTTCAGAATGGCACCACCCTCGTGTATGAATGGGACCTGACCGCTGATGAGATTTCGAATAACAAGCCACTGGATCCAAGGAATTTCCAGGTCAAGTAAACGATGCGGTCCCGCCTCACCCGCCTTCGGCCCGGATTCCCCCGCTATCTTCCCAGAATCGTGTAATGCGAGCTGGCGGCCATGAAAAATATCATGGGCACCGACAGGAAGAAATTCATGCGCGAGGCCAGAAATGCCTGTCGCGCCAGCACCGCCGCGTTGGCTGGCGGCGTGCCTGCCAGGGTCCCGCGGATGATCATTTTGTTATTGCGCCAGATGATTCCCCAGACGTTAAACAGCATGATGAAGCCCAGCCCGCCGCCGATGCCGATCGAGAGCACATGGTTATCGTCCTGGCCTACCGGCGTGTAGTTCACGAATAGCCAGCCTGCAGCGCACACCAGCACCAGCGTGATTACGCCCAGTACATATCCGCTGGGCGTTCTTCGAAATCACGAAATAGAGAATCATCGAAGCCGCGATCCAGATCAGCAGAAACAGCCCGATCGTGCTGCCGGGGCTGACGCCCATGCGATGCGCGTCCGCGGCCACATAAATTTGTGCCCAGTACCAGAAGCCCATGAACACGGTCAGCATGGCGCTCCAGCGGAAGAGTTGCAGCGCGGGCATGGTCATGTATTGCAGGACCTTGGGCTTGCTGGCCGCGTCCAGTTGCTTCATGAAGGGCACGTTCACGAGGTTGAAGAAGTAGAGCAGTCCCACCCAGGTGATGCCTGCCAGCAGGTGAACCCAGCGCAGCATGAAGGCGAGCGCGTCGGTGCCGTGTGTGAGTGGGCATGACAAACAGAGCGATCGCATGATGCATACATGACTCCCGAAGCTCAGTATGAACACGGCAGCTCCGACTGCGGCTGCTCTCGAAGGCGAGAATGTTGGCACTTTGTGGTGGTGATGTCAATTGGGCCGCAGGAAACACCTGGGGACAGCCGCCCTCTGCTGTCCGGTCGAGCGAAGATCGCCAGTCTCTTGTCCAAGGCCAAACTTGCGGAGTTGCGCTCCGCCGGACAGCCGAGGGCGGCTGTCCCCACGTGGTCTGTTCAGGCCACGTGCTTGAAATGCGGGCAGCAACGCCGTATCGTACAGATACTTACCGGTCGGCGTTGCGTGCTAGCGTACACAGTTTCCAGCGAGGCGCGCGCTGCCTGTTCACCCATTCTCGCGGCGGCGCCATCCGCAGCCGCGAGGAGCAGTGGCAGTACAGACCTGACCGTCAGGACTTTGCGGTCAAGAGCAAGGAGATCGGCGATGGAAAATCAAGCCAGCGCAGAACATCCAGGACACTTTCCTCAATACGGCACGCAAGGAGCGGACCAATATCACCATCTACCTGTTGAGCGGAGTCAAACTCACGGGGCGCATTCGCTCCTTCGACAAGTATTCCGTCGTGCTCGAAACCAACAACCAGGAACAACTGATCTTCAAACATGCCATCTCCACCATCGCCATGGGAAAGAGCCTTGCATAGCCACGCGGAGAAGCCGGCGGTCCTGGCGGCATCGGCAGGCGCGCCGGCGAGCGGGGAAGCGGCGGCGATGCCGCGCCCCTCAGGCACTGAAGGCTGAAGAGCTGCGTGATCGATAGCATCTGGCAAAAGGCGGTCTGGCCAAATGCTAATTGCCAGGTGCCAGATGCTGAGTCAACACATTGAGCAGTCCACCATCCAGATCATTCCGTAAAACCAGCAGCAAGAACGGCGACGCGGGGCGCGGCCCGGCGACCACCGGAAACCGTGTGCCCCGGGAGCGGGCGTTTCTCATTGGGCTTGACCTGCGCACCCGTTCCCGCGGACCGGCCTCGCCCAAGGCTCGTAGCGGTCCGCTGACTGCGGCCGCCCAGGCGGCTCGCGACAGTTCCACCGCAAAGCTGGCGACGAAAGCCCCGGACATCCCCGAGTTCAGCGCCGAAGAGTCGCTGGCCGAGCTGCGTTCTCTGGCGATCAGTGCCGGCGCCGAAATCGTCGGAGAATTTCTGCAGCACCGCGACCGGCCCGACCCGGCCACCCTGATCGGAAGCGGCAAGCTGGAGGAGATCGCGGGCGCCACCGCTTCGGTTTCGGCCGATCTGCTTCTGTTCGATCACGACCTCACAGCTTCGCAACAGCGCAACATCGAGAAGCTGGTCAACACCCGGGTGATTGATCGCACCCAGCTGATCCTCGACATTTTCGCGAAACATGCGCGGACGCGGGAAGGCCAGCTGCAGGTCGAACTGGCGCAACTGGAGTACATGCTGCCCCGCCTGGGCGGTCGTGGAATAGAAATGTCGCAACTGGGCGGCGGCATCGGCACCCGGGGTCCGGGCGAAACCCAGCTCGAAACCGATCGCAGAAAAATTCACCGCCGCATCCGGCACGTGAAAGAGCAAATAGAAAACGTGAGCCGGGTGCGGGCGCAGCAGCGGGCGCGGCGGGAAGCGGTGCCGGTCGCGACCGTCGCGCTGGTCGGTTACACGAACGCGGGGAAGTCAACGTTGTTCAATGCGCTGACCCATGCGGCGGTGCTGCAATCCCCGCGAATGTTTGCCACGCTCGACCCTACGATTCGTTCGGTCGCGCTGCCCTCGCGAAGAAAAGTCCTGCTCTCGGACACGGTCGGGTTCATCCGCAACCTGCCGCACACGCTGGTTTCCGCGTTTCGCGCCACGCTCGAAGAAGTGCAGCGCGCCTCGCTGGTGCTGCAGGTTTCAGACGCCAGCAGCCCCTTGTCGGAAGAACAGGACGCGCAGGTGGACAAAGTCCTCAGAGAACTGGAAGCGGACGGCAAGCCGCGCCTGCGGGTGATGAACAAGATTGACCTGCTGCCTCCCAAGCAGCGCGAGTCGCTGCTCGACGATGCCAGCCGAGTGCACGTCTCGGCGGCCAAGGGCACCGGCATGACCACGCTGCTCGACCGGATCGACGAAATGCTGTCCGAGGACCCGATCAGCCGGGTGCATCTACGCGTTCCCCAGAAAGAAGGAAAGCTGCTGGCGCTGCTGGAAGCACGCTCGCGAATTTATTCGCGGAAATATCAGTGACGGGTCAGTGGACTTGGATGTGGAAGCGCCGGAGTCGGTAGTGCGGAAGGTGAGAGAGTGGGTGATGGAATGAAGTCGTGGTTGGTCGTTGCTTTAGGCTGACGACTGAAGACCGACGACTGACGACCAAATTTAAATGGGCCGGCAACCAAGAAGCGGTGACATTCCTTGGCTATCGGCCCATTCGATCCGGATTGGATCGGAGGTGATATATCCATGCTAGACCCCTTATCCCGGATGTCAAGCAACTTTCCGCGATCCCGCGAAATACTTCCGAGGCCCCGGTTTCAATCTGGAAACAGCCCGCGATCGCGTTGACACTCAATTCGTAACATGTTACTTTCAATGGTCTTAAGCCTCCTTACGCTCTGGACCTGATCAGCACACAATGGACGAGATACTTGGACAACTAGGCGGATTACTGCTCGGGTCCGTGCCGACCATCATCTTCATCGTCTTGTTGTTCGGCATTTACACCGCGGTGGTTCATAAACCGCTGGTCAAAGTGCTGGCTGAACGGCATAGCCGGACCGAAGGCGCCATCGAAAAGGCGCGCGCCGACATCGCCCAGGCCGAGGCCCGCACCGCGGAATATGAGCAGCGTTTGCGCGAGGCGCGCATGACGGTATTCAAGAGTCAGGAAGCGCGCCGCCAGCTGGCTCTGCAGGCGCGGGCGGCGGCCGTGGCCGAAGCGCGCACCCGGGCGCAGGGGCAGGTGGAAAAAGCGCGAGCAGCGATTGAGCAGGACAAGGCCGCTGCACAAACTGGCCTGCAGGCGGAGAGCGGAAAACTGGCGGCTGCGATTATTCGCACCGTGCTGCAACCGGCGACCCAAAGTCCGGCGGGAGGCGACTGATGCCACGCTCACGCCGAATCCGACAGGGTTATGTGGCCGCGGGCGACTTGCCCGCGAGTCCGGTGCCAGTTGGTCGCAGACGAGCCATCCGCAAAGCGATTTTGGCCACACTTTTTTCGCTGGGCCTTCTGCTGGTTGCCGTCAATGTGGCCCAGGCCCAGGCAAGCGCTTCCTCCGGCCCGGAAGAACCCGCCACCATGAACGGCCAACTGGCCCGGGAATCGCGCGAAGCTGCGGGCGAGGAGCAGGACCAGTTCAAGCAATCGCCTTCGGTGCAGTTGGTGGCGAAGCTTACCGGGTTGAGCCTGGAACATGCGTACTGGCTGTGCGTTCTGTTCAATTTTGCCGTGGTCGCGGGCACGATCGTTTATTTCTCGAAGAAGAATCTTCCGAACATATTCCGGAATCGCACCGCAACCATCCAGAAGGCGATGCAGGAGGCGCGGCAGGCGAGCGAGGAAGCCAACCGTCGCCTGGATGAAATCGAGAGCCGGCTCTCCCGGCTGGGTTCAGAAATCGCGGCGATGGGCGCGGCAGCGGAAAAAGAAGCAATCGCGGAAGAAGCGCGAATCAAGGCAGCGGTGGAAGAAGATGCCCGCAAGATTGTCGAATCCGCCGAACAGGAGATCACGGCGGCGGCCAAACTGGCGCGTCGCGAACTGACCGCCTATGCGGCCAATCTGGCAGTATCGCTGGCAGCCAAGCAGATGAAAGTGGACACGGCCACTGACCAGGCACTGGTACGGGAGTTTGCGAAGGAGCTTTCGCCGAAGAGTCCCGGCGGTGGCGGGGCGAAAGCCGGACAGGACGGAGACTAGAGCATGGCTTCCGTGACCAGCACCTACGCCCGCGCCTTCGCCGACGTGGTCTTTGACCAGCGCCTGGACCCGGCCAAGACCCTGCAGGAGGCGCAGTCCGTGGCCCAGCTGGCGGCCGGCAGCCGGGAGTTGCGGGAAGTATGGGAAGCGCCGTCCATTCCGGCGGAGCAGAAGCGCGCTTTGCTGGACGCGATCGTCGGGCGCGCAGGTTTCTCCAGGCCGGTGAGAAATTTTGTGGCCGTGCTGATCGATCATCGGCGCATTAAGTTTCTTGATCCGATCGTGAAAGAATTCCAGCACGAACTCAACCGCCGGATGGGGTACGTCGAAGCCGAAATCATCAGCGCGCGGGAGTTAGGGGCGCCGGAACGGACCGCACTCGAGGCCCAGGTGGCGAAACTGACCGGCCACAAAGTCCGCGCCCGCTATGCGCAGGATGGTTCAATTCTCGGCGGCGCCATCGTGAAGGTGGGCAGCATGATCTACGACGGTTCGGTGAAAGGCCAGCTGGAGCGGATAAGAGAAGCGATCAGCTCTTAGCCTGAGCTTAAGTTAAAGGTCGATTGGCGAACTGAATCAAAGTTTTGACCGCAAAGAGGCGCAAAGAATAATCCGCAAAGGACGCAAAAAAGCTAGAAGCCAGGAGCTAGAAGCTGGAAAGCTGATCTTATGGCACAAATCAAAGCAGACGAGATCACGCAGCTGATCCGGCAGCAGATCGAAAACTACGAATCCAAGATCGCCGTGGACGAAGTCGGCACCGTCATCACCCTGGGCGACGGCATTGCCCGGGTGCATGGCCTCGACAAAGTCATGGCCGGAGAACTGCTCGAATTCCCGCACGACGTGGCCGGCATCGCCATGAACCTGGAAGAAGACCAGGTGGGCGTGGTGTTGCTGGGCGAGTACACGGAGATCAGCGAAGGCGACGAGGTCAAGCGAACCGGCCGCATCATGAGCGTGCCTGTGGGCGAGGCCCTGGTCGGGCGAGTCGTGAACTCGCTGGGCCAGCCCATCGACGACAAGGGTCCCATTGCCACCGACCAGTTCATCGCGCTGGAGCGCCTGGCTCCGGGCGTGATCGATCGCCAGCCGGTGCGCGAGCCCATGGCGACGGGCCTCAAAGCCATCGACAGCATGATTCCGATTGGCCGCGGACAGCGCGAACTGATCATCGGCGATCGCCAGACCGGCAAGACCGCGGTCGCGCTCGATACCATCATCAACAGCAAGGGCAATGACCTGATCTGTATCTATAACGCGATCGGGCAGAAGCGCTCTTCGATTGCCCAGGTGGTAAAAATTCTCAGCGACGCCGGCGCCATGGATTACACCATCGTGGTGGCCGCCTCGGCTTCCGAGCCTGCCCCCATGCAGTACATCTCGCCCTACGCGGCTTGCGCCATGGGAGAATATTTCCGCGATACCAAGCGGCATGCGCTGGTGATTTACGACGATCTCTCGAAACACGCGGCGTCGTATCGCGAAATTTCGCTGCTGCTGCGGCGTCCGCCCGGTCGCGAAGCCTATCCCGGAGACGTTTTCTATCTCCACTCGCGCCTGCTGGAGCGCGCCTCCAAACTGAGTGACAAGATGGGCGGCGGTTCGCTGACCGCGCTGCCCATCATCGAAACCCAGGCGGGCGACGTTTCGGCGTACATCCCGACCAACGTGATTTCGATTACTGACGGCCAGATTTTCCTTGAGACTGACCTGTTCAACAGCGGCGTACGCCCGGCCGTCAACGTCGGAATTTCCGTGAGCCGCGTCGGCGGCAGCGCGCAGATCAAAGCCATGCGCCAGGTGGCCGGCAGCATGAAGCTCGAACTGGCGCAGTACCGCGAACTGGCCGCATTCGCGCAGTTCGGCAGCGACCTCGACAAAGCCACGCAGGCCCAGCTCAACCGCGGCCAGCGCCTGGTCGAAGTGCTCAAGCAAAAACAATTTTCACCGCTGCCATTCTCCAAGCAGATTCTGATTATCTTTGCCGGCACCAACGGCTTCTTCGACGATCTCCCGGTGGACCAGGTGCGCGAGTTCGAAGCTGAACTCTACAAATATGTGGACGCAACCAATCCAGGTTTGTTGCGCACGATCATGGAGAAAAAAGTGTTGGACGACGCTCTGAAAGCTGAAATGAGCAAAGTGATCAAGCAAAGCAAAGAAGCATTCGTAGCCGATCGGCAAGCAGCGGCGAAGTAGCTTTTAGCTCTTAGCCATTGGCCTTTAGCTTGAGGCCAAAGGCCAACGACCAACGACGAATGACCGACGACTGACGACCGACGACTGATTCATGCCCAATATTCTCGACATCCGGCGGCGCATCCGCAGCGTGACCAACACGCGGCAGATCACCAAGGCCATGAAAATGGTCTCGGCGGCGAAGTTGCGCCGGGCCCAGGAGCGCGCCCTGGCGGCGCGTCCCTACGCCCAGATGCTGACCAATGTGCTGAAGTCGCTGGTCTCGCGGGCCGAGATCTTCGATCCGGAAACGGGTGAACCCCGGCACCCTCTATTGGCCCGTCGTCCGGAAAGAAATGTTCTGCTGATCGTGGTCACCGGCGACAAGGGGCTGGCGGGAGCTTTCAATACGAATATTTTGAAAGCGGCGGCCCGCTTTATCGAGACCAAGGCGGACAAGAACCTTGAGATTGAAACTATCGGCCGCAAAGGGCGAGATTTTCTGCGGCGCCGCTACCGGGCAGCGGAGCCCAGGGCAGCCGACTCGCAAACGCCGCCGCAAACTACCATCGTGGGCGAGCAGATCGGCGTTCTGAACAAGGTCGAATACTCCCTCGCCTCCGACTTGGCTGAACGCGTCATTGAACGCTATGGCCGGGAAGAGATTGATGCTGTGTATCTGGTGTTCAACGAGTTCAAATCCGTGATTGCGCAACGCCTGATTGTCGAACAGATCCTGCCCATCGAACAGATTGGTGCACCCGAAGTGCGGATGGCGGAAGCCATGACCGAAGAGGAAAGGGACCGCGCTCTCGAAGCCGCGAAAGGCGCTGGCGTCGGCATTCGCCCCGCGGACACGCGCGACATTGACGCCGCGGCCGCCAGGTTCGCCACGGCCCCGGTGGACTATATTTACGAGCAGTCTCCGGAAGAACTGTTCCGGTCGCTGCTGCCAAAGTACGTCGCTATCCAGATATTTCGTGGCCTGCAGGAATCGGTAGCGGCGGAGCACGCGGCTCGCATGACCGCCATGGATGCCGCCACCAACAACGCCACCGACATGATCGATTCCCTGACTCTGGCCATGAACCGGGCCCGGCAGGCCAAGATCACGAAAGAGATTATCGAAATTGTCAGTGGAGCGGCAGCGCAGTAAAACCGCTTCTAGCTGCTAGCTTCTGGCTCCTAGCTTTTCTCTATGAATTTGCGCTAGATAGAGATTGATATGCCAGGAAAGCAAGCATTGGCGTGATTGGGGTTGAGCTAGAAGCTAGTAGCTAGTAGAAGCCAGAAGCCAGAAGCCAGAAGCTGAGGTCCTATGCCAGAGAGAATTGGACGCGTAATCCAGATTTCCGGCCCCGCCGTTGACGTGCAGTTTGTCGAGGGCGCCATGCCGCCGATTTATGAGGCGCTCAAAGTCGTGAGCGATGGCTTCACCGTGCCCAACCCGATCAACGTGATTCTCGAGGTGCAGCAGCACCTGGGCGAAGGTCGGGTGCGCTGCGTTGCCATGGAAGCCACCGAAGGCATGGTGCGGGGCATGAAAGTCATCGACCAGGGTGGGCCGATCTCGGTGCCCGTGGGCCGCGGCACCCTCGGTCGTGTTATGAACGTGATCGGTCAACCCGTGGATCAGTTGGGGCCGATCGAGCACACCAAGACGATGCCCATCCATCGCCCGGCGCCGCTGTTTGAGGACCAGGCCACCACCGCCGAGATGTTTGAAACCGGGGTCAAGGTTGTCGATCTCATCCAGCCCTTTCTCAAGGGCGGAAAAATTGGATTGTTCGGCGGCGCCGGTGTGGGCAAGACCGTATTCATCCAGGAGTTGATCAATAACGTTGCCAAGCAACACGGCGGATATTCCGTCTTTGCCGGCGTGGGAGAGCGGACGCGCGAAGGCAACGATCTTTGGCTCGAAATGACCGAGTCTGGCGTCATCAAGCCGGGCGATCCATCGAAATCCAAGGCCGCCCTGATTTACGGACAGATGACGGAGCCCCCCGGCGCTCGTCTTCGCGTCGCATTGACCGGGCTGACCGTGGCCGAATTCTTCCGAGACGAGGAAGGCGCGGACACGCTGCTCTTCATCGACAACATTTTCCGTTTCACCCAGGCCGGATCGGAGGTCTCCGCACTCCTCGGCCGCATGCCCAGCGCCGTGGGCTACCAGCCGAACCTGGCCACGGAAATGGGCGAGTTGCAGGAACGGATCACTTCCACCAAAAAAGGTTCGGTGACATCGGTGCAGGCCATCTACGTGCCCGCCGACGACCTCACCGATCCCGCTCCGGCCACGACTTTTGCCCACCTCGACGCCACCACGGTGCTCTCGCGGGCCTTGACCGAAATCGGAATTTATCCCGCAGTCGATCCCCTGGCCTCAAGCTCGCGAATTCTCGATGCCCGCATCGTGGGCCAGGAGCATTACGACGTGGCACAGGCCGTGAAGAAAATTCTGCAGACCTACAAGGACCTGCAGGACATCATCGCGATTCTCGGCATCGACGAACTGAGCGAAGACCAGAAGATCAGCGTGGCTCGGGCGCGAAAGATCCAACGCTTCCTCTCGCAACCCTTCCACGTGGCCGAGCAGTTCACCGGCTCGCCGGGACGTTACGTCAAAGTGGCCGACACCGTGAAAGGCTTCAAGGGAATCGCCGAGGGCAAGTACGACGACATTCCGGAACAGGCCTTTTACATGAAGGGCACGATCGAGGAAGTTCTGGAAGCAGCGGAGAAGATGAAAGCAGCGTAAGAGCAGTCGCAGTCGTCGGTCGTCAGTCGTCAGCACGACCGAACCCAACGACTGGCAAGTTGTGAGGTGTTTGCTGACGACTGAAGACTGAAGACTGACGACTGATGACTGATTCATTCCAACTCGAAATCGTCACCCCGGAAAAAATGGTGGTGAAAGATGTGGCCGAGGAAATCCAGATTCCCGGCAAGGGCGGATACCTTGGCATCCTGCCCGGCCACGCGCCTCTGATTACCGAGTTGGCGGTGGGTGAAATCAGTTATCGCAAGGGCGGCCAGACCCACTATCTGTCGGTGGCCTGGGGTTTCGCTGAGGTGCTTCCCGACAAAGTCACGATTCTGGCCGAAACGGCCGAGCGCCCAGAGGAGATCGACGTGAAGCGCGCCCAGGAATCGAAGCTGAAGGCCGAAGAGGCCTTGAAGACCGGCAAGACCGAAGCCGACTTCACCCACGCCGAAGACGCTCTGAAGCGGGCTGAAACCCGCCTGGAAGTGGCGGAAAAGAAGGGCTAGCCCTCCGCAACAATTCAGTTCTTTCAATTCTGGATTTCTGCGAGGAGCAGTTCAGTCCTTGGCTTGGGTCTTGAATAGAAGAACGATAAATCTCTCTGGATCAGACGTCGCGTTCAGAAATGTGGATTTCCGCCCCGCTGCCATCCACACTACCTCGCCCGAAGATTTGCGAATTCTCTCGTACTCCCCGGCTTTCAGGTCGATGTCAGTGACTGGAAGCAGCAGTTCCGCGCCTGTTTTCTCCGGCGGTTGAAAGGGATCGCGGGAAAGCAGTTGGACGTCGCTTACCGTGACCGGGCCCAGCGAGATCGAGTTCATGAACCTGGCGTGGGGATCGACCGGCGGGTTGATGGAAGCGGCCCCGTAGTCAAATTTGCCGGAGGAAGCCTGGTAGTCGTAGTTCGTCACTTTGGGATCGAGAAATTCGACAGTGAGGTTGCGATATTCCGTAGTGCGGTCATTGCGGACGCCCAGCGCGCGTCCTCCGGAGTAGAAGCGCACATCACCCTGATTGAAGTGATAATCGACAATATCGGACTCTCCTTCCGGCCAGATCACTACATCGGAATCGAGCAGCGCCACCACCAGGAAGTTGCGATCGTGCCGCGCCATGGTCCGCTCCAGAGGCTTGAGCGTGAGCGCAAAAACGCGCACCTGATCGTTGGCCAGCAACTGCCGGTAATGCGGCGCCGAGGCCATGTCGGGCGGGCTCTGCGCCCAGGCCAGGGGCGCGCACAGCAGCAGCATCAGAAGGCTGAACTTCATGAAGGAATTGTATTCCGGAAAGCAGGGTGGGCAAATATTCCGGAGGGTTGCCCGGCGTTGGGTCATGACTCGCCGCCGACTGGCAGCCTGCCGTGAATCAGGCAAGCTCATCCAGTTGATGAGCTTCGTCATCTTTCTCCGGCGAAGCTTCGGGTGCTGCCGGAGCCGGGGCCTTCACTTTTTTGCGGCGGCTCTGCCCCTTCTGCCCCAGGCGATCCGCTTCGGAATCGCCAATGCGGCTGCTCGGGTCGAGGTGTTCAGGAATGTGGATGCGATCCATGACCGGGCTCGCCGGAATGATCGGCCACTTGCGACAGAAACTTCAATGATTTTTGCGGCGCTCGTGACCAGAGTGTCTCAATCGTTGCGCCGAACTGGCGCAAGTCGCGGTTGCGAAATCGCAATTTGGCGAGTAGGCGCGGTGGTAAGTGTAAACGCCTGAGTGGAGTCGGTTACTCCGAGGAGATGCGGATCAACTCAATGGGCTTCCACAGCCTTGACCCCGTACTTGTAGGTTTCCAGGGTCTCCGCCAGCAGGGGTACGGACTTGAGCAATCCTTTTTCGGTTTTCGAGCTGAGCACCACAAGAGCAATGATTTTTTCTTCGTCGATGTAGGCAACGGCCTCGGAAGAGCCCTGGTTGACGCCGTGAAAGTAGCGCACCTTGGCAGTCCGGCCATTGAAAGGGATGTCGCCATCGACGTAGGTCATGCCAGGATTCTCTTTGCGAAATTTTGCCAGGTCCTTATCCATCACTTCCTGGAGCGTGGCCCGGCCTGGTCCCTTGGTCACAATGTTGGGATACAGGATGGTCTCGGCGGTGTCCCAGGAACCTTTTTCGTAATAGATGCAGCACACACCCAGGCGGTGCCCGACCTTGCGGTCGGCAATCCAGCCCTTGGGCCCCTCGATGGCGAACGATCCACCGTCCGACTCAAGAATAACCGTGTGGTTTTTGCCACTGGTCGCCGGCTTCGGATCAGCCGTCTGCGAAACTGCGGGCAAGGCGAAAGCAACCGCGACGATCAAGTGCACCAGGCAATTCATAAAGAGCCAACGCGCCCAGCATAGCTGACGCACGGGAAACGTCCACAAGCGTCGCGCGAGTTACGGTTAACTGTGTTGATTCTCGCCCTTGTGGTCCGGTGCCCAGGCTTTGTTTTCCAGGGTTTTGTGTCGCATCTGGCCCGACTGGTATGCTGCCTGCATGGTGGCGGAGCAGGCTGGGATGGAGTTACCATCGCCAGGCGATCCCATCGAAGGAGTCCGATCATGCGCCCTGACATGGTGCCGGGAGGCGCCTTTCCCGACTACGAACTGCCCGATCACACGCAAACCATGCGCAGGCTCAGCGAGCTGCAAGGCGATGACCCGCTGATTCTCACCCTCGCGCGTGGCCACTATTGCCCGAAGGAGCACCAGCAGCATCTGGAACTTGCCGCGTTCTACCCCAAGATTGCTGTGGCCTATACCCAGATCGCCACGATCTCCACCGACGACCACCATACCCTGCAGGAGTTCCGCGCATCGGTCGGCGCCCAGTGGACGTTCCTGTCCGACCCGGAGCGAAGAGTTCAGAAAGACCTCGACATCCAGGAGTACACCGACCCGGAGCACAACCCGATGGTTCCGCACACGCTCGTGCTCAAGCCGGGCCTGGTGATCCACCGCATCTATAACGGCTATTGGTTCTGGGGCCGCCCCTCCGTCACCGACCTCTGGCACGACCTGCGCACCGTCAGCAGCGAGATCCGCCCCGATTGGGACCTGAGCGCCCCGGGACTCCGCGAGGCCTGGAACGCGGGCGACGCTTCGGCCTTTCATGGATGGAACAAGCGGGCCAATGCGAAAGGCGCCCCGATTGGCCGGAAGGAGTAGCGATGACGGAGCCAGACTGAACGCAATGAAAGGTCAGTGCGACTTCTCCGCCTTCCCCAGCGTCTCGGCCCGAAACAACCTGTCATCGATGCGATGCAAGCGCCCGGCCATCCCGGGTCGCAGCAGTTTGTAATGGCGGACTTCAAAGAGGTAATCCACGACGAACCACACCGGCTTCTCCGTGGTCATCCAGTGCAGAGGATCGAAGCGGGCCAGGTTTACCGGGCGGGAGAATGTACGCAGCGTCCGCTCCCGCCGCATATTGAAATAGAGATTGAAAAAGCTCATAGCCAGCTCGCGCAGCGATCGATACACCGGCTCGCGATAACGGCAGCCCGTGTAATTCGACTTCGCCACTACGCCCCAGTGCCCTTTCACCCGGTAAAGGGCGAGAACGTGATCGGTGTCGTGTTCAGCTTCGAGGTCCAGCAGCAGGGGAGGGAAGCCGTTTGCCCGCAACGCCGCGGCCGCGAAGATCGCTCCCTCCAGGCAGTGCGCCGTATTTTCGTGGAGCACGCGGCGTGGCGACCACGCGGTATCGGCGAGGTGGTACGGCATGTCGTCGAGGTGGCGCTGGATGCCGTAGGGATCTTTCAGGCTGCGCAGCTGGCGCAGTTCGGCGGCGGTAAAGGTGGCTGGGTCTGGCGCTTTGTGCATTCTCGATGGAGTTTATCTGATGAAGGCCGGAACAGCGTTAACCACGGAGGACACTGAGCACGCGGATTCAGAAATCAGGCAAACAATTCCGCCAGCTCTCGCGGCTGGTCCACCACCACGTCAGGCGCGGCATCGCGCAAGGTATGCGGGGCGAAGCCGTAGGTCACGCCGCAGGTCCATGTCCCGGCATTGCGGCCGGTGAGGACGTCCACCCCGGAATCGCCCACGATCAAGGATTCGCGGGGCTCCGACCCCGTTTCCCGCAGGATGGTTTGCGCGCCCTCGGGATCGGGTTTCTTGGTGGCGAAGCTGTTGCCGCCGTACACCAGGGGGAAGAACTTGCCCAGGCCGAGCGCTTCGACAATGGCCCGCGACGGATGGACTGGCTTGTTCGACAGCACGGCCATCTTACGGGGCAGTCCATTGTGCGAATTCTGCATGCTCGCCAGGGCTTCGCTGATGCCTTCATATACGTGAGTGTGGTCCAGTTTGTGTTCGCGGTAGTAGGCGAGGAAGTACTCCAGGCCCGAGCGCACCAGTTTCTCGTCCGCGGCCTCCTGGCCGAGGGCCCGGCCGATCAGCGCGGGCGCTCCATCCCCGACGTAGCTGGCAATCACTTCGTCGGGGAGTTCGGGGCGCTTCATATGCCGCAGGGTGGCATTGACCGAATGCACCAGGTCGAGTCGGGAATCGATCAGGGTACCGTCAAGATCGAAAATCAGCAGTCGAATTTTATGGGGATCGAAGGGGCGATGGAATTTGATCATGCAAAGAGTAGTTCTACCGCCGAGTACGCCGAGATCGCCGAGGAAACCAAGGAAGGGCTTTCTTGGCGATCTCGGCGGGCTCGGCGGTTGAATATTTGAACTATTCAGTATATTCGGAGTTCGGCCCAGGATTTACAATGCAAAGGCGGCTTGTACTCTTGCGTCGAAGGGAGCCGGATGGCCACCACCAAGACTGACCCTAAAGCGGCCGCAGTATCCGAACGCGATGGCAAGAAAGCCGGAAAGACCTATGAAGGTCTTTCCCGCGAACAACTGGTCGAAGCCTACCGCCACATGTACACCTCCCGGCGGGTGGACGACCGCGAAATCATGCTCAAGCGCCAGCAGAAGATCTTCTTCCAGATCTCCGGCGCCGGCCATGAAGCGGTAGGTGTGGCTGCGGCCTTCGCCCTGAAACCCGGATACGACTGGTTTTATCCCTATTATCGCGACCGGGCCCTTTGCCTTGCTCTGGGCGCGACCGCCTACGACATGTTGTTGCAGGCGGTGGGCTCCGGCGACGATCCCAGTTCCGGCGGGCGCCAGATGCCTTCCCACTGGAGCCTTCCCGATCTCAATATTGTTACCGGCTCCTCGCCTACCGGGACCCAGATCTTGCAGGCTGTGGGCTGCGCCGAGGTAGGACGTTATTTTGCCGCTCATCCCGATGCCGCCCGCAAGGCCACCGGCGACTACCGCCAATTCAAAGACGTCAAATTCCACGGCGACGAGATTACCTACGTTTCGCTGGGTGACGGCACCAGCAGTGAAGGGGAGTTTTGGGAAGCGCTGAACACCGCCGCCAACTCCCGGCTGCCGCTGATCTTTGTGGTCGAAGATAATGGCTATGCTATTTCCGTGCCGGTGGAAGTGCAGACGGCGGGCGGAAGCATTTCCCGCCTGGTCAGCGGCTTTCCGAACTTCCACTTTGAAGAAGTGGATGGAACCGATCCGGTCGCGAGCTATGCGGCCTTTGTGCGCGCCGTGAGGCATAGCCGCGCCGGGCATGGTCCTTCATTTGTGCATGCGCACGTGATTCGGCCCTATTCCCACTCCCTTTCGGACGACGAGCGCCTCTACCGGCCGGATGCGGAGCGCCAGCGCGATGCCCAGCGCGATCCCATCACTTGCATGCAGATGTTCCTGATCCGCGAAGGCATTCTCGACGAGAAGGGCATCAACCGGCTGGAAAAGCAGGTGGATGATGATCTGCAAGTCGCCGTCGATCGGGCCCTGCAGGCCCCGGCACCCACACCCGATAAGGTGTTGTTGTATGTGTATTCACCGAACCTTGATCCCACGTCGTCCGCCTTCGAAACCCAGCCCGCACCCGCCAGCCCCGAGACTGGCGCCGCTGATGGCAAGAAGCACGCGCCCAAAACCATGGCGGACCTGATCAATTCTACCCTGCGCGACGAGATGCGCCGCGATGAACGCATCATTATCTTCGGAGAAGATGTTGCCGACTGCAGCCGCGAAGAGTACCTGAAGCAGAAACTGGTCAAGGGCAAGGGCGGTGTTTTCAAGCTCACCGCTGGGCTCCAGATAGAGTTCGGGTCCGACCGGGTCTTCAACTCTCCGATCGCGGAGGCCAACATCGTGGGCCGCGCTACCGGCATGGCCCAGCGCGGACTGAAGCCGGTGGTCGAGATCCAGTTCTTTGACTACATCTGGCCCGCCATGATGCAGCTGCGCAGCGAACTGCCGTTGATCCGCTGGCGCTCCTATAACACGTTCTCGGCGCCTTGCGTCATTCGCGTGGCCATTGGAGGCTACCTGACCGGCGGGGCCATCTATCACTCCCAGTGCGGCGAGAGTGTATTCACTCACATTCCCGGACTGAGGGTAGTATTTCCATCGAACGCGCTCGATGCCGCGGGCCTGTTGCGAACGGCTATCCGCTGCGACGATCCCGTCCTGTTTCTTGAGCACAAGCGGTTGTACCGCGAAACCTACGGCCGGGCGCCCTATCCCGGCCCGGACTACATGGTGCCTTTCGGCAAAGCCAAAGTAGTGCAGCCGGGAACCGATCTCACTGTCATTACCTACGGTGCCGTTGTTCCCCGAGCGTTGCAGGCGGTGCAGAAACTGGAGCGCGAGCATGGCGTCAAGGCCGAGCTGATCGACCTGCGCAGCCTGAATCCCTTTGACTGGGAGACCATTGCCGCCTCGGTGCAAAAGACCAGCCGGGCCCTGGTGGCTTACGAAGATACGCTGAGCTGGGGCTACGGGGCTGAAATCGCCGCCCGCATCGCCGACCAGATGTTCGAGCACCTGGATGCGCCGGTGCGCCGGGTGGCCGCCATGGATGTCTTTGTGGCCTACCATCCCGACCTGGAGAACGCCATCCTGCCCCAGACCGCGGACTTGTTTCAGGCCATGAAAGAGCTGTCGGAGTACTAGGTTTTCGTAGCGCCGCCGTCCCGGCGGCTGTCGCGAGGGCATCCTGCCCTCGCCACCGGTGCATTCGATCGTCCCTTATCTGTCCTCGGCGGGCGGGACGCCCGCCGGACAGGCGGCGAGACGCCGGCGCTGCGAAGGTCAACTCGCGGCCTGATCCGGTTTGCTAACTGCCAATTGCGGCTTTTCACCCTTTCCCGTCTGTCCAGATACCTGAGTAACGTCTGTAGTACTTTGGTTACGCAATGGGGGTACGGCTCGAACCGACTGTATAAACACTGCTATTAGTGGTATCAATATTGCGATAAACCACCAGCCATAGTAGCAGCATGCAACTCCCTCCCAGCCACTTTCCAGAAAACAGGTATAAAACCCGGTAAAACCCGAAGATACGCCTTGACCTTGGCACTTTCGCGGTTGATATATGCTCAGCACACCTAAATTCACTCGAACGCAATTTTGTGCGAGGAATTTTCTCCCAACGTTTGCCCGATACCGGGCCTGAATCTGTGGAAAGGGTTTGGAACTATGGCCGACTCGCGGGAAGTGATGAACATTCGCCAGGCGTCGCAATACCTGGGAGTGAGTCCGGACACGCTTTACAAGTATGTAGGCGAACAGAAGATTCCGGCTTTCAAGCTGGGGAACCGCTGGCGCTTCAAGAAGTCGAGGCTGGACCAGTGGATGGAAGAGAAGTCAACCCAGATGGAAGTCAAGAGCAAGAGGAAACCGAAGGCGGCTGGTAAGGCTGCCGGGCAACTGTAAAAGGCGGGCACATGTTTGGATTCGGATCGAAAACGATTGTTGGTCTGGATGTAGGCTCCTCCAGCATCAAGGCTGTGGAGCTGAGAAAAGGGCGCAACGGCATCGAAGTGGCGCACCTTGGCCTGGAACCGCTGGCGCCGGATATCGTTGTGGACTCCATGATCGTGGATTCCGGCACGGTGTCGAGCGCGATCTCGAAGCTTTTCCTGGACAACGCCATCAAGGCGCGGGCCGTGGCCACGGCGGTAAGCGGGCACTCGGTGATTGTGAAGAAGATCTCGCTGCCTTCGATGAGCGACCAGGAACTGGCCGAGACCATCGAGAAAGAGGCGGCGCAGCATATTCCCTTCGATCTGGCCGACGTGAACCTCGACTACCAGATCCTTTCTGAAGACGCCGGCAACCCGCAGATGGACGTTCTGCTGGTGGCTGTCAAGAAAGACAAGATTCTCAACTACACCAACGTACTCTCGATGGCGGGCAAGACTCCGGCTATTGTGGACATCGATGCCCTGGCCTTGCAGAACTGCTACGAGTACAACTACGAACCCGCGCCGGGACAGGTGGTGGCTCTATTGAACCTGGGCGCGAGCGTGATGAATATCAACATCGTGAAGGGTACGACGCCTTTGTTCCCGCGCGATGTGAGCGTGGGCGGGCACCAGTACACCGATTCGCTGCAGAAGGAGCTGGACCTGAGCTTCGACGACGCGGAGTCGCTGAAGCTGGGCCACAAGGTGGGCACGGTGAGCGAAGACGCCAAGACGCCCATCCTGCAGCAGGTGACCGAGATCATCGTGCTCGAAATTCAGAAGACGTTCGACTTCTTCCGCGCCAGTTCGGCGGGCGAGCACATCGAGAAGATTTATCTGGCAGGCGGATCTTCCAAGGTCCCCGGGTTGGTCGAGGCCCTGCGCCAGGAGTTTTCGCTGCCGGTGGAGATCTTCAATCCGTTCCAGAAGATCGGGCTGCCGACGGAAGGACCGGGAGTGCAGTTGATCGAGCAGAACGCGGGCCAGTTGGCGGTTGCAGTGGGCTTGGCCTTAAGGAGTTTTGAAGACTTATGATCCGAATCAACCTGCTGGGTGCACAAAGTAAGGGAAAGAACAAGCGATCTGCAGCTTCGGCGGCCGCCAGCGTCATGGAAGTGGGTGACGTAGGCTCTCCGAAGGTGAAGGTCCTGGTGGTGCTGGTGCTGGCCGCGCTGGTCAACGCCGGCTACTGGTATCAGCTGGACAGACAGCACCAGGACATTGCCGCCAAGATGGAAGTGGCGATGCGGAAGAACGCTGAGCTGGCCGACGTCAAGGCACGCTACATGGAACGCCAGCGCGAGGCCGAAAACTACAAGCGCCGGGTGGATGTAATCGACCAGCTGCGCGCCGCCCAGGCCGGTCCGGTCAACCTGCTGAACACGGTTGGCCAAACGGTGAATAACACCGAGGCTGTCTGGCTGAACAGCATGAAGGACTCGGGCGCCAGCGTCGATATCGACGGCATGGCCCTGAGCACGGACGCGGTCGCCAGTCTGATTTCCAATCTGCAAAAGACCGGATACTTCTCCAACATCGAAATCAAAGAGACCTACCAGGACGACACTTTTAAAGAAATGCAGGCCTTCAATTTCACCTTGACCTGCGAAAAAGCGAAGTCCTAGGGAGGCAGGAAAATATGGCCAACTTTAGCGAAATGTCGGGCATTAAACAGTGGGCAGCCATGGTGGGCGTGGGGCTGGTGCTTTCGGGGGCCCTGTACTTCACCGTGTTCAAGAGCCAGCGCGAAGCCAATGCGGCGGCGCAGGCTGCGCTCGAAACCAAGCTCCGTGAAAACGCGGAACTGGAGTCCTACCGGCCCAAGCTGGTGGATATCGAACGCCAGCTGGCCAGCCTCAAGCAGCAGTTGGAGATCGAGCGCAAGATCGTGCCCGACGAGAAAGAAGTGCCCGGCTTCATGAAGATGATGAGCGCCGAGGCCACGCGAGCCGGGATCGAGCTGCGCCGCTATACCGCCAAGCCGACCGCAGCCAAGGAGTACTACACCGAGGTGCCTTTCGAGATGGAACTCGACGGCCCCTACTACTCGATGCTGAATTTCTTCGACAAAGTGGGCAAGCTGGAACGCATCGTCAATGTCTCGGGTCTGATGGTGGCGACCACCAAACATCCCACCGACGCCAAGGCGAAGCATACCTATCAGTACGCGCCTAACGAGAGCGTTGTGGCCACCTGCACGGCCACGACCTTCTACAGTCATGACATGGCGCCGGCAGCGAGCACGCCTGGAAAACCGGGTCAGCCCGCGGCGGCGAAAAAGCAGGGGACCATATGAAGCTGACGACTGGAATTGTTTTCCTGGGGATGGTGGCGGGAACTGCCTGGGGGCAGAACCCGAACGCCGTCAACAACACACGGGACACGCTGAAGACCGCTCAGCACCAACCGGCGGCCAATCCAGCTCTGCCGGCCAAGCACGCAGCCAGGCCGGGGAGCGCCGTCGCGGCGAAATTGAAGCCGGTCGCCGGGCACAAGAAATCGCAGCCCAAACAGCGGATCGCGGTGGAGAACCAGAAGCAGCCCGCGAAGGCGAAAGCGGATGGGCCCCGGCAGGTCAACCTCTCCAGCCGGCGCGACCCTTTCGTCAGCCCGGTGGTGAATCGCAGCATGCTGGGTTCGGGCTGCAGCGTGGGAAAACGCTGCCTGGCCATCGAGCAGATCAATCTTAAAGGTGTGGTGAAGGCTGACTCAGGAATGATCGCCGTCGTGGTCAACGGCTTGAACAAGGCGTATTTCCTGCGGGAGAACGATCCGGTGTTCAACGGCTACGTAGTCAAGATTACCGGCGATTCGATCATTTTCAAGCAAACGGTTCAGGACCGCCTGGGCAAGGCCATGACCCGGGAAGTGACCAAGAAGATTACGACGTCCGCAGTCTAGGGCGGCGTGGATGTTTAGCCGGGAACCCGGCAGAAGCGAATCTTGCGAGAAAGATACGGGGCGAGCCAAGCGCAAAGCCCGTTGGGGAGAGCGAAATGCGAAAGCAATTTCTGACCGTTTTACTGCCGATGCTGGTGATGGTGTTCATGACCGCCTCGGCCCAGACGCAGGGCGCGGGCACGGACGCTCCGCGGCACGCCGCACTGCAGAAGGTAAACGTCGTGCGCACCGCCGACGGCGTCAGCGTGGAGATCAGGGCCCATGGCACTGTGAAACCGCGGCTGAGCACCCTGGACAATCCGGCCCGCATTGTGGTCGATCTGCCGAACACGGTAGTCGCCACCTCGCATGGCCTGATCAGCGTCAATGGCGACGGCGTGAAGGACGTACGCCTCGGCATGGACGGCCGGAGCACTCCCACCTCTCGCGTCGTGGTTGACCTGACCCAGGCCTGCCGGCACGAACTGGTGTCGGGCAGCGATAATTCGCTGGTCCTGAAGCTCTACACCAAGTCCGCGGTGGCCAAAGCGGCGCCGGTCGTAGTCAAGGCCGCGCAGCCGACCGTGGCCAAGAGTGAAGTTGTGGTCGCGCCCCCGGCCGCGCAGACTGTCGCGCCCGCCACGGAAGCCAAGTTGATTCAGACTTCGGCCCGCGCCACCGATTTCGCCTTCGTCGAACCTTCTTACCGGCCCAAGGATACCGCAGCGTCCGATGACACCAAGCCGGCTATGGTCGATCCTTCCGTGCGCGCCACCGCAGCTGCCGGAAAGTTCGCTGCCCGCCCCGACGGCAACCTGCTGCCTCTGCCCAGCGCCGCCCCACAGACCAGCGGTCTGCAACCGGCCGTGAACATGGCCGCCGAGCAGAAAGTACAGGCTGCGCAGGCGCCCGCGGTCACCGGCCCGAAGTACACCGGTGAACCCATCTCGGTCAACCTGAAGGATGTGGACCTGAAAGATTTCTTCCGCCTGATTCACGAGATCAGCGGGCTGAACGTCGTGCTTGACCCCAACGTCAAGGGCACTCTGACCATCGTGCTCGATGACGTGCCGTGGGACCAGGCACTGGACATCGTTCTGAAGAACAACGATCTGTCGCGGCAGCTGGAAGGCAACGTACTGCGCATCGCCACAGTCGAGACCATGCGCAAGGAAGCTGAGTCACGGCGCGCCCAGATCGAGGCGGAAGCCCTGGCGGTGGACAAGGTCACGGTCACCCGTTTCCTGAGCTATGCCCACTCCAAGGATGTCGTCCCCACGGTGAAGAACTTCCTTACCCAGCGCGGCGACGTGATCTCCGACGACCGGACCAATGCTCTGATCATCCAGGACATTCCTTCGGTGATGCCGGCTATTGACCGCCTCCTGACCCAGCTCGACCGCAAGACCCAGGAAGTGGAAATTGAAGCCCGCGTCGTAGCTGCAACCCGCAGCTTCGCCCGCGATATCGGCACCCAGCTTGGTTTCGGTTGGGGCGATGGAAAAACCGCGATTGGCGGCGCTTCGGCAGTCGGCACTTCGCCGACTACGGTGGGCGGTCTGACCCCGGGCTATATCACAGCCGGCAGCACCACCGGGGGCAGCCAGATTCCACTGTTTTCGAACTTTCCCGTGACCAGCCCGACCAGCGGTCTGACCTTCGTCAATGCCAGCAACAATGTGCGCATTGATGCCATCCTTACGATGGCGGAGTCGCGCGGACTGCTGAAGATCCTTTCCCGTCCGCGAGTGGTCACGCAGAACAACATTCAGGCCCTGGTTCGCCAGGGCGTGCGCGTACCCATCGTGACCCAGGCGCAGTTAGGCGGACCGCCCACCGTGACTTACGTGGACGCGTTCCTGCGCTTGACTGTGGTTCCCCAGATCACGTCGGAAGGCACCATCTTCCTCAACGTGGATGTGGAAAACACAACTCCTGACTTTGGCCGTACGGTCCAGGGCAACCCGACGCTGATCACCCAGCAGGCAACCACCCAGGTCCTCGTGACCGACGGTGGCACGGTGGTCATCGGCGGCGTGATCCAGACCCAGAACTCGGTCAACATCCAGCAGATACCGCTCTTGGGCAGCATCCCGTACCTGGGCAACCTGTTCAAGCGGCAGAGCGTCAGCACCTCCAACCAGGAGCTGATCTTCTTCATCACGCCGCGCATCATCCAGACATAGCAAGCAGTAGCCACGAGGTAGCAGTAAAGACAGCCGCCGGCATCCTGAAACATTCAGGGCTGGCGGTTTTGTTTTGCGGCCAAGACGGTGTGGAGCGGGCGCCCTCGCCCGCGGGCTTTGATCCTGAGTTACGCAGCTTTCCGCCACAGTTCAAGGTACCCGGCCGGGAACAATCTACAGAGAGCGGTCAGAGTACAATTCGGTTTCACTTAGCTGCAAGCGGGAGGGAACCAGGGGATGGTGCTCAATGATTACTACGTTTATGTATATCTGGACCCCCGTGACTTCAAGCCGCACAGCATGCCGGTCAGGCCGCGTCCTTCGCTAAGATTCTGGCGAAAGAACGAATGGGCTCAAGCTTGTCCTCCCGCAAGCCGCGCAGCTCTTCCTCACGGAGTCGCCTTTCGTATAAAAGTCTCCCAAACACGTTCGTGAGTTGCGAATAGCGATAGTCGTACTTCCGGTCGATCTCCTTACGACGTTGGGTCAGGTAATATTCCAACTCCCAAAGATCTGACGACTGCTGGATCTGGCTGGCCATCTTCTTTGCTTCCCGAATCACCTCGTGAAGCTCCCGCCCCAGGGCGGCGTCGAAGGCCGTGCGGGCGATTACCTTTTCTGACCTCGACCAAGTCGGTTCGTTCGGGTAGGGATAGCGGTCTTGAGTCGCAGACGGGCTGGTCATGTTCCAATCCTCCGTGGCCGCATTCTACCCCTTGCCCAGATGCCTTTTCTACGGGGTCGGAAGACACTCCGGACTGATGGCAGTCAATTGCTGAAAGTGAAAGGAGCGTCAAAGGCGTCGGACAGGAGTGTCCGACCCACACCCCCAGGGCATTCGCTCTTATCGAGGGGCACCCGGCCGTGTTCTCCGTGCCGCGAGTTGCTAAACTTCTGGCATGGACTATCGAAGCCGTCAACAGCGTCTGCAGGATTCTCTTTCCGTCCATCGGCTGGACGCGTTGCTGGTCACTCATCCTCCTAATGTTCGCTATCTCTGCGGATTCACCGGCAGCGCCGGCATTCTCGTGATCGCTGCAAAGAAGCGAATCTTCTTCACCGATGGGTGCTACACCGAGCAAGCGCGGGCCGAGGTGCAAGGGGCGAAGATCGTGATCACCCGAAAAGGGCCGCTGGCGGCAGCCGCCGCGTGGCTGTCCGCGAACCGGTTGTCCGCGCAGCCCAAGAGCAGGCGAGGGCCTTCTCCGGCCAGGATTGGTATTGAGGGCGAGCACATGACCGTGGCTGCCCGCTCGCGTCTTGGCGGACTTCTGTCCGCGGGTCTCCGCTTGCGCGAGGCGCCAGCCCTGATTGAGCAGGCTCGCATGGTGAAGGATGACGAAGAGATTGCCTGCCTACGATCTGCGGTTAATCTGGGTTCCAGCCTGTTCGACCGCGCGCTTGCAACCATCCGTCCCGGCGTCCGCGAAACCGAGGTGGCAGCCGAGATGGAATACGCCGCGCGCCAGGCCGGGGCGGAGGCCATGTCCTTTGACACTATTATTGCTTCGGGAGTCCGCTCGGCCCTGCCCCATGGCCGGGCTTCGCAGGCCGCCATCCCGGCTGAGGGATTCGTGGTCTGCGACTTCGGTGTTATACTCGCGGGTTATTGTTCCGATATGACCCGCACCGTATATGTGGGTCGTCCCTCGGAGGAGGCTCGCGGAGTTTACCAGGCAGTGCAGCAGGCACAGCAGGCAGCGGTGGACGCAGTGAAGCCGGGCATCGAGGTGAGGGAAGTCGATCGTGCCGCCCGCAAGTCATTGCAGCATAGTGGTTTAGCAAAATATTTCACGCATTCAACGGGTCACGGGGTAGGCTTGGAAATCCACGAGGCGCCGCGCCTGGCTGCCGGACAGCCTGAGGTCCTGCTGCCGGGGATGGTCATCACGATCGAGCCTGGCATTTACGTCCCCGGCAAGTGGGGCGTGCGGATTGAAGATATGGTCTTGGTCACGGAACGAGGGTGCGAGGTTTTGACACCCACCAGCAAGGAACTTGTGACGATTTGAAATGCTGTCATCCCGGGCGCCGGGAGGTGCCTCGGGCAGAGTTGATCGTGACCTTCCGGCGGACGCCCAAGAAGGCAGAAGTCGGTCCCACCGTACGATGAATCAGCGCATACGATGAATCAGAAAGAGCTGAAAGAACTCATCGAGTTCTTAATTGAGAAAGACATCGCCGAGTTTGAACTGGAACGCGGCGATGTCAAAGTGCGGATCAAGCGCGGCGGCGACGCCGTGGCCCCGGCATCCGCCCCGGACACGCGCTTCTTTACCGTGCACGCGGCGCCGACTGCGGTTCCTGACCTCGGCACCGCGCCGGTGCCGGCGACCTCAGCCGCGCCGCCGGCTGCCGCCGAGAAAGCGCCGGCGCCTGAAGAGGGATTACACATTGTGCGCTCGCCCATCGTGGGCACCTTCTACGAGTCGCCCTCGCCGGGATCTCCGCCTTTCGTAAAGCCCGGGGACATCGTTGAAGCCGGCCAGATTCTGTGCATCGTGGAAGCCATGAAGTTGATGAATGAAATCGAGTCCGATGTGGCGGGCGAGGTGGTGAAAAAATTGGTCGCGAACAATGCGCCCATCGAGTACGGGCAGGAGCTGTTCGCCATCAGGCCGCAAAAGTAATCACGTGAGACAGCCCTCTTTCACCACGGAGACACGAGAAGACCAAAGGACGAAAAAACTCTCGATGCGATGGTGGATAGAAAGCCTGGTGCTGCTTCCGAAGAATTTTCTTGCTTTGTCTGTCTCTGTGTCTCTGTGCCTCCGTGGTAGAAGTTTTTTCTCCGCACTAAACTAGCGCATGTTCAGGAAAATCCTCATCGCAAATCGCGGAGAAATTGCCTTGCGGGTGATCTGCGCCTGCAAGGAACTGGGCATCCGCACCGTCGCCATTTACAGCGAGGCGGACCGCAATTCGCTGCACGTGCGTTTTGCCGACGAGGCCATCTGCATCGGCCCGCCGCAACTGGCGCAGAGTTATCTGAATATTCCGTCGGTGATCAGCGCGGCGGAAATCGCCAACGTGGACGCCATCCATCCCGGCTACGGCCTGCTGGCGGAAAACGCCAACTTCGCCGAGGTCGCCGAAACCTGCAATATCAAATTCATCGGGCCGCCCCCCGAAATCACCCGCCTGATGGGAGAGAAAGAAAAAGCCCGGGCGGCCATGAAGCGCGCCGGAGTCCCCATTCTGCCCGGCTCGGACGGCATTCTGGCCAGCGACGGCGAGGCCATGGAGTGGGCCCGGCAAGTCGGATTCCCCGTGATCATCAAGGCCTCGGCCGGGGGCGGCGGGCGCGGCATGCGCATCGTGCGCAGCGAGGAAGAACTGCCGGCCCTGTTCAAGGCGGCGTCATCGGAAGCCGCGGCCTCGTTCGGCAACGGCGACCTCTACATGGAAAAATTTGTGGAGCGACCGCGCCACATTGAATTCCAGGTCCTGGCCGACCAGTACGGAAATGTTGTCAGCCTGGGTGAACGCGAGTGTTCCATCCAGCGCCGTCACCAGAAGCTGCTGGAAGAGTCGCCCTCCACCCAGGTCACGCCCGAGCTGCGCGACCAGATCGGAAAGGTCCTGTGCAAGACGCTTTCCGACGTCGGCTATGTGAACGCCGGCACCATCGAGTTCCTGATGGACGAAGACCGCAGGCTCTACTTCATCGAGATGAACACCCGCATCCAGGTGGAGCATCCGGTCACGGAAATGGTTACGGACGTGGATCTGGTGAAGAGCCAGATCCTGCTGGCTGCGGGCGAGCGCCTGGAGAATGTGCTGCAGGGCCCCATCCTGCATCGCGGGCACGCCATCGAATGCCGCATCAACGCCGAGCATCCGGAGAAGTTCACGCCGTCGGCGGGCAGGATTACCACCTTCAATCCGCCGGGCGGCACCGGAGTGCGCATCGACACTGCCGCTTACGCGGAAGGCGTGATCCCGCCGTACTACGATTCGCTGATCGCCAAGCTGATCGTGCGCGGCAAGGACCGCGACGAAGCCGTGTCGCGCATGGGGCGTGCTCTGGAGATGTTCATCATCGAGGGCATCTTCACCACCATTCCGCTGCACCGCAGGATCCTGGCCGACCCCGATTTCCGCGCAGGCAAAGTCGATACCACGTTCATCGAAAGATTTCTGTCGCAAGGCAAGACGGCAAAGCCGTAGCGGGTATGTGGGGCGGGGCCCCCGCCCGCCGCTTTTGAAGTTGGTGTTGTTTTTGAGTTTTGATGTTTCTTTTCAAGGCCCAGTTTGAGTACGGAAAGTCCAAGTCAAAATCGGCGGGCGAGGGCGCCCGCACCACACACAACCACACACGTCCGATGATTCTGTTACCTCGCCTCTACGCCATCCTCGACATTGCGCGCTTTTCGGATACTGATGCCCTCTGTCGATCGGCCCTCGAACTGGTCGCAGGCGGTGTCACTCTGATGCAATACCGGAACAAAATAGGCAACGCCCGCCAGATGCTCGAACAGGCCCGCGAGCTGAGGCGGCGCCTCCCCGGTTCCGTCAAACTGATCATGAACGACCGGGCGGACTTGTGCCTGGCGGCGGGCTTCGACGGAGTCCACGTGGGACAGGACGACCTCTCTCCCGAAGGCGCTAGAAAAGTAATCGGCGAAGCCCTCTGGCTGGGAGTTTCCACCCACAATCCGGAGCAGCTCGCTGCAGCCGACAAGACCACGGCAAACTATCTCGCCATCGGGCCAGTGTTCTCGACGCGGAGCAAGGCGGATCCCGACCCTGTGATCGGCCTCGAGGGCGTGCGCCGGGCGAGGGCATTAACTCGCAAGCCAATAGTGGCAATCGGCGGGATTACCCGCGACAATTGCCGATTGGTTGTCGAAGCGGGGGCGGATGCGGTGGCGGTGATATCCGACTTGATACGGGAGCCCCGCAAATCAGCAGAGGAATTTTTCCGCATATTAGGATAAAGTCCCATTGAGTTTGGCGGGCGAGGGCGAGACGCCCTCGGGACAGCCGGCGGGACGCCGGCGCTACGGTAAACCTTACCCCCGGGAGGGTTGTGAGTATCGAAACCACGCCACCAAAGTCTGCAGGCGCTACCGACTGGGACCTCCATAGCCATCAAGATAAGGAACTGGTAAAAGGCCTGGGGTTGACCAGCGCCACCATGCTGGTCATGGGCTCGATGATCGGCTCCGGCATCTTTATTGTTTCGGCGGAAATAGGCCGCGAGGTTGGTTCACCGGCGCTGCTGATCGGGGCCTGGCTGGTGACCGGCTTCCTGACCATTGTCGGGGCCCTCAGCTACGGCGAACTGGCAGCCATGATGCCGCGCGCCGGCGGCCAGTACGTCTATCTGCGGGAAGCCCTGGGGCCGCTCTGGGGATTTCTTTACGGCTGGACGCTTTTTCTGGTGATCCAGACCGGGACCATCGCTGCCGTCGGCGTGGCCTTCGGCAAGTTCCTCGGCATCTTCTTTCCTTCGATCGCGTCAACCAACTGGATCGTGCACTTCTGGAAAGTGCCGCCCATTCACATTGGCCCCATGGTCCTGGGAAATATGGAGACCGGGCTCAGCACTCAGAACCTGGTGGCGATTCTGGTGGTGGTGCTGCTCTCCGTGGTGAACGTAACCGGACTGAAAACCGGGGCGATGATCCAAAACGTTTTTACCTTCGCCAAGGTTTCCGCGCTGCTCGGCCTGGTTTTTCTGGGCCTGTTCGTCGGACGAAACGCGCATGCCCTGCTGGCTAATTTTCACGGCAACTTCTGGCATAACGCGGGCCTGGGCGCGCAACACGCGGTGCAGGTGGGCGTGGGCGGGCCAACGGTGCTGGTGGGTACGCTGACCATCCTTGCGGTCGCGCAGGTGGGATCGCTTGTTCTCGGCTGACGCGTGGAACAACGTGACCTTCACTGCAGGCGAAGTGAAGAATCCCAGCCGGAATCTGCCGCTGTCGCTGGCGATCGGGACGGGTGTGGTGATTGCGCTGTACGTCGCCTGCAATTTTATCTATCTGACCGTTCTGCCCCTGGACGGCAGCGCGGCGGGCGCGAGCATTCTGGAGCGCGGCATCAAGTACGCCACCGAAGACCGCGTGGGTACGGCGGTGATGTCGCAGATGCTGGGCAAAACGGGCGGAACGCTGATGGCCATCGCCATCATGCTTTCTACTTTTGGCTGCTGCAACGGGCTGATTCTGGCGGGCTCGCGGGTCTATTACGCCATGGCCAAGGACGGATTGTTTTTCAAGAGCGTGGCCAAGCTGCATCCCAAGTACAAGACGCCGGCGGTTTCACTCATGGTGCAGATGATTTGGACCTGCATCCTGTGCGTCTCCGGCAGTTACGGACAGCTGCTCGATTACATCATCTTCGCCGTGCTGGTTTTTTATATCCTGACCATCTTTGGACTGTTCGTCCTGCGGCGCACGCATCCCAACGCGGAACGGCCCTACCGGGCGATTGGCTACCCTGTACTGCCGGCGATTTATATTGTGATGGCTTTATTTATCGATGTCGTACTATTACGCTACAAACCGCAGTACACCTGGCCGGGATTGATCATCGTGCTGCTGGGGATTCCGGTGTATTTCCTGTGGTCGCGGCGATTCGGGCACTTTGTCATCCTGAGCGGAGTGGAAACTTCGCTTCGCGAAGTTTCCACGGTAGTCGAAGGACCCCTACAGGCGGCAGGAGCGCAGGTCTATAGGGGTCCTTCGACTCCATGAGTTCGCTCGCAAGCGAGCAAACTCACTCCGCTCAGGATGACACGGGCAAGAAAAGTGAGTCTCAGGGTCCAAGGAGAACCAACGAATGGCAAATCTCTGGGCTAAAAAGCCCCTGACCATGCTTTTGGCGGAAGCCGGCGAATCGGGCGAGCACAGCCTGAAACGTACTCTCGGCCCCTTTCAACTCACCGCACTGGGAGTAGGGGCGGTCATCGGCGCGGGCATCTTCGTGCTCTCCGGACTGGGCGCACACTACGCCGGGCCGGGCCTGATGCTCTCCTTTGTTCTGTCGGGCATGGGATGCGCCTTCGCGGCTCTTTGCTACGCCGAATTCGCCGCCATGATTCCCCTGGCCGGCAGCGCCTACACCTACGCTTACGCCACCCTGGGCGAACTGTTTGCCTGGATTATCGGCTGGGACCTTACGCTGGAGTACGCCATGGGCGCCAGCACCGTGTCATCGGGCTGGTCGAACCACTTCATCGAACTGCTGGATATTTTCCATATCAAGATGCCGCTATGGCTGGCCTACGATCACTGGACGGGACTGCGCGCCGCTGAAAATATTGTTGCCCGCCAGATGGCCCAGGCTTCGGACTCCACCCTCGTTCCCGGTACTCAGGCCTTCCTCAACCGGGTGACCGACATCGTGTCGGCGCAGTCTCCACAACTTCTGGAGGGAGCGCATAAGTTGCTGGATGCCCCGAAAATGTTCGGGGTTGAGCTGGGCTGGAACATGCCGGCCTTCTTCATCGCCCTGATCATCACCGCCATTCTCGCGGTCGGTATCAAGGAGAGTGCGCGCTTTAACTCGACCATCGTTGTAATTAAGGTTGCGGTGGTGCTGTTTGTCATCGGCCTGGGCTTCCGCTACGTGAGCGCCAGCAACTGGGGCGGAGACTGGCACACCTTCGCTCCCATGGGATTCTCCGGGATCGGGGCCGGTGCCGCCTACATCTTCTTCGCCTACATCGGATTTGACGCGGTCTCGACCACGGCCCAGGAAGCCAAGAACCCGCAGCGCGACTTGCCCATCGGCATCATCGCTTCGCTGGTGATCTGCACTGTCCTCTACATTGCAGTGGCGGCGGTCCTTACCGGCATGGTGCCGTGGCGTGAAGTAAACATCGAAGCCCCCATCGCGCGAGCCTTCCTCGATCGCGGCCTGGTCGGCGCCTCTCACATCATCACTCTGGGCGCGCTGGCTGGACTCACCAGCGTGATGCTGGTCATGCTGCTGGGGCAGACTCGCGTTCTCTACTCCATGGCCAACGATGGCCTGCTGCCCAAGAAATTCTTCGCCGACATTCATCCCAAGTGGCGTACACCGTGGAAGAACACCATTCTGGTGGGAATTCTGGCAGCGGTGGTGGGAAGCCTGGTGCCCATCGACGATATCGGGAAGATGGTGAACATCGGCACCCTGCTGGCTTTTGTCATCGTGTGTATTGCGGTGATCCTGCTGCGGCGCACGAATCCCGATCAGCCTCGTCCTTTCCGCACCCCGTGGGTGCCCCTGGTGCCAATACTCGGCATCATCTTTAATGGCTACATGATGTACCGTCTGGGCTGGATCAACTGGGCCCGCCTGATCATCTGGCTCGCGATTGGCCTGGTTGTGTACTTCGCCTACGGCCAGAAGCACAGCAAGGTGCAGGCGTTGCCGGAGAATGCGGGGAAGTAGTCGTTGGTCGTCGGTCATTCAGTCGTCGGTCGAAAGCGAATCCGATGACTGCGTTGGCATAGAAAGTTGGGCCAGGAATTTGAGTGTCATCCCGACCGGAGCGAAGCAAAGCGAGCGCAGTGGAGGGACCTGCTGTTTCGGGCGCCGCGCTGCTCTCCGCGTCAGGACTAAGGCACAGCATCTCCTCATAGCCGTCGTGGGCCAGTTGATAGTCACGGCACGCAACAACCTCGCGGGGAGTGGCGGCCAGCCACAGCAGGTCCCTCCACTGCGCTCGCTTTGCTTCGCTCCGGTCGGGATGACACGATAGCGGGGGCAACGACCAAGACTGACGACTGAAGACCGACGACTGAACGGTCACCATGAAATCTCTCCGCAACCTGCGGCTTATCGGCGTGGCCCTGCTCGGGCTCTCACTGGTCGGCACCGCGGGCTTTCACTTCATCGAAGGCTGGTCCTGGTTCGATGGCTTCTACATGGTGATCACCACCTTCACCACCATCGGATATCAGGAGACCCATCCTCTCTCTCATGCCGGACGGGTGTTCAACGTCGGCCTGATCGTAGTGGGCGTTTCGCTGGTCTTTCTCGGCATCGGGTCGTTGACGCAGGCTTTGCTAGAATTCGAGCTGGGAAGTTTCTTCGGAAGGCGGAAAATGGAGCGCGAGATTGGCCGGCTCTCCGATCATTACATCATTTGCGGGGCGGGTCGCGTGGGCCGCAGCGCGGCGCGGGAACTGGCGAACAAGGGAGTGCCCTTCATTATCGTCGATCAGAGTGCGGAGCGGGCGGCGGGCGCCGGGGACGCATGGCTGACGCTGGTCGGCGACGCTACCCAGGGACAGACCCTGCGCGACGCCCACATCGAACGCGCCCGGGGGCTGGTCGCCGCCACCACGACCGATGCCACCAATCTTTACATCGTGCTCACGGCGCGCGAACTCAATCCCCAGTTGCAGATCATTGCCCGCGCCAGTGAGGAAGACGCGGAAAAGCGTTTGCTCAAGGCCGGCGCCGATTCCGTCGTGTTGCCCTACCTCTTCGCCGGACAACGCATCGCGCGCTCGTTTCTGCAGCCGCACGTGGTCAGCTTTCTGGATTCTGCCACCACGCACCTTGAAATGGACCTTGAGATCGGCGAGATCCGGGTGGCGAGCGCTTCCACGGTCGCGGGCAAGACCATCGAAACGTCCCGCATCCGGCAGGACTGTGGCGCGGTCATCCTCGCCATCAAGCGGGCAAAGAAAATGGATTTCAATCCCTCGCCCGAAGACCGCATCGAGCCTGGCGACTATCTGATCGCCATGGGCGAATCTTCCCAACTGCGTCAGTTGGAGCGAATGGCTGCGGCCCGGCCATGAAAATCGTCACGGCTGCCGAAATGCGTGAGATCGACCGGGTCACCAGCGAGCGCTTTGGCGTTCCTTCGCTGACCCTGATGGAGAACGCGGGGACAGCCGTGGCGGCGTTCGTCGCGTCGGAGTATCCCTCGGCCAAACGCATTGGCGTAATTTGTGGCAAGGGGAACAATGGCGGTGACGGATTTGTGGCCGCGCGCAAGCTGCATGAAGCGGGCCGCGACGTGCGCATCCTGTTGCTGGCGGAGCGCTCCGAGTTGCGCGGCGATGCGGCGGAGATGTTCACCAGGCTCCCCATGCCTGCGGTTGGGGTGTCGAAAAATGAGCAGTTGAAGACTGAAGCCGCCCGAGCCGTTCTTGATGCGGATGTTTTGATCGATGCCATTCTCGGCACCGGCTTCCGTCCACCCGTGAGCGGGCTGTACGCCGAAGCAATCGCCGAGATGAATGCGAGCGCGGCTTCCGTCATCGCAGTGGATATTCCATCCGGGCGCCGACGCGGATGTGATGGGCGAACAGGTAGGGGCTGTCGCGAAGGCCGATGCGATCGTGACCTTTACCGCTCCCCGCCCGGCCCATGTCTTCGGAATGCTGACCACCGGGCCGACCGTTGTGGCGCCCATCGGCTCGCCGGACGAAGCCGTCGTTTCTTCTCTTCAGCTCAATCTGATTACTGCGCGCGATGTCGCGCCGCTGATCGGTCCGCGACCCGCAGCGTCCAACAAAGGGAACTTTGGCCACGTTCTGGTACTGGGTGGATCGACGGGCAAAGCGGGCGCGGCAGCCATGGCCGGCATGGCGGTGCTGCGTGCCGGCGCGGGCCTGTCCACGGTGGCCACAGCGAAATCGGTGCTGGCGACCGTCGCCGGTTTTCATCCCGAACTCATGACCGAGCCGCTCGAGGAAACCGAAGCCGGCAGCATTTCCATGGCCGCGCTGAATCAAGGGCGACTGGACGCTCTGGTAAAAGCAAAGACTGTGCTGGCGGTCGGACCGGGTATTTCGCGATATCCCGAAACTTCCGAGTTGGTGCGGGCTGTAGTCAGGAAATACAAGCTTCCTATTGTTCTGGACGCGGACGGCCTCAATGCCTTCGAAGGCCGGGCCGGCGAGTTGAAGGGCACTCCGGGCCATCTGGTCATTACGCCGCATCCGGGCGAGATGGCGCGGCTTGCCGCTTCCACGATTCCTGCCGTGCAGCACGACCGGCTCAACGTGGCCCGCACATTTGCCCGCGAGCACGGATTGATTGTCGTGCTCAAGGGGCATCGCACCCTGATTGCGCAACCCGACGGCACGGTTTGGGTGAACACCACCGGCAACCCCGGCATGGCGACGGGAGGCACGGGAGACATTCTGACCGGTATGGTCGCGGGCCTGATCGCCCAAAATCCTGACCGCATCGCCGAGGCGGTGATCACCGCCGTTCACCTTCACGGTCTGGCGGGCGACGTCGCAAGCGAAAGTGTGGGGGAGCATTCGCTGGTCGCGACTGATTTGCTCAAGGCGTTGCCGGAGGCGTTTCGCCGGACGCGGGAGACCGCGCAAACCACGCTGGTCACGATCCGCGGTTAGGACCTGCCTGAGCCGGAGATCTGGTCTCGAACAGCGGAGCTGCGCTCCGCCCGGACAGCCGGGGGCGCAGTCTCCACGTGTAACTTTGCCGGGATGCGGACTCGTCGCTGCTCCTGGTTGGGCTCAAAGGGACCGCTCGGATAGTTGTCCATCCGGCCCGTGTCCAGGTTAGTAACAGGCGCGCATCTTCCTGACGACACGGGACCTTAGCCGTGCCTCGAAAAAGACCTCAATTGGAATCTGGACATGTGCCTTCTGTAACCTGTGCCGGCGGGCAGCGCCGTGAAATAGTCGGTGCTATGACTCACTTTCCCCAAGTGCATCCTCAGCGCCGCTCTCCGCGTATCAAGCTCAGTGGTTCCATTCTGGCCGTAGTCATGCTGGAAGATGGCAAGCGCGCCAAAGCTAAACTCCAGACTATCTCCGTCACGGGAGGCCTGTTGCGGCTGGCTAAGTCTCTTGGTCAGGGAGATTTTGTCGAAGTCGCCTTTCAGACGCAATCCGGGCCGGTGCGTGGCATGGCGGAAATGCTGACGCCGGTGCGGGCGGCCACGGACGGTGCCCTGCAACCCTTCCGCTTTGTCGCGCTGGGCGACGACGACCATCGCGCCTTGCGGATGGTAGTGGATTCGGCCGCGGACCGAAGCTTCCAGGGAATCCGGTCCAGCCAGTGGACCGCGCCGAAATCCGTTTGAGCGGCGAAAGCTTGCCTCAGCGCTATTCAACCAGGTTTGGGGAAGGGCCCGACTTCAGTCGGGTCGCTAAGTCGTCCAGATTGATTCGCGCTTTAGCGCCCGTGGTGAGCTTTCCGGTCGATGCAGCAGACCTCAGGCGCTAAAGCGCCAACAAGTTTTGAGCGAATTGCGGCACGACTAGAGTCGTGCCCTTCCCAACCTCGTCCCTGGCACGACTGAACAGGCTGCGGAAAAACTCAATTTGCCCGGACGAAGCGACCTGGGCTGAAATCTGCGAGTTTTTCCGCAACCTCTAAGGTCGTGCCCCTCCCATTCTCGTCCCTTGCACTGCCAGGTTCATTCCCCGAAAAGCCTTCGCTATACTGGTCATTCGATTTCGACCCGCATGGCCACAGAGGAATTCCTCACCCATTCCGCCGAGGAGACCGTTGCGCTCGGCCGTACTCTGTCCGGGATGCTTACTCCGCCCAAACTGGTGCTTTTGCGCGGCGATCTGGGGGCGGGCAAGACCACGCTGGTCAAAGGGATTGCCGAGGCTTTCGAGGCCGCTTCCGCGGACGATGTCACCAGCCCGACCTTCACTTTGATCCACGAATATCGCGGTCCCCAGGCTAACCTTTATCACATCGACTTGTATCGGATTGATACGCCGCGCCAACTGGAAACCCTGGGGCTCGATGATCTGATCGCGGACAACAGCATTCTCCTGATAGAGTGGGGAGAGAAGTTCCCACGCTTTGAGCGCGAGCGCGATGTGGAAATTGCGCTGGAGAGAGTGCATGACAAACTCAGCGTCCCAGGGCGAAGTTCAGAAAACGACCGCCTCATTCGGATCACCACGCAGGTCCCGGGCCCCGCTTCTCATGCCTGATCGGTCGTCTGGCGTAGCTAATGAACTTGCGGATAACCGCTTTGGGTTCGCCATCGTCACCGCCCTGGTCCTGATGCTGACGGTGACGAGCGCTCAACTCTGCCGCTCGCAGGACGCGCCCGCCGCCCAAGACAAAGATGGCGCGACTCAGGCGCAGAAGCGAGCCGACTCTTCGACCCAGCCCTCAGGCCAGCGGCGAATGTTCGGGTTCGTGCCTGCTTACGGGTTGGTCGAAGCCGGGATGCAGCCGCCTCCGCTCACCTCCGGCCAGAAGTTCAAACTCGCGGTGCAGTATCTCAACCCTTACACGTTTCTATTCGTGGCCGCGGAAGCCGGCGTGAACCAGGCGCGCAATGATCCCCCCGAGTATGGCCAGGGCGCTGAGGGTTATGGCAAGCGCTATGGCGCCGGCTTTGCCGATGGTCTGACCGCCAGCATCTTTATCACCGGCATGTATCCCTCTCTATTGCGGCAGGACCCGCGGTACTACCGCCTTGGCGATGGAGGTTTTTCCCACCGCACGGGATATGCGGTGAGCCGCATTCTGGTGACGCGGCAGGATTCGGGGCGAAAGGCGTTCAATGTCTCGGAAGTCTTGGGCAGTTTTTCTTCCTCCGCCCTGGCCGTGACGTACTATCCCAAAAGCCAAAGAGATTTTTCCGACGTGGCCGAGCGCGCCGGCATCCAGTTCGCCTTCGATGCCGGATTCAATGTGTTGAAGGAATTCTATCCCGAGATCCAACGCAAGTTTTTCGGCAGGAAGGGCCGGCGGTAACGCGGGAGAAATGTCATCCTGAGCGGAATCATCCCATTCGCTTGCGAATGGGATGGTGGAGTCGAAGGACCCCATGCAGCGTCGATTCTGTTGGGTGCCTGACAGGCATTCCAGATATCTTCCCGGTACTGTAAACGCCGAGGCGGGTCCTTCGACTCCCTCCGCTCTCGATGACAGCTAGAAGCCCATAATGTTGTAGCCGCAGTCCACGTAGATCACTTCGCCGGTGATGCCGGAGCTGGCGTCGGAGGCCAGAAATACACCGGTCGCACCCACTTCGTTCACGTCCACATTGCGTTGCAGGGGGGCGCGCTCGGCGTGGGCCTTCAGCATGTCGCTGAGACCGGAGATGCCGCGCGCCGCCAGGGTCTTGATCGGGCCGGCGGAAATGGCATTGACCCGGATCTTCTTCTTGCCCAGATCATAGGCCAGATAACGCACGCTGCACTCCAGCGCCGCTTTGGCCACTCCCATGACGTTGTAGCGGGGCACAACCCGCTCCGCTCCGTAGTAGGTCATGGTGATGATGCTGCCCCCGTCTTCCATCAGCGGCGCTACCGCCCGGGCCAGCGCCACCAGCGAGTACACGCTGACGTCATGGGAGATGCGGAAACCTTCGCGCGTGGTGGCCAGGAACTCGCCCTTCAGTTCCTCGGCGGGAGCGAACGCCACGCTGTGCACCAGCACGTGCAATTTGCCGTAGCGTTCCTTGAGCTGAACAAATAAACGGTCGATGGCGGCGTCATCGGATACGTCGCACATGAAGCCTTCCGCGCCCGGCAGGGAGGCGATCAGCTCGCGGGCTTCCAGTTCCAGACGTTCGTTCTGGTAGGTGATGGCCACTTTCGCACCCGCATTGTGCAACCCTTGCGCGATCGACCAGGCGATCGAACGTTTGTTGGCGACTCCAAAGACAACCGCAACCCGACCTTCGAGGCTGGATGACATGAAAGTCTCCCGGTTAAGTTGGAACGGGAAAGGATAACAGCTTGAGGCGGAAGGAAAGAAGTCCGAAGTGCGACGTCAGGTTATGGATCGGATTTCAGATTCTAGATTTAAGTTCTCAGTTCTCGGTTGCCGTCAGCGACCAAATCTGCAATCTGAAATCTATCCGTCAATCCGGCCCAATCTCGCAAACCGGTCTTGGCGCCGTCACCGGCCACACCGCGGTGACGAAGGCGACCGCATAGACCATGCCGATGATGGAGAAGCCCGCCACCAGGTTCAATTGCGCCACTGCGCCAACCAGGAATCCCAGGACAATCTGCAGCAGGGTACCGGCGAAGTAGAAGGTGTTCTGTACTCGGCCCATGAAGTGCTGCGGCACCTGTTCCATGATGCTGGTGTTCATGGCGACGCCACTCACGCCGCGGCCCGAGCCCATGATGGCGTAAATCGCGACCGCCGCCGCCAGCCAGGGCGAAAGTGGCGCCACAGCCATGGCGACGGCCAGCACGCCCATGGAAATAGCGATGGACCGGCGCGCTCCGACCGAGGCAATGAGCGCTGGCGCGTAGAGCACGCTTAGAAACGCGCCCGTGCCCCAGCCCGCATTCAGCCAGCCATAGCCGACCGCTCCGGCATGAAACACGTTGTCGCTGAGCGGCGCCGTCACCACGACTCCCGTCATCATCGCGCCGAGAAACAGCGCCCAGCTGACTCCCAGCGTGACCACGGAGCGGTGGCCGCGAAGAAAATCGATGCCTTCGCGCATCTCGCGCACGAAGCGCCCCACCGTGGTTTCGGCGGCGATGATGTCTGCCCGCAGTTCCGCCGGCCGCGGCACTACGTGGCGTCCCTTGCGCACGCCGAGATAGAGCAGAAACGAGGCCAGGTAAGTAGAGAAGTCGATCAGCAACACTCCGCCCAGTCCGATGTGGTTGTAAACGAATCCCACGATCGAACCCGCAATCAGCCAGCCGCCCTGGATGCCCGCCAGCAGAAACGTATTGGCGTGGACAAACTCCTCCCCGGGAGTCAGTTCCTGGATCAGGGCGGTGATGGTCGGCCAGAACATCCAGAAGCCAGCGGCTACCAAAGTATTCATCAAATAAAGCTGCCAGACTTTTACTTTACCGGCGAAGGCCAGGATGGCGACCACGAGAATAATGATGGCGCGAAGCGCGTCCAGCATCATCACCAGGCGGCGCCGGTCTTCGCGGTCGATCAGGACTCCGGTGAAGGGCAGCAAAAGCATGGCGGGCAGGGTTTGCAGCACGGCAAATGTTCCCAACGCGACTTCCGAGTGCGTGGCCTGCAGGATGTACCAGGCCACGGCGGCGGAATTCATCCCACTGCCCAGCATGGAGATCATGTTGGCGCCAAAAACAAAGCGCAGCGCCCGTTTCTGCAGGATGGCACGCATGCATCAAATGTAAACGAGGAAGAACAACTCTCCAACCGGATGAGTTGGCGATGCGAGTTCACGGGTTTTCTTTGCGTCCTTTGCGTCCTTTGCGGACTTTGCGGTCAAAAGCTTTTGACCGCAAAGTTCGCAAAGAAACCCCGCAAAGGACGCAAAGGGACCTGCTTACGAAGGTCGGGTGCGAGGCCAATGGATCTGTACCCGGCTGGCTTCCCAGAATAAATACACAGCCAGCAGGATCATCTCCGGCTCGATGGCATGCTTGTAACGCGGGAACGGGTTCACCAGGTAGTAGGGCAGAGGATAAATCAGCAGGAAGCAGGCCAGCAGAAATCCTCCCCGCTTTTTATTGTGCAGCGTCCACCACAATCCCGCGAAGGCGAAGGCAGCGGGGAGAATGAACATGAGATGGCGGGCGATCATCAGGTCGTACCCGGCGACGATGTCGGCCTGCGGAGGCCCGATCCAGAAGTAGAGAACGCGCTCCAGCGTAAAGCGAAGAAATTCTCCAGGATGTTCCCGGATGAATTCCCGGACCTGCTCATGCTTCTCCTGCATGAAGGGAATTTCACCCAGCTGCTGAAACCGGCGCATGGCCTCGGGATCGTTGCCGGGATGCTCGCCCCGGGTCCACAGGCCGTTCGACTGGTCATTGTTGGCCATGTGTATTTCGAGTGCGAGATTGTCGCGAACAAAAACGAATTTGCCGAAGACGTCATAATTGCGGACCAGCCAGGGGCTGACCACCAGCCCGGCCGCCAGGATGCACAATCCCACTCCCGCAAGTTGCCGGGGCTGCCGGGGCAAACGCCACAGCAGATACAGCAGACAAAACGGCAGCATCGAAAGCACCGCCGTATTGGTAATGGCCAGCACACCCCAGAGCACTCCGAATCCGATCCAGGCTCGCGGGCGCGGCGGCGCATCCGCCATGCGCAGCGTAAGCAGCAGTGCCAGGCTCAACAGGCAGGCGCTGAGACTCATCTCCCAGACCACGCGCACCGGCCAATAAATGGCATAGGGGAACAGCGCCCAGGTCCAGGCCGTGGCCCGGGCCACGGCAACTCCGTAGATCCTTTCTCCAATCCGGTAAAGGGTGAGGCAGGTCAGCGCAGAAAAAATACTGTTGAACGCCAGAATGATCCAGCCGGAAAGATTGCTGTAAACCCCGAACAGCTTGAACACTCCCGCCAGGATGTAAGGATAGACCGGCGGCGCCCAGGCGCTGGGCCCGGTGGACAAATCGGTGGGAGAGCTGAAGCCTTGTCCGGTCGCGATGGAGCGCGCAAGGCGTCCCATTTCCCAGCCAAACTGGAAGTGGTCGCGGCGGGGCGTGATGCGGTAGGTGTGGCCGATGGTGATGACAGCGATGCGAAGCAGAAAGGCGACCAGAACGATAAAGAATATGGAGTGCGTCCAGGATCGCCGCGCGCCTTCAGCTGAATTCTCCGCGATTGCCGGCGAGTCCGTCCGCGCGCGATCCCGCATGAGCAAAAGACTAGCACAGCGATTGCGTAGGGGCGGGTGCCCTCACCCGCCCAGTCGAGCGCAGCTCGACCTTGTAGCGCCGCGTCTCGCCCGCAGTGCGAGGGCAGGATGATGGTGCGAGGGTAAGGTGCCGGGGCGAGGGCAGGATGCCCTCGCGACACCCGCCGGGACGGCGGCGCTACAAAGGCGAAGAGACTTGCTTAATCGAGGTAGCTCAAACATTCTTAAGCTTGGGACACCATTCGTAGCCGAGCTGCGCTCGGCCCCACACGAGCGGCTTCAAAGCTTGCATATTCCATCCCTTCGGCGCTACGATGCCGACGCCATTCCGGAGGTGACGTATGAAGCACGGCCGCTGGTCCGTTCTGCTGGTTACCTTTCTGTTCGTGGTCGTTCTACTTTCCCTGGCCCAGATCGAACCCATCGTGATTCCGGCGGGCACGCCGGAGGACCAGGCTCTGCAGGCCATCACCAAGGAGCCGGATGATCAAAAAAAGCTCGCCATGTACGAGGATTTCGTGAAGCAGTTCGCCTCCAACCCGGCGGCCGTGGCCTACGGCAACTGGCAGCTGGCGCAGGCCTACCAGGGCACCGGCGACTTGCAGAAGGCACTCGATTACGGAGACAAGGCGCTGGCCAGCGCACCCCGCAGTCTCGATATTCTCGTCTCCCAGGCCAGTATCGCGCAGCAGATGAAGAACAATCCCAAGCTGCTGGATTACTCGGCGCGCGGCGGCGAAGTTTACAACTCCATCGGTAAGACCAAGCCGGAAGGCATGAGCGACCAGGATTTTGCCACCCGGACAGAAGAGCAAAAGACTGCGGCCAAGAATTCATACGAATTCCTCGAGGCCGCTGCCTTTAACGTGATCGTCGATGAAACCAACCCTAAAACGCGCATGAGCGACATTGATCGTTTCACTGCCGCTTTCCCCAAGTCGCGCTTTGACGAATCGGTTGCCTCCTACGCCATGATGTCGCTTTCCGAACTCAAAGACACGACCCGGGTGGTGGCCTTCGGCGAAAAGGCGTTGGCAGCAAATCCCGACAATCTGGCTGCCCTGTTGCTTCTGGCTGGAACTTACGTCGAAGATTCCAAGCCGGGCAGTGTGGCCAAGGGCGCGGCCTATGCCCAAAGGGCTGTGGTTGCGGCCAAGGCGGACGCCCCGGACGCGGACCGCACCCGCAAGCTCTCGGCCGGAGTTGCCCATTCCACCCTGGGCTATGCCGACATGAAGCAGGACAAAACCGCAGCTGCGATTGCAGAGTTGAAGTCCGCCACCGCGCTGCTCAAAGGGCTGGATGACCAGCAGTACGCGGTGGCTCTATATCGCCTGGGTTACGCCTACGCCAAGATCAGCCGGGTCACCGAAGCGCGCGAGGTATTGATGGAGGCAGTCAAAATTCCCGGACCAGTTCAACCGCTCTCGCAGGACCTGTTGTCTAAAGTGAACGCAGCCCGCGCCAAGGGAAGATAAACCTCTGTCATGCTTGAGCGGAGTGTGGGCTTCGCGAAAGCGAAGGCCCCACGCAGTCGAAGGACCCCTACGAAATTGTCATTCTCGTATATGGGGGCGCATGGCTTCGTTCAGCTGAAAGATTTCCTGAGTGGAGAGAGCATCGTGGCGGTAGGGGTCCTTCGACTCGCCTGACCGTCCGCGAGCGGACGGTCAGACTCGCTCAGGATGACAATCGTGGGATGTGTGGAAGTGCGTTGGCGAAGCTAGAACTAGGAGCCAGAAGCTAGGAGCCAGAAGCCCTTTCCTCTAATGCTTCACCAGATCCTCTGCCAGCAGTAAGGCTTTCGATGCGAGATTGTGTGCGCGCTGCAGGTCTCCGGCTGCCTCGGCGGTTTTGGCCTGCTCCATGTATTTCCGAATCTGGCTGACGCTGTCCTGCTGGGTTGAGTCCAGCTGGCGGGAGGCGAGCTGCTTCAGGTTGTCGTCCGTGGCAGACAGCATCTGGGCGGTGCTTTGGCGCTGGCTGGAGGCTTGCTCCGCACTGATGCCCGGGGCGAGTTTAACCACGGGATCGACCGTGCCGCCGTTTTTTACGACTTTTTTCTCCGTGCTGGTGCTGGAATCGGTGGCCGGCTTCTTTCTGTGGTGATGCCGTTTCTTGCTGGCCGCCTTCTTCGAAGCGGGTGCCTTGGATTCGGGCTTCTTCGCCGTGGGCTCCGGCTGCGTTGTTTGTGATTCTGGGCTGGCTGCCGGCGGGGGCTCCTGGGTGGAGCCCTCCGGTGCTGCTGGCGGTGCCGGCTGAGTCTCCTGGCTCAGTTGCGGAAGTTGCGCCCGCAGCGCGACGGAAGGATTCGTCAGCGCACAAAATCCGAGAATGATGGCCAGATACATACTCATGTGATTTGGATGCTGCCAACCACCGTCAGGCTTGCCCGGAATTCTAACGTCCAGGCTGGGATTCCGATCGTTCGCTGCCGGGAAATTCACGCCGCATTCACACTCCGCCGCCCTCAGCTCCGGCTTGCTGTTTCCTGCAGGGCATTCGCGCGGGACTGGACCAGGGGCAGGCGCAGGCGAAAGGTCGTGCCCTCGCCCTCCACCGATTCGAAGTCAACCGATCCATAGTGCCATTGCAGAATCTGGTAAGTCTGCGCCAGCCCGATGCCCGACCCATCTTTTTTGGTGGTGAAATACAGCTCAAAAATCTTTTCCTGAGCATCGGCTGGAATGCCGCCGCCCTGGTCCCGAATTTCGGTGACCACCATGTCATCCTCGCGGCGGGCCGAGACCGTCAGCTTGCCTCCATCGGGCATGGCCTGGACGCCGTTGAGCACAACATTGAGGACGGCCTGCTTGATGAAATCGGTGTCCACCTTGACCATCAGGGGCTGGGCGGGAAGCTCGGAGACGATGGTCACGCCATGCCGGCTGGCGTCGGGGCCGGCCAACTGGACTCCGTCCTCCAGCAGGCGGCGCAGATCGGTTTCCTCGAGATGAAGATCGCGGGGGCGGCTGAAATCCACCAGAATCTGCACCACCCGGTCCAGCCGGTGTATTTCGCTTCCGATGATATCCATGTGGCGGCGGGTGTCAGGATCGACCTGGCGCAGCTTTCCCTGCAGCAACTGCAGGTGCAGCACGATGGCGTTGATCGGGTTCTTGACTTCGTGGGCCACGCCTTTTGTGATCCTGCCGGTGGCCGAAAGCCGGCGCGACATTTCGATTTCGTCTTCGATGCGTCGGACCGACTCCGCATCGCGCATGGTGAGCAGGGCGCCGATGGGGGTTTCTTTTTCGCGGATGAAGTCGAGAGAAATCTGCACCCGTTTCCCGCTGGGGAACTCGATCTCCCGGGGAGCGATGGGACTGCGTCGCGCAAACGACTGCAGCAGGAGTGCGCCGAACTCCGACTCGGAGGAGAAAATCTCCCGGGCGGCGTGGCCCAGCAGCTCCCGCCGCGGCCGTCCCAGGAAGCGTTCCACCGACGCGCTGACCAGGACGACGCGCAAGTCGCGGGTGAACAGCATCAGGCCGTCCTGCAGGTTGCCCATGATCTGATCGACGTTGTCTTTCAGGGCGGAAAAAATTTCCTTGGCGTCGCGCATCTGGCGGCCCAGGTGGGCGATCTTGAGACTCACCATCCCATACTCGTCGTGGCTCGCCTCGGGTTCGCCGACGGTGTCCGCATCTCCGGCGGTAACGCTGTCGAGGCTGCGGTTGATCTGCTCCAGCGGGCCCAGGGCAATATGCGAGAGCCCGGCGGCCAGAAGCAAAGAAAGAAAAATTGCGATGCTGGAAAAGACCACCGCCTGCTGCAAGCGGGGCGTCAGTTCGTTCTTCAGAAAGACCGTCGATACGCCCACTCGGATGCTGCCGAAGCGGGCCCCGTCCAGTTGCAGAGGGATGCGCACGTCGTACACCGTGGGCGGGTTGTACACCATGCGAAACTGCCGGCGAAAGTTTGCGTTTTCCACCAGGTGGAAGTCGGGCCGGTCGGGAACTTCCTTGCCCACCAGGTCGGGATTGGTGTGCAGGATGGCTTTGCCGTCGCTATTGACGATGGCGGCGTCGTAAATGATGGGCCAGGTCCCCACCACCGATTCCAGAAAATTATTCAGATCGCGGTCGGTGCTCAGGTAGTACGCCACCGCCCGCCGCATGGCCTGGGGATTGGTGGTGTCCACCTTGGTGCTGCTCAAATCGGGGGTGGCATTGGCGGCCAGGTAAGCCAGGTTCGAGGTTAGCTGGGCTGCAGACTCTCGCGCCGTGGTCACCCGCTGGCGCAGCAAGGCGGAGATGTACACATAGGAAAACGCCGTTACCAGCACCGCCACCATGAAGGTGATCGCCAGCACGATTTTGGTTTTTCGCCGCATGGACTGCCGGAATCAGCTTTTAGCTTTTAGCTGTTAGCTCTTAGCCTTTAGCTACAACTCATGGGAACTGCTTATGTGCCCATCGCTAAGCCTATTCGCAATGGCCCTCTCAGAACTGCTCTTGTCTTTGGAACTCTGTTTCAATCTCCGGCACTTGGCGGTCACCACAGGGTTTTAGCTAAGAGCCAAAAGCTAGCAGCTAAAAGCTGACTTCACTCTTCTCTTGCCAGGGCCGCGTCGGCCGTGGCGTTGCCGTACTCCTTGAGCTTGTTGTGCAAAGTCTTCAGGCTGATGGCGAGGATCTCGGCGGCGCGGGTCTTGTTGTTGTTGGTGGCTTCGAGCGTTTTCAGGATCAGCAGCTTCTCCGCTTCTTCCACCGTTGTGCCTACGCCCAGGCGCACCGTGTCGGAATCCTCGGCGGAACTGCGCAGGCTGGATTGTCCGAAGCCCGGCGGCAGGTGCCTGGTTTCGACCACGGCTCCGTCGCACACGATAATCGCGCGCTCCAGGGTGTTGCGCATTTCACGCACGTTGCCCGGCCAGGAGTAATTCTGAAACGCGTTGAGTACGGCCTCGCTCACGCCTGCGACTTTGCGTCCATGTTTTTCGTTCATGTCGGCCAGCAGGGCCGTCACCAGTTCCGGCACGTCTTCCTTGTGCTCACGCAGCGGCGGCATGTGAATATTGAAAACGTTGAGGCGATAATAAAGATCGTTGCGTAATTCACCGCGCGCGACCGCTTCCTCGGGAACTTTGTTGGTAGCGGCCAGAACGCGGACATCGACCGTGGTCTCCACCTTGCTGCCCAGGCGGCGCAATTTGCGGTCCTCGAGCACGCGCAGCAGTTTGGCTTGCGTGGCCACCGGCATTTCGCCGATCTCATCCAGCAGCAGCGTTCCACCCTCCGCCAGCTCGAAACATCCCGTGCGCCGCTCCAGGGCCCCGGTGAAGGCGCCTTTTTCATGACCGAATATTTCGCTTTCGATCAGGGTTTCGGGAATGGCCGCGCAATTAATCGGAACGAATGGTTTGTTGCGGCGCGGGCTGAGTTCATGAACAGTGCGGGCCACCAGTTCCTTGCCGGTTCCGCTTGCACCTGTGATGAGCACGGAGGCCGTGCTGGGTGAAACCATTTCGATCAGGTGAAAGATTTCCTGCATTTTTTTGGATGACCCGATCAGGCTGCCAAGAGAACCCGCGTCGCGCAGCTTGCGGCGGGTGACCTCGAGTTCAGCACGGGTCCCGAGCAGCGCGGATGCATTCTGCAGGATGGTGCGCAGGCGGTTGGTGTCGATGGGCTTGGTGATGTAGTCATAAGCGCCCATGCGCATGGCCTGCACTGCACTATCGATCGTGCCCTGGGCCGTCACCACGATGACGGCCATGGTCTGCGTGTCGGTGGCCAGCTTTTCCAGAAGCTCCAGGCCTCCCATGCGGGGCATCTTCATGTCCGTGACTACGATCGAGGGGGCCCAGGAGGTAACTTTCTCCAGTCCCTCGGAGCCATCCTTCGCGGTTTCGGCCCGGTAGCCCCAGCCCGTGACCAGTTCGGCCAGGCCGGTTCGCTCGTTTTCTTCGTCCTCGACGATCAATACCTTTTCGTGGTTCATAGTGGCCGACAGCCATTATTTAGGCTTTCCCGCCGGTCTGCAAGCCGCCGCGGGCCGGTCGAGGTTTTATACCTGCCGGAAGCCGATCTCGCCACCTGAAGATGCGCCGGGCGTGGCCAGGTAAAACGGGCGCCCGGAAGCCGGGGAGTATATCAATCTGAGACACTTACCAGCGGTGAGAGTTAGTTGGTTAAAAGGTTCCAACGTCGCTTGATTTGACTCTGGTCTGGGGTAGAATGACTCCTCATACCTGATTTCGGTATTTGCTTCCCACGCAACTCCCGATGGCAACCTGATGCTCTAAGCGTGGACGCGAAATTTTTATCTGAAAGTTTTTCGGAGGATGGCATGTCACTTCGTCGGTTGCTGTGCGGCATTTTCTTGAGTTTACTGGTTGTGATGTTGATCTCAAACGCGGTCGTGGCACAAGAACAAGAGACCCCGAAAGCTGAACTCTTTGTCGGATACCAGTGGCTGCATCCCGGCGCCACGGTCCCGTCGCCGTTTCAACCGCCGAATGCGCCCGTGGCCCAGAAGATGGGCGACATTCCTCAAGGAGCGGGCGCCAGCTTCACTTACAACTTTACTCCCCATTGGGGATTGGAAGCCGACTACGGCGGCAACAAGAACAAGAATGGAGCCGAAAATACGGTTTCGATTGGACCGCGCTTCGCGTGGCGTAATGAAGGAGTCACCTTCTTCGCCCACACTCTGCTCGGGTACAACAAGTTGACGGTGCCGCTGGTGGACTCGAGCAATGGCATTGGCGCCATTCTGGGCGGCGGAATGGACCTCGATCTCTGGCGCCGGCTCTCGTTCCGCTTGTTCGAGGCCGACTATGTCTGGGCCCACCACAATTTTTCCGATGAAGTAGGTCCCGCCTTTCCGGACCTGCGGCGTCCCACGTTAGAGGGTGTTCGGCTGCGCACCGGCCTGGTTTTCAAGTTCGGCTTCGAATCGCCGTTGGTTCCGGCGGCGAGTTGCTCCATCGAGCCCAGCGAAGTGATGGTGGGTGAACCGGTGACGGCCACGGCCAGCGCGAGCAATTTCAATCCCAAGCACACCCTGAGCTACAGCTGGGCGAGCACGGGCGGGAAAGTTACCAGCAAGGACAACACCGCTACCCTCGACACCAACGGAGTGGCCGGCGGCAGCTACACGGTTACGGCCCGCGTCAGCGATCCCAAGGTGAAGAAGGGCGGCGAGGCGAGTTGCACCGCTACCTTCACGGTGAAGGAGCCGCCGAAGAACCCGCCGACCATGTCCTGCTCGGCTAATCCGACATCAGTGCAGGCGGGTACGCCGGCCACTGTGACCTGCAGCTGCACCAGCCCGGACAACGTGCCGGTCACGGTCAGCGGTTGGACGGCCAGTGGGGGAAGCGTTTCGGGTGAGGGTAACACTGCAACTCTGAACACCACCGGAGCCTCAGCCGGCCCAATCACAGTGAGCGCCACCTGCAGCGATTCTCGTGGTCTTACCGCCTCGGCTTCGAGCCAGGTGACGGTCGAGGTTCCGCCTCCCCCGCCGCCGGAGGCGAGCAAGCTGAGCGAGTGCGACTTCCCCAACAAGGTGAAGCCGTGGCGGGTGGACAACACTTGCAAAGCCGTACTGGACGACGTTGCCCAGCGGCTGCAGCATGATCCCGATGCCAAGCTGGTCATCGTGGGCAACGCCGAACCCGGCGAGAGGCGCAAGAACCTGGCCGGGGAGCGCGCGGTCAATTCCAAGGCATATCTGTCGGGTGGCGAAGCCAAGCAAGCCATCGATGCCAGCCGGATTGAAGTGCGCACGGGCAGTGCCGGCACCCGGACTGCCGAATACTGGGTAGTCCCGGCGGGTGCCACCTTCTCGGCCCCTGGAACCGAGGTGGTGGATGAATCCATGGTGAAGGCCGTTCCCGATCACCCGGTGGTCAAAAAGAAGGCCCGCTAAGCCTAAGGCCCAGTGACCTTTAGCGACTATGGGCCGGCCGAGATTTCTACTCGACCGGCCCTTTTTAATCTGGCCTTCGGTAACTTGAAAAGACCGTATTACGCTGTCAATCTCAGCCGCGAGCGGATAATTTTTCGCCAGGGGCACATTCACCTATGATTTCGCGCAAGATTCGGCTGAATTCTTCTAAGTGGTTGATTACATTGGCAATTGCAATGTTCTCCGTTTCTGCCCTATGGGCTGGTCAGTGGACTGCCCTGGGCCCGGATGGAGGCGACGTGCGGAGTCTGAGTTTCGACCCGCAAAATCCCGACCGCATTTACCTCGGGACCAGCACGGGAACGCTTTTTCTGTCTTCGGACGGGGGACACAACTGGTCGCGTCTGGCCCACCTCGGTGGCGACGACAATGTGCTCGATCACATCGTCATCGACCCGCAGAATCCCAAACACATTTATGTTTCGGCGTGGAGCGTGGTGAACCAGCAGGCCGGCGACGTCTTTCGTTCGCGCGACGGCGGCAACAACTGGGAAGCGCTTCCGGGCGTGCACGGAAAATCGGTGCGGGCCCTGGCCATCGCTCCCTATGATTCCAAGGTACTGGTCATCGGCGCCCTGGATGGAGTGTTCCGCAGCAAGAACGGCGGCAACAGCTGGGAGCAGATTTCTCCCGCCAGCCAGGCCGAACTGAAAAACGTGGAGTCGATTGCGGTCGATCCCAAGAATCCCGATGTAGTGTATGCCGGTACCTGGCACCTGGCCTGGAAGACCGACAACGGCGGAGCCAGCTGGCACCGGATCAACAAGGGCATGATTGACGACTCGGATGTGTTCTCGGTCATCGTGGACTCCACCAATCCCGCAGTGGTCTATGCCAGCGCATGCTCGGGAATTTACAAGAGCGAAAGCGCCGGCGACCTTTTCCGCAAGATGCAGGGCATTCCGTTTTCCGCCCGCCGCACCCGCGTTCTGAAGCAGGACCCGAACAACCCGGGCACGGTTTATGCCGGCACAACCGAGGGCCTGTGGAAGACCGCCGACGCAGGCAAGAGCTGGAAGCGAGTAAGCAATCCTCAAGTCGTAGTCAACGATGTGCTGGTGGACCCGCGCAACTCGAACCGGGTACTGCTGGCCACCGACCGCAGCGGCATCCTGGCCAGTGACAACGGGGCGCAGACTTTTGTGGCGTCCAATCACGGCTACGTGCACCGCTACGTAAGTTCGATTCTCTCCGACAGGAACGACCCCAACAGCATGCAAGTGGGCGTGGTCAACGATCGCGAGTTTGGGGGCGTTTTCTCCACCCGCGATGGCGGCCAGAGCTGGCAGCAGAAGAGCGCCGGCCTGGGCGGACGCGATGTGTTCGCGCTGCAGCAGACTTCCACCGGCGGGCTGATTGCCGGTACCAACAAGGGCATCTTCCTGCTGGACCGCAGCGCCAGCCAGTGGCGTCCGATCAACACCATCGTCACCGAGAAGTCGGCGGCGCGAGTGGTGAAAGCCAGGAAGGGCAAGAAGGCGGTAAAAGTGGCCGCGGTCGTGGTGCGCTCCACTCTGGACGCCCGCGTGAGCGATATTGAAGTCACACCCAGGCGCTGGCTCGCAGCCACCTCCGCTGGACTGTTCTCCAGTTCGGACCAGGGCAAAACCTGGACCGGCGGTCCGGTGATGGGCAAGTCTGATTTCGTGGCGGTGGAGTCGAACGGCGAGTTGTTGGTGGCTGCCACTCGCACCAACGTTCTCTGCTCTTCGAACAATGGAGCGACCTGGCGGCAGGCGCCCCTGTCTTCCTACATCACCAGCATTCACGGCGTGGAACTCACGCCGGAAGGCGAAATTCTGGTGGCATCCCGCGAAGGCGCTTTCCGGAGTTCCGATTCCGGCGCGACCTGGGAACATATCATGAACGGCCTTCCCGACAAGAACATCAGCTCGATCGCGTACGACCAGAGCAGGAAGCGCCTGCTGGCCACCAGCAACGCTACGGGCGTGGTCTTCGAAAGCCGGGACAGCGGTCGCAGCTGGCATCGCGGTCCTGATTCGGGATACCCGCTGCGCCGCATCAGCGTAGTCCGCGGACGCTTTGTGGGAGCCACTCCGTTTGATGGCCTGATTGTCCAGCCCGAGAACGAAGCGGCCAGCGCTTCGGCCGGCCTGGGCGGATCGTCCAACTAGCCGATCGTCAACAATAGTGTTATTTAATCGACGGAGGAGCGGCCAACCCGCTTCTCCGTTTTTCTTTGCCCACGCAAGAACAGGCCACGGATTCACACGGATTTCCACGGATCAGAAACATAAGAGGGGCAGATCAGAGAAGCAGATCCGTGGAAATCCGCGTAAATCCGTGGCCGCTCTTGCCAGCGCGATAATACCGGTAATAACTACACCTCGAGCTCCCACGCCGCCCTTAACTTGCTGATAAATCGGTTGGGGACGATGGCACCCAGCTTGCGACTTGTCGGATGGTGGTCGCGGGCGGCAGGATTGTTTTATGACGTGGTCGAATCGGAATTGGCGGAACGCCGCCGTGTTCTCTGTTCTTTTAATGGGGCTGATTCTGGCCGGGTGTACACGACGGGAGAGCCTGCCAGGGATCGAGGAAAACGCCGCGGACCAGCATTTGCCTTTTGACGCGGCATCCGATAAGAGCGGAATTTCCCCCACCGGTTCTCTGACCCCCACCACGATCCCGGCTGGAACACCAATCACCATTCACGTGCGATTGTCTTTATCGAGCGCCAGCTCTCGTGGCGGAGACCCCTTCGAAGCGGTGCTGGACGAACCCATCATCGTCCGCGGGCGTACCGTGGCGCCGCAGGGTGCGGTCCTGACCGGAAAAGTGCTCGACGCCAAAGCCTCGGACCAGTTTCAGGAAGCGGGTTACTTGCGGCTGGCCCTGACCGCGATTTCGATCAACGGAAAATTCCTTCCCATCCAGACTTCCAGCATCTTCATGAAGCGGGGCTCGCACGAGCAGCGCAACGTGACCATCCTGCGCGACGGCGCCGGGAAAAAAGGCGCTCTCATCGGAACCTCGGTTGAAGCGCCGGGGACCACGTATGCCACGGGCAGCATGGACGTCGGCGTCGCCCCCGAGCGGAGTCTGACCTTCAGGCTGGCTCAGCCCTTACCCCTCTAAGTGAAAGCAGTGTGTGGGTCGGACACTCAATTCGATTTGCTGGAGTGGGCGTTCTCTCCCCCAGAGTCTGAGGAAGGGTCGTCCGTGCATGGAGCGAAGACCCATTTCCGTGCTGTGCCAGCTCCAAGCAAAGTGCCAGGCGCAAACAACCGATATTAAAGCAGACGGGATGCAGTGCTCTCCTTAGGGACGGTAACGCGAATTTGCCTCGGCCGGACTCGATCAAAGTAGTACCAAACAAACGCGTACGGGAGGAACAGCGCCATCAGGTAGTACAGAACCGGTGGCTTCTCACGCGCGGCACAGTCGTACAACATCCAGAGTGAGCCGATTGGCGCGAAAATGAAGAATGCAATCGGACAACTCAGCCCGAAGGTGGTTTTAGGCGCCCAGGACCCTAGCACTACCCACCCTGCGAACACGAGGAGCGCTCCGGAAACAAGGAGTACGAGAATCAGGACAGCCGGACGCAAAGAGCTATTCTCTGGCATAAGCGATAGCACCCGCCCTTGCAGAAGACGTAAGAGCGGGGGCACCTACAGTGTTCGTCATACCAACGAAATCAAAGCCTGGACCAACCCGCCCAAAAGCGCAAGAAGCAAACTGCAAAAGCAAACGGCAAAAGGAAACTGGTAAGAACCAACTGCAAAAGCGTCGGACAGGAGTGTCCGACCCACACTCCCCAATTCCTACAGGGTGTTCATGAACGTGACCAGATCGGCTTTTTGCTCGGCAGACAGCAGCATGTTGAAACGCTGGTCATAGAAGTTGACTACGTCCATCAGGGTATTGGCCGCACCGTTGTGGAAATAGGGTGCGCGTGCGGCTAAACCTCGCATGCTCGGGACTTTGAACTTGCCAATATCGGCACATTTGCCGGTCACCATCGCCCGCCCCGGATCGGCGACCAACACCTGCGAGCTGTCATCACAGTGCAGCGGTATAGAGGGAGGTCAGCCCACAGCGGCGCCCGCTCCAATGTTCATCATGGCAAGGAGGAACTGCCGCCAACATTCGGCGTGTTGTGGCAGGTGGTGCAAGTGCCGAAAACCTGCGGTTGGCCCAGCACGTCATTGAATCCGGGCACGACGGAAATCAGGATGGGAAAATATTGAACAACATCTCTCCCCGCGCCACTGCCTGCTGTGATGCGGCGTTACTGCCGTCGCGGCGACCCAATTGGTGTACAGAGTAAACGCATTGGGATTGAACCCCGCCCCGGAATTGATCCCGGAAAAGAAGGGCTGAGTGGAGAGGAACGCCGGGCCGCCATTCGCGCCCTGTGCGGTCGAGGCTTCCGGCCAGGCTGTCCACCGACTGTGCGGTGAACAGCGAGGATTCGAAATTCACAATCTGTTGTAACTGGGCATCGGTTGGCGGACCGTTGGTTCGGAATGGACCAGGGTTGCGTCGAGGGCCTGGGTCTTCAGGTCGGGCTCCCGGCCGTCCCACATGATGCCATTGAGAAACTTCAGGTTGGTGGAAGGAAGCGGACGCCGATAAAGCGCCGGCTGGGTGGCGGTGGTCTCGGGGCACTGGTAAGGGTCATCAATGGAGACGATGCTGAACTCGGCGTTGGCCGGCACCGGCAAGTGTCATGCGAATCAATCCATGATTCAGCAACTGGCTGTATGCCGCAGTGGCGGCCCCGGGAGTGGAGACATCGTCACTGGGGCAGTTGGCGCCGTCAATTCGTGCGAAATATCGGGTCCGTGCCCTGGGTGTTGCTGAAGCGCTGCTGCAGGTGCGCTGGAGTGATGCTCCATCCGTCGGCGGCATCATGACAACTGGCGCAGGTCCGGTCGTTGCTCCCCAAGCTGGCAAAAAAGGGACTCGTCTTATCAATCTTCTGCTGGCTGAAAGTCTCGACCGTGCCGCTGGAGTCGGGAAAGGACTCCTGGAATGAACTTGGGGGCGCAGTCACGTTTCCGCCTGTTGACCCTCCCCCGCATGCTGTGAAGGCTGAAACCAATACTCCGGCAACCGCTAACAAGACTGGCTTTCGATTCATTACTTACAGGGCCCTTTTGGTTTTTGGTTTCCACGCCCGCCCGCCGGCACCGTCCGTCGGAACGCTAAGCGTGGTTTATGGGGGGAGAAATTCGCGGGGGAGGGAACTTAAAAGTACCACACGCGGGCTGAAAATCAAGCCGGGAAATGGGTGGTGGTCAGTTTTCAGACCATGAACCACGAAGGACACGAAGGTACACGAAGGGAACCCTGGGGAAAAGCCTTCGTGATCCTTCGTGTCCTTCGTGGTTTAGGCACTTCGCCGTGTTCCTGGAAATAGGTAATCCGCAGCTTGTCTGGATGTTGCAAATAGTTGCACTTACTCGAAAGTGCCGGAATATTTTTCCCCCGCGTGCTTCATACCGGATGGCAAAGGCCGGAATGTTCTGCATGTTCTTCCGTCACATCATGGTGTGACCGCTGCCCTTAGCAATTGATTCGCGCCGGCATAGACTTCCCGAAATGGAGAGCGCGTCACAGGGAAACTTGTCGCAGCAAATTTCCCGATTCGGGAGGGTTGAGCCTTTCGACAGTACCGTCGCACCCATTTGGCGCTTTCCCGAAACGTGCTCCATGGCTAATGCTTTCGTTTGACGCACGCGGGATGAAAACCAGAACCCAGGAGTGGTCGCGAACCGGTAAATCCCTGGGAGCAGGTCTTGAGACGATGAATGCAATCGCGCAGTTGCGGCCTAACACTCTCGGATCACCCGACCCCGCCATCCTGCTGGCTGCGGTCCAGGCCTGCCCCGACAGCCTGGCGATCCTGGCGTCGGGACGCATGGTTTACGCCAATCCGGCTTGGTGCAGGCTGTTTGAATATCCGCAACGGCCCTACGGTCAGGGATGGGAGTCGGGAGATTTGCTTTCTGAAACCTTGATCTCCGTGGCGTCCCGCGCCAAGCCGGGGGAGGAAGGCGAAACAGGTCCCCAGGCGCGCATTGTTCACACCCGCAGGGATGGCGCCCAGATGCATCTCGAGGTGGCCAGCGGCGGCTTTGAGCTGGGCGGCTGCGAATTTCAGGTGGTCCATGCGCGTGATGTCAGCCGGCAGTGGCGAGAGGAAAGACGGCATCAGGAAGCGCAAGGGATGGAAGCGGTTGGCCGCCTGGTGGGAGGAGTCGCTCACGACTTCAACAACCTGCTTACCGGGATCATGCTCTACTGCGACCTGTTGCTGGGAGAGTTGGAGGAAGGCAGCCGCTCCCGCCGGCAGGTCCAGGAGATGCGCATGGCCGGCGAGCACGGGGCAGCCATGGTGCAGCAGCTGCTGGCTGTGGCGCGGCCTCCGGCCGATCAAGCTCAACTGGTCGTAATGAACGACGTGGTTAGAGGATTCCAGGACCTGCTGGTCCGTCTGATTGGTGAGAATGTCGTTTTGAGCGCCGCTCTGGCCGACGACCTGGGCGCGGTGAAAATGGATCCTGCGCAGGTCCAGCAAATTCTGCTCAACCTGGTGCTCAATGCCCGCGACGCCATGCCCGAAGGTGGCCGGATTACAGTGAGCACGCGAAACGGCACGGGTCCGTGTCTCATCGGCGACGAGCCAGAGTTGCAGAGTGGGCAGTGGGTCGAGCTCACGGTGGCTGACACTGGCGGCGGCATGGACGCTGCCACCGCGGAGCGCGCCTTCGAGCCGTTCTTCACCACCAAGAGTCCGGGCCGGGGCAACGGGCTGGGCCTGGCCACAGCCCGCCGGCTCGTCCATCAAGCGGGGGGAACGATTATCGCGGAAAGCGAACCCGGACAGGGTACGCGCGTTTCCATGCGCCTGCCGCGAATCCAACCCGATCAAAATTCGAAAGCTCCAGAAAGGTGATTTCATGACCACAGCCGCACTTGCCGCTCCCACTCCGGTCCAGCTGGAACGGGCCAATTTCCTGAACCTGCTGATCGTGGACGACGAACGCGCCATCCGAGAAGTTTGCCGCGAGGTCGCACAATCGCTCGGCTTCAACACCGCCGTGGCCGATTCCGCCGAACATGCCTATCGTCTGCTGGAGACGCAGAACATCGATGTCGTGCTGCTTGACCTGAAGCTGCCCGGGGCCAGCGGTCTGGAGGCGCTGCGCCAGATCGGCGAGCGCAAGCCCGAAGCGGTCATCGTGGTGGTCACCGGATACGGCACCGTCCAGTCCGCGGTCCAGGCCATGAAAAATGGCGCCTACGACTACGTGACCAAGCCCTTCAGCATGGAGGAACTGAGATTGCTGCTGGAGCGTGTGTCCGACCACCTGAAATTGAAAACCGAAAACCGCACCCTGCGGGAGAAGATCAAGTCGAAACTGGGTTTCGGCAGCATCGTGGGCCGGGCGCCGGAGATGGAAAGACTCTATCGCATCATCGGCAAAGCCGCCCACAGCACCCATCCCGTGCTCATCCTGGGTGAAAGCGGAACCGGAAAGGAGATGGTGGCGCGCTCCATTCATTTCTCCGGACCCTTTCGCGACAAGCCTTTTATCCCCGTGGACTGCGGATCGCTGGTCCCAACTTTGATTGAGAGCGAGCTGTTCGGTTACGTCAAAGGCGCCTTCACCGGGGCAGTGCAGTCACGCGACGGCCTGCTCGCGATCGCGGAGGGCGGAACCGTATTCCTGGATGAAGTCGGAGAACTTCCGGTCGATCTTCAGGCCAAGCTGTTACGCGCCATTCAGGAGCGGGAAATTCGCCCGGTGGGAAGCACCAAGCGCATCGCAATCAATGTACGGATTCTGGCGGCTACGAATCGCGACCTGGAGCAGGCCGTGGCCCAGGGAACCTTCCGCCGGGACCTATACTTCCGACTCAATGTTCTCAGTCTGAAGATCCCTCCCCTGCGCGACCGCCGCCAGGACATTCCACTGCTGGCCGGGTATTTTCTGGAAAGGCTGTCGCGAACCTCGGGTCCGGAACGGACGCTGAACGATGACGCCATGAAAGCCCTGCTCGCGTATGACTGGCCGGGGAATGTGCGGGAACTGGAGAATTGCCTGGAGCGGGCCTGCGCCTTCACCTCGGGCCCGGTCATCCACGTGGCCGACTTGCCCAGCGCCATCCATGGAGTGCCCACCCACTCGTCGAATGGAGGCAACGGCAAGACGCAAATCATGCCCATGGCGGAACTGGAGAAACATACCATCCTGAGCACGATTGCCCAGCTCAACGGCGACAAGCTTCTGGCGGCGCGAATGCTGGGAATCGGCAAGACCACGCTCTACCGCAAGCTGAAGGAGTATGTGGCGCAGGACTAGGCGGGTTCGCCCACCGTCTCGACTCTTCGAGATTGAGTTAGAAAATCGAGCCTCCCGGCGGGCGCAACTCACGATGCAGTTGAAGCACCGGGGAGAACACGCAGTCAGGTACGCATATCCACAATATGCTCTCTCCTCATTCTGTACTTGCTTCCCGCACTGGGAAGGAGCGGGGACGGACACTGTACCCTAACCGGTCTGTTTTCAATAACGGTGCTGCGGCAAGAGACGTGCAATGTGGACGAGCATGCTACTCGTCATTACACCTTCCGCCAAAGCTCGGGGCTGCGCCCAGGCGATTCAGCAAGTCACCTCGGAAGAAACCCATGTAGCCGCCACCTCGTCCCAGGCGTTGGCCCGCCTGCGCGTCCAGGAATACGCGGCTGTGCTCATCGATCAGGCATTCCTCGAAATCGAACCGGTTGAGAGTGACATGGTGCTGCAGCACATCGGGATCGCCGTCCCAGTCCACGTGAACTTCGCCATCAATAACATGGATCGGGTCGCGCGCGAGCTGCGCGCGGCGCTGCATCGGCACCGCAAAGAGGTCCAGCGGGTCCGGCAAGAGATCCAAAACGCGCTGCGAAATGAACTCAAAGGTACGGTCACAGCCCTGCTGCTCTCGTGCGAATTGGGGTTGCAGGTTCCTGACCTCCCGGCCGAGGCCGAAAGCAAGATGCGCAGCGTCCGCGAGCTTGCCCAGGAAATGCGTCTCAAGCTTGAAAGTCCGGTCTGAGGACTCGCGGAAACAAGCCGCCTGGCCCGCATCCTCAAGTGCAACATTTTGCGCACCCGCCCACTTCCTGAGAAAATCCTTCCCGGATAGCGCGCCTCCCGCACTACAATGACGCAGCAGTAAGAAATGCGGAGTCGCCACTCCCTGGCGCCGATCCGCTTTTCCCCAGGTGAAATTCGTGCACGTTCTGGTTACCGCCGACACCTTGAGTGGTACATGGACCTACACCCGCGAGCTGGTCTCCGGGCTGGTCAGCCGAGGACTGCGCGTCACTCTAGTGAGTTTCGGCGAAATTCCCCTGCCCCAGCATACCCTCTGGATGGAGAACCTGCATGGCCTGGAGTACCGTCCTACCGCCTTCCGCCTGGATTGGATGGAGGAGGGACAGCAGGACCTGAAAGACTCGTCGGCCTACCTGGCCGCGCTGGTCAAGGAACTCAAGCCCGACGTGCTTCACCTGAACCAGTTATGCTACGGCGACTTGCCGGTCCCGGTGCCGCGCGTGGTGGTCGCGCATGGCGACTTGATCACGTGGTGGCGGGCGGTGCACGGCCGCGAGCCCAAACAGGACCGTTGGCTGCAATGGTATCGGGAAGTGGTCACACGCGGTCTGGCCATGGCCAGCGTAGCGGTAGCACCGTCGATCTGGATGAGAGACACTGTCCGCGCTTGCTACACCCGCTCCCGCCACGAAACCGTTATTTACAACGGGCGCAATCCGATTTTCTTCAATCCTTACGTGGGTAAGGATGATTCGGTACTGGCGGTGGGCCGGCTCCTGGATGCGGGCAAACAGGTCTCGCTGCTTACCCAGCACACCCATCCCCTTCCGGTCTGTATCGTGGGGTCGGAGACGCCGGTCCACGGTCCGGCCAGGATTCCGATACGCGCCGATGTCAAACTGTCCATCAACGAAATGAATGTCGCACTGAAAGGGCCGCAGACCGAAGCGCAACTGCGCACCCTCTACAGCCGGGCTTCGATTTACGCCGCTACCTCCCGCTACGAACCTTTCGACATGGCGGCGGTGGAAGCGGCATTTTCCCGCTGCGCGATTGTGGCCAATGACATTCCCGCATTCCGGGAAATATGGGGCGACGCGGCGTTGTACTTCCGTGAAAATGATGCGGCGAGCCTGGCCTCGGCCATCCGCCGGCTGAACGACCAGCGCGACCTGTGCCGCACCTACGGCAATCGCGCCTATCAACGGGCCCGCGAATGCTTCACTTCCAAACGCATGATTGATCAGTATCTCGAACTCTACGGCAACCTGCTGCAGGCCAAATGGGCGGCGGCCTAGGAAGCTGTCAGCTGTCAGCAAGATCTCCACCGCCGAGCCCGCAGAGAACACAGAGAAAATAAGAAAATGAAAAGATGTTATTGAAAGTTTCTCTGCGAGCTCGGCGGTTAGCTGTCTTTAGCTGAACGCTGAGCTGACAGCCGCACCTTTCTGCTATCTTCAAATAGCGAACAAGGAGGCTCCATGGCGGTTAAAATTACTGTGCGGAAGAACGGCCCTTATCGGGTGGAAGATCCTGAGGGCTCGATCGAACTGGTGGACGCCGACGGCAACAAGTACGATCTGACGGGCAAGCCGGCGTTTTCTCTTTGCCGGTGCGGTGGATCGGTGACCAAACCATTCTGCGACGGTACTCATAGCCGCATCGGGTTTCTGGGAGCGGAATCGGCGGTAAAAAAGACGGAGAGCAGCAGCTGACTCTTCCCCTGACCGGAGAGGTTTTCCATGCCGGACGGGGCTGCGGCGCCTTTGCTTCAGCCAGGTTTCCGCCCTCCGGCAACGGCCGCTGAATTCTGCGCATCGAGTCTTTGAGGAGCCCCCGTGAGCGATTGGAAAGATGCAGAGCTGGGCATGGGCCGCGGCATCACGCGGCGTGATTTCCTGAACGGAGTCGCACTCACCGTGGGTGCGGCAATTCTTCCCTCCGACTTGCTGGCCGCCGATATGCAGGCCGGGCGCGAGAAGTCGCCGGATTACTACCCGCCCGCATTGACCGGACTGCGTGGAAGTCATGTTGGATCATTCGAAGCGGCGCACAGTCTGCGCGACGGCACTTTTTGGGACCATGCCGGGACCCCGGTGGACACGAAAGAGACCTACGATCTGGTGGTCGTGGGCGGTGGCATCAGCGGACTCTCGGCAGCCCATTTCTTTCGCAAGGTGGCTGGACCGAAGGCGCGCATCCTGATCATCGAAAATCACGACGACTTCGGCGGCCACGCCAAGCGCAATGAGTTTCATTCTCCCCAGCGCACCATGCTGGGTTTTGGCGGGACGTTCTCCATCGAAAGCCCGGCCCCTTACAGCCCCGTGGCCAGGGGACTGATCGAAGAGCTGGGAATTGATGTTCCCTCCTATCCCAAGTACCTGAGCCGGGATTTATACCGGTCGTTCGGTCTGGGCCCGAAGATTTTCTTCGACAAGGAAACATTCGGCGCCGACAAGCTGGTCACCAATCCGACGCCGCGGGTTGGAGGCGAGAGCGAAGACGATAAAGTGCGCGCCCACGCGGTAGAAATGTTCCTGCAGGAAACCCCTTTTTCGGAATCCGCGAAGGCAGACTACAGGCGTCTGGTTACGGAAAAGACAGACTACCTGCCCGGCTTGAGTTCGGACGAAAAGAAAGCCCGCCTGGCCCGCATGAGCTACAACAGTTTTCTGGCTGACCGGGTGAAAGTCAGCCCTGAAGTCGTGAAGCTGTTTCAGAACATGCCTCAGCCTTTGTTCGGAGTTGGATTCGATGCGGTGGCAGCGCAGGATGCATGGGGACTCGGCGCGCCGGGCTTCGGTGGGATGAATCTCGAGGCCGGGCCGGGCAAAGGCATGAACCGCGATGCCATTCCGAACAAGGAAGCAGAGAAATACTTTTTCCATTTTCCCGACGGCAATGCTTCCATCGCGCGCCTGCTGGTGCGCAGTTTGATTCCGCAGGCGATTCCAGGGAACTCCGCCATCGACGTGGTCCTGGCGCGGGCCAACTACGCCCGGCTCGACGAGAAGAAGTCGCCGGTCCGCATCCGCCTGAACAGCACGGCGGTGCGAGTGCAGCATCAGGGAGATCCCGCCAGTGCCAAGGGAGTTGAAATCGCATACGCACGCGGTGGCAAGGTGTACACGGTAAAGGCTGCCCACTGTGTCCTGGCATGCTGGCACGTCGTCATTCCTTACATCTGTGACCAGTTGCCTCAAAAACAGAAAGAAGCGCTGGCGTCCGCGGCCAAAGTCCCGTTGCTCTACACCAACGTCGCCATCAGGAACTGGAAGGCCTTTGAGAAGCTGGGCACAAACGCTATCTACGTGCCTGATGGATATCACTCCTACATGAGCCTGGATTTACCCGTGAGCATCGGCGGCTACGAATGCTCGAAGAAGCCGGAAGAGCCCATCGTCGTCCACATGGTGAAGACGCCCTGCAAGCCCGGACGCCCTGCGCGCGACCAGCATCTTTTGGGGCGGGTTGAACTTTTCACCACGACGTTTGAAACCATGGAGCGAAATATTCGCGAGCAGTTGGCCCGAGTGATGGGCCCGGGCGGTTTCGATCCGGCGAATGACATCACGGCCATCACCGTAAATCGCTGGCCCCACGGCTACGCATACGAGTACAACTCGCTCTGGGACAAATTCTGGCTGGAAGGCGAAGAGACGCCCTGCGAGGTGGCCCGCAAACCTTTTGGCAGGATTGCCATCGCCAATGCCGACGCCGGAGCCTACGCTTACACCGACTGCGCCATCGACCAGGCGTATCGGGCGGTGGAGGAGATAACGAAGGGGTAAACTGAGAACCGACAACTAAAAACCAGAAACTGAATATATTTGTTTTATTTCGCTTAATGCTGATTGCCGACTTCAGTGTATGGTCTTGGTCTTCCGCGACATGTAATCCATCAGCAGATACTGCCCCAGCGTGTAGGGCGTAGTGAAGTAAGCCTTGCCCCGGCACATCTCGGTAACCTTCTGCACGAACTGAACCAGGCCGTAATCCGATGCCAGCATGAAGGTGTTAATCATCACACCCGCCCGCTTGCACTTGGAAACTTCTTCCAGGGTCTGGCTTACCACCATGGGATCGAGGCCAAAGGCGTTTTTGTAGATGCGTCCGTCTTCGAGCGTCAGCGCGGACGGTTTGCCGTCGGTGATCATCACGATCTGCTTCATGTCCTTGCGCTGGCGCTGCAGGACGCGTTGGGCCAGGCGCAGGCCTTCCCGCGTGTTGGTGTAGTAGGGACCGACTTTCACCCGCGCCAATTGTGATAAAGGAACTTCTTCCGCCGAATCGTGAAACAGGACCAGGGAAAGGGAATCGCCGGGATATTGCGTCCGGATCAGGTGCGAGAGCGCCATGGCGACTTTCTTGGCCGGAGTGAAACGGTCCTCGCCGTAGAGAATCATCGAGTGGGAGCAATCCAGCATGAGCACGGTGGCGCAGGAAGACTGGTACTCGCACTGATGCACCTGCAGATCGGAATATTCAATGTTGAGGGGCAGCTTCAGGCCTTCGCGCTGGATGGCGCTGGAGAGCGTGGCGGTGATGTCGAGGTTGAGGGTATCGCCGAATTCGTAGGGCCGGGATGCGCCACTGGCCTCGATCCCGGTGGAAAGGTCGCGGGTGTCATGACGTCCAAAACTGGATTTTCCCAGCGATCCCATCAGGTCTCGCAGGGTCTTGAAGCCGAGAAAGTCCAGACTCTTGTCGGTAATTTCGAACTTGGCCTGCTGGGCTTCGCCCGCCTGGCCGCCAACACTCGACTGCTGCGAAGGGTCGTGGGGCTGATCGACGCTGATGTAGTCTTCCTGTTCCATGCGTTCGATCAACTGCTCGATGAGTTCGTCGAGCGTCCCGTCCATCTGCATCTGGCGCAGGCGCTCCTGCATTTCCTCGTCCAGCAGATTTCCGTCCATCAGCGCCTGCTCGATGGCGCGGCGCAGATCGTCGAGCGTCTGCTCGCCTTCCATGTCGTAAAACATGTAATTCTGGAAGCCGCTCTGCAGCAGGTAGTCGGAGAGCGCGCTGAGCAGGTCTTCCATGCTCATGTCGCCGGCCGGATCGGGTACGTATTTGCTGTAGCGAATGCGTTTCATAAAGGCCAGTCTTCAGTCGTCGGTCTTCAGTCGTCAGGACACCATTCGCCACGCCTTTCTGACGACTGATGACCGAAGACCGACGACTAGTTATACGGTCTGCGGCCGCGGAACGGGTGCTCCTCGCGCTCGAAGGGTTTTTCCGTTTGCTTCGGTTGTTTTTCTCCGGCGGTGAAGACGCGCTCTTCGTTGCGGCCGATGCGCTTGTGCGCGTGCAGACCCTCGAGAATAAATTCTGCCGCCGACACCTGTACCTCGGGGCTGTCCTTGGGGCCGACGCCGACCTTGACCGTTTTTTCCATCAGGCCCTGGATGCCGCGCAGGGAAGGCAATGCTTCCGCAGCGCTGGCCGTGTCAGCCAGTTGAATTTCCCCGCCCAGGTCAAACCATTGCACGATCTGCTGCATGTCAACGCCCTTGAAATAGGTGTCGTGGGTTTTCGCCACGGCGGTACGAATCAATTCGCGGCTGACGTGGTCGGCGCCCTTCATCTCACCTTCGTATTCCAGTTCGAGCTTGCCGGTGATGGCGGGCATGGCGGCGTAAATATCTGCGATGCGCGGCACCACCACCTTTTCCTCCTGGTGGATGGCCCGGCGCTCGGCGTTTGAAATCACGTTCTCCATGGCGGAGATCGGCAAACGCTGGCTGACGCCGGAGCGCTTGTCAATCTTCTTGTCTTCGCGGGCGGCAAAGGCGATGCGCTCGATTACTTCCTGCACATATTTCGGCAGGTGCAATTTGTGTCCGTTGCGTTGCGTCCAGGACTCCTGCGCGGTGATGGTGATTCCTTCTTCGACGGTAGCCGGATAGTGGGTGCGGATTTCCGAGCCGATACGGTCTTTCAACGGAGTGATGATCTTGCCGCGCGCGGTGTAATCCTCGGGATTGGCGCTGAACACCAGCACGACATCGAGCGGCAGGCGAATGGGATATCCCTTAATCTGCACGTCGCCTTCCTGCATGATGTTGAACAGGCCCACCTGAATTTTCCCCGCCAGGTCAGGCAATTCGTTGATGGCGAAGATGCCATGATTGGCGCGCGGCAGCAATCCGTAGTGAACGGTGTATTCGCTGCCCAGTTCGTGACCGCCGCGGGCCGCCTTGATGGGATCGATATCGCCGATCAGGTCGGCGATGGTGACGTCCGGCGTAGCCAGTTTCTCCACGTAACGCTGTTCCGGGGTGAGGTATGCGATGGGGGTGGCATCGCCGAGCCTCGCGATTTCCTCCTGGCAGCGCCGGCAAATCGGGGCGTAGGGATTGTCGTGAATCTCGCAGCCGGCGACGTAAGGCGCCTGAGCGTCAAGCAACGAGGTCAGGGCGCGCAGGATGCGGCTTTTGGCCTGGCCGCGCAGTCCCAGCAGAATGAAATTATGGCGCGAAAGAATGGCGTTGACGATCTGGGGCACGACCGTGTCGTCATATCCAACAATGCCGGGGAAAATGGGACCACCCTGCCGGAGTTTCACGATCAGGTTGTCGCGCATTTCATCCTTCACGCGCCGTGTGCTCAGGCGTTGTTCGCTAAAAGGACTTTGACGCAATTCGCCCAGCGTCCGCGGCAGACTCATGATGAACAACCCCCAGGGAAGCAGCTTCTGCTCGGATTATACGCCGTCGATGGACCGCCCCGCGCCCGCTCCTGCGGTCATGGGCAGCGTTCAAAGTGCGTAAACCAAAAAGGACACAAAGGTGCACGAAGGCGCGCCGGTTCTATTCCTTCGTGTACCTCTGTGTCCTTCGTGGTTATGGGTTTGACGAGGCGCTCCGTCAGTGCACATGGCCATTGCCGCCGGCCTTCTGTCGCACTCGCACCGTCCGCCGGAGATTCGGAAGAATGGCCTCGAAGTAGGAAATGACGGCTTGCATGCGTTCCGCTTCCGACTTCATCCCCAGCAGGGTCTGCTTGAAATCGAGATCGAGTGGAAGCGGGCCGACCAGATTGAATGAGAGTCGCGGGTCCTCGCTCCCGGAAGGATTCGGGGGAGTGGAGCCGGCCAGTTCGATGATCTCGCCTTGCAGTTTCACCGCCTGGGCAATCTCTTCCGCTGTAGCTTTGTCCGGTTCGTCCTGCAGGTAGAGGACCTCGGCCTGCAGAAACGACCGTTCCTGACTGACCTGCATCACCTCGAAGCGCTCGCGGCCTTCGGTCACGATATCCAGGCGGCCGTCGGGATATTTTCGGGTAACGGTGATAATCTCTGCTGTGCAGCCGATCTCAGCGACTCCTTCCTCTTTGGCCCGGACGACGCCAAACGACATCTTCCGGTCCAGGCATTCGGAGATCATCTCTCTGTAGCGCGGCTCGAAAATGTGCAAGGGCAAGGGCGTGCCCGGGAACAGGACCACGTCCAGCGGAAATAGCGGGAGAAGACTCACGCAGAGGCTCCAGGAATTCCTCGATTGTACGCCCCGCTTGGGGAATGCGGAATTCGCAGTGGCCAGGTTTTCTGAGCACCTTTGCAGTCAAACTCTTTTAACCGCAAAGGCCGCAAAGAAAAGATGGGAAGCCCAAGGATGAACTCCAGCCAGATTAGTGTTTCGGAAAAAGTCGTAGTGATCACCGGCGCTTCCATGGGCATCGGAGAAGCGATTGCCAGACTCTTTGTGGATGAAGGCGCCCGTGTCGTGCTGCTGTCGCGGGATGCGGGGCGCGCCGAGGCCGCGCGCGGACGCATCGGCCATACCGAACGCACGCTGGCGCTCTCCTGCGACGTTCGCAACCGCGAGGAGATCGACCGCGTCGTCAGCCTCACCCTGCATCATTTTCAACGCATCGATGTCTGGATCAACAATGCCGGGCACGGACTGATGGATACGGCCGCCAACGTGGAGATGAACGCCCTGCACGAAACCTTCGACACCAATTTCTTCGGCACGGTCGAATGCATGCAGGCTGCGCTGGCGGTGATGAGGCAGCAGGGCTCGGGAACGATTGTCAATATCTCGAGTGTGGCCGGGCACATCCCGCTTCCGTTTCACGCCGTGTACAGCGCCACCAAATTTGCCATGAACGCGTTTGGCAAGGCAGCCAATGTGGAGCTCAAAGGATCCGGCATTCATGTGCTTACCGTGTGTCCGGGTTATGTGCGCACTGACTTCAGTGCCAATGCCATCAAGGGAAGGGAAGCCAGAACGGTGCGGCCGTCGTCGGTGCGGGGAATCAGCGCGGAGCGAGTGGCGCGCGCCGTGCTGCGGGGCTATCTGAAGCAGAAGCGGGAAGTGGTAGTGCCCTGGCCCATGCATTTGGCCATCAAGGCGTACCAGTTGTTTCCGGGTCTGGTGGAACGAAGCATGGTGAGAATGTCCCGGCGAGTGGATTAAGATTGCCAGTGTGGGTCGGACAAGAGTGTTCGACCCACACCCGTTAGCTACCCAATTCCGCCAGCATGCCTTCCATCTCGGCCTGGGCGTGGCCGTTGCCGGTTTTCTTCGCGGACGCGATGCCGTCCACCAGCATCTTCCGCGCTTCTTCAGCGCGTTCCGCTTTGGCCAGCGTCTGCGCTGCCATAAAGTAGCCCGCCGTGTAATCCGGATGGGTTGCCAACAGCCTGCCAAACTCCTCCAGCGCCCGTTCGATTTCTCCGGAATTCGAATACTCCATGGCCAGGCCATAACGGGCGAAGGCGTCCGCCGGATTCTGCGAAAGGACTTCAGTGAGCAACGCGATGCGGTCCATAGGATCGGCTTCTGGCTTCCAGCTTCTGGCTTGGACATCAGATTACTACAGCCGCTTGCCGGTGTGGTCGCGGGCGACTCGCCCGCGAAAGGCATCCACTGCCAAAAATCCGGCAGTACGTTTCAGTGCTGGCGGGTCCCCGGCCAGATGGATACAATGACCATCACATAACCGGGAGAACCATCGTTTGGCGTGTCCCTTCTTCATGCCGCTGCAGAAATTGGATGGTGCATGGCTGCATCCTTCGCGCCTGCCCTTGGGCGCAGGATGGGATGGCCAATGTTCCGCTCCCGGCCATGAGGGTACACGGCCCTCCGACCAGGAGTTGCACGAATTCTGCAACCTCGGGTATGCCGCGAAATGTTCACGCCTGCCGGTGGAACGTGAATGCGACGCGGTTCGTTTCTCGGTGGCCCGCGACCAGGGCTCCCGGTTGCAGCTATGGTTTGTATGCGAGACCGGCCATCGCCCGGCAACCCATGGCGCCCTGGAATACGACGTGGAGCGGAAGCTGTGGATCTCGGCGCACTCCGACGCGCGCGTCCATAAGATGGCGGAGTGTTACGTTCAGGCCTATTTGCAGCGGCGGATTCAATCCGTCCCAAGCGGCGCAACCATGAGCGCAGGCTCATGACTCAGAGCGTTTTATGACGACCAACGAAGATCTCGCACTGCCCCGCCCGGTCCGCGACTCGCAATCGGAGATGGCGGAAATTGTTCTGCCCAACGATTCGAACGTGCTGGGTGCCCTGTTGGGTGGGCGCCTGATGCACTGGATCGATCTGGCCGCTGCCATGGCTGCGCATCGCCATTCGCGCAACTACGTGGTCACGGCTTCCATCGATCATCTTGATTTCAAGGTCCCGGTGCACGTGGGCGATCTCGTGATCCTGCGCTCCTCGGTGAATCGTGTGTACCGCACTTCGATGGAAGTCGGAGTGAAAGTCTGGGTGGAGAATTACATTCTCGATCACTGCGAGCACGTGAGCTCGGCCTACCTGACGTTCGTCGCGGTGGACGCCGCTGGCCGCCATCTTCCGGTGCCGCCGGTGGTTCCTGAAACCGACGAGCAGAGGCGCCGCTACGAAGATGCCGGTCGCCGCCGCGAGATCAGGCGCCTGGAGATGGAACGCAAGCGCATCGTCGGACACTAGCATGCAGCAATCAATCATCCACTGACAACTGAGAACCAACAATTGAGAATTGACGTCTGACAACTCCTTTCGCTTGTCCCGTATAATCCTGGTATGAGTTCTCAACTTCCCCCGCGTCCCGGACAACCACCACCATCTCCGCAGCCCTTGCCCGGCGTGGACGCAATCGTCGCCGTCGGTTCCGGCAAAGGCGGCGTAGGGAAGACCACGCTCGCAGTCAATCTGGCAATCGTTTTGTCCAAGCTGGGACACAAAGTCGGCCTGCTCGACGCCGATGTTTACGGGCCCAACGTTCCCCTCATGCTCGGCCTCAATGCTCAGCCGAAAGTTCTCGGCGACAATCGCATCGAGCCGCTCGAAGCTCACGGGCTCAAGGTAATCTCAGTCGGGTTCTTGAATCCCGGCGACAAGCCTCTGATCTGGCGCGGTCCCATGCTGCATTCGATCATCAAGCAGTTTCTGGGCTCGGTGGTTTGGGGAGAGCTGGACTATCTGGTCGTGGACTTGCCTCCGGGCACGGGTGACGTGGCGCTGTCGTTGATCCAGACCGTTCCGCTGACCGGGGCGATCGTGGTTTCCACGCCTTCCGACGTTTCGCTGCAGGATGCGCGCAAGGCCATCGAGATGTTTCGCCAGATGAAGGTGGACCTGGTGGGCATGGTCGAAAACATGAGCTACTTCGTCTGCCCCAACTGCAATCATCAGACCGATATTTTCTCCCGCGGCGGCGCGGAAAAGACGGCAGCCCAGTTTGGAGTCGCGTACCTGGGCGAGGTCCAACTCGATCCCGATATCCGCAAAGCCAGCGACAGCGGCCAGCCCACGGTGCTTGCCGGAGAAGCATCCGCGTCCGGCAAATCTCTCTACGATTTTGCCCGCAAAGTCGTAACGCGGGTGGATGAGATCAAAGCCAGTGCCGGCGAGAGCGTCATCCAGATTCAGTAGCAGGCCTCGCGTAGGGCAGGTGTCTCACCTGCCCAGCGGAGCAACGCTCCGCAGAGCGATGAAGAATTCCTTATCGGATGATTTTTCCCGAGGGACGCACGACCGAGACGGTCGCGCCCACATCGGGCGAGACTATTTTCCAAACCTGCCCAGCCGGAACCCGGCATCCGGGACTTTGTGCTCCAGCACCCATCCCGCGACCATCTCGCCCAGCGCGGGGCCGTGCTTGAAACCGTGTCCCGAGCCGCCACCGAGCAGCCAGACATTTTGGTGCCCCGGATGGCGGTCGATGATGAAGTTATTGTCGGGGCTGTTCTCGTACTGGCAGACGCGCGACTCCAGCAGCGGCGCATCCTTCAAGGCGGGAAAGCGGAAGGCGATATAGTCCCGGACGGACTTGAGCCCCTCCGCGCTGATTGTTCTTTCCCCTGACGTAGGATCAAAATCGGGGCCGCGAGTATCGTCAGCGACCTTGAATCCTCTCCCCTGGTTGCCCGGAATGCCGTAGATGAAGCGCTCGCGGTGGTCGGCCCAGACGGGCAGCCGGGCGGCGGTGAAGCGGTCGTCTCCGGCGGGAGTCCCAAAGAAGAACACGTCCTGCTTGGTCGGGCGAATATGACGGCCAATGGTTTCAGGAAACAATTTTCCCAGCCACGGTCCGCAGGAGAGAACGTACTGGTCGGCGGCAAGTTTCGAGCCATCGGAAAGCGACAGGCTGTTCCATTTACCACTGTCGAGATCACGCTCTGTCACAGCCGCCTGCCGGTACTCGCCGCCTTCCGCAAGAAAGCCATCGAGCACCGCCCGGCAGGCACAGCGGGCTGCAAGAAACCCGCCTTCCGGCTCGTAGATTCCCCAGTGCACCGCTTCCAGATTAATCTGCGGCCACCGCTTGGCCATTTCCTGCACTGAAAGTTCCTGGTATGCGATTCCCGCCTCGCGCAACAGCGGCAAAGACTCGCGCTCGAAGTGGTCGTCGCCCGCGGTTACCATCCAGAGCACGCCGGTCTGGTGCAGGAGCTTCATGCCCCAGCCCTTTTCATTCTCCTTCCACAACTGCGTGGCCCGGGCCGCCATCTTGGTATAGGGCTGGTCCGGTCCATAGGTCCCACGAATCACGCGCGTCTCGCCGCCCGACGACGCGCGCGAGTTGCCCGGGCCCCACGAATCCACCAGGGTCACGCGCGCACCACGGCGCAATAGATAGAGCGCGGTCCATCCGCCGAATGCCCCTGCGCCGATGACCGCTATGTGAGTCTTGGCTTCCATCCTGATTCAGAACACCCGCCGAACCTGACTGAGCATATTCGCAGAACTCGGTGATCACTGCCACGGCAATCCAAGGGTCAAGGTTCTGCAAATGGGGGCTGAGGGCCTTCCCCTGCACGATCAGCCTAGCCAGTGGGCGTGAAGGATCGCCTCCGAATTGGGGTAGCAGCTGCGAATCGCAACTACATGGACGAGGGCCTTCGCCAGGGGCCAGGCCAGGCACCACAGTGCACGCAGGCAACCGCCAGCGTGGGCGAGCGACTGACGCCTAGGCCCACAGCCCGCCCCGCATTCTCCTCCCACCCCGCGGTCCCTGAGGCCGTCTTTTATCTGAAGGCTGAGGATTGCCGTGATCTTCAATGATTCCAGAGACTTGAGGGTCCGCGTCATCCCAGGGTCAAGCCCCACGAACAGGCTGGGCAGAACACGATGGCAGTGGATCGCACGAACGATGATATCCGAGGCTCTGCGCTCCGGAGGAAGCTTAAAATCAGCCAGGACCCGGCCAAACAAATCCCTTGACCCCGCCCCTTTTACCCGCTAAATTACAAGGTTCCACGGACATAGGGATGGTTTTAGGGGCCTTCCCAGTACCTCCGCAGATAAGTGGGACCCGATCCGAATCGAAGAAACTTTCGGGCGCGGCGGAGCATCTATACCAGTAGCCAGAGCATTCCCGTACAACCCATAAGAACTGAAGGACTTACGAAACTGGCCGGGACTTGCCCTGTCGCAAAAAGTGAGAATTTCGCCATTTTGTCGGAGTCAGGAGAAAGAATAATGAAGCGCTCGGACCGAGTTTTTGACGCTTTACATACTTTGCGGAACCGTTATATGCTCTGTCAGCTTGCATCGAAGGCTACCCGTAAGTTTCACAAGCCCAACACCAGAATCCAGGAGACCATGAACGAGGTCCTGGATCGGATTGCAAGTTCGGAGCGGCAATCGGTTCTGGCCGAACCGGAACATTTTGCTGAGGCACAACGGCGGGCTGCATAAGTTAGCCCGCCCCCTGCCCCGCTGGATGGATCCTTCTCTTTCGCGTACCCCCCTTTGAAAAATCTCCTCGCAGGTGACTGATGACCATTGCTGAACTCAAAGAAAAAAATATTACCGAGCTGACCAAGATCGCCCGATCTTTGGACTTGCCCGGAGCCAGCGGATTGCGCAAGCAAGACCTGATCTTCAAGATTCTCCAGGCCCAGAGTGAAAAAGAGGGCCACATTTTTGCCGAGGGCGTGCTGGAAATCCTGCCCGACGGCTACGGCTTTCTGCGCTCGCCGGATTACAACTATCTGCCCGGACCGGACGATATCTACGTTTCGCCGTCGCAGATTCGCAAGTTTGACCTCAAGACCGGAGACACCATCAGCGGCCAGGTGCGTCCGCCGCATGAGGGCGAAAAGTATTTTGCCCTGGTCAAGATTGAAGCGGTCAACTTCGAATCGCCGGAAGAAGCGCGCAACAAGATCCTGTTCGACAACCTGACGCCGCTCTATCCGCAGGAGCGCTTGAAACTCGAGACGGTTCGCGAGAACGTCAGCGCCCGGGTGATGGATTTGCTGACGCCCGCTCGGCAAAGGCCAGCGCGGCCTGATCGTTTCTCCGCCCCGCGCCGGCAAGACCATGCTGCTGCAGAACGTGGCCAATTCGATTACCACCAATCATCCCGAAGTCGTGCTGATGGTGCTGCTCATCGATGAGCGGCCGGAAGAAGTTACCGACATGCAGCGCTCGGTGAAGGGCGAAGTGATCTCTTCGACCTTCGATGAGCCGGCTGCGCGGCACGTGCAGGTCGCGGAAATGGTGATCGAGAAGGCCAAGCGCCTGGTCGAACACAAGCGCGACGTGGTAATTCTTCTGGATTCGATTACGCGTCTGGCGCGCGCTTACAACACCATCGTTCCGCCCAGCGGCAAGGTGTTGTCAGGAGGCGTGGATTCGAACGCGTTGCAGCGTCCGAAGCGGTTCTTTGGCTCGGCCCGGAACATCGAAGAAGGCGGGTCGCTGACCATCATCGCTACCGCGCTGATCGATACCGGATCGCGCATGGATGACGTGATCTTTGAAGAGTTCAAAGGCACCGGCAATTCGGAAATCATCCTCGACCGCAAACTGGTGGACAAGCGTACCTTCCCGGCCATCGATATTCAGCGCTCCGGCACGCGTAAGGAAGAGTTGCTGATCCCGAAGGAAGACCTGACCCGCATCTGGGTCTTGCGCAAGGTGCTGAACCCGCTCTCGCCCGTTGAAGCCATGGAGTTGTTGATCGACAAGTTGAGCAAGACCAAGTCGAATGGCGAGTTCCTGGCGAACATGAGTTCGCTGTAAGAAATGTGGGCGCGAGCGTCCCGCTCGTGCTTTTGTCATCCTGAGCGGAGCGATACGATTCGCTTGCGAATCGTAGGGGGGAGTCGAAGGACCCCTACCTTCTTTCGGCGCTCTTTGATCTGGGCGCTTGTCGCTCTGAAGAAATCCCACACACTCCGGCTTTGAACTGGTTATAGGGGTCCTTCGACTTCGCAACTGCTTCGCCAGGCGAAGCAGTTGCTCGCTCAGGATGACAAGTCCCGAGTTTTTCTGCATACTTTTCCGTCCTGACTCTTCAATTCCGTCGTTCGAGGTGGACTTTGCGATTCCAGAGCCTCTCACGAATCTTGCTCGGATGCGTTCTCGCGGCCGCGCTGCCATCAGTTTCCCAGAACCCTCCCATGCGTCTGCCCGACGCTCCGCGCCCCGGCCCGCAAGATGAGCCGCGCCTCAGGATGGAAAGGGAGATGGCCAAGAAGGCCAACCTGGAGCGCCAGGCCGATCTCAAGCGCGATACCGACAAGCTGCTCAAGCTGGCGAACGAACTCAAGGAGTTCGTGGACAAGACCAACGAAGGCACGCTATCCGTCGATGTGGTCAAGAAGGCGGAGGAGATTGAGAAGCTGGCGCACAGCGTGAAAGACAAGATGAAGGGATCGTACTGACCACAGGTTTCGTGCGCGCTGACCACAAGCGGGTCCCTCCGCTGCGTTCGTTTCGCTCACTTCGGTCGGGATGACAGTGCTTCTGTGAATCCTATGTTTTACTTCTCGATCAGGTGGAGTGGACGATGGTGCGGTGACGGTCCGCCCACCAGCTCCAGGGAACTATTAACCACATGGCGATGCCACCCCACGCGAGAGCAGTCAGACCCGGCGGGGCCCCGGCGAACAGCGTGCTGAGCCAGCCAAAAAAAGGAATGCTGACAGCGCCCAGAAGCCGTAGCGGCCGGCGTTGTCGCGGGCGCGAGTGCAGCTGAGATAAATCCATAGTCCGGCGCCAAAGCAGAAGAGCTCGGCGGCAATCGTTGCCATCCAGGAATTCCACAAACCTAATCCAACGCGTGCCGGGTCGCCCGGATAGAACTGGAGATCGGGGCGGTGCACGATGAAATCCAGCACCCAATGACTGAGCACGGCGGCGCCCACCACCAAGGCACTCCGCAGATTGCGTCGTATCGTGTAATAGATCGCGCCCAAGACAATCGCCCACACGACTGCCATCAGCAGACTGTGTGAGATGGGATAGTCGGTGAAATCAAGCGGAGAAACCCCGGTGATCCCAGGAGCGATTTGCACATGCTCAATGCCGAGCAGCAAGAACACCGGCCAGAGGAAATCAAGGAATTGGGCAGCGAGAATCAGAGTTCCTAGTGAAGCTTTCGGTGCCACTCTCTTGGCCGCGAGCGCGACGCCGAAATGACCGATAAACATGACAGTAGATTAATCAGCAGGTCGATCGAGGCCCGAGATACTTCGATCGGGTTGGCATTGGACGGGCGGGACGCCCGTCCTCCATTCCTTGGCTACACCATTTTTGCCGGTCCTTCCTTGACGATGCGCATGCCGTAGAACGAGCGATACACAAAGAAAAAGGACACCAAAAAGAACCCCAAAGCGAGTACGTGACTGAACATGCCGCTGGTTTCCCCGGTCAGCTTCACCGCTAATTCAACCGCCAGCAAACCGAAGAGCGTGGTGAACTTGATGACCGGGTTCAGCGCCACCGAAGACGTGTCTTTGAAGGGATCGCCGACCGTGTCGCCGATGACGGTGGCGTCGTGCAGGGGAGTGCCCTTCTGCTTCAGTTCGACCTCCACGATTTTTTTAGCGTTGTCCCAGGCGCCGCCGGCGTTAGCCATGAAGATGGCCTGGTACAGACCGGAGATGGCGATGGATATCAGGTATCCGATAAAAAAGAATGGCTCCACGAAAGCGAACGCCAGGGTGGCGAAGAACACCGCCAGGAAAATGTTGAACATCCCCTTTTGTGCGTAACGGGTGCAGATTTCAACCACTTTCTTGCTGTCGGAGACGGAGGCTTTCACCACGCCTTCGAGCTTGATGTTGGCCTTGATGAACTCGACCGCCCGATAGGCGCCGGTGGTGACGGCCTGGGTGGAAGCGCCGGTAAACCAGTAGATCATGGCGCCGCCGGTGATCAGGCCCAGCAAGAAAGGCGCGTGCAGAAGCGAGAGGTTGTTCACGTTTTCGGTGAGGCCGTTGGTGAGCGCCATGATGATGGAGAAAATCATGGTGGTGGCACCCACAACCGCCGTCCCGATCAACACCGGCTTGGCCGTGGCCTTGAAGGTGTTGCCTGCGCCGTCATTTTCTTCCAGCAAGTCTTTGGCGCGTTCGAAGTTCACGTCCATGTTGTAGTCTTTTTTGAGCTCCTGCTTGATGTTGGGGACCTGCTCGATCAGCGACAGTTCATAGACAGACTGCGCATTGTCGGTCACCGGGCCGTAGGAGTCCACCGCAATGGTCACCGGGCCCATGCCCAGGAAGCCGAAGGCCACGAGTCCGAAAGCGAAGACCGGGGCCGCCACCATCAGAGCTTCCAGGCCCATGGTGCTGAAGTAGTATCCAACGGACATCAGACCCACCATGGAAAGTCCGAGATAGTAGCCGGAAAAATTTCCCGCCACGAAGCCGGACAGAATTCCAAGCGATGCGCCGCCCTCGTTGGCGGAAGTCACAACTTCGCGCACGTGCCGCGACTCAGTTGAAGTGAAGACTTTTACCAGTTCGGGGATGATGGCCCCCGCCAGCGTGCCGCAGGAAATGATGCTGGCCAGCTTCCACCACTGCGTGGTATCGCCGCCGAGGCTGGGAACGATGATTGCGGAAATGACAAAGGTCACCGCGACCGAAATCAGCGAAGTGAGCCACACCAGCCAGGTCAGGGGCGTCTCGAAATTCATCTTGTCGGCGGTGCCAAAGCGGGCCTTGGCGATGGCGCCGTTGATGAAATACGCCGCCGCGCTGGACACCAGCATGGCAATGCGCATGACGAAAATCCAGACCAGCAGTTGTACCTGGATGGTCGGATCTTTCACCCCCAGCAGGATGAAAGTGATGAGGGCGACGCCGGTTACGCCATAGGTTTCAAAGCCGTCGGCAGAAGGTCCGACGGAATCGCCGGCGTTGTCGCCCGTGCAGTCGGCGATCACGCCGGGGTTGCGCGCGTCGTCTTCCTTGATCTTGAAGACGATCTTCATCAGGTCGGAGCCGATGTCGGCAATCTTGGTGAAGATGCCGCCGGCGATGCGCAGTGCAGCCGCGCCCAGCGACTCACCGATGGCGAATCCGATGAAACAGGGACCCGCATAGTCTGCAGGAATAAACAGCAGAATGATCAGCATGAGCAGGAGCTCGACGCTGATCAGCATCATGCCGATGCTCATCCCGGCCTGTAGCGGAATGTTGTAGATGGGATAGGGCCTGCCGGCCAGTCCGGCAAAAGCCGTTCGCGAATTGGCGAAGGTGTTCACCCGAATGCCGAACCACGCGACTCCGTAGCTGCCCGCGATTCCCACCAGGCTGAAGAGAAGAATGATAGGAAGGGTGACGGCAATCGGCTTGTCCGGCACCGGCGACAGAACTCCGAAGTAGAGCACGATCACCACGGCAATGAAGAGCCACAGGATCAGCAGGAATTTGCCCTGGGTGATCAGGTAGGTTTTGCAGGTCTCGTAAATCAGCTCGGAAATCTCGAGCATGGAACGGTGCACCGGCATCTTCCGCAGGCGGGTATAGATGATCATCCCGAAGCCCAGGCCGAAGATGCAGAACAGAATGCCGATCATTAATAAACGATGGCCGTCGATTCCCAGGAACAATACCTGCGAGAGATCGGGAAGCTTGAGGCTGGCTTCGCCGCCTACTTCGTGGGCGGGTTGGGCCAGGGCGGAAATCGAAGCGAAACTGAGGACGGCGATGGTGGCGGCCACCGTCCGGATAAAGAAATGGGCGAATTGGCGTCCATCGGACACAGCTTTCGCCAGCCAGGTACGCATAGGAGTTCCTCCGGTATGAAGACTATTTCAGGACCATCACGTGTTTAGGCACTGCCACCCAGCGAACAGCACCAACCGGACGCTCTGATCGAGAGCGCCGGGGAGCGCATTGCCGGAGTTCCGAACACGCTTCCACTACACGGCATTGAACAGGAGTGTTGAGCTTGGCCGCGTCGGATGTTTCGTACCGCAGAGGCCGCCGGTTGGACGCTGAACTTGCTCCCGGAGGCCCGATACAAAACCAGCTTTTATAGCATGTTAGGGAGGCTTGGTCAAACCCGGAAGGATGGGTGGATGGTGTGGCGAGGGCGCCCCCGCCCGCGGCTTTTGACCCTGACTATCAACAACACGCGGGCGAGGGCGCCCGCGCCGCACAAAGAAATTGCCGAGCTTTGCTCGGCTTGGACGGGTCAAAGACCCGTCCCCACACGACCAACTACGCCCAGAACGTGCGGTCGAGCGTCCGGTATTGGATGGCCTCGGCGATATGTTTGGGCTCGATGGCGGGGGCGCCTTCGAGGTCCGCAACCGTGCGCGCTACCTTTAGTATTCGATCGTGGGCGCGGGCGGTCATGCCGTGCTGGGTCATGGCGCGCTCCAGCAGGCGTTCGCAGTCTGCGGAAAGCTCGCAGGAGGCGCGAATATGGCGGGGCGCCATCTGGGCATTGCAGTAGAGCCGCGAGCGCGACGACGCGAAGCGCTGCATCTGGATTTCTCGGGCCCGCATCACCCGCTCCCGAATTTTGGCGGAGCTTTCCGGTTCGCTTCCGGCTCTCAGCTCTTTGTAATTCACCGCGGGCACATCGATATGGATATCGATGCGGTCGAGGAGCGGTCCGGAAATCTTGCCCATGTAGCGCTGAATCATGGGGCGGCTGCAGTGGCACTCGCGCGAACGGTCATTGAAATATCCGCAGGGACACGGATTCATGGCCGCTGCGAGCATGAAGCGGGCGGGGAAGGTCAGCGACATGGAGGCACGCGCGATGCAGACCGTGCCATCCTCCAGAGGCTGCCGCATTACTTCCAGAACATTGCGCGGGAATTCGGGAAGTTCATCCAGGAAGAGCACGCCGTTGTGGGCCAGCGATACCTCGCCGGGGCGGGGCACGGCGCCTCCTCCGATCAGGCCGGCGTCGGAGATGGTGTGGTGGGGTGAGCGGAACGGGCGGACGCCGACCAGCCCGGCGCCGGCATCGAGCACGCCTGCGACGCTGTGGATCTTGGTGGTTTCAAGCGCCTCCTCAAAACTGAATGGAGGCAGGATAGTGGGCATACGCTTGGCCAGCATCGTCTTGCCGGAGCCGGGAGGGCCGATCATCAGGATGTTATGGCCGCCGGCGCAGGCCACTTCGAGGGCGCGCTTGGCGGTGTGCTGCCCGCGCACATCTTTGAAGTCAACCGCGTAATGCTGGGCTTCACTGAGCAGGGTATCGCTATCCACTTTCAGCGGCTGAATGCCGTTGCCGGTATTCACGAAGCGGATAACGTCCAGCAGCGACTTTACGGGATAGACTTCGACGCCGCCCACCATGGCAGCCTCGCGAGCATTCAATTCCGGCACGATCAGGCGGGGGATCTTTTTGCCGCGGGCTTCAATGGCAATGGGTAACGCGCCGCGCACACCGCGAATGCCTCCGTCAAGCGAAAGTTCGCCCACGAACAGGCAGTCCGGCACTTCTTTCTTGTTAAGCCCGCCGTAGGCGCCCAGAATTCCCAGGGCCATGGGCAGGTCGAAGCCTGAACCTTCCTTGCGGATGTCGGCGGGCGCCAGGTTGATGGTGATGTGGGTGGGAGGGATGTCGTAGCCGCAGTTCTTCAGGGCGGCCCGTACCCGCTCGCGGCTTTCGCGCACCGCCGCGTCGGGCAATCCTACGGTGTGAAAATAATCTTCACTGGTCTTGATGCCGGAGACGTCCACCTCAACCTCGATGATGCTGGCATCTATGCCATACACCGCTGCGCTCAAAGTCTTATAGAGCATGAGGCTGAGCGCTCGCAGACTGATGGTTCATCTCCGAGCCACCATGACCAATGAAGATCGGCCGCTGACCTGCACTCTGTTTCCACCATACCGGCCCGTTGGCAAAACAGCAGTGACGACCGTCACAAGAGAAAGTGACGGACGAACCATGCGCGCCTACATTGACCAGCGTTGTCCCTAGAACCAAGTTGCCCAACATACCTCCATTGTGTGGGCTCGGGCCCTGAACTAGGATTCAGCTAACCTGCTTGGAAACCTGCGACTCCCAGCGCCGGTCCAGCATCAGTGTCGGCAGTTTATGGACGAAGAAGAAGATCAACCCAAACGACCCTCTCGCGCACCCGGTCATCTGGAAAAAGAAGAAGCCCGGCTCTGGCGGATGGCCCTGGCCTTTCTGGTGCTGCTGGCGACCGGCCTGGCCGCGCTTTCCTGGGAACGGCTGCAGGGGCTTCCTTATCACCTGGGCGCGGTCTCCATCGGCCTGCTGGTGCTGTCGATTCTGTTCGCGGCATACGTCTATGGACGGCGCCGCGAAGTCTCGGAACTGAAGCACCTGCTGCACGATTTGCACGACCGCGCCGGCGTCACTCCTTCCGACGAGCAGCTCGACCAGCTGACCCAGGTCATTCAGCGCTCCCAGCGAAGCTTCAAGGAACTCATCGACTCGTTCGACGACGTGGCTTTTGCCTGCTCCCTCGACGGTACCCTGCGGACGGTGAATCGCCGCGTCACCCAGTTGCTCGGCCTGGCCTATACCGAAGTGGTGGGGCACAAGATCGATGAGTTTCTGGACGAACCTCTGCGCGGCGAGGTCGAGAGTGGTCTTCCGCGCTTTCTGGAAAAACGCCGCTGGTCGGGACTCGTCCGGGTCCAGGTCAAGAACAGCACGCGCGCGCTCTACTTCGACTGCGTGTTGAATGCCATCGTCAAGAGTGACGAGGTGGTGGGCATCAGCGCTCTCGCCCGGGACGTGACCGAAGAACGTGAGAAGGAACGCCGCTTCACCGAACTCTTCGAGACCCTGCAGGAAGGCGTGTACTTCAGCACGCCGGAAGGCAAGCTGCTCGATGCGAATCCTGCGCTGATCCAGATGCTCGGGTGCAGCAGCCGGGACGAGTTGCTGTCTCTCGATCCCAGTACCCTGAATCTGGATCCCGGCCAGGGCCCGGTGCTGGGCAGGAGTGTGGACGATCGAGGGAGCGAGCGCAGCCGGGAGCTTACACTGCGCCGCAAAGATGGGACGACCGGAGTCTTCCTCGATACCTCGCGCGCGGTCTGGGATGGCGCGGGCAAGATTATCCGCTACCAGGGCACGCTGGTGGATGTGACCGAGCGGCGCAAGATGGAGAAAGCCCTGCGCCAGCAGGAAGAGTTCCAGCGCTATCTGCTGGAAAGTTTCCCCGACCTGATTCTGGTGATCGGCCTGGATGGGCGCTACAGCTTTGTTAGTTCACGCATCCGCGATCTGCTGGGCCGTGCACCGGCAGAGATGATGGGTAAGAAAGTGGATGACGCCGAGCAGGAGCAGTCCGCCGAATTTGTGGCCCTCTACCACGACGTGAGCACAGGCGCGAAGAAGTTTGGCTTCTGCGAGTTCGGGGCGCGCCATCGCGACGGCAGCTGGCGCACCATGCGGGCCAACGCCAGCCCGCTGTTCGACGCCGAAGGCAAGGCCAGCGGCGTGATCGTATCGGTGCGGGACATTACCTTCGAGAGAAAGCTGGAACAGCAGATCATCCAGAGCGAACGCCTGGCCGCCATGGGGCAGATGATTGGAGGCTTTGCGCACGAGCTGAACAATCCTCTGACCAGCATCATGGGCGTGGCCGAGCTTCTGCAGGAAGGCGAACAGGCGGAGACCACGCGCAAGCAACTGGTGATGTTGCAGCAGCAGGCCCGGCGCGCGGCCGACATCGTGCAGAACCTCATGTACTTCTCACGCCCGCCGGCCCCGGGAAGAGGTCCGATCAACCTGAGCGAACTGGTGCAGCGTACCCTGCACCTGCACACTTATTCATTGAGGAAAAATAATATTACGGTGGACTATCTGCCAGAGCCCTCTTTGCCGGTGATCAACGGCGATTCGCACCAGTTGATGCAGATATTCCTCAACCTGATTCTGAATGCGGAACAGGCGGTGCGCGAGGCCCGCGATCGCGGTACTCTGCGGATCCGGTTAGAAAAGAGCAACAAGTCGGTGGCAGTCACCTTTCAGGACGACGGGCCCGGCATCGCCGCCGATGTGCTGCCCAACATCTTCGATCCCTTCTATACCACCAAGCGCCCGGGACGCGGCACCGGTCTGGGGCTGAGCATCTGCAAAGCGATCTTGCGCGAGCATGGAGGAGAGATCGAGGCCAGCTCCGGGCCGGGCGGCGGAGCGGTGTTCAAAGTCACGCTGCCGGTGCCGGATGCTCCGGCGTCAGTTTAGGCCAAGTCAAAAACATTACCGCAAAGGGCGCTAAGAAATCCGCAAGGAGCGCGAAAAGGCATCGACAGATTTCAGCGCATTTGGAACTCTATCGTTCTACGGCCATGGCCACCGCATTTCCGCCACCCAGACAGAGCGCAGCAATGCCGCGATGGACATTGCGGCGAGTCATCTCATAAATAAGAGTGACGAGCACGCGGGCCCCGCTGGCGCCGATAGGATGCCCGATGGCAACCGCCCCACCGTTGACGTTGACCCTGTTGGGGTCGAGACCTAGCTCCCGCATCACCCCCAGCGCCTGCACCGAGAAAGCTTCGTTGAGTTCGTACAAGTCCACGTCTTCATTCTTCCAGCCGGTCTTCTCCCATATTTTTCGGACGGCATCCACGGGCGCCATCATCACCCACTTGGGATCGATGCCGCTGGTGGCCTGGGCCACGATGCGCACCATGGGTTCTGCGCCCAGTTCTTTGGCCCGCTTCGCGCTGGTTACCACCAGCGCGGCGGCGCCGTCGTTCACCCCCGGAGCATTCCCGGCGGTCACCGTGCCATCTTTCTTGAAGGCGGGCTTCAGGGAACGCAGAACTTCAATGGTGGTGTCTTCGCGCGGAGACTCGTCCTTGTCGAAGATCACGGGCGCCCCGCCCTTTTTCTTCGCGGGCAGTTCTACCGGAACAATCTGTGACTTGAATCGGCATTCCCTGATTGCCGCCAGCGCCTTGCGATGAGAGTTGAGCGCGAACTCGTCCTGCTCCTCGCGCGTGATGCCGTATTTTCCCGCCACGTTCTCGCCGGTGACGCCCATGTGGTAGTTGTTGTAAATGTCCCACAGCCCGTCGTTCACCATGGAATCGACAATTTGCGCATTGCCCAGACGATATCCCTTGCGCGCCTGCGGCAGAAGATAGGGCGCGTTGGTCATCGATTCCATGCCGCCGGCAACGACGATGGAACTGTTCTCCGTCTGGATGGCTTGCGCCGCGAGTGCGACGGCTTTGAGTCCGGAACCACAAACCTTGTTGACGGTCATGGCACCCACTTCCGGAGGCAGTCCGCCGAAGATTGCAGCCTGGCGCGCGGGATTTTGTCCCAACCCGGCAGAGACGACGTTGCCCATGATGCATTCGTCCACCTGTTTCGGGTCGATGCTGGCGCGCTTTACCGCCTCGCGGACCACGATCGCGCCCAGTTGTGTGGCGCTCAGATCGGACAAGCTTCCCTGGAATTTACCCACCGGCGTGCGGCAGCCGGAAATGATGACGACCTCGTCGTAAGCAGCCATTTATGTGCCCCCGCGATGATTTCTCAGTCTTTAATTATAGATGCGCGCGAGATGATCAAGAGCGAAATTCGCACCCTCAAAACGGGGATGTATGAAGTCGACGACAGCGTTTCCTCCGCGGCCGCTGAAATGCAAAAGGTGTGAGTGATGAGAGAAGTTTCGTGCGCAAAACTTAGCCGCCGACGCTGGCATGCGCCAAAAAATCCTCGGCGCCCGTCGCTGGTGACTTTGGTTCAGCGGTCGCATGCGCGCGCGAGCGTCATTTTTTTCTTGACATCACTTTTTATTGACTCTATACATTCAATTAGTTGCAACGGACGATCGTTGCTATAGCAAGTCCATGAAAAATGGAAAGGGAGAATAGAACCATGGCAACCAAGAAAAAGGCAAAGAAGAAAAAGAAGCACTAAGAGAAGTACAGTAAGCAGCAAAACAGGGGACGCGCAAGCGTCCCCTAAGTTTTTCCAGCGCCAGAATCCCTCCTCACATGCAACCTGTCATCCTGAGCGAAGAAATGCGATTCGCTTGCGAATCGCATTGCGCAGTCGAAGGACCCCTACCTGGCAAGAGAAGTTCCCGTTCTTGGTGGGTTCCGCTCGGGAAGGAAACAACTCATCACACCGGCCTCTCATTAACTAGTAGGGGGCCTTCGACTCCGTAGCTGCTTCGCCAAGCGAAGCAGCTACTCCGCTCAGGATGACAGCGCTTGCGGATGACAACTATCTTGATCGCGCGGTAGCGGCTCTGTTCTCAGGCGAGTGGTCCTGCAGTTGTTTCTCGGTGGCGGGACAGAGGTTGCGATAGGCGCAGAATTTGCAATAGAAGCCGGGCTTGGGCTGGAATTTACCGGCAGCGACGTTTTCCGATACTTCCTGCACCCGGCTCTTCGCTGCTTCGAGCTCAAAGTCGCTGCGCCGGGTCACGACCGCGCTGTTTCCTTCGAGGTTATAGAGCACCAGGCGGTCGGCGCGATATCCCCACTTTTCGCGCGCCGCCAGGGCGTAGATGGAAAGCTGCATGCTCTCGTCGGAATCCTCCTGCGATTGGGCCCTGCCGGTCTTGTAGTCGGTAATCACGACTCCGCCGTCCGCCGACTGGTCGATGCGGTCGATGCGCCCTGCCACGGTCACCTCGCCTACCTTCACCTCGAAGAATTCTTCGGTGTGCAGTACATGGGGTATGGGATTGCGCCGGAATGCGGTCAGAAAATCTTTTAACTGCTGTACGCCCTGCGCCTCGTAGAGGTCATGCTGGTAGCGGTCCTGCATGCCCGCCTGGGCGAGATCGTCGCGGAAGAACTGGACCAGGTCATCGTCCCCCATCGGACGCTCCAGTCGTACCGAGTCGTAGTAAGCGCGCAACACGCGATGCATGACCGCGCCATACTGCATGGCGGCGGGGACCTCGTCGGGAATCTTCCATTCGCGCTCCAGCTTGAACTGCAGCGGACAGGTCTCGTAGGTCTGCACCGCGCTGGCGCTCAGCCGGGAGTGCAGGCTGGCCGAGGGTGGCAGGGCCAGCCACTGGTTGACGCGGGTCATGGTTTCCGGGACCGCGCCTTCGGCGAACATGTCAGTCTGGAAGCCGCGGGCGGGGGCTTGCACGAACCACCGGCCCAGCCTTGTGTCCTTCAGCAGATCGCGCAGGAAGCCGGCTGGCGTGGGATCTTTCTTTCCCGTCCCCTTCTTGGCGTAAATGGTGAGCGAGTCCCGCGCCCGGGTCATGGCCACGTAAAACAGTCGGCGCTCCTCCTGCTGGCACAATTCCTTGTCATCGCCCTGGGCAATCGAGTCCGGGTCGTACAGTTCCCGGGGCAACTCAATCAGGGCTTCCTGATAGTTCAGGGGAAACGAACCCGAGTTGGCGCGAAGGATGAAAACGTGGGGAAACTCCAGGCCCTTGGCGGCGTGCGCGGTCATCAGCGGGACCGCGTCATCGTCGCTCGAGGAGAGAGGAATCACGCCGCGGGCTTCCCTGAAAATATTCGAGGTAGTCGAGAAGCTCGGCAATCTCGCCCGTCCTGGTGATTGCCTTCTTCTCCCACCCGCTGACGAACTCGAGGACCGCTTGCAGCACTCTTGAGCTTTGCTTCAAGGCAAAATCGCGTACGAGGATGTTCACCGCGGCGCGGCCCTTGGCGTTGGCGGCGGAAATGTCGGCTCGAGTCTGCCGCACGCGCTCAAGAACTGCTCCGCCACCCTCGATCCGCGAGAGCACCAGCGCGATGGCAGACGTGCCGGCGTCGCGGGGAAGAGCCTTGATGCCGGAGCGCAGTTTTTCCGGGTCGATGGCAAACTGCGGCAGCGCTGCGACTCGAAACAGGCTGGCGCCATCCGCATCCGAGACCACCGCCCCCAGGCAGGCGAGCAGGTCGCGCGCCTCGGGCGTATCCATCACGTCCATGTTCTCGATGGTGAAGGGAATGCCCTGCCGCACCATTTCGGCGGCCAGCTGGTCGCGATTCACATGGGTGCGATACAAGACGGCGCAGTCGCTCCACCGGCACCGCAACTTGCGGCGCAATTCACGCAGCTTTGTGATTACCTCACCTGATTCGGTGTCCTTGGTGTCAAGTACGACCGCTTCCACCGGCACTCGTCGGCAACTCGCTGCCTGCCCGCATCGCATCTTCTTCGCGGGCTGAGATCAGGACCGAACGCTGGTAGGCGGTGGAAGTGCGTCCGGCGTCGAATACGTTCGGATTTTTTGAGATGAGGGCAAAGGCGCTGTGCAGGATCGGCGAAAGCGAACGCCGGTTTTTCTCCAGCTTGATCACCTTCGCGCCCGGAAAGTGGCGTTGGAAGAGTACGAAGGCGGCGCTCGAGGCCCCGCGGAAACGATAGATGGCCTGGTCCGGATCTCCGACAGCAAAAACGTTGCGTCTCCGCTCCCGCAAGCTTTTGCAGGACCTTCACCTGGGCGAAATTGACGTCCTGAAACTCGTCCACCAGGATAAAGCGGGCGCCCGCCCGGCTCGCCAGTTCATTGTCTGCTGCAGCAAATGGTGGGCGTTGGTGATCATGTGGCCGAAGGTGCCCAGGTTGTCTTCCCGCAGCATGCGTTCGACGGTGGTGAAGACGCCGGCGATTTCGCGGCAGCGCCCCACCACTTCTTCGTCCGAGAGGGTGCCGACGTCTTTTGACTTGCTCACCCGCGGCACGGGCAATTCGCCGCGCTCCAGCCTCTGAACGTATTCCTCATATTGTTCCGGGCTGACCAGTTCGTCGTGGCAGTGGCGGAAGAAGGCAAGCAGGTCGTCGAAGAACTTGCTGAGCCTGGCGGCCCGGACGTAATAGTTCAGGTTCAGTTCGCGAATGCGGCGGCGCAGATAAATCCACAGGTCCTGATCGTCCACTACTCCGAATTTCCTGCCGCACTGGTCGAGGAGACTGTTGCAATAGTCATGAAAGGTTGCGAGCCGAAGGCCGGAGAGGTTGGTCCCGCGCAACTCCTCCTCCACCCGCTGCCGCATCTCCTGCGCGGCATTCCTGGTGTAGGTGACGGCCAGGATTTCGTCGGGCCGGGCATGTCCTTGACGAACCAGGTGGGCGATACGCCGGGTGAGAACGGTGGTCTTCCCCGTGCCCGCGCCGGCGATGACCAGCACTGGCCCGTGGACATGTTCGATAGCTTCGCGCTGGCGCTCGTCAGGCTCGAACGCTCGGGGACGTGAGTTGGGTCTTGCTACTGCCACTGAGCAGGAGGATATCAGAGAAGCTTGAGGATTTTTCTGAGGAGAAGCTTAGGGGGCCGCAGTTCCAGCCCGACATGGCGCTTGGCGTATCTGATTCCCACGACAAGGCGTCATCCTGAGCTTGCGAAGGATCCGGCGTGCTGTGCCTGCAATGCTTGCACTTGCGCCGGCACGCGCCAGATCCTTCGGGACTGAAGTCCATCAGGATGACGCCGATGAGCTTGGCCTAGCCTTATTGCGACTCGGCCAGGGCGATGGCGGTAGCCGCGATGGCCGCGGTTTCCGCGCGCAGGATGGTGCTTCCCAAAGAAGCCGCAATCCAGCCTGCCCCGGCAAACAACTTCAACTCCGATTCGGCCCAGCCGCCTTCGGGACCAAACGCCAGGGCTAATTCACCCGCTTCGCCTTTCGCATGCAGAGCATCTTTCAGCATCATCTCTTCCTCGGATTCAGCCAGGACGATGCGCGTGCCGCCCAATGAGGCGATGGCCTCTTGCAGGGATACAGGCTCCGAGATTTCCGGCACCGAGGCACGCCGCGACTGCTCCGCCGCCTGGCGTGCAATCCGCCGCCAGCGCTCTACGCGCTTTTGCGCGGCCCGGGCGAGATGGGTCTCGGTGCGTTGTGCGACCACCGGAACAATTTGCCTGGCACCGAGTTCCACACATTTCTCGATGCCCCACTCCATGCGATCAAATTTGAAGATGGAGAGAACGAGGGTCAGGTTGAGGGTTGACGGAACGCGAACCACTTCGCCGAGCTCAAACTCGACCCGATCATCCGCGATACTGGTAATACGGCCGCGGCGGACGTGGTCACCGGTTGCAATGTCAAATTCCTGCCCCATCCGTCCCCGAAGAACCAACGCCAGATGTCGCGCATGCGCACCGACCAGAACAGCACGCTTGCCGGAAACTTCGTCAGCGATCCAGCGGCGGCGCGTCATACGTCCTCTGTCATCCTGAGCGCAGTGCGTCCGCTCGCTTGCGAGCGGGCGTACGGAGTCGAAGGACCCCTACTCACGAAACAGCGCTCTCTCGTCAGGCTCAATGCAAGAATCCGGAAAACACCGAACATATCGGCCTCGGACTGGCTATAGGGGTCCTTCGACTGCGTGGCTGCTTCGCGAGGCGAAGCAGCCACTTCGCTCAGGATGACAATTTTATCCGAAGATGTCTTTGACTTTGCCGAGCAGGGTGCGGCGTTGGGGACGGTTTTCCACCCGGGTCATGGCTTCGAGTTCGAGCAGCAATTCGCGTTGACGTTTGTTCAGCTTGCCCGGAGTCTGCACGCGCACCTCGACGAACAGGTCGCCTTTGCCGTGGCTGTTGAGGATGGGCACGCCCTTGCCCTTGATACGCAGTGTCGTACCTGACTGGGTGCCGTCGGGCACTTTCAGAATATGTTCGCCTTCGAGAGTCGGAACGCTGATTTCCGCGCCCAGGGCGGCCTGGGCAAACGAGACCGGGATGACGCAGTGCAGATCGTTTCCCTCGCGCTCGAAGAAGGGATGCTCTTTCACATGCAACACGACGTAGAGGTCGCCCGGGGGGCCGCCGTGCAGGCCGCCTTCTCCGTAACCGGTGAAGCGGATGCGGGTGCCATCTTCCACGCCGGCGGGAACTTTTGCGTCCACCGTCCTTTGCCGCAGCACCCGGCCTTCGCCCTTGCATTTGGCGCAGGGGTCGGTGACCACGCTGCCCGTGCCCTGGCAGGTGGGACAGGTGCGCGCAATACTGAAGAAGCCCTGCTGGTAGCGGACTTGTCCGCGGCCATTGCAGGAACGGCAGGTGATGGGAGCCTTGCCCGGGGCCGCGCCTGACCCTCGGCATTCTTCGCAGGTCTCGTGGCGCCGCACCGTGACTTTGGCTTCGGTGCCGAAGACCGCGTCTTCAAACTCCATGTTGATGTCTTCGCGCAGGTCGGCACCGCGCTGGGTGCGGCTGCGGCGGCGCGTGCCTCCGCCGAAAATTTCTCCCAGGCCGAAGAAGTCGCCAAAAATGTCGCCCAGGTCGGTGGGATCAAAGCCCGCGCCTGCGCTTCCGCCCAGGCCGGCGTGGCCGAAGCGGTCATAGACGCTGCGTTTTTCGACATCCGCCAGCACCGCGTAAGCCTCGCTGCACTCCTTAAACTTTTCTTCCGCGTCGGGATTGTTGGGATTACGGTCGGGATGGAATTGCAGCGCCAGCTTGCGATAGGCGCTCTTGATCTCCTGCTCGGTGGCGGCGCGGGCCACGCCCAGAACTTCGTAGTAGTCGCGTTTTCCGTTGCTGGTCAGAATGGCTTTTCCTCGAATCCTTTCAGCTTTTTCATTTCAGATTACGCCGGGTTCAGTGCCTGGAATTGCGCGCGACCCTCACCATCGAAGGACGGAGCAGGCGGTCTTTCAATTTGTAGCCGCGCTGGAGTTCATCGAGTACATGATGGTCCTCGGCGTCCTCAGTGTCCACCATTTCAATCGCCTGGTGAAGATGAGGATCAAAAGGTTCACCCTTGGCTGGAATGGGCCGCAGCCCGAGTTTGGCGAGCGCGTCCTGCAATTGCTTGTAGATGAGTTCGACTCCGCCGCGAAATTCCGACTTGTCGGAAGCGCTGGTTAGCAAGGCGCGCTCAAAGCTGTCCAGGGTGGGCAGCAACGCCTTCAGCGCGTCGGTGACAGCGTACTCGCGGAATTCCTGTTGCTCGCGAGCGGTGCGCTTGCGGGCATTCTCGAACTCGGCCTGCAGGCGAGCCAGGCGTTCGAGCAGCGCGTCCCGCTCTGTCTTTAACTTGTCGAATTCGGTGGTGGCGCCCGCACCCTCACGGGCGTCTTCCGCCGCGGGAAGCTCGTGCTCCGGATCCAGTTCCACCGGATCGACTTCTGATTTTCCGTGTCCTCTTGCCATATCGATGTTCACTCAGATTCGTTCAGGATCTTGTCAAACAGACGGGCAATGTAGGAAACCGCCGTCATGGTGTGCTGGTAGTCGATGCGAGTGGGCCCGATTACGGCCAGCGAACCCATGACGTCGTCGCCCACGCGCGCCGGTGCGCCGATGAGCACAAAATTTCGCATCGACGGCAGCGCTTCGTCCAGCCCGATCACCACCCGGACCGCTTCCTGCTTGGCGTCGAGATATACCCCCAGCAGCTCGACAATTTTCTGCTTTTCTTCCAGGGTCTGCAGCAGCTCCTGCAGACGTTGCCGGTCCTGCTCGCCCGTCACCAGATTGGATGCTCCTTCGACGAAAACGACTTGCGCGCTTTCGTCGGCGGTCAGGGCCCCCTGGCGGTAGAGCTGCTCCACCGATTTCATGAGGCGGTCGTACTCGCTGCGCTCCTGCTCCAGACGGCGCGCCAGCTCGGCCCGCATCGCCTCCATGGTCCAGCCGCGAAAATTTTCGTTGATAAAGCGCGCGGCCGCATCCAGGTCAGCTTGGGGAAGATCGAGCCGCAGGACCCGGTCCCGCACCAGGCCGGATCGCGTCACCAGCACCGCCAGGACTTTCTGGTCGCCCAGCCGGGAAAAGTACACATGCTCGAGCGCGTTCCTGGGACCACCGACAGCGACGGTAATACCGACATTGTGCGAAATCAGGGACAGCACGCGCGAAGTACGTTCCATGAACTCCTGCACGTCGGAAACCCCACGCAGCGAGTCCTTAATTATGCCCTGGTCTTCCTGCGAAAGGCTGGCTTTGCCCGTAAGCTGTTCTACATAATAGCGATACGCCTCGGAACTGGGAACACGCCCGGCCGAGGTATGGGGCTGCTCCAGATAGCCGGCGTCGGCGAGATCGGCCATAACATTGCGAATCGTAGCCGGGCTTAGTCCTTCCCGGTTGGAGCGCGCCAGGGTTCGCGAGCCCACGGGGTCGCCGGTGGCAATAAAAGTCTCCACGATGGCGGTCAGAATCTCGCGTTCCCGCTCCCCGATGGGGGGTCCAGATGGCATATTAAGTACTTTTAATCCAAAAACTTAGATTAGGAAACCAACAATACTCCAGCTTCGATTCTAGGAAGCGCAACCCCGCCTGTCAAGGCTTAGCACTCTGAGGTCTGGAATGCTAATCTCTTTGGGTTAGTGTGGATTCAATGTGGGCGCGGGCGTCTCGCCCGCGCAAACGCCAGGGTGCCGAACCAACTTTCCACAAACTGGGACACAGATATTAAAGGATCGTGTATTAAGAAGGATCAGGGCGTCGATTTTCGGTCGCGTGTCGAAGGCGTGCGACCCGCGGGCCGCGACGCCAGCCAGGACCAGACAGACGAAAAAATCCAGACGACAAAATAATGATGACGGAGAAACGAACATGAGAAAGCAGACTGTTCTGCCGGTTCTGGCGCTGGTTTCTGTTCTTTGGCAGTGCGGCCCTGGGGCAGGCCGCCGCACCCGCGCAAAGCGGTGATTCGTCTCTCCTGGCCGCCACTCCGCCCATGGGCTGGAACAGCTGGGACGGCTACGGCACCACGGTCAAAGAGGCCGACGTAAAAGCCAATGCTCAGTGGCTGGCCGAACACTTGAAGCCCTTCGGCTGGCAGTACGTGGTCGTGGACATGGAATGGTTCGTCACCAATCCCACACCGGAAGGGAATTCCAAAACTTCGCAGTACAGCATGGACGACTCCGGGCGGTACACGCCGGCGGTGAATCGTTTTCCTTCAGCGGCGAACGGCGCCGGCTTTAAGCCTTTGGCTGACTATGTCCATTCTCTCGGTTTGAAGTTTGGTATCCATATTCTGCAGGGCATTCCCAAACAGGCAGTGGAGAAGAACCTGCCGATCTTCGGGTCGTCATATCATGCCGCGGATGCGGCGGATACCTCCCAGACTTGTTCCTGGAATTTCGATAACTATGGCCTCGATGCATCGAAGCCGGCAGCGCAAGCCTATTACGATTCGATTGCGAAGCTTTATGCCAGTTGGGACGTGGACCTGATCAAGGTGGATTGCATCAGCAGCCGTCCCTACAAGGGCGACGAGATACGAATGTTGAGTGCGGCGCTGACCCAGGCCGGCCGGCCGATTGTTCTCAGCCTTTCACCCGGGCCCGCTCCGCTGGAAAAAACCGAGGAGATGCGGAAGTATGCCCAGATGTGGCGAATTTCTAACGATATCTGGGACCTGTGGCACAGCACGGTTGATTATCCCCAGGGTTTGGGAGATCAGTTCGCGAACGTGGCGAAATGGGCGGGCAAGGCGGAGCCGGGGCACTGGCCGGATGCCGACATGCTTCCCCTGGGATATCTGGGGCCGGCTCCGGGATGGGGCCAGCCGCGCTACACCCGGCTTACGCACGACGAGCAGCGAACATTTCTGACGCTTTGGTGCATCTTTCCTTCACCGCTGATGGTGGGCGGAGATCTGCCCAGGGCCGATGCCTGGACGACTGCGTTGCTCACCAATCCCGAGGTCATCGCGGTTGACCAGCACTCCTCAGGGAATCATCCCGCCATCACAACCGACAAAACCGTCGTATGGGTGGCGCAATCGACGGCGCCTGGCAGCCACTCTGTGGCGGTTTTCAATCTCACGGAGTCCAGCCAGAATGTCCGGTATGAATGGAAAGACCTGGGTTTCACCGGCGCGAAGTATGAACTGCGCGACTTGTGGGAGCGGAAGGATCTGGGCCCGTCGAGTTCTCTCACTGTGACCCTGCCACCGCATGGCAGCGTGCTGTACCGAGCATCCACGGTGCAGGAAGTTGCGCCCTGAATCAAGAGCGTCGGACAAAGAGTGTCCAACCCACACTTCCGATCGCGCAGAAAGTTATTTATAGGTGAATGTTTCTGGCCAAAATTGACCATCTTGCTCGGGGGCGGCGCGGCATTATGGAGTCATGAAGGCGTCGAAGAAGCAAGCGCTGGCGATTCGTTGTCCCACTTGCGGCGCCAAGCCCGGCGAGAAGTGCGAACTCAGTACCGGCCAACCCCGCACCGACCCTCATCGGAATCGGCGCCTGCTGGCGTCGGACAAATAACTCTCTGCCAACCGCTCCCCGGTAACTGTCCCGCCAATCCCTGCAAACTCAACGATTCGCACAATTTCACCGACGCGCAACTAAATGCAGACCACGTAGGCCCGGACGCCCTCGTCCGGGCGGGCGAGCAAAGCTCGCCATGGGTTTTCCAATTAAATTCCCGGTGGTTTTCCCTTCGCCGAAATCACCCCGGCCTTGCCCGGCGCAGGCGGGTGAGGGCACCCGCCCCTGCGTCGTCCGGGTTGGAAACAGCTGCGGCCAAGGCGCAAAAAAGAGGCTGTGCAGTATTGCTCAGACGCCAGCAAATCTTAATGAGATAGTCCTCATATTCCGGGGGGGTTAGGTTATGTGGATTCTTTCAGGACATCAGACCAAAGAGACACTCAGGCAATCCTGCTCGCAACTCGAATTGCTGGTTCTGGAGCGTACAGCGGAGTTGCAGAGCCTTTCTCAGCGGCTTCTCAGAGTGCAGGATGAGGAAAGGCGCCGGGTAGCTCGCGACTTGCATGACAGCACCGGCCAAACCCTCACGGCCTTGAAGATATGCGTTGACCTGCTGCAAAGAAAGCTGGGCAAGGACAAGCGAACCCACGATGAGATTTCCGACATTGCGCGTCTGGTGGATGAGGCGCTTCAGGAAATTCGTACCACCTCCTACCTGCTGCATCCGCCCATGCTGGACGAAGCCGGTTTCACCAGTGCGGCGCAGTGGTATATCACGGGCTTTTCACAGCGCAGCGGGATGACGGTGCGGATGGACTTTTCACCGGAGGTTGCGCGCTTGCCGGACACGATTGAGATTGCGCTGTTCCGCGTGCTGCAGGAAAGTCTCACCAACGTGCATCGCCACTCGGGAACGTCCGAGGTGGAGGTCCGCTTTCAGCGGGACGCGCGGGCTGTAATTCTTGAAGTGCGAGACTATGGGCGCGGCATGCCCAAAGAATGGTTGAGTCGCCTGGGCCCGATCGCTCAAGACTCAGGCGTAGGGTTGGCTGGAATGCGCGAGCGCTTGAATGAGCTGAAGGGGGGATTGGAAATAGAAGCAGCCGATCCCGGCACCAGACTGCGGGCTGTTGTCCCTCTGCTTGCGGAACTGCAACCGCTGACTCTGGATGGCTCAGCTGCTCTGCAATTTCCTTTAGCCGGAGCCACCGAACTGACGCTCAGCCACGCCCTGCGAATGTAAACGGAATACCGCCCTGCGTTCTGTGATCACTCTGGTCAGACCAGCTTGGGACGTTTGGTGGCCACCAGCACTGCCAATACAGTGGCTGTGTTGCGAACGCTTCCCGCGATGGTGATGAGCGCTTCCGACACCGGCGGATGTTGCTCCGCCAGTCCCTCAAGACGGTCACTTACGCCGTGGAGCAGGTCAACTTCGTTCAAGATCGCTTCAAGAGGCATGGATACACCGCTCTTCCGAAGAAACCTAAGGTGTGGGAGGACTTCAGATGGACTGGCTTAGGTCAGAAGACCTGAAAGAGGAGAAGGTGCTAACCACCTCAAAACTAACCATAACACGCCGGGGGGCAATTTACTTGTTCCGAATTAACCTAATGACCGTTTCGAGGCGTCATTCGTCTCACGCCCAGCAGGCCGGATTCAGGCTCAAAGTCAGAAATGCTGCGAATTTCCCCTGGAGATCAGGTAAACCCTAGCCTCGGGGAGCAGGTCAGAGTTGCTGGTTAGGCAAAACCTACCCGAGCCAAACCGACAGACTAGCCCATTTGCTTTCGAGATACTGTACAAGATTGCTCACTTGATTTCCGTGCATTTGGGCCACGATTTATGCTGGTGTTCTGGGCTTTGGGATTAAGATAGAAGCTGATGAGTCCAGCTGCAGTCAGCAAGAAGAACCGCGAATTCGATCCCATCACCTTCCTCGCGACCATTGGCGAGGGCAGGAAGAGCCTGACTGCCTCCAAGAAACAGGGCATCTTCACGCAAGGGGATGCGGCCGACGCCGTCTTCTATATCCAGAAGGGTCAAGTCCGGCTGACCGTAGTGTCCAAGGTCGGCAAGGAAGCCACGATCGGGATCCTGGATCCGGGGAATTTTTTTGGTGAAGGCGCACTGGCGGGGCAGTCTGTCCGCATGGGATCGGCGACGGCCATGAGCGAGTGCCAGCTTCTCCGCATCGACAAAAAGGCCATGATGGTTGCGCTGCATCGGGAGCACGCGTTTTCCGATTTGTTTGTGGCGTACCTGCTGGCACGCAATATCCGCTACGAGGAAGACCTGGTTGACCAGCTGTTCAATTCCAGCGAAAAGAGACTGGCCCGCGTCCTGCTTATGCTGGCCCACTTTGGCAAGGAAGGCGTGCCCGAGACTGTCGTCCCGAAAATCAGTCAGGAAACCCTGGCCGAGATGGTAGGTACTACTCGTTCGCGAGTCAGTTTTTTTATGAACCGCTTCCGAAAGTTGGGTTTCATTCACTACGCCGGCGGGGAAGAGGGCGGGTTGCAGGTCCACAGTTCACTGCTGAATGTCGTACTGCACGATTGAGCGTTTCCTGATTCCTCTCATCTTGTTTTCCAAACTGCAAAATCATAAACCACGAAGGACACGAAGTACCACGAAGGCTTTGGTCTCAGGCTTTTCCTTCGTGAACCTTCGTGTCCTTTGTGGTGAAAGGGTTATCTGTAGCCCGCGACCTTGCGCGGTGTGCCGACCGCGGTGGCAGAGGTAATCTGATAATCCTGGTAGTCAATAGTGAAAGAGGCGTGGCCTCCCAGCCGGATGTCGCTGGTGCTGCGATTGGACAGGGGGAGCCAGAAGTCCCCAACTTTTGCGTAGGTCTGTTCGATCCTTGTGTCTTTAGTCCAGAAGGAAGGGTTCTTCGCGGGGACCGCATCAATGCGCACCACGGCAAAGTCTTCCGCATCCACCCAGACGCGGCCGCGGTAGAGGAGTTTGTCGTTGGTCCGTGGCTCCACCGAAAGAATGTAGGTCAGACCCGAAGGCGTGCTCTCGTAGCCATCCAGAGTGAACTTATAATTGTCGCGATTGAGAGCGACATGGCTTTGGTTCTCTTCGGCGGCTGCCTCTTTCTCGCTCTGCAACATTCGTTTGAATACCCGGTCGATGATTAATCGAGATCCTTTTTCCGAACGGATGCTGAATTCCTTGCTTCCGGGAGTGCTGTACTTTACGTCCACAATCATCTCCGCTGCTCTGGAACCGGGAAAGCCGTGATACTCTAGACGATAGACCCGGGTGCCCTGGTAAGCGCCCAGAGCGCGGGCCCGTTCCAGGTTCCTCTGTATCAGGTTGGTCACGATTTCTTCCGAGCTCAGGCGAACCTGGGTCGCCACCGCGAGGGTGTCTGAAGGTTGCGCGAAAGCGCCCGGCGAGAGGCTGAAGCCGAGAAGCAACGAGAGGGCAAGATGGGCGGAACGGATGTGAGGTTTCATTACCGGACCCGGCTCGCTCAGGATAACCCGGGAGCTTTCGGCAAAAGTGGTCAATATTGACCAGATTTTCATGCTCCTCCCGCCTGACAATTTCACTGGTCCCGTCGTCGATTGCTGGTCTAAACTGCTGGGCTTACAGGCTTCCAAGCTATCCGAAATAGTCGTCCCGGGCGCAAGCTGCTCGACAGCCTTTGAAGGCCCGCCCAAGGAGGGCGACATCGCGTGCGTGTTCACCTCATCAATCCCAGTGAAGTTTCTTTTGGCACCGCAGTCATAACCCCGCGCTGGCTGTATGTGCTGGCTGCGGCAACACCTGCGAGCTTTGGCGACCCCTGCCTGGTGGATGAGACCCTGGAACCGGTGGATGCGGAGCAGATTCAAGCCGGCGATATTGTCGGCATCGGCATCCATACCGCCAACGCGCTCCGCGGCTACAAAATCGGGAAATTGGCCCGCGAACGCGGCGCCTACGTGGTGTTTGGAGGCATTCACGCCACCCTCTATCCCAACGAGGCCCACGAACTGGGCGGCGCCCACGCGGTGGTCAAGGGCGATGGGGATGTGGTCTGGTCCAGGGCACTGTCGGATTGCGCCCGTGGAGCGCCGCTGGCCATCTATGAAGGTGGCCGCATCGAAGCCGACTCATTCCTGCCCGCCCGCTGGGACCTCGTGCCGCGCAAGAGCTATATGTGGGCCTCGGTGCAGACGGTTCGGGGCTGTCCCAAACATTGCTCCTTTTGCTCGGTCTGGCGGACGGACGGCCAGCGCCCCCGCCAGCGTTCCTCGGATGTTGTCATCGAGGAAATCGTCCAGTTAAGGAGATTGGGATTTCGCTTTATCGCGCTCGCCGACGACAATTTTTATCCCGTGACTCTCACCGACCTCCGCCTGGCCGAGGAGCAACACAACTCGCAACGGCTCAATGAACTCAAGACCATCCGGGCAGAGCGCTTTGAACTGATGCGGCGGCTGGCCCAGCTGCCGCCCGACACGATTTTCTTCACCCAGATCACCATGGAAGCGGCCGAAGATGTTGAGTTCCTCGATGCCATGCAGGCGGCCCACATCAAAGGGGCGCTGGTGGGGGTCGAGGCGGTGACTCCGGCTGGATTGAAAGACGTTTACAAAGAATTCAATTGCGCCGGAGACGATCTGGTCAAACAGTTGAGGACTTTTCGCCAGCACGGCGTGTACATCCTGGGCTCGTTCATATTTGGCCTGCCCAGCGACCGGCCCGAGACCTTCGATGCTACCGCCCTGGCCGCGGTGCAGGCAGAGATGGCGTTTGCCCAGTTTGTCACGCTGACTCCTTATCCCGGCACCGTGGACTTCATCCGTTGGGAGAAGCAGATGGAAGCTGCGCCGGTGGAGGTTGCCGGCATTCCCATCACCCGGCGCTGGCTGATACCACAAGCTCTGCGCCCTAAACTGTATTGGCCCCACCCCACGATGTCGGCCGAGGAAATTCGCCAGCGCACGCAATCCGTCTGGGACACGTTTTACGGACTCAAGTCCATCTGGATGCGCTCCCGCTTCATAAAATCGATGCGCGCCCGCCTGGCCTTTGTCCTGATTTCGAAAATCTACCGGCAGATGTATGCCGACACCGGAATCGCCACCGACAGTGCCCGCGTGTCACGTTCGGCGCAGTGGGCCCGCTGGCTGGCCAAGCCCTGCCAGAAGCTGTTCGCGGCTGCCCCCATGCCTGACCTTGAAATTCCCGGGGTGTGGAGCCCAACCGCCGCGATGGAGCCGGGCGCTTCTGCCAGCGATTGAGGGCATGAGGGGTCTTTAGCTCCTCACTCGGCCTTCTCTGCGTGCTCTTCCGTCCTGTCAATCTTCGCGTTCTTCGCGGTAAAAGGTGGCTCGCGGGCGACCGTGCAAGAGCCTCTACCGCAAAGGACGCAAAGTAAAGACCGCAAAGGCCGCAAAGAAAAACAAGAGTCGCAGACCGCCGAAGCCAAGACCGCCGGAGCCAAGACCGCCGGAGCGAAGACCGCCGAAGAAGAAGAACACCAACCATACCGTCGCTGTCAGACAAGGCAGCCGCAGTCGCGATTACCCTGCCGCCGGAAAAAGTGTTTCGATTCAGATTGCCGGGCATGAGTCGCAACGTCTTCGCGCATGAGTGCGGCCCTGTGGGCTTAATTCCGGGAGGGGGTTCCCGGCCACAAAAGAGCCGGCAGAGTCCATGGACTCGGCCGGCCATTCTGGTCTCGCGCCTTCAGCCCGGTTTATTGCCGCGCCGCAGGCCTCGCCTTTCTTTTTGTCGCCGAGGGCGTCCTCTTGGTTTCCTCGGTCTTGATCAGGGTGAGGGAATCGGCGGCGTTGAAGGGGAATTCGCGGACCGACTCTTGCCCCGTCGTGCTGAGGGTCACGTCCACACGCCGGTTGCTCGCCAGCACGATGGTTCGCATGTGATCCAGCACTCGCTGCCGCTCCTCCGGAGTCAGTTCGGGATTTTGCTCGACCGCATCTTTCACCTGCGCCTCGGTCAGGTTCTGCTCTTCGCCAAGCGCCTTGGTTTCGAGACTGGCCGCGGGAACGCCGTGTTCGATCAGGAATTGCCGGGTGCGATCGACCCGCCGTTCGGAAAGCGCCTGATTGTATTCCACCGAGCCCCGCCGATCGGCATGGCTCTTGAGAATCAGGTGGGCATCGGGTTTGAGCTCCAGGTATTTCTGGAAATCGTCCGCCAACGTAAGCAGGGTTTGCTGCTGGCTGGCCAGCAGGCCGCCCTCGGGATGCTCGGCGGTAGGCTTGGCCGTGGGAAAGTAAATGCTGTGCAAGGCCAGCCGGCCTTCGAGCCGCCTGACCTCGGGCGAGACCGGCGGTGGGTTCTCCACCATGACCATGGCCGTGGCTGGAGTCTCGAGGCCGCGGGCGTCGCTGCAGGTCGCGCCCACGGTGATGGCCCCGGAAGAAACTCCGGAGGTGTCGAGAGTGGCGCTGCTGCCGCTGCCGGAAATGCTGCCGCCGCTCGCGGTCCACTGGCCCACGGTAAACGACGCGCCGTCCGGGCTGCTGCAGGTGCACTCGATGCTGGACGTCGTGCCGGCTTGCAGCGTGGCCGGAGTTGCCAAGCATGAAATCGTGGGGGGATTCCTGGGCGGCTCCCGGGCTATGAAAGTTGAGCTGCAGATGGCTTCCCCGAGCCTATGACGCCTGGGGTCCGAGACCCGGGCCGTCACGGTGTAGCTGCCGCCCGCGAGGCCGCTGGTGTCAACGCTTGCCGTGGCGTCGTTCCCGCTTATCCTCCCGCCAGTGCTGGTCCATCGGTAGTCCAGGGTGTGCCGGGGATTGAAGTTGCTGGCGGTCGCGCTCACACTGACGGGCTCGCCGGCCATGACTTCGCTCGGCCGTACCGCACAGCTGGCGCCGACTGGCGCGGCGGCTTCACCGCCCAGCATGAACACCAGCCCGCTCTGCAGTCTGACGCCCCGGATTTCAGTTTCTGAAGTCGTCGCCGCAGCGCCATAGCGGTAGTTGGAGTACACGAAGTCGGCCCGGAGGAGCCGCAGCGCCACGTGCCGGGTAAGGTTGATATCGAGCCCGCCGCCCGCCATGACGCCCAGCTTCTGGATGTCGTGGAAGGCATCGGGCATGAGGCGATGGTCGCCGACCAGGACCTCGAGGAAGGGCGAAAAGCGGTGGTGCCGGAAAGTAAACTTCGGGCCCAGCGAAAGATTGGAGAGCGCGGTGTCATCCACCCGGTCGGTTCCCACCTCGCCGCTGTTCCAGGCCGTGCTGCTGTCGAGGGTGAGGCCGAACCAGCGGTTGAAGTCGTAGGTCACGCTGGCGCCGATGCCCCGCGGATTCGCTTCCAGGCGGCTGCTGACCGGGACAATCCCGCCGGGAAGGAAGCCGTGAATATCGGCGCCGGGATGGAAGAAAGAATATCCGCCGTAAAGCTCCCATTTGGGCGCTGGCTGCTCCTGCGCCGACGCCATCGCGCCCAGCAGGGAAAACGCTGCAGCCAGGAGCGGCAGCACTCCGAAAACATACGCAAGACCGATCTTCGACTTTGAGGACATGAGATTTTCACTCCAAACTTTTGCGCCTGCGAGTTCCTGCTTGCATTCCGACCCGTACATGCACCCGGCTCTGACCAAGCCGCTCACCACCGAAGGCTAGGGACAGGGAGGCACATTCACCGGATTGCTGTCCAAAGTGACGGAGCCGGTCCGCGCCAGCGCTCTGCCATTCAGCGTGGCGCCGGTGTCGACCGTGATCGACGCCTGGGCCAGGATGGTTCCCGCGAATGTGGTGTTGGTCCCCAGGGTCGCCGAACTGCCGACCTGCCAGAACACGTTGTCCGCCTGGGCGCTGCCGATCAGGTTGACCTGGCTGTTCCCCGCAGCTGTGGTCACGGTGGAGACAACCTGGAAAATCCAGACTGCGTTGGGATCGCCGCCGCCGTCCAGGGTGAGCGTTCCGGTAATTCCGAGCGAAGGCTGGCCGCTGGTGGTCCGATAAACGCCGGGCGGGAGGGTAAGTCCCCCGATGTCGGCGGGCAGGACGGACCCTCCCGGCGCTCCGGCGGCGCTGTTATACGCGGCGGTCAAATCACCCTGCGCGGTCATGGCTGCGGCATCGCCCATGTGTTCGGCGCCGGTCAGCGTGCCCGGCGGAAATCCCGTGATCGAAGCCGACGGCCATATGCCAACATCTCCACCGGTTATGACCGTGGGGCCGATGCTGGTGACGGCCGGAACGGCGGCCAGGATTCCGAACGGACAGGCGGTGCCCAGCGCAGGCAGCGCCGCCGACGGCGGACACGCCACCGCGGGCGTGGTGAAGCTCCACGTGAAATTCGCGGCCAGGTGATTGCCGTACGGGTCCATGACAGCGCTGGTAAGGGTGGCGTCATAAGCCGTGTCCAGGGCAAGGTCAAGCGTGGGCGTGAACGTGGCCATATTGGTCGCCGCGACGTAACTGACCGTGCCATCGACGCTCGCCCCTCCGGGGCCGGTCACCGTAAACGTAGAACTGTTGATGGTGGTAGGGTTCATCGGCTTGCTGAAGGTTGCGCTGACCACGCTGGTTTCGGGACAAACGATTACGTTGCCGTCAGGCGGAGTTACAGAGCTCACGGCCGGCCTGCTCAGGCTCGGGTTCCCAGCTGTATCGTCTTTGTCGCTGCAACCGGTGGTGACAATAATCAGCAGCAACGATATGAACCAGATCTTGCGATTGTGGAATGTGCGCATGACTGTCGCCCTCTTGATTCTCAGCTCAACTGCTTGGGCTCGAACCAGCCCTCGCCGAGGAAATGCAATCCAGTGGCCACACCTCCTCACCGGGCCGGAGCGCCTTTCTCCGGAATTGGCGGTGGACCCTCCGGAGTTCCGACAGCAGATGCGGCCTCTCTCACATCTCCTGCACCTCCAACCACTTGCTTCCATACCGTGCATCCTTCACGGGCCGCGGCGGGTCATTTCGGCGGGGCCGATGAAACGGGGAAAGTGAGGCGGCGCCGGACTGCAATGACGCCGGCGCGAACAATTCCGTCCCGTGACGGGAGAAAGCAGTTCCAATTCGGAAAAGAGCGCAGAGATGACAGCAGGAGGCTTACCAGGGGAATGGCATGAAGCGAGACGGGATGACATCGAGTGCAGGCGGCAATGCCGCCGCTATCGATATGGACCGCGGTTACGCTGGTCTGAGTGACCTACCGCACTCCAGGCAGCAGCTTTCATGGCGCGGTGTGATCAGACCACAGAAGGGGCACATGCGCTGGGAGGCGAAATCGCCATCGTGAGGCTCCATTTTCAACCACTTCCGCAGCGACGCCGCCATGAAGGCGCAGCGGCCGCGTATGCGGTTGAGAAATAGGTGGGGGAGGGAGGTCATAGTTGATCTTCTGCGCTCATTAATCCGCCGCTCGATCGGGCGCAAGTCCTCGAGGAGGTTGCTCCTTCGCACTCCGCGCAAGCCCAACCATGACACATTCCAGCCGTCGGTTCTGTGCAAGATTGCTCGCTTTTTTGGGAATCGAGAACAGGACTGCGGCCTGAGAGTGAGCAATTCAGATCAGCTATTCCCTGGTCGGGAGGCCATCATGAACTAGAGACGAGCATCCCGCTTTCTCTTTCAGGTCCCTGAACTAAGTCAGCCCATCTGAAGTTCTATCCTCTTAGTTTTCGCGGTTCGTGAGGAACAAAAATTATGAAGAAAACAATGTCAGTGTTGTTGATGGGTTTGATGGGCCTGTTTGGAACCCTGGCCTGGGCGGGCACCGCCCGTTCGGACACGGTCGAGCGCCTGAACAACTCCGTCGATGTTCTGCACGCCATCATGGGAGCTCCGGACAAAGGAATTCCCGAAGAAGTATTGAGCAATGCGAAATGCATCCTGGTGGTGCCCAACCTGATCAAGGGCGGATTTATTTTCGGCGGCAAGCACGGACGGGGAGTGGCCTCATGCCGCACCTCCGACGGCTGGAGCGCGCCGGCGTTTGTGTCCATTGGCGGAGGAAGCTGGGGATTGCAGATCGGCGTCGAAGGCGTGGACCTGGTCATTCTGGTCATGAACGATCAGGGCTTCCAGCACCTGCTCTCGAGCAAGTTTGCGCTCACGGGTGAAGGATCGGTAGCTGCGGGCCCGGTTGGCCGTCATGCGTCCGCGGGAACCGACTGGAAGATGAATACTGAAATGCTGACCTACTCCCGTTCGAAGGGCGTCTTCGCCGGGCTCACGCTCGAAGGCGCAGTCATCGAGCAGGACAACGACTCCACCCGCGCCATCTATGGCAAGCACATGACCTTCCGTAACATCCTTTCGGGCAAGGCCGCAACCCCGAAGAGTGCGGACGCGTTCATGCGGGCGGTGGCACAAGCCGGACACCAGGCAGCCATTGCGGAAGTGAACGACAAGAACTAATCGTATTGAGCAGTCTCTGACGTTGACTGAGGCCGGGTGCCGGCCTCGGTCAGCGCCTTTACTCTCGATGCTGTCCACCATCCTGCCTGCTTCCCGAATGGATTGATCATGCCAAACACAGGTGAGAGACGAGAAATTACCCGGCGCGTGAATGCGAAAGAGGCAGAAACCGTCGAGCAGTCGAAGCAACTAGTGTCCCGGACCCGGCAGCTCAACGCCAGTTCGGATGCCCGGACCAGGGCGCGAAGCGCCAAAACAAAAAAACAGCGATCTGGTCAGGGTCGAAAGAACGTATAACTCTCGCCCTCGCGTCGGGCGGGGCGCCATGCTGATGCAGACACGCGGCGATGGCCACAGGGGCTGACGCCCCGGATGTCCAACCTGGCGCCACGGTGCTTAAGGCGCTGTTCTTCGAGGGCGCGGACCAGTTCTCTGAGCGACGAAGCTGTTGAAGACGTACCCGCGAATCCTGTCCCCCGAGGCCTTGACTCCGACGCGCGTGAGGTTCTGCATCCGCGAAGGGCGGCGGGCGGCCCCACATCAAAACGGGGGCAGTTCGGAACGGATCAGAGACTCCGCTTGCTGCCATACCCTCTGGTCACACTCAATCTGGGTATGGGCCTTTACAAAGAGGCGGTCATACCAGGGATACCTCTCACAGGCATACGAACTGGCTTTATAGTCGAAGCGGAAATTTCCCAGGATACGAGTGCGGGCGGGATCGGCGGCGCGAATTTCGGCCTGCCCGTGCAGAAGTCCATTGGGCTGGTAGAAATTGGCGGCCCGGGCCACGTTCGCGGGGATGAGCGCATCGTTTTTGCGAAACATGGAGATGCTGTCCACTTGAAGCGTGAGCAGCACGGGGATGCCATCCTTTTCCAGCTGCCGTGCCATGGCGACGGTCGCGGAGCCGCCCCAGCTGTGTCCGTAAATGATGATGCGGGCATGGTGTTTCTCGTCGAGGGTCAGGACCCCGTCGTGGTTCGTATCCAGCAGGCGGCGGACGCGCTTGCGAGCTCTTCTCCTGTGATAGCTCTCAAAGGTCTCCACCTCCACCCCGGAGGGATAGGCCTGGCGCAGGCGCGCGGCCAGCTGCACCTCGCTGTGATTGGGATTGTCGTGGCTGATAAACCCGCCGACAAATCCGATGACGATTACGGGCGGCAGGGCCGGGGCAGGCGTAGCAGGGACGGATTGCGCTTGGCCGCTCCGCAGCAGCGCAAGGACCGTCGCCACTTCGATGATCAGGAGACAGATCGAGCGCCGGATCGGCGAAGGGTAGGTGGGGGCGATCGGATCAGACGGAAGTCGGATGACGGTTGGGTTGGCGGCACAGCATTTCATTCGATCGCCGGCACCGGACGGCCCGCAAGGGTCTGAACCGGGGCCGCGGCCTCCAACTGGTCGAGCGCTGTCAGCACATCCTGCCAGTGAGCCGCGTCCTTCCGGGTCTCGATCGGCAGCGAGAGGTCGGAATAAAACTGCAGGATGTTCGCCCGCAGCTCCGCCGTGGTCAGATCGAACTTCCGGGCGGAAAGCTGGGCCAGCAATTTGGCATAGCTGTCGTCGGTGAGCGAGTATTCCGCTGCCCGGGTCGGGTTGCCGGTATCGAAATCGCAATTGGGGAGCACCAGTGTTCGGTTGCGCACCGCTTCGAGGAAGGCACGGTACTGATCGACGGTGGCGTTGATGCTCTTCATGTAAAGATCGGCGGTTTGCGGCGTCGGGCTATTGAATCCCAGCTTTCTGAACGGGCCAATTTTGGGCATGTAGCGCAACAGCGTGGACAGAATCCGTGTCCCCAGCCCGGGCTTGACGTAGTCTTTGCCCCATTCCTTCTCATAGTCGGAGCGCGAAAGGCGATAGAGAAACTTTCGTTTGGCGAAATTGGGTATCTCGCGGTGCAGGTCCTTCTTGTGGATTTGCAGCGCCACCTGGGTCATCTGCGGAATCAGCCGGCTGACCGAGAAACGGTAGGAGCCGATAGCGAGGTCTTCGTGCGCCAGCACGTCTTTCAATTCCAATCCATAAACGACGGGGAAGACGCGTTCCAGCAGCGACTTCGAGACTTTGAAGCCGATGAAGTCGTGATACTGCTGGGAGGCATAGCGATTTTTCGCCACCTGCGCCATGTCGAAGCCGAATTCGGTTTTCAGATGCGCCGACCGGTCCTGGGCATAACGGACGGATTTGCCGAACTTCGCGCGCAACCTGGGATACTCGATGGCCACCGCCTGGTTCACCGCAGGGTGGCCGGCGATGTCCGACGCGTAGTGCGACAGGGCGCCCAGGGCAAAGGCGTACTCGTTGACATCCTGGCTCTCGAGCAGCAGTTCCTGGACGAAGTCGCCGCTCCGGACGTAATGCACCAGATTGCTGAACTCCGTGCTGCCGAAGGGGTAGTAGCCAAGGTCCTGAATGACGGCGCCGCCGTAAGCGTAGGCGTGGGCCTCGGTGAGTTGGTCCTCCGTGAGCCCCGGGAAGCGCTGCAGCAGGAGGGGGCGGAGTGCGTTACTCCAGAGCAGATCAACGATTTCTTCGTGGGTCAGAACGGAGTAGGCGGAGGAGCCGGCACTGCACATGAGCAGGATGAGAAGCAGCGTGAGGCAGCTCCAGGCACGTGTGGGCGCGAGCGTCCTCGCTCGTGCGTCCCGCGGAGGTGTATGTTCGGTTTTATTTTCGGTTTCTGGAGGCGGCGTCGTGGAGCGGCACGACCGGGGACGCTCGTGCCCACATTCTGCTTGTCTCCGGCGCATCATTCAGATGCGGCCGAGGAGCAGGAGAACGACCACGATGACAATGATGATGCCCACTCCGCCGGTCGGGGCATAGCCCCAGTCCCGGCTGTGCGACCAGCGGGGAAGCGCTCCTAAAAGCGCCAGAACGAGCACGACGATCAGGACAGTTCCTAGCATGGTTGCTCCTTTACGGTTCTATGACAGTTTTATGACGGTGCAGCCTCTCCCGAAGCTGCACCGCCGAAACCCGTGCTACAGCGTGATGTTGATCGCAATTCCCTGGCCGGGATACCTGCGGTTGTACATGTAGTAGCCGTTATCGACATAGTCCACGTAAACGTCGTCGTTGTCGTACCAGTCATTCCCCCAGTCGGACGGCCAGGGATCGACGGCACTGATCCAATAGCCTTCGTACTGGAAGCGCGGGTACCCGCCTACGACCAGGAAGGGGAGAGTGTTGATGCGGAAGCCGTGGCTGGGGCCAAAGTATCCGCGATAGCGGTCATCAGGAATGCGGTAACCGCGGTAGCCGCCGCGCTGCTGCCAGCTGCGGTGGTCGGACTGCCAGTTCTGTGAGCGATGCTGCTGCCAGGCGCTGTGCTGGATCCGCTGCTGCTGCTGGTTATGCTGCGCCTGCTGCTGGTTGCGATGCGACTGCTGCTGGTTGCGCTGGGCCTGCTGCTGGTTGTGCTGCGACTGTTGCTGATTGCGCTGGGCCTGCTGCTGGTTGTGCTGCGACTGCTGCTGATTGCGCTGGGCCTGCTGCTGGTTGTGCTGCGACTGTTGCTGATCACGCTGGGCCTGCTGCTGATTCTGCGGTTGGGCGTGCTGCGGCTGCGGTTTCTGAGCATGCTGCGGCTCAGATTTGCCTTGCTCAGGTTTGCCCTGCTCATGCCCGCCCTGTTGCTGCCTGGCATGGTCCTGCCTGTCGCCCTGTTCCTCGTGCTGGGCGCGGGCAGGTGCAGCGATTCCGAGAACCAGGGACAGAATAGCCGTGCTCGTAATTCCGATCACTTTCATGGGTGCTGCCTCCGTTGCTGCTGAGTTGCGTTTGCCCTACCGCAAGCTTCCGGTCTGCGGGTTAACCGGCTGACCGATGGCATCGCCGGAGACGAGAAGCTCGACTCTGCGGTTCTGCTGCCGTCCCGCGGCGTTGTCGTTTGAGGCCACGGCGAGGCTGTTGCCAAAGCCTTTGGCTGTGACCGCATTCGACGACACGCCTTGTTCCACCAGGTAGTTGCGCACCGAACCGGCGCGGTTCTCAGACAGGGTCTGGTTCATCTGATCGCCGCCGACATTGTCGGTATAGCCGCCGACTTCGATGTTGAGTCCAGGGTAGGCGAGCAGAATGCCGGCGACTTTCGCCAGCTTCTCCCGCGCGCCCGGCTTCAACGAGTATTTGCCGGTGTCAAACAACACATCGGACATGCTGACGATCAGCCCGCGGGCGCTGTCGCGAGTCTGCAGAATGGTGTTGAGTTGTTCGGACAAGCGCAAGCGCATGGCCGCTTTGTCGGCCTCCGCCTGCTGCACGTTCGACTGGGCCTGTTGCGCCGCCAGCCTGGACTGGTCGGCATCGGCCTGGGCCGCCGAAAGGGCATCGGCGGACGAAGCCTGGTTGGCCGCCATATCGGATTTCGCCTGGTTGGCGTCCGACTGCGCATTCGCGGCATCGGCCTGAGCTTTTGCCGTTTCAGCTTCGGCCTGGGCCGTGGCTGCCTGCGCCCGGCTTGCATCTGACTCGGCTCGCGATTTGGCGCGCTCGGCGCGGGCCTGGTCCGCCTGTGCCTGTTCCTTCTGCTGGGTTGCATCGTCGGCTTCGGCCTGGGTATTGGCCTGGGCGTCGGCGGCCGCCTGGCGTTCATTCTCCAGTCGCTCCGCTTCGATCTTCTTGACCGTGATGGCGCGCGCGTCTTCCGCCGTCTGCACGACTTCGCGGGCAACTCCGATCATGGCCTTGCGGTCGCTGTGCTTGCTGACAGCATCGGCATCGACCTGGTCCATCAGGCGGGAGGCATGCTGATAGCTGTCACGGGCGTAGGTTTCGGCGCCTTCGGATTGCGCGATGCGCAGGGCATTGCGGGCTTCGAAAAACTCCAGGGGCAGCTTGGTATTCAGCACCACCGGATCGAATTTGTAACCGGTGGGGATGTAGCCCCCGCGTTCCAGAAGGTCATACTTGGTGTGCATGGCCTCGGTGGTCCCCTTGGTGTCCTCGCGGACCACGTTTTCGAGCACCACGACGTTGCTGGGCTGCCGCACCGCATAGTAAGGTTCCGCGGTCACGACCAGAGCGAAGGCCTGCAGATCGGTGGTGACATCCACCTTGCTGCGATGGTTATCGCCCACCAGGATTTCGCCCAGGTTCACCGCCCGGCCCTCGGGCGAGATCGCCCACAGGATGTAGGTCAGATACTCGTTGCCGAAAGTCGTGGGCTTTTCCAGGTTGGCAAATTCCACTTCGATTTCGATGTAGCCCTTCTTGCTCTCGACTTTGGCTTCGCCGCGGGCCTGCGGCATCAAATCCGTGCCGGCGAAATCCATCTTGGTGGCTCCGCCGCGATGCCTGTAGTTGACCGCCTGGATACTGCGGCTGACCACGGTCACGCGAAAGGTCGGCGTGTGCTCCATGGGTTCGACGACTTGAGAATTGCTCTGTGCGAATGCACTCAAACTGAGGGTGAGTCCGGCTGCTAACAAAAGCTTGGTATTCAAAGGTCTCTCCTTGGGGCAGACATCTGCCGTGCTGCTCTAGTCTCCGTCTGGAAATCGCGGGTCGCGATTACCAAATCCTTATCTCCACTCACCCTTTCCCGATATGAATATGGGAAAGGGAATGAAACAGCCCAAAAACATTCAACAGCCACAAAACCACGGCGATTACCACGACGCCGTTCAGGATCGACTTGATGGACGACTGCATTGGAATGAAGCGGTTCACCAGCCACAGCAGAACCCCCACCACGATCAGAACTTCCAGGAGCTGAATTAAAGGCATGGTCTTTGACCTTTCCTGTTTGCGCGGGCAGACGCCCTCTTCGCCGAGGGGGTTGCCCTGATTGTGATTCGAGTTCTTAGGGTCACATCGTGTTGCCGTGAACTTCCGCGGCCCAACACGGACGAAGAATGTCAACTTGCTGGATGTGGTCGCTTCGACTTGGAGTGCCGGGACCTGACCCGCCGCGACTAAGGAATGAGAGCTCCGAATTAGGGATCGTAGCTATCTACACACTCAGCAGAGTAAAGAATGACAGGCGGGCGCTGTCTTGTCTGAGCAAGAATGCTCACATCGGGAACTGGGGTATTGGCGGCTTCACGCCGAGGCGAAAAGCGTCTGTCGCTTCTGCCTACGCCTTGATCGTGACTTCCACCGCTGCATTCTTTTTGAGGCCCACTTCTTCGCCGTTTTTCATGGTCAGAATGTTGTCGATGCGGATCTCCTGCGGCTCACCGGCAGATTGAATAGCGATCTGCGCTTTTTCCGGCACGGCGGGATCGGATGAGGGGATGGTTTCTTTCACAACGCCGGACAGGGTAACGCGGACGGGATCGGTCATAGGGTCTTCCTCTTTTTTGTGCAACTCGGGATCAAGCATCAGGATGCCAGCGAGCATGACAAAATGCGCCGCCGGGCGTCTGAGCAACATAGCTCACATCTGAGAACCACCGCCCGCAAAGAGCCCTTCGCCGTGGGAGGATCAAAGGGCTGGGGGTTCCGAACACTCAAACTCCCGTCCGCATTTGAAGCAGACCTGGTAGGTTCGCCCCTTGATGGTGAATACGCGGCTCATCTCGCGGTGACGGCAGCGGAAGACGAATTCGAAAACCCACAGCAGCGGGTTCATACGTCCTGCGGTCGCCGCCGTTCGAAACTTCCATTCGCATCCAGCCACTCCAGCAGAGCGCGCACGCTGGCCCGGGCCAGTGCGATCGAACAGTCGGCGGCCCCGTAGTAAATATTGACGGTGTCGCCATCCGGATCCATGGTGTATCCGCAGGGAAAGACGACATCGTTGACGTCGCCATTGCGCTCGTACTCCGCCTCCGGCCCGAATATCCAGGAGTCGCCGCGCAGCAGGCACTTTTCCGGGTCCTCCAGGTCGAACAGGGCCAGGCCCAGCCGGTATAAACATCCCGAAGGAGTGTGCCGCACTCCGTGGTAGATCACGAGCCAGCCTCTGGTGGTCTCGATCGGCGGCGGGGAGAGCCCGATCTTGTTGGCATCCCACCAGGCGCCGCGGCGGGCTTCGAGGATGGGCCGGTGCCGGCCCCAGTGGCGCAGGTCAGGCGAGTAGGAGATCCACATGTGGGCGCCGAGCGGCGTCATGGGGCGATGAATCAGCGCCCAGTAACCGTTGATGCGCCGGGGCAGGAGCGCGGAATCTTTATCATCGGGCGTCATGATCACGCCGTAGCGCTCGAAAGTGCGAAAGTCTGTGGTCAGGGCCAGTGACACGCCCGGGCCGCCGCGCGAGTACGAGGTGTAAGTCACAGCGTACTGCTGCAACTCCGGCACAAAAGTGATGCGCGGGTCCTCAATGCCCCAGATCTCCTCAGGATGGTCCTTGGGGCTGGGCATCAAGGTGGGTTCGCGGTCGATCTGCCAGCCATCCACGCCATTGAGCGAGCGGGCGGCGCACAGATGCGACAAGCCGCGCCGGTCTTCGATGCGGCACAGCAGCAGAGTGGTTCCATCCTGCAGCAAGGTGGCCCCGGCATTGAAGACGCTGTTGATGGAGTATGGCCAGTGTTTGCGCGTGAGGATGGGATTGCCCGGGTAGCGCACGAGCAGGGGCGGATAGTGAGGAGTTTCGAGGTTGATCAGCGTAGTTTCGGGAGCAGTCATGACCGGCCTTCCGACTTTTCAGGTATTTGAAGAGAGCTCATTTCGAGCAGTGCCATCAGGAAAGACAGGGTGGATTCCGCTCCCTGATTTTGATTGGCGCGGTCGGGATGCAAACCGTCCCGGCACCCGCCCGTGGCAGAATCGTAGAGAGGAAGCTGAAGATCGTTGTCGCCCAGGAACCAGTTGAAGGCAGACCAGGCCTCGCTGCGCCAGCGCTCGTCGCCGGTGACGCGGTAAGCTTCTAAACAGGCGGACACCGCACCCGCGGCTTCAACCGGCTGCTGATCGAAGCGCGCCCGCTCTCCACCCTGGCGGTAAAATCCTTCCGAGCCGATGGGCACAAAGTGTCCGTGGACCGGGCAACGCTGGGTTTCCATGAGCCAGTTCAGGGAATCAAGTCCGGCCGAGAGCATGCGATCGTTTCCGCAAGCCGACCCCGCCAGCAGCAGGGCTTGCGGCAGCCTTGCGTTGCCGTATGCCACCACATCCTCAAACCACTTCCAGTCGGGACGGTGGACCGACTCATACATGTCGAGCAGCCGTTGGGCCAGCGCGGATCGGACGCGCTCGGCGTCGCGGTCTCCCGCGTAGGAATGCAGGTACTCCTGAATGCCGAGCAGAGCATAGGCGCAGGCCCGGGGGCTGTGGAAGCCGACAGTAGCCGGGACAGAGAACTCAAACAAGCGGCCGGCTGCGCCCCGCGGTCCGGGATTCCCGGAGCGGCCGAGAAGGGTTCCGAGGGCCCACAAGGCGCGGCCGTGAGAATCTTCCGATCCCTGTTCTTCCATCCACTGGCGGTCGTAGCCCAGAAAGTTCCGAAACCTTTTCTTGCTGGCATTGAAGGCATGCTCGAGAAATGCCAGGTAGCGGAACGCCCAATCCTGGTTGACTGCTGCGTTTGCTCCGGAAGCCTTCTCTCCCAGTTGATTGAGCAGCACGGTAAAAATGAGGGCACGCGCATTGTCGTCGGTGGTATATCCCTCGGCGCGGTTGGGGATGGTGAAGATAGCGTGCTGCAGCATCCCGGTGTCATCGGTCAGGGTATTTACGTGGCTGAGATTCAATGCGGGCAACTGGTCCAGCGATTTCCCGATGGAGCGTGCCGAAAACTGGACTCGGGGAGCCGCCATGCGGTCGCTCCGGACCCGGGCAAAACTTGTCATGTAACCCTGCGCGGATTTTTTCCAGACCATATCGCGCGCGAACAGGTAGGCGCGCTTGCGCATGGCATGACGCAGCGCCGGTGTGCTCAGAAGTTCGATGGTTTTTTGCGCGATGGCGCCGGGATCCTGGAAGGGAACCAGCGCTCCGCGACCTTCGTCCAACAGCTCAATGGCGTGCCAGTAAGGAGTCGAGATGATGGCCTTGCCCGCCCCTAGCGCATACGCGAGGGTGCCGGAGACTACCTGCGCTTCGTGGCGATAGGGAGTGATATAGATGTCGGCGGCGCCGATGAACTCCGCCATCTCCTCGGGGCTGGCAAAACGGTCGTGGAAGATCACTTGCGACTCTACTCCGACTTCTTTGGCCAGAGCCTGCAGGCTGGCCCGATATTTGTCCCCCTCGCGCCGCAGGATGTGAGGATGGGTCGCACCCGCCGCCAGGTACACCACGTTCTTGTGTTTCGAAAGAATTTGAGGCATGGCCTGAATCACGTTTTCAATCCCTTTATTCGGCGAAAGCAGGCCAAAGGTGAGCAGCACTGCTTTGCCCTCTACGCCGAAGCGGTCCTTGTAGAAGTTGGGATCGAGAAAAGGCAGGTCCGGAACGCCGTGCGGAACCATGTCAATCTTGCTGCCCGGCACCTTGAAAATTTCCTGCAGGAACTGGGAGGAGAGCTGGCTCATGACAATGAGCCGGTCGGAGAGCTCCGCAATCTCTTCCATGACCATGAGCTGGTCGGCATCGGGCTCGCGCAGCACGGTGTGGAGCGTGGTCACCACCGGCATTTTCAGGCCGCGTAGCAGATGCAGAATATGGCTTCCGGCGGGGCCACCAAAGATTCCATATTCGTGCTGCAGGCACACCATGTCGATATTGTGGAAGTTCAGGAACTCAGCGGCTTCCTGATACGAGGCCACGTCATCCTGCGCCAGGGACCATCGCACCCGGGCGGGATAGTCATATCCTTCTTCCGTGTCATTCACGGGCAGTGCCAACAGCCGTGCGGTCCCGTACTCGGCGGCAATGGCCTCGCACAGGTCGGTCGTAAAGGTGGCGATCCCGCAATGCCTGGGCAGATAATTGCCGATCACTGCAATTCGACTGGGCAGCGAGGGCTTAGTGTGCCAGCGCGGCGGGGCGGCGTCCCGGATGCCGGGGCCGCGCGCGACGACTTCCAGCATCCCTCTCGAAAGCGTTATCTTTGGGAGTGACATTACTCCTTGTGGTGCTTGAGATCACGTAGGCCCGGACGCCCTCGTCCGGGTGGGCGAGCGAAGCTCGCCAGAAATCGCGGGATCCAGAAAACCGCTGCGGAGTCTGGCTCCGATGGGCGGACGAGGGCGTCCGTCGCTAGGTAGGCTCGCTGGTAGAATCTAGCTGCTCACAGTATCGTTCACCAACATGCCTGAGGGCTGGTCAAAATTGACCAGATATCTGCGCGAAACTCTGAACCCCGGAGACCACAATGTCCATTCGACCGGTTAAACGCCTGGTGAAAGCCAAACCAACTCTCGAAGGCGCGGGCGTGCACCTGCGGCGTGCGTTCGGATTCGGCAACACTTCCGACTTCGACCCGTTCCTTCTGCTGGATGACTTCCGCAATGACGTTCCCGAGGACTACCTGGCAGGCTTCCCCTGGCATCCGCATCGCGGGATCGAGACCATTACCTATGTTCTCGCCGGAACCGTGGAGCACGGCGACAGCATGGGCAACCGCGGCGCCATCGCCTCGGGCGATGTGCAGTGGATGACGGCGGGGAGCGGGATCATCCATCAGGAGATGCCCAAAGGTGATCAGGCCGGACGCATGCATGGCTTCCAGTTGTGGGCCAACCTTCCGGCATCGCAGAAGATGACCGCGCCGCGTTACCAGGAAATCAAGGCGCCCGAAATTCCGGAGATAAAAGACGACGACGGCACCCATGTGCGCGTGGTGTGTGGAACATTCTGGGGAAAGACCGGTCCGGTCGAAGGAATCGCCACCGATCCGACTTACATCGATGTGTCTGTTTCTCCGGGCAGACGGAAGACGCTGCCGGTTGAAGTCACTCGCCATGCCTTCGCGTATGTCTTCGCAGGCGGCGGAAAATTCTGCAACGCTTCGGGCCCGCTGACGGTGCCGACGGAAGCGGTGAAATGGTCGGACACCACGCCTCCGGTCGAGGCCGACAACCGCTCGCTCGTGCTCTTCGACCGCGGCGACGAAGTCACGGTGCAGGCAGGCGATGATGGGATCCGCTTTCTGCTGGTCTCGGGAAAACCGCTGCAGGAGCCCGTGGCATGGTACGGCCCCATCGTCATGAACACGCAAGAGCAGTTGCGGCAGGCGTTTCAGGAACTGGAGCAGGGAAAGTTTCTGAAGTAGCCACGTGGGCTTACTTTGAAATCGCCGGCTCCAGGAGGCCGCGGTATTTCAGCATGGGCTCAATGCTCGGTTCTGCTCCGAGCCACTCCTCGTACAGGTTAGCCAGGTCTTCCGTGTTGCCCCGCGAAAGCACCATGTGGCGCAGGCGATCGCCGTTGGCGCGGGTCAGGCCGCCGTGGTTTTCGAACCACTGGAAGGCGTCATCGTCCAGCATCTCAGCCCACAGATAAGCGTAGTAGCCGGCGCCATAGTCGCCGCCCCAGATGTGGGCGAAGTAAGTGGAGCGGTAGCGAGGCGGCACGGCGCTGAGCGCCAGATGGGTCTTTTCCAGCGCAGCGCTTTCAAAGGCGTCAGGCTTCTGCTGCGGCGCGTTGGGCGGCAGCGTGTGCCACTGCATATCGAGTTCAGCGGCGGCCAGGATTTCCGTGAGCGCGTAACCCTGGTTGAAGGTTGCGGAGGTCTTGATTTTCGCGGCCAGTTCCGCCGGCATGGGTGCGCCCGTCTTGTAGTGCTTCGCGTAGTGACTGAAGACCGCCGGATAACTCGCCCAGTGCTCGTTGAACTGCGAGGGGAACTCGACGAAGTCGCGGGGCACCGCCGTTCCAGAGAGAGTTGGATACTGGCTGTCGGCGAAGATGCCATGCAGCGCGTGGCCGAATTCGTGGAACATGGTGGTGACATCGTGGAAACTGATCAGAGCCGGCTCGCCGGGCGCGGGCTTGCTGAAGTTGCAGACGTTGTACACGACCGGCAGTGTGCCCAGCAGCCTGGACTGGTCAACGAAGTTGCTCATCCAGGCGCCGCCGCGCTTGTTGTCGCGCTTGAAGAAGTCGCCGTAGAAAAGGGCCAGGGGCTGGCCATTGGCGTCGAAGACCTCGAAGACCCGCACATCCGGGTTGTACACCGGAATGTCTTTGCGCTCCCTGAAGGTGATTCCGTAGAGCCGGGTGGCGGCATAGAACACGCCATTCTCCAGCACATTGTTCACCTCGAAGTACGGCTTGATCTGGGCTTCGTCCATGTCGTACTTCGCCTTGCGCACCTGCTCGGCATAGAAATTCCAGTCCCACGGTTCGAGCTTGATGCCGGCTTTCTGCGAGTCGATTAAAGCTTGAATATCACTGGCTTCGGCTGTGGCCCGGGCGGTCGCTCCCGGTACCAGCGCGTCCATGAATTTCAGCGCCGCCTCCGGGGTTTTCGCCATCTGGTCGTCCAGTTTCCAGGCAGCATAGTTGGGGAAGCCAAGCAATTTGGCTTTTTGCGCGCGCAGCTGGGCCAGGCGGGAAACAATGGCACGGGTATCGTTCGCGCCTCCGCGTTCGGCGCGATTCCAGGAGTCCTCGAAGAGCTTCTGACGGATCGAGCGATGGCTCAGCAAATCCAGGTCAGGCTGCTGCGTGGTGTTCTGCAGCGGGACCACGTAGCCCTCCAGCTTGCGCTCTTTTGCCGCCAGCGCGGCGGCGCTGATTTGCGCATCAGTCAGGCCCGCCAGCGCGTCTTTGTCCTGGGTCACGTAAGCCGCCTCATTGGTGGCGGCCAGCAACCGGGTGGTGAAATCGTTGGTGAGGGTCGATTCTTCCTCATTCAGCTTTTTCAGTTCGGCCTTGTCGGCATCGGAGAGGTTGGCTCCGGAGTGCACAAATTTCTTGTAAGAGAAATCGACGAGGCGCAGTGACTCCGCATCCAGCTTCAGCGAATCGCGTTGCTGGTAGATCGCAGCCACGCGCTGGAACAATCTGGAATCGAGATAGATGGCGTCGCTGTGCGCGGCCAGACGGGGCGCCAGGTAGTCCTGGACCTTCTGCAGTTCCGGATTCAGGTTTGCGCCGGTAACGCCGTTGAATGCGGCCATGGCGCGGTTGAACAACTGGCCGGTCTTTTCCATCGCGACCAAGGTATTTTCGAATGTCGGCGGAGCGGGGTTGTCGGCAATCGCCCGGATCTCCTGGCGTTGCTCCGCCATGCCGGCTTCAATGGCGGGCTGGTAATCGCTGTCCTTGATCTTGTCGAAGGGCGGCGCGTGAAAGGGCAAAGTGCTCGGCGCGTAGAACGGGTTATCGGGCCCAAAGTCCATAGGTTTATCCAAAGGGGAAGCGCTGGAGCCGAGCGCCAGGGCGCCGGCTGTGATCAGAATTCCAAATCGCGACAGCATGATTTCGATACTGGAATTGTAAATGACGAGCAGGATTTGTGTGTGGCAGGTCCGTGTGTGGGTCGAAGGGCGTGTCCGACCCACACGCATTTTTTTCTGATCAGACTGCTTGCCGGCTCAATGCCACGCGGCTGCCGGCCCAGTGCATGACTTCCTCGATTACACGTTCCACTTCCTGATTGGTGAGTTCGGGATACATGGGAAGCGAGAGCACGCTGGCGGCGGATTCTTCCGTGACCGGCAGCGAACTGACGCGGGCGGGACGTCCCCAGGGAAAGCCTTCCTGCTGGTGGATGGCGATCGGGTAGTGAGTCAGAGCGGTGATGCCCTTCGACTGCAAGTACGCCTGCAATCCGTCGCGGTCGTCGCTATCGACCACATATAGATGATAGACGTGCTGGTAGCCGGGCGGCGTGAAAGGCAGAGTCATCCCTGCGCCAGCCAGGCCCTGGTCGTATAGCCGGGCAATCTCGCGGCGGCGCTCGCTCCATTCGTCCACGCGCTTCAGTTTCACTCGCAAGACCGCGGCGTGGATGTCGTCCAGGCGGCTGTTGTAACCGATGCTGTGATGGGAACGCTTCATCGAGCCGTGATTGCGCAGCTTGCGGATGGCGGCGGCGAGGTCTTTGTTGTTGGTGGCCACGGCGCCGCCGTCACCGAAGCATCCCAGGTTTTTCTGAATGATGAAGCTCAGGCAGACGGCGTCGCTGAGTTCGCCGATGGCAAAAGTGTCGCCTCGCGCTCCGATGCCCTGGGCGCAATCTTCCACCACGAACAGGTTGTGGGCCTTGGCAATGCGCGCGATTGCGGGCATGTCCGCAGTCAGGCCGTACAGATGCACCGGCACGATGGCGCGAGTCTTCGGCGTGATCGCGGCTTCGATCTTGCTGACGTCGATATTGCGGGTCCGGGGATCGGAATCCACGAACACCGGCGTGGCGCCGGCCAGCCAGATGGCTTCGGCCGTGGCGAAGAAAGTGTTGGAAGTGGTGATGACTTCGTCGCCGGGCCCGAGGCCCAGGGCCAGAAACACCAGCAGCAGAGCGTCGGTGCCGGAGTTGACGCCGACCGTTTCCTTCGTCTTCATGTAACGCGCGAGTTCTTCTTCGAACTTGACCAGCTGCGGACCGAGCACGTAGCTGCCGCTTTCGAGCACATCCAGAATGGCCTGATCAATCTCCGCCTTCAGATTGTGGTACTGCTTCACGTGGCCATAAAAGCCGATGTTGGATTCGGGCATTGGGGGCTGCCTCCTTGGATTTTGACGCGGACCTGACGAAGCCTGAGCTCTATTGTATTAAAACGATTCACTCGCTGCAAAAATGGGCTGGCCAAGCCTTTGTACCCCCGGCACGCCCAATTCGCTAAACTCAAAAATCCGATGGCGGAGAATCAAAAAACTGTTAGACCGTGCTTCGCGAGAGTGAGTTGCAAAACACAGCATGGGAGGCGGGAAGCGCTCGGCGGGCGAGACGCCCGCCGGACAGCCGACGGGACGCCGGCGCTACGGAACTGCTGAATCACTGAAGGGATGCGAGGATTGGCAGGACGGCGCCGCTAGGGCAGGCGCACATCCAGGCTGTAAATCTCCTGCGTGCTTTTATCCCGCATGAGCAGGGGCGAGTCGTCGGGCGCCAGACCGACCCAGAATTCCCAGGGATCGAAGCCGCGCGGAACTTCCTTCAGGCTGAACAGGCGGTCCATTTTGCCGGTGGCGGCGTTTACCCGGACCAGGTCATCGGTTTTGTCGGAATAGTCCTCGGCATAGAGATACTTTCCATCGTGTGACCAGTTCTCGAAACCGAAGCGTGACGAGGCCAGTTCCTTCCAGCCTTTCCTTTCCCGGTCGTAGAGCATCAGCTTGGTAGAGTCCCCGGAAAGAGCCGCCACGTAGCGTCCATCCGGCGAGCAGCGCGGGCTGAAAAGATCTTCGGAGCCGGGCAGATCTGAAACTTGCGAGGTCTTCAAGTCAACCACATGAATGTTCGGGCCCGACACTGATCCGTATTCCAGCCAGGGCATACCCGCGAACACGATGGAATCGCCGTTGGGCATCCAGGTAGGATCACCCTGATTGCGATCTCCCGCAGTCACCTCCCGCGGGGTACCACCCTCGGCCGGCATTACGAAGATCTTCCAGGGCTTTCCGGGACGCGAGGCCACAAAAGCAATCTGGGTTCCATCGGGCGACCAGTGTGGCATGTGGGCTTGCATGGGGGCATAAGTGAGTTGGGTGCGGGAACTTCCGTCGGGCTTGCTTCGCCACAGCGTGAGTTCAGGATGCGTGACATAGGTGATCCACTCGCCGTTGCGCTGGAAGTCGGCTTCGCCTGCCGAAATGCCGGGGAGAAAGACGGTAAACTGCTGCGAGTTGCTGTCCAGGCGCACCAGATCGAAGCGGCGCTGCTGGCCGATCACGAACAGCTTCTTTCCGTCCGTGCTGGGAGTGGGATTGCTGAACAGCAGCGGTCCCACGGTCAGCTGCGTCGGCTCGGCGCCCGCCTTGCTCAAAAAAGACGTGCGTTCACGGCGGGCCCAGATGTTCTGGGTATGGTCGCGGGTCGATTCAAAGAGGAAGTATTTTCCATCCGGCGTCCAGGCGCCGCCAGACTCCTCTGGCGGCTTGTTCCAGTCCGGCAGCACGGGATGCAGCCCCTTTCCGTCGGCGGTGACTTCCCACAGAGATGACGTGCGCTGGTTGGTGTCGCGGATGGTGAAACGCAGGCGGCGGCCGTCGGGAGAAAATCGCGGCGCAAACGGAATTCCGGGCACGGTGACCAGTTCGCGCGAATCGGTGCCGTCCGCATTGCAGGTGTACACGCTCGCCTTCGTCACATACACAATGTGTTGACCATCTGGCGCCCAGGTGGCGCCGTGCGCGAGAATGTCTCCTACCTGCCGGAGCGAGCCCGCGGGGAGCGGTAGTATCCAGAGCGGCCACTCCGTCTCCGAACCTTCGGCCACGCCTTTCACCAGCAACTCCGAGCGGCCCGGAAAGAAATCATAGATATCGGCGCTGACCAGCGAGATGGGCACCGGCGCTGTCTCCCCGCCTGAGACTGAAACCTGCCGCAGGACGGAATGGCCGCTCAGATATTCCGAGAAGTAAACACGACTTCCGTCGGTGACCAGAGACCGCTTCGAGGTGCCGTCGCTGGTAATCTGCAGGGCCGAAAGCACGGCTGGCGGGGGCTGCGGCGTTCTCAAGAACAGGACAAGCACAGCCAGCGCTATGGCGCCACAGCCGGCCATGGCCAGCCGGCCAACCACGCCAACCCTGGCTTGCGGCCGAAGGGCGTCGGCAGCTGCGAAGAAAGAACGGATCCGCTCTTTTGAATCCGGCGCCCGCTTGATGGTGGCCGCTCCCAGACCGGATTCAGTGCTCCGGCGAAGATTTTGCAGATCGGTCCGCATCTCCGCCGCGCTGGCGTAGCGCAGATCTGGATTCTTCTCCAGAGCCTTGCGCACGATGCGCTCGAGTTCGGCAGGGGTTGCCGCATCAGATCGCAACGGCCACTCCGGCACGCGGTGAATGATGGAGTCAAAGACTGCAGCGGCGGTCTGTCCCTGAAAGGGCTGGACTCCGGTGGCCATCTCGAAGAGGACGACCCCGAACGAGAACAAATCGGTGCGAGTATTCAGGGGCTGGCCCAGCGCCTGCTCAGGCGACATGTACGGTATGGTCCCCAGTGTCGTTCCCCGGCGATTAAGGTCTTCAGGCGACCGCGTGTCTCCCCCGAAAGTGTCGCCGCTGATGCTGCCTTCGTCCCCTACGGTGAATTTCGCCAGGCCGAAATCCAGGATCTTGGCGTGGCCGCGCTGGGTCACAAAAATATTTGCCGGCTTGATGTCGCGGTGCATGATGCCGTGGGTATGAGCGGCATCGAGCGCGTCGGCGATCTCGATACCGAGGTCGAGCAACTGCGGTAGGGGCAACGGACCTTCCGCGATGCGTTGACGGAGCGTCATACCGTCCAGAAACTCCATCGCGATAAAGCGCCGGCGCTGTGCCTGGCCGACTTCGTAGATCACACAGATGTTGGGATGATTCAGGGCCGACGCGGCGCGCGCCTCCCAGCGGAATCGTTCCAGTACGGCTGGATCCTGGGCGACGAGATCGGGCAGAAACTTGAGGGCCACCAAACGGCGCAACTCGGTGTCTTCAGCTTTGTAAACCACACCCATCCCGCCGCCCCCCAGCTTCTCGATGATGCGGTAATGCGAGATGGTATGGCCGATCATCTGGGGGCTAGAATGTTACGTATAAGAAACAAGGTCAGTCAATGAAGGACGGTAGGGCAGGCGCGATTTGAGGCTGTCTTAGTCCAGGGCGTCATGCTGAGCTTGCGAAGCATCTGGCGTGCAGACATGCGGCTTGCCCGCGGTTGTACTGCGGCGCGCCAGATCCTTCGGGGCTGAAGTCCCCTCAGGATGACTCAGGATGGGGATTAGGCCGCATTGAGCCATTACTCGGGCCATCGGGAGAAAAGAAAGCATGCACTACCGCGCACTCGGTCGTACGGGATGGAAGGTTTCAGAGATCAGCTTTGGCGCCTGGGCGATTGGCGGGTCATGGGGCCAGGTTTCGGATGAAGAATCCATGGCCGCGCTGCACCAGGCCATCGACTGCGGCGTGAATTTTATCGATACCGCGGATGTTTACGGCGGCGGCCGCAGCGAGCGCCTGATTGCCCGCCTTAGGAAGGAGCGCAAGAACGACGAAATCATCGTAGCCACCAAAGCGGGACGGCGCCTGCCGCGGCAGACGGTGGAAGGCTACACCCGCGAGAACCTGTCGGCATGGATCGACGACAGCCTGCGCAATCTCTCAACGGAGAGGCTCGACCTGGTCCAGCTGCATGGGCCGCCGACCGCGCTCTATTCGCGTCCCGAAGTTTTTGGAATGCTCGACGATCTGGTGGCCGCGGGAAAAATCCGCTATTACGGAGTCAGTGTAGAGAAAGTCGAAGAGGCCTTAAAGGCGATCGAGTTTCCCAAGGTGCAGACGGTGCAGATCATTTTTAACTGTTTTCGGCAGCGTCCGGCTGACGACTTCTTCACAAAAGCGAAAGAGAAGCGGGTGGGCATTCTGGCGCGGGTGCCGCTGGCCAGCGGGTTGCTTACCGGCAAGCTGCGCCGCGACTCGACGTTCGCTGCCGACGATCACCGCAACTTCAACCGGCGGGGCGAGGCCTTCGACGTGGGAGAAACATTTTCCGGTGTGGACTACGAGACCGGCCTCGCGGCGGTGGAAGAGATTCGGAAACTACTGCCTTCGGGCATCTCGATGAGCCAGTTCGCGCTGCGCTGGATATTGATGTTTGACGCGGTCAGCTGCGCCATCCCGGGGGGCAAGCGGGCGGAGCAGGTAGCCGATAACTGCGGTGCTTCCGAGCTTTCGCCCCTCACGCCGGAAGCTATGGCTGCGGTGCGCCGTATCTACGACGAGAGAATCCGCCCGCTGGTGCAGCACCGCTGGTGATAGAAGCTCACGTGGGCTCAGGGCTGCACATAGTCTCGGTTAGAATAGCCGCGCATGAACGTACTCTTTATCGGTGGTACCGGGATCGTCAGCAGCGCCTGCACCCGGCTGGCGCTGCGGCGCGGCATCAATCTCACCCTGCTTACCCGCGGACAGCACTCTGCCGACTGGCTGGCTGGCGCCGAGACGGTGCGCGCCGATATTAATGATCCGCCGTCGGTTTCGCAGGTGTTGCGGGGGCGGCACTTCGATGTTGTCGTCAACTGGATTGCCTTCACCGCGGCGGACATCGAGCGCGACCTGGAGTTGTTTCGCGGACGCACCCGGCAGTACATCTTTATCAGCTCGGCCAGCGCCTATCAGAAGCCGGCCACCGATTACCTGATCACCGAATCGACGCCGCTGGCCAACCCGCACTGGGAGTATTCGAGAAATAAGATCGCCTGTGAGGAGCGTTTGCTCAAAGCCTACCGCGAGGAAGGATTCCCCATCACGATTGTCCGGCCTTCGCTTACTTACGGCGAGAATCTTATCCCGCTCGTCATCAATAGCTGGGAGCGCTCCTACACTGTGGTAGATCGAATGCGGAAAGGGCAGAAGGTCATTGTTCCGGGAGATGGTTCCTCGCTATGGGTGATCACGCATGACAGCGATTTTGCCAAAGGGTTTGTCGGATTGCTGGGGCACGAACAGGCGATCGGTCATGCCTTCCACATCACGACCGACGAGGTGTTGAGCTGGGACCAGCTCTACCGCATCGTGGGTGCTGCGGCCGGAGTGGAACCAAAGATCGTGCATATTCCTTCCGACTTCATGGTGGCATGCCAGCCGGAAATGGAAGGCACGCTGATTGGCGACAAAGCGGTCAGCGTGGTGTTCGACAACAGCAAGATCAAGCGCTTCGTTCCCGATTATGTTGCCACCACCCGCTTCGCGCAGGGCATTCGCCAGTCGCTGGCCTGGTTCGACGCCGATCCTGCCCGCAAGCTGATCGATGCCCAGGCCAATGCCACCTGGGACAAGCTGATCGACGGCTACGAAAAAGGACTGCGGGCCGCGGTGGCTAGTTTTTAGCGCGGCCCGAATGTGGTCGCGGGCGTCCACGCCCGTGCGACGGGCGGGACGCCCGCCCTCCATTCTTTAATTTCTTGATTCTTTCCGGAATTCCACAGCGGGATGATGCCCTCCGTGAGTTTTGACAAATTGGAGACATCCTCCGAAAGTGCCCAATCTGCGTTACTTCCAAGAGCTTGTCCCTTCCGGGGAGGCGAGCCCACAAAAAAGACGAAAAAGGGGTTGGCAGCGCGCGCAAGATGATCTATCTTGGCAGGCACAAAATCTAGGCTCCGGGGGCGGAAAGAAATGCGGGCTTAGTTCGAAAACGGCGCGGTGGCGGAACGCGGGCCCGGGCCAACAACCTGACGTCACTCGCTGCAAATAACCCTTCAGTCCCTGGCATCCTGCTCGTTTGGTATCGAGTCTAAGATTCGAAAGAAGGGCCAGCCGTGAAATCTCCTTGTTTCCTGCTCAGGGCTTCTCTCCCCATCTTTTTGTGTCTGTGTACAAGCGTTTACAGCGCCGCGCTTGATTCATCATCTGGTTCGGGTTCGGACACTTCCACCAGCGCGAAGTCATCTGAGGTTCCGCAGCCGGCGCCGGTGGCGGGCGCCAGTGTCGTGATACCGGGGCCGCTGCGTTCGTTTTTGCGCATGGCCGGCGTCAGCCAGAAGATCTCCCTCGAAGAAGTGCTGCCTCTGCTGGCGCGCAACGTTGCGGTGGAAGGCTATCAGGGACGCAAGGACAAGGCGGGCAGGCCCACGGAATTTCTGATTTTGCTGAAGCGGTACGTTGAACAGGCCAGGGCGCTGGTCACGCTGGCGGGCCCCCAAGGGGTCATTCGAGTCTCTGGTTGCGACCAGGCGGGGCCGTTGCTGAACATTCTTGGCTACCGGCTGCGCGGCTGCGGTAAGGATGCCGCCCTCGAGACTGCCGATCCTGAAAGCGCCTTTCTGACCATCGATTCCGGATTCCCCCTGTCTCAACTCGAGCAAACCTTGCAGGGCGGCCAGCCTTTTGCCTGTCATTTTGCCCCCACTTCGGTCCCGCTGCTGTTTGCGCCGGATGACTGGATCCAGGCGGCCCGGAAGGATTCGCACGACCAGGGGAACGACGTCCTGGATGCGCTGCTCGACGACCCCGCTCTGGCCAGGCTTTACTGGGCCATGGCGCGGATGGATACCGAAACCAGCGCCAGCCTGCGGCAATTTGCGGGCATCTCCCGGCTGCTTCCTTTCGCTCCCGTTCTCGATTTTTACGGCAGTCACATTTCCATTCGGAATGGACGCATGGTGGTACCGGGGGGGGCGGCTGCAGAATCGGCGTGGAAGCAGCTGGCGGGAGCAAATCCGGAATCGCCGCAGGAGTTCGTGGCCCGCCTGCTGGCCAAGGACGACGGCTGGCTGGCCGCGTATTACGACACGCTCTCCCGCCTGACCCCGGCCCAGCAGGTTTACTTCACCGACGCGCACCGCCTGTCTCGTTTCTACGAGGCTTTGCGCGGAAATGATCTTGGCGCCGGCCCGGCCCGGCCCGTGTTCCGGCCCGATCCCGACCTGCTGCTGCTGGTTACCCGCCTTGAACTGGATGCATCGGGCCAGCCCCTGGTCCCGGGAAATCTGCAGGTGTGGGAGCAGATTCTCCGGCAGAAAACCGATTCCAAGGTAGTGCGCAAGTGGGCCAAACGCGCCAGCCACTGGAAGAATCCCGACCAGTTGGTGGAGGCGTTGTTCGCCTTCTCCAGGCAAAGTTCCGAAGACGGTCCCCTGTCAATCTATCTGATGCTGAGTGCAATCGATGGGGCCCGGCCGCGGGAGCGGCGTTTGAGTCCGCAAACGGTCCTGTTGCTGGCGCAGAATTTTGCCCGGTACGGCAATCAATATCTGACTTTTTCCGAGTTCGGCGGCCTGAACGATGATTCCATCACCCGTTTTCTGCAGGTGGCGGCGGTCATCGACCGGGTTTCCAATGTCACTCTGCGGGCCAACGCGCTGGGCATCTTTCAGGCCAACGTGGGTCTGTGGCAAATCCTGGCGCGGCAGGGTCAGATCTCCGCCGCCAATCTGAATCCCTCCTGGCAGGCGGTGATCGCTCCTTTTGCGGCCGGTGTGCCCTCCTCGACGCAGCTTTTCGACTCCGCCCGCACCTCGGTGCGGGAGCTGTGGCGGGCGGCCGCAGGACGTCCGAATCTTTCCCAGGACGAAGTGATCGCCCTGCTCGCCGGGCCGAGTCAATCGACTCCCGACGGTCAAAGAGTCCGCAAGGAGCTGGCCGACAGAATGCGCTCCGTGCTCGATGGCCAGCGCCTGGTCTCACTCGACACCGTGCTGGCCCTCGGAGAAGGACTGAATGAACTGGCCCAGGGCAAGGATGTAGGCGATAGCCTTCTTCCCCTCGCCGGACAGCTTAAGGAATTTGAGATGCCGCGCCCCATGTTTACCAGTGGCGAGCGCAGCGAATGGGCGGCTGGGTTCTACAACGTGCGTCACAGTTCTCTGCAGACGCGAACCGATCTGGCCAGGATCATCAAATCCAGCAAGTCCAAAAAGCAGCTGGTGGAGGCGCGCGGGCTGGTCGTCCCCTTCCTTAGAGACACCCTGGTGGGCTTGAACTATGCCTACTACGAACCGCCGGGAGCGCAGATTCTTCTCAACAATCCTCTTTTCGTGCGCTCGCACGATTTTTCGGGAGAAATGGCGATGGGAGGCGGACAGTCCTGGCATGTGCCGCACGTATTCGGATCCGGCCTGCCGGCGGGTGGAGGCGCTCACCTGGCGGGCTCGCTGGCGGACCTGCCCTTTGTCCTGGCGGAAGCCGAGCAGGATTTTATCGTGCCTGAAAATGTGCAGGCCCTGATCTGGCATGAACTGGTGCCCGGCCTGGTCAGCAGCGCCACCCTGCCGCGCTGGTGGGGAGTTACCCGAAACGAGCTGCACGCCGTCACTCTCTATCAACGAACCGGGGAGGAACTACTGACTGCCGCCGCGCAGGATGAAAAATTGCGCCAGACGGTGCTGGATATTCTTTCCGAGCGCATGGCTCCGAAACGCTCCGAGCAAATCGGGAGGGCCCTGAGCTCCGGCGCCGTCGAAGATGCACTTTCCCGAGTGTTGCCGGGCGAGACTTTCTTCCTGGCGGCGGAATTCCGGCAGAAGTTTCCCGGCCAAAGCGGCCACTGGGGCAAGGCTGGGGAGGAACTGGAGGAACTTTCGTCCCGCTATCCCGAGGAGACCAGCTGGAAGCGGCTGTCCAACGATTTCGGAGTGCCGCATCCTGCCCTGGCGCAAAGCTACTCCCTGGAGTTGCTCAAGGTGAAGCCCTTTCCGGCTTTCATGGGTTATTCCAGCCGTCTGCTGGCGGAGTCGTGGGACTCCAACAACCTGTACTGGGCCCGGCTGGCGGATGAGCTGGGTTATTCGCCGGCCATGCTGAACCGCCTGGTCCCCGAACTCACCTATCGCATGGTGGAAAAGATTTTTGCCACCGACTTCGAGGATTGGCCGGCCATGTTGCGGGCCATGCGGGAAACCGGTGACGAATTCCGGCGCGGCAAGATCACCCCATTGCCCAAGGTGGCCTTGACTACGACCGGTCAATAAAAAGCGTTTGGGCATACAAAACTTTATCAACCCCCGGTGCCGGGTGAAAACGGCAGGTGAACAGGCTTATGGCAAAACGACTTCTTCTCTTTCTCTCGCTTGTAGTGATGGTCTTCTTCGGCTCCATCCATCGGGCCCCAGCCCAGGAAACTGAAGCTGAGACCAAGATTCGCGTCGAAGTGGACATGGTGCAGCTGAACGTGGCCGTCATGGACCGTAAGGGGAACTACGTGACCGGGCTGCGGCCCTCGGATTTTGTGGTGAGCGAAGATGGGATCACGCAGAAAGTCGCCACCTTCGGCGAGGGCAACGAAGCCACTCGAAGAGTTACCTCGAGCGGGCCTGACCGCGATCAGGCGGGGGACCGCATACGGTTGCAGCAGGGTTCCGGGGATCCAGAAACCTCGTCAGAACTGGGATCGGAACTCGGATCCATGATGGCAGGCGCCAACGTCTTCATCCTGTTCGACACCAGCAACTATATGTACCGTGGATTTGTTTTCGCGCAGGACGCGATTGCCGAGTTTGTCCGCTCGCTCGATGGTCCGGACCGGGTGGCGTTCTACTCCTACAGCCGCGATCTTTCGCGCGGGGCCACTCTCACCGCAGACCGCTCGCAGGTGCTGCGCGGAGTGCGTACCACGGTGGCGGGCGACGATGCCGCGCTCTACAACGCCTTGCTGATGACCGTGCGGGACGCGGGGCAGAATACCGGCAGGAAAGTCATCGTCGTGTTTTCCAACGGACCGGACAATGCCAGCATGGTGCCGCCGGAAGATGTCGCCGAACTGGCGCAATCGAAGGGCATCCCCATTTATATGATCAGTACGCGAGAGGCCAAGCTGGAGCCGGTTTCGAGCACGGTCTTCAAGCGCATGAGTGCGGCCACGGGCGGCGAAGCGTACTTTGCCAAGACCTGGAAACAACAGCAGAAGGCCTTCGCCTCCATCCGCAACGACCTCGCGCACCTTTATTCCCTGAGCTACTACCCCCAGGCCAACCCGAATCGGGGATGGCGTTCGATCACGGTGAAGCTGGTGGGCGACAAGGCGAAGAGTTATCGGGTTCGCACGCGCAATGGCTACCGGCCGCAGTCCGGACACGTGTCCGCCGAAACGATCACACCGGCCTCCGGAGTGGAGCCGGTGCCGGGGCCAGCTTCCTCCAACTGAAAAGACGTTGATTGAGGGCCTCATCGCGGAATAAAACGGGCGCCCCATCATTTTCGCGTTTTTTGCGAAAAGGATGGGGTCTTTCCGGATCCGAGAACTATCTGAGCAGAATCGGACGAGCACGCCTCAGCGCGTCCCACCCTGCAAACAGCGCGAGGGTGGGGCATCCACATTTCCAATTGAAAAATTGCTTCGATCGAATTGAGTCTGCAATAAAGTATTTGCGGCGGTGCGGGTAAACGTTTACCATTTCCCCCGGCCAACACATCCCAGGAGGCAATCCACATGTTCTCCGCCAATCGACGTCGTTTCTTGCGTCAAGTCTCTTCTGCCGGCATCGCCTGTTCCGCCAATCTGGCCTTCGGCCGTTTCCTTTCGGCCCAGACTCCTGCCTCCAGCACGGGCGATCTGGTCAAAGTTTATGTGGACTCGCGCCGCACGGTGGCCCCGCTTGATCGCAACCTGTTTGGCTCGTTTCTGGAACAACTCGGCCGCGCCATCTACGAGGGAATTTACGATCCCGGTTCGAAGCTTTCGGACTCCAACGGCTTCCGCAAGGACGTGATGGACGAAGTGCGTCACCTGGGAGTTCCCATCATCCGTTATCCGGGTGGAAATTTTGTCTCGGGGTACAACTGGCTCGATGGCGTCGGCCCCAAGCAGGACCGTCCGCATGTGCTTGACAAGGCGTGGAATTCGCTCAACACCAACCAGTTTGGCACCAATGAATTCATGGCGTGGTGCAAAGCGGTGGGCACCGAACCCCTGATGGGCCTCAACCTGGGCACTGGAACCGCGGAGCAGGCCGCCGCGCTGGTGGAATATTGCAATGTGGAGAAGGGAACGCAATGGAGCGACCTGCGCCGCAAGCACGGCTATGCCGAACCCTACAACGTGAAGCACTGGTGCCTGGGCAACGAGATGGATGGTCCCTGGCAGATCGGCCACATGACGGCCACCGAATACGGGCTCAAGGCGCAGGATGCAGCGCGTCAGATGCACGCGATCGATCCATCCCTTCAACTCATCGCCTGCGGATCAAGCGGGCCTTTCATGCCAACCTACCTGGAATGGGACCGCGAGGTCCTGGAGCAATGCTACGAGTACGTCGATGCGCTCTCGCTGCATCGCTACATCGGAAATACGCCGGCCGAAACCGGTGGCGACAGTTCGAAGTTTCTGGCCATGAATCTGAGCATGGAAAAACAGATTGCGGAAACCATTGCGGTCTGCGATCTGGTGCAGGGGCACAAGCGCTCTCCCAAAAAACTGTGGCTCTCGTTTGACGAGTGGAATGTCTGGTATCGCGCGCGCAGCGGTGACGCGGTGAATGGGCATGGCCAGGAGGCGCCTCATCTTCTGGAAGAGGTTTACAACCTGGAAGATGCCCTGCTGGTGGGCGGGATTCTCAACTCGCTGATCCGCCATGCCGACCGGGTGAAACTCGCGTGCCTGGCCCAGTTGATCAACGTCATTGCTCCTATCATGACCAACCCGAACGGTTTGTTCCGGCAGACCATTTTCTATCCCTACAGCTGGGCGCTGCAATTTGCCCGCGGCTCGGTGCTCAACCTTCTGGTGGAATCTCCCACGTATGAAGTTTCGGGCATGGGTCAGGTTGCTTACCTGGATGTTGCCGGCACCGTTAGCGCGGACGACGGCAAATTTTCCCTCTTCGTTCTCAACCGGGACCTGTCGAAGGCGCACGCCGTCGAAGTGAACTGGCAGGACAAGGCGCCGGCGCGGACCCTGTCATCGGTGCTCCTCACCGGCGATGACCTGAAAGCCTTCAACAGTTTCGAGTCGCCACAAAAAGTGTCGCCGCGGACGCTGGACAAACCTTCCATCGCGGGAGGGCGGGCGAAGTTCGAAGTGCCCGCCCGCTCCTACGCAGTCATTCAGTGGGGAGCGTGAGCATGATCGGGCGCAGGGAATTTATTCGCAGCAGTGTGGCGGGTGCAGGCTACCTGTGGCTTAACCCCGCGGCGCCGTTTGCCGCCGCCGACATCATGGGCGACGACTCGCGCATCGAGGTCCTCCTGGGCGAGCCTCTGGGAACGATCTCGCCCAACATCTACGGCCACTTCGCCGAGAACCTTGGCGGAGTGATCTACGATGGCATCTGGGTGGGCGAGAAGTCCAAGGTTGCAAACGTAGATGGCATCCGCAAAGAGCTGGTTGAGGAAATGCGGAAGATCAAAGCTCCGGTCGTGCGCTATCCGGGCGGATGCTTTGCCGACAGCTATGACTGGCGCGATGGCATTGGCCCCGCTGAGAAGCGTCCGCGGCGCACGAATTTCTGGGAGCAGGCGGAAGGTGCAGCCGGCCCGGCCAGCCACAAATACGATCCCAACCAGTTCGGGACCAATGAGTTCATGCAGTTCTGCAAGCTGATCGGAAGCCAGCCTTATCTCGCGGCCAATGTTCGCAGCCTTCCCGCGGCCGAATTTTACCGCTGGGTGGAGTATTGCAATTCGCCCGCGGGCAGTACGACCCTCGCCGATATGCGCGCTGCCGCCGGGTACTCCGAGCCTTTCGGGGTACGTTACTGGGGCGTGGGAAACGAGTCGTGGGGGTGCGGTGGAAACTTTACGGCGCAGGAATACGCCGTGGAATTTCGCCGCTATACGGCGTGGGTGCCGCAGTATGGACAGAAATTGTCGTTCGTGGCCTCCGGACCCAACGACGATAAATGGGATTGGACGCGCGGATTTCTGGAGGAGATTGTGCGCCATTCTCCCGGGGACATTCGATCCATCTTCGGGCTGGCGCTTCACTACTATGCCTGGAACCTGAGCCGGGGGCGCACCAGCAACTGGTTCGAGGGCAAAGGCGACGCGCTCAAGTTCGATGCAGTGGACTGGTACGAACTGCTGCGCCAGGGCGACGTCATGGAGTCTCTGATCAACGGACACTGGCTGGCGATGGGAGAATTCGACCACGAACATTCCATCAAACTGGTGGTGGACGAATGGGGACCCTGGTACCGTCCCGGCAGCGAGGCCACGCCGGGCGACATCCTCGAACAAATCCCGACCCTCAGGGATGCGGTGTTCAGCGGGCTCACGCTCGATACCTTTAACCGTCACCCGGAAAAAGTTGCCATGGCGAATTGCGCCCAGCTCATTAATTGTCTGAACAGTTTGTACCTGGCGCATGAAGACAAGTTTTGCGTCACTCCGGTGGGCCATGTTTTTGGAATGTATGCCGCACACCAGGGTGGACAAGCTCTGCGGACGATATTCTCCGCCCCATCGGTGAACTATGACCGCGATGGCAAGCCTGCGTCATTCTGGGGCTTGCGAGGTTCAGCCTCTCTGCATGACAAGGAGTTGGTGCTGACGGTGGTGAATCCTCATGTGAGCGCGTCCCGCGAAACCAGGGTCGGGGTGCGCGGCGCAGGTTTGAAATCGGGTACAGCCACGACCCTGGCCAGTTCGGACATTCACGCCCACAACACATTTGCAGAACCGAACGTAATCAGTCCACAGACCAGGACGCTCGATTTTAAGGGAGCAGTTCTGAGTTACAGTTTTCCGCCGGCGTCGGTGACCAAGCTGACGCTGTCCCTGGAGTAGGAAGCGACGGGGTGGGCCAATTTCACGATACGACCCACAAAATGCATCAACCACAAGGACACGAAGTATCACGAAGGGCTTAATCGCGATGATTTTCTTCGTGTACCTTCGTGTCCTTGGTGGTCACGGGTGTTCCATCTTTCCTGGAGCTACCGCTTTTCCGCCGGCTTCGATGCACCCGCAAGCAGGCCGGTCGATTCCCGCAGCACAAGATTTGTCTTGAGCACGTAGTCGGTCCCGTTGGGTGCCGGCGCATCGCGCTCCACTTCAGCCAGGAGTGCATTGAAAGCCAGCCGCGCCAGTTCGGGCTGCGACATCTGCACCGAGGTGAGCGGAGGAATCACAAACTGGGCCAGGCGGATGTCGTCAAACCCGATCACCGAGAGGTCGCGGGGGATTGAAATGCCGGCGTCATGGCTCTCGCGCATCACGCCGATCGCGGTCATGTCGTTCGAACAAAGCACAGCGCTGGGGCGGACGGGGCCGGCGAGCAATCGGGTACACGCCGCCATTCCTCCTTCCAGGGTATGGTCGCCTTCGACCACCAGTCGCGGGTCCGCTTCGAGGCCGATTTCCTGCATGGAGCGCAGGAACGCCTGTTTTCTGGCCATCGCGGATTTCAAACGCAAGGGGCCCGTAATGAACGCGATTTTCTCGTGGCGGAGCGCAGCCAGATGTTGCACCGCCTGGCGGATGCCGTTGAGATAATCGATTCGGATGTTGCTGACCCGCGGGCGCGCCGGCCCGACATCGACAAAGACCAGGGGCACCTTCCGCAGTTTCAGGTCTTCGAGCAGCACCTCTTCCATACCGAAAGTCAGAATGGCTACGCCCTCGACCCGGCGCTCGATCATCCGCCGCACCGCACTTTCCATGCGGGCTGGATCATTTCCCGTCGAAGTGAGAAGGATTTCGTAGCGGTGCTGGACGGCAATGGTTTCGAAAACCTGAACAATTTCCGGAAAGAAGGGGTTGGTGATTTCAGAAATGATGAGACCGAAAATCCTGCTGCGCCCGGAAACCAGGGCCCGCGCCTGCGTATTTGGATAATATCCAAGTTCCTCGATTACGCTCCACACTCGCTTGGCCAAGGCGGGGTTGACGGTGGGAACCCGGTTGATGGTGCGGGAGACAGTGGCGGTTGACACTCTGGCCCGTTTCGCGATTTCCCGGATGTCCATACGATCAGCAGGCAGGTGGAGCGATGGCGGAATTCTAGCATGGGAAACGTTATCCCGGAGGCGTAGGAAAGGCGACGCCGGAGAAACGAGGCTGGGCGGAAGAGAGGAGCATACCGACGTTCTGCGTCCGAGATGAGAGTGATGGGTTGCGGGGTGCCGAGCCTCCCAGGGAGCAGAGAGAGAGGGCGGTATTCGCAGTGGCCAGGCGGAAGAATGGAGATAACGTTTGCTATAAACCTCAAAAATACCCCTGGGCGGGGACCAGGCCACGGGTATTGCATTGAAATTCCAGCACTAACCAGCGGGCAGGAAGAAAATCGCGAACCGAAGGTAATTCCGTGATTGACAAAAGCGGTTACGTACACTATTTTGACTTTTCGCATAGTAAACGATTACTCATCAACTCGTCGCATTCCTCGGATAAAAGCTCACTATGCTGTTGCCTCGGCTGCGGGAAGAGGTGCTGGAAGCGAACCTGGAATTGGTGCGAAGGGGATTAGTCCTCTATACCTTCGGCAATGCCAGTGGCATCTCCCACGACCAGAAACTGGTCGTCATCAAGCCCAGCGGCGTTCCCTACGAGGCCATGAAACCAGAGCACCTGGTGGTTACCGATCTCGAGGGCAAGATAGTGGAAGGCAATTTGCGGCCCTCCTCCGACCTGCCCACTCATCTTGTCCTCTATCGGGCCTTTCCGGGAATTGGTGGCGTGGCTCATACTCACTCCGAATATGCGACTTCGTGGGCCCAGGCACGTCGGCCGATCCCATGTTTTGGCACCACCCATGCCGACTCCTTCCATGGCCCGGTCCCGGTCACCGGGGTGATGGCGGACGCCGAGATCGCCTCCGAGTATGAGAAAAACACCGGACATGCTATTGTTCGGGCCTTTGAGAAGTTGGAGTATGCCTCGGTGCCGGCCGTTCTGGTGGCTAACCATGGCCCGTTTGCCTGGGGGCCGGACCCGGCCACTGCGGCGCATAACGCGGTGATTCTGGAAGCGGTGGCGCGGATGGCATACTTTACAGTCACCCTGAATCCCGGGGCCGAAGCGGTCGGACGCGGGTTGCACGACAAGCACTATTTGCGGAAGCACGGGTCCAGCGCGTATTACGGGCAGGCAAAGGAAAACAAATGATGCCAGCTTTGGCGATGTTCGTCGAAACGCAGCTTGTGCATTTGTCCCCGGTGGATTTTGTCATCATTGCTTTCTACTTCGTCCTGGTTCTGGCGATTGGGTTCTACCTGCGCGGGCGGGCGAACACCGGCGAAGACTTCTTCATGGCCGGGCGCGAGATGACCGCATGGGTGGCCGGCCTCAGTTTTCTCTCCGCCAACCTGGGCGCGCTCGAGTTGATGGGCTGGGCGGGCTCGGCCTACCAATACGGCATTCTGGCGACGCACTGGTATTGGATCGGCGCCATTCCCGCCATGCTTTTCCTGGCGCTGGTGATGATGCCGTTCTACTACATTTCCAAGACGCACTCGGTCCCGGGATATTTGAAGCTGCGTTTCGGCGAGCCCAGCCGCGCCCTCTCCGCCATTTCATTTGCCTTCATGACCGTGCTCATGAGCGGCGTCAACATGTTTGCCATGGCCAAGGTCATGCAAATCGTGCTGGGTTGGGACATCAACTTCAGCATCTGGGTTTCATCCATCACGGTTGCCATTTATGTGACCCTGGGCGGGCTGCGCTCGGCCATCTTTAACGAGGTGCTGCAATTCTTCCTCATCTGGGCAGGCGCCCTGCTCATTCCGATCCTGGGATTGTATGAAGCCGGCGGCTGGGGCCATCTCAAGATACTGATCACGCAGAGAGCCTCGGAACAGTACGTCCATCTCTGGTCGGGTTTGGGCTCGTTCACCTCCAACCCGATGGGCATTCACTGGACCGGCATTGTTTTCGGACTCGGTTCCGTGATCTCGATGGGTTACTGGACTACGGATTTCCTGGTGGTGCAACGCATCCTGGCGGCGAAAGACATTCGCAGCGCGGAAATGGCTCCCATTATCGGCGCCGGATTCAAGATGCTGGTTCCGATCATCGTGATCCTTCCCGGTCTTCTGGGTCTGGGCCTGCTGCCGATGAAGCTGGTTCCGGAATCAGTGGCGACGGTCACCGGAGGCCACAGCTACAACGATGTGCTCCCCCTCATGCTGGCCCGTTACTGCGGTCCCGGTCTGCTGGGCCTCGGAATCACCGCGCTGATCGCGGGATTCATGTCGGGCATGGCCGGCAATGTCAGCGCGTTCACTACCGTCTGGACCTATGACATCTACCGCCCCCTGATCAACAGCAAGGGGACCGACCATCATTACGTGAACATGGGGCGCTACTCCACGGTGTTCGGAGTGTTGATCAGCGTAGGCACGGCGTACCTGGTGATGCGGTCCGCCAGCATTATGGACTACGTGCAGGCCCTGTTCAGCTTCTTCATTGCGCCGTTGTTTGGCACGGTCATCCTGGGAATGTTGTGGAAGCGGGCGACCGGTCCGGGCGGCTTCTGGGGATTACTGTGCGGGACGGTTTCGTCGGTCGGCATGTGGGCCTGGGTCAAGGTCGATCCCAGCGCGCTGCGTTATGTAGCGCTCTCGCCGCATGCCAAGGCTTTGGCGCAGGACATGTACCAGGCGCTCTGGTCTTTTCTGGTTTGCGTAACCGTGACCGTGGCTGTGAGTCTGGTCACGAAACCTGTGCCTGACAGCCAATTAACCGGCCTGGTGTATGGGCAGACGGAAATTCCCTCCATTGGGGACGTGCCCCTGTACCAGAAGCCGCTTTTCTGGGCGGGCATCGTGGTGGTCGTGTTCTTTGTGCTGAATATTATTTTCTGGTAGTGGTCGAGGGCGAGACGCCCTCGGGACAGCCGGCAAGATGCCGGCGCTACGGTAAAGCTGATACGTCTGATGAGCAGAGGTGCACGGCATGATTTCGATCTGGTTTTTTATTGGCGTTTCGCTGGCGGTGAATGGCGCGTTGATTTGTGCTGCAGGAATTTATCAGGTGGTAAATCCTCCAGTGAATCCGGACATAGTCCTGTTCAACCTGCACGCCAATGTGTGGTGGGGCGCCGTGCTCCTGGTCATTGGACTGGCCTATTGCGTCAAATTCTCCCCCCGGCGACACGCGTAAGGCGAACGATTTCATAGAAGGCAGGATATGGCGAACAAAAAAATGACGATGGGCCTGATTGTGGGCAACCGTGGCTTTTTCCCCGATCACCTGGCCAAAAGCGGCCGCGAGGAAATGCTGCGGGTGTTGACCGCCGCGGGCATGGACGTGGTGGCGCTGACTCCGGAAGAGAGCAAATACGGCGCGGTCGAGACCCGGGAAGAGTCGAGGCGCTGCGCCGATCTTTTCAAACGCAATCGCGACCGCATCGACGGCATCATCGTGACTCTGCCGAACTTCGGGGAAGAGCGGGCGATTGCCGATACCTTGCGCCTGGCCGACTTGCGCGTCCCGGTATTGATCCAAGCCACGCCGGACGATCCGAAAAAGATGACGATCGCCTTCCGCCGCGACAGTTTCTGCGGCAAGATGTCGGCCTGCAATAATTTGCGGCAGTACGGCATTCCTTATTCCATCACCACGCTGCATACGGAGAGTCCGGACTCGCCCGAATTCGCCAAAGACCTGCAATGGTTCGCGGGAGTTTGCCGCGTCGTAAATGGCTTCCGTAACCTGCGCGTGGGAGCGATCGGAGCGCGCCCCACGGCTTTCAATACGGTCCGCTACAGCGAGAAAATTCTCGAAGGGCAGGGCATCTCGATCGAGACCCTCGACCTCTCCGAAGTACTGGGACGCATCGAGCGCATGAAGGACAACGACGACGCAGCGCAGGCCAAACTGGCTGCCATCAAGAAATACGTGGATGCCAGCGGAGTGCCCGAAGCCGCCTTGATGAAGATGGCCAAGCTGGGCGCCGTGGTCGATCACTGGATGGCATCCACCGAAGTGGCCATCAGCGCGGTGCAATGCTGGACTTCCATCGAGGAAAATCTCGGCGTGGTGCCGTGCACGGTCATGAGCATGATGAGCGATGGTTTGCTTTCGAGTGCCTGCGAAGTTGACATTTGCGGCGTGCTCGGCATGCATGCCTTGCGGTTGGCGTCAGAAACACCGTCGGCGCTGCTCGACTGGAACAACAACTACGGTTCGGATCCCAACAAGGCGGTTTGCTTCCACTGCTCCAATCTGCCCAAGCACTTTTTCCGCTCGGTGAAGATGGATTTCCAGGAGATCATTGCGGGCACCGTGGGCAAGGAAAATACTTTCGGCACCTGCGTGGGATTGATCAAGCCGGAGAAGATGAGCTTTGCCCGCTTCTCCACCGACGATACCGCGGGCAAGATGCGGGGCTACGTCGGTGAAGGCAGATTTACTGACGACCCGCTCAATACCTTCGGCGGCGCCGGCGTGGTTGAGATTCCGCAGATGCAGAAGCTGCTGCACTACATCTGCGAAAACGGCTTCGAGCATCACGTGGCCGCCAACCTCTCGAGCGTGGCGCCTGCCGTTTACGAAGCCACCACCCGGTATCTGCACTGGGATATGTACCAGCATCCGGGGAACAACGGGGCCTGCTGATGGCCATCGTGGCGGGAGTTGATTTCGGAACTCTCAGCGTGCGCGTCTCCATCGTGGACAGCGAGCGCGGGCTGCTCGAATCCGCGGTCGCCGAATATCCTCTGCACCGCAAACGCGAAGACCCTGAATACGCCACTCAGGCGCATGAAGATCACATGCGCGCCCTGGCCGCCGCCACTCGCGAGGCAGTGAACAAGGCCGGCATTTCCGGCGATCAAGTCGAAGCCATCGCTCTCGATACCACCGGCTCTTCTGTGATTCCCGTGGGTAAGGGCCTGCAGCCTCTCGGCGAATACTACCTCTGGTGCGATCACCGGGCCAAGGGTGAAGCGGCGGAGATCACGGCGGCCGCTCATCGCGAGGGACTGGAAGCCATCAACTGGTGCGGCGGGGTGTATTCGTCGGAGTGGGGGTTCTCGAAACTTCTGCACTGGCTCCGGCATAATCCTGCAAAACGTTCGGAGTTCGTCTCCGCCTTCGAACACTGCGACATGGTGGCGGCCACGCTGTGCGGCATCACCGATCCCAAGAAGGTAAAACGCAGCATCTGCGCCATGGGCCACAAATGGCTATGGAACCGGGCCCTGGGAGGGCTGCCGCCGGAGCAGTTTCTGGTCAAAGTCGATCCGCTCCTGGCGGGTGTGCGTGAAAAGTTGGACGGCGAATACGCGGCTTCCGACCAGATCGCGGGAACACTTTCCAGGGAGTGGGCCGAAAAACTCGGGCTGAAGGCGGGCATTCCGATTCCGGTGGGCGCCTTCGATGCGCACTGGGACGCGATCGGCGCCGGCTGCGGCACCGATGACATGGTGAACGTGGTCGGGACCTCCACCTGCATCATCGGGATCACGCCGTCGGTCAACCTGGTTCCGGGTGTGTGTGGCGTGGTGCAGGGAAGCGTGCACCCGCTCCGCACCGGGATCGAAGCCGGCCTCTCCGCCGTCGGAGATATTTTCAATGCCATCGCCACCCGCGCCGGCACTGATGTAAAAACGTTGAACCAGGGGCTCGATAAGTATCGCGCCGGACAAACCGGGCTGCTGCGCATGACCTGGGACAATGGCGACCGCACCGTGCTGGTCAATCCGAACCTGCGCGGCATCACCCTGGGCTGGAACCTGCAAAGCACCGCCCAGGACGAATTGTTTGCCGCCATCGAAGGTACTGCATTTCACACGCGCGTGATCCTCGATCGCATGGCCGCGCACGGGGTGAACATCAAGCGCGTCATCAACGCAGGTGGTATTCCGCAGAAAAATGACGTGCTGAACCAGGTCTATACCAATGTGCTGGGGCGGCCGGTGCTGGTGCCGAGTAAAAGCGTGACCAGCCTGGGTTCTGCAATTTTTGCCTTCATGGCGGCAGGGACTTTCAAGACCATTGAGGAAGCGCAGAAGAAGATTTGCCCGTCACACCGCGTGTTCGAGCCTGATCAATCCGAGCAGGCTGTATATGAAGAGCTGTATCCGCTCTACAGCAAAATCTATTTCTCCTTTGGCGATCCCCAGAAGGATGGCTTTGGCACAGTGCTTCCTACGTTGATTCGCGTGGCTGAGTCCGTGCACAAGTAACCACAGCCTACGTGGGGACAGCCGCCCCCGGCTGTCCGGCGGAGCGAAGCTCCGCTATTTTGCGTCCCGACAAACCTGGTCGAGCTGCGCTCGACTGGGCGGGTGAGGGCACCCGCCCCTTCGTGGTCTTCGGTGACCCGGCGCGAGCGAGGACGCTCCCGCCTACATTAGAATGGGCAGTCTTGCCCGTCTCTCCTAAACTCGACCGTCTGCGCGTGGTGCTGGTATCGTCGCGTAATCCTCTCAACATCGGCGCCGCGGCCCGCGCCATGAGCAATTTTGGCTTTTCCCGTCTGCGGGTGGTGAATCCTTACGAGAAGGCCTTCCGTACGGCGCGCTCCGCGGTCGGCGCGGCGGAACTGCTGGCCAGCGCCGAGGAATACGATAGCGTTGCCGACGCCGTGGCCGACTGCACACTCGTGGTCGGGACCACCGCAGTGCGGCACCGGGAAGTGCAGCATCCCCTGCGGCGACTGGAGTACGGCGGGCGTCTGATCCGCAGACACATGACTTCCGGCAACGTGGCCCTTTTATTTGGCTCGGAGCGGTACGGGCTCTCGAAGGATGACCTCAGCTACTGCCACTGGCTGGTCCGCATTCCCACCCGGGAGGAGCACATTTCGATGAACCTGGGCCAGGCGGTGGCGGTGTGTCTGTACGAGTTGATTCGCAACAGCCGGGCGCAAGCGGCAGGAGAGAAGCAGGCGCTTGCCACCGCCGGCGACATCGCGCGCATAATGCCTTTGCTGGCCGATGTTCTGAGCACCAGCAGTTACATGCTGCCGCAGCGAGCGGCCGATACCGAGCAACGAATTCGCCGCATGGTCCGCCGCCTCCGGCTTTCGGCCCGGGATGTCGAGGCCTGGTTGGGCATTCTGCGCCATATCCAATGGGAAATGCGGAAGGGGAAAAAGCAGGCGGAGTGAACTGTCCCTTCGGGATTCCCGGAAACGCAAAATCATTTACACTAGGTAAAATGTCTGACCGGATCGTGTGTTCGTGCATCACTTGCCCCAAGTGCGGAACCTGGGTTGTCGTCGAACGGGAAATGACGCGAGAAACCAACAAGGAAAAGCTGAGCGCGACCTGCCCCGGCCCCGAGTGCGGCAAGCAATTTTCCTTTGCCCCTGGGGAGACCAAGATCTTCGAATTGCCGATGAACCTTTTTGAGCGCCGCCATTTCTACCGCTCCGAGTTGTCGTAGTTCCTGCCCGCATAGTCAATTGTCCTGATCCTTATTAGGCGTAAACTTGGTTTGAGTGTCGCGTAACCCAACGACAGGCGAGGTTCCATCCACCAGCGCCGGGTCCCGCCCGGGCCTTGGACCCTTCCTGCTTCTCGCCATATGGTTTGCCATCGTGGCTGGCCTGGTGGAGGGCGTGGGGCTGCTGCTTTTCCAGAGAATCAATTGGGCGCGGTGGGGACCGACTTTGCACGTCTCCGAACCCATCATTTGGATTTCGCCCCTCGTCGATCTCATTCTGTTTGGTGTATTGACGTTGGCATTGTGGGCGGTGGCGCGGCTGGTCCCGAAACTCCGCCCGCTGCAGCCCGTCGTCGCATTGCTGACCGCGCTTACTCTGTACGACTGGCTCACAGTCACAGCCCGTCTCTCCCACCTCAGTTGCCTGTTGCTGGCTGCCGGTGTGGGAGTTGCCTTCAGCCGCTGGGTGGCGAAGCAGGAAGCGGCGGCTCTGCATTTTTTAAGGCGAACCTTCCCCTGGGTGGTTGCGGCCGGGGTCCTGGCGTTCGCCGGAATTCAGGGTGGCCACTGGCTGCTCGAAGCCCGCGCCGTGAGCAAATTGCCGGCGGCGGCTGCGGGCGCGCCCAATGTTCTGTTCATCGTGGTGGATACATTGCGCGCCGATCATCTCTCATCGTATGGATACGCCCGGCCCACGACTCCGAATATCGATCGCATCGCCGGCGAGGGCGTGCTCTTTGAGAATGCGGTTGCAACCTCTTCCTGGACATTTCCCTCGCACGCTTCGTTACTGACCGGCCGCTATCAGTACGAGCACGGCATGGACAAGATCAGGCAAATGTCGATCGCCGGTGGGGCGGCAATGAGTGCCAACGGGCTGCCCACGCTGGGTGAAGCCCTGATGCAGAAGGGATACCGCACCGGGGCCTTCTCCGCCAATCGCACTTACTTTACCCACGACCTCGGTTTCGGACGCGGCTTCATCCACTTCGAAGACTACTTTCATTCGGCCAGCGACATGTTCGTGCGCACGCTGTATGGCCGCGAGTTTGCCCGCATCTATCTCAAGCGCAGCGACCGCAGCCTGGTCAAGCGTGTGCTGCGCAAGTTTGGTTTTACATCCTTGCTGGACCAGGGCGCAGAAGGCTCGGGCAGCTATGGCGGTGCTTTCGGAATCCGCAAGCGCGCCGACGCGGTCAATCAGGAGACTCTGGAGTGGATTGATCGTGATCGCCAGCGGCCCTTCCTGGCCTTCCTTAACTATTTCGACGTGCACGATCCATACGGCGGGCCGCGCGCTTATCCCAAGCCCGCATGGCCGCAGCAAACCAACATGGACGCCTACGACGATGGCGTGAAGTATGTGGATGACTACATTGGCCAGCTGATGAATGAGCTCGAGCGCCGCGGTTTGGGCCGGAATACGCTGGTCGTGATTACCGGCGACCACGGAGAATCGCTGGGCCAGCACCATCTGAGAACGCACGGCAAGGCGCTCTACTGGGAACTGATTCACGTTCCCCTGGTCGTCCACTATCCAGGGCATGTTCCAGCGGGAATTCGCGTGGCAGTGCCGGTAACCAACTCGGCCCTTCCGGCTACGATCATGGAGTTGCTGGGCGACGGCGGACAGAGCACATTTCCCGGGCCGGCATTGAGCGCGCTCTGGCAAACGCCCGCGCAGCCGGGCTGGCCCGATGCCCTCTCTGAAGTCGCAAAACACAACATCGTGATCAACGAGAGCAAGTCGGTGGGGAAGCTGGTAGCGACCACGGCTGACGGTCCCATGAAATCGGTGGTAACCGCGCGCTGGCACCTGATTGTGCACAAGGAACTGGGAGACCAGCTCTATGACTGGGTGCATGATCCCGGTGAAACCAACAATCTGATCAACACTCCCGACGGGCAGCAGGCTGCGCGTGGGCTGGACGCGCGGCTGGAAGCGCTGTTAGCGCGGTCTGCTGAGCGGGATGCGGCGCCAACCTCGATCGCCTTGCGCGACGGCCGGTTCAAGGTCGAGGAGAGTAGTCTTCATCCGAACAGGCTGGGACGCGGAGCCTCGCCAGCCATCGACGATTCCTACCGCATGGAGGCGCAGGCTGGATCCACGCTGACCGTCGAGGTCCGCGGCCAGCAACTTGTCCGGTTAGCCCGGCTTGATCCGGTGATCGCGATTGTGGACGAGAATGGGCTGCCCTACCAAAGTTGCCGGAATCCGGGCGACGATCACACCCCGGAGCCTGGACTCGCCGACCCAACTCCTGACGCCTTCGACGATATCTGCGTGAATGACGACATCAATCCCGGCGTGAATACCGACGCACGGCTCGAGATTTTGGTGCCGGAAGGCGGTAAGTCTCTAGTAAAATTGAATATCCGCGTATCCGACTGGAATGGGCAGTCTGGGGTCCAGTTGCCATACCAGATACAGGTCCAGGAAGCTGGAGCCCGGCCGCAGTCGGCCAAGGCGGCGAATCCGTGAAAGTCTTCCGCAACTTATCTTCCGTAACACGGGAACTACTCTGCTACTGGGGAACGAAATGCGGGCGATGTTAAAATGGAAAGAAATAGTTACAACACTTTCGAACCCGGGAACAGAGCAGAGGAATATTCATGAGAATTGAATTGCTGGCACTTTACGGTGGTCCCGACCAGGTGATGACCGTGACTTCCGGACTGGCCAGCCTGCTCGGCCTCCTGCTGCTCTTCTGGAACAAGGTTGTTGGGATCTTTTTCAAGGTCGTGCGGAAGTTCAGCCGCTCGGCTCCGCCTGCCGCCGTTGACGCTCCCAAGGAAATCCCCAAAGGAACTCCGTAACTTCGGGTCCTCCGCTTGCACAGAAAAGTTATCGTCATCGGTCTGGACGGGCTCGAACCCGGCATTGTGGAAGCAATGCTGCAACGCGGCGAGCTCCCCAACCTGGCGAAAATCCGGGCCTCCGGCAGCTACTCGCGGCTGCAGACAACTTATCCCGCACAGACTCCCGTGGCCTGGTCATCGTTTGCCACCGGCACCAATCCGGGCGGACACGGAATTTTTGACTTCATCTCTCGCGATCCCAAAACCTATTTGCCCGATGTCGCGCTGACCCGGTTCGAGCGGCCGAAAAGCATGCTGGCCCAGCCGCGGGTGGTAAACCGGCGGAGCGGCGTGCCGGTGTGGCAGACGCTTTCGGCAGTGGGTATTCCCAGCACCATTCTGCGCTGTCCCTGCACCTTTCCTCCCGAGGCAATGCAGGGCCGCATGCTGGCCGGCGTGGGGGTGCCGGACCTGCGCGGCAGCCAGAGTAAAGGCACCTTTTACACGCAGGACCGGGCGGTGGTCGCGCAAGAGAACGAGCAGCTTATTTTTCTCGACAACGGCGCTGAGATTACAACCCGCGTGATCGGGCCGCGCAACACCAAGGTCTCGCCGGCAGCAGATACTTCCTGCGAAATACGCGTCCGGGTGGACAAGGCAGCGCGTAAGCTGGCGATTCACACCGGAGGCTCGCCCTCGAATATTGAAGTTCCGGAAAAAGGCTGGAGCGATTGGGTACGATTCAAATTCAAGTTCTCCATGCTGCAATCGGTGACCGGCATCGCGCGCTTTTATGTGCGGCAACTGGAGCCGCATCTCGAATTCTATGTTTCCGCCGTCAACTTCGATCCGGCGGCTCCCATGTTTCCAGTTTCTTCTCCGTCAGATTACGCCCGCGAACTGGCTGACAAAATTGGCCTGTTTTCCACGCTGGGCATGGCGGAAGATCACAATGGCCTGAACAATGGCCGCCTGGATGAAGCAGCGTACCTGCAGCATTGTGAACTCGTGCTGGGCGAGCGCGAACGCACCATGCGTTTTGAACTCGACCGCTTCAGCGAAGGTCTGTTCTTCATGCTGTTCGACACCCCGGACCGGGTGCAGCACATGCTGTGGCGTTTCCGCGATCGTGAACATCCCGGTTTCGAACCCGACCTCTCGCCCGAACTTGCCACCCGGATCGAAGAACACTACCGGCGTTGCGATGCGTTGCTCAGTTCTGTACTCGGCAAGGTGGATGAGAACACGCTACTGATCGTGCTTTCCGATCACGGCTTCGGAACTTTCCGGCGCGCTTTCGACACCAACACCTGGTTGTGCCAGAACGGCCTGCTTACGCTAAAAGACAGTCGCAAGCCGGGAGCAGAGCTGGGCGAGGGATTTGCCGCGGTGGACTGGTCGAAAACCTACGCTTATGCGGTTGGCCTGGGCGGCATTTATCTGAATTTCAAGGGCCGCGAGGGCGGCGGGATTCTGGAAGAGGGAAGCGAAGCCGAACGGGTGCGCAATGCGATTCAGTCTGGCCTGGCCGATTTTCCGGATCCGCACACCCAGCGGAGTGCTATTCGCAGTGTGTCGCGCCGCGAGGAGTTATACTCGGGAGCGTTTGTGGAGAACTCGCCGGACCTGCTGGTAAATTTTCATCGTGGTTTCCGGGTCTCCTGGGAAAGTGCGGTGGGCGGTTTCGCACATTCCCTGCTGGAAGACAACCTGCGCCGCTGGAGCGGGGACCACATTGTCGATCCGGAATCGGTGCCCGGTATTTTATTCATGAATCGCGCGGCGCAGCACAACCATGCGCGAATCATCGATCTGGCGCCCACGATCCTGAATTATCTCGGGGTGACAGCGCCCGCCACCATGGAAGGCGCGTCGTTGCTGTGAGGCCTGACCAAGAGTTCTGACGACATGAAAATCTGCGTACTCGGACTCGATTGCGCCGCACCCGAAGTCATCTTTGGCGATGAGCGCCTGGTGAACCTGCGCCGCCTGATGGACCTGGGAGTTTACGGGCGGCTGGAGAGCGTGGTCCCTCCCATCACCGTCCCCGCCTGGATGTGCATGAGCACCAGCCAGGACCCGGGTTCGCTCGGCGTGTATGGATTCCGCAATCGTTCCGATTATTCTTACGACAAGCTCGCCTTCGCCAACTCGGCGTCGATCAAGGCGCTCGCCATCTGGGACCAGCTGGCGCGGGAAGGGAAGAAGTCGATCATCGTCGGCGTGCCACCCAACTATCCTCCACGCAAGGTGAACGGCATCAGCATTGGTTGCTTTCTTACGCCGGACACGGTGAAGAACGATTTCACTTATCCGCCATCGCTCAAAGCGAAGATCAACGAGCTGGTCGGCGAATATCCGGTCGATGTGAAAAACTTTCGCACCGATAAAAAAGACTGGCTCAAGCAAGAGATTTTCAATATGTGCGGCAAGCAGTGGGCGGTGGTGCGCTGGTTGCTGACCGAACAGGAATGGGATTATTTTCACTTCGTGGACATCGGCCTCGACCGCATGCATCACGGCTTCTGGAACTATTTCGATCCCCGCCACGTGCTGTTCGAGCCTGACAATCCCTATCAGGACGCGATTCCTGAATACTACCGTTTGCTCGACGAGCAGATCGGCAGCGTCCTAGAATTAATGGACGACGACACCCTCGTGCTGGTCGTCTCAGACCACGGGGCCCAACGTTTGGACGGTGGTTTTGCCATCAACGAATGGCTGATCCGCGAAGGCCTGTTGGTCCTGAATGAATATCCGAAAGCTCTGACGCCATTTGAAAAGCTGAATGTTAACTGGAGCGCAACGAAAGTCTGGAGCGAAGGTGGATATTACGCGCGCGTCTTCTTCAATATGCAGGGCCGCGAACCGCAGGGCGTGATTCCTGCGTCCGAATACGAATCCTTTCAAAACCAGATGAAAGCCCGCCTCGAGACACTGCCGGGCGAGAACGGTCACGCCATGAAATCTCTGGTGTTCAAGCCGCAGGAGATCTATCGCAATGTGCGGAATGTGGCTCCCGACTTGATCGTCCATTTCGGCGAACTCTACTGGCGTTCCATCGGAAGCGTGGGACATGCGAAACTCCACCTTCAGGAAAACGATACGGGCCCTGACGGCTGCAACCACGCACAGTATGGAATGTTTATCCTGACCGCACCAAATTGCCCGCTAAGCGGCGAGTATGAAGGCGCACGCCTGCTGGACATTGCGCCCACTTTATTGGATCTCGCCGGGTACGAAATTCCCGAGACCATGCAGGGGCGCTCTCTGGTTGCCGGCATGGAAAAGAAGGGCCCAGGCGGCGGGAGCTCCGATGAGGAGTCAGCGCGAATCGTGCACGACCGCCTGGCAGGCCTGGGTTACGTTTAATGTGTCTGAGAGAACAGCTCTCGAAACAGGCAGGAATCGACGCCAGGCAAACGATGGGTTGGGAAGGGCACGACTTCAGTCGTGCCACCATGACGCACTGAGACACGGCTTCAGCCGCCGCGGATGGCTTTGGAGGAACGATGCTGAGAAAGTCTCTTTTGTCCCTTTGGGTCGCTTTTTTTCTGGCTTCCGCGTTCGCGTCGCAGGGCAATCTGCCTGCATTCGACGGAAAGTCGTGGTGGGAGCACATAAAAGTCCTGGCCGCGGACAACATGGAAGGACGCGACACCGGAAGCCCGGGACTGAAGAAGGCGGAAGCCTACGTCGTCGCCCAGTTGAGGGATGCGGGGCTTCAGCCTGCCGGCGTAAAGGGCTACTACCAGGCGGTGAAATTCGTGTCGCGGCAACTCGTGGAAAAGGACTCCAGCGCAGTGCTGCTTCGCGATGGCAAAGCGGAGCCGCTGACCCTGGGAGAAGATGCGATCTTCAGCACGCGCGTGGACCTTGCTCCTGAAGTCGAAGCTCCCCTGGTATTCGTGGGTTATGGCCTGAGCATTCCGGAAAACGACTTCGACGATCTGGCCGGGCTCGACCTCAAAGGCAAGGTCGCGGTCCTCATCACCGGCTCGCCTTCGCAGATTCCCTCAGCGCTGTCGGCGCACCATCAGACCGCCGCGGAACGCTGGAAGCCCTTTCGCGCCGCGGGAGCAGTCGGAATCCTCCTGATTCCGAATCCCGCGTCGATGGACGTGCCCTGGTCCCGCATCGCCTTGAACCGGCTGCACCCGAGCATGGAGCTGGCAGGAGTGGAATTCAACGAGACCGAAGGCGAGAAGCTGGCGCTCTATTTCAATCCGGCGCATGCGGACAAGTTATTCACCGGGTCGGGCCATACCTTCGAGGAACTTGCGAAGTTAGCCAGGGACCGTAAGCCGCTGCCGCATTTCCCCCTGACCGCTTCCATCCGGGCAAGAGCCAGGCTGAAAAAGAAAGTCGTGATGTCCTCCAACCTCGTAGCCAGGCTGCCGGGGAATGATCCGCAATTGAAGAATGAATATGTGGTGCTCTCGGCGCACATCGATCACGTGGGCATCGGCGAACCGGTCAACGGCGACCGTATCTATAACGGCGCCATGGACAACGCAGCGGGCGTTGCCGTGCTGCTCGATGTCGCGCTTTCGCTCAAAAAGCATCCCGAGGACTTGAAGCGCTCTCTTCTGTTTGTATTCGTCACCGGAGAAGAGAAGGGACTGCTCGGTTCGAAATATTTTGCCGCCCATCCCACGGTGGACCCGAAATCCATGGTGGCGGACATCAACGTTGACATGTTTCGCCCGCTCGTACCCTTGAAGTTGCTCACGGTTCTGGGATTGGCGGAATCAGACTTGGGCGACATGGCCCGCCAGGTAGCGGAGTCGGACGGCGTTTCCGTCCAGCCCGATCCGCAGCCCCTGAGAAATGTCTTTGTCCGCAGCGATCAGTACAGCTTCATTCGGCACGGCATCCCGGCGCTGGCGCTCGATATTGCTCCCACTACGCCGGAGCAGAAGCAGCTTTACCAGGACTGGCTCACCAAGCGCTATCATGCGCCGTCCGATGATCTGGATCAGCCGGTTGACCTGCCGGCAGCCGGCAAGTACGAAGAAATCATTCAGCAACTCCTGGTCAAAGTGGCGGACGATCCGCAGCGCCCGCAGTGGAAGGCCGACAGCTTTTTTCGGCGCTACGCAACGAATAACTAGACTCTCAGAGGAGAACAAAAAAGCGGCCCACACCGTGGGCCGCCCGCTGAAGGGGTTGCGTGATTAAGCAGCCACCCGCTTGCTGCGCTTGAAGAATGCGAGCAGGTCGGCGTTGATCTGGTCGGCGTGCGTGGTGGGCATCCCGTGCGGGAAGCCGGGATAGACCTTCAACTCGGCGTTCTTAACGATTTTCGAGGATTGCATGGCGGCCGCGCCGATGGGCACGATCTGATCGTCGTCGCCGTGAAGAATGAGGGTTGGCACGTCAAACTTCTTCAGATCTTCCGTGAAATCCGTCTCGGAGAAAGCCTTGATGCAGTCGTAGCCGGCCTTCATTCCTCCCAGCATTCCCTGCAACCACCATTTGTCGCGGATGCCTTCCGAAATCTTCGCTCCCGGGCGGTTGTAGCCGTAGAAGGGAAGTGTAAGGTCTCTGTAAAACTGCGGCCGATTTTTTGCATATTGGGCCCGCAAGTCGTCGAAGACCTCAATCGGCGCGCCGGCGGGATTCTTGTCGGTCTTGACCATCAGCGGCGGTACGGCGCTGATGAGCGCGGCCATGGCGACACGTTTTGAGCCATGCCGTCCAATGTAACGGGCAACTTCTCCGCCGCCGGTGGAGTGGCCGACGTGGATTGCGTTCTTCAGATCAAGCTTTTCCGTCAGCGCCGCCAGATCGTCGGCGTAGGTGTCCATGTCGTTGCCGTCCCAGGTCTGGGTGGAGCGGCCGTGCCCGCGCCGGTCGTGCGCGATGACGCGATACCCTAGCTGTCCGAAATACAACATCTGTCCGTCCCAGTCGTCCGCGGTGAGCGGCCAGCCGTGACTGAATACGATAGGTTGTCCCGTGCCCCAGTCTTTGTAGTAGATCTGGGTTCCGTCTTTCACAGTGATCGTGGGCATGATGTTTTCTCCTTACGTGTGATTTGATTAATGATTTGTGCCACTTATTGCCTGCCGCCGCGTGCTGGGGTCGACCCGGATTCTGAGGACTTTACGCCCGTTAAATGGACGGTAACCAGTAGATGCCTCTCGACGTTCATTGGATCCCGGTTTTAGAGAATGGCTCTTAGGCCGGGAAGACGAAATGGGCGCCGAGGCATTACCGAAGACCTTGCTGAAACCGAAAATGAAGACTTATCGGGAGCGGCCGGAATTCTCCGGCAGGTGATCGCTCACCAGGGCGAACAATTCATCCCGCAGGAAAGGGCCACCGGCCAGCAACCCGGACAACAGCGGCGACTCTCGGTTGCAACGCAATGGCGAATTGTCCAGCGTGCTGATGAACCCGCCGGCACTGCTTACCAGGGCCGCACCCGCCGCGATGTCCCAATCATTCTTGGGCGTAAGCGTAAACGTGATGTCCGCCAGGCCGGCCGCCACCAGCGCCAGTTTGTAGGCCACCGATCCCATGGGCCGGACTTTTACCGAGGAATTCTCGAAGCGCTTCCACTCGCCCCGCTTGGTCTCGCTTCGGCTGGCGAGAATTAAGGCGCCATCCAGACTGGTCCGTTGGCTGGTCTGGGCAGGTTTGCCGTTATAGGTCACACCTGAATCCAGCGAGCCCAGAAAAATCTCGCTGGTGGCGGGATTGCAGATTCCTCCTGCCACCGGAATGCCGTCTTCCACCATTGCGACTGAGACGCAAAATTCGGGAATGCCAGCGACAAATTCTCGTGTGCCATCCAGCGGATCGACGACCCACACGCGCTTTTTCTCCAGGCGCGACAAGTCGTCCACACTCTCCTCGGACAACCAGCCTTCATCCGCGCGCAACAATTCATGACGCAACACAGCATCGACCGCCATGTCAGCTTCGGTCACGGGATCGTGGCCTGCCTTGTATTCCGCTTCGATGGCACCCAGGGTGAAGCGGGCGAAGACCCGACGGGCGGACTCCAGCGCCGAGTGAATTCGTTGCAAGGTCTCGGCCTGAAAAGAACCGCTCATAAGCAGTTAGGGTTGCCGTTTTTGCGTCCTTTGCGGGTTTCCCTGGCGACCTCTGCGGTCAAAATCTTTAACCGCAAAGTTCGCAAAGGGCCCGCAAAGCTCGCAAAGCAATCTGCGGAGCTGCGCTCCGCTGGGCGGACGAGGGCGTCCGCCCCTACGCGGTCTATGGTTACGCGCGTTCTCCAATCGCTCCGAAGAAGCCTTCGCGCTCGAGATGCAGGATGATCTCCTGCGCCGCCTCTTCCGGCGTCAGGTCTGCGGTGTTGATCACGACCTCGGCATCTTTTGGTTCTTCATACGGATCGGAGATGCCGGTGAATTCCTTGAGAATTCCCGCCCGGGCCTTGGCATAGAGACCCTTGCGATCGCGCTGCTCGCAGACCTCGACTGAAGTGGAGACGTGCACCAGGATGAACCCGCCGACACGGTCGATCAGACTGCGCACATGTTTCCGGGTTGCGTCGTAAGGCGCGATGGGAGCGCAGATTGCGATGCCGCCGTTCTTGGTGATCTCGGAGGCCACATAGCCGATGCGGCGGATGTTGATGTCGCGATGCTCTTTCGAGAAACCCAGTTCGGAGGAAAGATTCTTGCGCACCAGGTCGCCGTCCAGCAGCGTCACCGGACGTCCCCCGGTTTCCAGAAACTTGGTCAGCAATACATTGGCGATGGTGGATTTACCCGAACCGGAAAGTCCGGTGAAGAAAATCGTCACACCCTGTTTGTGCCGCGGCGGATAGCTGCGCCGCAACTCCTGCACCACTTCCGGATAGGTAAACCAGCTGGGAATGTCGCGGCCTTCATTCAGCCGCTGCCGCAGTTCGGTGCCTGAAATATCCAGTACCCGAGCGCCTTTGGGCACCTCGTCCGTGGGAAAATATTTGTCCTGGTCCTCGAGGTACACCATCATGTTGAACGGCACCATGGCGACGCCGATGTCGGCCTCGTGCTTCTTGAAGACTTCCTGCGCTTCGTACGGGCCGTAGAACGGCTTGCCGTCGGTGTCTTTGCCGGGACCGGCGTGATCGCGGCCCACGATGAAGTGGGTGCAGCCGTGGTTTTTGCGAATCAAGGCGTGCCAGATGGCTTCGCGCGGCCCGCCCATGCGCATGGCCAGCGGCAATAGAGAAAGCTTCACCGTCCCCTGGGGATATTTGGACGACAACAACTGGTAACAACGCACGCGGGTGAAATAATCCACGTCGCCGGGTTTGGTCATGCCGACGACAGGATGAATCAGCAGGCTCGCTTCCACCTGTTTGGCGGCGCGGAAGGTGAGCTCCTGATGCGCCCGGTGCATGGGATTGCGCGTCTGGAAGGCGACGATGCGGCGCCAGCCCAGGCGCGCAAACTCGGCGCGAAGCTCCGCCGGAGTCAGTCGCAGCGAGCGGAAATCATAGTGGGAGGGAGGTTGAGTGCCTTCGATGCGTCCGCCCACATACCAGGGATTCGCCTTGTTGATCGTATAATCCGCGCCGGGATGGGCTTTGCTGGTGCTGTTGAATACCGCCTTGGCCTCGGCTTGCCGGTCGGGCTGCCAGACGTCCTCGACATGCAGCACGGCGAGCATTACTCCCTCGGCATCGCGCAGCGCTACTTTGGTGCTGCCCGGCTTCAGCTTCTTGGCAAGGTCTTCGCTCACGTCGAGCGTAATGGGCATGGGCCACAGCACCCCGCTGGCCAGCTTCATGTTGCTGCATACGTTTTCATAGTCGGCGCGATTCATGAATCCGCGCAGGGGAGAAAAGCCGCCGCTCAGCAACAACTCGAGATCGCAGAGCTGGCGCGCGGTGAGGTCCCACGAAGGCCACTCGCGGGAGTGGGATTTCAGCTGGTTGACGGTTTCCGGTTGGGCGAGCAGATCGACTAGCTCTCCCCCGTGCGGCGCGATCAGATGACTGCTCGAAGTGCTCAAACTCTTTGGCCTCCTGGAATTTTGTGCGATTCCGACGTCAGCAAAAAATTGTGCGGTATTACGGCAGGTGCGGAAATCCTGCCACTCAGATGTTGGGAAGGTCGCGACAGTTGCGTCATTTCCCGCAGCCGCTCCGCTATTCGAAGCGTAAACCGCCGACCAGGGCCCGAAACCCGAGTTCGGCCAAGGCATCCTGTCTTTTCAGTTTAAAGCCAAAAACGGCGGCCTGCCAGAGCCACCATTTCGAAAATGCCTGTCCTTAATGCCATCAATTTGTGTGCTCTGAGGCCGGTGCCGCCTGCACGGTCTTCACCCCTCAGGAAAGTCTGAGAATGTCAGCCTTGCTCCATCCACGGATGTGACCACGGGTTGCTTAATTCGTCATCGGGTAAAAGGTGTAATTAGTTCCAAACTCTCAGGTACTCGGGGGAAAATTTTTCTCGCCGACAACTGTACATAGCTTGAAGATAAAGCACTTAGCCTTGTAGGAGAGTTTCCATAACCATGCCGAAAGGTCGGCAGGGCGGCAGGGACAGGCCGAAATTATCGCACTTCTGTCGGAAAATTATCCTGGCAAACGGATCATCCGGCTGCGATCCCATATTTCTTCTCCCACCGTAATGTGGCTGGGGTCGCCGGCAGAGCTTCAGTCGTATCACTATGATACAGAAAACAAATAACTTGCCATTCCCCTGGGGGCCACCCGCCAGTCCGGGCCGACGACGGTTCCGCTTCGCGGAAATATCCACATTTTCCGCTGAAATGGGAAATCCACGGTCAGCTTGGCAGTGTGCATGCTATGAATTTTGGGAGAAATCAAAAATCTTTGGAGTAAGTCAGTGATCCAGACGCCCTAAAGGGCTTCGGACACAAGCTACTTCTATTCACAACGGCCCGAATCGGGCCTCAATCAGTAAACTAGGGGGGAGCCGGAATGAACGAAAGCTCTATTCGGCTGGGTCCGCGGGAACAGCAGATAGCCGAACTGCTGCTCCAGGGTTGCGACAATGCGGAGATTGCCCGACAGCTCAAGATGGCCCGGCGCACGGTGAAGGCGCACTTTAATCGTCTTTTCTTACGTTTTGCAATTACTGGCGGTATCAAGCGAGTCAAACTCGCAACCATTCTTTACCGGAGGCAATTATGTTCGGAGAACAGCGTTATGGAAACCGGGTCCCCAGCGAACGGGAACATCAAGTCATCGAACTCGTCGCTCAAGGGCTCAAAAACCGCGAGGTCGCGGACGCCATCGGCACCACGGAGCACGTCGTCAAAAACTACCTCCGAATCATCTACGACAAGCTCGGACTCTGGAACCGCGTCGAGTTGGCTCTCTGGTACGAAGCCCGCCGCCAGCAAGTCCCGGCGCACGCCTGAGGTCCTGGAAAGCTGGGAGCAGAATATTCTCAGTCTCCATCAACCCGGCCTTCGCCGTAATCACCTGCAACGCTGAACTCGAAAAGCTTCCCAGACGTAAAAAGAAGACCCTCCTAACCCGAGGGTCTTCTCATTTGCATTTCGATGCTGGCGCGTTTCTTTACTGGCAGCCCTGCGATTCCAGATCGCGCAGCTGTTGAGCCGCCTGCGGAGCTCCGCGCCGGGCGGCGGCGATCAGCAGGAGGCGCGCCTGATCGCAGCTTCGGGGAACGCCGTCTCCGCGCAAGTAGAGGCCCGACAGCAGCAGGGCTGCGGTGGCATTTTGTTTCCCGACTGACTTCCACAACAGCTTCGCGGCTTCGGAGGCATCCCGCACGCCCATGCTTCCTCCGAGATAGCGCTGGGCGAGGCGCAGATCGGAGTCGCCGCTGGCCTCGCCTGCCAGCGCCGGCTGCGGCGATTGGGCATTCAGGAGCGGAGATTTCTCAGACGCCGCCTGAAACCCGGCAGGCACGGCGGCGTGATCATGGGCCTCGGGGGTCCCCGCGTTCCGGGCCTCGGGTGTTTTGGATTCCGGCGAAATCGTTTCTGTTGGATTGGATTCAGCTGGCGAAGAACTTTGGGGGAGCGAAGCCACCGGGGCACTCAGCTGTGGCGCGGTAGGGGTTGATGCCACTCCTGTCCGTGGTCTCGGGGCCCATTGCAGATACGCGAAGCCGGCCAACACCAGCACGAACGCGCCCACCACATACTTCCATCCTCGCCTTTGCGGACCCTCAGATCCTTCCAGACCGCTGAACGCCCGGTCGCGCAGCCACTGCACATCGTTCTCGGAGCGTGGAGGCGGCGCCGCGCCGACTTCGGTTGCGCTGAACTGGGGTGCTGGATCGGGTTGGGCTGGATGGAGGGCCTGGCCGCACCGGCTGCAAAACCTGTGGCCCGGCGGATTCTGGTGCTGGCAGGCAGCACAAAGGGCGCTCTGGAATTTTTCGTCGCGGGCAAAATAAGGGCGGACTGCTTTTTCCGCGGGGCCCGCGCCAGTCTCGTGTCGGATTTCTTCCAACAGTTTGCCTACGGCCTGTTGTCGTTTCGCGGGAGGAGTGCTGAAGTAAACTTGGGCCCAGCGTCCGAGATTGCGCTCCAGAACCGGGTTCGTCAACGGGTTCAGTTCGGACGGGAAGGGGGGGGTAGACAACTTGTCCTGGAGATTGGGCACGGGCATCCTCCAACAGGAAGATTATCAAACATCACACCCCGAGTTGGGGGTTGTCAATCCTGAGATGTGGAAAAAAAATACTGTAGATTCCACACCCTACTTGGAGAGCAGATTTACGGGCAGGCCTTGCCTTTAGCCGGCTGAAATTGGTCCTGTTGAGCATCCCGCTGGCTGGAAAACCTTCCATCTGCGGTCTTGCCGTAAAGGTCGCCGCCGGGGCAGTAGTACAGGGCAGTGTGGACATCGACCCACACCTGGGTGTCGGGATTCCCCAGATCGACGGGCGGAGGTGGGGCTTCCGCCAGGCCAAGATTTACCAGAAGCTTTTCAAACAGAGTCAGCTCCGGTGGGGGCGGCGCCTCGTGCTGGCTGGGCGCCGGAGTGGCGGTTACAGCCGGGTTCGAGGCCGGTCGAATGCCCCAGCCGGAGATCACCAGCAGAAGCATCGCGGCTGCCACGACGATGTAAATGTTAGCCCGCCGCTTCTGCCATTGCTGCGCCAGCCATTCCGTCCGCGGACCGTGGTGCGTCTTGACTGTCTCCAGCCATTCCTGCGTCTTCCTGGCTGACCCCCAGGGATGGGGCGCAATCTTTTTCGCAGCTTCGCCCGGACCTGGAAGGACCGGATCCGCGGGAATAATGCGCAGCGAATCCGGGACCTGGTCCGGGACCTGGTCCGGAACCTGGATCTCGGCTGGAGGCGCAAACGGATCGGGCGGCAGAAGCGCCGGGCTGTTCATCGTCGAAGCCGAAGCCGCTTCAAACGGCGCCGCCGGTGGCGGTTCAACAACGCTCTGCGTCACCGGGGCCGGTGTCACTCGAAGTTCGGAAACAACGCTGGCTGGCGGAGTGGCTGGAACTGCGTTGTTCTTGAGAACGGTGTCCGTGGTCTGGCCTGCACCTGCTCCGGAATTCCCGTTGGTGGGATTTTCCTGCCCGTAAGGTATCAGCCACGGAGGGTCTTTCCGGTTGGCAACGTCCACGCCCGGGTCATCGGTGGGTGTGGGCGTGACGGGGCGGGCGGTCCCGCAAATTCCGCAGAAAGACTCGCTCTCGTCAAAGAAGTCGCTGCCGCAGGCGGAGCATACATCCGCGCCACGAAATGCCGAAGGTTCGCGTCTGGTCCCCGCCGAAGCCAGCGGTGGCGCGACTGTGGCCGCGTTCTCGATGGGCGCGGATTCGCTGCCCAGCCGTTCAATCTGCGGCTTGATTCTTTCCAGAGCTTCCAGCATGCTCTGCCGCTCCGACGCGAGCGCCTCCTTCCACTTCATCCGGGCCGCGGTCACCATGGCTTCGCTTAACAGGCCCGCCATGAGTTCCGCAGTTCGGAGGTCGGCTTCGCGGAAGGAATTGGCGCGGGCAAAGCGCAGCTCCAGTACGCCGGCCACCTGGCCCGCGTGGTAAACCGGCACGGCGATGAAAGCTTTTACTTCTCTATTACGAAAAATCTCGGAGTGCACATGCAGGCTGGGAGTGACATCAGAATAGCTGAGCGCCGAGCCTTTGCTCAGGCAGTCTGCCGAGAGCGCGGAATTCAGGGGCACGCGGGTGCCCGCGTCCAGCGCGGCGGTGCCTGTGGCGGAGCGATAAAAGAGCTGGTCCTTCTCGATGATCCCGATCGCGGTCCCGGAGGCGTGAGTGATCTTCTGCACTCTCTCGGCGACAAGTTCGGCTGCGGCGGGCAGGTCCAGCTGCAGGGTCTGGATTAATTTCTGGGTTTCTACAATGGCCGAGAGATTTTCCGCGAAGTCAGCCTGATGCCCCTTCGCGCGCAAGCGATCATTGTGCTCCTGGAGCACGTAGGCCGCCGAGAGAAGTTGTTGAAACGAAGCCTCGTCAAGGAGAGGCTTTCGTTGCGGGCTGGTAGCAGTCTGAGTCACAAGCTTATTACGCGCCAGCCGGTGGGGGACCCCGGAAATTCTATTGTAATGCAATCCACAAACCAAACCGGCTTACCAAAGCGTGCACCGAAGTTCCCACTACTTTGATGACGGAATGAGAAACCCGGCTCGAAAGCGGAGGTAAGTCGCTGCAAAGTATAAGCCATGATGCCCTCAGTTCGACAATTTACAGTCCCCGGACGGACGCTTACCGGGGCCCTCGGGAGGGCAAGCTCCTTCTTCCGGAAGGCCGGTGCGCAAAGTTATGCACTTTCGCTTCTGCTATCGGACCGGCTGACGGAGGGCCAGGAGTCAGGGCTGAGGTACGGTGTGCGGGTGGTGGTGCAGAAAGAAATGGACCGCAGGGGTGATGATCAGCGACAACGCCATCGAGATCAGGACGCCTCCGATCACGGCGATGGCGAGAGGTTGGAGCATCTGCGAGCCGGCCCCCAGCGCAAAAGCCAGCGGCAACATTCCCGCCACCGTGGCCAGGGCGGTCATGACGATGGGACGCAGACGGCGGCGTCCGGCTTGCAGCATGGCATCTTCGGCGGAGAATCCCAGGGCGCGGAATTTCTGCTCCGCATCCAGCAGAAGAATTCCATTTTTCGCCACGATTCCCACCACCATGATCATTCCCATGAACGAAGACACATTGAATGTGGTGCGGGTGATCATCAGCGCGATAAACACTCCGGAGGTGGATAACAACGCGGACGCCAGGATGGCCAACGGGGCGGCGAACGATCCGAATTCAAACAAGAGAACAATGAACACCAGAACGACTGCCAGAAGCAGCACCAGGACCAGGTCAGCGAAGGATTTCTGTTGCTGCTTATAGGTGCCGCCGTACTCCACACGAATGCCGGAGGGAAGATGTAAAGCGTCCACCGCTTTCTGCACCGCGGCCACGGCGCTTCCCAGGTCGGTGCCTTCGAGACGCGCCGTCACCGAGACGTCGCGCTGCAGATTTTCCCTGCGAATTTCGGTTTGCGGAGGAAGCTCGGTGATGGTGGCCAGGGCCCCGAGGGTTGCAGTTTTGCCCGTGCTGCTGGTCAGCAGCGTGTCGCGCATGGCTTCGAGCGAGGCCCGATTTCCCGCGGGGAAGCGGACCCGCACGGCGTAGGGCCGATCGGCGCTGATCACGGGGGCAGCGGCTGGTTCGCCTCCCAGAATCGCCGCCGCGTCAGTGGCAATTTCCTCGGGGGTGAATCCAGCGCGGGCGGCGACACTGGGGTTGATCTGAAAGGTGGTGGCGGGCCCGCTGATGGTATTTTCGATGCCGTCGAGTACATCCACTACGCCGTCGATCTTGCCTATGGCGGCCGCGACTCGCGGGGCCCAGGCATCGAGGAGCGCGGGGTCGGGTGAAAAAAGTTTGATCTGGATGGGCTCAGGTTCGCTGGTCAAGTCGCCGATCATGTCCTGCAAAACCTGCACGAACTCGACCCGCACCGCCGGCTCCTGCGCGGTGACTTTACTCCGTACTTCTTCCATCACGTCGTCGATATTGCGTTCACGATTTTCTTTGAGTTTGACCAGGATGTCGCCGCGATTCGCCTCCGTCACCGCCGCCAGACCGAGTTCCAGGCCAGTGCGTCGCGAAGTGCTCTCAACCTCGGGCACGGTATTGAGGATCTGTTCCATGTGGCTGACCATGCGGTCGGTTTCCGCGAGCGAAGTGCCGGCGGGCGTCCAGTAGTCCAGGGTGAAGCCGCCTTCGTCCATTTCCGGCATCAAGTCGGAGCCGGAATAGTGGTAGCAAACGTACGAGGCGGCGACCAGAAGCAGGCTCAAACCTGCCAGCCACGCGGGATGGGACAAGGCCCGTCGCAGCCAGCGGGCGTGGAAGTCCACGATCTTTCTGAAGAAGCCTCCGAGCGAAGCATCTTCGGCGGCGAGCAATCGCGCCATCGACGCTTGTTCCGTATCCTCCATCGGCCCGCTCTCTTCGTCCTGCCTGGGATCCTGCTTGCGCCAGCCGATGAAGTACTGGCTCAGACTCGGCGTCCAGCTCAGGGCAAGCGCCAGTGAGGTGAACAGGGACACACTCATGGTCACCGCCAGGGCGCGGAAAAATGTCCCGGTCACTCCCGTGATCGAAATCAAGGGCAGGAACACAACCACCGGCGTCACTGTCGATCCGATCAGAGGAATCGTGATCTCTTGCAAGGCCCCATGGATGGCCTGCAGCCGGCCTTCGCCGGCATCGCGGTGGAGCACGATGTTTTCCACGACCACGATGGCATCGTCGATCACCAGCCCCACGGCTGCGGCCAGCCCGCCCAGCGTCATCAGATTGAAACTTTGATGGAGGAGTTTGAGTGCGATGAAAGTCACCAGCACGGTGACCGGAATCACCAGTCCGGCGACAATCGATGTTCCCCAATCGCGCAGGAAAACCACCAGGATGATGGAGGCCAGAATCAAGCCCAGCAGAATGGCATCGCGCACGCTCCTGATGGAATCGCCCACGATGATGGACTGGTCATAGAACGGCTTGATTTCAATTCCGGGCGGGAGTGATTTGCGAATCTCCGCGACTTGACGGTGGACTTCGTCGGCCACCTGGACGGTGTTGCTGTCGGGCTGCCGGTTGATGTTAAGCAGCACGGCCGGCTTACCGTTGGCCGTGACAATCGTATATACGGGCTTCACTCCGGGCGCGACGGTGGCGACATCCCCGATGCGCACAGGAATTCCCGCGGGCGTATTCCTGATGACCGTGTCCGCGATCTGCTGCGGCGTCCGCACCTGCCCGCTCACCAGCGCCAGAACCAGCTGGTGGTTGCGCTCGAAGAGTCCCGGGGAATCGATAAGGTTGGTGCGCCGCATCGTGTCCAGGATGTCGGTAACGGTGACGTTCGCGGTCAGCAGTTTCGCGGGGTCGGGCGTGATGTGGAATTCCGGTTCCTGTCCGCCCTGCACCAGGACTGTGGATACGCCATTCAGCCGGTTCAGGCGCGGCTTGATGTCGTAAGTGGCCATCTCCCAGAGCTGGGTTTGCGGAACCGTGGCGGAAGTCAGGCTGTACCCGATGATGGGAAAGCTGGCGAAAGTCATGCGATTGGCCACAACGCTGGCGGTCGGCGGCAAGTCCGTCTGGACGCGCGACAGGGCGGCGTTTACATACTGCAGGGTGAGGATCGTGTCCACGTTCCAGTCGAAGAACAGATCGATTTCGGCGGAGCCGCGGCTGGTGATGGAGCGCACCTCCTGAAGCCCGGGAACGCTGTTCACCGCTTCTTCGATGGGACGAGTGATGGTCACCATCATCTGATCGGTGGGCATGACGCCGTTGTCCACGGCGATCAGGATGCGAGGAAAGTTCGTGGCGGGAAAGACTGCGACCGGGATGCTGAAAGCCAGGAAGCCGCCGACCAAAGCCAGGGTCAGGATCACGAAGATCAGTGGCTTGGAGTAACGTGAAAACCAGTAGGCCGAGTCTGGAGAATTCGCTTCCCGGCTACTTTTCATTCTGGCTTTCCGCTTTGATCTTGCTGTTATCCGGCAGGCCGTAAGCCCCGGAGGCGACCACGCGGTCTCCAGGTTGAAGACCTTTGATGATCTGCACCGCATCGCCTTGCCGAATGCCGACGCCCACGTTTTTCTGGTGGGCGTGGTCGTCAGCGCTGACCTGCATCACCGACGTGGTGCCGTCCTGCGCGGTCAGCAGCGCCGCAGCGGGAATGACCAGGGCATTCGGGATGGTCTGCGCCAGCATCGCAAGCTGCACGCTGGTGCCCGGCTTCAGGCGCTGGTCGGGGTTCCTGATCTGTACCCAGATCTCGACCGTGGTGCTGTTGGGATCAAGCGCCGGGCTGACTACCGTGATTTTTCCCTCGATCGGCTTCTCCTCGCCGGGCACGGTGACGGTTGCCTTATCGCCCACCTTGAGCAGCGCGGCTTCGGGTTGCGGAATGTGGGCGCGGGCGATGACCTGGGAAATATCCATCACGGTGAGCAGGGGAGCGCCGGCCGCGGCCATCTCGCCGGGGTAGAGCGGGCGGTCGGCTACCACGCCATCCATGGGGCTGCGGATTTCGGAGTAGCTGAGTTGCGCCGCCGAGCCCAGGTACTTGCCTTTGGCGGATTCCAGTTGTCCCGCCGCGGATTTGAGCTGCTGCTGTTTCCCCACTTTCATCAGCGCATCGAGATGCTGCTTTGCGATTTCATACTGGTTGCGCGCGTTGGTCAGGTCCACGCCCGCCTGGTCGAGTTCCTTGCGCGGCATCGCGCCCTGCTGAAAAAGTTCCTGCCGGCTGCTGTAGATTTTCTGCTGCGCGGACAGAAGCTGCTTGCGCGGCTTGCTCGTCGAGTTGAGCTTTCTGGACTTCCTGCGGCAGAGCGGAAGCCGTAGTGGTTTCGTAGGTGGCCTGGGCTTCGTCGTAGGAACCTTTGTTCTCCTGGGCCGCGGCTGCGAGGTCGCTGTGTTCGAGCACGGCCAGCAACTGGCCTTTTCGCACCTTGCTGCCACGCTTGATGTAGAAAGTTTTGACCGGCGCACTGATCTTGGGAGTGATTGCCGCCTGTTGCAAAGGGAACAGAACGGCCTCGGCGGTAACCGTGCGCTGCATGGTTTCCTTTTTTACCGTGACTACCTGCACCGGGACTGCGGATTCCTTCTCTGTGGAATTGCCGGTGCAGGCCGGCAGGAAAAGTAAAAGAAGAACGGCCAAGGAAATTGTGCGGCATCGATACGACAGTTTGTGCGCGAAGACGCCGCCCCGTCTCTCCAAAGAACGGAGAGACGAGGACGGAGCACCCTTGCGAGTTTTTGTTTCTGGGGTCAGAAGGTTCCTGTCAGGGTTTGAAGGTTGGCCAGGGCCACGCGAAAGCGCGACTGGCCGTCGCTGAAGGCGTTGCGCGCCAGGGTGGAGGTATTCTGTGCGTCCACTACTTCGAGCACGGTGGCTTCTCCCGATTGATAACGCAGCGTGGTCAGGCGGAGGCTTTCCGCCGCCAGTTCCGCCGACTGGTTCAGTGAATCCAGCTCGGAGCGCGCGGTTTGAGCCTCGTCGTATAGCGTGCGCAGGCGCGCCAGCAGTTGCCGCTGGGTAAACGTCAGCTCGAGTTGGGCCTGCTCGCGCTGCAGACTGGCCTGCTTCAACCGGCTGCGATTCGCTCCCCAGTTCCAGACCGGCAACTGCAATGTGGCGGTGGCAGCATATCCGAGATTGTGCACCGCCATCTGCGAAGCCGGGTCGAATTGTCGAGTCGCGAAGTGGTTCGCGTCAATGCCGTAGAAATAATCCAGCTTGAGCGAAGGCAGGAAACCAGACCATGCCGCGCCGACTTGCTGCCGGGCTTCCTGAAGCGTGCCCACTGCGGCCCGCAGTTCGGGGTTCTGGCGGGCGGCCGCGGTTTGGACCTCGGTAAAGGACGGTAGCGGTTCGGGAGTCTGCAGATCGTCCACTACGCTGAAGTGTTGGTTGAAATCGGGGAAGATGAGCACCGCCAGCTCGAGGCGGGTGCGATTCATTTCGAGCTCCGCTTCCTGCAGGTCGCGCTGTTGCTGCTGAAACTGGATCTGGGCCTTGATCACATCCGAGTGCGCCACCTCGCCGCCCTGTTCCAGCTTCTGGCTGATATCGAGAAAGCGCCCGCCCTGGCTGGCGGCGCGCTGGGCAGTGTCATACTTCCGTTGCGCCACCACGAAGTGGTAATAGGCCTGGACCACCGTCACCACCAGCCCGCGGGCGGCGATTTCGGAGCGGGCCTGCGCCACTGCTTCCGCGGCCCGCGTGCGCCGGTATTCCGCGATGCCCTGCAGCGAGATGTCCTGGTGAATGTTGCCCTGGCTGAGATACTCGTGCACTCCGTTGGCGGCCACAAAGCGCCCGGTGGATGTGCCATTGCCCTGGGTATAAAGAAATCCGGCGTCGTAATTCACCCCCGGCAGCAGGGCGGCGCGGCCTTGCACGCGGTCTTCTTTCGCGGAGCCGTAGGCGGTCAGCGCGGCGTGATATACAGGATCATTTTTTCGGGCGCGGGCGATGGCATCCTGCAAGGTCACGGTCAGGGGAGCAGAGTTCGTGGCCTGATTGGGATTGCTTCCGGCATCGACCGCAGGGAGGGAGTTCTGGCCGGATGCCGTCGCGAGCAGGCCCAGTATTGGGAGGAACAACCTCAATCGTCTGCCGGCAATGCGGCTGCAAAAATAATTTGGCATAGGCGTCACCGTGGTCGGGGCCGAACCGCAAATATTACCGGAATCAACCTTAAGGGAAGCTGAAACCGGGCGCGAAGTGTGTGGTTTGGGCGATCCCGCCCCGCCGAGGCCGGGACGCTCTCGGGACGGCCGGTAAGATGCCGGCGCTACCGTCATGGCCGGCTATGGCTTCGGAACGGGAAGCTCAACCGTCATGCGGGTGCCCTGCCCCGGAGTGCTGTCCGCGGCAATGCTTCCGCCATAGGCTTCCACCAGGGCCTTCGCGATCGCCAGCCCCAGGCCAAAGCCGCCGGTGGCTCGGGCACGAGAGCGCTCTCCGCGATAGAAGCGTTCGAAAATCCTGGGCAGATCGCCGGCGGCGATGCCGACGCCGTGGTCCTGAAAAGAGATCCGCGCCCGGCCATCGTCACGGGTCACCGCGACTTCCACCGATGTTCCCTCGGGACTATAGCGAACTGCGTTCTCCAGCAGGTTCGTCCACACCAGCTGCAAGTCCTCGGGATCGGCGCGGATGGGAACTGGGCCGTTGGTGCTCAGATGAATGGTGGTATGGCGAGACTCAGCCAGAGCGCCAATGCGCTCGACTGCTTCTTCGCAAGTGGAGTTGAGGTCGATGAGATCGAGATTCCGCGCCTGCGAATTCTGTGCCCACTGCTCCGCCCGGGCCAGGCGAAGCATCCACTGCAGCAGTTGTTCCAGCCGGTCCAGGTCCTGGAGCGAGGCCTGCAGGCCGGCCTGATATTCTTCCGAACTGCGGGGACGTTGCAGCAAGGACTGCAGGGTGGACTTCAGCACCGCCACCGGCGTCTTCAACTCGTGCGCGGCGTTGCCCACGAATTCCCGTTGCTGTTTGAAGGCGTACTCGAGACGCGCCAGCATCTGGGTCATCGATTCGGTCAAGGGACGCAGTTCTTCGATCTCCTCTGCCTCCTTTGGGGGCTGAAGCTTCCAACTATGGGTAGAGACCAGGGCGGCCTGCCGCGCCAGAATCTGGAGGGGCAGCAGGCCGCGTCGAATCTTCCACGAAGCCAGCCACGTGGTCGCGCCGAGCAGGAGCAGGCTGGCGAGGGCAATCGATGCTCCCGCGACCTTGACCTGGTGTCGAATCCGGACCAGGGGCGAGGCATAGACGATAGTCAGAGTCTGAGGGTGGAAGTCCGCGCCCACTTCCCGGTCCAGTATCGGAACATGGGTCAGGCGCAGGGCGTGATAAGGGACTCCGGCCCAGGTGAAATTCCAGTGTTCGCTGGGCCCTTGCTGGAACTGCAGGCCTTCGGGCCAGTCCTCGGAGCGGGTGAGAAATCCGGTGCGGTCGGCCCACACCGTGAACTGGTCGGGATGAAGGGGATCAATCGACTCGGGCAGCAGGCTGTTGTCGAAGTACACGTGCCCGCTGGCATCTTCGGTATAGCGAACCAACACGGCCACGCTGGTAGCGTGGGCCTGCATGCTGGTGTCGAGCGTCGAAATCAGACGCCAATAGGTGACCAGGACGCCGATCACCACCAGTCCGGCGGTGAGGATGATCTGCGACAGCAGGACTGAAGCGATAAGCCGCCGTTGGATGGAGTCGCGCCGCATGTAGGTTATTTCTGAAATCACTCCTGCAACATATATCCCTGCCCGCGCAGGGTGCGGATCAGTTGCCGCGACGAGCCCTGGTTCAGCTTGCGGCGCAGCCCGGAGATATAGACTTCGATCACGTTGCTGAATTTTTCCCAGTTGTAGTCGTATAGATGCTCGAGCAGTTCGGTCTTCGAGACCACGGCGCGCGGGCGGTGCACCAGGTACTCGAGGACGCGATACTCCATGGCGGTCAGCGTGATCGCCTTGCCGCCGCGCTGCACGGTGCGGTTGACGGTATTGAGTTCGAGATCGCCGATGACGACCACCGGGGAGGGCTGTCCCTTGCCGCGACGGATCAGGGCCTTGGTGCGCGCCAGCAGTTCTCCCAGATCGAAGGGTTTGGTCAGATAGTCGTCGGCCCCGGCATTGAGCAGGGCGACGACCGATTCCTTGTCGTCGCGCGCGGTCAGCACCAGGACGGGAGTGTGCTGGCCGGACTGGCGGATTCTGCCCAGCAATTCCATTCCATCCAGTTTGGGCAGCATGAGGTCGAGCAGCACCACGTCGTAAGGGTTCGATTCCGCCAGGAACAATCCTTCCTGGCCGTCGGCGGCAACATCGACGGCATAGCCGGCACTCTCCCGCAAGCTGCGGGAGATGTTTTCGGCCAGCCTGAGTTCATCTTCGACTACCAGGACGCGCATGCTGTCCCCCTTGCAGGCAATTCTATCCGGGCCCGCGCCCGTTGTGGGACGCGCTGTCCCGGATCAGGCCAGGTGGAACCCATTCCGCACCCTGGGGCATAGACCAAGATGTAGCATTCGCAAGGCTTTGTCCCATGGTGCGAGGCGGCGAAGCTTTGGCGAAGCAGTTGCTTCTGTGTAATTCCGATCGCAGCCCACTCGCAACCGTAAGCGCAGGGCAAAGGCGATCAAATATCAGCAATCAACATGAATGAGGAACCGCCATGCTGAGCCTGAACCAGATCAAGATTACACCCCGCGATGAACAAGTCCTGCAGCTACTGATCCAGGGTTGCAGCAACAAAGAGATCGCGGCGCAACTGAACATCAGCCCGCGCACCGTTAAGCAGCACCTGCGGACGCTTTTCCTGCGGGCGGGTATCCGGGACGGCAGAAAACGGGTGAAGCTGGCGACCGCGATGTTTGAGAAGGAGCAGATGAAACATGCAACCTCGTGAACGGCTGACGGCAAAAGAATTGCAGGTCGCGGGCCTGGTCTGGGAAGGCCAGACCAACCGCGAAATTGCCCGCGCCATTGGCACCACGGAACAGGTCGTAAAAAACTATCTCCGCAACACCTTCGACAAGCTGGGCGTATGGAGCCGTCTCGAGTTGGCCATCTATGTGGCCCGGCACGGCGGCGAGAGATGGCAGGAGGAGGTATCCGTGCGACTGGGAGATGTCTTGTCCGGGACGATTGCTTCCTGAGTAGAAGATCACGTGGGGACAGCCGCCCCCGGCTGTCCGGCGGAGCGGGGCTCCGCTTTACCGGCAAGAGGAAAAGATCGACAAATGGAAAACAGCCCTTCCTCTTTTTTTCTGGGCAGGGTCAAGAGGGGCCCCAACTTTTTCGTAGTGGCTCAGTTCGAAAATTTCTTCTTACCCACAGGTGTCATTCCCTCGCACCTCCCGGTCCGCCAGCGATCCGTAGAAACTGCTCCGCCTCCCCGCGGTGCTGCAATCGCCTCTCTTCTATCTCTCCCCTTCGGTTGTCAAAGATTGCGACCTGCTGAAACCCAGGATGAAAATCACAGCCTATAATCAGCATGACGTTGGCTCCTCTCACGAGCCTTGATCGTGTTCATCGCATACCACTCCACTCGCGACGAGCCAACGCCGTTATGCAATCAAACCGCCTTCAGGCCGTGAAGGACCTGGCGTGAAGCAGATACCCCTTTGCCCCGGCTTTGCTGCCGGTGCGCGCCAGATCCTTCGGGACTGAAGTCCCTAAGGATGACGCCGCATCAAAGGGACAGTGTCGAATTGAGGCATTGCCAACTGTTCGCTTCTTAAAAAAAGCGGGGCAATCGTCCTCCGATCAAGATTTATCTGACCCAGTGCTTGCACATCCCCAAGGCCCCACCCTTTTTCGCGAAGAACGCGAAAAGAGGGTGGGCACCCGGGCGCCCGGGGAAAAGGCTGCAAAAGCTTGCATTTTGTTCTCGGGCTATCTTTTGAGGGATCTTGTAAGTAGTTGATGGCTAAAGACCTATAGCGTGGTTTGGTCCCGGCAGTTCAATTGCATTCCTCAGAGCGGGGGCATATTTCCCAGGATCCTTCGGCCCAGAGCAGAGCCAGCCAAAGTCCGACCCCTCGAGGCAAAGATGGCATACAAGGAAACGTTTTGGATGGCTTGTGATTCGACCGAACAGATGCGGGCCGAGTATGGTCCTTTTCACACCCGCGCCGAGGCTGAACAGGAAGCCAGAAAGCTGGCCTTCGGCTACCTGCTGCGCTACGAGCACATCATCGGCGACAATGAAGACATACAGGAAGTGCGCTGCGTGTTCGTCGAACTGCCTCCCGGCCCGCTTGCCGTCCCGGGCCGCATGATGCGAAAGCTTCACACCCGCTGTGCCTCCTGTGGCGAAACCGCAATTCACGATGAAGCCTGGCAGGCTGAAGTGTGGGCCGACATTCATGAATTTGAGCACTCGCGCCACCGGGTGCGGCTCTTCGAACAGACCCGGGCCGACGGCCTGAAGGAAATCTCCGACTGGCGCGACACCTGCGCCTGATGTGCGCGGTTCGCGAAAGTCTACGTTTGAAGGTTTCACGTTTCAAAGTTTCAAGAACGAAAACCCTGAAACCTTGAAACTTTGAAACCCTGCCTCTGAAAACTTTGCCCTTGAAACTTTGAAAACCTTGAAGCCTGATTTTTTGCTAATCTGTTGGCCGTGACTTTCACCCTTCGCGGACGCTTCCGGACAAAATCATGATGCTGGTCATCTCAGTGCTTTTGGCGCTGGTTCCGCTTCTGGGCATTGCCTGGATCGTGCTCTACGGTTCGATCACCACCGTCGATGGATTGTTCATGTCCCTGATCATGGCGGCCATGTCGGGCATCGTTGGATTGAATGTCCTTATCGAGCTGCGCAAGCGGGGCAGCGGGAAGCAGAGTTCCGCGACGGCAACCCCGATTGCCGCTGGCGGGCTCAGCCAGCGGGGCAAAGTGCAGAGCGTTCAGTTCTACGAATCGGGCGTGGGCCAGCCCAACAAGTCGATTGTGACCCTGACGGACGGCGGCGGCGCGTCGAACCTGCTGGTGCTGGAGGGCGACATGCGGAACGCCCTGCCCGTGGGCCAGAAAGTTCAAGTCACATTCCGCAAGCAGAGCGGGCACAACGTACTGGTGGATGTCGATTACCCCTGAAGAGTCCGGCGGGCGCCAGCCCCGATTACGAAGGTAATCGCGGAGAAAGCTTTTCCCCCTCCCTGTCCATCCCAATTGCGATACAAATTCTAAGGACGAGTGTTCCAGATCAGGGGGAAACCTGTGTCGGAGAGGAGGGGGAGTGTCGCAGTGCGATGAAGAGCGCCCAGTCCAACCCTCCATGCTGGTGCGCGCGGACGAGATTCAGCAGCAGATTCAGCACCTTTCGGGACGCGACCTGCAGCTCTGGTCGATCGGAATCCTGGTGATGCTGGTCCTGACTTCGGGCCTGCTGGCGCTGGTTTTGCCGAACCTGGTATGGTCGCAGCTGTTTGTCCACATCGACCGCTTCTATCTGCCGCAACTCTTCTTTGGGCTGATCTCGCTGGTCTTACTGTTCAACATTTATCTGTTGTCGCAAAAGCGGACCCTCAACAGCACTCGCCTGGCGTTGATTCGCGAACTGGTTTTGAACGAGCGCCTCGAGAGCCTGTCGCTGATCGATCCCCTTACCCAGCTTTTAAACCGGCGGGCCCTGAATGAGCTGCTTCCGCGGGAAGTGGCGCGAGCCAACCGGCTGGGCAGCAGCCTGACTTTCATGGCGATTGATTTGAATGGCTTCAGCGCCATAAGCTCCAAGTTCGGAGCGCTCGAAGGAGACAAAGTCCTGATCGAGTTTGCCCGGATATTGAAGACCGTCTTCCGTGGCGCCGATCTGGCATTCCGTCAGGGTGGAGACGAGTTTCTGATCATGATGCCGGACACCACCGAAGAGCAGGCTGATTCCCCGGTACAGCGGATCCTCCGCGAAGTGGATCAGTGGAACCTGGCCAACAAAAAGGATTTCGAACTCTCCTTCAGCTGGGCCCTGGCCCCTTATGTCACCGGCTCCGACGCCGAAGATGTTCTGCGCGCAGTCGATCGCAAGATGTATTCCAAGAAACACAACCTGACGCCGGTGTTCTAGAAAGCCATATTCCACTCGTAACTTGGAATGCGGCCCTGCCTGAGCTACTATCCATCGGGAGTTTTTGTCCGTGCATTATCCGCTTCCATGGCATGCCCGTCCTGTATTTCTCCTGCTGCTCACCCTGAGCGCGGTCCACGTTGTGTTCGCCGGCGATGCGCAATGGATTGAAGTCAAGTCCCCACATTTTTCCGTAGTGACCGATGCGGGAGAAAAGCGCGGGCGTGAGACCGCCATGCGCTTCGAGCAGATGCGCGCTGTGTTCGATGTCCTGATGACCAGGGCCAGCGTGAATATTCCCGTCCCATTACAGATTGTGGCCTTCCGCAATCACAAAGAAATGCAGCGATTCGCGCCTCTGTGGAACGGCAAGCCGGTGCAGGTGTCGGGTCAGTTTGCGGGCGCCGAAGACCGCAACTTCATTATGCTGGACATGTCAGTGGAGAATCCATGGAGCGTGGTCTTCCACGAGTATGCCCACCAGTTGATGAACGGCGTGCTTACCGCGAGAGTGGATTCGTGGTTCGAAGAAGGGTTTGCCGAGTACTTCTCCAGCATTGAGGTGGATAGCAAAGAGGCTCGCGTGGGCAAGATCCCGGAGGATGAGTACCGGGTGTTGCAGCAGAACGGCATGATGAAAGTGGCCGACCTCTTCCGGGTGCAGCAGAATTCCTCGACCTACAACGAGAGCGGCAGCCGTCGTACCGTTTTCTACGCCGAATCCGGGATGGTCGTGCACTATCTCTACGACAACAACCTGATTCTCAGGCTTACGCAATATTTCGATTTGAAGCTGGCCAGGAATGTGCCGGTCGAAAGCGCCATCCAGCAGAGCCTGGGCATGAGTGCAGCTGATTTCGACAAGGCGTTGCGCAACTACGTCAGCAGCGGACGCTTCAAATATTATCCAATCCCAAAACCTGCAAACATCGTCAGCAGCGAATATGTGGTGCATCCTCTCAGCCCGGCGGACAGTGGCGCAGTGCTCGCCGATCTTCATCTGCACTCGCTGGATTACCGCGAGCAGGCGGTGGCGGAGTTCAAGGAAATTCTGAAGGCCGACCCCAACCATGCGGCGGCGTGCCGCGGCCTGGGTTATGCCTACTTGCAGAGGCAGGCTTTTACCCAGGCCGCAGAATACTTCAAGCGCGCGGCGCAGGCCGACTCCAGCGACCCCCGCGTTCACTATTACTCAGCGCTGCTGATGAGCCGCGAGGGCGGCTTTTCGAACCCGGCGGATTTGTCGGAAATGATCCGGCACCTGGATGCCGCCATCGCGCTCGACCCCACTTTTGCCGACTCTTATAGCCTCCTGGCGTTGGCCCAGATGTCTGCTGGAGATCCGGCGAAGGGGCTGGTCAGCATGCAGAAAGCCGTGTCGCTTAGCCCTCGAAACGAGAAATATCAGTTCAATCTGGCGCAAATCTACCTGAATAACCGGCAGCCCGATCCGGCGATTCCAATATTGCAGGTGCTAGTCAGGAACGGCAGCCTCGAAGTGGCGCAACGAGCGGGCAGAGCGCTGGAGGAGGCCTTGCAATATAAGACAGCGATCGAGGAACGGCGGGCAGCGGGCAGCGGAAACATAATCGGCAACGATGGGGAAGCACATACCTGTTGTTCTATCGGAACAGGTACCGATGCCAGCTCCGTCGTTGAAGAGCATGTTCGGATAATTCCAAGTCAGACCCCGCCCAGCTTTCTTAAAGGCACAATCATGAGCATCGACTGCTCGGCGCCGCCCGAGGCAACTCTGACCGTGGTTTCGGATGGGAAAACCTGGAGGATGCAGGTGCCGGACAGTAAGCATGTGTTGGTGATCGGAGCGGACACGTTTTCGTGTTCATGGAGCAGGCAGAAAGTCGCACTCAATTACCGGGAAACCGGAACCGGCGCGGGTCGAGTGGTCTCGATCGAAGTGCAGTGAGGTTCAATCAGGCGCTCTGGCGGGACAACGCGCCGGCCGCTGCCCGGTCCACCAGCCAGATCAAAGCGCCGTTGGTGGGCTGCACCCTTTGCGATGGCAGATCGGCGGCGGGGTTCTCCAAAATCTCACGGAGAATTGCGGCCTTGTCGGGTCCGCTGGCCAGAAACATTACGCAGGCGGCGGCATTTAACACCGGAAAAGTGAAAGTGATCCGGTGGGTGTTGAATTTTGGCACCCAGTTGGCTACCACTAAACGCTGAGGTTCGTTCAGCGCGGCGGTGCCGGGGAAAAGGGAAGCCGTGTGCCCGTCGGGTCCCGTGCCCAGCAGGATCAGGTCAAAGCGGGGAAACTGGCCGGGTGAGAGATGAAAGGAATCTCTGAGCGCCTGCTCATATTGCATCGCCGCTGCGGCCGCGTCATTTTCCTCGGCGTGAATCCGGAAGATATTTTCGGGCCGCACCGGGACTTTGGAGAGTAATGCCTCATTGGCCATGCGGTAGTTGCTTTCAGGATGGTCGGGCGGAACGTGGCGCTCGTCGCCCCAGAAAAAGCAAATCTTGTCCCATGGAATGTTCGGCTTTGTGGCCAGCAGGGAATACAGGGTTTTGGGGGTCGAGCCGCCGGAGAGAGCCACGGTAAATCTTCCACTGGCCTGCACCGCCCCGGTTGCCCGGGCCGCGAAGTCTGCCGCTGCCGCTTCAAACAATTCGGCGGCGGTCTTCAGAATACGAATTTCAGCTTGAACCGGCATGCGGAATTATTTTACGCTGCCGCGGTTTTGACCAGGGCACATCGGGCGGCGCCAATCAGCGCGATGCGGTCGTTGGTGATCACCATGACCGGCATGGACTCCAGCAGGGCTTGCATCCGGCCCTTGCCGGTGAAGGCCTGCATGAACAAGGGCCCGGAGAGTTTCGAAAGCATTTTGGGAGCAATGCCGCCGCCCAGATAGATCCCGCCTGTGGCCATGATCTTGAGCGCCAGATTGCCCGCCTCGGCCCCATAGATGGAGACAAACAGGTCCAGGGCCTGTTCGCACAGGCCGCACTTGCTGTCGATGCCGGCGCGTGAGATCGCGGCCGCGGGATCGGAGTGCGACATTTCATCCGCCAGCCACTGCGGAGGCGTCCCGCGTCCGGTATCGCGCAGAAAACTGAAAACATTCACCAGGCCGGGACCGGAAACGATGCGTTCATAGCTGACGTGGCCGAAACGGACTTGCAGGTAATTGAACAGTTCCACTTCCAACTGGGTGCGGGGAGCGAAATCCGCGTGACCCCCTTCGCAGGCGAATACGTGGTGCTTGGTGCCGTCCCAGTACATCCCCGCTTCGCCCAGTCCGGTTCCAGCGGCGATCACCGCCTGGTTGCCCACGGGTTGTCCCTTGACATGGTTGAGCGCGACCACGTCCTTGGCGTCGAGAGCGGGAATGCCCCAGGCATTGGCTTCGAGATCGTTAATCAAAAAGGCTTTCTTGATCTTGAGCTCATCGGCCAGGCGCTTGGACTCGATGATCCAGGGCAGATTGGAAGCCTCCACGCGCCCGTTGCGCACCGGGCCCGCGATACCGAAGCAGGCAGTGTCAGGGTGCAGGTTCGAGGTATCGACAAACTTGGTCACGATCTCGTCCAGGCCGGAATAATCGCGGCTGGGAAAGATGGAGGCGGAGACCAGGCTGAAGCGGCCATCTACCGCGTCGAAGAAAGCCAGCCGGGTGTGGGTACCGCCAATGTCGCCTGCCAGAATCATTTCTCGAAATTCCTCCAGTGGCGGCCGTCGCGTTCCAGCAACTCTTCGGATTCTTTAGGGCCCCAGGTCCCGGCGGCGTAGTTGGGAAAATTGCGCGGGGGCAGCGCCTTCCAGACGTCCAGCACGGGACTGACGACGCACCAGCCCGCTTCGACCATGTCCGCGCGCTGGAACAGGGTGGCATCGCCGATCATGCAGTCGTGCAGCAGGCGCTCGTAGCCGGTGCTGGGGATGGCCCCGAAATAGTCGGAATATTCAAAGCTCATGTTTACCGCGCCCAGCCGCATCGCGGGTCCCGGCACTTTGGCCGCGAAGCGGAGTGAGATGCCTTCTTCCGGCTGGATATGCAACACCAGCTGGTTGGGCATAAGGTTTTCCACCGGGGTATCGCGGAACAGCACAAACGGGGCGCGGCGAAACTGGATGACGATGCTGGTGCTGCGGCTGGGGAGATGCTTGCCGGTGCGAAGATAAAAGGGAACGTCGGCCCAGCGCCAGTTATCGATCTGGAGCTTCATGGCGACGAAGGTTTCGGTTTTGGAATCGGGCGGCACACCCTGTTCCGCGCGATAGGCAGGCACGCGTTCGCCGCCGCTGGTGCCCTCGCCGTATTGGCCGCGCACTGTTCGGGTCAGCACGTCCTCGGAACTCATGGGCTGGATGGCATGCAGGATCTTTCCTTGTTCGTCGCGCACGGCGTCGGCGCGGAATGATACGGGCGGCTCCATCGCGGTCAGGCTGATGAGCTGCATGATGTGGTTGGGCACCATGTCGCGCAGCGCTCCCGCCTTGTCGTAATAACCGCCGCGCTTCTCCACGCCCACCGTTTCCGCCACCGAAATCTGGACGTGATCGATGTAGCGCCGGTTCCAGATGGGCTCGAAGATTCCATTGGCGAAGCGCAGCGCCAGGATGTTCTGGACGGTTTCCTTCCCCAGGTAGTGGTCGATGCGGTAGATCTGCTTTTCGCTGGCCACCCGCAGCAGTTGCTGGTTCAGCAACCTGGCAGACTCGAGATCGTGCCCGAAGGGCTTTTCGATGACCACCCGGCGCCAGTGCTGGTTGTCTTCCTGCATCAGGCCGACTTCCGCGAGTTGCTCAACGGCGGGACCAAAAAATTCCGCCGCAGTGGCCAGGTAGTACATGTGATTGCCATGGGTGGAGTGGTCGCGGTCAACTTTGTCGAGCAGGTCTTTCAACTGCAGGTAGAGATTCTTGTCGCCCATGTCGCCGCTCAGGTAGTAAATGCGGCGGACGAACCATTCCCAGACGTCGGGGTCCACCTTGTCGGTGGCGAATTGCTGGATGTCTTCCGAAGCTTTGCTGCGGAAATCCTCGTGGGACAGAGGCGAACGCGACACGCCGATCACGGCGAATTCCCGCGACAGCAGGTCGTTTTTCGCCAGATTGTAGAGCGCGGGAATCAGCTTGCGGCGGGTCAGGTCGCCGCTGGCGCCAAAAATCACCATGGCGCAGGGATCGCCGAGCTTGCCGATCCGCTGCTGCTCCACTGCAGGCATGACTTCAGTCTGGGCCATATCTACTTCTTGAGCGTTCCCGGCTCGACGTGACCACCGAATTGCTGGCGCATCGCAGACAGCATCTTTTCCGCGAAAGTGTGTTCCTGCCGCGAACGGAACCTGGTGTAGAGCGCCGCGGAAAGAACATCGACCGGCACCGCTTCGTCAATCGCGGCCTGAATGGTCCAGCGGCCTTCGCCGGAATCCTGAACGAAACCAGTGTACTCGGCGAGCGTGGGATTCTCCGCCAGTGCGATGGCGGTCAGGTCGAGCAGCCACGAACTCACCACGCTTCCGCGCCGCCAGACTTCAGCGATGTCGGCCAGGTTCAAGTCATAACGATGTTCTTCCGGGACCTCTTTGCTGGTGGCATTGCGGAAAATGTCGAAACCCTCGGCATAGGCCTGCATGAGCCCGTATTCGATTCCGTTGTGCACCATTTTGACGAAGTGGCCCGCGCCCGAAGGGCCGCAGTGGATGTAGCCCTCCTCGGCGGTTCCGGGCATCTTCTCGCGTCCGGGAGTGCGGTCAATATTGCCGCGGCCGGGGGCCAGCGTCTTGAAGATCGGATCCAGTTGCTGCACCACGTCCTTGGGACCGCCGATCATCATGCAGTAGCCGCGCTCCAGTCCCCAGACGCCGCCGCTGGTCCCGACATCGACGTAGTGAATACCTTTCGCCTTGAGCTTGCCGGACCGGCGAACGTCGTCCTTGAAATAGGAGTTGCCGCCATCGATCAGAATGTCGCCGGCCTGCATGCGTTGGGCGAGGGCATCCACGGTCTGTTCCGTGGGACCTCCGGCCGGGACCATCAGCCAGGCGATGCGAGGCTTGCCCAGTTTGGCGACGAAGTCGTCGAGAGAAGCGGAGCTGATCGCGCCTTCGCCGGAAATTTTCTTAACGTTGTCAGCACTGAGATCGGTGACCACGAGTTCGTGCCCGCCGCGCATCAGGCGGCGCGTCATGTTGGCGCCCATTTTGCCCAGACCGACCATTCCCAGACGCATAAATCCGCTCCTTATCCAATATTAAATCGTTTCTATAGCCGACCGCCACTGCTTTCGGCGGCCATAGTGTAAACCAGTGTAGTATCCCGGGACGAAAATCAGGTTAGAGCTGGATGAAACGCGGCCGACAGACGCTCGAGGCCGGCTGCCAGGTCTTTGCCCAGATGGACCCGCAACGCCCGGCGTCCACGTTCCGCCAGCACCTGGAAGTCTCCCCGGGCCTGCGCCGCTTTGACCACGCCAAAAGTGTACGTCTGCCCGGGCACGGGCAGGTCGGCGGCATCGTCGCAGGTGATCTGCAGAATGACGCCGCTGTTCGGTCCGCCCTTGTAGGCCTGGCCCGTGGAATGAAGGAAGCGCGGCCCGAATTCAAGACAGGTGGCCACCCGCTTCCGGTCGCGCAGCGCCAGACGCAATTTCTGCAAAAGAGCTTCGTGCTGGGTATTCATCTGGATGTAAGCCAGCAGGGCGAAGTAATCGCCGGCACCCGCGCGCTTGATGTGGGCGCGCAGGTATCCCGCCAGGGTCTTGTCGCTGCCAGCGGCTTTCGCCAGTGCCTCGGCATTGACCGCATCGGTAAACAGCTTGATGCCGCCATCTTCGAGGACAGGCTTCTCGGCGGGCAGGGAGCCGGTCTTCTCGTATTCCGTGGTCAGGTTGCGGGTCGCGATCTTGCTGGCTTCAACATCGGGCTGGTTGAAGGGGTTGATCTGGATGATGGAGCCGACAATCGCGGTGGCGATTTCCCAGCGGAAGAACTCCTGGCCCAGGTCGTAGATATCGCCGAGCGGTATGCGGACGACGGGCTGCCCCGCCTGCTCCAGGGCCGCAACTTTTGCGTCCTGAGCCTTGTCCGGCGCGGACTCCAGGCGCACGTAAGCGAACATGCGATCATTGCCGTAAACTTCGGGAGGCCCAATGTCTTCGCGGTCCACCGGGACGATGCCCTTGCCCTGCTTACCGGTGGATTCCGCCACCAGCTGTTCGAGCCACGCGCCCAGGGCGGAGATTCCGGGCGAGGCGATGAGGGTGAGTTTGTCGCGCCCGCTGCGCGCAGCTGTCCCGATGACGATTCCGAGCAGCGCTCCGGGATTCTGTTCCACCGGGACGCCGGCTCCGCAGGCCTCGACCATTTCCTGGGTGCGGGCCAGGAATCGGCTCATGTCCAGACCCATGAGCGCGCCGGGCACGACACCAAAATTGGAAAGCGCGGAGTAGCGGCCGCCGATGCTGGGCAGGCCGGGAAAAACATGCCGAAAGCGGTCGGCCTCGGCGACCTGCTGCATTTTCGAGCCGGGATCGGTGATGGCGATGAAGCGGCTGCCGGCCTTCTCCACGCCGATGGTCTGCTTCACTCGTTCGAAGAAGTACTGCTTGAAAATATTCGGCTCAAGCGTGGTGCCGGATTTGCTGGAGACGATGAACAGAGTCCTGGCCAGGTTGACTTTGTTTTCGGCCGCCTTGACTTGCGCCGGATCGGTGGAGTCGAGCACGTGCAGTTGCGGGAAGCCTGCGATCTTTCCGAAGGTCATCGCCAGCACGTCGGGGCAAAGACTCGAGCCGCCCATGCCCAGCAGCAGGATGTCGGTGAAGTTTTCCTTTTTTACATCGGCCACGGCGGCCCGCAATTTGTCCGCGTGGGCGATCTGCTGGGCGGTGATGTCGAGCCAGCCCATCCAGTTGGCTTCGTCGGTGCCGGTCCAGAGCGCAGCATCGTGCTGCCAGAAACGGCGCACCTTGTCGCCTGCGCGCCAATCTTCAAGGTTCGCCCTGACCGCGGCCGCCAGGGCCTCGGGTAGTTTGGAGGACTGAGGACTTACTTTCGGACTCATTTGGATTTCGAACTCTTTTCTACCGCCTCAAGTAGTTTGTCGAAGGCCTCGGAGAAGAGACGGACTCCGTCGTCGGTCAGCTTGTCCGTCACTTCCTTCATCGAGATGCCGAGTTTGGCTGCGGTGTCCATGGTCTTGTGGGCCGCCGGCAAGTCCTCGGTCAGGCTTTGGCGCGGCTTCCCATGATCGCGGAAGGCGTCGAGCGTGGCGGGCGGGATGGTGTCCACCGTGTCGGGCCCGATCAGTTCTTCCACGTAGAGCACATCGCGGTATGCCGGGTTCTTGGTGCTGGTGCTGGCCCAAAGCACGCGCTGGGTCTGTCCACCTTTAGCGGCCAGCGCCTTCCAGCGAGGCGTGCTGAAGATGGCCTGGTACTTCTCGTAGGTCTGCTTGCCATTCGCGATCGCCACTTTGCCCTGGATGCTCTTCAGTTGCTCCTGTTCGCGGGCATCTTTGGAGGCCTTGAGACGTGCGTCGATGATGCCATCGACCGCGGAGTCAATGCGGCTGATAAAGAAGCTGGCCACGCTGGCCATGCGGCTGACGTCGCCCCCGCCGGCGGCAAATTTTTCCAGACCGGCAATGTAGGCCTCCGCCACCTTGACGTAAACATCCTGCGCGAAGAGCAGGGTCACGTTGACGTTGATGCCTTCGCTGATGGCCTGCTGAAAGGCCGGAATGCCCTCGGTAGTGCCGGGAATCTTGATCATGACATTCTCGCGTCCCACGGCCTTCCACAATTTACGCGCTTCGTCGAGCGTGCCCTTGGTGTCGCGAGCGAGGTGGGGCGAGACTTCGAGGCTGACATAGCCGTCGCGCCGCTTCGAGCTGTCATACACCGGACGCAGGAGGTCAGCGGCGTCCTGGATGTCTCGGATGGCGAGGATTTCGTACCGTCCCTTGGCATCGAGATCGCCCCGCGAGCGCAACGAATTGAGCAGATCGTCGTACAGCGTACCGCCGGCAATCGCCTTTTCGAAGATGGTCGGGTTCGAGGTCATGCCTCGAAGACCGTCTTCGTCGATCAGGCGCTTGAGTTCGCCGCCGGTGAGAAGGTCGCGGCGAATGTAATCCAGCCAGACCGACTGACCAAACTTCAAAAGCTCTTTGAGGGGGTTGGTGGCTTTGGCGGTTTCGAGAACTCCTACTGGCTGCATATGAACCTCTCTTTATAGTCGTCGGTCGTCAGTCTTCAGTCGTCGGCAAACCTTGTCTTTGACTCTCCTGACGACTGAAGACCGACGACTGACGACTGTTTTATTTCCCCAATGCTTTTCGGGCCGCCGCAATTACATTCTCGGTGGTGAACCCGAACTTTTTCTGCAAATCCTTGATCGGCGCGGAAGCGCCAAACCGGCGCATCCCTATGACGATGCCGGATGGTCCCACGTATTGCGACCAGCCAAACGTCGCGGCCTGCTCCACCGCGACCCGCGCTTTTACCTCGGGCGGCAGAACTTTGGCTTTATATTCTTCACTCTGATGCTCGAAAAGATTCCACGCCGGCATGCTGACTACCCGGGCCTTGATGCCCTCAGCTTTGAGTTGCTCGTAGGCGTTTACGCAGAGCGAAACCTCGCTGCCGCTGCCCATCAGAATGACTTCCGGCTTGCCGTCAGCGGCGTCGGCCAGGATGTAAGCCCCTTTAGCCACCCCTGACGCCGCGCCGTACTTCGAACGGTCGAAGGTGGGAACGGCCTGCCGGCTGAGCACCAATGCGGCAGGTTCATGCTGCAACTGCATGATGGCCTTCCAGGCTTCTACGACTTCGTTGGCATCCGCGGGGCGCATCAGCATCAACCCCGGCATGGCGCGCAGCGATGCCAACTGTTCGATGGGCTGATGCGTGGGGCCGTCTTCCCCGAGGCCGATGGAATCGTGGGTCCACACATAGATGGTCGGAATCTCCATCAGGGCGGCCAGCCGGACCGAGGGTCGCATGTAGTCGCTGAAATTAAAGAAGGTGCCGCCGAAGGCCCGGATCTTCGAAACCGCCATGCCATTCAGGGCGGCGGCCATGCCATGTTCGCGCACGCCAAAATGCAGGTTGCGTCCGCCGTAGCTGCCCGCCTGGAAGTCTCCGGCTCCTTCGAACTTGAGCCGCGTCCGGTCGGAGCCTGCCAGGTCGGCCGAGCCGCCTACCAGCCAGGGGACGTTCTCTGCGACTACGTTCAAGACTTTCCCCGAACTCTCACGCGTGGCAATGCCTTTTGCGTCGGCGGGAAACGTGGGCAGGTTCTTGTCCCAGCCGTCAGGCAGTTCACGCTTTTGCATGAGCTTGATCTGGCTCGCCAGGTCAGGGTATTTTTTCCCGTAGTTCGCGAACAGCGTTTCCCACTTCTGGCGCAGTTCGCCCCCGCGCTTGCCAATTCCGTTTTTGAAGTTTTCCAGCACACCCTCGGGGACGAGAAACTTTGCGTCTTCGGGCCAGCCGTAGAATTTTTTAACCAGCCGTACTTCTTCTTCTCCCAGCGGTTCGCCGTGCGCGGCGCTGGTGTCCTGCTTGTGCGGCGATCCGTAGCCGATGTGGCTGTTGACCCGGATCAGCGTCGGACGGTCTTTAGTGTTCAGGAAGCCCTTATAGGCATCGAGCAGGGATTGCAGATCATTGGCGTCGGTGACGTGTTCCACGTTCCAGCCGTAGGCTTCAAATCGCTTGCCCACATCCTCGGTGAACGACACGTTGGCCAGGCCATCCAGGGTGACGTGATTCTCGTCGTAAATCCAGCACAGGTTGGAAAGCTTGAGGTGGCCGGCCAGGGAAGCGGCCTCGCTGGCAACGCCTTCCATCATGTCGCCATCGCCGCACAAGGCGTACACGTTGTAATCAAAAATCTCAAAGCCGGGCTGGTTGAAATGCGCCGCCAGCCATTTGCCGGCAATCGCCATGCCCACGCTGTTGCCCACGCCCTGGCCGAGAGGGCCGGTGGTGGTTTCAACCCCGGCAGTCCAGCGGTATTCGGGATGTCCGGGAGTTTTGCTGTCGAGCTGGCGAAATTTCTTGATGTCATCGAGCGTGACCGCGAAGTCACCTAGGCGTTCGTACTCGGGATTCACGCCGCGCACCTGGGACAGGTACAACATGGCGTACAACAGCATGGAGGCGTGGCCATTGGACAGAACGAAGCGGTCGCGATTGGGCCAGACCGGGTCCGCGGGATCGTAGCGCAGGATCTGCTGCCACAAACTGTAAGTTACGGGCGCCAACGCCATGGGCGCGCCGGGATGTCCTGAATTCGCCTGCTGGACTCCATCCATCGCCAGGGTGCGGATGGTGTTAATGCACAGCATGTCCAGCTGCTTGCCAGTAGCCAAAGTCTGCTCGGTCACTGCCATGAAAACTCTCCCTCTGGAGGGTACGTCATCAACCGAAGTGGATGGAAGTGCACTATCCCTTAATAATTCGTGAGGAACGGGAATTCTCAATCAGCATATTCAGTTTATCAATTTCTGCCGACCCGTGCTGTGGCAAGGGTTGTGTGTGGGTAGGACACTCATGTCCGACGCCTTTGACTTTGATTAAGCACAGTCATAATCACGGGAAAAGCCGTAAAACAGGAGCGATCAGAGACAGAAGCAACTTCAAAGGCGTCGGACATGAGTGTCCGACCCACAGAGGCGAGGGCAGGTGTCCACTTCCAGGTTAAGAAACTGAGGCTAGGTAGATGATCGGAGGCAATCTAACGCTTCAGCTGCGCCAGATATCCATTCTCGCTGTTATAGCCCTTGGTCGTGCTTTCCACGAATTTTAGGAAATGCCGCAGGTTTTCGCGCTCGGTGGGTTCGAGTTCAGAAAATTTGATGCGCACGCCGAAGGATGGACTGCTCTTGGTCACAATCCCGGTGAGAATCAGGCCTTTGATCCAGATCTTGCCGTTGGCCAGCCAAAGGCCGATTTCCACACTTACGCCTGAGGGCACGGGCGCCGCAGTTTCGACGAAGCATCCTCCCAGACTGGTGTTGGAGAGATTTCCCCAGATGGGGACGGCGGAGTTACCGAGCCGCAGCTCAACCGCGACGAAGCACCTCATGCGAGCGTGGCGGCGGCGGTCCTCGCCCCAGGTAGGAGTGAAAATGTCTGGTTCAAATGGCGGACTGGCGGCCGCGCTGGTTGCCACCGGTGATGCCGGCGCCGGCTGCGCCGCCGCCGCGGGCTGGGCCTCTGCCGCTGACTCTGCCGTCTGCGATGCCGCTGCGGCCCTGGAGGTCCCACCTTTGATGTTACGCATGGCCTCAAGCAGGGCCTGATCACGCCTCTCCGCCGGGGCCTCGCGATAAACCTGCAGCAGCTCTCCCAGATGGCTCACAAGGGCGGGATCGGTCAAAAGCTGGGTCCAATCCGCACCGGTGCCGGAATACTTAGGGTCACTCATAAGATAGAAATATTCCCAGGAACTTTGGTTATGCCTTCACTAGAGTGAAGCAGGACGGCCTCTGGAACAAGATGACTATAGTCACTGGTCGGTGCAGCCAGAGACGATTACCAGCCGTTCCGGCGGGCAAATCAGGGCAATGCGGCGCGAAACGGGCGACCTTCGGCTGGAGTGGGATCAGGCAGGAAGTTTCTGGTGCGCCCGGAGAGATTCGAACTCCCGACCTATTGCTCCGGAGGCAATCGCTCTATCCATCTGAGCTACGGGCGCGCTGCTTCAGTTTACATGCCGCGGCTGTGGCCATCAATCGGGCCCGGTATCCAGGCCAGGGCCGAACAGTTCTGAAGCGCGAGAGCCGCGCCTCGAGTCGCAGTCGCCGGTCTCCCGGGAAAATTGAGAAGGCGAGGGGCCGGCGGAACGAGAGATTATGACTAGTAGCGGCCTCGGCCACCACCGCCACCGCCGCCACGTCCACCCCGGTCGCGGCCGCCGCCACCACCGCCGCCGCCGCCGCGCTCCACCTTGGGGCGGGCCTCGTTGACATTCAGCGTTCGTCCCCCCACCTGGGTGCCGTTCAGGGCGGCGATCGCTTTATCTCCCTCTTCCGCGTTGGTCATCTCCACGAAACCAAAGCCGCGTGAGCGACCGGTGTCCCGGTCGGTCATGATGCTGACGCGGTCAACCTGCCCGTGCGCCTCGAACATCTGCCGCAGTTCTTCCTCGGAGGTATTGAAGTCAAGGTTGCCAACGAAAATATTCTTCAAGCGAGTCGCCTCTAGTTGAGCTATCTGAGAGTGACTGACTTCGGCGGAAAAGCAAAGGCTGGTTGGCCGTCTTACAGCCGGAGCAGGCGAACAGTCAAATGCGTGGGGAAGTATAGCAGGTCTTTTCCCTGTGGGAAGTTATTCCGCGGACCGGGCTCGGAGCAAGGCTTTTCGCCGGGCCAGCTAGCAATCATCGACCTTCCAGTAGCCTTCGCGCTCATATCCGATCTGCAGCAGCCGGTTCTTCGGGTCGTGCCGTTTCTCACAGCGGGGGCACTTCAGATAACGGCCCCAGGCGGTCCCCTGACGATCGTAGTTTTCAGAGACGGCGAAAGTGGTCCCGCAGCTGCAGGGAATCACAAACATCTTGAGCCGCTTGTCATCGCCCGTGGTCATCTCAAGAAATACCGCTCACTCCCCGAGGTCAAAATCCCCGCCCCGTCCCTCCCAAGAACGAAGAGTCTAGGGCGGGTTACTTTACTCCTCGACCGCGACCATGGAATTCTTCTTGCCGCGCCGGTTGGCTTGGAGGACTTTCTTTCGCAGGCGCAGAGATTTCGGAGTGACTTCGACGTATTCGTCGTCGGTGATGAATTCGATGGCCTGCTCCAGATTCAGATTGCGGAAGGGAACCAGGCGGATGGCCATGTCGGAGGTGGAGGAGCGCATGTTGGTGAGCTTCTTTTCCCGCACCACGTTTACGTCGAGGTCGTTATCCTTGGCGTTTTCGCCGACGATCATGCCTTCATACACGTCGATGGTGGGGCCGACAAAGAGCTCGCCGCGCTCCTGCAGGTTATATAGAGCGTACGGAGTCGTGACTCCGTTGCGGTCCGACACCAGGGCCCCGGTCAGGCGGTGGGGAATCTCGCCCTGCCATTCGATGTAGCCGTCGAACAGAGAGTTCATCACGATGGTGCCGCGAGTGTCGGTGAGCAACTGGCTGCGCAGGCCGATCAGGCCGCGGCTGGGGACGCGGAACTCGATGCGTACCCGGCCGTATCCGTGATTGTGCATGTTCAGCACTTCACTCTTGCGCGCGCCCAGTTGTTCCATGACTACGCCGACAAACTCTTCCGGGACATCCACCGTGAGTTTTTCGATCGGCTCCATGAGTTTGCCATCCACGCGTTTGGTGACGATCTCGGGCTTGCCTACCATGAGTTCGAAACCTTCGCGGCGCATCATTTCGATGAGAATCGAAAGCTGAAGTTCGCCTCGTCCCATGACCACGAAAGAATCGGTGCTGTCGGTCTCTTCCACGCGCAACGAAACGTTGGTCAGCAATTCCTTCTGCAAGCGTTCGCGGAGATTTCTGGACGTGACATAGGTTCCCTCGCGGCCGGCGAAGGGAGAAGTGTTCACCGTAAACAGCATGGCGATGGTGGGCTCATCAATCGCGATGTGGGGAAGGGGAGAAGGATTTTCGGCGTCGGTGATGGTTTCGCCGATGGTGATGCCTTCCACTCCGGCCACCGCGATGATGTCTCCCAGCGTGGTGTCGGTGATATCAACCCGCTTCAGTCCGGAGAATGAAAACAGTTTGGTGATTTTCGTCTTGTGCAGCGTGCCATCCAGCTTGGCGATGCCGACATCTTCGCCGGTGTGCATGGTGCCGTTGAACACGCGCGCGATGGCGAGACGGCCAAGGTAGTCGCTGTAATCGAGATTGGCCACCAGAATTTGCAGCGGTCCCGCAGGATCGCCTTTCGGTTCCGGGATGGTTTTGACGATGGCCTCGAAGAGCGGTTGCAAATTTTCCCCACCGCCCTTGATGTCCGTGGACGCGGTGCCGGTCTTGGCGTTGGTATAAAGCACCGGGAAATCTATCTGCTCTTCTTTGGCGTCGAGGTCGATGAATAGGTCGTAAACCTCGTTCAACACTTCCTGGGGACGGGCATCCGAGCGGTCAATCTTGTTGATGACCAGGATTGGAGGCAGGTGCGCTTCGAGCGCCTTACTCAGGACATAGCGCGTCTGGGGCAGGGGGCCTTCGCTGGCATCGACCAGCAGCATGACCCCATCCACCATCTTGAGGGCGCGTTCCACCTCGCCGCCAAAGTCGCTGTGGCCGGGCGTGTCCACGATATTGATCTTGACGTCGTGATAGAAGATGGCGGTGTTCTTGGCCAGAATGGTGATGCCGCGTTCACGCTCCAGGTCGTTGGAATCCATGACCCGCTCGATCAAATGCTCGTTGGCGCGGAAGGTGCCGCTCTGCCGCAGCATGGCGTCCACCAACGTGGTCTTGCCATGGTCCACGTGGGCGATGATGGCGATATTACGAATGTTTGAATTCAAAAGTGAGTTGCCTTCCTGGGGCTGGTTCTACTACCACTTTACTATGTATTTGAGGTTCTGCAGCGGGCTAGTTTCTCGGTTGCGCAGGAGGCTCACTCCGGGGATGGGAATAAGTCCGGCCTCGGAGAAGGTCTTTTTATCACTAGGAACCACGTGGGGACAGCCGCCCCCGGCTGTCCTGCGGAGCGCAGCTCCGCTACTCGTTTCAGCCAAATGCAAGTCGAGCTTCGCTCGACCCGGACAGCCGGGGTCGGCTGTCCCCACGTGGTTCCTGGTTGACCTCATCTCAGCGCTACAACACCAGGTCGGGCTCAGCCTTTGCTCGCAGCCGGTACCAGGTCACGATCGCGGCCAGTGAAAAGATAAAGATGACGGTGGAAATGGCGTTGATCTCGGGAGTGATGCCGCGGCGCAAGCGTCCCCATATTTCGAGCGGCAGCGTATTGTCACGGCCGATCAGGAAAAAGCTGACTGCGATTTCATCCATCGAAAGGGTGAAGATCAGCAGCGCGGCGCCGATGATCGACAAGCGCAGATTGGGCAGGGTCACGCGCCAGAAGGTTTGCCAGTAATTCGCGCCCAGATCGAGCGAAGCTTCCTCCTGGGCGCGGTCGAGCTTCTGCAAGCCGGCGAAGACTTCCGTGGTCGCGACTGAAATCAGCGCGGTGCCATGTCCGAGAACAATAGTCAGCAGGCTCAGTCTCATATCGGCGGCGCGAAACAGCATGAGCAGGGAAAGTCCGGTGATGATTCCGGGAAGGATCAGCGGCAGCAGCACCAGCCGGCGGAACAACGCCTTGCCGGGGAAGTTGGCGCGATCAAGCGCCAGCGCCGCGGGAATACCGAAGGTCAGCGAAATTGCCATGGCCGCAAACGCTACCAGCAGGCTGTTGAGAACCGACGTCCAGATGGCGTCATCGGCAAAAAGCAGGCGATACCAGTGCAGAGTCAAATCGCGAGGTGGAAATCCACCCACTCCCGAACCATTGAACGAATAAATAATCAGCGTAACGATGGGCAGATAAAGAAAGCCGAAGACGGCAATGGCGTGCCAGGGCAGCCAGCGCGAAGTGGGTGCGGTGCGCTCGCGGTTCATCGAAAGCTCCATTTCTTTTCCAGGCGTTCCGAGAGAAAGAGCAACGCCAGCACCAGGGCCAGCATGCAGAACGAAATGGCGGCGCCGAGGGGCCAGTTGTAAGCCGCGCCGAACAGGCTGACCACGATATTTGAAATCATGATGCCGCTGGGGCCGCCCAATAACAGCGGCGCCAGGAAGTCACCCAGGCTCAACACAAATGCGAAAGTCGCTCCCGCCAGAACTCCGGGAATAGAGAGAGGGAAGATCACCCGCCAGAAAGTCTGAAAGGGCGACGCGCCTAAATCGTGCGAGGCCTCTACCAGGTTGCGTGGTATGTGTTCGAGCGCCGCATAAATCGGCAGGAAGGTGAACGGGGTGTAGATGTGCGTGAGCGTCAGCACCACGGCGAACGGGCTGTACAACAGGAAATCCAAGGGATGGCTGGTGAGATGCACATATTGCAGCAACGTGTTGAGGACGCCGTCGCTCCCCAGGATGGTCTTCCACGCATAAGCGCGCACCAGGTAGCTGACCCATAGCGGAATGATGACCAACTGATAGAAGAGATCTTTTCTTCTGCCGGCGTGAAACGACAGGTAGTAGGCCAGGGGATAGCCCAGCAGCAAAGAAAAGATTGTTACCCGCGCTGCGATCCACATGGAACGCAACAGGGTTTGCCAATAGACATTCACCGCTATGAGCTGGCGATAATTTTCCAGAGTCCAGGAGTGGACAATTTCCTGCGATGCCGAGACCGACCAGAAGCTGTAGCAGAAAAGAAGAGCGTAGGGGAGGAGCAGGAACACAGCCACCCACAGCAGGGGCGGAAGAGTGATCGCGGCTCGATAGGCGCGGGAGAACATAAAGAATCAAAGTCAAAAGCGGCGGGCGAGGACGCTCGCCCCACACGGTCAGATCGTTTCCGAAGCCCGGACCGGGACCGCATCGGCCGGAGTGAACTCAAGGTCAACGTCACCGCTCCAGCTTTCCCGGCTGGCGGCGCGAATGGAGAGCCTCAGCCCATCGGCGCACTCAACCTGAAGCAATTCCGTGGCCCCGTGAAAGGCCTGCCGCAAGATTTTCGCGCGAAAACGCACAGTTGCGCTGCCGCCGGGTCCCGCGATGCGGATATTCTCAGGACGCAGTGAGAACAGGCCGGGGCCGTCGCGCAATCCGGTCCGCCAGGAGAGCGAGTGGCAGTGCGCCACTCCATCCTTTACTTCGCCGCTGAGAAGATTGGTGTGGCCGATGAACTGGGCGGTGTAGGCGGTTGCGGGCCGGTTGTAAATCTCCCGGGGGGAAGCGACCTGCTCCAGCTCTCCCAGGCGTAGCAGCGCGATCCGGTCCGACATGACCATGGCCTCTTCCTGGTCGTGGGTAACGAAGACGAAAGAGATGCCGACTTCACGCTGCAGCGATTTCAATTCCACCTGCATCTGGCGGCGCAGGCTGGCGTCGAGCGCCGAGAGCGGTTCGTCGAGCAGAAGCAGGCGGGGACGGTTCACCAGGGCACGCGCCAGGGCGATGCGCTGCTGCTGTCCGCCGCTGATCTTCGACGGCTTGGCGGCGGCGTACGCGGTCATCTTCACCATCTCTAACGCTTGTTCAACTCGCGTCGCGACCTCGGCCTGGGGAACCCTGGCGACGCGTAATCCGTAACCCACGTTTTCCGCGACCGTGAGATGAGGAAACAGGGCATAGTGCTGAAAGACCGTGTTGACGCGGCGCCGGTACGGCGGCAGGTCATCGAGCCTCTCCCCGCCCATGAAAATTTCGCCCGAACTTGCGGACTCGAAACCGGCGATGATGCGCAACAAAGTAGTTTTGCCGGAACCGCTTTCGCCCAGGATGGTGAGGAATTCTCCCTCGGCCACTTGCAGAGAAATGTCGCGCAACACGGGATTTTTCCCAAACGACTTGGCAACATTGCGGATGTCAAGTAGCGGGGCCGACGTTTGCGTCGTACTGGTAGTAGCGAGTTCGCTCACGGTACCCAAGGTTTTCTTGTAGCGGCGCTACTTTTATTACTGCGCTGCTTTTACTTCGTTCCAGATTTCGTTGTACTTGGCGCGGCGCGGGACGTTCTGCCAGAAATAAAGACGCTTCTGATAATTGTCCACGTCGTCGAGATGCAAGTTTTTAATCTCGTCCGGCGTCATGAATTGTGCCGCCTGCGGATTTGCCGGAGTGTAGCCCGTAACATCCGTGACCTTCTTCTGGGTCTGCGCCTCGACCATGTACTCCAGAAATTTGTGCGCCAGGTCTTTGTTCTCGCTGCCGGCGGTGATCATCAGGTGATCGATCCAGCCGGTGGTGTTTTCCCTGGGAATCGTTTCGCCGATGGGAAAATTGATCTTGCGGAGCTGGTTGGTCATCAGCGGCCAGCCCATGGCGGCGACCACTTCGTGGTTCTGGAAGAGATTGGTCAACTCGCCCCCGGTGGACCACATCTTGCGGATGTTCGGCTTCAGTTCCAGCAGCTTTTTCTTGACCGCGTCGAGCTGTTCATCGGTGAGGTTATAAAGCTGCGAAGGGTCGGGCTTGTCGTAGCCGAGGATCTGGGCCGCCATGTACACCGTCGAAAGATCGTCCCAGACCGAAATTTTGCCGCGATACTTCGGGTCCCAGAGCACCATCCAGCTCTCTGGAGGCTTGGGGAAAACCGTGGTGTCGTAAATCAGCGGATCCGGTCCCCACATGAAGGGCACGCCGTACACTTGTCCCTTGAGGCGCACCAGACGCAGCGACGTGAGCTGGGGAGAGAGTTGACCGTAGCTGGGAATCTGCGAAAGGTCGAGCGGCAGGGCCAAACCCGCCTCGGCGATGGAGGTAGCGACATCGCTCGAAGGCGAGATTACATCGTAATTTCCCGCGCTGCCGCCGCGCAGCTTGGCGACCAGTTCATCGCTCGAACCCATGTAGGAGGCGGAAACCTTGCAATGATATTTTTCTTCGAAGGCATGCACGAACGACGGATCGGCATAGCCTTCCCAGACCAGCAGGTTCAGCGTGGGAGTCTTCTTGCCGCAGGAAACGATGAGAATGACGGCGGCAAACAGTGAAAGCAGAAACGTCGTACGCCGGACCATCACTTCATCTCCCCTGTCGCCGGTTTGTCCGGTGCCTGATAGACAACTTTTCCGCCCACCATGGTCATGGACACTTTCATGTCCGCGATCTTGCCGGGATCGATTTTGAACAGGTCCTGGGAAAGTACGATCAGGTCGGCCAGCTTTCCCGGTTCGATCGAGCCTTCTGTTTTTTCACGATGCCCGGCAAACGCCGCGCCCAGAGTATAGGCCTTGATCGTGTCTTCGAGGCTGATGCGCTCCTGGGGCACAAAGCCGCCGGGAGGATCGCCTTCCGTCGTCTTCCGGGTGAGTGCATTCTGCACTCCCGGCCAGGGATTCAGCGTGACCACCGGCCAGTCGCTGCCAAAGGCAAGCACGCCGCCCGTGCTCTCGATGCTGTGCCACACCCAGGCGCGCTGCGCCCGCTCCGGGCCCACGTTGCGTGCCCATATGCCGAGCGTGTCTTCATCCGGATAGGCATGCAGGGGCTGGAAGCTGGCAATGACTCCGAGCTTGCCGAAGCGCGGAATGTCCTGCGCGCTGATGGTCTCGATGTGCTCGATGCGGGGACGCAGGTCATGCGTGTGATTGGTTTCCGCCGCGCCCTGATAGGCGTCGAGCGCCAGCCGCACCGATTTGTCGCCGATGGCATGGGTGAAAATCTGCAGCCTGCGGTGATCGAGTTCGGTGACGGCTTGCTTGTATTTCACGGGGTCCCAGAACAGCTTGCCGACCTTCGTCGGATCGTCGCTGTAGGGTGCAAGCATGGCCGCGGTGTGGGCCTCGATCACGCCGTCGAGCATGGTCTTGACCGCGCCGCCTGAAATCCAGTCATCGTGATAGGTACGTCGTGCCTGCTCGATTTTCGCGATCTCATCCGGCTTAAGTTCCGGCGGGTCGAGAAAGTAAGCAATGTAGAAGCGGAGCGTCATCTCCTGCCGCTGTCGCAGTTGGTTGTAAAGGTCGAGGTATTCAAAATCCCCGCCGGCGCTGTGCACCCGCACCAGGCCATACTTGTTGGCTTCGCGCATGCCCAGGCGAAGGGCGGCCAGGCGTTCTTCACGGGTTGGCTTGGGAGTGAACCTGGCGATCAGGTCGTCGGCCGATTCCTGAAGCGCGCCCGTGGCATCGCCTTTATCATCGCGCATGATCCTGCCATTGGGAGGGTCGGGCGTCTCGCGCGTGATGCCCGCCATTTGCAGCGCCTTGCTGTTCGCCCATGAGCTGTGACCGTCGAAGGCGCGCAGGAATACGGGGCGATCGGGCACGACTTCGTCGAGAAACTTTTTGTCCGGCAGAGCGGAAGGGCCGAAGGTGGGGTAAGTCCAGCCCATGCCCTGGATCCACTTTTCTTCCGGATGCGCGTCAGCGTATGCCTTCACCCGTCGTTGAATCTCAGCCACAGACTTCGATCCGTTGAGATCCACCTGGGTGAGACCGATAGAACCTTCCATGAAGTGGATGTGACAATCAACGAAGCCGGGAAGGATCAACTTACCCTGGGCATCGATGACCTTCGTAGAAGGTCCACGATAGGCGGTAATCTCTTTCGCGCTGCCTACGGCAAGGATCTTGTCGCCGCCGATGGCAAGCGCTTCCGCCCAGGGCTGCTGGGCGTTCACGGTGTAGATCCGCGCATTCACGATGACCGTGTCCGCCGCCACTGGCCGCGCCCATGCGATGGACGAGGGCGCGAGCAGGGCAAGGAGGACTAAAAAAAGAACACTACGCCAGCCGATATGAAAGTTCCCGGATTCGACCAAGGGTTGCTCCTGTTTTAAGTTTTGCAGAATACCGCCGCGCGCTAGAACGTCGGCGGCGTGTTGACCCACAGCACCCAGGTCTCGCTGCGGCCCGGGTTTTTCCAGCTATGGGGCGTGGCACTCTCGAAATAGAAACTGTCGCCCGGTTGGAGATGGTACTCCTCTTCGTCCAGGGAAATCTCCAGTTCTCCCTGCAGGATGTACAGGAATTCCTCGCCTTCGTGGTGGTAAGACTCGCCGCTGCCGGAATGAGCAGCGATGCGGAACAGGTGGGGCTCCATGACGGTGTTGCCCCAGGCCAGCAATTCCATGCGCACGCCGGGGCCGGCTTCGAGCACCTTGCGCTTGTCGGGAGACACCAGACGGATGTTCGATTCCGCGGGATCGAAGAAATCCAGGATGTTGGTTTTGTAGAAGCGCGCCAGCTTCCGCAAGGTCGAAACCGAAGCGCTCATTTGCGAGCGCTCGATGGCGCTCAGAAAACCCAGGGAGATGCCCACCGCTTTCGCTACCTGCGCCAGGGAAAGCCCGCGGCGGACACGCAACTGGCGAAGGCGGGTGCCGATGGCGTTGGAGGCCCCGTTTGACGAAGGTCGCAGCAGGCCGTCGCGCTTCAAAAGTTGCACGATGGCGGGCGCGTTCATGCCGCGCACCTTGCGCAGGAAGCGCGCCCGCTTGAGTAGTTTCACGTCTTCCGGAGCGTACAGGCGGTACTTGCTGGCGGTGCGATGGGGACGGGCAAGACCCAGGCTCTCCCAGGAGCGAATGACCGAAGGGGAAACGCCCACCAGGCGGGCCACTTCGCCGATTTTCAAGTAGGGTTTTCGCTCTGCCGGTTTTATTCCCAAAGCCTGCTCCCACGAATTAACCGATCAGTCCTAACGCTATTTTTTGCTTGACAGTGCGCGGAGATTGCCTCTAACCTTGCGCGATTATAGCAAGGTTTGCGGTACGCACAAGCCTTGCTTTTCACCTTGAAACTTCGACCCGCAGCCCGGAGATTCCCCATGTCTTCGCAGACAGCGCGCTGGACGAGCCGCTGGCTCGTCGTCCTTTGTCTTGTCTCCTCCACCTACCTTCTGGCCCAGAGCACGGGCGGCAGAATTCTGGGCCGGGTCGCGGACCCCAGCGGCGCAGTTCTTGCCAACGTAAAAGTCACGCTGGTGAACGAAGCCACCGGTGTCACGCGCGAAGCCATAACCAGCGACAGTGGCGACTACGTTCTGGTTGAGGTGCAGCCGGGCAGCTACCGGGTGGAATTTGAGCAGCGCGGTTTCAAGAAGAACGTACAGAAGAACGTAGTGGTGCAGGTCAACCAGGTGGTCACTCTGAATTCCACCCTGCAAATTGGCGGCACGCAGGAAGTGGTTGAGGTAACGGGCGAAGCGCCGCTGGTGGAGACCACCAGCACCCAGATGGGCGCGGTGGTGAACCAGCGCTCGGTCTCCCAGTTGCCGCTGAACGCCCGCGATACATATCAACTATTGCAGTTGCAGCCCGGGGTGCAGTCGCAGACCGGTTCCGACCTCTTCTATGGCAGCGACAATGCCGGCGTGGTTTCGGTAAATGGCGGCCGCGGACGCTCCAACAACTTCAGCGTGAACGGCGGCGACGCCAACGACCAGTTTGCCAACCTGCCCGCGGTGCAGCCCAGTCCGGATTCCATCGAAGAGTTCCGGGTGCTGACCAATACCTTCGATGCGGAATACGGACGCAACTCCGGCGCCGTGGTCAACGTAGTGACAAAGTCCGGGACCAATGCATTTCATGGCAACGTGTACGAATTTTTCCGCAACAAGGTGCTGAATGCGACCGGTCCGCTGGACAGTGAGAAACCTGACTTCAAGCAGAACCAGTTCGGAGGCACCTTTGGCGGGCCTATCAAGAAAGACCGGACATTCTTCTTCGCGTCCTACGAGGGGCGGCGTATCCGGCAGGGAATTTCGTCCGATTCGATCGCGGTGCCGACGGCGGAGGAACGCGCGGGAGACTTTTCCGGCCAGAGCGTGTTTTCCGGTACCTTGAACGACCAGTTCGTCGCCGACACGTTGAACGCGCGCCCGGGTTGCACCGCTGCGGTCCAGACTGCCGGCGGCGATCCCATCGCAGCCGGGAATGATTTCGCGAATATTTTCCCGGGCAATGTGATTCCCACCGAGTGCATGGATCCCACCGCGGTGGACCTGATGAACCAGTTCGTCCCCGCCTCCAATCGGCCGGATGGAACCTTCCAGACCGTCTCCGGTATTCATCAGGACCGCACTGACCAGTTCACCTTCAAGTTCGACCATCGGATCAACGACAAGCAAGGCTTTTCCGCGTACTACTACTTCGACGACAGCACGCTGTTCGATCCCTATTCGCGCTTCCAGGCGGGTGGGGCTTCCGTCCTGGGTTTCGGGGCGAATACCAAAGACCGTTACCAGCAGTGGAACCTCACCCACAACTGGACCATCAGCAACACTCTGGTGAACGAAGCCCATTTCACCTATTTCCGGGAAGCCCAGAGAAACTTCCTGCACCCGGCGCGTACCAACCTGGTGCAGGATTCCTGTGCCACGGTCCCGTCCGACGCCTGCTTTAGTGACGGTACTGCGGCCAACGATACCGGCATCCATCCCCGGCTCGGCGCGGGGCGCGAAGGTGTGCCCTTTGTGGACGTTTCGGGCCTGTTCTCCTACGGCAATAATTTCGAGGGCGAGCTTCCCCAGGTGGGCAACACCTTCCAATGGTCCGACAGTTTGAGCTGGGTGAAGGGAACTCACACCTACAAGTTTGGCGCCGATGTGCGCCGCCAGCGCTTTGATCAGACCCTGTACTACAACATCAACGGCCTCTACAGCTACTACGGGGGCAGCAACAACGACGTGGGCAGTGATGACCTTATGCCCAATTACCTGCTGGGATTGCCCGACAGCTTCAGCCAGGGCTCCGCCCAGGTAGAAAACGTCCGCAGCACGATCTTCGCCCTCTTTGCCCAGGACAGCTGGAAAATCCGGAAGAACATAACCCTCAATTACGGATTGCGCTGGGAGTTGTTTACTCCACTTACCGACATCAGCAAGCACGTGCAGAGTTTCCGCCCCGGACAGGTGAGCACCATATATCCTTGCCAGTTCACCGATCCGGTGATGACTCAGATTTTTCAGAATGCCGGTGTGGCAAACCCGGATTGCAACAATACCGGAGTTGTTCCTACCGGCTTGGTTGTGCCCGGCGACAAAGGCGTTCCTGCAGGCCTGACCAGCACCTATTACAAGACTTTCGCTCCGCGGCTGGGAATTGCCTGGAGTCCGGGCGATTCCGGCAAGACCAGCATCCGGGCAGGCTGGGGGCTTTTCTATAATCCGATGGAGCAACTGGTGCTGGAACAGTTCAGCGCCGAGCCTCCATTTGGCGGCAGCAACATCATCAACGCTCCGCTGTTCAACACACCCTACCTGCAGCAGGACGGCACGCAAAAGCCGAATCCCTTCAACGGGATTCTCGATCCTCCCCGCGGACAGCCGGTGGATTGGGCGCTCTACCGTCCGCTGCTGCTCTACGGTCAATTCCAGCCGCATCTGCGGACCCAGTATTCCACGCAGTACAACCTGAATATCCAGCGCGAACTGACTCAGGACCTGGTTCTCCAGGTGGGCTATGTGGGATCGCAGGGCCACCGCTTGCTGGCCAGTCACGACATTAACTACGGCAACGCCCAGACTTGTATCGATCTGAACTCAGTTCTCGGCGACGGCAGCTGCGGCCAGTTCTCCGCAGACAGCCCGTTCACAATTCCCGCCGGGACGACTTTACCCGTGCCCTTCCACCTCCCGTACTCCGCCAACGGAGGCGGTCCCACGGTCATTCCCCAGGGCACGACGCTGGCCAACGATCTCCAGTTGGTGGGCTTGCGGCGATACTCTTCGCCCAACTGCGATCCTCTGACCGGAACCGGATGCCCGCAGGACGGCACGCCGGTCTTCTCCAGCATCTTCGCCGAAGACACGATTGCCAATTCCAACTACAACTCACTTCAAGTGTCGCTGGAGAAACGTTTCTCGCACGGGCTGCAGGCTCAGGTCGCTTACACCTTCAGCAAATCCTTTGACCAGGCTTCGAGCTTTGAAGGCGAGCTGAATCCGCTCGATCCGCACGGCACCTACTCTCTTTCCCAGTTCGATGCCCGCCACCGCCTGGTGCTCAGCTACGTGTGGCAGTTGCCGATCCCGAAGTATTCAGGCGTTGCCGGCAAAGGGCTCAGCGATTGGGATGTTTCCGGCATCTACACTTACCAGTCGGGATTCCCCATTCGCATAACCTCCTCCGCCGACAATGAACTGATGTACAGCGCGTTCTTTGAATATCCGGGCGAGCCTGACCAACTGGCGCCCTTCCGCAGAACCGACCCGAAAGCAACTGGCGGCTACTGGTTCGATCCAAACAGCTTCACCGAGAATGCTTCCGACGACAGCGCGCCTCCTTGCTCCGCGGGAGCGGCGTTCAATTGTTACGATCCCAGCCTGTTCGGCCGGATCGGGAGCGCCAGGCGTACCATATGCTGCGGTCCGCCGGTCAACAACATTGACTTTGCCGTGCACAAGGTCCTGCCGGTGGGAGAGGGCAAGCGGTTCGAGTTCCGCGCCGAGTTTTACAACCTCTTCAACCATTCGCAGTTCAATAGTCTGGACGGGAGCACAACCGACGGTTCGGATTTCGGCCGCATCCTGCGGGCCAAGCAGCCGCGCCTGATTCAGATGGCCTTGAAGTTCTACTTCTAGCCGGAAAGGGTTAGAGTAGAGACAGCTTTCAAACCCGGGCGGCTGCGGTCGCCCGGGCATTCTAATGGCCGCGATCAGAGCGGCTTGAGCCATTCCTGGAGACCCGATGTACCCCGCACTGCAGCAAGAGCTCGATACCTTCGAGCGCCGCACGCCTAAATCCGCCGCCGCTCACAAGAAAAACCTCAAACGCATTCCGCTGGGAGTAGCCAGCAATTACCGGGCCTACGACCCTTATCCGATTTTTGTGAAAGAGGGATCGGGAAGCAAGTTCCGCGATCTCGACGGCAACGAATATATCGACCACAACCTCTGTTTCGGCGCGCTGATGGCCGGACATTGCCATCCCGCGGTGATGAAGGCGGTAGAAAAACGGCTGAGCACGGGCACCATGTTCGGCATGCCCCACGATATGGAGTGGGAGCTGGCGGAAGAAATCTGTAACCGCTTTCCGGTCGAGATGGTGCGCTTTGGCAACAGCGGTACGGAAGCCACCATGCACGCCATCCGTCTGGCTCGCGCCGCCACTGGCCGCGACAAGATCGTTAAGTTTGAAGGCGCGTACCATGGCTTGCACGATTCTGCTCTGGTCAGTGTGAAACCGCACGCGCCCGATTACGGCGATGTCAGCGCGCCTACGTCGGTTCCCGGCGGGCTCGGAGTTCCGAAATCAGCGGTGGCGAACGTGCTCATTGCCACCTTCAACGACCTGGCCAGCGTTGAACTGCGCTTCAAGCAGAACACCGGCGAGATTGCCGCGATCATTCTCGAACCTATTCTGATGAATGTGGGCTTGTGCATTCCGCAGGCGGGTTTTCTGGAAGGATTGCGCGAGATTTGCAACAAAAACGGCGCGCTCCTGATCTTCGATGAAGTGAAGACCGGCGCCAAGCTGGGATGGGGCGGCGCCTCCGAATATTTCGGCGTGCAGCCGGACATGATCTGCCTGGCGAAATCGATTGGCGGTGGCTTGCCTCTGGCAGCCTTTCTCGCGCACAAATCCGTCATGGACCTGATCTCGCAACACAAGGTCTTCCACGGCGGCACCTACAATACCAATCCGGTTTCGATGGCGGCGGGCCTGGCCACGTTCCGCGAAGTGCTCACCCGCGAGAACTATGTCCACGTGGACAAGCTCAGCAAGAAGTTGACCGAAGGCTACAGAAAGATCGTTGCCAAGTCGGGCTTGCAGGGCTACATCGCCAGCGCTGGGGCCAACGGCGCATTGATGCTTTATGCCAAAGAAATTCGCAACTACCGCGACTGGGAAGCCATTGACGTCGATCTGTGGCGGCACTACTGGTTTGGGATGGTCAACCGCGGAGTGATGGCGCAACCTTACTGGTGGGACGAGCAGTGGACCATCTCCGTGCAGCACACCGAGGCCGATATCGACAAACACCTGTCCGCGTTCGAAGATGTAGCCCCCGCGCTGGCCAAAGCGCAGCAGGAGCGCGTCGGGGAAGTTGTAGCAGTGGCGCACTAAGGTTTTTGTAGCGCCGCCGTCCCGGCGGCTGTCGTGGGGGCGTCCCGCCCCAACTGCGAGGGCAGGATGCCCTCGCGACAGCCGGCAAGATGCCGGCTCTACAAAATCCGAAAGGAGCAGGTATTGTCCGCGAACGATCCTGAGCAGCCTCATCTCAAGCGCGTGCTCGGCCGCGCGGATCTGGTTCTGCTGTTCGTGGTCGCCATTTTCAATCTGAACGTGGTCCCGTCGATTGCGGCCAATGGTGGGGTCACGGTCTGGTTGTGGATCGTGTCGCTGCTGTTGTTCTTCTGGCCGCAAGGTATCGCGGTTATCGAACTGGCGCATCGTTATCCCGGAGAAGGCGGCGTCTATCTGTGGGCCAAGGAAGTGTTCGGCGACTTTCACGGCTTCCTCTCGGGCTGGTGCTACTGGACGAACAACATGCTTTACGTCCCGACGGTCATGCTGTACTTCGTCGGCGTATCGGTGTTTGTCCTCGGCCCCAACCATCAGGCGCTGGCGGACAACAAGGCGTTTGCGCTGGTGGCGTCGCTGCTTCTGCTGATCGTTTTGGTGGTGCTCAATATCGTGGGCCTGGGCGTAGGGAAGTGGGTGAACAATCTGGGCGGCATTGGAACCGGAATCGCCGCGGCCACGCTGATTGGCCTGGGATTGGTGATCTGGATGCGTTTTGGCACGACCGTGAGCGTGGCTGATTTCCGGATCCCGGCGAATCCACGCTTCGTGCTCAACTCGTTTGGCGTAATTTGTTTTGGACTGGTGGGACTGGAACTGGCCTCGGTCATGGGCGACGAAATCCAGGACCCGCAGCGCACCTTGCCGGGTGCGGTCGCCTGGGGCGGAGTGCTCTCTGGGTTGCTGTATATCGGCGCGACCCTCACCTTGCTGATTGCGGTGAGCAAGGACCAGATCAGCGTGCTGCAGGGCATCGTGCAGGCCGTGGGCAGCATGGCGGAAAGAGTGGGAGCGGGTTGGCTCCTGGCGCCGTTTGCCCTGTTGCTGAGTTTTTCCATCGCGGGCATCGGCTCGGCGTGGTTGGGAGGCTCGGCCCGCATCCCCTTCGTCGCCGGACTCGATTCGTACATGCCGGCGTGGATGGGGAAGGTGCATCCCCGCTATGCGACTCCATATGCCGCGCTGATCGTTCACGCGGCGGTTTCCATGGTGCTGATTGTGATGAACTTCATCGGCGCCGGCGTGCAGGAAACCTTTCAGAAGATGTTGTCGTTGGCGGTGGTGCTGCAGTTGATTCCGTTTCTCTATATGTTCGGGGCGCTGATCAAGCTCGCTCTGCAACCCTCCGCGGGGAAGGGTCACTACAGCAAGACGACGTTGGTCCTTGCCGGTATCAGCGGCCTGGTGACCACGACCCTGGGAATCGTGCTGGTATTTTTCCCGGCGCAGCAGATCAGTTCGCTATGGTCGTATGAAATATGGATGTTCGGCGGCACGCTGTTCTTTATCGGCCTGGCCGCCTTCTTCTTTTACGTGTACGGCGGCCGCAAAGCAAAACATGTGGTCGCGGGCGACTCGCCCGCGCAGCCGAGCGCAGCTCGGCAATAGGCTAGAGATCGATTCAACAGGCAGGAGGCCTCATGCCCGGCGGAGTGAAAACCGACGTACGCACCTACCAGCTTTACATCAACGGCGAGTGGGTTGACAGCAAATCAAGCAAGACTTTTCCGGTATACGACCCCGCCAGCGAAGAAGTGATCGCGCAGGCCCCGGACGCCAACGCCGACGACGTCAACCGCGCTGTCGCCGCCGCCAAAGCCGCTTTTGAGGATGGTCCATGGGCAACGACAACTGCCCAGGAACGCGGCCGCGTGCTCTTTCGCCTCGCCGAAAAAATTCGCCAGAACACCGCCATGCTGGCGGAACTGGAATCCCGCAACACCGGCAAGCCGATCGTCGAAGCCGAATATGACATCACTGACGTAGCCACCTGCTTCGAGTACTACGGCGGCCTGGCGACAAAAATTCTGGGATATGTGAATCCGGTCCCCGACAACGCCATGAGCCTTACGCTCAAGGAACCGATCGGAGTCGCGGGCCAGATTATCCCCTGGAATTATCCGCTGTTGATGGCGGCGTGGAAGCTGGCTCCCGCGCTGGCTGCGGGCTGCACCTGCGTGCTCAAGCCGGCCGAGCAGACGTCCGATCACGGCCTTGGAAATGGCGAACTGGCTGGCCGACGTCGGCCTGCCGCCGGGCGTGGTCAACATCATCACGGGCTTCGGGGAGACTTGCGGCGCGCCCCTGGTGCAGCATCCCGACGTCAACAAGATTGCTTTCACCGGCAGCGCGGCCGTGGGGAAGATCATCGTCAAGCAGGCTGCTGACACAGTCAAGCGCGTCACTCTCGAACTCGGTGGCAAATCGCCCAACATTTTCTTCGCCGACGCGGATTTCGAAGCCGCCATCGACGGAGCGCTCTTTGGCGTATTCATCAACCAGGGCGAAGTCTGTTCCGCCGGCAGCCGCATCCTGGTGCAGAAGCCGATCTACAGGAAGTTTGTCGATGCCATGGCGGCAAAAGCCAAGACCATCAAGCTGGGCGCGCCTCTCGATCGCGACACGAAAATGGGGCCGCTGGTCAGCAAGGAGCAGTATGACCGCGTACGCTCCTACCAGGAGTTGGGAAAAAAGGAAGGCAAGCTCGCCGCCGGCGGCGGACGCGCCGAGAAATTCGCCAAGGGCTACTACGTCGAGCCCACAATTTTCTACGATCTCGATAACAGCGCCCGCATCGCCCGCGAAGAAATTTTCGGGCCGGTGGCCGCGGTGATCCCATTCGAAGACGAAAAAGACGCCGTGAAAATTGCCAACGATTCTCCCTATGGACTGGCAGCGGCGGTTTGGACGCGTGACATTTTCAAAGCCTTCCGCACGGTGAAATCCCTGCGAGCCGGCATCGTCTGGGTCAACCACATGCAACCCACATACGTCGAAGCACCCTGGGGCGGTTACAAGCAATCCGGCTTCGGCCGCGAACTCGGACCCTGGGGGATCGAAGAATATCTGGAAACCAAGCAGGTCCACATCAATCTGAACGAGGCCCCGATCGGCTGGTACTGAGAAAGTCGGTCGTTGGTCATTGGCCGCTGGTCATTGGCCGTCGGCCAAACCAATAACAAAGAGACCAGAGACCAACGACCAAAGACCAAAGACGACTTTGAGAACTACCATGGCAACGATTCAACTGCACACCGCGATACCGGGACCGAAATCAAAAGCACTGGCTGCCCGCCGTACCGAGGCCATTCCGCGCGGCCTGTCGATTGGTACGCCGGTTTACGTCGCCAAGGCGGAAGACGCCTGGCTTGAGGATGTGGACGGCAACCGTTACCTGGACTTCGCGGGCGGCATCGGCTGTCTGAACGTGGGACATCGGCGTGAGCCTGTGGTAAACGCAGTCAAGGCTCAGGCCGATCGCTTCCTGCACACTTGTATTCAGGTGACGCCCTACGAGGATTACGTGCGCCTGGCCGAGCGCATGAACCAGGTCACGCCGGGCAAGTTCCCGAAGAAGACCTTATTCGTGAATAGCGGCGCGGAAGCGGTCGAGAATGCCGTGAAGATAGCGCGCGCGCACACCGGGCGCTCCGGCATCATCGCTTTCGAGGATGCCTTTCACGGCCGCACCATGATGACGCTGGCTCTGACCAGCAAAACCCATCCTTACAAGGCGGGTTTCGCGCCCTTTCCAGGGGATGTTTACCGTATTCCATACGCCTACTGCTATCGCTGCTCGTATTCGCTGAACTATCCGTCGTGCGACCTGTTCTGCGCCCGCCACCTGGAAGACACCTTCAAGCGCGTGGTGGCGTCCGAGGATGTTGCTGCGGTCATTGCCGAGCCGGTCCTGGGTGAAGGCGGCTTCGTCGTTCCGCCCAAGGATTTCTTCCGCGTGCTGATGGAAATCTGCCACAAACACGGCGTCCTCTTTATCGCGGACGAAGTGCAGAGCGGATTCGGCCGCACCGGCACGCTTTTTGCCAGCGAATACTACGGCATCGAGCCGGACATTGTGGTGACAGCGAAATCGCTGGGCGGGGGACTTCCCCTGGCGGCCGTCACCGGTCGCGCGGAAATCATGGACGCGCCTGGCCCGGGCGGCCTGGGCGGAACATTTGCCGGCAATCCGCTGTCCTGCGCCGCGGCGCTGGCGGTGCTGGATATCTTTGAACAAGAAAATTTGCTGGCCCGTGCCAATGAATTGGGTGATCGTTTTCAGCAACGGGCCCGGCAGTGGCAGAAGCATTGGCCGATTGTCGGAGACATACGCGGCCTGGGTGGAATGCAGGCGATCGAACTGGTGCGGTCTGCGGACACACGCGAACCGGCGGCCGAGGAAACTAAGCAGATCACGAAGCACTGCTACGAGCACGGCCTGATCACAATCACGGCTGGTTCCTATTCGAACGTGGTGCGGGTGCTGGTGCCGCTGGTCGTTACTGACCAGCAATTGGACGAAGGAATGGATGTGCTGGAGTCCGCGCTGCAGATGGTGAGCGAAAAGAAAGGCGCCGTCGCCCAACCCGTCTAGAACCGTGTGTTCTTTGTTGTTGTGTGTTCGCGGACGACTCGCCCGCGAGGCGGAGGGCGAGAAGCCCTCCGGACAGCCGGCTGAGCCTGCCCTGAGCGCAGTCGAAGGGCCGGCGCTACAATAACCCTGGGATAAATTTTATGACTGTTGCTACTGCGACCTTGACCAAGGTTCCGAACTACGTTAATGGCCAGTGGATCGATTCCAAGGCCACTGAATTTCTTGATGTCACCAATCCCGCGACCGGCGAGGTAATCGCTCAGACTCCGCTTTCCAGCGCCGCCGAAGTCGCAGCCGCGATCGAAGCTGCGGCCTCCGCCTTCCCGGAATGGCGGCGCACCCCGGCCGAGGACCGCATCCAGCCGCTGTTCAGGCTGAAGCATATTCTCGAAGCCGAGATCGAGGACCTGGCTCGCGTCCTCACCTCGGAGAATGGCAAGACTTTTACTGAGGCCAAGGCCGAGTTGCGGCGCGCCATCGAAAACGTGGAAGTGGCCTGCGGGATTCCTACGATGATGCAGGGCTACAACCTGGAAGACGTGGCCCGCGGTATCGACGAAATGATGATCCGGCAGCCGCTCGGGGTGGTCGCAGCCATCGTTCCGTTCAATTTTCCCGGGATGATTCCGTTCTGGTTCTTGCCCTACGCCATCGCGACCGGAAATACTTTTGTCCTGAAACCATCGGAGCGTGTGCCGCTGACCATGAAGCGGGCCTTCGAGATGATGGAGAACATCGGGTTGCCCAAGGGCGTAATCAACCTGGTGAATGGCGGCAAGGACGCCGTCAATGCGCTGCTCGATCATCCCAAGGTCCGGGCCATCAGCTTTGTCGGTTCCACTCCGGTGGCGCGGTATGTCTATGCTCGCGCCGGTGAAAACGGGAAGCGCGCGCAATGCCAGGGCGGAGCCAAGAATCATGTCATCGTGTTGCCTGACGCTGACATGAAAATGACCACGCAGATCATCGGCGACAGCGCCTTTGGCTGTGCCGGGCAGCGCTGCCTGGCGGTTTCCGTGGCGGTGACGGTTGGCGAGGCGCAGAAAACGTTCCGCGATTCGATTACCGAGGCGGCCGCGTTGTTGCGCGTGGGCAATGGTCTCGACGAAGGCGTGCAGATGGGACCAGTGATCACGCCGCAGAGCAAGTCGCGGGTCGAGACATTGATTGCGACGGGCGAGAAGCAGGGAGCAAAGGTCCTGCTGGATGGACGCAATTCACGCATTCCCAGGGGCGAAGCGGGGAACTTCGTGAAGCCAACGGTTCTCGATGCGGTTCCTGCCACCAGCGAACTGACGGAGACGGAAATCTTCGGTCCCGTGCTGAGCCTGGTCCACGCCAACGATATGGACGAGGCGCTGGCCTTCCTCGAGCGCAGTCCCTACGGCAACCAGGCATCGCTTTTTACTTCGAGTGGAGCGGCGGCGCGCCGCTTTCGCTATGAAGCCCCGGCGGGCAACATCGGCATCAACATCGGTGTCGCCGCGCCCATGGCGTACTTTCCCTTCAGCGGCTGGAAAGACAGTTTCTTCGGCATCATGCACGCCCAGGGACGCGATGCCATCGAGTTCTATACCGAAAAGAAAATCGTGGTGGAGCGCTGGGCGAAAGACCATTCGCGAAAATTCTAGACTTGCTACGGCCCACGCAGGGGCGGGTGACCTCACCCGCCCGGACGAGGGCGTCCGGGCCTACGTAATTAAGAGGTATTCATGTCAGACACCATCCAGAAATACAAAGACTACGTGATGACTGGCTTCATGAAGTCCGTTGTGCCTATTGTGATCGACAAGGCCAGCGGTGCTACTGTCACCGATATCAACGGCCGCGAGTATCTCGATTGCTTTGCCGGCATTTCCGTGGTCAACGCAGGGCACTGCAATCCCAGCGTGATCGCCGCCGCCAAGGCGCAGATGGACAAGCTGGTCCACTGCTCGTCCTACATCTATTACGTGCAACCTGTTGCCGACCTGGCGGAGAAGCTGGCGCACATCGCGCCTCGCGGCCTGACCAAAACATTCTTCGGCAACAGCGGCGCCGAGGCCATCGAAGGCGCCATGAAGCTGGCCCGTCTCTACACCGGGAAGCATGAATTCATCGCGCTGCACGCCAGCTTTCACGGACGCAGCTGGGGCGCGCTTAGCGTCACCGGCAATATGGGACGCAAAAAGCGTGGCGGACCGTATGCCGCCGGCGTGACTTTCGCCCCCGCGCCGTACGCCTACCGTTCGCAGTGGCCGAACGACCCTGAAGAGTGTGGAAGGCAGTGTGCCCGCGCCATCGAAGACGTGATCCGGTTTACGACCGCGGACGATGTGGCTGCATTCATCGCCGAACCGGTCATGGGCGAAGGCGGAATCATTGTCCCGCCGCCCAACTATTTCAGGGAAGTGAAGAAAGTTCTCGACCGCCACGGCATCCTCTTTATTGCGGACGAAGTCCAGTCCGGTTTTGCCCGCACGGGGAAGATGTTTGCCATCGAACACTACGGCGTCGAGCCCGACATTCTGGTGACCGCGAAGGGCATTGCGGACGGTTTCCCGCTGAGCGCCTTCACCACGAGGCCTGAAATTGCCGCTGCATATAAACCCGGCGATCATCTTTCCACATTCGGAGGCAATCCAGTTTCCTGCGCCGCCGCACTCGCCAACATCGAGTTCATGGAGAGGGAGAATCTTCCGGCCCGCGCCACCGAAACCGGCAACTACGCCATGGCGAAGTTGCGCGAATTACAACGGGACAATCCGCTCATCGGCGAAGTTCGAGGGCTGGGACTGATGATCGGCGTGGAATTGATCAAGGACGAGAAGCTCACACCCGCCACCTCTGAAGCGGAGGCCATTCGCGAGGGATTGCTGCGCCAGGGCGTACTGGTGGGCGTGGGCGGCGTCTATGGCAATGTCATCCGCTTTCAGCCTCCGCTGATTATTACCCGGCCGCAAATTGATCGGGCTCTTGACGCTTTCGCGGCCGCGTTGCACGAAGTCGCCCAGCCCGCGCAGGTCTAACCCCGGGCCGTCGCCGGCCCTGGTCAAGCGATGGTTGGTCCCGGCTTACGCGGTGCCGGCTTTGTCTGCGCTTCTGAAATTACATACACCATCAGAATTCCCAACTCCGGCTCGATGGGATGGCGATAGCGCGGATGGGGAAAGACGGCGTAATACACCGCCGGATACGACAGGACCAGCCAGAAAAAAAGCCACGCTCCGTGCCGGCCTTTGCGCAAGGCGCGTCCCAGGCCCCAGAAGGCGAGTACCGACGAAGCCAGGAAGACGGAGTTCTTGATAGGGGCCAGCGCCGGAATCTCCGCCAGGCGCGGAACTCCGCCCCAGTAATAAATGAAGCGCTTCAGGCAAAGGACCGCGAAGCGCGGATAATCCTCCCGGATGAAATCGATGGCCTGGCGTTCACGCTCCTTTACGTACGCCACCTCGCCCATCCCGCGGTAAAGCCGCATCTGGTAAACATTTTGAGTGGGATGCAGATATTCCCTCCAGGTCCCGTCAGCCCCGGGGCCGTTTCCGATGCGCAGTTCGGCGCCGAAGTTCGAGCGTAGAGACATCACTCCCAGAGCCCAGTAATTGCGTGCCATCCAGGGAGCGATGCAGGCAGCGAATAACAGTGCCGACAGCGCCACCCCGGTCAGTGAAGGCTTGCCGCGCTTCCAACGCCGGTACCAGGCCCACAGCCCGGAAGCCGGCAGGAAGGCGAGCAGCGAAGTGTTGGTCAGCGCCGCGATCCCCCAAAGCACTCCGAACTGAATCCACGGAGCGAGCCCGTCTCTTTCTTCCAGGTCGAGGGTCAGCCAGAAAATAAGGGCCAGCAGCAAGGCCGCCAGACTGGTCTCCCACACCCAGCGCGTGCACCAGTACATAACGGGCGGCAGCACGGCCCACAGCCAGGCTGCCCAAACTGCCAGCTTGTCGCTGAAACATCGTCGGGTGATCAGAAAAATGGGGATGCAGGTGAGGGCAGAAAAGACGCTATTGATACTCAGGAGCGCGATGGCCGAGGCGTGGGTATAAATCCCGAGCAGCTTGAACACTCCGGCAATGAGAAACGGATAAAGGGGCGGTTCCCACGCCGTCGGCCCGGTGGTGGCGCTGAACGGATTGCTGAAACCCTGGCCCAGCGCGAGGGAACGTCCGATACGGCCCATTTCCCAGCCAAAGCTGAAGTTGTCGTCAAGCGTCTTGAACTTGTAGGTGTGCGCGACGAGGATCCAGCCGAAACGCAGGAGGAATGCAACCAGCACCATCCAGAAGAAAGATGTGCGGGCCTTACGCCACCAGCGGATGAAGGAACCAGGTTGGTTCGGGTCGGCCAGCGGAGCAGTTGTGGCGGGGTCAGGCATGGTTCGCCCGGCAGATTCCGGGCACTTCCATTTGTAGCTGATACGGCTTGGGCGGGCAACAGCCGAACGGTGCTGCCGCACGAGCGAGGACGCTCGCGCCCACATTTACCTGGCCGTTGAAGTACGGGAGCGGGACGCTTATATTGTATCGGGATGCTCTCTGCCGGGCGCAGAGATCGAGGACACTTCATGGGCTGGCTGCAGAACAAGTTCGAGAAGAACTTCATGATTACCACCGTGGACTACGTGTTCAACTGGGCACGAAAGTCGGCGGTGTGGCCAATGACGTTTGGGCTGGCCTGTTGCGCGATCGAGATGATCGCCTCTTCGACGGCGCGTTTCGATATTGCGCGTTTTGGCTCCGAGGTCTTCCGCCCCAGCCCGCGGCAAAGCGATCTGATGATCGTAGCGGGCACAGTGACGTTGAAGATGGCCCCGGTGGTGAAGCGAATCTACGACCAGATGCCAGATCCGAAATGGGTGATCTCGATGGGCGCATGCTCCTCGGTGGGCGGTCCCTTTAATACTTATGCTGTGCTGCAGGGCGTGGACAAGATCGTCCCCACGGATGTTTATGTGATCGGCTGCCCGCCCCGCCCCGAGAATCTCTTCTATGCGCTGCTCAAGCTGCAGGACAAGATTGATCAGATGTCGCTGGCCAAGCGTCCTACCGAAGTCCGGCTTGACCCGAACATGGTGGAGAATTTCAAACGCCAGGTGATGATCGCGCAGACGCTGCAGCCCAAATAGTCGTCAGTCGTCGGTCGTCAGTCGTCAGCACAGCCCGCGTGGGGACCGCCGCCCCCGGCTGTCCTGGCCGAGCGAAGCTCGGCAACTCTGTTTCACCCTGAAAGGTCTCATGTCCAACTTCGTAAAGCTTGCTGCTCAATCCGAACTGCCTCCTGCAGGTGAAGCCAAAGAATTCTCCCTGGGTGACAAGGTCATCTGCGTCGCCAACGTGAACGGGACCACTTCCGCCATGGACAACGTCTGCCTGCATCAGGGCGGTCCGTTGGGGCAAGGCGTGATTGAGGGAGGCAAGGTGGTCTGTCCCTGGCACGGCTGGCAGTGGGACCCGAAGACGGGACAGGCAGGCCACAATCCGGGAGCGAGAGTTGCAGTCTATCCGCTGAAAGTGGAAGGCGGCGACGTGATGATCGAAATATAGGCGCGCGCCCACACTTATCCCAGGTAGTTCAAGAACTTTCCCGCCTGGTTGTCGAAGCCCGGAAACACCTGATCCAGAGCATGGTTTCCCAGATGCCGGTCAACCGCTTCGCCCAGCACGCGTCGGAAATCGGTCGTTACCGCCAGGTCCCTTCCTTCGTGGAGTTGTGACTGATCGAGGCCGGGCCAGCTTCCGTACACCTTCCCGCCTTTTACCGGACCGCCCATCACGAACATCACATTGGCGTGGCCATGGTCGGTGCCGCGGTTGCCGTTTTCACGCGCAGTGCGGCCGAATTCCGACATGGTGACCACCACCGTGTCTTCGGCCAGATCTCCGAGGTCGGTCCAGAAAGCGCCGAGCGATTGCGAGAAGTCGCGCAACACATTTGCGATCTGGCCCTGCGTGCTGCCTTCGTTGACGTGATGGTCCCAGCCCCCGATGTCGGCAAAGGCCACTTGCACGCCCAGGTCCGCTTTGATGAGCTGGCAGAGCTGTTTCAGGCTTTCGCCAAAACGTCCCCGGGGATAATCCGCTCCTGCTGCCGGCTTGTACTTTGACGGATCGGCCGCCTTCATCATTTTCACCGCTTCAAAAGTTTCCTTACCCGTGCCGTGCAGGACGGAGTCCACCGAGTTCGCATACATGGCTTCAAATGTGTTGGAGACAGGCGTCGCGTTCGGATTGCGGCCACCCACGCCAAAGTCGTTAATATTGTTTACCGCCACGGCCGGTTCGGGCCCGGAAAGAATCCGCGGGAGAGACGGTCCCAGCCCGATGGCGCGAAATGCCGACTTGTCAGCAGGCGCGGGCAGAGAGTGCAAGGTCCGATTCAGCCAGCCGTCCTCGGTGGCCTTGATACCGGGCGTGCCAGACTCCATAAAATCCTGGGCATCGAAGTGGGAGCGGCTGGGATCGGGAGAACCGGCCGCGTGCACGATCGCCAGATGGCGCTGGTTCCATATGGGCTGCAGGGCCGCCATGGATGGATGCAAGCCAAAGAAGCCGTCCAGATCCAGCACCGCGCTGCGCGGAATATTGATGGATGGCCGCATGGCGTAGTAGGCCTGCTCCCCGTGCGGCACCACGATATTCAAACCGTCCGCCGCCCCTCGCTGGAAGATGACCACCAGGCGCTTGTTGCCCGCGGCGTTCCCGACAGAAGAAAAAGCCGCGCGCGTGAGAAATGCAGGAATCGCGGCGGTGCCGACAACCGCTAATGCCCCATTGCGAAGAAATACTCTGCGAGAAAACATAAGGCAGCTCCTGGCTTCTAGCTGACGACTGCCGACCAACGACCAACGACTGACCCCTACCTTCTCTGAAACTCAGGCGACCCCAGCAGCAGGCCCGCGATGGCGCTGGTGTTGGGCGGCCGGGCGGGGTCATCCAGTTCACGCTGGCTGATTTTCGGATCGTTCAGCTGCGCTGCAATCGTGTCATGCGTCTGCCTGGAAACATCTCCCGCGAGCAGAGTCTTCTCCAGCGCAAGCAGCGTGCCCTGGGAATCAGCGTGCGGTGTGTCCGTGCCCAGCATCTGCCCGGGATCCACCTGCAGGCCTTTGAGTTTTGCCGCGGTCAGCGCCAGCGCGAAATTCATTCGCCCCAGCAGGGCCGACGAATTTACCCAGGCATCGGCCTTCATCGAATAGCCTGTCGGCGGCTGCATTCCATAGAGCGGCATGCCCAGATTCTGGAGTTGCCGGGCCAACGGCAGCGCGTCGCTGACTTCCGCGCCGCTGGTCCGCACCGCGGAGACTACGAACTCCAGCGGAGTTTTGACTTTGGCTCGGTAGGATTCGGGCGCCCAGAATTCCGGCGAGCGAAACATGGTCTTCAGCACTTCGCGAATGTCGCCGTCTTTTTTCAGGAAGGTTTGGGTCATGCGATCAACCAGCGCCGGTGGCGGATCATCCGAGACGAAACGCATCGCCAGTTTGGTGGAGATGAACTTCGCCGTGGAAGGATGGTGCGCCAGAATATGCAGCACCTCGCGGCCTTCTTTTTCACCGCTCGACTTGATGCGGTGCCCGAGCACGTGTTTGTCGCCCGGTTCGTGCATCCGCTCCTCGAAGACAAAGCCGCCGCCCTGCCGGGGTTGCTTCAGCGTCCAGCCGGTCAGGACGCGGGCGACCTCGGTGACATCTTTCTGGGTGTAGCCGCCGTTTACACCAAGAGTATGCAGTTCCATCAGTTCGCGGCCATAGTTCTCATTGAGGCCGCTGCGCTTGCTTTTGGCTTGTTTCGCCGGGGCGGGGCGCTGCATCCGCGGAGGTCGTCGCCAGTTGTAATTTTCGTTGCGTCTGGAAATGCCGCGAGCGAAGTCCGAATCCGGCCCCACACTTAACCAGTTATCGAGATAGAACAACATCGCCGGACTCTGTGCCGTCGCCACCAGCAGGTCTTCAAATTTGCCCAGGGCGTGCGGGCGAATGACGTCGCGCTCGTAGCTGGTCAGCAGGTAACGGTCTGCGCCTTTTCCGATGAACACGTTGAAGTGGTTGAACCAGAAGTCGGTCATCACCTCATCGAGTTGGCGTTCGCTGTAAATGGCCCGCAGCAGCTTGCCCTGCACCAGTTCGCTGGTCACCACCTGCTGGGGATTGTTGAGCGCCATCAGGGTCTCGCGCTGCTGCGGCTGCATGCCCTCCATGAACTCATCCCGCCGGCCGCCCTTCAGCGAGGTCCCTACCACGCGCTGCTCTTCGGGAGACATTTTCAGAATTGCCTTCATGCGCTGGTCGGGTGGCAAATCGAGCAGGTCCTCGGCTTTAAGGTCGGCGTAGAGGCGGTCTTCGCGCCGGCGGGCTTGCTCGTCGCCGGCCGTTGGATCCGATTTCGCGGAAGCAACCGTCATTCGCGGTATCGCCATTCGCGCTCTCCTGCTTACGCTCCTTTCTCTCCTGATAGCGCTCCAATTGGGCCTCGTACACGGCGCGCCTGGAGGAATCGGAAGGCATCGACTGCCTGCCTTCGGCGATGGCCTTGATCACTTGCGGCGGCGGAAAGTTCTCGACCATCTCGCGGGTATCCATGCGCAGGGTGCGGAAAGGCGCCAGGCGGGCTTCAAGGGCGTGATCGTCGATCTTCTCGGGATGCAACTGTTGGTCGATCCACTTGTCCACGCCCAGGGCCGCCACCCGCTGGACATCGCCCGGGCGCGGCCCAAAGGCCACACGGTTGAGCGCGTGCAGCGCACGCTTTTGCTCATCCATCGGAGCGGCAGAAGCGGGCTTGTTCTTGTGGGCAAGCGCATGCTGGACGAAAACGGCAACGCCAAGCGTGGATACCGCAACCAGAACAGCGATTTGTCGTCGCAAAGGAATCATGCGAATCTGGTATCAGGCCGAGAAGGGCCTGAGTATTGTTAACCCGGGCGAGGGGAAAAGTTGCTGGCAGCGAGGTAACCGCGGGCCAGCCGGGCAGCCTGCGCGGCCTCCCGCGCTAGCTTTGAAAGCCAAATCCAACCTGGCTCCATCTGCAAGCAGGACAATGCGTTAGCCCTAGGGTTTGGGGCCTACCTTGAGCACGACGGAAGTGATGTCGTCATTCTGCGGCTCGTAAGCGGCAAATCTTCGGGCCTCCAGATGAAGGCCGTCGGCGATTTGACGGGCAGGTTCGTCGCGGTGGGCGGCGATATATTCCAGCGCGCCCTGCGCTCCGAACTCCTCCCCGCCGTGAGCCACCGACTCCGTGATTCCGTCGGTGAGCAGAACAACCATCTGCCCGGGCTCGAGCAGGATCTCTTTCTGGCAGGAAAACACGCTGGCGGAGAAAAGCCCCAGTGGCGGTCCGTTGCTCTCGAGGACATGCTTGACGGCTCCCGAACTGCTCAGCACGAAGCCCGGCATGTGACCGGCCCCGGCATAGATCAGGGAACGCCGGCCGGTATCAAGGCAAGCCAGCGCCAGCGTAACGAAGTGGCCATGCTCCAGGTCTTGGGCCAGCATACGGTTTACCTGGACCAGGATCTGCTCCGGTTCAAGATCAAGGCTGGCGAAAGAACGGAGGTAGGCGCGAGTCAGGGCCATGACCAGAGCGGAACCGAAACCGTGCCCTTCGACGTCGCCAAGAGCAATTCCCAGACGGCCGTTGGGCATGGCAATAAAGTCAAAGTAGTCGCCGCCCGTCTCGTACGCGGGATAGGAGGACCCGCCGATATCGAAACCCGCCACTGCCGGCGCGGATCCATAGAATTGCTGCTGTACTTCGCGTGCCAGGCGCAGCTGGAAGTCATGCTCTTCCTGCTTGCGGAGTTCGGTGATGTCCTGCAGCACGGAGACGAAGTGAGTGAGATCGCCACCCTGATCGCGGACACCCGTGATGGTCTGCTGCGCCCAATAAAGTTCGCCCGATTTCTTGCGATTGATAATCATGCCGCGAAAGGGCTGGCCTTCCATCAGCCTGCCCCACAGCTGGCGGTAGAATCCGGCGTCATGCAGGCCGGATTTGAGAATACGGGGAGTTTCGCCCAGCACTTCGGCAAGCGGGTAGCCGCTGGTCCTTACGAAGGCGGGGTTCACGTATTCGATCGTGCCCTGCTTGTCGGTAAGCATTACGCTGTCGGCGGTCTGCTCCACCACGCGGGACAACAGGGTGATGGCCTGGATCTCCCGCCGGCGTTCGGTGACGTCCTGAAAAAAGACCACACCGCCGTAGAGCGATGCGACGCCGTCCCGCAGCGGGCCGCCGCTCATCGAAATACACAAACCCGCCGGGTGGCTCGGAGTGCGCACAAAAAACAGTTCTTCGCTCACCTGTTCTCCCCGGCTGGCGCGGAACAGGGGAAAGTCTTCCGGCGGAACCAGCGTGACCTGATCGGAAAGGTACCAGCCATAGAGGGTGGTTTGATCTGGAATTTTGAGGCCCTTGGCACCCAGGATCCGTTCAGCCGCGGGATTACTAAACAGAAGCTTTCCTTCCACATCCGCCACCATCACTCCCGTGGGCAGGGTCTCAAAGATCGCCTGCAGAGTCCCCGCGTGGCGCTTGAGCATTTCAGGTTCCAACTGGGTACCGGCTGACATTCCCGCCTCTTTCTGCAACCTCCACCTGAGCGAACCTGTCGTATCGCATGGCGGCGCCTGCTGTGGTTTCGCTGATGGAGAAGTCTCTAACGAAGGGGATATGGTGACTGACTAGAATATCTATCGGCGGATCGAGGGCAGGGTTTAGGCGATGATCGGGAATAGTTTTCAGGCTGTTAAAAGTGAGGTTACTTTGGTTCCGCGTCAGCTGATGCCCGGGAAATACGATCGCCTTCTAGGTCAGGTAAAGGCGGCCATGCGTGACTTTGTGCTGCAAGGTGGCGGCCAGTTGATCGATGTCCCCGGCGGCGATGTTGACGGCCATGCGGTCCTGAAGAAATGGTGTGCGGTTGCTGCCCACGGAGTCGCGCCGGATCTGCAGCAGCAGCCCGTGAACGGCGTTGGGGTCAAATTTCAGCGGAGAAAGGCGAACAATCTCACTCAGCGTATTTCCCACCGAGAGCGATTCGCGATAGGGGCGCTCGCTGGTCATGGCGTCGAAAGTGTCGGCCAGGCCGATGATCCGCACCGGCATGGCGACATCCTCCATCATCAGCCCATCCGGATACCCGGAGCCGTCGCCGCGCTCATGGTGGGAACGCACGATCTCGGGAATGCGCGGCCAGGGGAACTCCACGCCGCTCACGATCTGATGTCCTACCACGGTGTGGTCAGCCATTTCGCGGAACTCTTCGGCATCGAGAGAGCTGGGCTTCCCGAACAGGCGTTTGTCCACCGCAACCTTCCCGATGTCGTGCAGGTAGCCCGCCGATCGGAGAGCGGCGACATCGTTTTGATCCATGCCCATGGCCTCTCCAATGGCGGAGGCATAGCGCCCCACCCGCAGGGAATGGCCGTGAATGTTCACATGCTTCACGTCGATGGCAGTCGCGAAGGCTTCGAGAGCGGTGTCATAAAAGCCGTGGAGAGACGCCAGCAGGCGAAGGTTCTCTGAAACACGTTGCGCCAGGGTCTGCGACAGCACATGGTTCTGCATGGCAACCGCGACATAGTTGCACAACAGTTCGAGCGCTCCCAGGTCTTCGTCGTCGAAGAGGGCGTCACCTTCGCGTCGGCCGAGAGCGACCATGCCGACAAGTTTGCCGCCGACTTTCAGCGGCGCGACGCACTTGAACAATTCAGGGGCAACATTTCCGTTTGAACTCAGGAAGACGTCATAGGAGCCGGGCTTCAGCACAACCGGTCCGTGCGCCGTGACGAGGGCATGCACGTGTTTCGGCAGCAACGGCATGATGGCGGGCTCGGGCATCAAGGCAAAGCCTTCGGAGGCCACGGAAGAGAGCATGGAAGGTTTGTCGCTGAAGGTGAACAGCACGCCTTCGCGCGCGCCCCCTGCCTGGAGCAGCGCCGAGACCATGGCCCGCGCGGTCTGTGGAAACTCCCGCTCCGCCGTCATCTCGGGGCCGAGATCGGACAGGGCTTCCACGGTTCGCAGCAGCCGCCGCAAATTGTTTTTCTGCACAGCCACGCACGGATGCGGGCAAAAGACCAGAGCAGAAAAAGAGTAACATGCGACGAAACAGTGGGATACGGAGGTTGTTGGTTAGTTTGGTGCTAGAAACCAGCCGTCAGCTTTCAGCCTTCAGCTGTCAGCCCTCTTTCCCGCGTGAACCCTGTCATCCCGCCCGGAGCCGAGCGCAGCGAGCGGAGTGGAGGGCCTGCCCTGAGCGAACCCCGAGTGCACACGAGGGGGAGTCGAACGGGGACCTGCTGTTCCGTCGTCTGCAGCTCGCGGCTGCTCAAGCTAGAAGTGCGTCTGCAACTCGGAGAACTTCTCCACCACCAGCAACCGCTTCGGCGGTTCCGCCGACTCCACTTCCTCGTGTTCCAGCACCCAGGTGGCGCCATGCGGGACGAACACGGCATTGAGCCCCGCGGCCAGCGCCGGATTGATGTCGGACTTGGGGCTGTTGCCGATCATCCAGCTGGCATCGGGATCCAGCGCGTACTTCGAAATGACCAGCTGGTAGGTGGGGACATTCTTCTCCGACACGATCTCTACCGCTGAGAAATATTCCTTAAGACCGGAGCGCTCGACTTTTCCGGTCTGCTCTGGCACCGCGCCTTTGGTCATCAGAATCAAGTGGTGGCGTTCGGAGAGATATTGCAGCGTCTCCGGCACTCCGGGCAGAAGTTCAACCGGATGGCCGGCAATGGTGTGGGCAAATCCATTAATCCTCTCGTGCAGGGCCGGGGTCAGAGGTTCGACGGCCAGGCGCTCGAAGGTCGCGACCAGGGAGTGGGCGAAACTATGCAGGCCATAGCCATGGCTCACGATAGACTCGCGCTCCACCTGGTTTAGCACTTCGCGCACCTGTTCGGGCGTGTACTCGTGGTGATTGAGAAACGAAATAAAGTTCGCGATGGCCCGCTCAAAGTAGATGTTATTTTCCCAAAGCGTATCGTCGGCATCGACCAGCAGGGTCTGCGCGCCATTCAGATTCATTTCCACGGGCATCGTCCACATGATAGCGAGGAAAACCAAGCTTGACGAGGCTCTCCTTCGCGAACTTTGCGGAATCCTTTTCCTTCCTTTGCGGTTAAAAGGGTTTTGACTCTAACGCGGCGAGAACTCAAAAGAGTACAGCTCTTGCACGACCTGCGTCAGAGGTCTGCTAAAATCAAGCTGATGATCAACGAGGGGTCCCTCCTTACCCTGCTGTGTATAGTTCTTATGATTTCTCCCAGTTCAGCCCAAAAAAGTAAGAAACCGATGACTGGATCGGCGGCCCGGGGCGCGGCTTCCGGCGGCATGCAGGTTGCTCCCGACCTGGCCCAGCGCCTGGCGAAATTTCGCCGCATCGACATGCCATTTCACTCCGCCGGGCTCACTGCGCGTGAGAAGCAACTGGTGGACAAGCTGGTGGATGCCTCACGATATCTGGAAGACATTTACTGGCGGCAGAGCGATCCTGAAGGCCTGACTCTCTACCAGTCCCTGGCTTCGAGCAAGAGCCCGAAAGATCAGGAACTGCGCCACTATCTTTGGATCAACGGCTCGCGCTTCGACCTGATCGAACAGAACCGGCCTTTTGTCGGCATCACGCCCATGCCGCCGGGCCGCGGATTTTATCCCGAGGGCCTGACCCGCCAGCAGATTGAGCAATATGTAAAGGATCATCCCGAGAAGAGGGAAGAAATTTACAGTTTGACCACGCTGGTGCGCTGGCACGGCGACCGCCTCGAAGCCGTCCCTTACCACATTGCTTACCGCTCCTTTCTGGAGCCGGCCGCCCGCGACCTGCGTGAAGCTGCCGCGTTGAGTGACGATGCCGCGTTCGCCAATTTCCTGCGTCTGCGCGCTGATGCCCTGTTGACCGATGACTACTTCAAAAGCGATCTGGCCTGGGTCGATTTGAAAGATCCCAAGTTCGATGTGATCTTTGCTCCCTACGAGACCTACACCGATGGCCTTCTCGGCGTGAAGGGCTCTTACGGCGCAGCCGTGCTGGTGCGCAATGAAGCGGAAAGCCGCAAGCTGGCGATGTTTCAGAAGTATGTGGCCGATGTCCAGGATGCACTGCCGCTGGCTCCCGAGGACCGGCCTTCCAAGCACGGTCTGGAAACTCCGATGGAGGTCATGGACGCTCCCTACCGCGCGGGCGATCTGCGTCATGGCTACCAGGCCGTGGCCGACAACCTGCCCAACGATCCCCGGGTCCACGAACAAAAGGGCAGCAAGAAAATCTTCTTCAAGAACTTCATGGACGCGCGCGTCACATATGTGATTCTTCCGCTGGCGCAGTTCATGATGCCGCCGGAACAGGCGGCCAAGGCCTCAGCCGAGGGATATCTGCTGGGCACGATCATGCACGAGATGGCCCACGGACTGGGTCCCGCCTACTCGCGCACCGCGAACGGCAAAGTGGCGGTGCGTGAAGCCATTGGCCCCCAATACAGCGGTCTGGAGGAAGCGAAAGCCGATGTGGTCGGAATGTTCGGCCTGAAGTGGCTGGTGGACCACGAGGTTCTGCCCAAGGACAAGCTGGAAGAATATTATGCTTCCTACCTCGCCGGAATTTTCCGCACCATACGCTTCGGCACCGGAGAAGCCCACGGCCAGGCTGAGATGATGGAGTTCAACTACCTTCTGGAGCGGGGCGCAATCAAGCGGCAGTCATCGGGAACGTACGCCATCGACTATGCCGCCATGCCCGGTGCGCTGGCCGACTTGGCCAAAGAACTTCTGGACATTGAGGCTACCGGAAGCCGTGAACGCGCCGAAGCGTGGTTCAAGAAGTACGACGTAATGCCGGCAGAATTGCAGGTGTCTTTGAAGGCGGCATCGAAGGTGCCGGTGGATGTGGACCCGGTGTTCTCGTTTCCCGAGAAGATCAGGTGAGACGCTTCTACACAAGGCGCTGCTAGCTTCTGGCTGCTGGCTGCTGGCTTCTAGCTAAATCTCGCACCTCTGAAGTTTTGGCCAGAAGCCAGAAGCTAGGAGCCAGGAGCCAGAAGCGCTCTTCTAGACAAACTCCACTCTCGCCTCGCGCGGAATAATCCCCGCTTTGTGTCCCATGTCCAGCAGGCGGCGCACGGCTTCGCGTCCATCCGGCCCGTAATCCAGGGTGCGCTCGTTGACGTACATGCCCACAAATTTGTCGGCCAATTGAGGATCGACGTCGCGGGCGAATTGCATGGCGTAGGCCAGGGCCTCGTCGCGATGGTCGAGCGCGTACTGAATGCTGTCTCGCAGGGCGCCTGATACTTTTGCGGTCAACTCCGGTCCCAGACTGCGCTTGATCGCGTTGCCACCCAGTGGCAGCGGCAATCCGGTAACTTTCAGCCACCACTTGCCCAGGTCCACAATGCGTTGCAGACCGGCCTTGGCATAGGTCAACTGCCCTTCATGGATGATGAGGCCCGCCTCGAAATTACCCGCCACCACCTGGGGAATAATCTGGTCGAAGGGCACGACCTCGGTCTCGATCCCGGGCGCGAAAAGCCGCAGCGCCAGGTAAGCCGTGGTCAGCATGCCGGGTATGGCAATCTTCTTGCGCTTGATTTCGCTCGGAGAAAATCCCTGGGTGGCCACAATCATGGGGCCGTAACCATCGCCGACGCTGCCGCCGCTAGGCAGCAGGGCATAGTTGTCCTGAATGTAAGGATAGGCGTGGAACGAGATGGCGGTGACGTCATAAACACCTTCGCCTTCCCGCGCCTTCTGGTTCAGGGTTTCGATGTCGCAAAGCTTGTGAGTGAAACGCAGCCCGGGGACGCGCACCTTGTTGGTGGCCAGAGCATAGAACATGAAAGCGTCATCGGAGTCGGGACTGTGTGCGATGCTGATCTCACGCGTGGACGCGATGCCGCTCGCCGACTCCTTGCTTTCGGGTGCGAGCGTGGTAATTCCAGAAGGTGTTTCGACGAAACTCATGCCTGCTCCTTGCGGACACGCTGCCACCCGGTCGAGACTCCGGCGGCCAGCATGACCTTGATCACTTCCGCGAACACGAACCAGTAAAGGCCGAAGCGTACTGCCTGAGCGAAAGAGTGGGTCAGCACCGCCAGCCAGGAAAGGCCGCCGGCGAACAACACCACCTCCGCCAGCACGCCAGCCGTCGCCGCACGTGCGAAAGTGGCCTTGCCGCGCTCCATGATCCAACCCGCCAGCCCGGCGACGAAGGGATAAGCCAGCAGGAAGCCGCCGGTCGCACCTGACAACTGCGCGATACCGCCCACCCCCGCGGGATTGAACACCGGCATGCCCGACGCTCCTTCCACCAGGTAAAGCGCCAGCGCGGCAAAGCCGCGACGGCTCCCCAAAGTCAGGCCGACCAGAAGCACTCCAAAATTCTGCAAGGTCAGGGGCACCGGAGTAAAGGGCAAGGGCAGGGTCACGTGCGCACACACTGCAACAAACAGGCTGGCACTCGCCACAATCGCCGCCTGCTCGGCCCAGTAGAGAGCGCGACTACTTCGGTCAAGGGCAAGACTAGCGGGCTTCGCCATGTTGGACGTTTCTCCGGGTCAGAATCGGAAGCGACGAAATCGGGTCACTCTTTGCCGTGGGTTTCCCTGGAAGACGATTCCTTCATATGGCTGCGCACTCGAAGGTAAGCCGCCAATCCCACCAGACCCACCGCTACGGTACTCAGGGCCAGGATCAGGAACAACCAGATCATCCGCACGATGTCCTAGGATATCAAAAGGGAAGGCAACGTGGGTCGGGTAGTGCATGGATGGATCGGGTTTTGCCGGTGTGGGTCGGACGCTCCCTTCGACTTCGCTCAGGGCAGGCTCTGTCCGACGCCGGTAGTGGCTCAGTTTGAAAATTCTCCTTACCCACAGGCGTCATCCTGAGCGGCCTTCAGGCCGTGAAGGATCTGGCGTGAAGCGGAAACACCCTTTAACCCTGCCTTGCTGCGGATCCACGCCAGATCCTTCGGGACTGAAGTCCCTTGATTGCATAACGACGTTGGCGCCTTCGTAGCGAGTAGATTGGAAGTTGCGAAGTCGACCAAGGCTCGAGAAGGAGCCAACGTCATGCTGATTATAGATTCTCTCTTAAAGTCAAAGTGTTTTCTCTCTAGGAGAGGTGCGGAGAACCCTCTCTCTTTTTCGGGTCGCTCAAGCGCAAGCGGCAATGGTATGGACGGCCAGTTCCACCGCGCACAGCTTGGAGCCATCGTACGGTTGATTGCTGCGGAACATGGCAAACAGAGCATGCAGGAGTTTCCGCATGACTGCCACCACGGCTTGCAGCCGAGCTTTGCCGCGAGCGAGTAGGTTTTGATAGAAGACACGGAGATAGGGATCACGACGCAGTGCGACCAGGGCCGGCATGTAGAGAGCACGACGCAGGTGACGACTGCCACTCCGACTAATCCGCGGCCGCTTCTCGACCGATTTCCCCGACTTGAAGAGCCGTGGATCCAGTCCGCTGAAGGCCACCCACTGGCGCGCGTCCAGCATGTCGGGCAGCACGGCTAATTCGCCCAGGATCTGCAGAGCGCTGGTCTCAGCGATGCCGATCGTAGTTAGCATGAGGCGAAAGCGGCGCTCCAGTTCGGGATCGCAGGCGATGAGCCGCATAGCTTCCCGTCGCAACCGTGTCATGCGCTGTTCCAGGTATTTCTTATGGCGTTGCATCTCCTTGACCACCAAGACCGGCAAGGCTTGGCTAGCTGCCGCCGCATACGCACGATTGTTCTGTTGAGTATGGATAACACCCAGGTCGGCAATGGCACGGGTCAAAGCCCGCAAGTGTAGAGCAACCGGGCTGGGCGGTTGCCACCGAACCCAAGGCATGCGAGCAGCATATTCGCAGAGCACACGGGCATCGACCGGATCGGTCTTGCTGCGTTCACCGAGCGACTCTGCGAAGCGTCGTGCCCGCCGCGGATTGATGACACTGATCTCCACCTGGCGGTGCGCTTGCAAGGTCAACGCCAGATCCAGACTGTAATTCCCACTGGCCTCCAAGCAGACCCGCACTCGTCCGCCACCACGGAGCAAGTAGGCGACCAGGGCCTTGTGCCCGGAAGGATGGTTCGGGAACTTCGCCATGGCTGCCTTGTCGTGGCTTTGACCGCGGCGTAAGGCGACACTTAACTCGTGCGCGCTGACATCGATCCCAACAAACGTGTCGACTTCAGCTACAGGCATGTTGACCCCCTGCAAAACTGGATTAGACTGAGCTTCGGCTCCCCGACCCTGTGCCACCTCTCTCGCCGACCTTGTATGCAGGCTCTCGCGGCCTGAGATTCTCCACGGCGTTGAGAAAGGAGGGCGGGGGGCCTATCTATAATCCAGGCTGCCGAACAACAGCGCCTCAGGAGTGAACGGCCTCCCGCCGAAACCCGATCCAGTTCCCCACTAACACAGAGCGACCGAATCGGGCAGACGCAAACAAGATACAAGGCTGTGATTTTCATCCTGGGTTTCAGCAGGTCGCGATCTTTGACAAACGAACGGGAGAGTATCAGGAAAGACGCTTGAGTCACCGTCAAGAAGCGGAAGAGTTTTACGCGGCTCTGGCGGGGCAGGAAGTAGGAGTGGGGATGGAGGCCTGCGGGCACTATCCCTGGTTCGAGCGGCTGCTGCAGCAGTTGGGCATGGAGCTGTGGCTGGGGGACGCGGCCCGGATCCGGGCCTCGGTGGTGCGGCAGCAGAAGACGGACCGGCGGGACGCGGAGCAGTTGCAGGTGCTGTTGCGGGAAGATCGGTTTCCGCGCATCTGGGTGCCGAGTCTGGAGGAGCGGGACGTGCGCCAGTTGCTGGTGCATCGCCACAAGCAAGTGCAGGCACGGACACGGACGAAGAACCAGTTGCACGCGCTGGCCTTGAGCCAGGGGGTGCAGCGCCAACGCAAACTGTGGAGCGAGGCAGGGCGGGCGGAGTTGGAGAAGCTGGAGTTGCTGCCCTACGCGGTGCTGCGACGCGAGCGCTGGCTGGCCACACTGGATCAGCTGGAAGGGGAGATCAACGACCTGAACCGGCGGGTGGAAGCGGAAGTGAAGCAACGGCCGGCGGCGGTGAAGTTGATGACCCATCCGGGAGTAGGGCCGGTGACGGCGCTGGCCATGGTGCTGACGCTGGGTCCGGCGGAACGCTTCGAGAATGGCCGCAAAGTAGGCAGCTACTTTGGGCTGATTCCGAGCGAACATTCCAGCGGAGGGCGGCAGAAGCTGGGACACATCAGCAAGCAGGGCAGTTCGTTTCTGCGCTTCTTGCTGGTGGAAGCGGGACAGAGTGCGGCGCGCTATGACGCCGAACTGGGCCGCTTCTATCGCCGCCTGGCGGTGCGCAAACATCGCGCGCTGGCCAAGGTAGCCGTGGCCAGGAAACTGGCCACGCGGTTGTACCTGATGTTGCGCGAGGACTGGAATTACGCGCAACTGTGCAAGGCGTTCGTGCAGGCGAGCCCGAGTTATTCTGTGGCGGCAAAACAGAAGCCGACCCCTTGAGTAGGCAGCCTGCCTCCCCGAATCAGCGGGGAGTTCGAAAGCGCAATTGTGGGAGCACGGACCGAAGAGATGGGTGGTGAGACCTTGCGTCCACCGCGAGATTGAGAGAACACGAGCGTTGGTCGAAATCGCAAAACCTTTTCCGGCTAGAGCGAAATGGCCCCCGGGAACCCCTTGCAGCGTCTGCGGGAGAGCTCTTGTCCAAAAAGGCTTGACATGCCCGGCGTCGTTAGAGACAGGATGACGCCAGTGGAAAGGGTCGGTGTCGAATTGAGCCACTACCGACAGGAGTGTCCGACCCACACCGGCTCATCTTCACTTACCCGCCATGGCGTGCTCGACGTCGTCGGCGGTGTGAGGCAGGTTGGCGGTCAGGTTGATCAGCTTGCCGCCGGGGTCAACATAAAGGATGTCTTCAATCCGCACTCCGAGCTTTTCCTCTGGAATGTAAATTCCCGGCTCGATGGTAAACACCGCGCCCGGACCCAGCGGCACGTTGTAATCGCCGGCATCGTGGACGTTCAATCCGACGTAGTGACTGAGTCCGTGAATGAAGTATTTTCCCAGGGGCTCGCCGTGCAGGTCCTTGCCGTGCGAATTGATGTAGTTGTAGGCCACATCGTAGAGAGAATTCGGTTGGTCTTTTCTCAGGCTCGACTTGCCCGAGCGAAACGCCGCCATAGCGGCCTGTTGCGCGCCCAGGACGATATCGTAAATCTCGCGCTGGCGGGCGGTAAATTTTCCGGACACCGGCAACGTCCGGGTGATGTCGGACGCGTACATGGAATATTCTCCCGCTGCATCGATCACCACCACGTCTCCCGACTGCATGGTGCCGGAGTCATCGGAGTAGTGCAGCACCGTGGAGTTGAATCCTGAGCCCACGATGGGAGCATAAGCTGGACGCTCACAACCGCGCTTCCCCCACTCGTATTGCATCAGGGCGGAAATCTCACGCTCGGTGACGCCCGGCCTCAGGGTGCGCATGGCCGCAAAGTGCGCCGCAATCGAGGCGTCGGTAGCGTGACGAATGCGCTCGACTTCCCCTGAATCCTTAAACGTTCGGAGCGAAGCCAGCATCGGACGCACATCCTGGAAAGAAGCTCCTACAGGAAATGCGTTGGCCCGCTTCAGCCAGTCCAGCGGCGCGGCTGAATTCGAAATCTCATCGTCGGTGACCACGTCGGTATAGACGGTCGCTTTCTTTGCCGGAAGCAGGCGAACCAGCTCCGACCGCAGATTGTCGAGCACCTCGACATGATCGAAGCCGGTAATCTTGCCGGCATCGGGACTGTCCGCGCCCAGCTTCGGCCCGGTCCACTTTTCCTGCGAGGGATTGTGATTGGGAAGAAACAGGATCTCAGTATAGGAGTGGTCCTGCGGGCTGGCCGCACCCATGATCAACAGGGCCGCTCCCGGTTCGCTCCAGCCCGAGAGGTAGAAAAAATTGTCGTCGGGGCGGTAGCCGTAAAGATCGTTCGGACCTTCCGCTTCATTCGAAGCAAAAAGAAGAACAACGCCGCCGCCGGCCTTGCTGGCCAGGGCTTGACGGCGCATCCGGAAATCGGAGTTGGACTGACGGTCCAGGGCCCATGTGAGTTGGGAAAGTAAAAAGCAAACCAGCAACACCTTTCGCATTCGTAGTCCCTTTGTTCCTGCTCGCACGTTATTTCGTATTGCTGGTCACGGACTTGCTGGCCGCAATCAGAGCACCGACGTTGGTCTTATCCACCAGCGACGATCCCGTGTCCACAAACGCCGGAATGGGGGCAAAGCTGTCTTTGGCCCAATCGTTGGTGAGCGTGGACAGCTTGTGGTGGTAAAGGTCATCCAGCATTTTCAATCCCACGAAGCTCATGGTGTACGGCTTCTGCGAAATGGTGGCCGCGATCACGCCCTTCTGGATCCACTCCAGCGTTTTGTCGTCCGTGTCCATGGCGATAATGATCTTGTCCTTGACGTCATGCTGGCTCAGAACGGTGGCGACTTCCTTGCCTGAGAGCGCTTCCAGGCATACGAACGCATCGACGCGTTCCTTCTTGTCATTGCCCACGATCTCGGTAGCGGTGTCGAACGCGACCCGGGAGTCGCCTTTCATGTCCACCACGCGGGTGATCTTTATTCCCGGCGTGGCCTCGAGCGCGTCGCGGTAGCCGCGCAGGCGCTCCTTCAGGTTGGCCTGCTCGGGAATCGTAAATACCACCACGTTGCCTTTGCCGTTCAATTCTTTCGCCAGCCTCTGGCCGCCAATCTGGCCGGCATGGTAATTGTCGGTCCCGATGAAAAAGAGCCGCTTGCTGGCTGGCGCATCCGAATCCACCGTGATCACCGGAATACCGGCCGCGATGGCGCGATCAATGTCATCCTTCATCAGGGCCGGGTCCGCCACTGAGACCAGGATTCCGGTGGCTTTGCTCTGCACCGCCTGCTGGAACGCCTGCTGCTCCGCCTTGGGGTCGTAGGTGTCCGGACCCGCGAATTCCGAACGCACCTTGAGCTGCATGGCAGCCTGGAACAACCCAGCCCCTCCGGCCTGCCAGTACGGAATCTTGTTATTGGCGGAAATCAGGTAGTACTTCTCATCGGCATCGTGACCGGTCCCGCAGCTGATCAGAAAAACCAGCAGAATGCCGAGAGCGACTTTCGCAGTTATGGTGACGTGGCGCATCGGAGCCTCCTTGCGAACCGACATGACTCGCGCCCTACGGGACGCGAAACGGTAAGGATTCTAAACCCGCGTGCAGCGAAAAGAAAGGAATTGAATAGAGGGGGTAGTGGCTTAGTTTGAAATTTCTCCTTATCCACTGGCGTCATCCTGAACGGCCTTCAGGCCGTGAAGGACCTGGCGTGAAGCAGATACACACTTTTGCCCCGGCGTTGCTGCCGATGCACGCTAGATCCTTCGGGACTGAAGTCCCTCAGGATGACGCCGCTGGGTAACGGACGGTTTCGAATTGGGGGCACTACCAATGGAATGGAGGACGGGCGTCCCGCCCGTCTCCCGCGAAGACGGGCGAGCACGCCCGTACTCCATCTCTACACGCCCACCGGAAATGGCTTAGTGTGGGTCTCGGCGCTCATGGACAGGCCCGAGAAGCGGCCCTGCAACAACGACATCAACCCCGTGTACCAGTACCCGAGCACGAACAAGACCAGAAAAGGCACGGTGATGTAGTTCTCATTGGCGATGGCGTAATAGACCGTCAGCGCGAAATAGCTACCGATCAGAAGTTCGACCCAGGGAACCCAGCCCAGGCGCCGCCGGTACTTGGCGGCATTGATGCGGTCGGCTTTCGACTCCACCCGATACTTGGGTGTGCGCGCGAAGGCCGACTTCTTCCCGATCAGCGCTTCCAGCACGGCGCGCGTGTTGGTAATGGTCAGGCCAATCCCCAGCGCCATCAGGAAAGGCAGATACAGCAAGGCGCGCGGCCAGCTTTTCGGAAACAGCTCGCGCTGCGAGACCAGGTAGAAACTGGAAATAGAAAACGTGGATGCCAGGAACAGCGGCAGATCGATGTACAACATCTGAAACCATCCCTGATAAAAACGGATGATCATGGCGGGCAGCAACAGCACCGAGAGCACGACCATCAAGGGATAGCTGAGATTCGCGGTAAGGTGATACCACGCCTCCAGCTTCACCCGGAAGGGCTGATCGCTCTTGATTACGCTGGGAAGGACTTTTTTCGCGGTCTGGATCAGACCCTTGGCCCAGCGGGCCTGCTGGGTCTTGAAAGCCGTCATCTCTACCGGCAACTCAGCCGGGCACTCCACATCCTGCAGGTAAATGAACTTCCATCCTTTGAGCTGGGCCCGGTAGGAGAGGTCGGTATCTTCGGTGAGCGTGTCATGCTGCCAGCCTCCGGCCTCTTCAATCGCGCTGCGGCGCCATACTCCAGCCGTGCCGTTGAAATTGAAGAAGGCCTTGCTGCGAGCGCGCGCGGAATGTTCCAGCACGAAGTGTCCATCCAGCAGGATGGCCTCAACCTCGGTAAGGAAAGAATAATTGCGGTTGATGTGGGTCCAGCGAGTCTGCACCATGCCGATTTTGGGATCGGTCAAATGGTGGATGGTGCGCATCAGAAAATCTTCAGGCGGCACGAAATCAGCGTCAAAGATAGCAATGAACTCGCCTTTCGCCGTTTTCATGCCTTCCGCCAGCGCCCCTGCCTTATAGCCTTCGCGATTGCTGCGGTGATGGTAGGTGACCGGAAAGCCCCGAGCGGCGTAACTCTCGACCAGGCCTTGCGCGACCGCCTGGGTCTCGTCGGTGGAATCGTCGAGGAGCTGTACATCCAGCCTTTCCAGCGGATATTGCAGGCGGCAAACCGCATCCAGCAAGCGCTCAACCACAAATTGCTCGTTGAAAATCGGAAGCTGCACGGTCACCCGGGGCAGTTCCGAAAAATGGCCGGATGGCCCGGTCGTGCGATTGTCTCTGTGCTTGTAATAAAGATAGACCAGTACGTAGCGGTGCAGACCGTAAGACGCCAGCAGGATCAGGACCACGAAGTAGGGCACCAGCAACGCCATGTCAAAGGCGTTGGCGTGATACAGACCCCTGAAAGTGGTGTCGAGGAAATGCTGGCGAATGTACTGGCCGATGCCGCGCGAGGCTACAAAAGCGGCGAGAGTTTGAATCGAGATCGACGTAATGCCCAGGGGATCGTCTCCAGTCGGTCCCGACGGACCAGCCCAAGACCATTCATTGTACCTGAAACCAGGTGTGGGTCGGACACTCCTGTCCGACGCGGGTAGGGGGCACGTGCATAAACCACGAAGGACACGAAGTATCACGAAGGCTTTGTGTTCCAGTGTTTCCTTCGTGTACCTTCGTGCCCTTCGTGGTTCATGATCTCCAGAAGTGTCCGACCCACACGGGTTATCACTGGGGGTTTCGCCAGCCGCCGTCTGCCGAAGTAAGTTTTTCGGCTTCCGCCGGGCCCCATGTGCCTGGGTCGTATGCGTGCACCGGGATCGCATTATCGAGAATTGGCTGTACAATCCTCCACGCCTCCTCGACATAGTCCTCACGGGCAAAGCGCGTGGGATCTCCGTGTATGGCGTCATCCAGCAGTTCCTGGTAGGCGGAGAGCTCGGCGGGATCCGATTCCTGGGTCGCAAGAAGTTCAACCGGCTCGCCGGCCATTTCGTCCCCGGATTTTTTTACCTGACCGCCAATCGCGATGACGAGGTCGGGAGTAACCCGAAAGCGCAGATAATTGTGAGCCGGCACATTGCCGGAAAAGATTGCGGGAGGATGCCGCAGCGCCACGTGCACCTCGGTGGCCGTCACCGGCAACGATTTTCCCGCCCGAATGTAGAAGGGCACGCCCTGCCAGCGCCACGAATCGACACGCAGGCGCAAGGCCACGTAAGTTTCCACGGTTGAATCCGGCTTGACCCCTGCCTCATCGCGGTAGCCGTTGAACTGGCCGCGCACCACGTCGCCTGGCCGAAGCGTCCTGATCCCCCGAAGCACTTTGACTTTTTCGTCCTGCAGGCCGGGATTTGCCATGGCCACCGGCGGTTCCATGGCGACATTGGTGAGCAACTGAAACAGGTGATTCTGCACCACGTCCCGGATCGCGCCGGCCTGCTCGTAGAATGCTCCCCGGCCCGCGACTCCGAAGTTCTCCGCCATCGTAATCTGCACGCTCTCCACGTAGTGCCGGTCCCAGATCGGCTCCATGAAAGTATTGGCAAAGCGGAAAAACAAAATGTTCTGGACCGCGTTCTTCCCCAGATAGTGGTCGATCCGGAAAACATTCTGCTCGGGAAAAGCCGTGTGCAAAGTTTTGTTCAGCGCGCGCGCCGAATCCAAATCATGTCCAAAGGGCTTTTCTACCACCACCCGTGCGCCCTCCGAGCATCCGGAGGATTTGAGTTGCTTCACCACCTCTCCAAAAAGGTTCGGCGGGATAGCGAGGTAATGGAGCGGGTGTTGGGCGGCCCCCAGCTTCTGGCGCAACTCACGGAAGGTTGCGCCGTCGGTGTAGTCGCCATCAATGTATTGCAGCGCTGCGCTGAGCTTGGCAAACGCCGCCTGATCGAGGCCGCCGTAGTGCTCGACGCTGTCCTGCGCCCGCTTTTTGAGTTGATCGAGAGTCCAGCTTGACTTGGCCACTCCAATGACCGGCATGTTCAGTTCATCGCGCTTGGCCAGCTGTTGCAGGGCGGGAAAAATCTTCTTGTGGGCAAGATCGCCCGTTGCCCCGAAAAATACCAGCGCATCGGAGATGGCTTCGCTCATGGTTGACCTCGTTCCAGATCAAGTCTGCTGTTGGCTAAGAATGAATATACGGGTGTGGGGTTGCTCGGCGGAGCCATCCCGCGGTTGCAATGTCAGGCTGAGCGGGTGACGCGTTCGCACCGCGAGCGACGCAGGCGTCGAGGCTACCACTACTATTCCAGAGCGGAGTGATTATAGGGGTCCTTCGACTCCGCGGAAAGTTCACGAAGCGAACTTTCCACTCCGCTCAGGATGACACTGGTGCGCGAGAAGCGAGCAGCCCGCTAGAAGCTAGAAGCTCGAAGCGTCCTACTCCACCGTCACCGACTTGGCCAGATTCCTGGGTTGGTCCACGTCGCAGCCGCGGCGTACCGCGATGTGATAGGCCAGCAACTGCAGGGGGACGATTTCGAGAATCGGCAGCAACTCTTCCGGCGCCGCGGGAACGTACAGCACGTGGTCGGCGGCTTCTTTAATGTCCTCGTCGCCTTCGGTGGCCAGCGCGATGATCATGCCGGAGCGCGCTTTCACCTCTTTGAGGTTGGAGCAGGTTTTTTCGTAGCGGGTCATCGAGAGCGCGTCCTTGGTATCGCGGGTCGCAATGATCACCACCGGAAGGTTTTCGTCAATCAGCGCATTGGGGCCGTGCTTCATTTCTCCGGCGGGATAGCCTTCCGCGTGAATGTAGGAAACTTCCTTCAGTTTGAGCGCGCCTTCGAGCGCGATGGGATAGTGAATGCCGCGTCCCAGGAACAGGAAGTCCTGCGAGCGCGAATACTCTTTTGCCAGGTCTTCACATTCTTCCTCACGCGTGAGCAGATGTTCGAGCTTGCCAGGAATGCGGGTGAGTTCCTGGATGGCTTCTTTGGCCTGGTCGGCGCTCATGGTGCCGCGCTGCTGCGCCAGAAACAGAGAAAAAAGGTACAGAGCGGTCAGTTGAGCGGTAAAAGCTTTGGTCGAAGCCACGCCAATCTCGGGACCGGCATGAGTAATGATGGTTCCCGCGGCTTCGCGCGTGATCATCGAACCCACCACGTTGCAGATGGCCAGGGTCTTCGAACCTTTGGCTTTGGCTTCGCGCTGGGCTGCGATGGTGTCGGCGGTTTCGCCCGACTGCGTGATCAGCATGGTGAGAGTGTCGGGGGCGATGATGGGATCGCGATAGCGCCACTCGCTGGCATAATCGACCTCCACCGGAATCCGCGCCAGGCGCTCGATCATGAACTTGCCCGCCTGAGCGGCGTGCCAGCTGGTTCCACAAGCCGCGATGTTGATTTTCTTCGCGGCTTTGAACTCGGCGTCGCTGATCTCCATCTCATCGAGGAAGACATGGCCGGTTTCCTGCGAGACCCGTCCCAGCGTAGTGTCGCGCACCGAACGCGGCTGCTCGTAGATTTCCTTGAGCATGAAGTGCTTGAAGCCGCCCTTTTCGGCCATGATCGGGTCCCAGGTGACATGCTGCACCTGGCGGACGACGGGCTGTCCGTTGAAGTCGGTGAGCTGTACGCCGTCTGGCGTGATCACAGCGAGGTCACCGTCACCGAGGAAGAACAGGTCGCGGGTGTGATAGAGGATCGCGGGAACGTCGGAGGCGACGAAATACTCGTCCTTGCCCAGGCCAATTACGGCGGGCGGGCCATTGCGGGCGGCGACGATTTTGTTGGGCTCATCGACCGCGATCACTGCCATGGCGAACACGCCGGTCAGCTGGCCGACCGTCTTGCGGACGCACTCTTCGAGCGAGGGGCGATGTCCATTCGCCGTCTTCAGAAAATATTTTTCCACCAGGTGGGCAATCACTTCGGTATCGGTCTCGGTGGTGAACTTGTGCCCTTCTTCAATGAGCTTGCGTTTCAGCGAAACATAGTTCTCGATGATTCCGTTGTGCACGACTACGATTCGTCCGGTGCAGTCGCGATGCGGGTGGGCGTTCTCTTCCGTGGGACGGCCATGTGTGGCCCAGCGGGTATGACCGATGCCGTAGGTGCCATCGAGCGGCTTGAGCCGGATCACTTCTTCCAGATTGCGCAGCTTGCCCTCGGCCCGGCGGATCTGCAGCCCTTCGCCATTGCCGCACACCGCGATGCCGGCGGAATCGTAGCCGCGATACTCCAGCCGTCTGAGCCCCTCGATGATTACCGGTACCACCCGTTTCTTGCCAACGTATCCCACTATGCCGCACATACGAATGCTCCTAAGTTTTCGGCCCGGGGGGAAACCGAAGATGTTTTTGTGAGTTAGAATCCGGCCATTACTTCGAAATGCCAACTGCGCCTGCCGCAGCAGGAAAAACCTTCCATCACCGAACCGGGGACTTCGGCTAGTCTTCGAGGGAGAAACGAAACTCTTCAATCACGGGATTAGTCAGAACGTCGCGGGCAATGCGTGTTACTTCTGCCTCGACTTCGTTCCGGCTCAGGCCGCCATCGAGCGTGAGTTCGAAATACTTGCCCTGACGGACTTCTTGCAATCCCTTACATCCCATTTTCTTGAGCGCGCCCTGGATGGTCTTGCCTTGCGGATCCAGAACGCTCTTCTTGAGCGACACGTACACGTAAGCTTTCATGGGGGATTAACACCATTATACTTGAAAAACATTCAAGCTCAACCGCACCATAGACTTAGCCCAGCCGTGCCCGGCGGGCGTCAAGCTCGGAAAGGGCGCTCTGCAGCATCTGGCGGTGGCGAGGATTCTGGACGGACTGGAGTTGCTGTATCACTCGCCGGCGGGACAGATCAAGCGCATCCCGGGCCTGCTTCAAGGCGGCTTCTTCCGGCGTAAGTCGTTGTTTAGATGCGACCTCGGTGGTGGCAGCCGACTGCTGCTCCTCCACCGACTTGCTTTCCCAGCCCCGGGCCATGAAGTCCATTATAAACTTCCCATTCTGGGAATTTCCTTCCCTTTGGCACGATGGGGCCATTCCCAGCGAGGCAATTGTGCAGATAACGTTGACCTTAGCTGGAAGGCCGATGGTTGTGATCAAAATTTTGAGCCGGGATAAAAGTTGTTTGCAAGCAAGTAAACTTTAGTTTACGGTTCGCTGCGTTGCCGGGTTGCGTGAACTTCGAGGGGGCGCGAACCGACCGATGGCAGGCCAATGTACGTCGCCTCCTATACTGGGGACGTCGTCAGTCGCGAAGTATAGCCTCGAACCAAGTAGAGGAACGCAGCTGACCCGGGGCATTCCTGATGCAGGCTCCCGACGGTAGAATCACGACTCTCGCAGCCGGACTAAACCTGCGCGGTCTGCGCGAGCGCCTTGGCCTGACCATGCGCGAAGTGGAAAGCGCCAGCGCTCGCATTGCGGACCGGCACCGGAATGAAGAGTTCGGAGTGAGTCCCAGCCGGCTGTCCGACATTGAAACCAAGGGATTGGTCCCCAGCATCTTCCGCATGTACTCGCTCGCCATCGTCTATCGCTGCGACCTTCGCGACATACTGGCCTGGTACGGAATCGACTTGAGCTTGTCGGCGGCGGACCTGCAGCTCAATCTTCCTCCCAAGTCACATTTTGAAGAGACCCTGCAGGGTACCTCCAAGGTGGCCATTCCCACCCGTCTGGATCCTTCGTTCGATCCCCGGCGCAGCGCCAACCTGAGCCGCATTATTGAGCAATGGGGATCGGTGCCTCTGGGGTATCTTGCCAATTTGAGCCAGGACAAATATATGTACGGATACGTAGGCAGTGAGGATTTCACCATGTATCCGCTGCTGCCGCCGGGCACTTTTCTGCAGGTGGACGAAGCCAGAAATAAGATTGAGCAGGCGCTATGGCGTTCCGAGTTGGAGCGTCCCATCTATTTCGTGGAGACGCGCGAAGGCTATACCTGCTGCTGGTGCAGTCTGAAAGGCTATGACATCGTGCTGCATTCCCATCCGCTTTCGCCGGTGCCGGTACGGGTGCTGCGTCATCCCCAGGAAGCGGAAGTGATCGGGCAGGTAGTTGGCATCGCCCTCAAGCTGGGGGAATGGCGTCCGACGCAGTCGCTGACGGAGCCGAAAGCAGACTCGCAAGAGCATGCAACACTGCACTGAAGTGACGTGCGGATCCCCCTCCCAGGTCTTGGGGAAGCAACGACGGCGCCTGCCGTTGCAGCTCTTCTATAAATTCAGCTCCAGTCATCTTTAGCGCCCCGCTCGAAATCACCACATCGTCGCGCAAAGCACGCAGTGGAGTGCGCAGCATCCTGAGAAACAGCAGGCGATGCGCCTCGGCAAGAGCCTGCTGCGCCGCCATCTCGCCGTAAGTCCTGGTGAGGCCCCAATGCGCATAAGTGCCCGAGGCCGCGTCCCGCAGGCTCGCAAGGTATCCGACCTTTCCGACCGTTCCTGGCACTTCGGCAAGGGTCGTTCCCAACAAATCTTCGAGAGCTGATTTCAGCGCCATTTTCCGATTTCAGAAAACCCTACAGCTTTTGATTTTGTGAAAAAGAACCCAAATTAAGGCCGAAGTTACCACGGTTGAACCTCCCAATCCACTCGAAAAAGGAGTTCCACCGTGAAACGATTCTTGCTTTTCCTCATCGGAGGCATACTGCTTGCCGGCGCTCTTTCAACTCCAACCTTCCTAAACGCAGATGGAGGTCCCGGTCCGCAATGTCCGGGACGTGAAATTTGTAAACCCTGAGGTGTGAAAGCACTTGTAACTTTTGCGAAAACGGAGGACGTGAGGCAACAGGATCGCACTGGGACGGGTTCAACCTCGTTTCCAGCGCTCGGGAAAAGTGTTTGCGGTTGGGCCGCTAAACGGGATATAGTTCCCGCGGTCCGCCATGTATCCGCATTCATTCCTGTGGCATTACCTGTGGATCGCGCCCCACGCCCTCCAGATCTTCGTGGTGGTCGCCATGGTGCGACGGGGTCTGGCCCGCGAGTTCCCGGTATTCCTGTCTTACACCGTGTTCCAGATACTGGAAGAGGGGACGCTCTTCATCCTGGATCATAGTTCCGCGGTCTCGGGTTATCAGTACTGGTGCGCCTACTCCGTCGGCATGGCGATTGATTCCATCTTGCGGTTCGCCATTATTTTTGAGGTTTTCCGCAGCATTTTCCGGAACTACCCGGGGCTCAGGCACCTATGCCGGATTTGTTTTCGGGGAGCTATCGTAGTCCTGCTGTTTGCCGCGGTCACGGTTGCCGCCCGCGCCCCCGAGATCGGCTTGTCTGTGTTTCTCTCCAGAATTCATATTGTGGGTCTCTCCGTGAGCGTCATGCAGAGCGGCTTGTTAATCCTCATGGTTGGATTCTCTGCCTGTTTTGGCCTTTCCTGGCGCAGCCTTGCTTATGGCATTGCGGTCGGCTTGGGAATTTTCTCCACTGTCTATCTGGCGACCGAGGCCTTGCGGGTCTGGACCGGACCCGTCGCCGGTTACGCCTACGACTTTGTCAACATGGCCGCCTACCATTGTTCTGTCGTGGTCTGGCTGGTGTATGTCCTGGCGCCTGAAACGGCACGCAGTGCAGTCGAGGAATTGCCGCAGAACAGCCTGGATGAGTGGAATGCCGAGTTACAACGGTTGCTGCTGCAATGATCCTTTCCTGCACCCTGATCGTGGTGGCGCTGGCGATTCTGCTGTTGCTGCTCTATGTCGAAGGCGGCCAGAACTCGGCTGTGAATCGCATGGAAGATCTGGCCGGACGCACCCGGCCCGTGGACCTCGAAGCTTTCCGCAATCTGGTGGATGCCGCGGAAGAGGATTTTCTGCGTGCCAGCCTGTCGCGGCGTGAGTTTCGCGCCGTGCAGAGAGAACGAACCCGGGCAGCCGTGGATTATATCCGCAACACCGCCCACAATGCTGCCTTCCTGTTGCGCCTGGGAGAGGCCGCAACCCGCAGCCACGATCCCCGCATCGCCCAGGCCGGCCGCGAATTGATGGAGAGCGCGTTGAAGTTGCGTGCATACGCACTCCTCTCAGCGGCCCAGCTCTATGTGCGCCTGGTGTTTCCACAGGCCCGCTTTTCCTATGGCCCATTGGCCGACAACTACCAGCGTCTCAGTGGCTTAGCGAGTCAACTCGCGCTTATGCAGCATCCTGGCCATGCCGCCAGGCTCTCGGCATTGCTCTAGCCACAGCCTTCGGCCTGTTCTGAAAACCTGAATTCCACAGGCCGGCGAGCTGCCCACCCCTAATCCCGATTTTTTCCGGAAACCGAACAAGAAACAAAAAACGCATTTACCCACTAGTCTCCTGTCCCAGTGGTTCGTGTCATAAGTTAGAGGCAGTGGTGCGCTGCGCGTAACGAGCGATGCTGGCCAGGATTTGGTCCGCGGTTTTGGTCCAAACGAAGGGCTTGGGATCTTCATTGTGCACGTCGATGTATTCGCGGATGGCCGCTTGCAGGTCTTTTACGCTGCGGAACACGCCCCGTCGAATTCGCTTGTTGGTGAGCTCGGCGAACCATCGCTCCACCAGGTTGATCCAGGATCCGTAGGTGGGAGTGAAGTGGATATGAAAGCGTGGACGTTTGGCGAACCATTTCCGGATGATGGCAGTTTTGTGGGTTCCGTAGTTGTCCACAATAATATGCACATCGAGTGCGGCGGGCACTTGCGCCTCGATCACATCGAGGAACTGGCGAAATTCCTGCGAGCGGTGGCGGCGGTGCAGTTGGCCAATCACGCGGCTGGTCTTCAATTCCAACGCGGCAAACAGCGAAGTCGTGCCATGGCGTTTGTAGTCATGCGTGCCGCGCTCCACTTGCCCCGGCCGCATCGGCAACAGTGGCTGCGTGCGGTCTAACGCCTGGATTTGGCTCTTCTCGTCGACACAAAACACCACCGCGTGCTCGGGCGGGTTCATATACAAACCCACGATGTCGCGCACTTTTTCAATCAGTTGCGGATCCGGCGACAGCTTGAACGTGTCCGCTCGGTGCGGCTGCAATCCGAAGGCATGCCAAATCCGGCTAATTGTCATCCGGCTGAGTCCGCTCGCTTTGGCTAAACCGCGCGTGCTCCAGTGGGTTTGGCCGCGAGGCGTGCTTTCCAGAGTTTGAATCACTACCTTTTCGACCTGATCATCGCTGATCTTGCGTGGCGCTCCGGGACGTGGTTCGTCGTATAGCCCTTCCAAGCGCGCCTCCACGAAGCGCGACCGCCACTTGCCAACCATGCCCAACGAGCAGCGCAACTTCTTGGCGACCGCTTTGTTATCCAGTCCTTCAGCACAGCCCAACCCCACCCGAGCGCGACGAGCCAACAGGGCTTGACTGCGCGTGCGATGGGCTAACGATTCGAGTCGCTGGCGCTCTTCGTTGGTCACAATCAAGGGTTGCTTGGGACGTCCGGTTCGCATCTGAGTCTCCTGCATTTTAGATGCAATCCGGGGCTGACTTAGTTCACATAGTTCTGGGACAGTAGACTAGACAATAGCACTATAATTCCTCCCGTTTGCCGAGGGGGAGTTAGCGGGCTCGCGCAAATTGAGTACAGACAGCCACTTCGATCCCGACACAGATCTTCAGCGTTACGAAGCTCTGCTCGAGATGGCGGACCTTGTGGTCCACCATCACAACCTGCCCGAACTGTTTCTCGCCATGGCGGAACGACTCCGCCAGGTGATCGCAGCCGACGCCGCCAACTTCTCGCTTTACGATTCCGAAAAAAATGTGATGCGATTGCACCTCTGGGAAGGAAATGAGGCATCTCTTTCCGCGGTGGAGGTGCCGGTGGAGGAATCACCCTCGGGCTGGTCCTGGAAGAATCAGCAACCGCTGGTTGTGGACGACCTGACGGCAGACCCGCGATTCCCACCCGTACTGCGCAATCTGCGCGAGAAAGGGCTGCGTTCCTACTGCTGGTTGCCTTTGACGACCGCGCAAAAGCGCCTGGGCACCCTGGGCCTGGGCAGTTCTCATGCCAATGCCTACGGCGCAAAGGACATGCGGCTTCTGCCGCGGGTGGCAAAACTGGTCGCAGTGGCGGTAGAGAATGCTCTGACCCGCGAGGCCCTGGTGCGGGAAAAGGAAAGGCTGCACATGTTGCTGGAGGTAAACAACACGCTGGTGACCAACCGCGACTTGCAGATGCTCTTTCCTGCGATTTCAGGTTTTATTCGCAAGATGGTCCACTATGACTACGCCAGCGTGGCGGTTTACGACGAGTCGGCTCACTCCTTGTCCCTCTATCCGCTGGACTCACCGTTGACTACGGGATTGGCGGGCCTGGACACCACACTTCCGGTACGAGACACTCCCGCGGGCCGAGCCCTGATGGAGCGAGAGACCAAGATTTTCTCCCGTGAAGATCTGTTGGGCATTCAATCCAGCTTCGTCAGCGAGATGCTGGAATACGGGATCGAGTCCTTGTGCTGTATTCCCCTGACCACACGCAAAGGTGAACTGGGGACGCTGAACCTGGCCAGTCGAGACGCGCGAGCGTTCGCGCCGCGCGATGTCGGGTTTCTGCAGCAGATCGCCGCATAGGTGGCGGTGGCGCTGGACAATGCACGGGCCTACCGCGAGATCGCGCAACTTACCGAGAAGCTGGCCAGCGAGAAACTCTATCTCGAGGAGGAGATTCGGACTGAACTCAACTTCGAAGAGATCGTGGGAGAGAGTGCGGCGCTGAAACGGGTGCTGGCCCAGGCCAGGACAGTTGCGCCCAGCGATGCCACGGTATTAATCCTCGGCGATACCGGGACGGGCAAGGAATTGGTCGCGCGAGCCATTCACCGTATGAGCTCCCGGAAAGAGCGGCTCATGGTGAAACTCAACTGCGCCGCCATTCCCACCTGTCCTCTGAGGTGCTGAAGGCCTTCAGCGCGGCCAGCCACTTGAGCACCTATCCCGGCGGCGCGGTGTTGTTCGTGGAAGGCCAGACTCCTCGCGGCGCGCTGGTACTGTGCTCGGGCAAGGTCAAGCTTTCGACCACCTCCCGCGATGGCAAGGTGCTTATCCTCAAGATGGCCGAGCCGGGCGAAGCGCTGGGCCTGAGCGCGGTCATTTCCGCGACCCCCTATGAATTGACTGCGGAAACCGCCGGCCCCTGCCAGGTGAACTTCATTGATCGCGAGTCCCTGATGAAGTTGCTGGACAAGTATGGAGAACTGGGGCTGCACTCGGCTCAGGCGCTGAGCCGGGAGTTTCAGTCCGCCTACCGCGACATCCATGAACTGGTCCTGGCGCGGTCGTCAACGGGGAAACTGGCACGGCTGTTGCTCTCATGGAGCGGAGATCACGAGCGGGAGGTTGGCGCCCGCGAGATTCGCATCCGGTCCAGCCTGACCCACGAAGAGATCGCGCAGATGATTGGTTCATCGCGCGAGACGGTTACGCGCCTCTTGAGTGAACTCAAAAAGAGGGAACTGATTCGTCTGGAAGGTTCGACGCTGGTCATCCGCAATCGACCAGCATTGGAAGCGCTGGCTGCCTAGCCGTCGCGGGCAGCTTGCAGGGCGGCCGGACCTCCAACCGGCCGCCTTCCCCCTCGCCATTGCAGATTGCAGATTTCAGATTGAACCCCTCAGATTCGGGCATGGCTGTGCCTGGAGTCCAACAAATCTGCAATCTGAAATCTAAAATCTGAAATGTTTTCTAAAGTCCGAAGAGTTCGCGCAGGCGCTTGGTCTGGGCCCGGCTGACGGGTATTTCGGTTTGCTTCTTGTCGTCCATCCGCAGTTGATACGAACTCTTGAACCAGGGGACGACTTCCTTGATCCGGTTAATGTTGACCAGGTAGGAGCGGTGGGCGCGCCAGAAAAGATTGGGATCGAGGCTGTCCAGCAGTTCTTCCAGGGTCCGGCAGTTGGATTGCCCCTCCATGCCGCTCGGTCCGCTGGTCACAACTGTGATCACGCCCTCCTCGATGGAGGCGAAACCAATGTCCTTCTGATTGACCAAAAAGAGGCGGCCTCCGGCTTTGATCAGGATCTTGGACGCCTGCGGTTTCTGTGATTCGAGCATGCGGACCAGGGTTTCCAGCTTGTCCGACGACGCGCTGCCCGATTCCAGCTTGGCCCGCACCTTCTGCACCGACTGCGCTACCCGTTTCTTGTCAAAAGGCTTGAGCAGGTAGTCAACCGCGTTGACCTCGAAGGCCTTGACCGCGTACTGATCGAAGGCGGTGGCGAAAACGATTTTGGGGAGATTGATCTTCTTGTCGAGCAGTTTCTTGATGACGCCGAAGCCATCGAGGCCCGGCATTTGGACGTCGAGGAAGACCAGGTCGGGGTTGTGCTCGCGGATCAGATTGACGCCTTCAAGCCCGTTCTTTCCCTGGGCCACGACGTCCACGTCGCCCACATCTTTCAGCAGGAAGGCAAGCTCGTCGCGGGCAAGCTGTTCATCGTCCACGATGACGGCGGACAGAGGCATTTCTTCTCCTAACGGGGGCATCCAAAGTATATCGAGTGGAAGTTGAAAGTGCCACCGGTCGGGCCTCGGGGTGGTGGGTCAGTTTCGCGATATGACACGGCAAGTGCATGAACCACGAAGGATCACGAAGGCTTCGCTTTCCAGGGTTTCCTTCGTGTACCTTCGTGTCCTTCGTGGTTTAGGGTTTCCAAACTGCCCCACGACCTCGGGTCTCAGACCTCGCGCTTCCCGGCGGGAGATGTCAAACCCCAGATGTCAGATTCCCAGTTCTCAGTTCTCAGATTGGGACCTGTGGGGCCGACGCCCGAGGTTCCCCTCGCCTCGCGCTCGGGCCGCGTCAGGCAGTAAACTTACGGTTCGATGAATTATATCTACGGGATCAATGCCGTTGCCGAAGCGCTGAAGGCACGAGGGCGATCGTTCGAATGGGTCGGGGTGCTGAAAGAGCGTCACGACCTGCGTCTGCAGCGTGTGGTGGAGGAATGCCGCCGGAATGGCGTCGCGGTGCGTTTCCTTCCCCGCCCGGAACTCGATCGCATGGCGGGAAACAATGCTCATCAGGGCGTGGTGGCGATTACCTCGGGAAAACAGTACAACCACCTGGATGACGTGGTCGCCGCCAAGCGCGGTCAGTATTCCCTGGTGGTCGTGCTCGATGGAATTGAAGACCCTCACAATCTCGGAGCGATCCTTCGCACCGCCGATGCTTCTGGCGCCGATGGAGTGGTAATCCCGGAGCGGCGCGCGGCGGGGGTGACCGCAACCGTCATCAAGGCGTCCGCGGGCGCCAGCGAGCACCTGCCTATTGCGAAAGTGACCAACATTGCCCGCACCCTGGAAGAATTGAAAGAAAAAAATTTGTGGATCGTGGGACTGGACGAGCGCGGTACCCAGACTTACGACACGCTCGACTACAACATGGATTGCGCCATTGTGCTGGGAAATGAAGGCAAGGGCGTGCACGATCTGGTGGCAAGAAAGTGCGATTTTCTGGTTTCTATTCCCATGCTGGGGAAAGTGCCCTCGCTGAATGTGTCGGTGGCGGCGGGAGTCATGTTGTATGAGATCGTGCGCCAGCGCAGGATCAAGGCCGCGGATACAAAATGAAGATGAGGTTCCTTCGCGTCTTCTGCGTCCTTTGCGGCTTGCTGGTTCAGGCGCATGCCCTCGACCGCGAAGCTTTCACCTTCACCAGTTACGATCTGGATGTCCGCATAGAACCTGAGCAGCAACGTCTGGCGGTGCGTGGCAGGGTTACCTTGCGGAACGACTCATCATCGCCGCAGAGAAACTTTGTATTGCAGATTTCCTCCAGCCTGGATTGGAGATCGATCCAGAACGACGGCAAACCGGTCCAGTTCATCTCTCAGCCCTACACCTCGGACATCGACCACACCGGTGCTCTTTCGGAAGCGATCGTGACGCTGTCCAGTGAAGTCCCAGCTAAAGGCATTGTGGAATTGGAGATTGGATACGAGGGCATCATCCCGCTCGATGCAACCAGGCTGACGCGAATAGGTTTGCCGGAAGAGCGGGCCCGGCACAGCGATTGGGACGAGATCGGCAAGTCATTTACCGCGGTGCGCGGCATCGGATACGTGGCGTGGTATCCGGTCGCGACCGAATCGGCGAACCTGTCAGAGGGAGACAGTGTGTTCGAAACGGTGGCGAGGTGGAAAGCGCGCGAACTGCAGGCCGGAATGAGGGTCAGACTGGTTTATCCCGGCGAAGGCAGACCGGCAGTCCCGCAGTGTAATGGCGAAGCTGGGGGAGTGCGGTCCTTCAAAGAGTCAGGCCAGGGATACGAAAGTGCAAACGAGTGTACGTTCCCCTCTTTGGGTGAGACGGTGCCGCTGTTTGTAGTGGGTCCTTACGAAACGCTCGATCAGCCTCCGGTGAATATTTTCTACCTGCCGGAACATAAGGACGCAGCCCAGACCTATGCGCTGGCGGCGCAGTTGGCAGTCCCATTTGTGACGGAGTGGTTTGGCGCGCCGAAAGGACAAACCGGAGTCCGAGCGGAAGTCGTGGAGTTGAGCGATCCCGAGGCGGCGCCCTACGAGAGTGGAAGCATGTTGCTCACACCTCTCAACCATGATTCCAAACTGGATCAGCTGACGGCGGTCCACCAGCTTACCCATGCCGCTTTCTTCTCTCCGCGCCCCTGGATTTACGAAGGCCTGGCGCATTTTGCCCAGGCGGTCTATCGCGAGCGAGAAAGCGGCCGGCAGTCGGCGCTCGACCTCATGGGAGTGCACCGCACCGCGTTGGCCCAGGCGGAAAAGGCGCTGGCGCAGGAGCCCGGGCAGAAGGAAGCGCACGGGCAGAAGGCCGGAGCAGGCGAGTCGCTGATCAGCACCAGCATCGAGGACCTGTATCGCAGCAAGGCCATGTACGTGTGGTGGATGCTGCGCGACATGATTGGCGAAGATGCGCTGAAGAAAGCCCTTGCCGCCTATCGCGCGGACGCCGACACCACGCCGGCCTATTTGCAGCATCTGGTCGAGGCCCAGAGTAAACGCGATCTGGGATGGTTCTTTGATGACTGGGTCTATCGCGACCGTGGACTGCCGGATTTCCACCTGGCTTCGATTTATCCCTGGGAGCCGTCGCGGAAAACCTACATAGTTACAGTCACGGTGGAGAACCTGGGTGAGGCCGGGGCCGAGGTGCCGGTGGTCCTCAAGATGGAACAAGGCCAGGTCACGCAGAGGCTCCTGGTACGGGGAAAATCGAAAGCCACCATCCGCATTGAGGCGATCTCCACTCCCCAGGAAATCGTGCTCAACGACGGCAGCGTGCCGGAAAGCAACACGCGAAATAATGTGTACAGGATTGAGGAGCCGGCGAAAAGAAATTGACCAGCACACGAGGTAGAGATTCATTTTGAATCAACCTCCAACCGCGGCGTCATCCTGAGGGACTTCAGTCCCGAAGGATCTGGCGCGCATCCGCACAACCGCGGGCCAGCCGCAGATGCGCTTCACGCCAGATGCTTCGCAAGCTCAGCATGACGCCGGCAGGAGGCAGGTTTTCAAATTACACTAGCTTTTCAGCAGGAGGAAGACTTGGCATACATCCAGTTCCTGGGCGCAGCGGGTACGGTCACCGGCTCAAAACACCTGGTCAACACCTCGACGGACGGGAGCGGCAAGGCCGGATTCCAGGTGCTGATCGATTGCGGCATGTTTCAGGGGGCCAAGGAATGGCGGGAACGGAACTGGCAGCCCACGCCGGTGCCGGCGTCCGGCATTGACGCCGTCATCCTGACCCACGCCCACCTTGACCATTGCGGCTGGATTCCGCGGCTGGTGCGGGAAGGATTCAGCGGCCCCGTCTATGCCACGCCTTCCACGATTGATTTGTGCGGCATCATCCTTCCCGATTCCGGGCATCTTCAGGAAGAGGATGCGCGCTTTTACAACCGGCACAAGAAGTCGAAGCATGATCCGGCGTTGCCGCTTTATACCCTTGCCGAAGCGGAGGACTCACTGCAGCATTTTCAGCCGGTCAAATTTGAAGAGGCCAGGCAGCTGTCGCCCGAAGTTTCATTCCGCTTCGTCCCCGCCGCCCACATCCTGGGATCGGCGATGGTGGAACTCACCTTGAAACTGAATGGTCAAAGCAGGAAGTTGTTGTTCAGCGGAGACATCGGCCGGGTGCGCGACCAGACCAGCGCACCCGGGAAAGTGGTGCGCTCGGGACCCACCGAAGGCGAGGCCGCCGACATCCTGATAATGGAGTCCACCTACGGCAACCGGCAGCACCCCACTGACGATCCGCGGCCGAAATTGGCCGAGATCATCGGCCACACGGTCCAGCGCGGCGGCTGGGTGATCGTACCCGCATTCGCCGTCGAACGCACCCAGAAATTCCTATTCATGCTCAAAGAGCTGATGGAGTCGGGGCAAATTCCCCGCGTTCCGGTGTATTGCGACAGCCCGATGGCGATCAAAGCGGTCGAAGTCTTCCTGAAGCACTCGGATGAGTGCAGCGACGAGACCTGCCGGTTGATCAAGCAATATGGCTCGCCTTTGCAGTGGCCGGGCTTTACCTTCGCCCTGACCACCGACGACTCGAAGAAGATCAACAACGCAAACTTTCCCGGGATCATCGTTTCCTCCAGCGGCATGGTGACTGGAGGGCGGATCCTGCACCACCTGATGCAGCGGCTTCCCGATCCGAGAAATACGGTGATCTTTATCGGCTTCCAGGCGCCGGGAACCCGGGGGGCGACGATCAAGAGCGGTGCCTCCGAGGTGCGCATTTTCAGCGAGACGGTTGCCATCCGGGCAGAAATCGCGGTGCTCGAACAGTTCAGCGATCATGCCGATACTCCGGAACTGCTGGAATGGCTGCGCACCTTTTCTCAAAGGCCTGCCACCACCTACCTGGTACACGGCGAGCCCGCGGCGTCATCCCAGCTTCGCGATACCCTGACGAAAGAGCTGGGGTGGAACGTGCAGGTGGCGGAGTGGATGGAGAAAGTCGAAGTTTGATTGGGTAATTTTGTAATTGAGTAATTTAGTAATTGAAAAATCGAGCTTTTCAATTGCCCAATTGCTCAATTTGTGGAGCATCCATGACCGAAGTCGAACTGAAGAAGCACATCGAGACTGCGGAGAGAAGTCCCAAGCAGGTGGCGGCGGCAGTGTCAGGTCTGCCGGACAAAGTGTTGCGCTACAAACCGGCGCCGGATCAGTGGTGCATCCTGGAAATACTTGGCCACCTCGCCGACATCGAGCTGGTGTACGGGTACCGGTTGCGTCAGATGCTGGCCGACAAGAAGCCCGTGATCGCGCCCATGGACCAGGACGAATGGGCCCGGAAGCTGGGCTACCTGGAGACTCCGCCCGCCGAACTGGTCGCGCTCTACGGGCTGAACCGGCATGCGAACCTGCGACTGTTGCAGCGTCTTACGCCCGCAGATCTCGGTAAGTCTGCCTATCACCCCGAAGCCAAAAAAGACATTACAGTCGCGGAGTTGATCGAGAGAATGGGAACGCATGGAGCCAGCCATCTGGAGCAGATTGAAAGATTGAAGAAGCTGGGCGTTGGACATCAGACATCGGATGCCAGGCCGCGGCCCCATTAGTGCGGCGCCCGAGGTCTGACGCCCGAGGTCCGGTTCACAGGTACGTGCCGGTAAACTCCACCAGGGCATCCAGTTTCGCAGCCGCTGCGCCGGAATCGATGGACTGGGCCGCCAGCGGCAAGGCCTCTCCTAAGTGTTCGGCTCTCCCGGCTGCAACCAGAGCGGCAGCCGCATTCAGCAGCACGACATCGCGCCGGGGCGACTTCTTCCCAGCGAGAATTCCGCGGATGATGGCCGCGTTGGCTTCGGCATCGCCGCCGGAAATATCTTCGAGCCGGGCTCGCTTGATCCCGAATTCTTCCGGCGTAACCTCATAGGTGCGAACATTTCCTTCGCGCACCTCGGCAATGCGGCTTGGCCCCGTGATGGTGATTTCATCCAGGCCATCCAAACCATGGACCACGAGGGCGCGATGAGCGCCCAGCATGCTGAGCGCTTCGGCTACCTTCTCGACCAGATCGAGAGCATAGACGCCGACGACCTGCGCCGAAGCTCTTGCCGGATTAGTGAGCGGGCCGAGCAGGTTGAAGATGGTCCGCAGGCGCAGTTCGCGGCGGGCGGGCTGCACATATTTCATCGCGGTATGCATGGCGGGAGCGAACAGGAATACAATGCCGACTTTTTCGAGGCAGGCGGCCAGGGCTGCAGGGGGCAGACCGATCTTTACACCCAGGGCTTCCATCACGTCTGCCGAACCGCACTTTGAGCTGAGACTGCGGTTGCCGTGCTTGGCCACGCGCACGCCGGCGCCGGCCACGACGAACGCCGTCGCGGTGGAAATGTTGAAGGTGCCGCGAGCGTCCCCGCCGGTGCCACAGGTGTCAACCAGCGCGTCCCGCCCGGTGCCGCTGACGTCCAGTGCGGAATCATGGTGAAGCGGCAGCGGTTCTGCCACGGCACGCATGGCCTCCGCGAAGCCAACAATCTCTTCCACCGTCTCGCCCTTCATGTGGAGAGCAACCAGCAGGGCCGCGATCTGAGCGTCGCTGGCGCTACCGGAAAAAATTTCCGTCATGACCGCGCGGGCCTCTTCGCGAGTGAGAGATTCCCGCTGGTTGGCGATGCGCTGCAGGGCTTCCGTGATCATGGGCCGCTACCAGAGTAGCATCGTTTTACCGCACAGGCCGCAGGTCCAGCCCCAGGGCCGCAACCCGACGTCGGCGCTGCAAATCGTGTCGCATCCCTCGCGTTTGCCCTATCGATGACCCTTCTATAAAATTAAAGGTCGCGAACCGCTGCCCGAAACTGCAAGCCAGGCCGTGCCGACAGGTCCAGTTAATCATTATGAAAATTCACGAGTACCAGGCCAAGAATATCCTGAAGAAGTACGGCGTTGCGGTGCCCCGCGGAGAAATGGTTGAGACGCGGGAAGCGGCGGAAGCTGCCGCCAAAAGGCTTTTCGATGCCGGGGCGACGGGTGTGGTGGTGAAGGCCCAGATCCATGCCGGCGGACGCGGCAAGGGTGGCGGCGTCAAGATCGCCAAGTCAGTCGCGGAGGCGTCCGAGTTGGCGGGAAAAATTCTGGGCATGACGTTGGTGACGCATCAGACCGGGCCGGAAGGCCGGGTGGTCCGCCGCTTGCTCATCGAAGAAACCTTGCCCATCGAGAAAGAACTCTATCTGGGCATCGTGATTGATCGGGTCGAGGCGCGCCCTGTGTTTATGGCGTCGGCTGCGGGCGGGATGGAAATCGAACAAGTGGCGGCGGAGAACCCCAGAGCCATTCTCAAGGAATATATCGATCCGGGCATGGGCCTGGAAGCCTTCCAGGCGCGCAAGCTGGCGTTTGCGCTGGGGCTGAAAGGACCGCAGATCAGCCAGGCCGTCCAGTTTATGACCGGCTTGTACCGCGCCTTCGAGGAAACCGATTCTTCGCTGATGGAGATCAATCCGTTCGTCACCTGCAGCGATGGCCGGCTGTTCGCCCTCGATGCCAAGATGAATTTCGATGACAACACGATCTTCCGGCATCCTGAGCTTCGCGAGCTGCGCGATGTGACCGAAGAGGACCCGCTTGAAGTCGAGGCTTCGAAGTACAGCCTGAACTACATCAAGCTCGACGGAAATGTCGGCTGCATGGTCAACGGCGCCGGCCTGGCCATGGCGACCATGGACATCATCAAGTACGCCGGGGGCATGCCCGCCAACTTTCTCGATGTGGGAGGCGGCGCCAACGCCGAGCAGGTTACTCACGCATTTGAAATCCTGCTTAGCGACAAGAATGTGAAGGCGGTGCTGATCAATATTTTCGGCGGCATTCTGCGCGTCGATACGCTGGCCACCGGCGTGGTCGAAGCGGCGCAGAAGACCAGGATCCAGCTTCCGATCGTGCTGCGTCTGGAAGGCACGAACGTGGAGGCGGGGCGGGAAATTCTGCAGCAGTCGGGATTAAATTTTATCGTGGCCGAGACCATGAAGGACGCGGCCGAGAAGGTTGTCGCGGCTGCGAGAGCGGCTTAATCGGCGGTGTATTGGAGGCAATAGGGGGTCCTTCGACTCCGGCAAGTCATTCGCGAGCGAATGACTTGACTCCGCTCAGGATGACAACGGGTTGAAAGTAGAGACGAATGAGCATTCTGGTAAATAGATCGACGCGGGTAATTGTGCAGGGGCTGACTGGGCGGGAAGGCACATTCCATGCCAGGGCGTGCGCGGAATACGGAACGCAAATTGTCGGGGGCGTCACGCCCGGCAAGGGGGGCACCACGCACGAGGGCTGGCCGATCTTTAATACGGTCCATGAAGCCGTGGAACAGACCGCGGCCGATACCTCCGTGATCTTTGTGCCGCCACCGTACGCCGCCGACGCGATCATGGAGGCAGCCGACGCCGAGCTGGAGCTGATTGTGTGCATCACCGAGGGCATCCCGACGCTCGATATGGTCCGCGCCTGGGAGTTCCTGCAGAACCGGCGCTCGCGGCTGATCGGCCCCAATTGTCCGGGAATCATTTCGCCGGGCCACTGCAAGATCGGAATCATGCCGGCGCGGATCCATAAGGAAGGGTCGGTGGGTATTGTCTCGCGTTCCGGTACTCTGACCTACGAGGCCGTGTATCAGCTCACCACGCGTGGGATTGGTCAGTCCACCGCCATCGGGATCGGCGGAGATCCCATCATCGGCACAACCTTCCTGGACGCGCTCGAGCTGTTCAATCGCGATCCTCAGACCGAAGCCGTGGTCATGATCGGAGAAATTGGCGGCAATGCCGAGGAGACGGCGGCGGAGTATGTGAAGACGCACATGAAAAAGCCTGTCGTGGGATTCATCGCGGGGCAGACGGCGCCACCGGGACGACGCATGGGGCACGCGGGCGCGATTATTTCCGGGGGGAAGGGGACTGCGGCGGAGAAGATACAGGCCATGGAAGCGGCCGGAATCCGCGTGGCGAAATCGCCGGCTGATATTGGCGAGACCGTCGCTTCGGTGCTGGGAGTGAAAGCTTAAGGACCCAGTTGCCAGATAGTAGTTCCCGGTTCTCAGTAATGTTTAAGGAATGACTATTAAAAATGAAAACACTGCAACGCACTCTGACTATCGTGAAGCCTGACGCTGTACGCAAGCACGCGATCGGCGATATCATCGAGCAATTTGAGAAAAACGGCTTCAACATTCTGTGTATGAAAATGCTCGAGATATCCAAACACCAGGCGGAGCAGTTCTACGCCGTTCACGCGAGCAAGCCGTTTTTCAATTCGCTGACGGATTTCATGTCCAGCGGGTCTATTGTTGCGCTCGCCCTGGAAAAAGAAAACGCTATAGCCGACTTGCGCAAGCTGATGGGCGCCACCAACCCGGCAAACGCCGAGGAGGGCACGATTCGGAAGAAGTGGGCCACCAGTATCGAGAACAATGCCATCCACGGCTCCGATGCGGATGACACGGCTCGCTTCGAATTGAGCTTCTTTTTCGCGGGATACGAGCTGGCGCAGTAGTAGCCAGAACCCAGGAGCGGCTTTCTATGCCATTAGTGCAAGTCACAATGCTGACCGGCCGCAGCGCCGATCAGAAGCGCAAGCTGGCGCAACGCATCACCGATGCCATGGTTGAGGAAGCGGCAGCGCGCCGCGAGGCTGTCGTGGTGGTTTTCAACGAGGTGTCAAAAGAAAGCTACGCTTCGGGTGGGGTGCTGATGGCGGACAAAGGGAAGTGATGACGATTGCTAGCGTCGATTTTTGCTAACCCAGAGCTGCCAAACTTCTTTTCCCGTCTTGGTCGGCGAGAACCAGTAGTGATGAAACAGCATGAGGTTGATGTCGTCCAGCGGGGCCTGCTTTTCGTCATTCGAAATATCGGCTTTGATATAGCCTTCCTGCAGCATGAATCTCATCTCATCTATGATTTCGCGTAGAGGGAATCGCGGCTGCCCCGGTTCTTTGCAGAATTCGTCACGGTTAGTGGAGAGATAGACCTGCTCGATATCTTCAGCATCATCCATCATTGAGTCAAGAATGTGAAAGCGCAGTTCCGCTATCTGGGCATCGTCCATTCCGAACATCACTGCAATTTCCTCTTAACCTAGCGGTTCGTACAGGTGCCCTTCCACGCGGTCGCCAAATTTGGGAAGCTCCTTTTTGGCGTATTGCAGGAAGTGGGGAGAGGCGCGGTGCGCCTCCAGCGCGGCATCGTCCTTGTACTGCTCATAGACGAAAAAGCGGCGTGGCTCGGTCTTGTGGCGATGCACCAGGTACATGCCGCAGCCGGGTTCCTTGCGGGACTCTTCCGTCAGCTTGGCAAAAACTTCCGTCATTTCCGCCTCGCGGCCGACTTTCGCCATCCATGTCACAGCCAGGACAACCATCATTCGCTCCGTTGGTCAGATTGTTGCTGAAGCCCCGGTTTTTTGTCCAGTCAAACCCTTCAGCGCGGCACCGAAGCTCTCCGCAAGCATGGTCTGCTCGCGCCCCGGTCCTGTGGAAACCATGCCGATGTGGGCGCCACTCTCGTTCTCCAGAAAGGTCAGATACTCGCGCGCCGCCTGCGGCAGTTTCTCCAGTTGAGTGATGCCCTGAGTGGAGGTGCGCCACCCCGGCATGGTTTTGTACACGCACTCGATCCCCTCAAAGCCGCTGCCGTGCGCCGGAATTTCATCCGTCACCTTGCCATCGATCTTGTAACCCACGCACACCGGAATCTCGGCCAGTTCGTCCAGCACATCCAGCTTGGTCACCACCAGCCAGGAGATGCCGTTAATCATGCCAGCGTAGCGCAAGAGGGGTAAATCCAGCCAGCCGCAACGCCGAGGGCGCCCCGTCACCGCGCCATACTCATTGCCCCGCTGCCGCAACATGTCGCCGCTGGCGTCCAAAGCCTCTGAAGGAAACGGCCCGCCGCCAACCCGCGTGCAATAGGCTTTGGTGACGCCGATCACTGTATCAATGGCGGTAGGTGCGACTCCGGTTCCGATGACCGCTCCGCCCGACGTGGCGCTGGAGGAAGTCACGAAGGGGTAGGTGCCATGGTCGATGTCGAGCATGGTGCCCTGCGCGCCTTCGAAAAGGATGGACTCACCGTCCGTCATCGCGCGGTTCAGCAGCGCCGCCGTGTCGCACACGAAGGGAGCGACCTTGGCCGAGGCCTCGGCGTATTCCTGATACATCTTGTCCGGATCGAGCGGCTCGGAATTGAACAACGCGTGCGCGATCATGTTCTTCTCGTGGCAGGCGTTCTCGATGTGCGTGCGCAGGAGCTTCAGGTCGAGCAGGTCGGCCACGCGCAAGCCGCGCCGGCCCATCTTGTCTTCATAGGTGGGCCCGATGCCACGGGAAGTGGTGCCGATCTTTACCCGTCCCGGAGCATTTTCCGAGGCCAGCTCGATCATGCGATGGTAAGGCAGGATCACGTGGGCGCGGTTGCTGACGAACAGGCTGCCATCCACCTTCACGCCAGTCTCGCGCAACGCCGCCACTTCCTTGAGAAAGGCGATGGGGTCGAGCACCACGCCATTGCCGATCACGCTGCGGCAGCCAGGCCGCAGGACGCCGCAAGGCACCAGCTGAAGAATGAACTTTCTCCCGTTGATGATGACAGTGTGCCCGGCGTTATGTCCGCCGGCATAACGGGCCACGACGGAGAAATTCTCCGAGAGAACGTCGACGATTTTGCCTTTACCTTCGTCGCCCCACTGCGCACCGACGATGACCGCAGTCTTACCCTTCTTCAAAGCCAGCTCCGTGGTACAGGATGGCGGCCGCTCCGGCCGCATTGCAGAGTCGCACACACTCCACGCCAAAGGTGAACTGCTTTACATTGAATGACAAGGATTTACAGGGCTGATGTGTACCGACAATGATAACCTGCCGGAGTGCGGATGAGCAACGCGGTCATCAGTCAAGGACTCGACCGACGACTGTAAACTGTCTTCCATGCCTGAACTTCCCGAAGTTGAGACCATTGCTCGCGGCCTTTCCAGCCGGGTCACGGGGGACGTGATCGAATCGGTCTGGCTGGGCTCGAAGCCTGAGCCGCTGAAATCTCCTGCTGCTGACATCGTTCTCACCCTGGAATCGCGCCGAATTGCCGCCGTACGACGGGTCGGGAAGCACATCGTATTCGATCTGGAATTGGCTGGTCATGTGGGGCGGGCGCCCTCACCCGCCAAAAGGCGTCACAAGAGACGCAGTTCGCCATCACCCAAAAAAGCGGCGGGCGAGGGTGCCCGGCAAACACCAACCAGTGCCCAATGGATCGTTCACCTGGGCATGACCGGGCGCATGGTAGTTTGCCCGCCCGCAAGTGAAATCGCAAAGCACACTCACCTGGTCGCGAAGCTGGCCTCGGGCAGGGAATTGCGTTTCGTCGATCCGCGGCGCTTCGGACGCCTGAGCGTGGCCCATGGCTTCGAAGCGGGCGGTTCCGAGCCGCTCGAAGTCGAACTCGATCAGTTTGTGGGACTCTTCCGCGGCCGCAAGACTCCCATCAAGAGCGCCCTGCTGAACCAGAAGCTTTTGCGTGGCGTAGGGAACATCTACGCCGACGAATCGCTTTTCCGCGCCGGGATCCGTCCGCGGCGGCGGGCGGCATCGCTTACACGCGAAGACTTGCGCCGGCTCTATCCCGCAGTCCAGGAAGTACTCCGGGAGGCGATTGCCCTGGGGGGATCTTCAGTCTCCGATTACGTTGACGCGGACGGTGAAGAGGGATTCTTCCAGCTGCAGCACCGGGTTTACGGGCGCGAAGGCGAGCCTTGCCTGGTCTGCAAAACTCCGATCAAGCGCTTGGTCATCGCGGGCCGCAGCAGCCACTATTGCCCGAAGTGTCAAAAGTAGCTCCAGCGCTACCTCGACAACTCGCCAATCTGCAATCTGAATTCTGCAATGTGAAATTTGATAGTCTTTCACTTATGCCCAATTTTTCTATCGGCGTTGATCTCGGTGGAACCAATCTGCGCATCGCGGCTGTCAATCAGCAGGGCGACTTGATGGAAAAAGTCACGCTGGGCACGCGGGTCGCGTTGGGCAAAGACCACGTGATCCATCAAATGTGCGACGCCATCCGTCTGCTCGCCGCCAAGTATCGCGACGGCGCCGCGCTGCGGGGGATTGGCATCGGTGTGCCCGGCATCATCGACATGAAGACGGGCATGTTGCGCGAGTCGCCGAATCTGCCGGGTTGGGCTGAATCTCCCGTGCAGGCGCAAATTGAGGGCCTGCTGGGGACCCGCGTGATTCTGGAGAACGACGCTAATGTGGCGGCGCTCGGCGAGAAGTGGCTGGGCGCGGCGCGAGATGTGGACGATATGGCGATGCTGACCCTCGGAACGGGCGTTGGCGGCGGAATCGTGCTCCAGGGCCGCATCTGGCACGGCATGACTGGCATGGCCGGCGAGTTCGGCCACATGACGGTCGAACCCGAAGGGCCTCCGTGCGGCTGCGGAAATCGTGGCTGCCTGGAACAATATGCCTCGGCAACCGCGGTAGTCCGGATGGCGAAGGAGGCGATCGCCTCCGGCCGCGCCCCCGGGCTGGCCAAGGCGGCCAACACAGATCCGGAGTTCAACGCCAAAGCGATTTACAACCTCGCGATTCAGGGAGAGGAAGAGGCCAGAAAGATTTTCGGCCGTTTGGGACGCGCCCTCGGAATCTGTATTGCGAACCTGGTCAACGCCTTCAATCTGAATATGTACGTGGTTGGCGGCGGAGTGTCGAGTGCCTGGGAGGCGTTTTCTCCTTTTATCTTTGAGGAATTGCGGCAGCGCTCTCTGGTCTATGCCGCAACCGCTCCCACCTCCAACTCTGGCGGGGAAGGCGCGTCAGGGCATGTGGGTTCCGAAGGCTCGTCCAGGACCATCATCACACGGGCCCTGCTGGGCAGCGATGCCGGACTCTACGGAGCAGCTCAACTGCCAATGACCAGCGACTAAGAGATCTTTAGCTTTTTCATTGCCCGCAAGAGTGCGTCATTCTGTTCCGGCCTGCCGATGGTGATGCGAATGGCGTCGGGAGCGCCCCATTTCTCCAGCGGACGTACCCAGATTCCCTCGTCCCTGAGGCGGTCGGCAAAGTTACTCGGGTCCTGCCCGATCCTGCAATAGAGAAAGTTCCCCCAGGTCGGAGTGACCGCGTAGCCAACCCCGGAAAGCGCCCGGTGGAGTCGCTGCGACTCATGGGTGTTATTTTCGACCGCCCTGCGAATGTGCGCGGAATCTTCAAGTGCGGCCAGAGCCCCCGCCTGGGCCAGGGCTGAGACACAATACATCGATCGCTGGGGAGAAATGCGCGCCATCAATTCCTCGGACGCAATCCCGTAGCCGACGCGTATTCCGGCCAGTCCGTGTACCTTGGAAAACGTTCGCAATACCACAACCTTCCGTCCCTCGCGCACGTAATCCAGGGAACGCGAGTACCTGGCTCCGCGAGGGGCCGCGAAATCCTGGGCGAATTCGTAGTACGCCTCATCCAGTACGACCGGGATTTCCGGAATGCGGTTCAAGAGCCGGTCAACTTCATCCGCCGTGACCATCGTTCCAGTCGGGTTATTCGGATTCGCCAGGAATATGATCCGGGTATCGCGGTTCACCGCGGCCGCGATTCCGTCGAGATCGAATCCGTCCTGGCGCATCGGGACTTCGATCAATTGCGCCCCCGCCGCTTCCGTAGCCAGGCGGTAAACGATGAATGATCGCTGGCTGGTTACGGCGTTCCTGCCAGGCGCCAGAAAGGCCCGCGCGAGCATGCCCAGAAACTCAGTCAGGCCGCCGGCAATCAGGACCTGATCAAGATTCACCTCGTGATGCCGGGCAAGCCTGTGGCGCAGCGCCGAGGCTTCATCGTCGGGATATTCGCTGCATCTTGCCAGCACAGCCTGCATGGCTGCGATAGCAAGAGGTGAGGGCCCAAACGGATTTTCGTTCGAATCGAGCTTGATGATTGTGTTCATGTGGGCGCGGGCACCCCGCCCGTGCGACTCCGGGCAAGACCGCAAGGAGCGGAGAGACCACTGCCACCTATTTGATCGCGGACTTCAAGCGGGTAACTTCCTGTGCGGTCAAGTGGCGAAATTTTCCCGGAGGAACGTCAAGCTGCAAGGGCCCGTAACGCACCCGCTTAATTTTTTCCACGTGATGTCCGACGGTCTCGAACATCTGCCTGATCTGCCGGTTCTTGCCTTCGATCAGCGTAACTTCGTACCAGGGATTATCGGCCTCGCGAATGGGCTTGATCTTGGCCGGCGCTGTTTTCTGTCTTCGGCCGCCCTTGCCTTGTATGTAAACCCCAGAGCGCAATTTCGTCAGGCCATCCGCCGACGGCGTGCCCGCGACCTTGACCATGTAAGTCTTGGGTACGTGAGACGAAGCTTTCATCAGCGCGGCCGCCAGCTCTCCATCATTGCTGAGCAACAGCAGGCCCTCTGTAGCGTAATCGAGGCGTCCCACCGGATACACCCGCACGCCCACGCCTCGAAGCAGGTCCATCACCGTGGGACGCTTTTCGGGGTCCGTCACCGCCGTAATGTATCCCTTGGGCTTGTTCATCAGCAGGTAAACATTTTTCTGAGCGCCACGCAGCAGCTTGCCATTTACGCGGATGTGATCATGCTCAGGATCGGCCTTGGTGCCGGGTTCGGTGACCACCTGCCCGTTGAGTGAGACCAGGCCGCCGGCAATGAGCTGTTCCGCCTTGCGGCGCGACGCGATTCCGGCGGCGGCGATGATCTTTTGCAGACGTTGGGTGGGCATTGGATTTCTTCAACCACGTGAGATCAAAGGCGGCCACTTGGAAGCGGCAGCCACTTCTAGGCGGCGGGGTCGTTCTCGCCGGCGCTGTGGGCTTCGGCGGAAACAGTTTCTCCCTCGGCCTCCATCGCGGCGGCCTCGGACTCGACTTTCGCTTCGTTGGCATCGGCGGCAGCTGCGTCCCCGTTGTTTTCCGACAAGGGCAGCAACTCGTTCTGGAACGATTCCGCCACCAGCTTTTCGAACTCCTCCATGCTGGGCAATTCGCTCACGTCCTTCAGGCCAAAGCGGAGCAGGAATTCCTTGGTGGACTTGTAGAGAATGGGCCGTCCGATGACCGCCTTGCGTCCTGCGGTGGTAATCAGTTTTCGATCCAACAGCGTGGCAATGACGCCGTTCGAATCCACGCCGCGGATTTCGCTGATCTCGGGCACGGTCACCGGCTGCTTGTACGCGATCACGGCCAGAGTTTCGAGGGCCGGGAGTGAGAGCCGGATCGGCGGCTTCAGACTCTTGGCAAAATCACGCACCACGTCATGATGCTCCGGCTTGGTGGACATGCGGTATCCGCCCGCGATCTGGCGGATCTCGATGCCACGGTCGGAAGCAATGCAATCGTCAGTCAGTTCCTCGAGGGCGACCCGGACGCGGGACTTGACCTCATCCTCGGTTGCGCCTTCGGCAATTGCAGACTCATTCAGCAACTCGACAATGTGATCGAGCGTGATCGGCGTTTCCGCCGCATAAATGATGGCTTCGAGTTTAGCTTTAAGACTCATGGTTAGGTACCCTGTAAAGTCTTGATGACGGCCGACGACTGATGACTGACGACTGTTTCTAGCGCCAGTCGTCCCGCACCGCTGCCTGCTCGGCGATGATGGCTTCAAAACCAGTGTGCTTGCGCAGCAGGATCTCGCCAAAAATACGGTCCTGGCGCAATTGGATCGCCTGCAGCCGTACCATCTCCAGCAGCGCCAGAAACATGCAGACCAGCGCCTGGTGCGAATTCACGTTGCGCAAAATTTGCTTCAGCCGGAGCGGTTTGTCCTCCAGCGCCAGCCGCCGCTGCAGGTAATTGATCATTTGCCCCACGGTGACGGTCTCTTCGTCCACCTGAAGCAAAGGGCGGGAGCGGGCGCGCTCCAGAATCTGCTGGAAGGTCCTTACCAGGTCAATCACGTCGGCGGCGATTTCGGGTTCCGTGCCCTCAGCCTCCATGAATTCGCGGATGGCCGGGTTCGACCGGACGGCATCTTCGATCTGCTGCTTCTGCATCAGCATCTGCGCCGCGGACTTGAACTTCTCATGCTCGATCAGGCGATTCACAAGTTCTGCTCGGGGATCGTCCTGGGCGTCCGAAGCCGCTGCCGGGTCGCGCGGCAGCAGCATCTTTGACTTGATATGGATCAGCACCGCTGCCATGTATATGAATTCAGCCGCGACGTTCACATCCAGTTCCCGCAGCTTTTCCACGTAGGCGAGGTATTGCGCGGTGATGCGCGCAATCGGGATATCGTAAATGTCGATGTCCTGCTTGCGGATCAGGTCGAGCAGCAGGTCGAGCGGCCCTTCATAAACGTCACCCACCGTCACCGAGAAAGGGAAGTCGCTGTCCGGCTTCGGCTTGGGCGCGGCCGGCATTTGCACCACCGGCGCCAGCGCGCTTCCGGCGCCGGTCGCAGGCTCGTTCACGGGTGCGACTTTCAGGTTGTCAGCCATGTTTTTCTTCGTAGTTGAGCGACATGCCCATGGCGTCGCGGACCTCGTCCATGGTGGCCCCGGCGACCTTGCTGGCGCGGGAGGAGCCTGCCTCCAGAATATCCCATGCCAGACGGGGATTGTCCTCATATTTCTTTCGCCGCTCCTGCATGGGGTTGAGGATGCTGACCAGGGCGTCGGCAGCCCAGCCTTTGCACTCGATGCAGCCAATGCCGGCGGAACGGCAGCCTTCATCCACTTTCACGATGGTTTGGCGGTCGCTGAATATCTTGTGCAGGTCGCCCACGGGGCAAATATCGGGATTCCCGGGATCGGTGCGGCGGACTCGCGCCGGGTCGGTCACCATGGTCTTCAATTTCTGCCGCACCACCGGCTCGGGGTCGGTCAGAAGGATGGTGTTGCCGTACGACTTCGACATCTTGCGCCCATCGGTCCCCGGCAGTTTGGCGGCTGGAGTCAGCAGAGGCTGTGGTTCGGGAAAAACGTACATCCCCTTGCGGGTATAAAACATGTTGAAGCGGCGCGCGATTTCGCGAGTCAGCTCAACGTGCGGCACCTGGTCTTCGCCCACCGGGACGAAATCACCCTTGTAAATCAGAATGTCCGCCGCCTGCAATAACGGGTAGCCGAGAAATCCGTAAGTGCCCAGGTCTTTTTCCGCAATGTTTTCGCGCTGCTCCTTGTAGGTGGGGACGCGCTCCAGCCAGCCCAGGGGCGTGATCATGGAAAAAAGCAAATGCAGTTCGGCGTGCTGCGGAACATGCGACTGGATGAACATGGTGCAGCGCTCGGGATCAAGCCCGGCGGCCAGCCAGTCCAGCAGGACTTCGAGCGAGTTCTCCTTGATGCGCGAAGTATCGGCGTAGTCGGTGGTGAGGGCGTGCCAGTCGGCCACGAAGAAAAAGCAATCGTACTGGTCCTGCATGCGGACCCAGTTGTCCAGGGCGCCGACAAAGTTTCCCAAATGCAGTTTGCCGGTGGAGCGCATACCGCTGAGCACGCGCTTGCGTTGGTTGGAGCGAGAGGTCATCAGATTCTCAGGAGAATGTAGTTAAAAAATTCGACAGCGGGAGAGATTAGCATGCTCAGAAACCGACCACCCCAAAATACCAGAATGAATAGGCCAAACATGCCCACCGCGTCGTAGATTCGGAGCGCTCCGGGGGGCAACAGATGGCGCACTACGTGGCTGCCATCCAGCGGCGGAACGGGTATGAGATTGAAAACGCCCAGCAAGACATTGATAAACAGGAATTCATACAGCAGCAAGCACAACGGCACGAGAAATGAATTTGTATCAGTGGTTATGAAGCCTTGGAGGATTCCGGACACGATCTCACGTCCAACGGGGGATACGAGCTTCACAACGGCCAGAATCAGGGCCGCCGCAATCGCGACTACGAAGTTACTGATCGGTCCCACCACCGAGGTCAGAACGTCATCCAATACGGGGTTCTTGAAGTTTCGCGGATCAACGGGAGTAGGCTTTGCCCAGCCGATGACGGGGGCGCCAAAGTACAGCGCGACCGCGGGTAACAGCAGGGTCCCCACGGGATCGATGTGCTTGATGGGGTTGAGTGTAATCCGTCCCAGCATGCGAGCCGTAGGATCGCCGCGCAGGTTGGCCATCCAGGCGTGCGCCGATTCGTGGACGCTGATCGCAAACATGAAAGCGATCAACTTGAACACAATGTCGATGTGTTGCAGGGTCATGCGAGATTGGCTTCGATACTAACACGCGCAGCTGCGGTTCTGCGCGGCCTCAGAGCTCTGCTGGCCCGTTAGCGCTCTTCGAAAGCCTGGCGTAATTCTTCCGGCGCAATCGACTTGACCTTGATCGGTTTTGCGGGAATGCCCCCCACCACGGTAAACGGATCGACATCTTTAGAGGCGACTCCCATCGAGCCCACCATGCCGTGTTCGCCGACCTTCACTCCGCTCAAAACCGTCGCATGATAGGTGATGCGCGCCCGGGGGCCGATCTCGGTTTTGTGATTGCTGACGATCATGCCGTCGTTGAGGTCGTGCGCGTGCGAATAGATGTTGGCGTAATCGGAAACGGACGATCCTTCATGAATGATGATCTCTCCGCGGTCGTCGAGCAGAACGTATTTGTGGATGGTGCAGTTGTCTTCGACGGTCAGGTTGTAGCCGAAGGAAAATTCCACGCCGTGAAAAATTTTGACGTTACTTCCGCAATGCTTGAACACATGCCGGGCCAGCATGGCGCGCACTTTATGTCCCAGCCAGTGATTGAGGCCGACCGGAGAGCGGTCATACATCATCCAGAACCAGATCAGCGGCTTGCGTTCACCGTACTTCGCGGCATCTGCGTCGCCATACGTTTCGGGCTCGAGGGTGGCGTTGCGCGGGTCCAGCGAGTGCACCAGAGTTTGCATCGCCAGCGGGGCCGCAGGATCGGGCGCAGCATAAGGACGTCCCAGATAAAGCTGGTGCAGTTCCTCGCGGACGACATCAGAGCGATGCTCGGGATCGCGATTCGCGAAAGCTCGATCAAGCCTGTCAATCCATTCCAGGAAGGCCTTTTCGGCTGCGGGAACTGGCTTCAGGACTCGATATTCGTATCGCGGCATAATCGCCTCGGAGATTCGGCTTGAGAGCCTAAAACATAACACACTGACTGGGAAGCACGGATCGGGCCGTTAACATGCGGAGTGTGGGTCGGCCACTCCCTTCGACTTCGCTCAGAGCAGGCTTTGTCCGACGCCTTTGACTTGGGTTTTCTGCCATGTGCCTGCTAGCCGCGGTCTGCCCGTCACGACCTGACCCAACAACCACCGCAAACACGGCGGGGGCGCCCGCCCCACACGGCGCGATGTTCTATAATGCGCCGGCCTATGAAATCAAAGAAAACCGCAAAGCCGCATCCCATGCCGGTGGACGCCCTGGTCTATCCGCGCTTTTCGGGTGTGCCCACATTCATGCGTCTGCCCCACATTCCGCGGGCGGAAGATCTGGATCTGGCGTTGATTGGCGTTCCATTCGATGGCGGCACGACCTATCGTCCGGGCGCGCGTTTCGGGCCGCGCAACATTCGCGTGCAATCCGCCATGATCCGTCCCTGGAATCCGGTGCTGAAGATCAATCCGTTCGAAAAATGGCGCATCGGAGATTTTGGCGATCTCTCGATCAACCCGCTGTCGATCGAAGACACGTACCAGCGCATCACTGAGCAGTTGGGCGATGTGTTCCGTGGCGGCGCGCGATCAGTCTGCGTCGGTGGCGATCATTCCATTCTCTTGCCTATCCTGCGCGCCATACACCGGCACTTCGGCCCGGTTGCCTTTATCCAGCTCGACGCCCACGGCGACACCTGGAGTGGATACTTTGGCAGCCCGCATTCGCACGGTACGCCGGTGAAGTATGCCATCGAAGAAGGACTGATCGAGAAGGGCTGCGCTTTGCAGGTGGGACTGCGCGGGCAAGTTTACTCTGAGGACGACTTTGATTTCGCCCGCAAGCACGGCATAAAAATTATTACCTCGGAAGAGTTTCACAAGAGTGGGGTCGAACCCGTCAAACGTCATTTGAAGAAACTGCGCGGCCATCCCGTGTACTTGACGCTGGACATTGATGTGGTCGATCCCGCATACGCTCCCGGCACCGGCACGCCGCAGGTCGGCGGCCTCTCCAGTCCGCAGATTCTGGACCTGGTGCGCTCCCTGAAAGGCCTGAATCTGGTGGGATGCGATCTGGTGGAAGTGTCGCCGCCCTACGATAACGGCGAGATTACTTCTTTGCTCGCGGCAAATTTGCTGTTCGAGTTGCTGTGCCTGTTCTAAAGAGCAGAGCCGTTTCCGGTTATAGGGGGCCTTCGACTGCGTAGCCGCTTCGCGAAGCGAAGCAGCTACTGCGCTCCGGATGACACAGCATTCCATGACGACACTTGCGCGCAAACTTCGCGTGGTCGATTACTTCGCCCTGGGTTGGGGAACCATGGTGGGCGTGGGCTGGCTGGTCGTGATGGACGACTGGCTGCTGCGCGGGGGACCGCTAGGCGGTGTTCTGGGATTCGCGATCGGCGGCGCGCTCCTTTTGCCCATCGGCTACGTGTACGGCCAGCTGGTAACGGCCATGCCTGATGCCGCGGGCGAGGTTGCCTACACGGCGAAAGTCTTTCCCCGGTCGGTCAGCTTTGCCACGGGCTGGATGATGGTGCTGGCGTACTTCATCGTCTGTCCCTGGGAAGCAGTGGCCGTGGGAAAAATTGCCAGTTACATTTTTCCCCGCCTGGATTCGATGGAACTCTATCGCATCGCCGGGCGTCCGGTTTATTTGCCCCACGTGATCATCGGGTTGGGGCTCACCGGCCTTCTGACCTGGCTCAACTATCGCGGCATCCGGTTGAGCGCGATTTTTCAGAACTGGACAACTTTCGGCACCCTGGGTTTATTCGTCGTGTTCGTCGCGGTGGGGATAAGCAAAGGCTCTCCGCGGAATTTGCCGCCCTTGTTCACGCACAGCGGATTTGTCTCGGTTCTGCTGGTCATCCAGATTGTGCCTTATTTCATGACCGGATTTGAGTCGGTGGTAAAAGGGGCGGAAGAGTCGCGCCCGGAGTTTCGGTCGGGCGGATTTTTCAAGGCCATCTGGATGGCCATCCTGGTGGGCATTCTTTTCTACACCATCGTGATTGCCGCCGTGGGTTATGCCGCTCCCTGGCGGGAACTGACCGGCGAGAGATTCATGACGGCGGTGGCTTTCCAGCACGCGGTGGGCTCGCGCTGGATTGTCAGCGTCATTCTGGCGGCCGCGCTGCTTTCACTCTTCAAAGTGTTCAACGGAAACCTGGTGGCGGCCAGCCGCATGGTCTTTGCCATGGGACGGCGGGGCCTGGTGGATGCCCGCGTCGGCCAGGTGCACCCGCGGAATCAGACCCCTTCCGTAGCCGTGATCTGCGTGGGATTGGGTACCGCCGCGTGCATGTTTCTCGGTGACGCCATCCTGGTTCCAATTTCAGATGTGGGCTCGCTGGCGTCCGCGGCGGGATGGCTGGCCGCTTGCGCCGCGTATTATCAGATGGCCCCCAACCCGAAGCAACGCCTGGTTGCCGCACTGGGTGCGCTGGTCGGGCTGCTGATGATTCTGATGAAAGTGGTCCCGTTCGTTCCGGGGCACTTCAATGCCTACGAATGGCTGGCCCTGGGAATCTGGGTCATGCTGGGTGCCGTATCGGCCCGGCGAGCCGCAGTGTAGCGCCGGCGTCTCGCCGGGCTGTCGGGTGGGCGTCCCGCCCGCCCTTGAGGTCAGCAGAGATTTTACCGTCGAAGTAGAAAACAAGAACGGAGAAACCATGGGAAGCAACACACCAACGAAAATGTTCCTCATCGGCATCTTTCTTTTAACCCTCATTCACTTGTCACAGGCGCAAGCCAACAAGCAACCTTTCGATACCGTCATCACCAATGGCCACATCATCGACGGCACAGGATCGCCCTGGTACTCCGGCGACATCGGCGTCCGCGGTGGCAAGATCGCCGCTATCGGCAACCTGAGCGAGGCGCAACGCACGCGTACCATTGATGCCCACGGCATGGTTGTCGCACCCGGCTTTATCGACATGCTGGGTCAGTCGGAGCTGACCATCCTGGTGGATCCGCGCCTGCCTTCAAAAATCTATCAGGGCATCACGACTGAGATCACAGGCGAAGGCGGTTCCATCGCACCTTTGAATGATGCCATCATCCAGACTGACCGCTACGGCTACGATCACTATCACATCACGCCCGACTGGCGCAGCTTTCGGCAATACTTTGCCCGCCTGGAAAAGCAGGGCATGGGAATCAATCTGGCCAGCTATGTCGGCGCCACCCAGGTGCGGCGCATGGTGCTCGGCGACGACGACAAGCAGCCCACTCCGGCACAACTCGATCAGATGAGGGAACTGGTCAGGCAGGCGATGAAGGATGGCGCGGTCGGAGTCTCGACCTCGCTCGAATACGCGCCCGCGCCTTACGCCAAGACCGATGAACTGATCGCCCTGGCTTCGGAGGCGTCGAAATTCGGCGGCATCTACGCCACCCACATGCGCAATGAGAGCGATGCGGTGCTGCCCGCGATCGACGAAGCGCTTCGCATCGGGCGCGAGGGCCACCTCCCGGTTGAAATCTGGCACATCAAAGTTGCAGGCAAAGCCAACTGGGGACGCATGCCGGAGGTGGTGGCAAAAATCAACGCGGCGCGGGCGCAGGGCATGGACGTTACCGCCGACACGTACGCCTACACCGCATGGTTCAACAGTCTCTCCGCCTTCATTCCGCCCTGGGCGCACGACGGCGGCGACGCCAAACTGATCGAACGTCTCAAAGATCCGGCGATGCGCTCCCGCATTCGCAAGGACATGATGACCCCGTCGAGCGACTGGGACAACGAATGGCAGGAGATCAGCGGGCCCGAAGACATTCTGATTGGCGTAGTGCAAAACCCCAAGCTGCTTCCGCTGCAAGGCAAGCGCCTGGCCGAAGTGGCGAAGATGCAAAACAAAGATCCCATGGACGCGCTGTTTGACATCCTGATCGACGACAACGCATCCACCGGAGTTGCTGTCTTTGGCATGTCCGAGCCGGATGTCGTGCTCGCGCTGCAGCAGCCCTGGGTATCTATCGATAACGATTCTTCCGGCACTGCACCGGAAGGAATTCTTGGCCAGGAGCATCCTCACCCCCGCGCCTACGGCACTTTTCCGCGCATCTTGCGCAAATACGTTCGGGAAGAAAAGAAGCTCACGCTGGAAGATGCCATTCGAAAATTCTCCGCTTTGCCGGCGCAGCGCATGCGTCTCACCGACCGCGGAGTCTTGAAAGCAGGGATGTGGGCCGACATCGTGGTTTTCGATCCCGCCACGGTCCGCGACCTGGCCACCTTCGAAAATCCCAACCAGTTATCGCAAGGAATGGAATTTGTGCTGGTGAATGGGATTCCTGTGATCGATCAGGGCAAGGAGACGGGCGCGTTGCCGGGGAGGGTCCTGCGAGGGGCGGGCTACGTGCAGTAGAGACTAGGCGAGTTGCAAGGCGGTCTTTATGGCCGCTTCGATTCGAGACATGGTCGCACCGGAGACACGGCCCAGCGGCGGGTAGCGGACCAGGTTCTTTTCCAGGGTTGTGACCTGATCACACTTCGCCCAGGAGGCGCGATCCAGTCCGCCCTCGCCTAGCTGGAGTGCGACCCGGAGCGAGAATTTGCGATGTTCGATCGAAGTGACAGGGACGACGCAAACGTCCAGGGCATGGCGGTTGAGCGCATCGGTTGAAATCACGAGGGCGGGACGGTCCTTGTCCAGCCTCACCAGGCACATCTCTCCCCGCCTTGGAAACCAGCCGGTCGGAACAGGGTTGGACACGAATCAATCCCTCGTTATCGAATGCAGCGCTGCCTTCTGGAACGAACGCTCTTCGCGTCGCTCTCTCGCGCCTGAGTAAAAGCGCGCCGCCTCGCGCTCCAGTTCTTCTTGCCGCTCCAGTTCGAGCGCGCGGGCCAGTAACTCGTTCACCCGCTCGCTGGTCGAGCCCCCGCCCCGGGTGCGCTCCACCTCGGCGAGCAGGGATTCTTCTACCGTCAGGGTCTTGGGAATCCTCATATGTTATATGTGATAGTATATCATATCAATATGAAGATGCTCACCACGACGCGCGTCTGCCGGCGAAGATTTACTTCTGGATGATGGTCACGGTATGCAGACCCACGGTCGCCGCATCCACTCGGGCGGGCAGCGCAAAGCGGGAATCGATGCCGATGTTCGGGTACTTCGGCTTGAGATATTTCTCGACAAACATTTCCAGCACGAATTGAGGAATTTCAACACCATCGAGCGAGACCGAATCCACATGCACCATGCCCTCTCGTTTGGCGCCATAGGCGTGGGCGCTAACCAACACCTGGTGCACTCCGCTGAACGCCGAGAGCAATGGGTTGTAGGAATTCTTGCCGGCCTTCAGCCGGTCGAAATCAACCTGTGAAGTCCCGACGATGATTCCCGGCTGTTCCTGCAAAACTACCGACCGCACCCCCGTGGGCAATTCGACCTTCCCGGATGCGAGATAAGCATTGATTTCCTGCTCGCTGAACTCTGTGGGCGAGGAATCGGGGTGGGCCTGGGCTGCGTTGCTTTGCAGGTGTTGCAGCTTGCGCTCGAATCCCGCCACGGGGTCTGGAGCCGTCTGCGCCGGGGCAGGCGGAATGAAAAGAGAGCACACGATGAGCGCGGGAAAAAGAGCGCGGCAACAGAACTTCATGGTTTGAGGGCGGCCTGGGTCTCCGGAGTGGTGCTGAGAGTCACGTGCGGTTGGTTCAAGGTGCCGGTGATGTTGAAGCCGCGCGCGCCCTCCCGCGCCAGTTTAATATCCAGAACTCGACCCAAAGACGCGGTGCCGCTTAACTGATAGATGCCGCCCGGGGTCTGCAGTTTGCCTGCTTCGATCTCGAACTTCCCGGCGCGCAAAAGCAATTGCCCCGTGAACCGGTTGACTCGCAGCGGACTGCTTTCCCCCGCCAGCGTGAGGTGCGGCAGCGAGCCATCGCGAGCTTCCATCTGGAAACCGGCGTCGGCGTGGGAAAGCAATTCCGTTTTCGTCCAACCCTGCGTGGCGGCGCGATATTCGACATTTGCCGTGCCCGTGATCCAGGCGTCGTGCATGGCTTCGGCCACTTGACCCAGCGCAACCTTCTCCAGCGTGCCGTTGCCGCGATAGGTTGGGGGATTGACGGTGAAATCCACTAGCCATTCGCCCGTGTGTCGTCCGCCCAACACTTCGGCGCGGAGGTTCGACAGCTGAAGGCGGCCCTGCTCGAGTTCGACCTCGGCCGAGACCCGGTTGGCGACCAGGTTGTGAATCAGGACACGGCCTGCGGTGAGCCTTCCCGCCGCGTGTATGGACGCCAGATAGGGCTTGGATTGCGCCGGCGACGATAGAAACCGATACCAGGGCTGTTTGCCAGGGACGGCGTTTACCAGGGCGGCGAGATTGTCGGTCACAAACTCGTCGGTGTGCAGGTCGAAGCCAATCACACAAGCGCGGGGAGTGTCGCAGGGCCGGGGGATGGTCAGTGAGCCGCGCCAGGCGTTCCCGGCCGCCGAAGCGCTCACCTTGCGCACTTCAGCGGCGCCGGGGGTCAACTCAATCGTTGCCGAAGAAATTTCCACGGGCTTGTTCAAGCCCCGTATCCGGGCGCGGACGGAATACAGTTGCGCGGTTCCCGTAACTACCGGGGCGGCAAATCCGGCCCAGCCGCCGTCCACATGAAGGCTGATGCGAGCTTCTCCATTGGCTGCGGGTTGTGGCGCCGGCAATCCTATGGTGCGAGCCACTTCGAGCAGGCGCTCAACTTCAGCGTCTCCCTGCACCAGGAGGCTATAACCGGAGCGTGAGAACTGGCCGCGCACGACGGCGTTTGCAGGTCTTCCCAGGGCCAGATTGAACGGGCCAACTTCGACGCGCGGCTCGTTCCTTGCGGAAGCAGCCGAGGCTCGGCTGTGCGCGGTCCGCTGGTTCACACCCGTGTGGTTTAGATCGACCACGGTAGAAACGCTGAAAGGAATGTTGTCCAGAGCGATCCGCGCGTTGGTGATGGTTGACCGCACGTTCAAGGCCAGGACTTCGCCGCGGCCCTGCCAGATGGGCTCCATCCCGCTGGCGCCGGGTTTGCGCCGCAGGCTGACGCTGGCGTCCACCTTGCCGGCCGCGATAATGTCAGTGGGCACATTCTTTTTTACCCGGCGGGCGAACTCCACCACGGGTTGGACCGGCAGACTGCGAACCGACATGGTCAAATCGTAGGCGGCGGCCATGGGGGCCACGCTGCCATGCAACGCGATCTCGCCGTCGCCCACGGGAGCGCGGCACGCGAGCGCCGAGAAAACGTGGTCGGTGGTGCTGTAGCGGGCGCTGCAGCGCGCCGCCAGGCGCAGGGCGGGATCGCCGGAAATGTCGTAACGGCGGAAGTCCTCGATGGAGCCTTCTGTGTTGACCTGCAGGTCCCTGGGTGTGCCTGTCAGCGTGGCCGAGAGCCGCACGGTGCCTCTCCATCCTTTGTCCTGGCCCAGAGTCAGCTTGGTCACCTGGCCTAGTTGCGCTCCCTCCCACTGCACGGTGAATTGCACTGGCGTTTCGTGCAGATTCGCCGAGCGTTGCCACGATCCGTCAACGGCAAGCCGGCCGGTGTCACTGAGGTTGAAATCGGTCCGCGTCGGTTGGGCCCTCAGGCGGATGCCCCAGGCATTTTCGGAGTCCTGCCACAAGGCGAAATTGGCTTCGGTCAGACTGTAGGGCTTTTTCTCCTGGCCAAATTTGAAATTGATGCGGCCGTGGTCCGCTTCAATGTAAGGAAAGCCGGGGCGCACTTCGCTCCTCGGCTTGGCCGTAGGCGCAACCGGGGTGCTGGCGGCGCGCTCGACCAGCTTCTCCAGGTTCCAGCGGCCTTCCGCGTTGCGGACCAGGTTGAGGCTGGGCTCGGTGAGGTTGAGGCGGGCAATCTCCAGCCGTCCCCGCAGTAAGGAACTCACACGCACCGTGGCGACGACATCGGCGGATTGCAACACCGGTTCGGCGCCGAACTCAGGATCTTCGTGGACGACAAAATTCTCCAGGTCAAAGCCGGGCTGAGGCAGCAGGCGCAGAGTTACCCTTCCCACATCCACGGGACGCCCCAGGGCCAGGCTGATCGAACGCACAATGCGGGTGCGCAGGCGCTGCGCCCCGGGACGGACCAGAAACAGCGCCAGCACCACGACGATGCCGGTGATCACCTGGCCGCGCCTGGAGCGGAGAAATTTCAACGGATCACCTTAAACGTACGTTTCCACCGGGTCTCATCAAAGAAATGTATGACTACGTGCGCCAGAAATCCCAGCCGCTCGCTGATCGCCGTATGCAGATACTGGTTGGGCGGAGTCTCGAACGACCAGTAGATGAACATGGGCCGCCCGATCACATTCTCCTTCGGGATGAATCCCCAGTAGCGGCTGTCATAGCTTACGTCGCGATTATCTCCCATGGCGAAATAGCTGTTGGGAGGCACAACCAGGTCGTCGCCCTGGATATATTGCGGCAGAAGCTGCTGCCAGTCCGAAAATAGCCGGTTGTAATCCGAGGGGGGCACCGCGGGAAAGTTATCGCGATAATCGTTCGGGCCCTGATCGGGATCGTGGATGACATAGGGTTCGTCCAGTTTCTCGCCATTGCGAAATACCACGCCATTGCGCAAATGGATGCGGTCCCCGGGAATTCCGATCACCCGTTTCACCACGTAAAGCCCGGGCTCGGCGGGCGAAAGAAAGACCACGATATCCTGCCGCCGTATTTCCCGGTAGGGAAGCAGCGGGCCGGTCCAGTGCGTGGCGGGAGCGAACTGCACCCGGTTCACGAAGACGTGGTCGCCGATCAGCAGGGTGTTTTCCATGGAACTGGAAGGAATCTCAAAGGCCTGCAGGACGAACGTAATAATGAACAGGCCAGTGACCAGCACCGAGGCCAGCGATGCCAGAAACTCGACTGTAGTCTCGCGCGGTTTTTCTTCGGGCTTAGCTTCTTTCTTGGGCACGGGATCTTTCTCGCTCCGACTTTGCTTTCGCCCTATCGAACGACTCGAAATGTTCGGTCCCACCGGGTCATCTGGAACACATGGGTCGCGGTATAGGCGAAGTGAATGAGTTTATCACCCGGTGTGGGTGAAGCCGGCAGATCCGGGTCCGTGTTCCGGACTGACCAGTAGATCAGCAGCGGGCGTCCGATAACATTTTCCTGGGGCACGAACCCCCAATAGCGGCTGTCCAGACTCTCATCCCGGTTGTCGCCCAGCACAAAATAATTTCCCTCGGGAATAATGAGTTCGTTGTCCTCGACCAGTTTCTTCATCTCGAGCCACCAGCCGCCTTCCAGGCCTGGAACGGGAAGGTTGAGCCGCGGGAACTCGTCGCGAAAGGTATCGTGCACGCCCGAACTATAGCGGACGTACGGCTCCTGCAGGGGATGGCCGTTGACATACACCTGCCGGTTAATCAGGCGCACGCGGTCCCCGGGCACGCCTACCACGCGCTTCACAAAATGCTGGGTGGGATGCACGGGATAACGAAAAACGATGACGTCTCCCCGGTGCACTTGTCGGTAGGGCATGAAATGGTCGGTAAAACTGTTTCCGCCGTAGCGGAGTTTGTCCACCAGGAGATAGTCCCCGATCAGCAGGGTGTTCTCCATGGATTCGGAGGGAATCTGGAAGGCCTGCACGATGAAGGTGATGACAAATACGGCGATGACGACCGTGGCCAGCAGCGACTGCAGCGAACTTACCGTGTCCGCCGGCGCATGCTTTTCCTTCACTTCCGCTGCGGCGGCTACTGGCATGGTGGTCATTGGGCGTGCCCGTTGCGCTTGGTTCTGCCGTTTGATTCAACCGGCACAGTGCCGAGATATTCCAGCACCTGCCGGGCGGCGTCCTGCTCGGCATTTTTCTTGGTGGAGCCATCCGCACGGCCGATGAATTCTGCTTTGCCGGTACTTTCCAGCGGTTGCAGGCGCGCTTCCACGGTGAAGGTCTTATTGTGTTCCGGGCCGCGTTCCTTCACCAGCGCGTAGGTCGGTTGCGGTCTTCCGGTGGCCTGCAGCTTTTCCTGCAACGCCGACTTGTAATCGGTCACCGGCAGGCTGGTGCCATTGGACGCGATCCGTTCCAGTTCCGGGATGACAATGGACCGCATCACAAAACGGCGGGCGACCTCCAGCCCGCCATCAAGATAGATGGCGGCCAGGACAGCCTCCAGCGCGTCCACCAGCAGAGCGGTCTTGTTGCGGCCTCCGCTCTTCTCCTCACCCCGCCCCAGGTTCAGGTAATGTCCCAACTCCAACTCGTGCGCCACTCCGATCAGGTGCTTTTCGCTCACCAGGTGAGCCCTGAGTTTGGAGAGTTCTCCCTCGCGAAAACTGGGAAAGCGGTTGAACAGCTCCTCTGTAGTTACAAATCCCAGGACGGCATCTCCTAAGAACTCCAGTTGCTCGTTGTCTCCCACCCGGGCCGAGCCGGGGGTTTGCATTGCTTCCAGTTCGCGCGCCTGGGAAGTGTGGGTCAGGGCCTGCTCCAGCAGTTCCGTCCGCTCGAAATGGTACGCCAGAGCGGCTTGCAGGAGCGCAATGTCACGCGGCTTCATAGTTGGGCAACTTCGGGCGTCGGATCTCGGACGTCGGACTTTGGAGCTCGGGCAAATCCGCGAGTGCTGGGCAACGAGGGCCGAGGTCCAAAGTCTGACGCCCGAGGTCCGTCGTCTAGTTCTTGGGCGCGGGGTTCCCGGCGTTGGCAGGCGGCTTGGCGGCCGGCGGGGTGCCACCGGTCAACTGAACCAGGCGGTCCCGTTCGTTTTTTGACAGAGTGGCCAGGGTCGTGCCCTGACTGCTTTCTGTCATCTGTACCGCCTGATTCGCATACTTCAAGGCCTCCGCGTACTTTTCCTGTTTGTCCAGCGACAGAGCCAGGCGCAGTATGGCCAGAGGATCAGGTTGCGAAGGGAAGGCATCGATCGACTTATGAAAGTAGCCTTCCGCGTCTGCATATTTTTCCCGCGTGTATTCGATGGTGCCCAGCACATAGTAGGCGTTGGAGCGCAGAAAGCCTTTGTAGGCATCCACCTTGTCCTGCGGAGTTCCAGCCGGCACCGTGATGTCGGTGTCAGTGGTCTCTATCGCGTGCAGCGCGAGCTTCGTGCCTTCATCCAGGCGTACATCTTTATCCAGGTCGGTTTCCCGGGTGCGCTCGGCCAGGACCTGGGCCACGCCCACCAGGGCTTCGGGATCATCGGGATCAAGCTTCAGCACCTTGCGTCCCATTTCCATCATCTTGTCGGGGTTGTTCGCAGTCTGATAGCCATGCATCGCAGTGCGGTAGAGCAGGATTCTCAGTTCACTGTCGGGGAACTTGGCGGCAAAATCGTCCGCCCCTTTTTCCAGGGCCGCGGGATCGTTGGCGTTGGCGGCGACGGCCTTGTAGGCATCGAACTCGGGTTGGGTCTTGGCCTGGGGTGGCCGCTTTCCCGGGGGTGGGGCTGTAGTGGCCGCGGTACCTGCCGGCGCGGGAGGCGTCTGGGTTTGCGCCGATATTAATGTAGCCAGCGCCAGGATCACGACTAGCATCGCTGCGTGCTTCATGCTTTCTCCTTGGGCAAGATCTGATTCGTCCCTCTTGACTGCCGACGTGCTCTACTGCGAGCGCCGGGTGGGCTCGTACGGCTTCTGCAATCCCCGCTCGGCCGCCGCCTTGGCTTCAGGCAGTCCCGAGCCGGCGCTTGCCGCCGCCCGGTAATGGTCCATGGCCGCTTCACGGTCTTCCTGAAGGTCGAAAATTCTCCCCAGGTAGATATGAGACCAGGCTACCACCTTGGGTTCATGCGCCACTTCCAGCGCCCGCTCGAAGTAATTCCGCGCGCCCTGCAAGTCAGAGTTGTGAGTGGCCACTTCCGCCAGAATAAAAAGAGCGCGGCCCGGGTCTTCATTCTTTTCGTCCAGCGCCTCCTGGGCCAGCTTTTGCGCGTTTTCTGCATCCCCCGCCGAAAGCCGCTGCTCGGCTGCGATCAGGAGCTTGCCCTCATGCGGACGTGAAAGTTGCAACAGTTCAGTATCGGAAGTAGCGGCAAACGTCACCTGTGCCGCCCGCTTCCGCTCTTTACCCACATCGATCCCGCTCACCAGGTCGAGGTAGGCATGGTTGAGTCCGGCCGGGTCCTTCTCGAACCGGAGCAGCGCTTCATAGAAATAGCTGGTCAGGATGAAGCCCTGCTGGGTTGATGCCTGGACCGCCTGCAGGCGCTCCGCTTCGGGAGTCTTGCTCGATCCCGCGGTCCGCGCTTCGATCGCCCGAATAAAGCATTCCGTCACCAGAAGCGAGGTGTCGCTCTTGAAGCTGTTATCCATGGGCGCGGTCTTGACCGACTCCAGCAGGGGTTCCAGTCGCTTCATGGTCAACGGGTACTTCATGGCCATCGGGTCCAGCAGGTAGTGCAAATAGGTGTGCCGGATCTGTTCCATCTTGAGGCCGGAATCGGGGCCGGGAGAAATCACCACGTAATAGTCAGACCCATAATTGCGGGCGTTGGTTTGCCCCGGCGCGCCCATGGGATCAATGTAAACCGTGAAGTCCCGTCCCAGGCGGGTGGACGATGGCAGCTTCAGATAAATTTCCGTGTCGAACATCATCTTGGCCAGCGCCTCGTGATAGCGCATGGTCAACGCAGTGTAAGACCGGCTGTCTGCTTCCCAGATAGCGTGCAAACCCAACTTGGCGGCGAAATTCTGCAGCAGCGGCAGGATGCCCACCACCGCGGTTGCATCGGGAGGCAAATCCGCGTCCTTTACTTTCGCGGTCAGGGCGGGCGGCGGGTTCAGGTAGAGCGCGAGCGATACATACTCCGCCAGCGTTTTGGAGGCATCCGGCTGCTGGTGTTCCTGATAGTACTGGCACATCGCCTGGGTCGCGTCCGTGGCCTCCTGGGAACTCTGTCGGGCGTGGGCCACCGCCGACCGCACCTGCGAACGCAGCGGGTCGGAGACACCCAATTCCTGGTCGTATCCGCAGGTGTTGATGGCGGTCAGTACGGTGAACAGGGTCTCGCTGGTATCCAGCGCCACCGGGCTCTGGTTCTGGGCCGGACACAACTCTGCCAGCAGGGCAAACAAGGCCGCGTAAAGCGTGCGTCTAAACCTGGAACTCAGGGAAACCTCCTGCAGGCTGGCCGGGATGCGGATTGCGATCTAGCTAAGTGTAAGGGGTGTGGGGCGCAGAATCAATGGACGTTGTTGCAGCTTTTTATTCGAAACGCTTTTGCCCCCTGGGCCGCCGGGCCAGTGCTACCCCTTCACGCTGACTTTAGAGAACGACAGTATCGCCCGCCCGGTGGTTGGCCTGCCCATGGATAGCGCGGGACGAAATGTGGTGAAGGTGGTGAAGATGAGCATGTCTTTCTTCACCCGCGGCAACAACGAGCTGTCTTCCTTGGAGTCGGAAAGAATACGGTAGTCCTGCACCCGGCCCTGCGGGTCCACATAGGCTTCAATCACCAGCGAGTCGTCGTTGATGGAATCAAGCGTGGAACCGAAAGCCGACTGTTGCAGTTGCGGCGCGGTGTGCAGCAACAAGGGGACATCGGAATTGTCCGCTTGCAGCGGAGCCATAAATCCCATCAGCACTACGAAAATCACAACTGCGGCCGCCAGCCCGGCGGTTGCGGGCAGCATGAAAAGGTCAAGCGCGTTGTCAAAACGTACCCGAAGACCATCCAGATAGCGTCGGCGGGAGTGTGCCGCCTCCTGCGAAATCGCGACCCGAAGCTTCAACGCCAGGTCAGACGGCGCCTTGCGGCGGCCCACCCGCGCCAGCAGGTCCTGCGTCCGCACCAGCGAAGCATAGTGCCGGCTACAGTGGTCGCATCCCTCCAGGTGATGGCTGAGTTCGCGCATCTGCTTGCCCGTCACCGCCCCATCGAGATAGGGAGAAAACAGCGGTTTGGCCTGGTTGCACGTCATCGTGTGACCTCGATCGCAGAAATCACGCAGCCGCTCCGGCGCCCTCTGGCCTCTTCGGGAACTTGCAGGCCGAGTTGTTTGCCATTCTCCATTACGTATCCTGTCAGACGCCGGCGCAGTGCCTCCCGGCCCCGGGTCAGGCGCGACTTCACTGTTCCCAGGGAAACATCGGTAATTTCCGCTATCTCTTCGTACGACATTTCTTCCAGATCGCGCAAGATGACCGTGGTGCGATAAGGCTCGGAGATATGCCGCAATTCCTCCTCAACCCGCTGCCGGATCTCCTCGTGCACAACCATGTCAAAGGGCGATTCGCTTTCATCCATCAAAGTATCGCGCATCGCCGGCGCGCCCAGCCCGCGATCGTCCTGGTTCGGTTCGATCGACGTTTCTTTCGCCTTGTGCCGGAACCACCAGCGCCTGCGGTTGGAGGCTTCGTGCACGGCAATGCGGTAAATCCAGGTCTTCAGGCTGGATTCGCCGTGGAAGTGCTTCATTCCACGAAAGACTTTGAGAAAGACTTCCTGCGTGGTATCGGCCGCATCCGCAGGGTCGGCGACGATGCGATGAACCAGGCTGTAAATAGGCTGGTGGAATTCTCCGATGAGCCAGGCGTAAGCCTCTTCCGAGCCCGCCTTCAGTTCGGCCACAATCGCCGACTGCTGGGCCCGCATTCCGATCGCGCCTGCCAGATCACCCAAGGTGGTTGCTCCCGCCATCAACGCCATGGCGTCACCTCTCATTATAGGTTCTTTCCGCAGCGAGCCCAAAAGTAAAACACAGCCCGGAGATCCCTCTCTGCTATATATAGACCCCAACGCGGCAAGCAGAGTTCCACGAGCGTAAACGTCCTGTTGTCAGTAGGTTGAGGAAAGGCAAAAGCTGTGCACAGCCGCTGGGGCGAGAGTCAACTGCGCTGCCAGGCCGGCAGGAGAGGCATCGTTCACTACTTCGGCGGTGGCGGAGCGGCGGCGGGGCTGGTTGTGCCGGGGCTCGGGGTGCTGGGTTTGGCCTTGGGGACGGTCTTTTTCCTGGCTGGCTTTTTCACCGGCGCGGTATCGTCCACGACAATCTTCTTGGGAGGCTGCGACGCCATGCTGGCCTGCGCCTCCTGCAATGCCGCGCGCAATCGGGTGACCTCGAGTTCCTTGGCTCCCGCCAGAGTTTCCATGCGATCGGCAAAAGCACGCCGTCCGCGCTCGAAAGCGCTGACATCGTTCTCCAGCGACTGGAACTCATCCTTGGAACCGAACGCGCCCGCCGACTCCGCCACCGATTGGAACACATCGTAGAGCGCGTCCAGATTGCGATAGATCTTGAACGTGGACGCAAGGTTCTCGGGAGAGGCCCTGAGTTCGGCGATCAGCTCGGGCAGCGCCGACTGCAGGTTGCGCTGGATGGACTCCACATTCCCCTGGGCCTGGCGTTTGCTGTCCGAGTCCGTCTTCCATTTCTCAATGCGCAGCTTGGCCAAATCCACCTGCGCCGCCTGCGAGGCGTGTTCCAGTTGCGCCAGCAGCGAGTTCATCTGGTTGACGGAAGAGTAGGAAACCGGCCCTTGAGGCGCCGGCTGGTTGGCGGAAACAACCTGCGCGCTCACCGCCAGACAAAGCGGCAACAGGGACAAATATCGAAAACGGAAAATGGGGCTTGGTTTCATGAAGGTCGCAGCAAACGTCACACAGAATACTAAGTTTCCCGGCTTTCGCAAAATTTACATCCGATTTAGAGATGCCGGCAGCCAGCGCCGGGTTTGACTATCGATAGCCAGTAGGCGAGAATTAGTTTGCTCGACTTCCCTCGTACATCTCACGTGGGCCTGTGGCGCAGCTGGGAGCGCGCTTCCATGGCATGGAAGAGGTCGTCGGTTCGATCCCGACCAGGTCCACCAAATCTCCCAACAAGTTAGACGGGTTGTGTGCTCGCAGCCGCGACTTTTGTGGCGCGACTGGTGTGACAACCTGCCGTTCTTGTGCTCGCGGCCAGGGTTTCCATCGCGCGGAGCTTCGCTTCCATGCGGTCGTGGCTGGCATTGCCCCAGCGTTTCGAAGTGTGCGCCTGATTCTTCAGGGCTGTGGTGTTATGGGAACCAGCAGGAAGCCTTCGGTCACCTGTTCGTCGCTGATCGCCGCGCCGACAATCTCGCCGCCCTGGTTGATCCCGGTGGCATAGGCCAGCGTCCATCCACTGCTCGCAGCGATCCTGTTATTGAGGTCCACGATGCCATCGGGCGCACTCCAGGCCATCGCTCGGGTGACGCCCACGAACGTGTCATGCGGCGACAGTACGCAGCGCCGAACCAGCCGAACGCTTCCGCTGATCGCGTTCCCGATCTGACCGACCACAATCCCGCTGTCGTTGATCCCCGTGGCCACGCTGATGTCTGTACCGGCTGTTCCCAAGAGCGTAAGGACACCATCCTGCCACTCGAAAGCTTGCGCGTTGCCGAAGGGAGTGAAGCCTGCCACCCGGCCGTCAGCGCTGACAGCAGTGGCAGCGCCCTGGACGCCCAGATCATCGTGACTGGTCACGGCGTCGAAGTTCGTCCCGATGCCAGAGATCACTCCCTTGCGGATGGCCAGGGCCGACTGAATTCCCCGAGTCGCCATCATGCCGGTCCCAGGCGTCCACGTGAATCCCGTCTGCTGATCGGGATGGGCCAGCACGAACGCTACCCCGACCACGGTCCCGTCATTGTCGATCCCGGTAGCGATACTGGAGTCATAGTCGATAAGGCTGCCCAGCGATCCGCCCGGCCACATCGTCGCTTGCGGGAAGCCATCGTTCACATACCCGGCCGCAATCCCGGCGTCATTGATGGCGTCGGCCACGCCTTCCCCCAGGTCAATCGCCATTCCCCCCTGCCACAGTGTCGCCTCGCCGTTGCCGTTCACTACCGAATACCCCGCAACCGTCCCGCCGGCATTGATCGCCTCAGCTTGGGCGGCCGTACCGCCATCCACTGGAGGCAGGATGGTCATGACATAGTTTCGTGGCAGTGACACCGGCGGTGGGGGCACTGACGGAGGCGGAGCTGGGACAGGATTCGATACTTTGGTCGCCGCCTGACCGCCGCATCCTGCCAGCCAAAGAAGGGACAGCAATAGCGCTGCATATTTCACGGTCGATCCTTCTCGGGGGAGCAATGGAAAGTTGGGGCCGGGGGGAGTGGAAGGGGAAGGGGTACATGTTCAATCCGAGATGTCGGCCAGTCAAGAAAAAAGTGACCACCCGGATTCGTCGCGGAACCCACTGCTGCCTGTCGGAGACGAACCAACTACGCCCCCAGGCCCACCGCTCCGGGGGTCAATGCATTATGAAAAAGCGCCCCGGTTCAGAAGGTCGAAGCCGGATGAGGCGCGCCGCCTCCGCCGGGCTGCGCTGTGCAGGGCTTCGCTCCGCTACGGCGGCGCTCGAGAGTAACTGCAGTAGTGTGCCGGTGCGAAAGGACTACAGGAGAGCTAGTCAAATTAGCTGGAGAATGGCATTTTACCTTGAGGGAAAGACAAGCGTCGACACGAATGAGCTTTCCCCCAAGGAGGCAACTCAAATGAGTCACGACGTCAAATATATCGGAATGGACGTGCACAAGGAAGCCATTGTGATCGCCGTCCTGAATGAGAGCGGGAAGCAGGTGATAGAGTCGGTCATCGAAACCAAAGCCAGCAGCATTCTGCAGTTTCTCCACGGTCTACGGGGCGAGCTGCATGTGACCTGGGAAGAAGGAACCTGGGCGGCCTGGCTGTATGATCTTCTGCAACCGCAGGTGCAGCACATGGTGGTGTGCAATCCGCGGCGCAATGGCTTGTTAAAGGAGGGCAGCAAGAGCGACAAGGTGGATGCGCGCAAGCTGGCCGACTTGTTACGCACCGGGATGCTGCGACCGGTCTACCACGGGGAAAACGGACTACGGACGCTACGCGAGTTGGGGCGCAGTTATCAGACCATCAGCAAAGATTTGACGCGAGTGATGAATCGCCTGAAGGCGCTGTATCGCGGTTGGGGCATTGCTTGTGCCGGCACCCAGGTTTATGCTGCGCGCTCTCGCGAGGAATGGTTGAGCAAGCTTCCACACGCCGGGGTGCGGCGCCGCGCGGAGCTGCTCTATCAACAACTGGATGGATTGCAGGCCTTGCGGCGAGAGGTGCGACCCGAGTTTTTGGCCGAGAGCCGGAAACATAAGGCCGCGAAACTGCTGCGCCAGATACCCTGCATCGGTCCGATTCGAGCGGCGAGATTGATCGCGCTAATGCAAACCCCGCACCGGTTCCGCAGCAAGCGGCAACTCTGGACCTACAGTGGACTGGGCATTGAGACCCACGACAGTGCGCAATACCGTTTTGTGCGTGGACAATTGCAACTCTCCAAGAAACCTCAGCAGCTCCGTGGTCTGAATCGAAATCACAACCATGAGATGAAAGAGATCTTCAAGAGCGCGGCCACCCGGGCCAGCTGTGGCAGGGGACCGTTCTACGATTTCTACGCGGCTTTGCTGGCCAAGGGCATGAAGCCGGAGATGGCGCGTCTGACACTCGCGCGCAAGATCGCGGCCATTACCTTGACACTTTGGAAAAGGGAGGAACGTTTCGACGCCGAACAACTGAAGACGCAAGCAGCTTGAGCATCGAATAGAACCCAGGTGATCTCCCAAGGTTTTCATGCCTCGGTGGTAGCCAATCGGTTCTTGCGATGCTCCGGTTCGAGGGAGAGTATCCATACACTCATTCAGGCACTCTGTGTGCTGTAGTCCAGCACCGAGTCTCCGGGTCAATCCTATGCCCCCTCGGATAACCGAAAAAAGCTATAGGCCTCGAGCCTCAGGGTCGAAAATCCACCGCGCTCATGCTGCAGTGCCCACCGGTTCGACCCTGTAGCCGAGGTTTCGGAGTTCCCGGATCATCCTACTAGTGCGCTGTCGTCTTGACTTTGTATTCACGGATGGTCCTCTTTCTTCGTAACGGACTCCCTGGTGCAGAATGATCCAGATCAGGCGACAGAGCCGATGGGCGATGGCGCCGATGGTCTGATTGTGTCCTCGGCGCGACACCAGTCGGCGATAGATGATCTCGAAAATGGTTCCTTTCGCTTTGACCGCCGCGTTGGCAGCTTGATTGAGAATGCGCCGCATGTGGCGGTTACCTTTTGGGGAGCGGTGGCTGTGGGACACTTCCGCGCTCTCTTCGTCTCCGGGGCATGCTCCCACCCAGGAAGAGAGGTGCTTGCCGGAAGGAAATGTCGCTGCTGTCGCCCCCACCTCGGCAATGATCTGCTGCGCCGAATCCACACCCAGGCCGGGAATTTCCGACAGCCGCTGGACGGACTCCGAATGCTGACTGAGCAGCGCCGCCATCTCTTGGTCCAGTTGGCCGATCTGCTGCTCGATCAGGTGCAACTCCTCTAGGAACATCTTGAGCAGTCGGCGGTAGACGGGTTGCAGCTCTGTGCAGGCGTCGAGCGCGTCGCACAACTGTGCCTGTGTGGCACGCAACTTCTTATCGGCCAAAGCGGCCAGGGCGGCCGGATCGGTTTCTCCGTCCGCGATCGCCTTCAGCATGCGTCGTGCACTGACGCCCAGAAGATCCGAGACCAAACTGGACAACTTAATGTGGGCCTCTTCCAGTAGAGCCTCCAGTTGGTTTTGCAATCGCACTTTGTTGCGTGTCAGCTGGTACTTTCGGCGTGTGACCGTCCGCCATAGCCGCTGTTCGGCATCGGGCACAAAACTTAGGATCAGCTCGTCGGCCACCAGCCGCTTTACCAAACGTTCGGCGTCGGGAAAATCCTTCTTGCGTCCGCGCCGTCCACGATTCGATCGTGCTTGCGCCAGATGGAGCGTTCCCGACATTGGGCCTGCACCTGCTCGCTTTTGGCAGCTCGGTTTCCAGTACCGTTCCAGTGCTCCCCAGACGGGTTGCCAATATTGTGCAGTCGATTCCATCACGACTTCCTCGACCTCGTGCTCGATCAGCCATGCGGCCAGCAATCGCAGTTGCTCAGGATTGCTACCGTATCGGATCCGTTCAAACTGGTACTCCCCCTGAACTTCAACGTCGGCCACGACCACAGCCAGCATCTTTTTATGTACGTCGATTCCCGCTATCCTGTACGACATAATGTCTCCTCCTGGCGGGAGCGGAGAGCGTGCTGCGAGTTCCTTAAGCAGGGTCACAGGCTATCGCCGCTCTCACAGCAGGGGAGAGACAACGCCCAATTATTCGCTCAACCACGCACGCTCCGGATCAGACACATAGACGGCCTCAACTTCTCCACTGAGACTTCAATCTCGCCGCTCCGAGCCTCTCCTATTCTGCATTCGACTCGGAGTAATTTTCATGAGTTTTCGCGGGCCGCAGGCCCTACTCGACACATAGGATCATGGTTGGCACTTAAGCCAACGCTTAGCTTGCGTAGCTTCGGAACCAAACGGCGTCGTGCGCCACTGACTTCATGAAACCGTCGAGTTGGGACAAGCAACTGGGGTTGGCATCGCCACGGGAAAATGCGGCGAGCCAAAGCGACCAAACCAATAACCCCTCTAAGAATGAGGTGAGGAATGAGGTGGGGCTGGATGTAAGTCACCACGCCCGCATCTCTCAGAGGGGCGGGGAGATGCTTTTTTCCTTGACATCCTTTTTCATAGGATGCGTGTAATCGCCTTCCATGAGAATGCCGTCTAAGTCAAGAGGGAGTTTGCGATTTTGATGTTGTTTTTGTTGTTGCCTTTCCTCAAGTCCACCTTCCCTCCTAGCGGAGCATCTTGCAGAGCGGCCCGGAGCGGTCAAGGGCGCGTTTTGTGCGGCGCAGCGAACCCTTAACGGCGAGGACCGCTCGGCCACCATTCCGCTCGGAGGGAAGGTGGACCGACGTGCGCTATGCACTTGTCCAATCCAACACTGTTCCCCCAAAGTCTTTTTCGCGCTACTACTGTCGCCACCCTTCCATCCGCACTCTCGATGAGCGTTTCCTTCGCTCGGTGCAAGTTGGGTGTTCTCGTTTCAGCCGGTGCTGCCACCTGATTATCGACCTCTGGTTCCATCTCGACGATGGAAGTTGGGCCAGGCGTTTGACGCAGTCACCGGAACTCGGCGCTTAAACTTTGGGCTTCTTGCCTTGTGTTTTCTCAGTCCTTGGATCGAAACTACGCCGCGGCCGGCAACGCGACTTCTCGCTGGTTGCGCAGCGGTTCGTAAGCTTCTCCACCGACCCACAGCCGATGCAACAGCACTGCCAGCTTTCGCGCCACTGCGATCACCGCTCGTTTCTTCCCATTCTTTCCCCCTCTCTCCGCCAGTTTCAGTCCCCACCGTCGTAGATCGCTGTCGGCTCCAAACGGTCCCAGAATATGGTGCGCACCCTGCACCAGCAACGTTCGGAGATATGGATCTCCCTCCTTACTAATGTGCAGTTGCGGTTCGCTCTGCCCCGAGTTCCTCCGTCCCGGTTGTAACCCGACATAGCAACCCACATCCCGGCTCTTGCCAAAACGATGTGCATCTTCCAGCGTCAGCACATAGGTCAACGCGATCAGCGTTCCCACTCCCTTCACCTGTTTCAGGCGAGCCACCTCCGGGTAACCCCGCTTCGCGATCTCCTCGATGCGCTCGTTATATTCACCAATCCGTTCGCTCAGGGACTCGATTTCTCCCAACAGCGGTGCCAAGGCCGCTTGCAGTTCCGGACTCAGTTCCTTCGCTTTCTCCGCGTTCATGTTCCGCGGATTACAGCCGCGCAACCGTTCTCCGTAGGACTTTGTCAGTCCCCGCGCCGTATTGATCAACGACGTCCGCGCTCGCACCAGACCCGCTCGCGCCCGGATCGCCATTAAATCCGCTTGCGCCTGCGCACTGCGATGCTTCACCGGCGCCAGCAACTGCGGATCAATCCGCACCAGTCGGGCCAGCGTGCGGGCATCCAGTCGATCATCTTTCTTCCGACTCTCTCCGATCAAGCGCACGTTGCGCGCATGCGCCACGATCACTTCATGCCCCAGTTCACTCAACACCCGGCTTACCCATGGGGAGTGCGTCCCCGTTTCCAACGCCAACCGGCTGCGCGGCATCCCGCCGAAGACTTCCTTCATGGCCTTCGGTGTGGTCGTCACTTTCTGTTCCAGAACGACTTCTCCCGCTTCATCCAGAACGCAGTACCAACTGAATCGATCTCCCAGATCCAGCCCGATCGTCAGTTTCTGACTTGCATTTTTCTCGACTTTCTTTGTCGTTACAGTGCTAATCTTCTTCATTGCCGGTCTCCTTTATCTCCTTGCGCCTCGAGCGCGTCGATAACTTGGGAGCTTATCGCATCCCGCCGGAGACCGGCATTCTCATCCCATCTGATAGCGTCACTTAATGGAAAGGCGTGCCCTCTACAGGGTCTTGAGGAATGCGATAAGAGCTCTGCGATCTTCCGCGGACAGATCCAATCCGAAAGGATGTCCCTTAACAGCATACGTCTTCATGCCATAGGGTTTAAATCCGGTTGGCACATAGTCATCTCGCAGACGGCGGGGATCAAACCAGTCCTCCAGCGTCGCACACCAGCCGCTGTGGCCAAACATCCCCCGGTACCAGACACCTCGCAACGATGGGACCTTGTAATAGCCGGTCCCGCGCCTGGTTTTCAGTGCGAGGTTAGGGTCAGTGCCGACTGAGAAAGACAAAATATCGTACTTTTTTTCTGCGTCAGCCGATGGAGTGAAACTCGTCGCAATTGTCAGTTTGTTGTTGGTGTACAGCGGCGGGGTGTGACACATGATGCAGCCCTTACTCTTGAAGAGCTCCTGGCCGCGTTCGGCTAGCGCGTCAAACTTGTTGGGATTCGGAGGCGGCTTGAGCGAGTAGACATACCGGGCCAAGGCATAGAGTTGCTCGTCGCTGTAACGGTCTCTATCGAGATTCTCAATCTTGGGCAATTGTTTGAAGTCGGGGAAGTCGACCGGAACGAAGCCATTGAAGTTCGCAAGATCATCGCCGCCCTGATTGAGTGCGGCGTACCGCATCAAGTCCACAATCGAGTGTTGCTGCTGAAGGCCCGTGCGATCCAAATACTTGCGATCCTTGACTCCGATCAAATCCGGTACTTGTGCCGGAGCAAAGGGACTCGTTCTATTGCGAGCAACGACTCCCGGCGGAATCGTCCGATGAACTTCGGCGATTTGTTCAAGAGGCATGCTGCTGGTCGAAGGAAGAGGATCAGAAGTGATCCAAGGGGTCGCGTACAGGCTTCGTTCGAGCACGGGGGCCACTTTTGTGCCGGAACGCAGATAATCGAACGCGAAATAACGATCAAAGGGGAAATTTCCCTGTGCGCCTTTCAAAACACTTCCGTCTGGCATAACCCGAGTGTGGCACATCCCACACGCCAGGACCCCAATCTCGACTTCACCTTTTTTCTTCACCACATAACGGAAGTATGGCAGCGTGCCATCTCGGGCGACCAGTGCGCCCGTCATCTCCAGAAACTTTGGATCGCGAACGTATAGGTCGGTGGGTTCCGATCCTCCGATTCCTCCATCGCCTATCGGCGCGTCAAATACTGCTTCACCCGCATTTATCCAGTCGGCCTCTGTTTCGAGCGTTGGCGCGTGACCTTTGTCGTCCCAATAAATGATCGGGTCCTTATGTTTGAGCGATTCCAGGTAGCCAGTTGGTTCGTGACCTGCGGCATATACGGGGTAGCTTTTGTAAATGGACCGGACCGGGATCCGGTAGTAATAGTCGGCGGGAACCTGCTTCGGAGACCCGATAGGATTGGCCAAAGGAATTTCGAGGGCAGCCATCTCGGCATCATCCCAAGTCTTGGGAATGACAGATTTACTAGCTTTGGGACTTGGCGTTTGCGGATGGATGATGTCCACCCAGATTCCCGGAAAAAGAAAAACGAGAACAAACAGCCATCCCAGTCTTTTCAACTCGGACCTCCTTGAAAGAATCCCGCATATTGTACGGCTTCCCAGGCATCGTTGGCGTAACAGTGCGCCGTGAAAGGCGCTGGACTTCAGCGGGTGCAACTCCCGCCCGGGAACTGGTTCGCTCCACCCGGTAACAATCGAAACGGCGGCGGAGGTAACGAAGCTGTCGGAGCTTTCGATGGAGAGGGTCGCTAGGCGACTCGGTGAGCGTGCAGGCCATAACGTGAGTGAACGCTGAGCAGGCCCCGAAACAACAATTGCAGGAGCCGACCTGACTGTTACACAGGGAAGGCCGCTGCCGATGGAGAGGGACGAGCGAACAAGCTCCGTCGGACCTACCGGGGTAATGGCGATGGCATGCAGGCAGAGGAGACCAGACGCAACACGGGAAGCCCCGGCGGTGATCATAATAAGGATCAACTGGCAGCTCGTGAGAGATAGGCCGGGCCGTGTGGGGTGGCGGAGAGGCTCGTAGTACCGCGGAAGCCGGGTAACGCCGGTGGAGGGAAGGGGCCTCAGTTAAAGGCGGACGCAAGAAGCAACGCAGGACATGGGGATTGACAATGAGTCTAACCACCCCGAGTTGTGTTCAGAAGTTGCAGACGGCGTCACACAGAACAACGTGAGTCTTTTCCGAGAGCCGGATGCGGGAAATCTGCCTGTCCGGTTCGATGAGCGGGAACAGGAAACAGGGTCAAGCCAAACCGGATTGAGGCGGGCCATGCGAAAGCACCCCAACAGCCACCGGGAGGCTAAAGCCACTGCGCCTGTTCTCGACTCTACTCGCGATAGCACTCAAAACCCTGCTTTCGGGGGTAGGCCCGGTCAATGAATGCTAACAGCTGTGGGTGTTGAAAAACTGTCGCAACGGAGGCGAAGTTCTCCGGGCATTACTCTGTGAGCTTTTCTTCCCCTCGGTTCTTCTAAGCGGCAGCTTCCAGAACGGGCCTTGTCGGTTGGCTGAGGAACCGCACCAGGCGCTTGAGGTTCTGTGCAGCGGCGGCCAGGAAGAATTGCTCCCGCACAAACTTCAATCTCCGCAGGCGCAGGCGACGCAGCCCAATCTGATTTTTCAATTCGGCGAACAGCGCTTCCACCTTCTTCCTTTGTCGCTGGGCGCGAGCAAACTCTGGCGTATTGGCTAGCTCCCGTGCGCGTTGCCGGGCGGGTTCCTGCTGGTGGATGTTCAGCGAGCGAAAAGCGGCGCTGGTGCATTGAACTTTGAGCGCACACGCACCACAACGTTTGCGGGTCCCCATGTAGTTGAAGGCGCGATTCCGATACACTCGCCCCCCATAGTTGAGTGGCTGGCCAGCGGGACAGATATAGCGATTGTGTTCCGGGTCGTAAGTGAAACGCTCGGGGCCGAAGAATGGACTCCTCTTTCTGTGGATACTGTCGCGGGTCCGCATATAGGGAGTGATGTTCCGATCCGCCAGCCACTGTAAAAACTCTCCAGGCGGTATCACTCGCCGTTCGATTGTGTCGTTCCGCTCCGGTCCAAGATGAGAAATGGCATGGAAGAAGCCGTTGGTTCGATCCCCACCAGGTCCACCGAATTTTCACCTACTTGGGGATAGCCACTTTTCACTTTGGTCCGAAGTTCTGGACACTATGCCAACCCATACCAGGCGCCGCGACCTCCGCCGTGCATCACCAGATGGCCTTTTTCCAGAAGCTGGCGGAAGTGCTGCTTGAGCGTGTTCCGACTCGTGCCGGTGAGTTTAACGATATCGCCGATGGTGACGCGTCCGTGTTCACGGGCATACTCGAGTATTTTCACGGACAATTCAGGTATTGCGGATAAGACAATTTTCTCTCTTTCGACTTTCCTGGCCAGCCCCTTCATCTGCTGTTGAAGCGCGCGCAGGAAGAACAAGACCCAGGGCTGCCAGTTCGGCCTGTCGGTTCTGATCGTTCCTTGCGTCTGGCGCAGCGCGAGGTAATAACCTTCTTTGCTGTGCTCGACCACGCTCTCCAGAGAGCTATAGGGAACATAGACGTAGCCAGCGCGCAGCAGCAAAAGTGTGGTCAAGATTCGGCTCGCACGACCGTTGCCGTCCTGAAAGGGATGGATTTCCAGGAATACGACGATGAAAATGGCTATGACCAGCAAAGGATGCAGCTGCCGGCTCTCCAGTTCTTCCCTTGCCCAACCGATCACTTCCGTCATCATGTGCGGGGTGTCGAACGGCGTAGCCGTTTCAAACACCATCGCGATCTGCTTTCCGGTCTCGTCAAAGGCGGCGACGCTGTTGGGTTGGGTCTTGTATTCGCCGCGATGATGCGCGTCCTTCTGGCTGTATTTGAGCAGGTCGCGGTGCAGCTGCTTGACGTGGTTTTCTGTCAGGGTGATCTCTTCCCAGGACTGGAAAACCAGCTCCATGGTTTCGGCATAGCCAGCCACTTCCTGCTCGTCCCGCGTATCGAAGGCGTTGATTTCAAGGTTGGCCAGCAGCTTTTCAATCTCCCTGTCGGAGAGCTTGCTGCCTTCGATGCGGGTGGATGATCCGATGCTTTCAATGGTGGCTACCCTGCGGAGGGCCGAAAGTCGCTCGGGAGCCAAGGTACGTAGAGCCCGCCAAGCCCCTTTGAATTCATCGAGTTCAGCAATGAAACCCAGAATTTCTGGGGTAATCTTGAGGCTGGCGGGCTGGATCATGACACCCGATAATACACCCAATTACACCCAATTTGCCAGAACACCCAAAAAGACACCCATTTACACCCATTATCGAAGGTGATTCAGCCATATTCCGGAGGCGGTTCCTGCGTTACTGGATCTGCAGGGTCCCATTCAACGGTGTCTCGCCCGAGGACGGACCGGCAAAAATCTTGTACGCACCGGGCAACAGACTCCAGGCATTCTTCTGCTCATCGAAGATGGACATCACCCGGGGATCGGCGGCAACAGTCACCGTCTTGGACTCGCCGGGGGCAAGTTCGATACGCTGCCATCCCACGAGCCGCTTGAATGGTTCGCCGGCAGCCTCCGGGAGGGTGGCGTAGACCTGTGCGATTTCGGCGCCGGCGCGCTTGCCGGTGTTCTTCACCGTAAAGCTTACGGTCCGCTGTGCGTCGTCGGTCTTCAGGTTGGAATAGGCGTATGTCGTGTATGACAGTCCGAAGCCGAAGGGGAACAGCGGCTGCTTGTGCTCAGCCTCGTACCACTTGTAGCCGACCTTCGCGCCCTCGTCGTAGTGCACCGTGTACTTGGACTGGACGTGCGTAGGTCCGTTGTCCACGCCACTGCCTTGACCCTCATCCTCCGGGGAAAGTGGCGGGATGACCGGGTGCGGCAAATCGGCGTCGCTTTTGGGGAAGGTCATGGCGAGTTTGCCGGAAGGATTGACCTCGCCAGTCAGCACGTTGGCGAGGGCTTTGTGGCCGCTGCTGCCCGCGTACCATGCCTCCACCACGCCGCTTACCTTTCCGATCCAGGGCATGGTCACCGCGGTGCCAGTCTCAAGAACCACAATCGTACGTGGATTCGCGGCCGCAACCTGCTCGATCAACGCTTCCTGATTGTCGGGCAGTGCAAGGGATGCCAGATCCACGCCTTCCGCCGTCCACTGGTAGGCAAAGACGATTGCAACGTCGGCACTTTTGGCTAACGCTGCTGCGGCTGCCAGGTCCTGACCTGAGTTGAACTCTATCTTGGCGTTCGGGAGCTTCGCCCGTAGCGCCTTGAGCGGCGACGTGGGAAACCAGATATGGTCCTGCCAGTGCGTCGCACCCTGTCCGGGAGGCGCGATGGCGTTGCCTCCGGGGGGATCCACCTGGGCGGAGCCGCCTCCTGAAATCATGCCCACATCGGCGTGCCCGCCGATCACCGCGATGCTCCGAATCTTCGCCGCGTCCAGGGGCAATATCGCTTTGTCGTTTTTGAGCAGCACGATGCTTTTTTCTTCCAGCTGCTGCGCAACATCCAGCCCGCCTTGCACATCGACGACGCTTTTTTCGATGGGATGGTCCACAGTGCCGGAAAGGAACTCGGCATATAGAACCCGGCGCGCGTGGTCATCAATGTCGGCCATCGGCACCTTGCCGTCCTTTACCGCCTGCATAAGCGCCGGGCCAAAGTAATTGGCCATGGGTTGTTCCTGATCCAGGCCGGCCGCCGAAGCCTTCACGGTGCTGTGTGTGCCGTCCCAATCGGAGACAACGAAGCCCTTGTATCCCCAGTCTTTCTTGAGAACGTCGTGCAAAGTGTAGGTGTTCTCGCAGGCGTAATCGCCGTCGATGCGGTTGTAGGAGCACATCACAGCGCCCGGGTTCGCGATTTCGATGCCGATGTGGAAGGCGAGAAGATCACTCTCCTGCAGGGCACGTTTCGAAATGATCACGTTCACGATGTTTCGACCTGTCTCCTGGTCGTTGATCACGTAATGCTTCATGTCACCGATGACGTGCTGCGCCTGTTCGCACTTCATCAGATTGCCCACCATGGTTCCGGCGAGCAGCGGGTCTTCTCCGGCGTACTCGAAAGTCCGCCCGTTCCTGGGTTCGCGCGTAAGGTTCACGCCCCCACCCAGCGACATATTGAAGCCTTGCGCGCGCAACTCTCGGCCGATAAGCGCGCCGTATTCGCAGGCGCCCTGCGTATCCCAGCTCGAAGCTGCTGCCATGGTCGATGGAAGCGCTGTCGAGTAACGTCCATTGGCTCCACTGTCGCGAACGCCGTAGGCGGCGTCGGACATCAATATCGGCGGTATGCCCAAGCGTTTCACGCCTTCGACGTAGCCTGCGCCGCCATTCCCCAGATGGGTCAGGGGCATCTGCCACTGGGGGGCATGCTGCATGCCGTTGCCATGCAAGAGCGCAATCTTCTCCTCTAGGGTCATCTGCTTCAGGACCAGCTCGGCCCGTTCTTCGGGAGAGAGGCTGGAGTTCATCCAGGGCTGGCTCGCGTTTTGCGCCATGACCGAACCGGCGGCCGCCAATCCCATGGTTCCGGCCAGTAAAACGACTGCCCATCGACGAAGTTTTCTCAGCTCGTTAATTTGCATTTCTCTCCTGACATTGTTCAGCCGTCTCTAAACGAGCAGCTACTCCACTCTTAGCTCGCGTCCAAGGTTGCGGCACAGTCTTCAAAAGGCTGCATTCAAGGAGCGTGGCGAATAACGCAAGCATTATACGCATGCCTGCACTTCTGAAAGCCGATTAATGCGGACGAAAAAAGACCAGAAGCTGGAAACTAGAGTACTGCCCCGGATATGTGGAATAAAAGCGGCGCAGGTCGAGTTGGATTGAACAGCAGGTCCCTCCTCTGCGCTCGCTGCGCTTCGCTTCGGTCGGGATGACAATACTAATTCAATGAATTTCCGCGGAACAGGAAACTAGAAACCAGAAACTAGATCCCGTCCCACTGCTCCAAGTCCCGGGCGGCCTGCTTCAAATCGTCGGGCCTGCCCAGGTCACGCCAATAGTATTCGTCAGATCGAAACCCGAGGATGTTCTCGTTCTGGCCGGCCAGACGCAGATACGAGGTGATGATGGAAAAAATTCCTTCTTCCGCCATCATTGGAATAAAGCGAGGCGAAATCAGGTGGATCCCGCCAAAAGCCAGGGCCTGGGTCTGCGGCGCGGGCCGAACCATCTCAGTTTCCCCATCGCGCCCCGCCCGGCGGCCGCAAAGCTTTAGCTGCTGGTCGAACAGGAGGTAGCGGGAAGTCTTGCGGTCTTGCACCGCCAGGGTGGCGAGAGCCTGATTGTCGGCATGAAATTGCGCCATGCGTCGTAAATCAATGGTGCTGATGACATCGACGTTGTGCAACAGGAACGGCTCTTCAGACAGGTTGGGGCCCTCAAGAAAGAAATGCCCCGCCTTTTTCAGGCCCCCGCCGGTATCGAGCAATACATCTTCACGCGAGACCTCGAGTCGCATCCCGAAATTATCTTTGGCTTTCAGATATTCCAGAACCAGGTCAGCGAAGTGATGAACATTAATAATGACTTCGCGAATGCCAAAGCCGCGTAAACGGGTCAACGTGATTTCAAGCAGGGTGCGGCCCCCAACTTCCACCAGGGCCTTGGGGCGGTCGTCAGTGAGGGGACGGAGGCGGGTACCGAGGCCGGCGGCCAGGACCATTGCCTTCATTGGCCCATCGTCTCCAGTTCGCGGTGGCGCAACAGTACTTCCACTCCATTTCGTCCGCGCAACCGCTTCGCCAGTTGCTCTGCCAGATAGACGGAGCGATGCTGGCCGCCGGTACAGCCAAACGACACCATCAGGTTTTTGAAGCCGCGCCGCTGGTATTCATTGACGCTGGCGTCCACCAGCGAGAGCACGCTGGCCAGAAACTGATGCACGCTGTCCTGCTGGTTGAGATAGTCGATGACCGGTGCGTCCCTTCCCGTGAGCGCTTTGAATCGTTCCTCGCGGCCGGGATTAGGGAGGCTGCGGCCGTCGAAAACAAATCCGCCGCCATTCCCGCTTTCATCCTTGGGCCAGCCGCGGTGAAATGAAAAACTGAAAATCCTGACGACCAGGCTGTCGGCGTCGGAAGCCAGCGCCTGCAGTTTTTCCGACCCCAGCATGCTGTGGAACGCGCCCAACAGCGTGGGCAGGGCGATAGGTAACGTGACGTGGTGCAGCAGCCAGCGCAAATTCTTCAACGCGTAGGGCACGCTCTGCAGAAAATGAACTTTGCGCTCGTAAAAGCCGCGAAAGCCGTAGGCCCCCAGGGCCTGCATGATGCGGACATAAACGAACGCATAGTAGTGCTGCATGAACGTTTCACGCTCAAGCTTGACGAAGCCGGCAAGGGTGTCGAGGTAGTGATCGAGCAATTGCCGGCGCAGTTCGGGCGGTAAATCCGCTTTGGCGTCGTACAGGAGAGAAGCCACGTCGTATTGCAGCGCGCCCTTGCGCCCTCCCTGGTAGTCGAGGAAGAATGGCTGCCCGTCACGCCACATGATGTTGCGGGACTGGAAATCGCGGTACAGAAAGTAGTCGTGCCCGGCGCTCAACAGGAATTTCGTCAGGCGGCTGAAATCATCTTCCAGCGCCTGTTCATTGAACGGAATGCCGGCCAGGCGAAGGAAATAGTATTTGAAATAATTCAGGTCCCAGGCGATGGACTGGCGATCGAAGCTGCCGCGCGGATAGCAGACCTTGTAATTCAAATCGCGTCCCGCCTCGACCTGAAAACGGGGCAATACGGCGATCACCTTGCGATAGGCCTCGACCGCCTCAGGGGAGAGGTTTTCCCCGCTGCGATGTTTAGAAAGAAACTCAAACAGGGTTGTGCCGCCCAGGTCTTCTTCGAGGTAGGCGCCCTGGTCCAGATCTTCGCCATAAATCTCCGGTACCGGCAGTCCATGCCGCCGGAAGTGCCGCGAAAATTCCAGGAAGGCCACGTTCTCTTCCCGCACGTCGTACAGGATGCCAATGGCGCTGGACTGGCCGGCGGAGAGCCGGATGATCTTTCGCCCCGAGCCGCCGAGCTTTCCCTGGAGCGGCGTTACCTCCACGGCAGGTGTGTGGAAGTGTTGCTCGAAAAGCTGGTTGAGAATTTCCATGAATGTGCCACAAAGATAACATTGAACCGGGAATGCAAAAACGGAAACACGGGCGCCGGCAGTTTGCTCTGTCGGAACCTCCGAAACAGGTGGGGACAGCCGCCCTCGGCTGTCCGGCGGAGCGAAGCTCCGCTATTGGCGTGCCAGGGGCGAAGCTGGCGCGAGGCTGAGCCGATCCATGCGCCTCACGCTAAGTGTGCTGTCGCAGAAGATAAATGGAATATCGAAATGTAAGCGGCTCAGGTCGAGCCGGCGGAAACAGCAGGTCCCCGTTCGACTCCCCCTCGTGTGCACTCGGAGTTCGCTCAGGGCAGGCTCTCCACTGCGCTCGCTTCGCTTCGCTCCGGTCGGGATCACAATATTTTTGATGCAACAAAGTTCCGAAACAGGAAGCCAGATACTCCGCACGTCAGCGAGCGGGGAGAAGCGGGGCGGTCTTAAAAACGATCGGCCGGGCGGAGATGATGCCCTTTCCTTCTTGCAGGGTGATGAGTTGGTTGGGCTCAACTTTGGCCACGAAGTCCCTCTGGCCACTCGGCCACACGATGGTCAGGCTGACCGTCTTGCCCTCCTCCGGCTTGCCCAGACCGAAAGTGAGTGGCAACTCACTCTGCGACAGGTAGCTCGAACCCGTCTTCACCATGGCGAAGAGACGCGTGCCTTTGCTGGTTTTTACTGTGACCTTGGCGCCGATGCCGTCACGATTGGAGCGCGTGCCCACGGTTTTCACCCGCAACATGTCGTTCTGGTTGCCGTTGTCGTTGCGCAGCAATCGGGCCGGGCCACCGTTGGTCGTGATCAGGAGATCGAGGTCGCCGTCATTATCAAAATCGCCGTACGCCCCGCCCCGGCCGACGATAGCGCGAGACAACGCCGGTCCAACTCTGGCGGTGACTTCATCGAACTTGCCCTTGCCCAGGTTGCGGAACAGAAGCGGCGGTTGGGCATACTTCAAGGTAGGCTGCACCACGCTGACGTCGTCGGAGACGTGACCGTTGATGGCGAGAAGATCGGGCAGGCCGTCCAGATCGTAGTCAAAAAAGAAGGCGCCGAAAGTCAGCGACTTGGTGGAGATGCGGGCAATACCGGTCATGGGCGCTTCGTCGGTGAACAGGCCCGATCCATCGTTGTGGTAAAGGGCCATGCCCTCATTGGTGAAATTGCCGATCACCAGGCTCTGCCAGCCGGAGTTGTCGTAGTCGGCGGCGTCCGTGCCCATGCCGGCGCGCACCGTGCCCGAATCGCCGTAGGCGATGCCGGCGGCGATGCCAACGTCGGTGAAGGTGCCGTTGTGATTATTGTGATAGAGCTTGTTGGGCTCGGTATCGTTGGTCACGAGCAGGTCCATCCAGCCATCGTTGTCGTAGTCCAGCATCGCAACCCCGAGTGACTTGCCGGTCGGATCGTAAAGCCCCGCGCGCCTGGTTACGTTCTCGAATGTCCCGTTGCCCTTGTTGTGAAACAGGGTCGAGCTCTGTCCCTTATATCTCTGCGGCGTGCAGTACGACTTGTTCTTGTTGTCGAGGGTGCAGTACTGGTCGGTCTCGATCGACCACTCGATGTAGTGAGCCACGAACAGGTCGAGCTTGCCGTCGTTGTCATAGTCAAACCACAAGGCGCTGCTGGAAAATCCCGGGTCGGCCATGCCTGCTTTCGCCGTCACATCGGCGAACTTGCCGTTGCCCAGGTTGCGGAAAAGATGATTTGATCCGACCGTGGTGATGTAGATGTCCACCTTGCCGTCGTTGTCATAGTCGCCCACGGCGCAGCCCTGGCCGTAGATTTCCAGCGCAAGGCCGGCCTGTTTAGTTACATCCGTGAACGTTCCGTTCTGGTTGTTGTGATAGAGCGCAGGATAGGATTTGCCGCTTGGATGGCCGGGCCAGTCCATGGAGTTGATCAGCAGAATGTCCTGCCAGCCGTCATTGTCGTAGTCGAGGAAGCAGGCGCCGCTGCCCATGGTCTCCGGCAGGTACTTTTTTCCGAACGCGCCGGTGTTGTGCTTGAAATGGATGCCGGCCTGGGCAGTCACGTCGGTAAACTCGATCGGCCCCGAAGGCCGCGCGGGAGCCTCGCTGCGAGCGGGCGCTGGTGGCGGCACTGGAACCGGAGCTGGTTCCGCTGGTACCGAAACGGCCTTCGTCTGTGGAGAAGAGCTTTCCTGATGCTCCGGAGCCCGTGGCTTACACCCGGCTAATGCCAGGAGGGCGAGGAGACCTACACAACAAGTGACCCGGATTCTCGGCATCAAAAGTTCAGTTTACCTTCCACAAATCACGTGGGGACAGCCGCCCTCGGCTATCCGGCGGAGCAAGGCTCCGCTATTTGTACCAACCAAAAGCTGCGCTCGACTGGACAGCCGAGGGCGGCTGTCCCCACATGATGCGAAGTTTAGTGCGCTGCTGCCAGCTTCTGTGCACTCTCCCGCCGTGAATCCAGCCAGATCTCGATGAGCATCGCGGTCGGTCCTACGATGAACAGAGCGTAGAACGGCGCATAGACGATCTGGTACATCCGCATGATCATTTCGACCAGCGCGACCAGGAACACCACGACACATTGTCCCGTCTTTCCTCGCACCGTGGTTTTCGGGTCGGTAATCATGAAGAAAATAAAGAGCTGGTACATCGGTCCGGTGATCGGGGCAATCTCGGACTGCCATGGGCTGCCCATGATCCAGCTGCGCAAAAATGCGAAAGCGATGAAGGCGGCCACATAGGTGAAGGTGATGTGAAAGCGCCGCAGGCGCCAGATGATGACCGAGCCCAGCACCCAGATCACCAGCATGGGCAAAAGATAATTTCCCCATTGAATGCTCAGGCTGGCAACGGTTTCAGGGACCAGGAAAAGCATCGCCGAAATGCCGAAGTTGGAGGGGTTCCAGATATGGCGGCCTTTGATGCGCAACACATATTTGGACATGATGGAGATGGCCGCGCACAGGGCGTAAGGCCAGAAGGCAGGTGAGCGCAGCAGAATTCCGACGCTGATCCCGCTGATGTACGCGCTCGCAGGATGCACCCACTTGTGAAAGAAAATTCGTCCTAGAAGCAGCTCCGTTCCGATGCTGACCACGATCGCCAGCAGGGTCCTCTGGTAGCTTTCGAGAATACCGAACGACAGGTGACCCACCAGCAGGATGCAGGTGATGAAAATAGGGGCAATGTATCGGTTGTCGAGGCTGACAAAGTGTTTCCAGCCTGCAGGCGCAGCCGGAGGCGGAGTCAAGTGCGCGGTCTGGCTCATGCGGGCTCCTTGATCTTGTGCAACTGGCCGGCGGCGGGCCTGTCGATGGTCTGCAGCTTGCCCGAGGGCCAGCGGATGACCGCTTTTTCTATCTGCGGATATTTTCCCAGGCCAAAATGCAGCCGCCGCTGGTTCTCCGCGGCGAAGCCACTGCCTCCTGAAACCTCCTGCACCTGCTGCTGGCCGTTCCAGTACAAGGTGACCTGCGCCCCAATCGCGCTGCGGTTGCTGGAGGTCCCTTCCAGCTCAAATTCTATCCACTCATTTTCCGGCGTCACCGTGTTCTTGTAAACCAGCAATGGGCCCTTCTGGTTGGCGACCACGACATCGAGCACGCCGCGGTTCCACAAATCGGCAAATGCAACCGCGCGGCCGTCATAGGTGTCGTTGACCCCGACCGCCTGGGCGACATCGACAAACTTTCCGGCGCCATCATTCAGCCACAACCGCTTGGATTGATATCCCGACAAGCTGCGGCCTTCGAACGCCGGCCAGTTCCGGGCATCGCCAATGATGGTGCTGTTGCCGCCGGCCACTTTGGAGAAGTCGTACCAGTAGCTGCGGTTGCGGTCGAGCGAGATATAGCCGTTGGTCAGATAGAGGTCGAGCGTCCCGTCGTTATTCAAGTCGCCAAACTGCGCGCCAAAACTCCAGCCCCCAAGTTCGACGCCGAAATCCCGCGCCAGGTTCTCGTATTTAATGGCGTCGCCGGAAGTTCCTTGCCTGGGCACCCACAGATTATTTCCCTGGATGAGGATGCCGTCTTCAGAAATATTGGAAACGTAAACCGAGTATCTGCCCTGGTTCAGAATGTCGCCAAAGGCGGCGTTCATGCCGCTCTTGGGCGCAAAGCCGACGCCGGTCTGCTCGCCCACTTCATGGAAACGTTTTCCGTCATTGAAATAAAGTTCGGAAACGCCGTAGTCGTTGGCGATAAATAAATCCGGGTGCCCGCTGCCGCGAAGGTCCGCCGCCGCAGCGGCCAGTGCCCAGCGACGGCTGTTGATGCCAACTTTTTCGCTGACTTCTTCAAACTTTCCATGGCCAAGATTGTGGAACAGATATTTTCGTCCCCCATTCTTGGCATACTCAAAACTGTCGGGCATGATGCGGGTAGTGTTGAGGTGCCAGAGGTCGATGCTTTCGTCATAGTAACCGCCGACAAACAGGTCCAGCAGTCCATCGCCATCGTAGTCAAACCAGATGGCAGTGTTGGCGTTGATCCAGCGCGGCAGCCCGGCTTGCTCGCTGACGCGGGTGAAGCCATGGCCTCCGTCGTTGTGATAAAGCTCAGGGCGTCCCCACTTGATCAGGAACAAGTCTTCATAGCCGTCGTTGTCGTAGTCGCCCCAGACCGCACCGGTGGAGACTCCCGTGTCCGGCTGATTGACATCGGCAATGCCGAGTTCGGGGGCCACGTCTTTGAAAGTGCCGTCACCCAGGTTGCGGTACAAGGCGTTCTTACTGCCGATGGCGCTGTTGACGACGTAAATGTCCGACCAGCCGTCGCGATCGAAATCGACGATGGAAACCGACGCGCCCATGGAAGCGACTTCCGGCATGATGGGTTCCAGCTTGGGATCGAGCGCCGGAGCCTCATGGACAAACCGGATGCCCGCGGCCTGAGAGACCTCCTGCAGGTAGAAGCCGTGCCGCGCCAGCGTGGTCTTTACGTCGGCGCTCGATCTCTCGGTCGCGCGCCGCGCCGAAATCCTCTTCATGACTAAGGGAGCGGCCAGCAATCCAATGAAGAGGATGCCAACCACGATTCTCGCGATACGGCTGCCGGTCATTGGTTCGGAGCACTCCCGGGCAGGCCGCTGCGCAAGACATGGTTGAAAACATCAGGTGTCACGTAGCGTGTGTGATATGTCTGCCAGTCTTCGGGATGGTGGCGATAGGCCCACTCATCCTCGAGCCTGCCAGGCGGCGTGGTGTATTCGTTCTTGGCGTGATAGGGCAGTGGCAGGACAGTCTTCGAAAAGGTTGAGTTGTAGTCTCCGTCCTTGATCCAGCCGTCGCCGACAATCACGAAATCCCGCACCCATCCGGTTGCGGGCGGAGGCTGCTCGGCAAAACGGAATGTCATCTCATCCCCCGAATTCATGATTACGTAGCGATCGTCAATGTTTTTCAAGAGTTCGCGTACGTCGCCAAAGCGTGTGTAGTATCCGACCAGGTCGCGCCAGCGCTGGGTTGAGCCTTCGATGTGGCTGTAATCCGGTATTTCCGGTGAAGAGGGGTTGGCCTGATTCATCACCGAGTACCCGCGATAATGAAGGTCTGCCGTTGCCGGATCCAGCCGGGTGATCTTCAGCGGAGTAGCGGGCAGGCCCTTCGCCCATTCGATTCGATCCCAATAGACCTCAAGATTAGTGCGCAAGCGGAGCCGGCGTGGTGTGCCGGGGCGAAAGACATGGGTAAGATCAAACAGGCATATTTTCTTTCGGCCCGCGGGAAAACCGAGATTGGACTCAGCCACCGTCCAGCCACCACGCCCGTCAGGAACTTCAAGGCTCAAACCCCTGGCCTGCACATGGTGCCCCTCACTGATGGCGACATTGATCGATGAGTCGGTCGGATGCATCCAGCCACTCGCGATCAGGTAGAGCGGACCACTGGTCGGCGCATCGTCACCCAGGTCAACCTCCACATAATGGTCGCGGGTAACTCCCTGATATTGACCGCGGCCGAAGGTATCCAGGTATTTTCCGTCCAGGGCCCTGACCACCTCGGTGACGTCTGTCCCGGTATCATCGACGGCGCGGGCGATCGGGTGCGGAGTCGCGACGGAAGTAATAGCCAGCTTCGCCGTCGGGATCACGAACCGCTCATCCACAAAAATATCTGTCCCGGCCGGATGATCGACGGTCATCAGAGCCAGGTAATCGTAATAGTAGGTTTCCCAGAGCTCGGCTGTGATCCGCAGATCGTAAAAACCGTCGTGGGGCACTATTTGTTTCGATGGGATCTTGTACCACTCCTCGGTTGCTTCCACCCGGGCCGTGCCCAGGGTGTTGATGCGCAATCCGATGGCGGAACTCCACGGTACCGCGTCCTTCACAAACTCGACTTGCTTCCCGTTGTAGGCGAAGAGGTAGGGGCAGGATCCCTTGATGCGCTGTTCGGTCACGATCTCCTGGTCCGCTTTCATCTCAAACTCGGCTCGGACCGTGCCGTTCGGCCAAAGCACCCGCACCACGTCTGTGCGGGTTTGATCGCCCAGGCCAAAATGTAGCTGCGGACCTGTGATCGGCTGTTTTTGCACCAGCAGGCCGGCACGGATTTCGATTTCGCCGCCCACCCCGAAGGGATTGATGCGCTGGTCGCCCACTGCCTGCACCGCGTGCGGCCGCACCACCTGCCAGTGATAGTTCTTCGGGCTTTGATTGATTCCCTGCATCGGTTGCCCATCCGCGGACAGACCGAGGAGATCGAGATGGCCGTCATTGCCGGTGTCGGCAGCGTCGAACACCAACGCCGGTCCCGCCGGATGCGTCAACGGCGTGAAGCTTCCAGTGACGTCGCCGAGCCAGATCATCGCGCCAGGGTTGTTGCCGCTCGCAGCCGGCGCTGTGGGAGAAAGAATCAGATCGAACGCGCCATTGTTATCCAGGTCAGCGACGTGTAAGCGCACCTCGCCCGCCAGATAGCTGCCGGGGTTCGGCACTCGTGCGATCTCGGCGGTCTCCCAGCTTTGTCCTTCGTTCTTGTCCGATATCCGGAGGACAGCGCCGTCGGCTTGCACGGCTAGCAGATCGAGAATGCCGTCGTTGTTGGCGTCCGCGACCGCCACGGCCTTAACCGACGACAGGCCAGGGGGCAGCGGGCGCTCCTTAAATTGTCCCTGGCGAAGATTCATGAACACGTGCAGCCGGCCCGCGCCATCGATGATGGCGGCATCGGGATTGCCGTCGCCGTCGAGATCCCCCCAGACAAAGCTGCTCACGCCGGAAACTCCTTCGAAGGGATGAATGGGCAGGAAGGTTCCATCTCCATTATTTCTCAGGACGGTCGGAGTGCCGGTCTTTGCGCCCAGCACGATATCGAGATCGCCGTCGCCTTCAATGTCCACCGCCCACGCCCCGGTGTAGCGGGCATTGCTGACCGCTTTGGGTAGTTTGGCCTGCGCGGTCACATCGGTGAACGCGGCGGGGCTGTCCTGCCGCAGCAGTCGAACGCCACCAGCTCCGGCCAAGCGCCAGATCGGTTTTGAAGTCGTAGTTGAAATCGACGGGGATGATGCCCTCCGGCAACGGTGGGACGGAGGCTCCGCCTGGGAAGGGAATCGTCGCGCCGCTGGCCAGCCGGACCTCGTGAGCATTTGCCACTGCGATCACGGGTGCGCCGGCACTGCCAAGGGGAATCGCGCCAATCCAACTCCAGCGGGCATTGCCCGTATTGGCGATTGGCTGGAGATTGAAGTTGAGAGCGGTATCTGCCGGCGCCGGCCGGAAGACGGGCGACTCGAGTTTCAGGAAGTGAGTGAAGGGCTCGGCTTCATCGCCGGGAGGCGCTTTGATTGCGGTCAGGCTCTGGCGATATTCGGGCACCCGCATCATCACGTTGCGCAAAAACGTAGTCTGAGTCGCGGCGGGGCGCAGGTCCGCGGCGGCCATGGCCGACTGCACGGCTGCCAGTTGATGCTGTACTTCGGGAGGCCACGCTGACGAGCGTGCGCTGATTTGGGCAACCGCCGACTTGAGCGTCGCCGCATCGCCGCGCTTCGCCGCAATCCGGCTCAACTCCAGCAGCGCTGCGAGATTATCCGGCTGCGCGGCCAGAATCTTTTGCAACAGCTGCTGCACTTCGGCTGTCCCGTTTTCATCGCCCTGCCGTTCCGTCTCTTCCGCCAGCCGGTAGAGGGCGCGCAAATTTTTCGGATTCAGTTCTACTGCTTTGCGCAAATCGGCAATCGCCTGCGCGGATTGGCCGCGCTGGCTGTCCAGAATTCCCAGCAGATCGTAGATGCGATCACTTTGCGGGGCCAGATCGCGCGCCCGGTCCAGCCTCTGCGCCGCGGCGTCATAGTTCCTCTGGCGCAGCGCCAGGATTCCCCAGTTCGCCCAGCCAGCGGGCTCGGCGGGAACCAGGCGGGTCACTTCCGACAGTCTGCTGTCCGCGTGCACGTCGTCGCCCACCTGCAATGCCGCCAGGCCGACATAAAATGCCGAGACAACATTCGCGTAAGCTTTGGATCCGCGTTCCGGCAGCTGGGGACGGGAATGACAACTCGCGAGCACCAGGGCGAGGGCCAGAAAAGACACGAGCGTCAAGCTCGAGCTCAGGGCGCGCATCCGATAACTACCAGTAGAAGATTGTTCGAACATTATTTTAGGCTGGCCGCAGCCTCCCCATCTTAGGGATTCTGCTGCTCCGCGACATACTCCGGCTTACTTCGGGCCAGACCGCCGGAGGGTTTACCCCCGGCTTTTCGCTTCATGCGTTTCCGCCGACGAGAAATGCCGCGATACCACATGAAGGCTGCAAAGAGGAAGGGACACGCATAAATGAGCAGGTCCCACTTTCCCAGGCCGGTCGGCGTGGGTTCCACGCGCGAAAGCGCTTCTCCGCCGCCCGCCGAGCTTTGCAGGACAAGACGCACCCGCCAGTATTCCTGCTGATCAAACTCTACCTGATTGTCGTACTGCACGTGGTCCTTCACCGGGTCGCGCCAGGTGCTGTAAACGACTTCGGGAAGCCGCCCGGTTTCCGGCTGCACCGCGATCTGCACTTTCAAATCGCCGGGGACGGTGTGGCCCGGGACCGGGTCCACAATCACGAAGAAAGTTCCCGTGCCGATGTCGGGATGCGTCCACAGGGAAACAATAAATGGACCTACCTGTTTGTTTTCGATAATTGGAAATGGCGGTCCGTTGTGCGCTCTTGCCGGAAGGCTCAGAGCGAGCAAGAGCGCACCGGCGAGGAATTGTCCCCGCCAGATGTATGCTCCGGGATGTCGCCGATCTTTCATCTTCAATGACGATCTTTCACAAAATTCGCAACCGATCTTAACCGGTCATGAGTGTAGCGCGCATCTCCATGGGCTGAAACAGCAGCCACACCGCCGCCAGGCAGATGAGCAGGCAGACCATGGCCCACGGGATGAAGGCGCGCATGGGATGCTTCGCGCAATCATCCTCGGCCAGGCGATGGGTCACCAGCAGCGATCCGGCAAATCCGAGCCCGATGAATCCCAGCTCGATGGGCTGCACAAATCGCATGGGGATGCCGGTCAAGGTCCAGCGCGGAGCGCCCAGAAAACTCGATCCCAGGCTCGCAACCGCACTCTGAGTCACGGGGATGAACGTCAACAGCCCCGTGAAAAAATGAAAGCCGTAGTGGGCAAGCCACATCCCGAAGCCCAGTGGAACCAGAGCGTAGCTGTAACGCACCGCGATGGGCAGCAGCGGGCGTTCACTTCCACCCCAGGCCCGCGTCGCCCAGGCGGCAACCCCCAGCAGCACCAGCGGTTCTATGAGCAGGAAAAATCCGAAGATGACGCCGAGGACCGGGGCCTCGTGTCCTACGTGCAGCAGAGAGGCCAGCCACCTTTCCACAACATAGACTGGGCTGACCATGCCGAAAGCGTTCAGCAGCGCGCCAAAGGTGAACACAATCACCAGCGCGGCCAGGTCCTTGCGGCGAGAGAAAAGACCAATTCCGGAGCGCATGGGATCGGTCATCAGTTCGCTGGCCGGCAAACGGCTCAGGATGCCAACGTTGTCGTGCGGGCAGGCGTGCACACAATCCAGGCAAAAAGTGCAGTCCATGTTGCCGGACTTGAGCGGCTGGAAGAGCGCGAGCTCGCAACCCCGCTGCACCACCACGAGGTCCGGACCCGGCTCGCGCCGGCCGCGAATGCAGTCTTTGGTCCCGCAAGTGGTGCAGACTTCCTGCTCCCGCACCTTGATCTCTAACGGGGAAATAGTCGAGGCCACGAAGTTGAACTGCCCGAGGGGACAAACAAACTTGCAGAATGAAGCATGTTTGAAGACCCCATCGATGATGAGTACGCCAAGGAAGTAAGCCACGATCAGCCAGGCCGTCCACCAGGGCGAAGACCAGAGATCGAACAACTCGTAGAGAAAAAGAACCCCAACGAACAGTCCGACCGAGAGCCATTTATTCCGCAGCATGCGGGGCCAATTGAGCCGGGGCTTGACGAATCGCCGCATCATGTTGCGTACCAGCATGAAGGGACAGGCCAGGCAGAAGAAGTTCCCCGCGGCCAGGATTACCAGCACCAGCACCCCTCGAAAATGCAGCCAGGTGAGAGTCGTGGCGAGATTCTTAGGCGCAAGCGATGGCCCCAGCAGACCATGCACGACCATGACAATGCTGAGCAGCAGCAGCGGAATCTGCAGCAAAGTGCGGGCGTGGCGCCAGCCGAGAAGAGGGCCCAGCCATGGGACCCGCAGCAGATCAAATTCAGATTCGTCCGAAAGATCGAGCTCCGGATTGTAAGCCTCGGTGGACAACTATTTTGCTTTGACCCCCATGACCTGGATCTGTTTTTCCAAACGCTGTCCGTGGGGCAGTGCGATGTGGACCAGGATCACCCAATCGCCACCCATTACAAATTCGATCGGTCCCTGGTAGCGCCCGGGCGTGGTTTCCCTGGCTTCGCCGAATACGGGTGCCATGCCAGGATGCGACATGTCGCCTTCAAACTCGATGTGGGCGCCGGATACAGGTCTCCCTGCGGCGTCTTTCAGATTGAGGATAAGGCTGGCGGGGCCGGCCTGGACCGGCTCCGGAGTGATTTCGTGAGTGAGGTCGATAGCAGGAGCGGGTGCGGCCGGCCGGTTGCATCCGGCTAAAACAGCCACGAGCGCAACCAGCAACGGCACTCGACGCCATTGCGGGAGCGGGCTGAACCGTCGCCCGCTCGCCACAGGTTGAAACTTCATCTCATCAATCCCTAAGCTCGGCCCGCGGAACCCACCTGCAAATCAGGCAGCTGCGGCACTCGGCAGTTCGTCACCGTGCAAAGCGCAAGTGCACTTCGCGTGCTGCACTTCTCCCTCAGGCGGAAACATATGGTAGTACATGCCGATGACCATGGGGATGAACACGATCGAGTTGTAGATCAGGTGGAGTTCGACGCGAGGAATCCATAGCTGCGCGAAGCTGGTCGGAACCGGAGAGTGAAACCAGTAATGGCCGGTAAGCGCCTGGTATTGCAGCGCCCCGTGCTCGATGTGATGCCAGAACTGGATCCAGAATGCGACCATCCACCAGGTGTGAGATACGCCGGTAAATCCTTTGCGCAGCACCCACAGTCCGATGAGCATGATCAAGGCGTAGCCGTAGTGCAGAGTTTCCGACTTGACCAGCCAGGGATACACCAGGCCAAGCATTCCCAGCGCCTTTGGGCGCGGCCAATGCATCACGTAAATCTGGTAAGCCTGAAAAAGATGCTCTCCCCAATGTCCAATTACGATGGCCATAAAGGTCAGGAGCGCCGGCTTGTGCCATTGCGTGTTCAGTTTTTCGTAAAGGCCGGGTTTCGTCTGAGAGGCTGCGGCCACGGTGTGCAGACTCGGGGTTGACACTGCCATCGGATTCCCTCCTCACCCGGGTTAAGTTAAAAAAGAGTGATCACGATCACACCTTGACCCTTTCAGGTCAATAATGGTTTTGTATTAGCGCTCCCGCCGTCTTCACTTCTTAATTCCTCAGCTTTCGTTCTCGTGGCCTAGAAATGAAAGTTGGTTTCCAGGTAGGCGAACTGCCCGTTGGGGTCCTTGGGATAAATCTTCGCAATCACCGTCTTGCCCCAGGCGTGGCCGTAGTAAAGACTGGTGCTGAAATACCGGGTAATCTGGTAGTCGGCGCTGATGTCCCACACGTTGGCCAAGCCACTGAAATCGTTGCTGGGACGGCCCGTATAGCCGAAAGTCTTGGGCTGAAATGCGCCTCCACCCAGATACCAGAAATCGGCCGAGTTGGCCAGCCGGAGAGCATGCGCCTCGGTGCGCAGCGCCAGTTTCGAGGCCGGCTTGAGGTTCAGGGTGGCGTAAAAATCCTCGTTGTTCATCATGTTGTAGAAGGGAAAGCGCGCATACTGGCGCGGCGTGGTCAGAACCTGGAAGAAAGTTCCATGGGTCGAGTCGTTGGGATTGCCATCGCCACTGCCATAAGAAAAGCCGGCGCTCAGCCAGGGCTTCAGGTGCTTCACAGCGGGTTGCCAGCCCAGTTCTCCCACGAACGCCCCGGCTCGTTGAGTTTGCGCGCCCCAGGAGCCGCCCTGGTAAACGCTCCACACCAGAAAGTCAAACTTGCCGGCGTTCGTGGTATTGATCACCTGCGCATAGTTGGCGCCGAAGGTGGCCAGCTGGACCTTGCCTACGTCGGCGGTGCGAACCGGTACCGGACGGTTGTCGGTCTTCAGGATGGTGGTGCGGTCATCCACGTAGCCCAGGCCCAACACCCGCAGTTGCGCCTCGCCATGCGGCGTATTGATCGTCCTGGTGAAGGCCCCGTAATAAACCTCGATGTCCAGCTCCGGCATCCCGTCGGTCTGTAGAATTCCGGCGGTCGGCCGGGCGCTGAAAAAGGTGAAATTGTTCTTCCCGGAATTCAGGGAAAACTGGCCGCCGTCGAAGGTGCGCTGCACCGCGGTGAAGCCGAAGTTCGAGATCAGGCGATGCGCGATCCGGCTCTGCACCACGGCTGCGAGCACCGGGTCTTTGGGCTTGACTTCCAAGCCATCGAAAAATTCGAAGCGTCCCAGCTTCACTCGCGCCGGCCCCAGGTGCTTGAAGTCCACAAACGCCTGCTTCAGAAATATGCTGGCGTTGTTGGACTCGTTGTTGTTGGCCGCATAGTAGGACCCGCCCAGGCCAAGCTGGCCCGCGGGGCCCGCAACCACCGCATCGTTGGGGAGTCCAAGAATGGACGGCTGCGACATTTCGGCGAACCAATCGAGTTTTTCCCGGGTCTGGCCGATGCCGATACGCAGCAACGAATGCCACAAGGGGTAATCGCTGTTTCCGGTGGGGGCCTCGAACCAGTTCCAACCTTCCGCGCGGGTTCGCCAGTTGATCGTAATCTCGAAGGGTCCGAGCTTATGCTTTTTGGGTTGGACTCCAGGAGGATGCGTCGCCTGGGGCGGTTTCGGCGCGGAAGCTTCTGGGGCAGAGAGGGCAGCCTGTTGGACCGAACCCGGCCCCGGCTCCGTTGTGGTCTGGGACTGCTGTCCCACGACTTGGGCTGTTCCCAGCGCCAAGACAGCTGCGCTTAAATACACTTTTGCTCCCAGTCTCATTTCGGACTCCTTCTTCAGGCGCGTCGCACGCGTTCTTGCCGCGGGATTCGCATGTGGTCCCCGGGACCACGCGATCGAGAATTTCGCAGCACTGTAGGAGCAATGTCCGCGCGGAGCAATAGCAGAAAAACATTAGTCGTGGATTGCCCTGTTGTTGGGTCTGGGTCGGACACTCCCTTCGACTTCGCTCAGGGCAGGCTTTGTCCGACGCCTTTGACCTTGGCTTTGGTTTGTTGCAGGGCCAAGGCCGATGCGGAAATCTCAGGTTTCTCAAAGCAAACGCAACTTCATCGGCGTCGGACAGAAGTGTCCGACCCGCACGGGTTCCTCATTACATCCGTAACTTGCCCGGAGGTGACTAATTTCCTAGTCTTGGCAAGATCGCGTGTCATGTATCAGCCGCAGGATTTTTAATGCTTGTGTCCTCATCCAGAAGTTTTTGGTCGATGCGCGGAGCGTGCGCTACGCTTGGCGTGGTCCTGCTGGCTTTACTTTCGACTGCTTCCGTCGAGGCCCAAAATCCGCCCGCGGTGCGCAAGCTGGTTTACAAAGTCGCTCCCAAGTACCCCCGGGAATTAAAGCAGAACGCGATTGGCGGGGTCGTGCGCTTGTCCATTTCGATCAGCCCCAATGGTTCGGTTGGAAAAATCTCACCCATCGGCGGCAATCCGATTCTGGTGGATGCTGCCACACTGGCAGTGAAACAGTGGAAATATGTTGCCGCCGATCACCCGACTACCACTGAAGTCCAGCTGGATTTCATTCCGAATCGAGAGTAGCGGTTCCACGCCGGGTTCGTCCGCGATTGATTGTCACTCTCGAAGCCTGGCAGGAATGCTAGGCTGATACTTGGAGCCATCCAAAGTGCCATTATCCGCCAAATATCGTTGTCGATTGCTTGCCGTGATCGCTCTTGCCGTGCCGCTCCTCGCCACCGCCGCAACCACTCCAGCGCCCGCCCCAGCCGGGGCGAACACAAAGCCCGGTGCAGCCAAGCCCTGGACCGTTCGCTGGCAACCCGCACTGCTGGTCAACGGGGCCCCGGTTGTGTTTGACATCGCGCCGCCGGTGCGTCTGAAACACCTCTCCGGCAAATGGCTGGGACATGAAGTCTGGTTCAGCTATGACCCGGCCCACAGAGTCTGGTACGGGATCGCAGGTGTCAGTCTCGGAACCCGCCCGGGCATCTACGATCTCGAACTCGATGGAACAACTTCCCAGGCGGCAGCCATTTCCTTCACCCGCAAAGTCACGGTCCGGGCCGCGAAGTATCCCAGCATCAAGGTCACCGTCGCCAAGCGATTCACCGAACCCAGCAAAGCGCAACTGGAGCGCATTCATCAGGACAAGACGGTCAAACAGGATGTGTTTCAGCACACCAATCCGGAGCGGGAATGGGCGGGGAAGTTTCTGCCGCCCGTAGTCGCTCCCATTTCCGACGCCTTCGGCACCCGGCGGACTTTTAACGGCAAAGTTCAAAGCATGCACCAGGGGCTGGATTACGGCGTTCCCACCGGCACCCCGGTTTCCGCCGCCAATGCAGGAATTGTTCTGCTGGCGGGACCTCTGTACTTCGAAGGAAATTGCGTGGTACTCGATCACGGGCAGGGATTGCTCACGCTTTACCTCCACTTGTCGGAGATCAAGGTGAAACAGGGCGAGCGCTTAGCGGCGGGACAAGAGATTGGGCGTAGCGGAGGCACGGGCCGGGCCACCGGACCTCATCTGCACTTCGCGGTACGCTGGCAGGGCGTTTATCTGAATCCTGCGACCCTGCCGACCCTCAAACTTCCTTAAGTTCAACCGGCGGCTTCACATTCGGCCATCTGCGACTCTGCCTGCACGCCCCGAAGGACCGGGAAGGAGCGGATGGACGGCCGCAGATTCAGGTTTCTGACCAGGCGGTGGAGATAGTTCGCGTGTACCCCCAGGGTGCGCGCCGCCTCGGTGTAGTTGCCTTTGGTTTCCTCGAGGGCGGTAAGAATGAGGTGCTTCTTCAATTGCGTGACCGCCACGTGATACTTGGCCTCCTGCGTGCCCGGCGCCGGGTCCTTCTCCAGAACTGATTCCGGCAGGTCTTCCGGGCGTATGGTTTCGGAGACGCCCAGCACCAGCGCCCGTTCGATGGCATTTTCCAGTTCGCGCACGTTGCCCGGCCAGTCGTAATTCATCAGCCCCGCCATGGCTTCGGGAGAAATCTTTTTGGCTTTGACTTTGCATTTGGCGGCAAACTTGGCGACAAAATATTCGGCCAGGATGGGAATGTCTTCCCCGCGCTCACGCAACGCGGGCACGACCAGCGACACGACATTCAACCGGTAGTAGAGGTCCTCGCGAAATGTCCGGGCCTTGACGGCTGCTGCCAGGTCTTTATTGGTGGCGGCGATCAGGCGAACGTCGATCGGGATCGGGCGGTTGCCGCCCAGGCGTTCGAGCTCGCGCTCCTGCAGCACGCGCAACAACTTGACTTGCAGCGCCGGAGCCAGTTCCCCGATCTCGTCGAGAAACACCACGCCTCCGTCGGCCAGCTCAAGCCGGCCTTTCTTTTGACCGGAGGCGCCGGTAAATGCCCCTCTTTCGTAGCCGAAGAGTTCGCTCTCCAACAGGCCTTCGGGAATGGCCGCACAGTTGATGGTGACAAAGGGCCGGCCCGCGCGCGGGCTGTTGCGATGAATGGCCCGCGCTACCAATTCCTTGCCGGTCCCGCTCTCGCCGCCGACCAGGACGGTTGCGTCCGTCGGCGCCGCTCGCGACAGGAAGCGATACACCTCCTTCATGGCGGGACTCTCGCCGACCATGTTGTGCTGCAGATTGATTTCCGCCGCCAGGCGAAGATTTTCCTGCTCCAGCCACAGCAGGCGACGCGAGTTTTCCAGCGCCACCGCGCAGATGCCCGCAATGCTGGCCACGAGTTCCAGGTGGTCCCGGTCAAAGCGGATGCCTGGACTGGTAGTGTCCAGGTAAATGCAGCCGACCACTTTTTGAAACACAGTGAGGGGCACGCACAGCAACGAGCGCACTCGAAAACTTACCAGGCTTTCCACCCCGCTTAAGCCTCCGCTGGCGGGCACGTCCGCTCCCAGGATCGCGACCCCCTGCTCCATCACCTGGGTCGTAATGGTGCGGCTTACCCGCACCGGCTCTCCCCCCTTGGCCGGATAAGCGAAGAGCGAAGAAAACTTGTGGTTGCCTTTGCCGTCCAGCAGAATGGCGCCACGCTCGGCCGGCACTACCTCAAAAATAAGTTCCAGGATTTGCTCCTGCAACCGGTCCAGATCAGAGATGGAGTGCACCACGCGGCTGATTTTGAGCAGTGCATTGAGATTCCGTCCCACCCGCGAAGTTGCCGGCAGTTCCTTCAGGATGCGTTCGGGCTGCAGATAGAGGACATCCGAGGGGCGGACATGGACCGTGGCTTGGGTCAGGCAATCGTCGAACTCGACCGCTTCGGCGTTGGCCCCATCCGAGTCCTCTCTTGTCAGGAAGACAAAAACGGACTCTCCCACCGAAATCTGATCGCCGTGATTCAGCCGCTTTTCCGACACCACGCCACCATTCACGAAGGTGCCATTACGGCTCTCGAGATCACGCAGTTTGTAACCGTCATCTTCCCGGTGGAGCACGCAGTGGCGTCGCGACAGGGAAAGATCACTGATGGTCAATGAGTTAGAGGGATCTCTGCCGATCCGGACTTCCGCTTCCGTCAAAAGGTAGATGGAATCCGTCAAGGGTCCTGCTGCTGCCTGAAGTCTGGGCTTCACCGTTCGCACACCTCATTTGCGGCCTACGGTCTAACACATTTTCGGTTGTTTCGGAATATGCCTGCCCGTCTTGTTCCACTATCCGAACAGATAGGCGCTCTATCTCTCTGGATAGAGGTGCGGCATGATGCCGCACCCCGATGTCACTCCTCTTCCGAGGAATAAGATCCACGTAATGAATAATTTACAAATATACAGCCGTAGTTTGAGAGCAGTCCTGTTTCGATGGCCGAAGACGTGCTCCTGAATGAGCGGCGTTGGGCCGGCAGAAGCGACGGGGAAGCGCTTTCAGAAGTTCCGCCGGGAATACGCTGGTCGGGAACCCGAGGGACCCCCTCATCGGGTTCCCGATTACTTTTTTCATCACCGCTGAGAACTCAAAACTGACAACCGGCAACTGAATTTTCAAGTCAGATGCGATCCCGAAATCAGATGCGATCCCGAAATCAGATCGATCCCGAAATCAGATCCCAACGTTCCTAGTCGCCGGTCGCGGTCAGGCGTTGTGAATCGAGTGCTTCAGGCACAAGCACGCCATCACGGAAGATTACCGTCTTGCCCGAGATGGCAGGGACCCGTTCCCCCGGCAGTAAAATTCCCACAAGGTTCAGGGGATCGGCGGCCGACAACACAATCATCTCTCCCGTAAGCGGCATCTTGCGCGTCGCGCGCAACGACTCGACTGCCACCGGCAGAGCAAATTGTTCGCCGAGAAAGCCATCCACAAAGCGGCCGCCTCGAATCTCGCCGCGATCTTCCAGCCGCCGAAAAGCCATTTGCAGTTCGCGCCACTTGGGAAGATTGGTTTCGCGGGCCAGCAAATCGCGAAACACGATGCCGTAGCGCTTCAAAAGCATCCAGCAGGTGGCTTCCACGGCGCGATTGCGGTCGGTAGCCTGGTCAGCGTACAAAAGCGCCCAGCGTCCCGTACTGTGCCGGGGCCGTGCCGCCCGCCCGCTGCCTTGCCCGGCGCGCCGCTTGGGATCGATCAGGGAGCGCAAGTTGTCGAAACCATCGGCGGTAATCAGGCCTCCTGCGACCAGTTCCCAGAGGGAAGTTTCCACCTCCGCTTTCAGCCGCTCCGTACCGCGCACGATGTCGGCGAAAAATGAGGCGCCGCGTTGCCGCAGGAACTCCAGCACCTGGCGCGCGCCTTCGCTGAGACCGCGTGCCCCCGGCTGCTCGGAGTCGGGGCGATGCGGAGTCATCCAGTCGGCTTCTTCGCGCACGAAAAACGTAATCGGAGCCACGCTGGTGGGAATCACGCGCCGCTTTCCCGCCGCGGTGTCATCAAGAGTAGCGGGATGGGGAGACAGCCGTCCCCAACCGACGGCGCCGGTAAGGCAAAGTTGATCGAGCCACTGTGGGTCGTAATTGATAATCCGGCGACCCAGGACCTGACGCTCCCAGGCATTGGCGGGAATCTCAAATCCCTGCAACTGGCGCAGCACCTCCAGCGTGGCGCGCTCCCCTTGCACCTGCGCCCCCGCTGCGACATGCTGCCAGCGCAGGAGCCAGCGCATGAACTGCGCCGCGGTGACCGGCTCAATCTGCTTGCGCAGCGTGGCTACGGTCAGCCGGTGAATACGTGCCAGCAGGCGCCGCTCGCACCATTCCAGTTCGTGCCGGTGTGGCGCGGGCGCCCCCGCCCGCGAGGCAGCATCCGTAAACTGCCCTCGCAGCACAGCGCCGGAGGCTTCCATACGAAGCAGGGCCTTGTCGATCTCGGAAGCGGGAAGTCCAAGTAAAGCGCCAAGTTGCGAAGCCGTGGCCGGGCCTAGATGCGACATCCAACCTGTAACCAGGGCCAGCAGAGCATCATCGGATGACGGCAGAGTCGTCTGAACTTCGGCGACCGGATGATCGAATCGTGCGTCTGGGAAAAGCAGGGAGAATGTCTTGGCCCGCTCCGCCGCCACCCAGTAAATCGATCCTGCATGTTCAGCCCGAACCGCGCGTCCCTGCTGGCACAGCCTTTCGAAATATCCCTGCCACATGCTGTTCACGTGGGGACAGCCGCCCTCGGCTGTCCAGTCGAGCGCAGCTCGACCGTCTGAACTACCAGACTGCGAAGTGAGTGCCAGTGAAGGCCAGGTCTGAAAAACCGGCTCAGCTTCGCTCCGCTGGGCAGCTGGGGGCGGCTGTCCCCACGTGGTTTGCGGGAATGCAATCAGCGTGTGCAGGACGTCGTGCAACTCGTCTGCATCGCGCACATCCGGCCAGGCTTCATCCCGCACCTGCGCGATGGCCGCGGGATCCAGTTTGCCAACCTCTTCCAGCACCGACTCCGGCAGGATGCGGCGCATCTCCACCGCGCGGGCCCGGCGCTCTTCGAGCGGCGCGTCGTCGAGATAGGCGTAGGGATTCGCATTCAGAATCTCATGCGAGAATTGCGAGGGCACCGGTGTGTCCACGGCCAGGCAACGGATTCGCCCCTGCTGGATGCCGCTCAGCAGCGCCCGCAGCCCGTCCACGTCCATGGCCTCGGTGAGCACATCTTTCATCACTTCCTTCACCAAAGGATGATCGGGAATCTGGATGTCGCCCACAATGTTTTCTTGGCACGCGGCCACGTCGGGGAACACCGATGCCAGCAGATCGTCCGAGCGCATGCGCTGGATCTGCGGCGGAACTTTCTTGCCGCCCTGGAAGCGCAGCAAGGCCAGCGCGCGATTGGCGTCCCAGCGCCAGCGGGTGCCAAAGAATGGAGAAGCCAGCGCCGCCTGTTCCAGAATCGGTTGCACGCTTTCGGAATTGAGGAAATGGAAAACATCAGCCAGGGGAAAGCTGTGCTGCTCGGCCAGCGCGATGTTGAGGCCGTTGTCGGTGGCTGCAGCCTGCAATTCGAAGTTGAAGCTGCGGCAGAAACGCTTGCGCAGGGCCAGTCCCCAGGCTTTGTTAATGCGGCCGCCATAGGGCGCGTGGATGATCAGCTGCATTCCGCCGCCTTCATCGAAAAAGCGCTCGGCGATGATGGTGTCTTGCGTTGGGACATCCCCCAACACCGCGCGGCCCTGCAGGATGTATTCGACCGATTGCTCGGCGGCGGAATCGTCGAGCCCGCATTCTTCCTTCAACCATGCGATGGTTTCGGCAACGGCGGGCTGGCTGGGCGAAATTCCTATGGGAGAAGTATCCCGCAGGCGATCGCTGATTTCTTTGCGCAGTCCGGCTACGTGCGCGGAGAGCTCCTGAGTGCGCGCCGGGGCCTCGCCGCGCCAGAAGGGAACGCTGGGCGGTGCGCCGTGCGCATCTTCTACCAGCACGCGCCCCGACTTGCCCTCGACGCGGCGGATTCGCCACGAGGTGTTGCCCAGCAACATGATGTCGCCGGCATTGCTCTCGACCGCAAAGTCTTCGTCGAGGGTGCCGACCACAATGCCGTCCGGCTCGGCCACCACGGTGAAGAGCGCGGTTTCCGGAATGGCGCCGCCGCTGGTGATGGCCGCCAGACGGCTGCCCCGCCGCGGCCGCAGCTTCCGGTTCACCTTGTCGTGATGGATGTAAGCGCCGTAGCGCCCGCGCCGCGATGCAATGCCTTCGGAAAGCATTTCGAGGATCGAGTTATAGGTTTCGCGGGAGAGATTGCGATAGGGATAAGCCCGCGTGACCAGCGCGAAGAGCTCGTCTTCATCCCAGCCGTCACTCTCTTCATCAGGCTGGCTGGTGTGGCGCGGGCGCCCCGCCCGCGTCTCGACGGAAGCAGTCTCCCTTGGATCCGCGACGGCCGTCGTTATGTCGTTTGCCCAAAGTTCCGCCTTCGAATTCGCAATCTCTGACACGCCTTCCGGAGCTCGCGGGCGGGGCGCCCGCGCCACATGGGCACTGCTGCTCCCGGCCGCGCAGGTGGCCACAATCTGCTGCGCCAGAATATCCAGCGGCGCGTCGGGGATGATCAGCCGGTCCAGATCTCCCTGGCGAATGGCTCTTACCAGCGCAGCGCATTCCAGCAGATCGTCGCGGGTGCCGGCGAAGAAGCGTCCCTTGGGCACGGCGCCGCGCCAGTGGCCGGAACGTCCCACACGTTGTAGCGCGACAGCGATCGCCCGCGGAGAACTGATCTGCACCACCAGGTCCACGGTGCCGATATCGATTCCCAGTTCAAGCGATGCCGTGGCCACCAGAACTTTGACCTTGCCTTCTTTCAATCTCTGTTCGGCGGAGAGGCGCAGCTTGCGCGACAGGCTGCCGTGGTGCGCGGCCACGTTTTCTTCGCCGAGGCGTTCGCCCAGGTTGTGCGCAATGCGCTCCACCAGTCGCCGGGTATTGACGAACACCAGCGTGGAACGATGCTGTTCCACCAGTTCCACCAGCCGGTTGTAGATTTCGTCCCACATCTCGTTGGTGGTGATTGGTCCCAGGGGCGAACCCGGCACTTCCACCGCGAGATCGAGTTTCCGTTTGTGTCCGACATCCACGATCACCGGCGCCGTCCGTCCGTTGCCGGTCAGGAAGTGAGCCACTTCTTCGATGGGTTTCTGGGTTGCGGAAAGGCCGATGCGAACCGGGGTGCGATGCGTCAGCGCCTCCAGGCGCTCCAGCGACAGAGCCAGATGCGCGCCGCGCTTGTCGTCGGCCACGGCGTGAATTTCATCGACGATGACAGTTTCGACATCGCGCAGAATGGCGCGACTCTTTTCGGCGGTCAGCAGAATGTAGAGCGATTCGGGCGTGGTGACCAGAATATGCGGGGGCCGCTTTAGCATGGCACGGCGCTCATGCATCAGCGTGTCGCCGGTACGGACGGCGGTGCGAATCTCCGGCATCAGCAATCCGCGCTCGCCCGCCATCTGAAGAATCTCGCTCAAGGGAACCTCGAGATTTTTCTGAATATCGTTACCGAGGGCCTTGAGCGGCGAAACGTAAAGGACTTCAGTGCGGTCATGCAAGTTGCCGGCCAGGGCCTTGCAGACCAGACGGTCGATGCAGGCCAGAAACGCAGCCAGAGTTTTGCCGGAACCAGTGGGCGCCGAGATGAGAGTGGTCCGCCCGGCGAGAATGTGCGGCCAGCCCTGTTCCTGAGGCTCGGTCGGCGTGCCAAATTTCCGCACAAACCACTCCGCAACCAGCGGGTGGGCCCAGGCGAGCGAGGTGGGAGGAGAAACCATGGGTGGATATTCTAACATGGGACTTTCGTAAACTGTTCGCCTTTGAGAATGACCGCCCGTCGTGACGGAATTTATGTTTGACCGCTGATGTAGTGGATGATATTTTATGGATGTTATTTCATTCATTCAATGGAGGGGAACATGAAGGTCGCCGACGAAGTCTGGCTCGCTGTTGCTCTGCTGCAACGAGAGAATCCCGGACGAACGGATTTCGCGGTTCAGGAGATCAAGGCGCGAGCCAGGAATGAAAAGTGGCAGATCAGGCCGGGATTTAATCAACATGTCTCGTTCCACTGCGTCGCGAGTAAGCCAGCGGAGCCGGTGAATCATCGCATGCTTCATGAGGACTCGCGGGGGCGGAGGAGGCTCTTCCGGAAAGGGGATCCGTGCCACCCGGACAGGGAAAATGGGAAGATTCTTCCCGATCCCATGGATATTCCTCCCTCATACACGCCGCTGATTGACTGGTACGATGCGGTTTTTTCAAAGCAATCGCCGCCGCCGCCCTTGGCCCCCGTCAACGGAGACGATGGGTCAGCCCTTCGTCGGGTTGATATTGATCCGACACCCCACCGGGCATCGGCAGCCATGGACATGCTGCAGTCGGGGACTGCGTTCGTCAGTGCCACGGGCGCTGTTGTGATCCCGAGCGATTTACGGAAGGAACTTGGCATCGAGGAAGGCACGCGCATCAGCGTATATCGTGAAAAGAACCATTTGGTTCTCCAGCCCATTACGGACGAGTTCATCCACAGCCTGGTGGGATGCCTCAAAGGTGAGGACTCTCTGGTCGCGGCCTGGGAACGTGAGCACCGAATCGAGAAGGACCGGTCACGGTGAGTAGGACTTATGTCCTCGACGCCAACGCGGTGCTGGATCTGATTGAAGCCGGTCCGGGATTCGGCAAGGTGGAAAAACTGCTCCAGTCGGCCCTGCGAAACGAAGTTTCCATTCTCCTCTCTGTCCTCAATTGGGGTGAGGTTTTCTATCTATTGTGGCAGAGGCGGGGCGAGGACCAGGCGCGACAGACGCTGACGAAACTGTCACGCCTTCCGCTCCAGATCGTTGCTGTCGATTTTCACCAGGCTATACAGGCGGGCGAACTCAAGGCCATCCACAAGATACCGTACGTGGACTGCGTGACCGCCGCGTTGGCGGTTCTCAACCAGGCCATCCTGGTGACTTCCGACCGGGACTTCGAAAAACTCGGAAAGCAGTTTCCGATCCTGTGGATTGCCCACGCATAAAGCGCCGGGCCCGGTGCTAGAATCCGGGCAATGCCGAAACCATCATCCGCCAAGGCCCGCGCCAAAAAAATTAGGCTCCTTCTCTTCGACGTGGATGGCGTCCTCACCGACGGCAAACTCTTTGTCTTCCCCGTGCCCACTGCCAGTCCATCCGGGGGCGCGGCGTCCGGACAAATCGTGGTTGAAGCCAAGGGCTTCCACGCTCAGGATGGTGCCGGCATTTCGATTGCCCGTATCGCCGGCATCAGGACAGGACTCATCACCCGGCGCAACTCTCCAACTGTGGCGTTGCGCGCCCGCGACCTCAAGCTGGAGCAGGTCCACCAGGGCATTCAAGACAAGTTGAAAGCCTTCCGCGAAATCTTGAGCGCGGAAGGACTTAGCGCAGGCGAGGCAGCCTTCGTCGGGGACGACGTGATTGATCTTCCGGTCATGCGGAACTGCGGCTTTTCCGTCGCCGTTGCCAATGCGCGCCGCGAGGTCAAGGACGCCGCCCATTACGTGACCCCTCACGCCGGCGGCGACGGAGCGCTGCGGGACGTGATCGAATTCATTCTGAAGGCGCAAGGAAAATGGAAACAAGCGGTGGAGAAGTACATCGGAAAGGATAGCGGGGACAGCAATTAGCAGCTGGCCATCGCTGACCCTCGCGCCGAAGCGGCCCTGCCGGGCAAACAAAAACCCACCGGTCGTCTGCTTGGGGCGTGCTCGGGTCGACGACCGATGGGCTACCGTTTCTCCTTACTCACCCTGTTGTTTTCAGGAGTAATTAATCTCTCTAAACCCCGTCCCCACAGAAAGTTTCGCGGGTTTTTGTAAATGTTTGTAAATGCTGTGTCTATTCCGAAATTGCCACTGGCCGCGCCGCCATGAGCTCGGTAAACCGGGGATCCTTGCGTAGTCCGGCAAATTCCGAGTCTTTATAGACGTCGTCAATCCCTTTGTAGCCTTCTTCCATGGCCCGCCGCAGGTATTGCAGGGAGCGGTCCGCGACCCCACTTTTGGCGTAGAGCTTGGCCAGCACGTAGTAAAAATGGGCGCGGTCACCCGGCGATGACATCTGGGCCAGCACCCCGGTGTGCGAAGTCCGCTCAAAGATGTCGGGGTCCAGCTGGAGCGCCTGGTTGTAGGCGAGGCTGGCCTTCACGTAGTCTTTCTTGGAAAAATAGGCCGCCCCTAGATTGCTGAAAAATGAGCCTGAATCCTGGCGCAGCTTGATCGCCTTTTCGTACTGCTTGATGGCCTTTCCGTACTTTCTTTGGAGATAATAAATTACCCCCAGATTGTTGTAGGCGTCGGCAAACTCGCGATCATTCTTGATTGCGCGCTGGAAATCCTTGTGGGCCTCGCCGAAGCGCGCCATCTGCAGTTCGTTGATGCCAGTCTTGTTGTATAGCCTGGCGCTGTTGGGCTCTTTCTTCAGCGCCGCCCGGTAGTAATCCAGGGCGTCCAGATAGAACTTATCGGCGCGCAAGGCATCGCCGCGAGCTTCAAGGTCGGCGACGGCGGCGTCGGCCGCCGGGGGATCGGCCCGTCGCACCGGCGGCGGACTGACCTCAACCTGCTCAGAAGAATGAGCCTGGGCGAAATGATGAACCTGAGCTGCTGAAAGAGTGGGGACAAGCGAGGCAAGCAGGAGGTACAGCAGAGATTGACGACCCATAAGTCCGCTCCTGAAGACAGAGCCAACTCGGTGCGGGCTCGTCTACTGAGGACCCTTACCGTCCGTGTCCGCCGGTTTGGGTGGCGGATCGTTAGACGGTTTGTCATCCTTAAAGATACCCGCAATCTTGCCGAAAAGACCTTTTTTCTTTTTGCCGGGATCTTCGGCCGCCGTGCCCGTAGCTCCGGGCGGGGTGCCGGGCTGGGCGCCGGGCGGTGGGGGCGGAAGCGCCTTCTCGCCGCCTAAACCAAATACACGGGAGAAGAATCCGCGCATGCCCGCGCCCTGATCGCAGGTCTCGCTGGGTTCAGTCCCGGCGATAAAGGCTACGCTGTAGGTTTCCGGGCACGAAGGCGTGGCCAGCAGATTGGTGGTCTTGTCGAGTTGCACATCCACTACGCCGGAGGGCTGCGAGAACGCCCTGGCATCGGCGTACTGCGGCAAGGTCACGGCCTTCTTCATGAACTCCGCCCAGATCGGGGCCGCGGTCTGGGCGCCGCTCAGGCGGATATCGCTGTAGTCGTCATATCCGACCCAGACAATGCATAAAAGGTTGCTGGTATAGCCTGCAAACCAGCCGTCATGCGAGGTTCCTGTCTTGCCGGCGGCGGGGGCGGTGAAGCCGAGCTGGCGTACGGTGTATGCGGTGCCGTAGTTCATCACCCCTTCCATCATGTCGGTCATGACATAAGCTACGCGGGGATCGAGGACGGGGTGAGTGTCCGGCTTGAAATCGAGCACGATATCGCCGTTGGCGTTCCGCACCGAGTTGACCAGGGTCGGAGAAATGCGCACCCCGCCGTTGGCGAATACGGTGTAGGCCGCCGCCATATCGAGCGGTGTGGCATCGTAAGCGCCCAGTGCCATGGCGGGCGTGGCCTTCACCGACGTGATCCCAGCGGCCTTGGCCAGGTCAGCCACTTTGTCGTAGCCCACTTCTTCCGCCATCTTCACGGTGGCGTTGTTCAGGGACATGGCCAGGGCATAACGCGCGGTCACGTCGCCGTGGTACTCCTCTTTGTAGTTGCGCGGCTCGTAAATCTGGTCGCCGTAGGCGAAGGTGCTGGGTGCATCCTGCACCAGCGTCGCGGGAGTGAATATGGGATTCGCCCCGTCCAGCGCCGTGTTCATGGCGGCGGCGTAAACGAAGGGTTTGAAGATCGATCCCGTCGGACGCTTCGCCACCGCATGGTTCAACTGGCTCACGCCATAATTCCGGCCGCCCACCAGGGCGAGAACTTCGCCGGTGTGGGGATCCATCACCACCATCGCCACCTGGGCCTGCGGTCCGGGCAGAACGGTGGTCTCGTACTTGTTTTTTCCGATCCGCTTACGCTTGGTGCGCAGTTTGGTGACCTGGTCGTCCACCAGCTTCATGCCGCTCTGCACCGCCGCCGCCGCCGCTCTTTGCAGGTCAGGATCGATGGTCGAATAAATGCGATAGCCCTGGTCGTTCATCTGGCGCTCGTCGAGCTTGGTGATCAGCGTGTCCCGCAGCAGATCGACGAAGTAGGGTGCGTCGCTGGCCTCGACGTTGGGCGGCGCCAGCTTCAGCGGGGTGGCCTTGGCCTTCTCCGCTTCCGCCTGGGTCAGAGTATGGGTTTCCACCATGGCGTCCAGCACCAGGTTGCGCCGTTCGAGCGCCCGCTCGGGATGGCGGTAGGGTGAAAGATAACTGGGCGCCTGGATAATTCCTGCAATCAGCGCCGCTTCTGCCGGGGTCACGTCCTTCAAGTCCTTGTTGAAGTAGGCTTGCGCTGCCTGGCCAAAGCCATTGATGGTGAAGGAACCGCGCTGGCCCAGATCGACGCGATTGGCATAGAACTCGAAGATCTGCTGCTTGCTGAGCTTCTGCTCCATTTCGACCGCAATCAGCATCTCCGACAATTTGCGCTTGATGGTCTTTTCCGGAGTCAGGAAGAACTTCCGGGAAAGCTGCATGGTAATGGTGGAGCCGCCCTGCTCGTGGCGGCCGTGGATGACGTCAATCCAGGTGGCCTCCGCCAGACGCAGGAAGTTCACCCCACCGTGCTGAAAGAAGCGCCGGTCTTCGATGGCCAGCACCGCATCCACCATCAGCTTCGGAATCTCATCGTAGGTAACCAGCTGTCGCTTGGAGCGGTCCCCGGCATCGAACAGCGAAGTGATCATCTGCGGTTCGAGCTCGTAGGCGGCCAGGTCCCCCGACTTGCTGGTGATGCTTTCCACCTTGCCACCGCGGACATGGATGGTGGCCGATTCCGGGCTGTGATAGGAGTCGGAACCAGGCTTGATCTCGATGCCGCCTTCAAAGAGGCGGTAACTGCCCATCGGCGATTTGCCGTTCTGGTCATACCCGGCGCGGCGCAGCTGGACCGCAATCTCTTTGGCTTCGATCTTTTCGCCCACCTGAACGGGCCGCGCGATGGCGTAGATTCGGGCCGAGTTGCCGAACACCGGACCCCTGAAGCGCTGGTCGATCATGCGGCCAAACTTCACGTAGTAATAGGTGAAGAACCCCCCGCCCACGGTGGCCAGGACGAGGAAGACTACCAGCGCGGTACGCAATAGCGGGTCGTGGAAGGACCATCCCCTTCCGGGGTGGCCAGGTCTCTTGCCGGTCGGGATCTTGAGTCTTATGGCCACAATGAGATAAGCGGAGGCGCCTCTACTGTCTTAGACGACGGAGCACACACTTGCCGTTATCCGGCGTCAGAAATCTCTCTCCCGGCCGGGCAGAGCGCTCCGCATCCTCGATTGAGTTCGGATAGACTTCCTCTATCTTACCCTGCCGGCCCATGTTTTTGACCTGCCGGATGGTTGGCAGCCAGGTACCGTCCCGGGTTTCAATCGGTGGGAGCGAACACTGTATTGTCCGTAACCGTCAGGTCCGGCACCGCGTGCGTCAGAGCACCGGTGGAAGTACTGGTATCCAGTACCGAAAAGGCAGTGGCGGCCGCGTCAGCGCAGAATGCTTCTGCACCTCCCTGGTCCCACTTGCAATCGCCCACAATGGGCAGGCCGGTGAACGGCGAGCCCGCCAGGTGAGTCAAGGCGCCTGAGCTGGGATCAAGGGTGAAACCCTCGGTGGCCGCAGGAGCGCTGCTGTTGTCCTCTCCGAAGGCATAGACAAACTGACCGCTGGGATGAATGCGCAGCTTCTCCGGTGTGGCCATGGTGGTGGCGAAGGGAGAGTTGGTGACTGCAGTCAACCCGCCCGTGGTCGGATCGATGGCAAAAACGTACAGGTGGTTGTCGCCGAAAACGCCGGAGAGTCCCACCGCGAACTTGCCGGTGAAATCGGTTCGCACCCCCGCCACACCCAAACTGAAGGGACTTCCCACCAGCGGGGAAAGCGCGCCGTTATTCTGGTCGATGGCAAAGCCATGCACCGGCAGAGCGGCAAAATCCTGACCGACATAGAGGAATTTTCCCGTGCCATCGACCGCCAGGACCTCGGCGAAATCCAGATTGAAGGCAAAAAATGGCGAGCCCGGCGCCGCTACCAGTGCTCCGGTCGTGGCATTGATCTGAAAGACGGAAACCGATCCCGTCGTCTGATTCCCCACAAACAGGAAGCGCCCGGCGGGATCGCTGGTGATCGAGTCCGCGCCCGCGGTGGCAAAAGGACTTCCGCTGATGGTGGTCAGGGCGCCGCTGGTGTGGTCGATGCTGAAGGCCTGAATGGTCAGCGTGTCGCTTTGCGGCAGGTACAGGAATTTCTGGTTGACGATTGCCATGTCATTGCCCACGCCGCTCGGAAGCGCCGGAGCGGTGAACGGAGTCAGGGCCGTGAAAGCGCCGGATGTACTCAGGCCGGCACCGAGAATCCTGCTGTTGGCACTGTCGAGGTAGTAGAGCAGGGAAGCGTTGTTTCCTCCACCTCCGCCGCCTGGGTTGGTCCCCGGTCCGCAAACCGTGCCGCCGGTCGTGGTTCCTCCCGTCGAACCCCCACCGCCGCTGCTGCTGCTGCTTAAGGAAGTGGTAGGACAACCGCCTCCGCATCCCGCCCAGCCCAGCATGGCAACCGCAGCCAGCACCAGCCACAACAGCCTGTTTCCCAACTTCATACATCCTCCGTACAATCTACGACGTCGCACACACAGCCGAGCCCATTCCTTGCATTTGCACTGCCGAGTCCGGCGAACGAGTCCATGCCGGTCCCACTCAATGGGGACGTCCCTGTACAGGTATTCCTGAATGGTAGGTAGTGACCAGATTGGGAAACAAGAGTACTGAAGTAAGAGGGGGTAGCCTTCCAGGTTCCCGCTCCGGAGCGCGAATCAGGACGGGTTGCACCCGCGCCGTACGATTTTAGAAAACGCCCTTGTTTCTGGCGGAAGCGTCGAAGTGCAGGTCCATGGGATATCCGGGCAGGTTCACGTGGACGATATAGCTGGCATCGATCTCAACCGTGCCGGTGCCCACCACTCCGTTGCGCACCACTTTGATTTGTTCCTTGGAAATGGGGATATCCATTTCCTGGGCCTTCTTGAAAACTTCGTCGCGGATCACATCCTCGGTCTTGGTGGTATAGGTGGTCATCTGCGATTCGGTCCTGAGGACGTCCTCGAATTGATAGTTGCTGAAGTAGGGGGGCGCCAGGGTGGCGATCAGAATGACCGAGCCCACAATGATCAGAATGCCGAAAACCATCTTCATAGCGCGCTCCGCTTCCGGTCGCGCGCAACCGCTTCACCGCGCAGACCGCAGGTTCTTTCCGAAATAATCGGTGATTGCGGAGATGCTAGCATCCTCCATTTGCCGAGTCGAGCGCCGAACCACTTCCACGGTACCTTCGGTAACCTTCTTCCCGACGGTGATACGAAAGGGGATACCCACTAAATCGGCATCCTTGAACTTGACCCCGGGGCGTTCGTCCCGGTCATCGAGCAGGACTTCGTAGCCGGCGGCCTCGAGGCGCTGGGCAATGTCCACGGCGGTGCTCAGGAGTTTCTCGTCGCCCACGTTGGTGGGTGTTACTACGATTTCAAAAGGCGCAATCTGCGGCGGCAGCCAGAAACCATTCTCATCGTTGTCCTGTTCCACGGCCGCGGTCAGAATGCGCTCAATTCCGATTCCGTAGCTGCCCATGATGGGCGTGACTTCCTTGCCATTCTTGTCCAACACGCGGGCGCCCATCGACTGCGAATACTTGTAGCCCAGCTTGAAGATGTGGCCGATCTCTACCGCAGTGTCGATGCGCAGGGTCCCGTCACAATTGGGGCAGTCTTCTCCTGCGGTCACGCTGCGCAGATCGACATACCCAGTAGGCTGGAAGTCGCGGCCCGGCGTGATGTTCTTGAGGTGATAGTCTTCCTTGTTGGCTCCGCCGATCAGGTTGCTGCGGCCTTCGAGCGCTTGGTCCACCAGCAGCAGCGGACGCGGAGCGTCGTTCATGTCTTTTGCCCACTCGACGCCGACTGGCCCCAGGAATCCGGCGGGAGAATGAAACAACTGCCGGATTTCCTCTTCCTGCATGGGACGTGTTTCCCTGCCTCCCAGCGCGGCCGACAGCTTGACCTCATTCATCTGATGATCGCCGCGCATCAGCAATATCACTGCGCGCGCCGACGCTTTACCCGTCTTCGGATCGAGGACTTCCATCATCAGCGCCAGCGTCTTGATCTTGTTCTTTGGCGAGACCCCCAGAAATTTCGCCACGTCCTCAATCGTCTTCATTCCCGGGGTGTGGACTTCGAGCGGCTTGCCGTCGCCCTCGGCCCTGAGGTCTTCGACCGCCGCCAGCTTCGAAGTTGCCTTGTCCAGGTTGGCGGCGTACTTGCACTTTTCGCAGCTCACGATGCGGTCCTCGCCGGCCGGCGTCCGCACCATGAATTCGTGCGACTGCGATCCGCCCATGGCGCCTGAGTCCGCTTCGACCACCATGTATTTCAGTCCACAGCGATCGAAGATGCGGCAGTAGGCGTCGTAGTGCTTCTGGTAGGAAACATCGAGGCCGGCGGCGTCGATGTCGAAAGAGTATGAATCCTTCATGAGGAACTGCCGCACCCGCAGCAGCCCGGATTTGGGCCGTGCCTCATCGCGAAACTTGCTCTGAATCTGGTACCAGATCTGGGGCAGCTGTTTGTAGCTGCGCAGCTCCTTGCGCGCGATTTCGGTCATGACCTCTTCGTGCGTCATGCTTAAACAGAGGTCGGCGCCCTTGCGGTCTTTCAGCCGGAACATAGTGTCGCCCATCACCGCCCAGCGGCCGCTGGCCTCCCACAATTCGCGCGGATGAATCGCGGGCAGGTAGAATTCCTGGCCGATCTTGTCCATCTCTTCGCGAACGATTCCGATGATCTTGTTGAAGGAGCGCTGTCCCATGAAGAGATAGGAGTAAATCCCGGCAGCCAGCTGGCGGATGTATCCGGCGCGGACCAGGAATTTGTGGCTGGCGACTTCAGCGTCCGCAGGCGCCTCGCGCAGAGTAGGAATAAAGAGTTGAGACCAGCGATGCATAGTCAGGGGTCCTGGGGAATAGGGAATTCGTTATTGTAAATGATGAGACTGCGCTTTCGAGTGCTCGTGCACCGTTGAGACACGGTCGGCTGTTGCTTGGTCCCAGAGCCACGTCGATCGCCGGCTTTCAAGTCAACTTTGACTCGTCTTTGCTGCCAAGATAGAATTCCGATAGTCCAATGGCTAAAGCGCGCTACCACTACAACATCATGCTCCGGCCGGAACCCGAGGGCGGCTTCACTGCGCTGGTACCCGCTCTGCCCGGCTGTGTCACGTATGGACGCACATTGGCAGAGGCGCGAAGGATGGCCAAAGACGCGATAGCTGCCTACATCGAGAGCCTGAAGAAGCACAAGGAACCGATTCCCACCGACGACGAAACCCTGGTAGCCTCCCTGGATCTGGAATACTCCCACTAAGAAAACAGTCTTCGGAGTTTAATAGGAGCAGATCTACCTCCGAACGAGGTTATCCGGTATGGCGAAGCTCCCTGCTGTTCGGCCACGTGAGGTCGTCAGATTTCTGGAGAGTAATGGATTTATTCTCGATCGCTCTTCGGGAAGTCATTTCGTCTTCTATCATCCGGTATCAAAGCGTCGCGCCGTTGTCCCAAAGCACAACCGGGACATGCCTAAGGGAACTCTGCTTTCATTGCTGAGGGAAGCGGGATTTACGCGAGAAGAGATCATCGCCTTCCTGGCCCACTAACCCGCCAACTGCCCCAATATCTCTTTCCCCAGCTTCTGAGCCTCGCCGAAAAACTTCTGATATTCGACAAACAGGCGATTCAACTCCAGCGACTTGTCCGGGCCAAGCTTTTTGCGCAGGATCATATCGCGCACGTGGACCGGGTTGGGCAGGGTAGCGTCTTCGGTCAGTTCTTCCAGCGCAGTGTTTGGATCGTAGTGATACATGAACACCTCATTGAGCAATTTTGTAATTGTGTAATTTAGTAATTGAAAACCTTACGGGCGCTCGCGATTTACAGATTTCAAATTGCACAATTACCCAATTACTCAATTCCTACATCATCTCCGTTCCCCACAGATCATGCAGGTGGACAATTCCCAAAAGAGTGTGTGCGTCGTCAACCACTACCAATGACGTGATCTTCTTTTCTTCCATCAGGGCCAGGGCCGTCGCCGCAAACTCGGTGGCGCCAATCGTTCTCGGCTTCGCGGTCATGCATTCACCCGCGCTGAGGTCTAATACATCCTTGCCGCGTTTCTCCAGCAGACGCCGCAGATCGCCATCGCTGATCATTCCCACCAGTTTCTGGCCGTCCACCACGGCAGTCACGCCCAGTTTCTTCCGGGACATTTCATAGATCACATCCGGCATCCGGGTCTGGGGCGTCACTCGGGGCACGGCGTCGCCGGTGTGCATCAGCGATTCCACCCGCGCCAGACGTTTGCCCAGCTTTCCTCCGGGATGCAGGTTGGCAAAGTCCTCTTCCTTGAAGCCGCGCTTCTCGGCCAGAGTCATGGCCAGCGCATCGCCCAGAGCGAGCATGGCGGTAGTTGAAGCGGTAGGGGCCAGGCCGAGCCCGCAAGCTTCCTTGGCCACGGAGCAGTCGAGTGCAACATCCGCCGCCGCCGCCAAGGTGGATATTTGTCTTGTCTGTGTGGTCGCGGGCGACTCGCCCGCGGCCTTTGCAAACACCGCATCGCCGGTCATGCTGACCATCGGCACCTGCAATCGCTTAAGGGTCGCTAGCAAACGTAGGATTTCTTCCGTCTCGCCGCTGGCCGAGAGCGCGAGCACCACATCGCCCCGTACCACCATCCCCAGGTCTCCGTGCACCGCATCCACGGGATGCATGAACAACGACGGAGTCCCGGTAGAACTGAGCGTGGCCGCGACCTTGCGCGCGATGATGCCGCTCTTGCCCATGCCCGTGACCACTACCCGGCCGCTGCAGGCGTGGATCAATTCGACGGCTTTGATGAAAGCCTCCGCCATGGGTCCCGCAATGCGGTCGGCCAGCGCGCGCAACGCCTCGGCCTCGATCCGGACTACGTTTTCGCCAATGTGTTTCATGGAAGGAAAAGATGTTAGCACGCGGAAAGCAGCTCTCAGCTCTCAGCTTTCGGCACAAAAATGCGCAAGACTTCCGGCCCGGCTCTATGGCGACTGAAAGCTGAGAGCTGACAGCTGAGAGCTTTTCTAAAAATGATCATCCATACTCTGCACCCGTCCCGCCAGGCTTCGGGCCTGAATGGCGCGGTCCCAGGGACCGGCCTGCCAGTTGTCCTTCAACTTCTCGGGATGGATCCACGGCGGCAGGGTGATTGAAAGGTTGGCGGCTATGGCCATCGCATACGGTTCGTACAGCAGACGGAGCTGAGACAGCTTCTCTTCGAATGCAGCGCCCTCGCGCAGCTTGACTCCACGCCCTGCCAGGCTCTCGCGCAGACGTGCCAGTTCCGGTGCGGGCAAGCGGTCATCGGCGGTCGGCGCATACCGTGCATTGACCACCTGCGCCAGGTCAACCACGGCATGCCTCGCCATGGCGAAGGTGACCTTGGATTGTTCGAAGCGCAACCCATCCACGCCCGCGATCACCAGCGCGGTGGCATCCAGAATCGTGATCAGCGCGCCCAGCCACGATTGATTGTTGTGCTGCGAGCGAAAAAAACTCAGCACGGGATAAGAAAGGTGACTCTCCAACACCTCCGCCGCCCAGCGCTCCCAGTCTCTGAAAATCTGGTCGAGTACAGCCTGCTGCGGACAGTTTCCGAAACGAGACAAAAGCTCCGCGGCCGACGGAGGCGAGCCCGCCCGCGCATCGAGCAGGGAAATTTCGATCTCACGCTGGGAGAACGACGAATAAATGGTTGGCAAATACCCGATCACCACGCCTAAAAACGCAAAGCCCATGCCAGCTTCGATTACCGCCAGGGCGCGCGCCAGGCCGGAACTGGGAATAATGTCGCCGTAGCCCAGGGTAAAGAAAGTCTCGCCACTGTGGTAAACCAGCACGCCAAAAGTGAGAGGCTCATTGCCTAACCGGAAGTGTTCTCCGGCTCCATATTGCAGCAGGGCGAAACCAAAGATCAGCCCGGCTGCCCACAAAATCAGCAGGAAAATAAGCGACAACGGTCCGAAGTAGCCAAGAAAATTCTCCCGCCGCGCCCGTGCCGGAATGCGGCTCGCGAGTTTTCTGTAGGGAATCCAGGTGCGCCGGTAGAACCAGCTGGTCAGCCGGAAGCTGCGTTGCACGCGGCGCGGCAGTACCACCGTCTCGAATGCATCCAGCAGAATGCCGAGGATGGAAAGAATTCCGGCAATGGCGAAAACGATATGCATCAGGCTGAAATAATAATGTAGACGCGAGCGTTCCGCTGGTGCGGGAGGGAACCTTCTGTCTCCCGGCCAAAGGCTTCCTGTGCCTGCGCATTCCTGCACGAGCGGGGCGGTTGCGCCGACCTTCGCGAGATTTAATCTCCCGTGAGCCGAACCGATTTTCCCGACGCGGCTGAACGCCGGGCTGCGTCCAGAATTTCAGCCACGATCACGTTGGTCGCGAGCGATGAAGGTGAGCCTGGCGCCGCTCCATCCAGCACGACAGCCCGCAGCAGCGACAACGAATCATCATACGGGGCGGGCACTGGCCTGGCCGCCACCTGTCGTTCTTCTCCTCCCTTGAGACGGACCCGCAGGTCGTCGCGGCGCACCGTGATCACGTAGCCGGTCTGGCCATACACTTCCATATCTTTGCGATCGAACGGCCAGTTCCACGACGCCTGCAGGATGGCCTGCGCCTTGGGATAGGTCAGAATGATCGTGGCCTCGTCGTCCACCCGGGAATAAATTTCCGGCTTGATCTGCAGCGTGACTGCGGTCACCGAGGTGGGACGCTGACCATCCATGAGCCAGGTCATCAGATCGGCGCCGTAGCAGCCAAAATCATAGAGCGCTCCGCCGCCGTCGAGCTTGGGATCGCTAAGCCAGGCCAGGAATTCGGGTTGTACGTTGATTTCTCTTGGCCCCTGATGACCATCGTGGACAACCACTTTGCGAATGTCGCCTATGCTTTTGTCGTGGACCATGTTATAGGCGGCATGGTTGCTGCGATACCAGGAAGTCTCGAAGTTCACCAGCACGCGGATGCCTCCTTTGCGGGCGGCCTCGGCGATGGCATGTGCATCCTCGGCGCTGACCGCCAGCGGCTTTTCCATCATCACGGAGATGTGGTGGCGAGCGCAGATTTCCACCACTTTTCGGTGATCGTAAGTGTTGGTGTAGGCCAGGACGGCTTGCGGGTGAGTCTTCTGCAGCATGTCTTCCAGATCGGTGAAGAACAGGCTGCGGTCGAGATTGAACTGGGCGGCATACCGGGCTGCGACTTGCCGGTCCGCCTCGGCAATTCCGACAATCTGGATATCGGCGCGATGAAGTGAGTGCTGCAGGAAACCTTCAACGTGGCCGTGGACCATGCCCGCGATCGCGACTCGCAGGGGCGCAACGTTTGCCTTGGTCTGCGCACTGGACGCCGTGAGCGGAGCGAGCAGAATTGCGGCCAGGGGGATCAGGAGATGTTTCATCTGCGGCCTCTACGGAAAGCTCAAACGCACGGCGGAATGGTAGCAGATTTATGGGGCGAGACCGGTTCACGGTTTGACGTGTGCCGCTGCCAGCGCATTCTGTATCGCTTGCAACTCTTTCAACACCTCACGCAGCCTGGTTGATTCGAGCGCATTGGCCCCGTCGGACTTGGCGTCCTTCGGGTTGTCGTGAACTTCCATGAAGACTCCATCCACACCGGCAGCCACGGCCGCGCGCGCCAGCACGGGAATGAATTCCGGCTGTCCTCCGCTGACCGCGTGATCTCCGTCGGCGGCCGACGATGGCAGTTGGACCGAATGGGTGGCGTCGAACACCACGGGAACAAACTTTCGCATGATGGCGAGGGAACGCATATCGACCACGAGATTGTTGTAGCCGAAGCTCGATCCGCGCTCGGTGACGAAGATCTTGTCGTTGCCGGCAGTGCGGCATTTCTCCACGATATGCCGCATATCGGCCGGCGCGACGAACTGGCCCTTCTTGATATTCACCACGCGGTCGGTCATGGCCGCTGCTACAACCAGGTCCGTCTGGCGGCATAAGAAGGCCGGAATCTGCAGGATGTCCGCGACCTCCGCAACCCTGGCTACGTCGGCAGTTTCGTGCACGTCGGTAAGAATCGGCACGTGCACTTCGTCCTTCACTTTTTTCAGGATACGCAAGCCTTCGACCAGGCCAGGACCGCGATAGCTGCGAATCGAAGTCCGGTTGGCTTTATCGTAAGAAGCTTTGAAGATGAAAGGAAAATTCAGTGAACGGGTGACGCCCTTGATCACTTCCGCCATGAACAGAGCATGCTTCTCGCTCTCGATCACGCAGGGGCCGGCAATCAGGAAGAGGTTTCCGGCACCGATTCTGACATTGTCGAGTTGAAAGGAAGTGGTCATGTTCGAACCACGGAGGACACTGAGGACGCGGAGAAAAGCAAACCGGCCATAGCTTACCTCGGTTTCCTCTGCGTCCTCCGTGGTTAACTATCTTTTGCCAACCCGCTCCGGCCGGTGAAACATGTCCACTTCGGAAGCGGCCTTGTCCGCCCGCCTCTTAAGTCCGTGTTCATATGCGGCCCCGATGAATGTTTTGAACAGCGGATGCGGTTCCAGCGGCTTCGATTTGAATTCGGGATGGAACTGGCATCCGATAAAGTGGGGATGATCGGGCAACTCCACCATCTCGACATAAGTGCCGTCCGGCGTCGATCCGGAAATCCGCAAACCACCCGCAGTGAGCGTCTCTTCATATTCGCGATTGAATTCGTAACGGTGGCGGTGACGCTCGCTGATTTCGAGCTTGCCGTAAATTTTATAGGCCAGCGTGTCGGGTTCGATCTTGCAGGTCCAGGCACCCAACCGCATGGTTCCGCCTAATTCTTCCACTCCCCGCAACTCGCGCAGTTTGTAGATCACGCGGTGCGGCGTCGCGGGATCGAATTCGCTGGAGTTCGCGTCTGCCAGTCCACAGACGTTGCGGGCAAATTCGATACAAGCGGTTTGCATCCCGAGGCAAATGCCGAAATACGGTACCTTTCGTTCGCGGGCGTAGCGAATCGCAATCAACATGCCTTCAATGCCGCGCTTGCCGAATCCGCCCGGCACCAGCAGGCCGTCGTAGTCGGCAAGCTGTTCTTCGTAAGTGCGGTCGCCGGTTTCGAGTCCTTCGGCTTCAATCCAGTTGAGGTTCAGCTTCAGGTTGTGGGCCAGCGCGCCGTGCACCAGCGCCTCTTTCAATGACTTGTAGGAATCTTCGTACTCTACATACTTGCCCACGATTCCGATCGTGACTTCGGCCTTCGGGTTGTAAACCCGGTGCACGATGTCCTCCCAATCCTTGAGGTCGCGATCCTTGGCCTCCAGGCGCAGGTAGCGAAGCACCAGCGAATCCACGCCTTCACGCGAGAACACCAGCGGCACTTCGTAAATGGACGCAACATCTTTGGCGGTGATGACCGCCTCTTCTTCCACGTTGCAGAACAGGGCGATTTTCGACTTGATCTCTTTCGAGAGAAACCGGTCGGTGCGGCACAGCAGAATGTCGGGCTGGATCCCGATGCTCAGCAGCTCTTTCACCGAGTGCTGGGTCGGCTTAGTCTTCAGTTCCTGAGCGGCGGCGATAAACGGCACCAGGGTCACGTGCATGAATAAAGTGTGGTCGCGGCCCAGTTCCTGCCGCATCTGCCGGATGGCCTCCATGAAGGGCAGCGATTCAATATCGCCCACCGTGCCCCCGACTTCGACGATGGCGACGTCCACATCCTGCGCCACTTTCTTCATCGCAGCCTTAATTTCATTGGTGACGTGAGGAATCACCTGCACGGTCTTGCCCAGATAATCGCCGCGCCGCTCCTTGGCGATGATCTGCTCGTAAATGCGTCCCGTGGTCCAGTTATTGTCGCGAGAGAGTTTGGCATGCGTGAAGCGCTCGTAATGGCCAAGGTCGAGATCGGTCTCCGCCCCGTCGTCGGTGACAAATACCTCGCCATGCTGGAAGGGCGACATGGTGCCGGGATCGACGTTGAGATAAGGGTCAAACTTCATCAGGTTGACCTTGAGCCCGCGACTCTCCAGCAGGCAGCCAATCGAGGCCGCCGCCAGTCCCTTGCCCAATGAAGACACCACTCCCCCGGTCACAAAGATGTACTTTGCCGACATCGATTCCTCACCTTAAATTGTCTTTGAAATTTTGTGCAGGATGGGTGCACAACCAATTATGCCAGAAATGTTTTCGAGCGCCTAGAAATAGTTTTGCGTCTTTGCGAACTTTGCGGTCTTCCTTTGCGTCCTTTGCGGTAAAGGGTTTGACCTGCCCTGAAAACTTCAGAAAGCTCAACCGCAGAGGCCGCAGGGAAAGACCGCAAATGCCGCAGAGTGAAGGCCAGACGATCCGCCCGGTTGCGGAGTACACTGGGCAGCAAAGGCTGCATCTAAGTAGTTGACTCCATGCGTCACTTCTATCGATTCGTGATCGGCCTGCTGGCGGCAACCACGTTGTTCCTGCTGGCGTCCACGCCCGCCCTCTCGCAGCAGCTCGCCAAGCGACTCATTCTCAAAGATGGCACCTACCAGCTGGCTTCCAAATGGGAAGTGAAGGGCGAGCGCGTGCGCTACCTGAGCGCGGAGCGCAACGAGTGGGAAGAAGTCCCGAATTCCCTGGTGGACTGGGCGGCCACCGACAAATATGAGAAGGACCGCGCCGCGGGCAAGCCCGCCCCGGAGGCGGTGGCGCTCGACAAGGAGCTGGAGGCCGAGCGCCAGGCCGACGAAGCCAGATCTCCCCACGTGGCGCCCGGTTTGCGCCTGCCCGATGACGGCGGCGTGATTCTCCTCGATACTTTCCAGACCCAGCCCCAGCTGGTCGAACTGCAACAGAGCAGCGGCGAGCTCAATAAGAACATGAAGGGCAACATCCTGCGGGCGACCATCAATCCCATCGCCAGCGCTAAGCAGACCATCGAACTCCCCGGCTCGCATGCCAGGATTCAGGCGCACGTCACGGTGCCCGCGATCTACGTCAATCTCGAGCAACAGGACCAGCTCGACAAAGCCACCCAGATTGCCGAGAAATCAAAAGAAGAGCAATTGGCCTGGGACCGCTTCAAGATCGTGCGTCTGCAGAGCAACAAGGGCAAGCGCATCGTCGGAGACATCAAGATCGCCATCTACGGCAAGGTCAGCCAGGAACAGAAGCTGGTTCCGACCACCGAGACCAGGCTCACCGGTGGCTGGGTCAAGGTCACTCCGTCGAACGACCTCGAGCCCGGAGAATACGCAGTGATCGAGTTATTGGGGAAAGATGGAATGAACCTGTACGTATGGGATTTCGGCGTAAACCCCTCAGCCGGAGCCAACGCCACTGCCTGGCGTCCCGACGCGTCAACGAATTCCGTTCCAGACAAGCCCAGGGAATTGGAGAAGAGATAGGAAAGAGTCAGCCCTTGGCCGTTCTTCGTCCTCCGAGGGGGCCCCATCCTCGTCTCTCCGTTTTTTGGAGAGACAGGGTGGGGACACTCACCAGGACTGCGCTGTTTGCGGAGCCCGGTCAGTTCCCTCCGTAGAACGGCCCAATTGCTTATCACCGGGTTGCACCAAAACCGTTGACCCTCGCCGCACCTGCCATTACACTGGCCTCGATTTTTCTTGCCCTCAGGATCGCCCTTGAAAGTTTATCGTCCCACGCGCCAGTTGCTGGCTGACGTCGAACGTTTGCTCGCGGCCAGCCGGCCTTCCGCGCATCATTCTCCGCTGGAGGATGTGATCGATCTGCTCTGCCGCGGGCGACATTATGCCTGGGTCGGAATTTTCCTGACGGTGGGAGAAGGCGCGCCCCAGCAGCCGTTGCGGGCAGGCCGAGACATCCCGGATGAAGTGGCGCTGCCGGAAACCCGTTCCAAGATTCTGATCTCAATAAAGTTGGCCTCGCGGGAATTGGGAGTGCTTAGCGTTGAGAGCGATCGCGAAGGTGCGTTTGGAGCCGAGGACCGGGTGCTGCTGGAAGGCGTGGCGAATTCCCTGGCACGCTTTCTTACGGGCCGGGGGAAGTATCTCGCCCGCAAGGCGCGCAGGGATCTCGTCATGTAGGCGCGAGCGTCCCACTCGTGCAGGTGTCACAGTGACGCCGACGGTTTAACAACTGTCGCTGTTCAAGTGGATCTCGATCGCTGGTCTTTCAACGACCCAAAGTCAGAGTCAACTGCGTCGGTCAGGAGTGTCCGACCCACACACTGAATCAACCCAGCTTCGCGGCTTCTTCCTGAATTCGTTTCCAGGCTTTCTCGACGTGCCGCTCGGTGGTATTGGTCTGGCCCACGCAGAGGCGCAGGGTCAGCCGGCCGTTGAGGCGCGTGTGCGTAAGATAAAGATCTCCGCTGCGATTGAGATGGTCCATCAAGCACTGGTTGATTTCGTCTCCGCCCCGGTGACGGAAACACACCAGGTTCAAGGGCGCGGGCGCGGCCAGCTCAAAGCGTTCGTCGTTCCTCACCCAGCCCGCGAACTGCTGCGCCCATGCGACGTGCTGCCGGATGTGGTGCTGCAGGCCTTCCACGCCATAGTGCCGGATCACGAACCATAGCTTCAATGCCCGGAAGCGCCGCCCCAGCGGAATCTGCCAGTCGCGATAATCGATCACGGCCCCGGTCTCGGTGGCCTGGTTGCGCAAGTATTCCGGCAGCACGCTCAAAGTCTGAATCAGGGCCCTGCGGTCCGCGACGTAAAAGCAATCGCAGTCAAAGTTGGTGAACATCCACTTGTGCGGATTGAAGCAGTAGCTGTCGGCAGATTCGAGGCCGGCGTGGGTATGGCGGAATTCAGGACAAAGCGCGGCGGTGCCGGACATGGCGGCGTCCACGTGCAGCCAGAGCTTGTGCTCGCCGCAGATGCGGGCAATTTCAGGCACCGGATCAATCGCATTCGACGACGTAGTACCTACCGTGGCGCACACGAAGAACGGGAGCAGCCCAGCGCGGCGGTCCTGTTCAATCTGCCGCGCCAGCGCCTCGTGGCGCATGGCGAAGGTTTCGTCAATGTCGATGAGGCGCAGGTTGTTGCGTCCAATGCCGGCGATCTGGGCGTCTTTCTCGAGCGAAGAGTGGGCCTGTGACGAAGTGTAGGCGACCAGCTTGCCGTCGCAGCCACGCTGGTTGCTGGCGAAGTTGGTTGCCCGCTCCCGCGCCGCCAGCAGCGCGCACAGCGATGCGCTCGAAGCCGTGTCCTGGATCACGCCTCCGCCACTGCTGGTGGAAAGAAATTTCTGCGGCAGGCCCAGCATGTAGACCAGCCAGTCCAGCACATGGGTCTCGAGCTCGGTGCAGGCCGGGCTGGTGGCCCAGAGCATTCCCTGCACGCCCAGGCCGGAAGAAAGCAGGTCGCCGAGAATCGCCGGACCGGAAGCATTGGAAGGAAAGTAGGCGTAAAAGTTGGGCGATTGCCAGTGCGTGATGCCGGGCAGAATCAGCTTTTCAATGTCGGCGAGAATCGCGGGAAAAGATTCGCCCTGTGCCGGAGGATCAGCCGGCAGCGACGCCCGGATTTGCCCCGGTTGGGCACGTGAGAGCACCGGATACGACTCGATGCGCGCGTAGTAGTCAGCGATCCAGTCCACCACAGTATGTCCGTGGCGCCGGAATTCCTCGGGGGTCATGTGAAACGTCTTCTCACCAGGCATGCGCTCTTCCTTCGTGAACCTTCGTGTCCTTGGTGGTTGATGCCGTTATAGCGGGGGTTCAAACCAACTGTCCGTAATATACCCGCGTGTCGTATTCGACCTCGATTTGGCCATCCACCTGGTGCACATCAAAGATCCGCCGCAATTCGCGCAGCATTGGCGCAAACGTGGCTTCGCCAGGTTGCGGCGTGTAGGACGAGGACAGCAATCGACCTTCAAGGGAGGGATAATCGAACCATTGCCGGTATTCAAAAACGTGGAACCGAAATCGCGAGGGCGCGAAAAAAGTCTCTATCTGCTCCGTAGTGCGCTCGTGGCGAACCTCCTGATAGTCGGTGCCGTACTGCACCAGCAACTGCTCGTAAGCGCGCAGGAAGGGCGTGGATCCCGTGCGCCGCTCATTCCAGAGCAGCACCGTCCAGCCCCCGGGCCGGCAGATGCGATTGAACTCGCTCCGCGATTTTTCGCGATCAAACCAGTGCGCCGCCTGCGCCGCTGTGACCAGATCGACGCTGTGATCGGCCAGAGTCGTGGCTTCAGCCGTGCCCGCCACACTGGTGAAATGCGGGTATGCGCGCAGAAATTCTTCCCCCGCCCGGCGCATGTCGGAATTCGGCTCCACGCCGAAGACGCGGTTGCCGTTCTCCAGCAGCATGCGGGTGAAGAGGCCGGTTCCCGAAGCCACATCAGCGATGGCGAAGGCGGAAGTCAGCCCACATTCATTCTTCAGCAGATCAATGACCGCAGCCGGATACCCCGGCCGGTAGCGAACGTAGTTCTCCACACGCGACGAAAAGCGCTGGGTTGAATCTTTTACAACCATGAAAACAGTTTAACCCGGCGATGAACCTGTAGGGCGGGCGCCCTCGCCCGCCCGGCCGACCGAAGCTCGGCTGTCATTCGCCCAAATCCCTCTTAATTGCTAAATTAGAAGTTCCAAAATGCGTCTCGTAGTCAAAGTCGGCACCAGTCTGATCGCGCCCGGCGGCCGCATCGACACTAACCGCATGCGGGCGCTGGTCGATCAGCTCGATCTTTCGCGCCACGAATATCTGATCGTCAGTTCCGGGGCCATCGCTTCCGGCATGACCCACCTCGGCCTTCGGCAGAGGCCCTCCACCGTGCCCCTGATGCAGGCCTGCGCGGCGGTCGGGCAAAGCCTGCTGATGCATACCTACGAACAGCTTTTTTTCGGCAAGAAGGTCGTCGCTCAGCTGTTGCTTTCGAGCGACGACTTCACGTCGCCCATCCGCTACCGCAATTTGCAGAATGCCTTGCATGAATTGCTGAAGCTGGGCGTGGTGCCGGTGGTGAATGAGAATGACAGCGTTTCGGTGCGCGAACTGGTGGGAGCCTTCGGCGACAACGATGAGCTGAGCGCACTGCTGGCCACCGCGGTCAAGGCGGACTGGCTGCTACTGCTCACCGATGTCGATGGTTTCTATTTCCCCAATGGTAAACGCCCGCGCCTGTTGCGCACCATCAGCAAACTGACCGCGCCCATGGAAGCCGTGTGCAACGGCCAGGGCAAGCTGGGCACGGGAGGCATGCGCTCCAAGCTCCGCGCCGCCAAACTGGCCAGCGAAGCCGGCGCCAGCGTCGCCATCGCCAACGGCCGCCATGCGAACGCCATTCCCTGGGCCCTGGAGCGCAAGATCGGAACTTATTTTCCTCCCCAGAAAAGAAAGTCTTCCGATGGCGACTAGCGTCCGTACCCCCAGCTCGACTCGCGAGAAGCTGCTACGCGCGAAGAATGCCGCAGCCCGGCTGGCACAGCTCACGACGGCACAAAAGAATGCCATCCTGCTGGCGATGGCGGACGCGATTGCCGCCGCTGCGGAGAGCATTACAGCTGCCAATCAGAAAGACCTGCAGTCGTCCGGACTCACCGGTGCCATGCGCGACCGCCTGCTCCTCACCCCGGAGCGCATCGCGGCCATGGTGTCGGGCGTGCGCGAGGTGGCCAGCCTTCCGGATCCGGTCGGTGAGACCATCGCGGAGTGGACCCGTCCCAACGGCCTGCATATCCGCAAAGTGCGCGTGCCGCTGGGCGTGGTGGGCGTCATCTATGAATCGCGGCCGAATGTGACCGTGGATTGTGCCTCTTTAGTCCTCAAGACCGGAAACGCCATTGTGCTGCGCGGGGGCAAGGAAGCGGCCCACAGCAATCAGATGCTGGTCGAGATTCTGAACCGCGTCGATGGAGTCCCCGAGGGCGCAATCGAGCTGCTGGATTCAAGCACGCGCGATTCCGTACATGAGTTGATCAAGGCGCGCGGCCTGGTGGACGTGCTCATTCCGCGCGGCGGTCCCGGCCTGATTTCCTATGTCGCGGACAACGCCACTGTGCCGGTGATTGAGACCGGGGCAGGGAACTGCCACATCTTTGTGGACGAGTCCGCGGATTTCGCAATGGCCGATGGCATCGTGATCAATGCCAAGACGCAGCGTCCCTCGGTGTGCAATTCCGCGGAGAAGCTGCTGGTGCACCAGAGCATCGCGGCGGAATATGTTCCCCGCATCGTCAAGAAGCTGTTGGCGGGCGGAGTCGAGGTGCGCGGCGACGACGAGACCCGCCGGTTGGCCGCAGGAATGCGTGTCGGCGCCGCCGAAGCGCAGGATTGGAGCGAAGAATATCTGCGGCTGTGCATCGCGGTCAGGGTGGTGCCTGGCATCGAAGATGCGATCGCCCACATCAACCGCTACTCCACCAAAAACTCGGACGCCATCGTGAGCAGCGATGAAACCCAGGCGCAACTGTTTCTCCGGCAGGTGGATTCGGCGGTGGTGTACTGGAACGCTTCGACCCGGTTTTCCGACGGGGGCGAATTCGGCTTCGGCGCGGAAATGGGCATCAGCACCCAGAAACTGCACTGCCGCGGCCCCTTCGCCCTGGCGGAGCTGACTTCGGCCAAGTACCAGGTAACGGGCAACGGCCAGATACGTTAGCCGTGTGGGTCGGACACTCTTGTCCGACGCCTTTGACTTTGATGTTTTTGACTTAACGCTCTTGACGTACTGCTTTAGTCTGCCCAGTCTGAGATCAACCGCAAAGGCGTCGGAAAAGAGTGTCCGACCCAAACTGGGGATGAGGTGAACGACTTTTGTTGCAGGCCGGCGACATGGCGCCCGACTTCGATGCTCCAGTGCTGATAGGTGGCGTGAGAAAACAATTCCGCCTCTCGGAGCAGCGCAGCCGGCGCAACCTGGTCCTGGCTTTTTATCCGGCAAACTGGGACCCGGTCAGCGCCCAGCAGCTGGTTACCTACCAGGTGGAGCGGGAAAAATTTCAGGCGCGGCAGGCGGAAGTGCTCGGCATCAGCGTCGATCACATCATGAACGCGGCTGCCTGGGAGCGCGACCTTGGCCCCTTCGATTTTCTGCTGGCCAGCGATTTCTGGCCGCACGGAGAAATCAGCCGGGAGTATGGAGTGTTGCGGGAAGTGCAGCCTTTCCAGGGGGCCAGTGAGCGCGCTGTTTTCGTCATCGACCAGGTGGGACGGATCCGGTTTGCGCGCATCTATCCCGTGGACCAGCTTCCGGATTTTGAGGAAACGTTGACTGCGCTGAGTGACCTCGCCAGAATTTGAGCGATTGGCTACGCGCCTGTCCAGGAGCCAGATGAAATTTATTTCCGCAGCCGTTCTTCCCCTCGTTCTCTTTTCCATTTTTTTCCTTTCCAACCTGGGGGGAACCTCTCGAACGACGACCGCCACAAAGGACACGCCTGCCGCGCCCCTTTTCGGCTTCCGCAGTTCGGCCGGCGAGACTGCCCTCGAAAGCCGCTTCCTGTCCGTGCCCGACCCCAAGCGCGCCGAAGAACACCTGCGCATCCTTACTCAGGCGCCGCACATGGCTGGCACTCCCGAAGACAAGGCCACAGCCGACTACGTTGCCCAAAAGTTCCGCGAGGCCGGCCTCGAAACTGAGCTGGTCGAATACCGGGTCTGGATGAACTACCCGGCGGAAATCAGCGTGGACGTGACCGCGCCCGAGGGCGTCACCATGCACGGGCCCACGCGGGAGCGGGTGAACGGCGATCCCTACCAGGATGATCCCCGCGTAGTGATGCCGTTTAACAGCATGTCGCCATCAGGTGACGTGGAAGCAGAAGTCGTTTATGCCAACTACGGATCGCCCGCCGACTTTCAGAGGCTCGAGCAGATGAAGATCGATGTTCGAGGCAAGATCGTGCTGGTGCGTTACGGGCAAAACTTTCGCGGCGTGAAAGCCTTCGTGGCCCAGGAACATGGCGCGGCCGGCGTACTCATCTACTCCGATCCCGCCGACGACGGCTGGCGCCACGGCGATAAATATCCGCAGGGCCCCTGGCGTCCCGATACCGGCGTGCAGCGCGGTTCCATCGGGTACATGTTTGAATATCCCGGCGATCCCACCACGCCCGGAATAGCCTCGGTGCCCTCGCTCGAGGATTCCAGACGCACGCCTCCCGGGAAGGCGGCGCAGTTGCCCCGCATTCCCACCACGCCGCTCTCCTACGCGGACGCATGGCCCATCCTCGAGCATCTGGGCGGACCCGATTCTCCGCGCGAGTGGCAAGGCTCCCTGCCCTTCACCTATCACGTCGGACCGGGACCGACCAAAGTGAAGATGCGCCTCAAACAGGACTACCAATTCCGCACCATCTGGGATGTGATCGGCCGGGTGCGCGGCAGCGAGCTCCCGGACGAGTGGGTGGTGGCGGGCAATCATCGCGACGCCTGGGTATATGGCGCGGTTGATCCCAATAGCGGCACCGCTGCGATGCTGGAATCGGTGCATGGCCTCGGCGAATTGCTGAAGTCAGGCTGGAAGCCGAAGCGGACCATCGTCATCGGCAGCTGGGACGGCGAAGAAGAAGGACTCATCGGCTCCACGGAGTGGGGCGAACAGCACGAAACCGAACTGGCCAACGCCGTGGCCTACTTCAACATGGATGTCGCGGTGTCCGGTTCGAAGTTCGGGGCATCATCCGTGCCCACGCTCAAGCAGTTTATCCGCGACGTGACCCGGGTCGTGCCTAGCCCTAAGGGCGGCATGCTATACGACGAATGGCGAAGGAGCAGCCAATCGGGAGGCGATGCCGAACGCAGGCCCACACAGGATATCGGCAGTACGGACCGTGTCCCAGCCGCGCCAGGAAAATCCGATGTGCCGGTCGGAGACCTGGGCAGCGGCTCGGACTACACCGTTTTCCTGCAGCATCTCGGGGTGCCGTCGTCGGACGTAAGTTCCAGTGGTTCGTATGGCGTGTATCACTCCGTCTTCGACAACTTCAACTGGTTTAAAAAATTCGGCGACCCTGATTTTACCTACGAGCAGGAGATGGCGCGGGTCTTTGGGCTGGAAGTCGTCCGCATGTCCGATGTCGATGTGCTGCCCTATGACTACGAAGAATATGGCAAGGAAATCGTCGCCTACGTGGAAGCCGCACGCCATAAATCCGAGGCGGTTTTCGGCGGGCAGCGGCCGGACTTTGCCGAAGCCATTCGCGCCGCCCATCAATTTCGGGATGCCGGAGCCAGAATCCATCGCAAGCAGGAGAATCCCGGGAATGGATCTGCCCGGCTCAATCAGGCGTTGCGCCAGGCTGAACGCGCCCTGCTGATTCCCGAGGGGCTGCCGAACCGCCCCTGGTTCAAGCACGCGATTTATGCTCCCGGCCAGTACACCGGCTACGCCGCGGTGGTCATTCCGGGAGTAAACGAGGCCATCGACAAGCGTGATCTGGAACGGACCCGGCAGCAAATCGCGGTCCTGGCCGCAGCCCTGAACCGGGCGACCAAAGTGTTGGAGGATTATCGCTGATGACGCCCGGGTCGGCCGTGCACGAAATCCTGAGGACCCTGCCCTCGGCTGCGGGCGCAACCTTCCTCGCCCTCTTTCCCATCGTGAACCCGTTTGGTGGGGTGCCGCTGTTTTTCTCCCTGACCGCCGACTTCTCCGACCGTGAACGCAACTGGACCGCCCTGAAGACCGCGCTGTATGTGCTGAGCATCCTCGTGGTCTTCATGTTTTTCGGCCGCTTTGTACTCAACTTCTTCGGCATTTCGCTGCCCGTGCTGAAGATTGCCGGCGGGCTGATCGTGGGCCACACGGCGTGGAACATGGTGACGGCTTCGGCCCGCATCACTCCCGCGGAGACTGACGAAGCTGCCGAAAAAAGCGATATTTCCCTCACTCCGATGGCGATGCCCATGCTTTCCGGCCCCGGGTCGATCGGAGTCGTCATGGGCCTGGCCGCGCACGCCGACAGCCTGACCACCTACCTGGGCATGGTGATCGGGATCGCTGCCCTCGCCCTCAGCGTTTACCTGTTCCTCCGCCTGGGCGGCCCGCTGGCAGGGAAGTTGGGACCAGGCGCGATGGCGGGCATTACGCGCATCTTCGGTTTTCTCATTTTTGCGGTGGCCGTGCAGTTAGTGTGGGACGGCGCTGCCGATTTCAGATAGCAGGAACCACGTGGGGACAGCCGCCCTCGGCTGTCCAGCCGAGCGAAGCTCGGCCGTAATGTGGTTGAACTGAGTTTCTCGGAACACAACTGCTCAGCTTCGCTGAGCCGGACAGCCGAGGGCGTCCCCCGGCTGTCTCTGCGGAGCGCAACAGCCGGGGGCGGCTGTCCCCACGTGGGCTACTTCAGGCTGACGAGTTTCTCCACCAGTCCCGAATAATCTTTTTTCTCCAGCCCATGCACCTGTTTGTTGTACTCATCCACTTTGCTGGAATAGTTCATCGAGCAGAACTTGGGACCGCACATGGAGCAGAAAGCGGCTTCTTTGTAATAGTCGTCGGGCAAAGTCTCGTCGTGCATGGAGCGCGCCGTCTCGGGATCGAGCGACAGTGCAAACTGTTTTTCCCAGTCAAAAGTGTAGCGGGCGTAGCTGAGGGCGTCGTCGCGGTCCTGGGCGCCGGGGCGATGCCGCGCCAGGTCGGCCGCGTGCGCCGCGATCTTGTATGCAATGATGCCGTCCTTCACGTCTTTTTCATTGGGTAACCCCAAGTGCTCTTTAGGCGTGACGTAGCACAGCATGGCGGCGCCGTGCCATCCGATCATGGCGGCCCCGATCGCGGATGTAATGTGGTCGTAGCCGGGAGCGATGTCAGTGACCAGTGGCCCTAGGGTGTAGAACGGAGCTTCGTAGCAGAGCTCTTTTTCCTTGTCCACCTGCTCTTTGATCTTATCCAGCGGCACGTGGCCGGGGCCTTCGATCATGACCTGAACGTCATACTCCCAGGCTTTTTTGGTGAGTTCACCCAGAGTTTTGAGCTCCGCGAACTGGGCTTCGTCGCTGGCATCGGCGATGCAGCCGGGCCGCAGGCCGTCGCCCAGCGAGAACGACACATCATGCTTGATGAAGATCTTGCAAATCTCGTCAAAGCACTCATACAGAAAATTCTGTTTGTGATGGTGGGCCATCCACTGTGCCAGAATCGCGCCGCCGCGGCTGACGATGCCGGTGATGCGCTTCGAAACCAGCGGCAGATACTGAATGAGAACGCCGGCATGGATGGTCATGTAGTCCACGCCCTGCTCCGCCTGCTCTTCGATCACTTCCAGCATCACGTTCTTGTTCAGGTCTTCAATGCGCTTGACCCGCGAAATGGCTTCATAAATCGGTACCGTGCCAATGGGCACGGGCGAGTGCCGCAGAATGGCTTCGCGGATCTCGTGGATGTTGCCGCCGGTGGAGAGGTCCATCACGGTGTCGGCGCCGAAGTGCACGGAGGTGTGCAGCTTTTTGAGTTCCTCCTCGATGTTCGAGGTCACCGCCGAGTTACCGATGTTGGAATTGATCTTGCACAGCGAGGCCACGCCGATGCACATCGGCTCCAGTTCGGGATGATTGATATTGGCCGGAATAATCATCCGCCCGCGCGCGACTTCGTCGCGCACCAGTTCCGGGACAAGCTTCTCGCGGTGCGCGATGTACGCCATCTCTTCCGTGATGACTCCCCGGCGCGCGTAGCGCATCTGGGAAAAATTTCCGTCGGTATTGCCGGATTTGCGGCTGGCGATCCACTCTGCCCGGGGCCGGGGAACACTGTGTCCATTGCTGCCGTTCGTAGGAGTCATGATGACAATTTTTCCTTGGCGTTTCTGCGAAGATTATACGCCGCGAAGCCGGGACGATTTGAGAGACGAAGAAAATCATAACCGCAAAGGACGCAAAGGTCTCGCAAAGGGCGCAAAGCAAGACAGGTCGCCTTCACTTGGCGACCTTTGCGTATTCCTTTGCGGCCTTTGCGGTAGGCCTTTGCCCCTTCAGCATCACATAACATTTTCCCCCACTTGTCCGTCTAAGCTGGAGGCCCTAGAATCAACAGTCCTTTTCCGTGAGGTCAACCATGCGCACGCTCTTCCTTCTGCCGGCAATCGTCTTACTGGCCGTAGCCAGCTTCGGCCAGACTGCTGCTCAGCCAGAGGTCAATCTCGACACCATCGACAAGACCGTCGATCCCTGCGTGGATTTCTACCAATATGCCTGTGGCAACTGGCTGAAGACGGCGGTCATTCCGCCCGACCAAACCTCCTGGGTGAGCTTTGTCGAGATTCGGGAGAGAAATTCCGCGGTCATGCGCGAGATCCTGGAGAAAGCCTCGGCCGCCAGTGCTGGTCGCGACGCCATCAGCCAAAAAATCGGCGACTACTACGGCTCCTGCATAGACGAGACGGCTGTTGACGCCAAAGGCGTAGCACCCCTGACGCCCGAACTCAAACGCATCGCCGGGGTGAAAGACAAGGCTGCCCTGATCGAGGCCGTGGCCCGGGTTCAGATGCTTGGACCCAATCCGCTGTTCAATTTTTATTCCTCACCTGACCTGCACAATGCCGGCGAGGTGATCGCCTACATTGACCAGGGCGGCCTGTCGTTGCCCGATCGCGACTACTACCTCAAAGATGATCCCAAGATGGCGGCCGCGCGCGCCAGCCTGGTGGAATACGCCACTCAGTTGTTCACTCTGAGCGGACAATCAGCCAAGCAGGCCGCGGCTTCCGCGCAGTCCGTGTTGCGCATCGAGACCGCTCTCGCCAAGGCTGCCATGGACCGCACCGCGCGCCGCGATCCCAAGACCCGCGATCATAAGATGACCCGAGATGAAGCCATCGCCCTGGCGCCCAACTTCCATCTGGATCGTTACTTCGCCGCCATGGGCACGCCGAAGTTTTCCGAGTTGAACGTTTCCAATCCGGATTTCTTCAAGCAGGTGAATGGCGTCCTCGAGTCGGAATCGCTCGACGCCCTGCGTACCTACGTAAGCTGGCATCTGCTCGACGGCTCCGCTCCCTGGCTTTCCAAAGGCTTCGTGGAGGCAAACTTCAAGATGCAGCAGGCCCTCACCGGGCAGTCCGAGATCAAGCCGCGCTGGAAACGTTGCGTGAGCGCCACCGATAACGCGCTGGGCGAAGCGTTGGGCCAGCGCTACGTGGAGCAAGCCTTCGGCGCCGATGGTAAACAACGCATGCTGAAGATGGTGGACGCGCTGGAAAGAAGTCTGGACCAGGACATCCGCACCCTGCCCTGGATGACGGAGGAGACGAAAAAGCAGGCCAAGGTGAAGCTGGACGCAATTCGCAACAAGATCGGCTATCCGGACGTGTGGCGCGACTACAGTTCACTCAAGATCGAGCGCGGCGACCTCATGGGAAATTTCCTGCGCGCCAACGAATTTGAGGCCAAACGCCAGATTGCAAAAATCGGCAAGCCGCTCGACCGCAACGAATGGGGAATGACGCCACCCACGGTGAACGCGTATTACAGTCCACCGCGAAATGAAATCGTGTTTCCCGCCGGCATTCTGCAGCCGCCCTTTTTCGACAAACAGGCGGACGACGCCATGAATTTCGGCGGCATCGGAATCGTTATCGGTCACGAACTGACCCATGGCTTCGACGATCAGGGCCGCAAGTTCGATCCCCAGGGCAATCTGCGCGACTGGTGGACGGCGCAGGATGGCACGGAGTTTGAGAAGCGCGCCAGTTGCATCGCGGATGAATACAGCAATTTCGTCGCCGTGGATGACCTGAAACTCAACGGCAGGCTGACCCTGGGCGAAAACACGGCTGACAACGGCGGCGCGCGGGTTGCGCTGATGGCCCTGGAGCAGATGATCGCCGACGGAAAGGCAGGCCCGGCCGCTCAAACCATCGACGGCTACACTCCGCAGCAACGTTTCTTTCTCGGCTTCGGGCGGGCCTGGTGCGAAAAACGGCGCCCGGAATACTCGCGCATGCTGGTCAGCGTCGATCCTCATTCGCCGGGCAAATACCGTGTGGACGGCGTGGTCCAGAACATGCCCGAATTCCAGAAGGCGTTCAACTGCAAAGCCGGCCAGCCCATGGTGCGGGAGAATGCCTGCCGGGTCTGGTGACCACGTAGGGGCGGACGCCCTCGTCCGCCCAGTGGAGCGCGGCTCGACAGTTTTTTCCAGGATCAAAATCTAGCGGAGCCTTGCTCCGCCGGACAGCCGGGGCGGCTGTCCCCACGTGGTCGCAGCTTGGCCTCCTGCGTTGACTTTATTGACACCCTCCCCCTAAGATGGCTCACCCGAGGTCCCTTGCCGGGTGTTGCGGGCAACCTCTTCATGGGCGAAATGATCGGCCAAAACATCTCTTACTACCGGGTGATCGAGAAGCTCGGTGGGGGCGGGATGGGCGTGGTTTACAAGGCGGAAGACACGCGCCTGCATCGCTTCGTTGCTCTCAAGTTCCTCCCCGAAGACGTTACCCGCGACCCTACCGCTCTCACCCGCTTCCGCCGCGAAGCGCAGGCGGCTTCCGCGCTCAATCATCCCAACATTTGCACTATTCATGACATCGGGGAAGAGGGCGACCAGGCCTTCATCGTGATGGAGTACCTGGAAGGCGAGACCCTGAAACATCTCATCGGCAACCGGCCGCTGGAGATGGAGACGCTGCTCTCGATCGGCATTGACGTGGCCGAAGCGCTCGACGCCGCCCACGCCAAGGGTATCGTGCATCGCGACATCAAGCCGGCGAACATTTTTGTGACCACGCGCGGCGCCACCAAGATTCTCGATTTTGGACTGGCCAAAGTCGCGCACGAAGGAAATCGGGCGCTCAATCCCACGGACGTGACGAAAACTGAGGACGCGCATGCGCAGCAGCACCTCACCAGCCCAGGTTCGGCGCTGGGTACCGTAGCTTATATGTCCCCTGAACAGGTGCGCGGCAAAACCCTCGACTCGCGCACGGACCTGTTTTCTTTTGGGATCGTGCTCTACGAGATGGCGACGGGCACCGTTCCGTTCCGCGGTGAAACCTCCGGAGTGATCTTCGACGCGATCATGAACCGCGCCCCGCTGGCGCCGATCCGTCTGAACCCCAACCTTCCGCCCAAGCTCGAAGACATCATCAATCGCGCCCTGGAGAAAGACCGCGAGTTGCGCTACCAGCATGCGGTCGATATCAAGTCGGAGTTGCGGCGGCTGAAGCGGGATTTGGAGTCCGGCCACAACTCCGCGGTCAGTTCCGCTTCCGAGCCCGCTTACAGTGGAAGCGCTGCGCCGGTGGACAGCACATCTGCCCCGGCGCACAGAACCAGCGGATCGGCGCGCGTGGTGGCCTCGGCCTCTTCGGGCGCGGTGGCCGCGGTTCCTGCCGCTGCTCCACCCCGGCGCTCCCCCTGGAAGTTCATCCTTCCGGCGGCTGTAGTTCTCCTCCTGGCAATCCTTGCCGGCGGGTTCTACTGGCGCAAGCATCAGGCCGTGCAACTGACGGACAAAGATCAGCTCATTCTTGCCGACTTCACCAATCAAACCGGCGACGCGGTCTTCGATTCGACGCTGAAGGAAGCGCTGGCCATTCAGCTCGAGCAATCCCCATTGCTGCAACTGGTGAGCGATGCGGAACTGCACAGCAACCTGCAATATCTGGGTCAGTCGGGCGCGCAAAGAATCACGCCGGAGCTGGCGCAGCAGCTGGGTCAGCGCCTCGGCGTGAAGGCCTACCTGGCGGGGACTATCGCCAGCCTGGGTCCGTCCTATGTGATTTCCATTAACGCGGTAAATTGCGCCACCGGAGAAGTGTTCGCCCGGGAACAGGTAACCGCTCCGGACAAGACCGCGGTACTGGCAGCGGTGGCGAAAAGCGCAACCGCGATGCGGGCGCGCCTGGGCGAGTCGATGGCATCCATCCAGAAGTTGTCCACGCCCTACACCAACGTGACCACCACTTCGCTGCAGGCCTTCCACGCCTTTTCCCTGGGCGAGGAAGAGCATCGCATGGGCCGGGATTTTCCGCAGGCTTCGTCCTTTTATCAGGAAGCTCTGCGACTCGATCCCAGTTTCGCGATGGGTTACGCACGACTCGGTGTGGCATACGGCAACCAGGGAGCCTTCACCAAGGCCATCGAGTATCTGAAGAAAGCTTATGACCTGCGCGAGCGCGTGACCGAGCGCGAGCGAATGTATATCGAGTCGCAGTATGCGCTGCAGCAATTCGATTTGCCCAAGGCCCTGCAATCCTACAAACTTTTTGTGGCGACTTATCCGCGGGATGCGGCCGCCTGGAACAACCTGGCCAACGCCTACGGGCTCGTGGGTGACATGGAACAGGCCCTTGCCGGCTTCCAGAAGACCTGGGAAATTGCCAAGTGGAACAACGTCGCCGCCAACAATGCGGCGGGGATGCTCATTGGCATGGATCGCCTGCAGGAAGGCGAGCGCTACTTGAAAGAAGCGGTGGACCAGGGCGGCAGCGATGACACCAACTACCACAGCAATGCGATGATGGACGATTTCCTGTCGAACCGGCCGGACTGGGACAAGCATGTGCAGTGGGCTGCAGTCCGTCCGGATGGTTTTACCGTGGAAGCGGGGGCGGCGACGATCTACTTTTCCATGGGCAAAATGCATGACGCCGACCGGCTATGGGAGCACGCCGCGCAAAGGGCCGACCAGCAACATCTGCCCGACGCCGCGGGCGGAATTTATTCGGTCAAAGCAGTCCACGATGCGCTGGTTTCGAATTGTTCCGCGGCCCGCGATTCCGCTCACCACGGGCTGGCCCTTGACCATTCCACCGCGACTGTCCCCGACGCAGCGCTCGCCCTGGCCCTGTGCGGCGAAACCGGGCCGGCGCTTGCAGAATTGCAACGCCTGGCTGCGGAAGTGCCCAACAATACCCTGGTCAACGAAATCTATCTGCCTGAAGTGAAGGCCGCCGTCGCCCTGATGCAGCATCACCCTGAGCAGGTCGCCGGACTTCTGTCTCCCGCCGCTCCCTACCTGCTGGTGTCGAAAGTTCCGCACCTCCAGGGCCGGGCATCTCTAGAAATGAAGAATCCGCAGCAGGCCGTTACCGACTTCGAGCCCGGCATCCGCTATCGCGCCATCTCCCTGGGCGAAGGCGCGAACGGGACATCGCAGCTCCCGGACTACGCCCTCTGCCTGCTGGGAACGGCGCGCGCCCAGACCCAGACCGACCCGGCGGCGGCCGCCCGGACCTACCAACAACTCCTGCAGCTTTGGAAGAATGCCGACGCGGATTTCATCCCCGCCCAGGAAGCCCGCCGGGAACAAGCCGCCCTGTCCGCTCCGGGCAAGAACTAGAATTTCTTGGTAGCGCCGGCGTCCCGCCGGCTGTCTCGAGGGCATCCTGCCCTCGGAAAGCCGACACCAGAAACCATCCGAGCTAAAACGGTGAGCCCCAATTCTCAGTGTCCGCCGAATCCCTTGAAGCCCTTGCGCCGCTGCTCGCTGTAGCGGTGCAAGGCGTCGTTGATGATGGGATAGGCTTCCGCCGCCGGCTGGATCTCATCCACCTCCACCGCTTTGCCCTCCAGTTGCTTGTAGTCCTGGAAGAAGCGGCGCAGCATGAGTGAGCGGTGAGGCGGCATCTCCGCGGCTTCCTGGTAGGTGTTGAACTCCGGGTCCTGGGTGGCGACCGCGATGATCTTGTGGTCTTTTTTTCCGGTATCAATCATGGTCATCAGCCCGATGGTGCGGGCGTGAATCAGCGTCAGCGGGACCACCGCCTCCTGGCACAGCACCAGCACGTCGAGGGGATCGTCGTCTTCGGCCAGAGTCTGCGGGATGAAGCCGTAGTTAGCGGGATAGTAAACAGCGGAATAAAGCACACGGTCCAGCTTGATCAGCCCGCTGACCTTGTCGAGTTCATACTTCACGCTCGATCCGAAAGGGATCTCGACGATGCTGTAGAACTCCTGCGGCAACTTGTCGCCGGGAGTCACGTCATGCCAGGGATGGATCATCAGGCCTCGCTGGACTAGAGGAACGGTTGGCATTATATCGGCCATCTGGACATCTTGACCCGCGCCAGATCCAGGAATAGAGTCATATTTTGGTGACTAGTATGGCGGGTGAGACTAGGAAATATCTCAAATTCGGCGGGGCCGTAGTTTTGATCATGCTCTCCATGGGGTATCTGGCTTACACCGGAGTGCAGGAGAGCAAGAGCTATTACGTTACCATCAAGGAATTGCGGGGTATGGGTGACAGTGCTTACACCAAGCATTTGCGCGTAGCCGGGAATGTCCAGCCTGGTTCGATTAAACGTACCGGCACGCGCGTTGAATTTTCGCTGGTGGAAAACGATCAGCTTCTGCCCGTGGTGTACAGCGGGACCGAAGCCCCTCCGGACACTTTCAAAGATAACTCCCAGGCCCTGGCGGATGGCAGCTTCGGACGCGACGGCGTCTTCCACGCCAAGCAACTGCAAGCCAAGTGCGCCTCGAAATACGCGCCGCAACAGCCGGGCACACAATCCTCCATGTAAGACCACGTAGGCCCGGACGCCCTCGTCCGGGCGGGCGAGCGAAGCTCGCCTGGGGTTTTTGGCTGACCTTCTATCCCTGATCCCTTACAAACCGAGCGGGGCTTCGCTCCGCCGGGCGGGTGAGGGCACCCGCCCCTACGTGGTATCTTCCATTGGCGTGGACGTTTCCCCCATCATTACGCTGACTGCCTTGGTCAAGCAATTCGGCCGCTTCGCCGCGTTGCGCGGGGTCAGCGCCGATTTCGCCGCCGGACGGCTCTATGTCATCCTCGGCGACAATGGAGCAGGGAAGACTACGCTCCTGCGCGCGCTCGCCGGCCTGGCACAGCCTACCCGCGGCGGTATCTCGATTCTGGGGACCACGGATGTGCGTTCGGTGTGCCATGAACTGGGTTACATGGCGCACCCTTCGCTGCTCTATGACGAAATGAGCGGCATGGAAAACCTGCGCTACTTCGCCCGGCTCTACGGCATAACCGATGCGACGCGGGGCGCCGCCAATATGATCGCCGTGGGACTCGATCCCAAGCTGGCGCGCCCGGTCTCACAATATTCGCAGGGCATGCGCCAGAGGCTGTCGCTGGCGCGGGCATTGCTCAACGATCCTAAAATCCTGCTGCTGGACGAGCCCTTTTCCAACGTGGACGTGCGCTCGGCGCGGGCCATGGTCGCGCTGCTGGCGCAGATGCGCGGCGCGGGGAAGACGATTTTTGTGGTGACCCACCAGGCTGCCTTGCTGGAGGGGGCCGCCGACGAATTTGTCGGGATGGAAGCCGGGCAGATCACGCATCGCGGCCCGGAACTGCAGCCGGTGGAGACGCGATGAGCAGAACATCGGCCGTTCCATCGGGCGTAACCGGAGCGACCTTGGCCAAAGACCTGCGGCTGGAGTGGCGATCGAAAGACGCTATCAACTCCATGTTGTTTTTCTCGCTGCTGGTGGTCGTGGTCTTCAGCTTTTCCTTCGATCCGAACGCTGAAGAATCGCGGCAGATTGCCGGCGGACTGGTCTGGGTGGCGTTTCTTTTTGCCGCGGTGGTAGCGCTGAACCAGACCTGGGCGCGCGAAGTGCGCAATCAGGTGATGGATGCTTACCGGGTTTCGCCGGCCCCGGCGAATTCGCTTTTCCTGGCCAAGGCGCTGGGCAACTTTATTTTTGTCGCGGTGCTGGAACTCCTCATGACGCCGCTGTTCATCATGTTCTACAAACTGCGCGCGCTGGGTCCGGCGTGGCAGTTGCTTCCCGTGGCGGCCCTGGGCACCTGGGCGCTGGTGGTGAATGGCACATTTTTTGCGGCCATGTCGCTGCGCACCCGCAGCCGCGAGATCATGCTGCCGCTGCTCTTGTTTCCCGTCTCGATCCCCGCGTTATTGGCCATGGTGAATGCGACCACGGCGATTTTGACCGGAGAACTTTCCGCGAAATTCTGGATTGTGTTGCTTGGCACTTACGACGTGGTGTTTACTATCGCTTGTCTGCTCTTGTTCGAAGTTGTACTGAACGCGGAATGACAATGAAACGACTATTCCCCATTTTCGGTTTGCTGACCGCTCTCCTGCTGAGCTTCGCGCTCTATGAAGCGCTGGTGGGCGCTCCCACCGAGCAGACCATGGGCAACGTGCAGCGCATCTTCTACTACCATGTGCCCTCGGCGTGGACGGCGTTCCTGCTGTTCTTCATCAACTTTATCTGTTCCATCCAGTATCTGGTGCGCCCCAACCCGGTCGCTGACAAGGTGACGAACTGGACAGTCATCGCCATCGCGCTTGCCGCTTGTGTTGCCGCCTTCGTGGTCCGACCCCTGCCCCAGGGCATCGAGCCGTCGTCGGTGGCCACCACCGGGCTCATGATCGCGGGCCTCTATTTCCTGATCAAGAAATACTTCCCGCGCGAGCGGGCGGACGCACTGGCCGTGGTCAGCGCCGAAGTCGGCGTCGTGTTCTGCACCGTGGTATTGGTGACGGGGCCGCTATGGGCGCGTCCGGTGTGGGGCATCTGGTGGACCTGGGATGTTCGCCTGACCTCCACCCTGGTGCTGTGGCTCATTTACATCAGCTATCTGATGCTGCGCCGCTTTTCCACCAGCGGGCAGACCCCGATCATGGCCGCTGCCCTGGCCGTGTTTGGCGCGCTCGATGTTCCCCTGGTGTACTTCTCCATCTGGATTTTCCGCACCCAGCATCCTCAGCCCGTGATCGGCGGCGGCGGTTCCATCGATCCCAGAATGCTGCACGTGCTGCTGATTAACTGGCTGGCGTTTCTCTGCTTTGCCGCGCTGGTCTGCTGGTCCCGCTACCGCCTGGAGATTCTGCGAAGAGAAGTGGAAGAAACCCAGGCCCTCGAAGCCCTGCTCGAACCCCGGAGCCCCCGATGAATTTCCTCTATGCCGCCTACGCCGCCACCTGGATCATTCACATCTTTTACCTGGGCACCCTGGTGCGGCGCTATCAGCGCCTGAGCAAGGAAATTGCGGAGCTGAAGAAATAGCAATTAGCGGTTGCCCGTGTGTGGGTCGGACACTCTTGTCCGACACCTTTGACTTTGACTTGGGGTTTCAAAAACTGATGGGGAAATGAGAAGGAACTGAATCAGGTGGGAAGATCAACTGCTGCCCTGCCGCGGTGTGAAGGCCGTTCAGGACGACGCCGGAAGTAAGGAGAAATTTCAAACTCCCTACCGCATGCCGCTGCTGAACTCCGTGGCCGAGTTGGAGCGCAGGAATTCGTACTCTTCAATCATGGCCGCAACGCCGATGCTGGAGACGGATGGCGAACTTTCCACCCGCACCACCCGGGCGGTAAAGCGCACTCGCACGGGCTCGGTAAGGGTGACGTGGGGTGGAAACGTCATGGTCACTTCGATGCGCGAGCCCTCGGCCAGCGGACGATCCAGATAGAAAAAGACCCCGCGCGCGCTTACATTCTGGGTTTCGGTCAACAGGTCGCGGAGACCGTTGCCCGCTACGCGGACCGATGCCGCCAGACGCATGTCGAAGCGTCGCATGGTACGGCGTTCCTGTGCCGCGGGTTGCATTGAACTCTCTCTTCGCAGATGCATGAGGCCTGATCCACCCAAATTTCACCCCGGACGGCGGGCACCTTCACTGTGACAGGAAAAAGGTTCGCGCCAGATTTACTTATTCAGCAACACTTTGCAAGCCCAAAAGAAAATGGGGAACAGACTCGGTTAATGCCAAAACAGCGGGGAGGGCCTCGGGGGAGGATCCTTAAGAATGCAGACTAGTCTGAAGGAAGGATGGATGCACGCGCATCGCCAAAAGGGCCAAACCAAAATGAAGCCATTTCGATCATTCCCACTAACGACTTGCGGCAAACCCCTCCGTCCTTCTCAGAAAGATACGAGTGAAAAAATTTGCAGACCGGCGCGCGCTTCGGACCTCAATGTCCTGATTTTTTCCCGCGCGACCGTAGTTTTGTATTTTCGTCCGGCATCTCAAGTAGTTGCTGGCCGCATCTGACCATCGCAGGCGTGGGGTTGGTGCGTGGCTTGACAGGCTATCCGTCAGATGTTTAAGTAGTTACTTAATTTTTGCCCTTATTCTGGTGACAAGTACGCATGCCGCATGGCGGAGGTGTGCCGGGCTGCCGCCTGTGTGCCGTCTTTCTTTCCTCTCCATGAATCGGGATATTCGGAGGAGCAAGTGACATTGAATTTCCGGGGGTTGGGAACAAGATATAGCCCTGTCCTGTTGTGTTTCGCGTTGCTGCTGTCAGTTGGGTTCGCCCTGCACTCAGGCGTTTCGTCGCCCTTGGCCGCTACCGGCCGGAGCGCTTCCATCCCGGAAATCTTCGCCGCCTCTGATCCTGCGTCGAGCCGCCCTAGCGTCCACGTGGATTTAGCGCAGCTTCCCATGCGCTTTGAACCCAATCAGGGCCAGACCGATCCGCGGGTCAACTTTCTGGCGCGCGGAGCCGGCTACGGCTTGTTCCTGACGCCGGAGCAGGCGGTCCTCACGCTGCACTCGCCGTCCAAGAGCCCGGCAGTCGTGCGCATGCAGCTGGCCGGCGCAAATCGTGCCGCGGCCGCCACCGGGGCCAGCCCGCTTCCCGGCAAGAGCAACTACTTCATGGGCAACGATCCGGCGAAGTGGCGCCGCGACATTCCGCAATTTGCGCGCGTGCGATATCAGGATGTTTATCCCGGCGTCGATCTGGTGTACTACGGCAACCAGGGGCAACTGGAGTACGACTTCGAAGTCGCTCCCGGGGCTGATCCCGGTTCCATCGCCTGGCGCTTCCAGGGGCAAGACAACGCGAAGCTCGATAGCGGCGGCAATCTGCTTCTGGCCACGGGCAACGGTGAAGTGCGGCTGAACGCGCCGCGCATCTACCAGCAATTCGGGGCCGAGCAACGCCCGGTCGCGGGACGCTTCGCCTTGCGGCAGGATGGCGAGGTGGGCTTCGATCTGGCAGCCTATGACCGCCGCCGCGCCCTGGTGATTGATCCGGTGTTGACCTACTCGACGTACTTTGGCGGCAGCGGCAGCGAAGCGTGTTCCGCCATTGCCGGCATCACGATCGCAGGAGTTCTTTCGCCGCCTTCCGGATGTCCGGCCATCGCCATCGACGCCTCCTCCAACATCTATTTTGCGGGGACAACGACTTCGGCAAACTTCCCGGTGGTCCCGGCTGCCTCGGCTACGCCGCCGGCATTTCAGACCGCGCCGGCCACGGCTCCCGACGTTTTCGTCACCAAGCTGAATGCGGCCGGATCCGCAGTTGTGTTCTCCACCTACCTGGGTGGCGACGGCGTGGATACCACCGCCGGAGTGGCCGCGGACTCTGCCTTCAACGTGGTGGTCGCGGGCACGACTACGTCCAGCGATTTTCCCACGAGTACGTCATCCGCTTTTCAGGCGAACCGAGCCAGCGGCGGTGCGCATGCCTTCGTGAGCCAACTGGATCCGGTCGGGGAAACGCTTCTGTACTCCACCTATCTGTCGGGTAACGGTACGGAATCCGCTCGCGGCCTGGCGCTCGACTCCAGAAACAAGATTTACCTCGTCGGCACCACGACCTCCACTGACCTGCCCGACGCCACCCATTCGTTTCCCGCCACGCTGGGCGCGGTCCAGACTGCGTCGCTGGGCACGAGCCAGTTCTTCGTCAGCAAGATCGACCCAACCCTGATTGGATTTCCCAGCTTGGTGTACTCCACCTACTTTGGCGGGGGAAATCCGGTCAACGGCGTGACCCTGGGCGGCGGGATCGCAGTGGATGCGAACGCCAATGTGTACATCACGGGCGGCACCAACTTCCTGCACACCGGAAGCGCGACCACGGATTTTCCCATTCTTAACGCCTACCAGGGCTGCCTCGATACTTCGCCGCCGGCAACGGCTCCCACCAACCCTCCCGCTTGCTCCACCAGTGTCACCGCTCCCGATGCGTTTGTGGCCAAAATCAATCCCGCTGCTTCGTCGGGCGCGCAGCTGATTTACTCCAGCTACCTCGGCGGCACCGGAAACGATGTGGGATACGGCATTGCTCTCGATTCCGGCCTGAGCGTTTACCTCACGGGCTCGACCTCCTCGACTGATTTCACCATCCCGAGCAGCACCACGCCCTTTCAAAGATGCCTGGACAATCCCACGAACCCTTCGCCCTGTCCGACGGGAGTTACCGCCAGCGACGCTTTCGTAGCTAAATTCGGAACGCCGTGCACCGGTTCAAGCTGTACCACCACAGCTTTGCCGTTTACGTACTTCTCCTATCTGGGCGGTTCCGGCACGGACGTGGGTCTGTCGATCGCGGTGGACAGCCTTCAGGGCGCGCGCATCGCCGGCTGGACCAACTCCGGCAATTTTCCCACTCCCAACAATCCCATCCAGGCGAGCTTGAGCGGGCCGGTGGACGCGTTCGTCTCGCGCATTGATACCACGGCGAGTTCCACCATCGCCCTCGGTCACTACGGCACCTATCTGGGAGGAGGCAGCAGCGACTTTGCGACCGGCATCGCTACCGACACGCAGGGCAGCAGCTACATCGTAGGCGAGACGGCTTCGGGGAATTTTCCCACCGCGAATCCCATCCAGGGCAATCTTAGCGGCGGCTCCGACGTGTTCCTGACCAAACTCGGCCCCACCCTGGATCTGGCGCTCACCGAGACCGTGGCGCCCAATCCGGTCGGAGTGGGCAATAACGTTACCTTCACCTACAAGATCACCAACAATGGGGACCTGACCACCGGCATCATTTTTACCGACGTTATACCGTCCAACGCCACTTTTGTGTCCGCCAATAGTTCTCCCGGGCAGTCGAGCTGTCCGGCTCCGGTTACGAGTACTACCTTGACCTGTACCGTGGGAACATTAAACGGAGGAGCGGTCGCGACCGTGACCGTGGTGCTGGCCCCCACGCTGCCTGCCACTCCGGCCCAGCCTGGTTCCGTGAGCGATGGCGGGAAAGTCAGCATTTTCGGTACGACCACGGTCGTGACTCCCGCGCCGCCGCCCGCGGTTGCAGTGGTGAATAACTTCGGCATTGACGTTTCTCCCCGAACGGCCACTGTCGCCGCCGGCATCCCCGCCAGTTTTACCGTCCAAGTTACGCCCACCGGAAATTTTCCGGATACGGTGACGCTCTCCGCCTCAGGCGCGCCCACCGGCGCCCAAATCACGTTTCCCAATGGCACATCGTTCACCAATTTGAATAGCGGTCCACAAAGCCGCCAGATGGTGGTCGACACCACTGCGCGCGTGACCACTCCGGCCAGCCTCTTCCCCATCGGCGGGCCGTTCTATGCCGCGCTATTCCCGGTTTCAGGATTGGCCCTGCTGGGCGCCGGCATCGGCGGCAAAAAGTCGAGACGGCGGCGCGTGCTCATGACGGCGCTGCTGGGCTGTTTCTTCGCGCTCGTCGTGTTCCAGTTGGGTTGCAGCTCCAGCAGCACCAGTTCAACCACGACCGGAACTCCGGCAGGCACCTACAATCTGACCGTCACCGCCACCTCTGGTTCGGCCACGCGCACCCAGCAGATTGTCCTGGTGGTGCAGTAAGCCGTTTGGTCCGACCTCAAAATGGAGAGCCGAGGGCGCCCCATCCTAGTCGCGTTCTTTGCGACTAAGGTGGGGATTTTGTTAAGCCGCATCTGATGGCGGAACAAACAAAGACCCCGCCCAAGCAGAGCTTGGACGGGTACCCTCCTGGCAAAAAAGTTCTAATTGAGCCGCATTGACATGCGTCTCCACCAGACAGCTTTCCAGAAATTGGCTGGGATCGCTCGCAGACCGTGCCCCTACCCGCCGGCTAACTTCTTCCTGGCCAGCGGTCGCGCAAACGCGTTGGTCGGACCGTGTCCGTTGTTGGCCATCACTTTGCCGTAGTACTCCCGGGCGCGCGCCGCGTCACCCGCTTTTTCATAGGACTGGGCGAGCAGCACCAGGATGAACGGGTCCTTCTGGTTCGCCTCCTGCAAGTCCGTGATCGCCGTCTTGTAGTCGCCGGCATAGAACGCGACGTATCCGGTCAGATACGGCAAGAACTGGGCCTGGTCGGGATTGTTCGCCTTGTCGAGTGCCGCCTTTGCCGCCGCAACTTGTTTCTGGGCCTCTTCAAACTGCCCGCGGCGCGCGGCAATGCGGGCCTGGGCGTGCGCCCAGCGGAATGCCCACAGGTTCTTGTCGGCTTCCTTCATGTCAGTTTCGCGCATGACGGTGTCGTGGCCGGTCTTGTACCATTCCGCGGCTCCATCGATATCCCCCGACTCCAACTTGATGCGCGCCAGTTCGTCGGCCACTCCGGCCGCAGCCTCGAAGTCCGGCTTTGCCAGCAGCGCGTCAAACACCGGCTTCTCGTATTTTTCCGCCTCGGCCGAGTTGCCCTCGAACGCATAGGAAAACGCCATCACCCGCAGGGCGCGATTCTTCTGGTTCGCGGGAGCCGTCGCGATCGCCTTCTTAATATGTTCGCGCGCGGCCGCGTACTCGCCCTTCAGATCAAGCGCCACGCCGGACTCCAGATGCGCCTCGTACGAGTTCGGAGACTTCTCAAGCGCCTGCTGGTAGAGCCTCAGCGCCTCATCTTGTTTGCCTTCGCTATTGAGCTTTTGCCCCTGTTTCACTAGCGCCTGCGCCTCGTCGGACGGTGCCGCCGCCTGCGCCCTCGTCGCTTGCCCCATGCAAGTCACACCTGCCAAAGTAGCTAAGAGAATCAGAATTTCGTGATAATGGGTTTTCATGCGCGCGATTATAGCGCCGAAGTCGGATGGAGATGCGAACCAGGCAGGGGCATTCCTACAGGATCTCAAGATCGCAAGCTTTCAGGGAGCGAATAGCGCCTTCCGTAACCTTTTCCCGCCGCGCGCTCCGCGATACTCTGTGGTCATGTCAAGTTCCGGCACCAGGCGCGCACGCAAGATGGTCACCATCCACAACTTGAACGAGATGAAAGCGGCAGTTCAGGAAAATGACTCGCAGACCAAACTGCTGGTCCTCGGGCTGGGCGAAGCTATCCTGACCACCTGCGGCATGGCCCGAGTTTTCCTGGGAAACAACCCTTCATTTGGAGATGAGCCCAAAGGCAGTTCCTGACCTCTGCGCCGGCTGAAACCCACCAGACTATTAAGGACGACGGCCAACACAAAATGAGGTTGTTACCCGTCCTGTAAGGATTGCGTCTTCCGTAATCTGGGACCGCCCTGGGGAGTCGATTAGATTCGACTATCAACGGGAGTGCTCAATCATGAAATCAGCAGCTGTCCTAAGCACGTCCATACTGGCTTTATTTCTCGCAACTACGGTGCTTGCCGGCGCACAGAATGGCCGGTCGAGAGAGCATGAGGGTGGTCCCCACGGGCAGGAAGCGAACGGCCACCACGGAAACGGGCACTCGTCCCCGTCGCAACACGGCGACCAGCACGCCAATGGGCCGGAACACCGGCACCAGCAGCCTCGTGAATTCCATGAGGCAGCGCGGAGAGGCCCAGAGCATGAGGCGTACCACGGGCATGGCCCGGCGCATGTGCGCGAAGTGAGCAGGACGGGGCCAGGACGGCAGGACATCTGGCAACGCCAGCGCGCGCACAATTGGCAGCGCGAGCATCGCCCCTGGCACGCTCGCGGCGGCTATCACGGATACCGCATTCCGGAAGATCGCTTCCGCGCCCACTTCGGCCGTGGACACTGGTTCCGCGTGCATGACGTCCCCGTCGTAGTGGTCGAAGGTGGACCGCGCTTCCAGTTCGGGGGCTATTGGTTCAGTGTGGTTGATCCCTGTCCGGAAACCTGGTCGCCGACCTGGTACCGCACCGACGACGTCTATGTGGACTACGTCAACGACGGATACTACATGTACAACCGGCGGCATCCTGGAATCGCCATCGCCATCAACGTCTCGCTGTAACCCGCAAGCAGGTTTTGGACGGCCTCTGGTTCCCTCGTTTGCTCCTGGCAACGAGCGACGCCCGGGGCCACCTCCAGCATCACCGGGGGCCCTGCCTCACTTCGCGGCCATGTCTCAACAGCAAACATCCTCCGATAAAAGAAAAGATGCCCACCACAGCGCCGGCAGCCATGCCTGCCAGGAATGCAGGATCGTGAACATCCGCGGGAGAACCTCCCACAAAATACCGGTGCAAAAGGTGTCCGAAGGCCAGGGTGGTCAGCAGAACCGCTACTCCGCTCAGGATGTTCAGAATTCGCATGTCGCCCTCATTTTTCGGACAGCATTCTCACACAAATTTTTGCCCGGCGCCTGCGAATTTTGCCTTAAGCTGGCGGTTCATGTTTCGCCGAGCATTTCTTCTTGCGTTGCTTGTTTACGCGGTCGCAGCCACCAGCGCCGCGCAGGCGCCCGCTGCAGGCCCGGCCGCTTATCAGATCGTTCACGTTTATCCCCACGATTCCCAGGCGTTCACCCAGGGGTTGATCTTCGTCGATGGCCACCTCTACGAGAGCACGGGACTCAATGGCAGGTCATCCCTGAGGATGGAGGATCTGTCCACCGGACGGGTGCTGCAGCACTACGACTTGCCCGCGCAATATTTTGGCGAAGGAGTGACGGAATGGGGCAGCACCCTGGTGCAGTTGACCTGGACGTCGCACACCGGTTTCGTCTATGACCGCTTCAGCTTCACCCTGCTCCGGACTTTCCACTATGCAGGCGAAGGGTGGGGGCTGACTCATGATGACAAGCAACTGATCATGAGCGACGGAACGCCATATATCCGCTTCCTCAATCCGAAATCTTTTCGAGAGACCAGGCGCATCCGCGTCATCGACGAGGCCGGCCATCCCGTGCAGAATTTGAATGAGCTTGAATACATCCACGGTGAGATCTACGCCAATGTTTGGGAAACCGACAGGATTGCTCGCATCTCTCCCCGCACCGGGCGGGTCCTGGGATGGATCGACTTGAGCGGAATCATTGACCAGGGAGAACTGGGCAGCTCTGATGCCGTCCTGAACGGTATCGCCTATGACTCCACCGGAGCCCGACTCTTCGTCACCGGGAAGCTGTGGCCAAAATTATTTGAAATCAAAGTGGGGACGCGTCGCCGGGCTGGAGCACGACACTAGTTGGCCAGGCCTGGAAATGATTGAATTAATATTGTCATCCCGACCGGAGCGGAGCGAAGCGAGCGTAGTGGAGGGACCTGCTGTTTCAGCCAACCGACCTGGCCCGCTTACATTTTTTTCTGGGACATTACACTAATTGGCCAAGCGGAAGTCCACAGCCACAGTGGTTTCTACCGTCGCCGGTTGCCCGTTCACCAGATAGGGTTCATAACGCCACCAGCGCACCGCATCGATAGCCGCGGGCGAAAGTTGCTCGGGCCCGCTGACAAACTTCACCCGTGTCACCGCACCCTGCGGATTCACCACGGCATCCAGCACTACCGTGCCCTGCACTCCCGCCTGCCGGGCATCCTCCGGGTATTCGGGTGGGACCAGGTGTCGAATGCGCTGCTGCATGGCTTCATTCGGCACTTTCAACTCTGGCTTCGCCGCCACCGCAGTCTTTGCTGGAACCTGGGTCTCCAGCGTCTTCCATCCCTGCTGCCATCGCCACCATCCCAGCACGGCCGCGACCGCGACGACGGCAATGGCGAACACAACCATGTCGTGCATGAGAAACCTGCGCTTGGAGTGCCTGGAGTCCGGGATGTCCGGAAGCGGCGTGGCCTGGATTGTGGACTCTGCCAACGCGGCGTCCGCAGGTGCAAACTGCGGTGGCTGCGCATTCAGTAAAAGGTCGCCCTCGCTGCGCGTCCAGTAGCGGATGATCGACTGCTGTTCGACGGGCAGACGGAGAAACTGAAGACCGAAGGAGCGCGCACGCTGATAGCGCACCACCGCCGTGGCCCGTACCGGCGAGCTCATGTGAGGCAGCAGAAACTCGACGCGCACTGACTCGCCCAGGAGGAGCTGTGAGGCGGCGACCACTCCCATTCCGCCTTCGCCCATCTCCAGGGCGCGTCCGCGAATACTGTCAGGGACGCCCGACCGCAATACGGTAAGTTCCAGAGGCACGGTCAGCTTGTAGCGCGGGACCTTGCGCTTGGGCATCTTTGCCAGCGAAACTCCCGTGGTTTCTGTACTCATCGTCCCGCTTCCCCTGGCCGCAAACCGCAACCCGTGGTTCGCGCGGCGGAACCGGGCCCGGGCTTCGAAATGGAATTGTGCCCCTTCATGGCAAGTGAAAGTGGACGCATTCGTCAGCGTATCGACGCACCCACAGCGGCGCAACGTTACGCCCGTAATGAGGGCTGGCTTTACATAGTGCAATGGTGAGGGGTCGGGCGACCTCGTGGGATGAGCGCCATAGCACTGGAGCAGCCGACAAGGCTGTGAATCTAGTGGGGTGTAAGTCCCCACACCACCAATTGCCTGGGCAGGTGGTTAGCATATCCGATGCATGCGGAGGCGACGAAGCATGTTCAGCTCGGATGTAAAAGCCTCGGCTGCCCTGCGGCGATAAGTCGCAGCGGTAGGAACGATCGGGGAGGCGAGCAAACCTGAGGGCCTGAACATAACGAAATGGCTGCAGTCTCGAAAAGGCGATCCGTCATGAAATCGTTTGGACGGGGAAACGCGGGAAGCCGACCTCGATAGTGTACGGGGGAAGGCCGATGACGTGGAGGAAGAAACAGGCAGATGCACTCCACGGGACCGCCGTGACAGGGGCCCAGGCACGCAGGGAAGGATTCACAGAGATAACGTCGGGAAGGTCCCGCCAGCAGCAGGGGCTGGTTGCAACCGGCAGAGACTCCTCGAACGAGGCTTAGGCCGAAGGAGAGGAGAGCGAGCGGGATCGACGAATGAGTCTGTAAGAGCTGGGACCGGGGAGTAATTTCCTCGCAGGAGGCGGTACACGTCTCCCTGATCAAGGTAACGCCAAGATCAGGCAAAGAGACTCTGGGTACTTGGTGGTTCCATTTTCAGCGCGGTGGTCGGACACAGAGCCGACATGAGCCGTACGCATGAGATGGAACTAAAGCTGCGAGCAAACCATTCGCAGCCGGGGCGTATGCGAACCAGCGCTTGAACCTCGCGGCGAATGGGAAGGCTCACAGACGAGAGGCCAAGACTTCAAACCGGACCTGGGAAATTCGGCCGTCCGGCATTATAGGGGGGCCTTCGAAAACGCAGCCATGGTGGAAACGAGAACCCAACTCGCAATCGAAAGAGCGGGCTTGGTAACCCTCCACCTACAGCTGGCGCGTCGGAGCTCTATCCCAACCATTGACTTGGTTGTTGATAACCTGTCCTACCGTAACGGATCTGTCCATCGGGGCCGTGTAGAAGAATTTCAGACCGCAGGACGTAAACGCTGAGCTCTATCTTTTTTTGAAGTCCTTGGCCATGTCCAAGGAGATACGATCATACCCCTGATCGTTGGCACGCAACGAAACGACGACAGTCTTCGGTTTTCGTGCGAACTTTTCTGGAGCAGACAGCGGGATCAGCATCCTAAAAAAACTCACCCATATCTGGAGCCGTGCTCGCCGCAGCCGGATAACTCTGGATTCCAAGCCCCTGCAGAATCAGGCGCAGCGTGCTCTGGTGCTGGTAGAGGGCTTTCGACTGATGACCCTGCTTTGCCTTCGGGCTGATGATCAGCGCCGCAACGTGGCCTCCACCGTCGGTCGAATCACTGGTCTCCGCCTCATCGAAGACGATGACAAGCAAACCGTCCTTCTGAAAGGTTGAGCTGGAGATCAGGGGCGCAAGGTTGTGCTGCAGCCATGCGTCAGCCAACTGGAGCGGTCCGTCGTGCGCGTCGTCCAGAAGATTGGGCACCAGGAAGGAAAAATTCGGCAGCTGCTGATTGGCCAGGTCGGAGCCAAATTGAGAGAACGAAACCAGATTGTTCAACTGGGCGCTGCTGTTCACGACGTCGGTAAAGTACGAAAACGGGTTATGGCGCTTCGCATAGGGATACACATCACTCCCTGTGTAGCCTGTCGAAGGGATGCTCTCGGCATATGATTTCCAGGTCTTGCCGGCCGTGATCAGTTCGCGAGCGATGTTGTCCACGCCAACCGTGCCCGCAAAGCCATCATCGTTCGTAACCAACTGGCCGGTTGTGAGCATGAAGTAATTGCCAATGGAAGGATGCGTATTGGCGAAGTACTGGGTAGCCAGGCCGTACTGGGAGACGAGACTGTTCAGATAAGGCATGGCCGAATTCCCAATCACTTCGGAATAGCTGTGATTCTCCTCGAGAACCAGAACCACATGGCCAAACTGCGGGACCGAACCGGACGAGGGTGGTGGTGCAGGCGGTCTTGGACCGCCGGCAGACGAGGTACCGCAACCTGTCGCTGCCGCCAGAATAAGGGTGCAGGCGAAGAAGGCATGCGTCGCGCTCGCCGCTTGCCTGTAGAGGGATCGCATCTTGTTCTCTTTGGTAATTACTCAGTTCGAAAAGTTCCCCTGCAACCCGGGGTCATCCTGAGGAACTTCAGCCTCGAAGGACCTGGCGAGCACAGCGCCCGCGCTTGCCCGAGCAGCGCACGTGTTTCACGCCAGCTCAGCATGACGCCTTGATTGTGAGCCAGACCTGAAAGTGAGTCACCACTTTCCCTTTAAGGCTTTTGCTTTGAGGCTCTTGCTTCCGGCCCACCCTATTCGATGCGGAAGCGCACTGCGGGGATGTGCTCCCAAACCCTGAAAGGTACAGTCGAGACTCCTTAAAGGGGTTGTGTTTCTGGTTACAGAGCAAAGTGATTCCTGTCACGGTGCCGTCGGTCCCACCGCAGTAGTATTTGTTGCGGTATCAGACTTCATCCCGAATAGCTGCCAGCCTGGCCAAGTGCGGCTCAAGTCAGTTCACAGAGTGTGGCGGGCGGCAGTCACAAAAAGGAGGATGTATGCGTTTCATGAAAATAATGTTGGTGGTGGCAATGTGCGTAGTGGGGCTGAGCGTGCTGGCTGGCGCCGGCCAGAATCAGTTCGGCGTGGCCGATACCCGGCAGATCAGGTTTGACAACCCCGTCTGGGTGGGCGACACGCTCCTCCCCAGTGGCAATTACAAAGTACTGCACACCATGCAGGGCGACACCCACATCATGGTGTTCCAGCAGAACAGCGGGAAAGAGCCAGTGGAAGTCCGCGTAAAGTGCACGTTGGTACCGTTGCAGGCGAAGGCCGAGCGGACCGAGAGAGCGTACACCCTCAACGATAAGAATGAGCGCGTGCTACACGGCCTGACTTTCAAAGGGGACAACGCTACACACCAGTTCTGACAAGGGTTTGCAACCAGGTAAATCGCCCGGCTACTCGGCTATCTGCTGGGGACGCCGGGCGGCGAGCCCTCCGCTTGGATGACAGGGTGATGAACCCCTCAGCTTTTTTGCAAGCAAGCCAAGGCTCACTTAAGCGCCGGCAGTCAGCTTGTGGCTCTTGGACTGGGCGATGCCGTACTGGCGGATTTTGTAGAGCAGGGCTTTGTAGCTGATCTGCAGCAGCGCGGCAGCCTGCTTGCGGTTCCAGTTGGTCTGGTCGAGGGCTTGCCGGATGGCTTCCGCCTCGGCTTCATCCTTGGCGCTGCGCGCCACCGACTTCAATCCGCCGCCGGGTTCTGCCGGAGCGTGTGCGGCCTCGGGGCGCGCGCCGTGGCCACCGTTGGTGGGTTGCAGTTCCTGAATGGCCAGCTTTTCATCACCCAGCACCAGGTAGCGCTTGATGAAGTTATTGAGCTCGCGCAGGTTGCCCGGCCAGGAATATTCCTGACACGCCTGCAGCATGTTGGGCGAGAGCGGCAGCGGAGGCCGCGCGTACTCTTCCGCCATGCGCGACATGAAATGCTTCAGCAGGACGGGAATCTCTTCCTTGCGCTCGCGCAGCGGCGGCAACTGCAGCGTGAAAGCATTCAGGCGATAGTACAGATCTTCGCGCAGACGCTTGCTGGCCAGCGCTTCCGGAATGTTGATGTTGGTCGCGGCCAGGATGCGGACGTCCACCTTGACCACCGACCGGCTGCCCAGCCGGGAAAATGTCTGGTCCTGCAAAACGTGCAGCAGCTTGGCTTGCAGCAGGGCGGGCATCTCGCCGATTTCGTCGAGCAAAATCGTGCCCTTGTTGCAAATCTCGAACTTGCCCGGCTTGGCATGAGTCGCGCCGGTGAAGGCGCCGGCCTCGTGGCCGAACAACTCGCTTTCCAGCAAATCTCCGGGCACGGCGGCGCAATTGACCTTCAAAAATGTGCGATGGGCACGCGGCGACAGCTTGTGAATCAGCCGCGCCACCACTTCCTTGCCCGTGCCGCTCTCTCCCAGCATCAGGACCGGAATATCGACATTCGCGACCAATGCCGCCTGAGATCGAATCTTGCGCATCGCGGGACTCGCCGCGACGAAAAATACGTCGTCGTAAAGCTCTTCGACCTCGCCCGGCAAGTTTTGCTGGTTCTTGCCCAGACACTGGTCGATGACTTTGTCCAGTTCCGCTTTCTGGAAAGGTTTGGTCAGGTAATCGTGCGCGCCCAGGCGGATGGCCTGTACAACTTTGCGGGTGTCGCTGACGCAGGAAAGCATCACCACTTTCAGCCCTGGCACCAACTGGCGCAACTGCTCCAGGGTCTGCAGGCCGTCGATCCCCGGCATCAGGAGGTCGAGCAGCACCAGGTCGGGACGCAATCCCTTTTCCACTTGCTGCAGGGCATCTTCGCCCGTGGAAGCGGTCTGCACCGTGTAGTCATCCACCTCCAGCAGGGTGCGAATGTAGCGCAGCATTCCAGGTTCATCATCGACCAATAAAATGTTGACCGATTCGGTCATTTGTTTTTCCCTTTGCCGGGTGCGGCCGCGGCTGGTTTCAGTGGGATGATAAATGAGAATTTCGCCCCCGCGCCCACTTCGCTCTCCACCCAGATCTTGCCCCCCATGGCGTTCACCAGCCGGCGGGCTATGGCCAGTCCCAGACCCATGCCTTCAGTTTGCTCTTCATCCTTCGGCAAACGGAAAAAATCGTCGAAAACTTCGATGTGATACTCGGCGGAAATTCCCGGACCGGTGTCAGATACGCTGACCTTTACCGAGTTGGGCAGGGGATTGCTCTGCCGCCGTCGTTCGCCCGGAATCTCTGAGCTGTTGGGGTTGCGGCGCTCCCACATGTAGGGCTCCGCGTGCAGCCACACCGTGCCGCCTGCCGGCGTGAATTTGGAGGCGTTTTCAATCAGGTTCGAAATCACCCGTTGCAGCTTGGCCGAGTCAAAGGCCAGTTCAGGCAATTTCTCGTTGGCCAGGAAGTAGAGCGCCAAGCCTCTTTCCTGGAAGCGCGGCGACCATAGCCGGCAGACTTCGGACAGGCAGGGGTTCAGGTTGCCGGTCTCGTAGCGCATCTTCATCTCGCCGGTTTCGAGCGCGCTGTAGCTCAGAAAATCCTGGATAAACTGTTGTAAACGCTGCCCGCTGGTGTGCATGTCCCCAAGAATTTCCCGCTGCCGATCATTGAGCGGGCCCAGCTTTTCCTTCTGCAGCAGCTCGATATAGCCGTTCAGAATTGCGAGCGGAGTTTTGAGGTCGTGGGCGGCCGATCCCAGGGCATTGGTGGTCCGTAGGGAGCGCTCCCGCAACTGGTTATACTCCCGCAGCAGATCGTCGTAGCGGAGATGCTCTCCCACCGGCGCCTGGGCTGGCCCGGTGTCTGCGCCGCGGGAAGTCAGATTCCCTTCGCGAGAGAGACACGTGTTTTCCGGCAACACTCCCATTTGTGGAAAACTCTGGCTTGGCTTAAAAGGGGAGGGGACAAAAACGGCCTAACTTGTTAGTTTAGGTGCCCTGAAATCGTATGACACGACTTTCCCAGTGTCAACGTAAAATGCAATTCGATGGTAACGGAAGAGCAAAACATTGCGGCCCTAAGCGCTTCACTCATCTGCCTGAAAGCCCGTTTCGTTGGCGAACAAAAAGAGAATTTCATCAGGCTCGCATGGGGCTGTAATGGCGGACTTACCGGGAATTCACCCGAAATCCTGAGGGTTTCGTGCCCTGAACGACAACCCCGGCCCGGCTGGTTTGGCCCCCAAGGTGCGGTAGGAGAGGCTTAACTCGTATCTGATAGGGGTCTGATTGAAGCGAAAAAGTCCTGAACCAGAGCGCCGCAAGTGGCCGCGTCTCGCCATTGCCATACCGGTGTTTGTCCGCAGCGGGGATGAAAAAGGCAAAGAACTGCTCGAGTTTGCCACGGCGCTGAACATCTCAGCGGGCGGAGCCCTGGTAGCGGTGCGCCGCTCTTTGCCGCTCTCCACGCAGGTTTTGCTGGAGATCCCCAGCGCCCCCTTGGCGGTTACCAGTTCGTTGCCCAAGGCCGCCCGTAATCTGCGCGCCCGGACTCTGCGCGTAACCCACACCGATGGCTATCACCTGATTGGCCTCAAGTTCTCCCACCCCCTGGTCGCCCAACCCGCCTCGCGTGGCCCCCGTCCAAGGAAAGTTGCTTCTGCAGTGTGAAAACATTTTCCCATAGGTCCGAGGGTCTGTAAGCCTCAGTCCCAAGCCTCACAAGACTGCGATCTGGTCCTGCTGAATCCTTGTAAGAAGATAAATATAAATGACTTAACAAGAATCCGGCCCCCGGATTCCCGTCCCCTTCGGGTTTGGCTCTCGGGGTGCACATCAAAGCCTGTACGAACGGGCCCTGGGCCACTGGATACTATGACAACCATACCTTCTGTCACTTCGCTGGCTACTTCACTGGGAGAATTTCCTCCCGAGGCGGTTATTTTCGGCCGCTCCGAAGTCATGCAATCGCTGCGGGACCGCATGGACAAGGTCGCCAGCGCCAACGTCCCCGTCCTGATTCAGGGCGAGAGCGGTACCGGCAAGGACATCATTGCCCGCATGATCCATGGGCTCTCTCCGTGGCGGACAGGTCCGTTTGTCAAGGTCAACTGTCCCGCGATCCCGGGCACGCTGCTGGAAAGCGAACTCTTCGGGTACGAAAAAGGCGCCTTCACCGGCGCTTACGGATCGAAACCAGGGCGTGTGGAATTGGCCCATCGCGGCACCCTCTTTCTCGATGAAATCTCCGAACTCGACCTGGGCCTGCAGTCCAAGCTTCTGCAGTTGCTGCAGGACGGGCAGTTCTGCCGGATCGGCGCCCAGGAGGACAAAAAAGTTGAAGTGCGCGTAGTCTGCGCCACCAACCGGGTGCTGGAAGCGGAAATCGAAAGCGGCACCTTCCGCCAGGACCTGTTCTATCGCATCAACGTGGTCAATCTGCAGATGCCGCCGCTGCGCGAGCGCAAGGGCGACATTCCAGACCTGGTCGCCTATTTCCTGGAGTACTACAACCGCAAATACAACTGCCGCGCCCGGACACTGTCCTCAGACCTGATGTCGGCGCTGCAAAAGCATCACTGGCCGGGCAACATCCGCGAACTCGAGAACCTGATCAAGCGCTACGTGATCCTGGGCACCGAGGAAGTGATCAGCAGCGACCTGGTGGCGCACCAGCAGGAATACGCCACCCTTGACCTTAACTTTGATGGACCGATTGCGCTGAAGACCATTACCCGCCAAGCCACCCGGGAGCTGGAGCGCAAGGTCATCCTGAAAGTTCTGCAGGCCCACCATTGGAATCGTAAGCAGGCGGCCCGCGCCCTCAGCATCAGCTACCGCGCGCTGCTCTACAAGATTCGCGACGCCGGCCTGCCTCCCAACCGCTCTTCCCGCCGGCGGGTGGAGCCGGTCCCGCCCCAGGACGTAGCCGCCTAAAACATATGACACACGTGGGGACAGCCGCCCTCGGCTGTCCGGCGGAGCGAAGCTCCGCGTGTTAGTATTCGCCGGGAAATCCGGTCGAGCTGCGCTCGACTGGACAGCCGAGGGCGGCTGTCCCCACGTGGTTTGTGACGCCTTTGGTTTGATCGTAACGATTGGAAGCCGCTGCAGCCGCGACAGAAATCAGCAAAGGCGGGATAAAAGCGTAAGAGCTAAAAGCAAAGTCAAAAGCGTCGGACAAGAGTGTCCGACCCACACCATCTACACTCTCCAGTAGTCGGGCCTCCACTGCGTGATGGCTTTTTTGATGTCTGCCTTGGACAGTTTTTCTGACAAGGCCCGCGCTGCCAGAGCGGGAAGTTCCGCGTCCGAGGCGAAACGCAGCCCCACCAGTTGCGCTTCCGTGAATTCGACGATGTGGGGGCGCAGAGATTTGTCCACCAGGATTGCCAGCCGCAGCCGCTCTTCCAGACGGATGACGCGGTCCTGGACCCTGAGCGCGTAAGTCCTGGCCTTCACCACCGCCACCGCCGCGGCCAGAATGAATACCAGAAGCCAGGCCGCCTGCAGACCTGGGTGCATGACCAACTGCACCAGAGCAATGATTACGCTGAGGGCAAACACCGGCAGAACGAAGAAGTGGAACGGCGGATCAAGGCGGGTGTGGTTGGACAAACTTTGCGGTTCATTCTCAGCCATGGGCTGCTCCTATCCAGTGTGGGTCGGACAGGAGTGTCTGACCCACACATGCTTACTTCTTTTTCTTTTTCCCGAACAGGCCGCCCAGCGCGTCCATGGGAGAAGCGGAATCGCCATTGGAATTCTTGCCTCCCGTTAATCCCCCTAAAGCGCCGCCCAGACCGCCCTTCAACTGGCTCCCCACCATGCCCTTCACATCGGGCACGAACTTAGGATCGGAGGTGGTGCCCTGAATGAAGAAGGGAATGCTGCCGCCTTTGCCGCCCAGGCCCGCCATCTGGGTAAGCCCGGTCACCGCGCCGCCGGAAAGACTGGCGTTCATCTTGTAGTCGAGCGCTCCTCCCGGACTGATATTTCCATTTCCCGTCACTGTTCCGAGCGCGGGAATGGTCAGGTTGATGTTCTGCGTACGCACGCCCTCGGGGGCCACGCGCGCATCCGTGCTCAGGTTCTGGATGGAAGTGTCCGATCCCGTCTGCGCTCCGGACAAGGCCGAGATGGCAGACATTTTGGAGGCCAGGTTGAAGCCGGCCAGTTTTGTCTGTGACAGTCGGATCGGGCCGGCGATGACCAGTTTGTCAACCGGTCCCGTGAGTCCCACGTTCACGGAAAGCGTTCCGCCCTGCAGCTTCGATCCGGACGGCAGAATGATGCCGAGCGCGGGCAACATGGCCTGAAGGTCGTCCACCGGCATGCCGTCGGCGTTGAGTTTCATGTTCAGGATGGTGGATTCGCCCTGACTCTGATATGTGCCGGTGAGCTTGGCCAGGGCCTTGCCCAGGGAAACGTCGCCCTGGGTCAGCGTGCCCCCCTGCTTTTGCAGGTCATAGTCTGTGGCGTATTTCACCGTGACCGGTTGGGTTGCCGGCGTGCCTTTGACCGCGAGTTTGAGCTTGTCAGCCTTGAGCGTTCCGCTGGTACGCAGCACGTGTCCATCCGAGTTAAGAGTGCCGTCGAAGTCGGCAACACCGGCAATTCCGGTGGAGGGGTCCACAAATCCCGAAGCGTTCAGGTCGAGGCCCTTGACGTTGATCTGCGCTTCGATCGGACTCGCCGAAACATCGCTCGAGTTGATGGGGCCCGCCTTGCCGTCAAGCTTCGCGGTGCCTCCGGCGGGAAGGTCCGCGGTGATGGTGAAGGGAAACTGCGAGGTGGGGGAGAAGTCGCGCACGCTGATGTCCACGTTGTCGTACACGTGTGGCTTGATGGAAGAATTTGCGCGGCTTACCGAGAGCTGGCCATTCTTCACATTGAGTTTGCTGACCGAGAGGTTCGGAGTGGAGGTCGGTTCGCTGGCCGCTTTCGGCGTGGGCGCGGATTTGCTGCCCAGGCTGGAAAAATTCCATTTCCCGGCGGCATCACGCAACAGCGCGATCTGGGGCCGGTCGAGTGTGATGTCCGTGACATGCAGCGTCTTTGAAAAAATCAGCGGCATTACTTCGACGCCCACCTTCAGAGATTTGGCGCGAATGAAGGGATTCTTGCTGAATGCCGGGTCGTCGGCGATCGAAAGGTCTTCCGCCGAGACGCTTCCGGAAAGGATGGAAAGACTGAGATTGCCGACTTTCACTTCGCGGCCAAGGGCTTCCGTGAGCTCAGACTCCAGTTTAGGACGGAAGCTGTTGACATTTATGAGGAAAGGAAGGGCGATGACGATCAGCAGCAGAACGGCGATGACGATTCCGACAATTTTCAGAGCTTTCATGACAGAAACTCCTTCACGAGCCTTGGATTCTTGAGAGGGCCGGCAACACGGTGGAGTAAGCCGCGAGTGGCGTCCAGTCTACCAAAAATCAAACTAGCGGGGTTCCTGGGTAAGCTCCGGATCAGGGGCGGAAGTGCCGTAGAGTTCTTTCTGCCGCTTGTCCCGTTGTTCATTCATCATGCGCGTGGTGGCCTCCATCTCGATGCGGGCTTCGCGGGTCCGGCCCAGGTGCTGTAGCAATTGCCCGCGCAGGTAGTGGATGCTTGAATTCCCCGGATCGAGTTTAGCGGCAGCGTCAGCCTCGGCCAGCGCCTGAACGTATTTCCCATCGCGCTGGTAAACTTGCGCCAGTTGGTAGTGAGAACTGGACAGGCTGGGATCGAGACGCAAAGCCTGCTTCAGATTGCGTTCCGCCTCCTGGTTGTTTCCCAGTTGCGAGTTCACCAGTCCCAGCTGGTCATAGTTGTAAGCCAGGTCGGGCTCGATGGCTGAGTCTTGGAGGAATTCCTCCCGCGCCCGCTCCAGGTTCTGCTTCCGGTAGTAAGCAATTCCCAGGTTGAAGTGGACAAACGGAAGTTTGGGATTGGCCTTGGCGGCGAGATCGAGCTCCTTGATGGCCTCGTCATATTCCTGGCGGTTGATGTGGGCCTTGCCCAGCAGGAGATGCAACTCGGGAGAATCCTGCCCGTTTTCAGCGAGCGCGGCAAAAGCGCGCTGCTCGAGCTCGGGCCGGGCCGACTTGCCGGCGGCAATGCCCAACACATAGAGATAATTCAACTGGCTCGAAGCCTGCGGCCACAGCGGCTCGAGCATGGTGATGGCGTCGGCATAACGTTCGGTGAAAAAGTAGCAGAGTCCCAGCAGGTAGCGGGCCTGGTAGGAATCCGGGACGTCGTGCACGACCGATTCGAAGGGAGCAACGGCGGCGCGAAAGTTGTTTTGCCGATAGTAGGCCAGGCCGAGGTTCAGACGAATTCCTGAAAGCCGCGGCGCCAGATGTTCGGCTTTATGCAACATTGCCAGAGCCTGCGGCCACTGCTTGCGCCGCATGTAGATGACGCCTAAATTGGCATAGGCGCCTGCGGCTTGCGGATCGAGGGCCAGCACGCCGCGAAAAGAACGCTCGGCCAGGTCGAGACGGTTCTGCTTCAGAGCGCTTTCGCCCTGCTGAAACAGCTGCTGCGGGCCCGGGGATGGGTGCTGCGCCGGCGCACTCTGGGCCTTCGTACCTGCGAGCAGTGCGAGGAGAACGGCGGCGAGCAACCTTGACAGTGATTTCACTGTGCTGTAGTGTCCGCCAGCAACGGCCTGCAATTCAAGCGGGCACTGGCAAATTGGCAAATTGCTCAGTGCCGCTTTCAATCATTATGGTCAAGACTTCAGTTGTTACCATCCGGGACGTGGCCAAGGAGAGCGGCTTTTCCTCGACCACGGTTTCCATTGTTCTCAATAACGCTCCCCTGGCCCGCTACATTCCGCCGGCCACCAAGAAGCGGATTGAGAAGGCGGCGAAGAAGCTGGGCTACCGTCCCAACCTCTTTGCGCGATCACTGCGCAGCAAACGCAGTCACACCGTCGGGGTGATGGTCTTCGACATGACCGATCCCTACTGCACGCTCATTCTGCGCGGCATTGAAAATTCGCTCTACCAGTCTTCCTACCTGCCCATCCTCACCGATGTGCACAACGAACGCAGCCGCTTCGAGCGTTATCTGGAGATGCTGCTGGACCGCCGGGTGGAAGCGTTGATCGTGCTGGCCAACTGGCTGTTTGTCGATATCGACGTGCTGGCCGACCTGGAGAAGAGCAGCATTCCGACGATGATGATCGGACGCGAGCTGCGTACCGATACCGTCAGCTCGGTGATCGTGGACAACGAAATGGGGGCGCAACTCGCGGTCGAGCATCTGTACCAGTTGGGACACCGCAAAATCGCTTTCATTCGCGGGCCCAAGACCCTCGCCGACAGCGCTCCCCGCTGGCAGGGAATCCGTTCCTTTGCCAAGAGCACCGGTCTCGAACTCGATCCCCGGCTGATCGTGGACCTGCCGGAATCGCAAGATCCGATTTCAAGTTTTGAAGCGGGCTACAAATTAACGGAGGAATTGATCAAGCGAAAGCGCCCATTCACGGCATTGATGGCCTTTGACGACGTGACTGCCTTTGGCGCGATACGTGCATTGGCCAAAGCTGGTCTTCGCGTGCCCGAGCATTGCTCGGTGATCGGCTTTGATGACGTTGCGGCGTGCAGCTTCTATACGCCGCCCCTCACCACAATTCGCCAACCGATGGAAGCGATGGGAGCGATGGCCGCGAACCTGGTGCTTGAGGGGATCAATGGAGTCCTGGAAAAGCGGGAGATTTCAGCCGTCCACCGTAAGATGGCCCCTGAACTGGCGGTGCGAGAGTCCACGCGCAGCCTGCCGTAGGAAGAAACCCGGTCAAAACCCTCTTTTTGGCCGGTCATTGAAAAAGCAGATGGGGGTCATTTCCCGCCTTTTTTTCTTGACACCTGCGATCGAACTACCGCAATATTCAGCCTATTGATTCGTTTTAATAAACGCTTTCACTCGGAATGCGCAGGTCAGGCTGGGGGCGCGTCAGGCGGCCAGTGGCAGGGGATCGAACCTGGTTGCCTGGTTTGACCTCAGGCGCCGCGGGGTTTACCGGATGGGTTCGAGAATGACTGGCTTCCGCGCTTCGGCAGGCAATCGGATTAGGATTCGGATGGCAGGCAGGTTCCAGCAATCTTCGGGCATTTGAAAAAATATTTGGGGGTATCCATGAAGTTCCGCATGCTTTGGCTAGGTCTTGTGCTGTTGCTTTCGCTGGCTGCCTGGGGGCAGGATTCCGCCTCGATTACAGGAACGGTGACCGACCAGAGCGGTGCGGCCGTCCCCAACGCGCAAGTCACGGTCAGCAGCCCGAATCGCGGCATCAACCGTCCCACCACGACCAACGATACCGGCGACTACCTGGTGGCCGGCTTGCCCTCAGGTCCGGTCAACGTGACCGTGGTCGCCGCGGGGTTCAAGCGGTATGAGGCTAAGGCCATCGTGCTGCAGGTGGGCCAGAAGGCCCGCGCCGACGTCGCGCTGGAAGTGGGCACGATCAAGGAAGAAGTCACGGTCGAAGGCAGTAACGTGGCCCAGGTTGAAACGCAGTCCTCGGACCTGTCCGGAACCGTAAACGGAAAGCAGATCACACAGCTTCAGCTCAACGGACGTAATTTCACTCAACTGGTCACGCTGGTTCCTGGCGTAAGCAATCAGACCGGCCAGGATGAAGGCACCGTCGGCATCAATGGCAGCGTAGCTTTCAGCATCAACGGCGGTCGCACCGAGTACAACAATTGGGAACTGGACGGCGGCGACAACATGGACAATGGCAGCAACACCACGCTGAACGTCTATCCCAGCCTGGAGTCCATCGCCGAATTTAAGGTATTGACTTCGAACTACGGCGCCCAGTACGGCCGCAACGGGTCGGGGACGGTGGAAGTCGAGACCAAGGCCGGCACCAACGGCTTTCACGGAAATGCGTACGAATTCGTCCGCAATGACAAATTCAACTCCACGAAATACTTCCTCGATTCAGTATCACCCTACAAGAAGAACGATTTCGGATACACCATCGGCGGGCCCATCATCAAGAACAAGACCTTCTTTTTCTGGTCACAAGAGTGGCGCAGAGACCGGGTGCCGGCCGATTTCAACCAGGCGGTTCCTTCGGTCGAGGAACGGGCGGGTGATTTTACCGATCAGTGCAGCGGTGGCGGTTCCTGTCCCAGCGTTGGAGCAGACCTGCTCGCTGCCGGTTACAACCCGAGCGATCCCACGGTGCAGGCGCTGCTAGGCATGATTCCTTTGCCTACCACTGGCACCGGACTGGACTCGCGTTATCGCACATCGTTGTCGCTGCCCACGAACTGGCGCGAAGAGTTGATTCGCGTGGACCACAACTTTACCGACAGGATCCGCGGCACGGTGCGATACATTCACGATTCCTGGGACACAGTCAGCGACGTGCCACTGTGGACCAATGCCGGCAGTTTTCCCACGATTCAGACTGCCTTCAAAGGTCCGGGAGTGAGTCTCGTGGCCCGGCTGAATGCAACTTTCTCCCCCACTCTGCTGAATGAATTTGTGGCCAGCTACACCACCGACCACATCATTCTGAATAACGTCGGCAACTGGCAGCGGCCACAGGGTTTCGTGGTGCCGGATATTTTCCCCGGCAACGGCGACGGAATTTTGCCAGGAATTAACCTGGTCGGAGATGCCTACGGCGGCGGCTTTGGAGAAGACGCAGGCTACATCCCCAACGGCGCTTACAACTCGAACCCGACCTATACCTACCGGGACAATGTGAGCAAGATTATCGGCAGGCACAATCTTCAGTTCGGCGCCTATGCCGCGTTTGGTCAGAAGAATGAACTAAACCCCGAGCTGGGAGCGGGCTCGATCCCTGGCTATCTGACCTTCGATGCCAGCACGAGTATTTCTACGGGCAACGCATTTGCCGACCTGTTGCTGGGCAGAATTTCCAGCTACGGCCAGCAGGACCAGCGGGTCAAGTACTACAACCGCTACAAGATCGTTGAACCCTATTTTCAGGACGACTGGCACGTCAACAGTCACCTGACTGTGAATCTAGGCCTGCGCCTGAGCCTGTTTGGCACCTATCGGGAAAAGCAAAAGCAGGCATTCAATTTCGATCCGGCGCACTATCAGGCCGGAGTCACCACGGTGAACTCCGATGGCACGGTGAACAATCTGTTCATCAATGGCTTGCCGAACGGAATTGTGCAATGCGGTGTGACCCCGGGCGTTCCCGTCAGTTGCATGGAGGGGAAGCTGTTCAATCCCGCGCCGCGCATTGGATTCGCCTATGACGTCAATGGCGACGGCAAGACCGCGATCCGCGGCGGCTACGGCATTTTCTACGAACATGCCAACGGCAACGAGGGCAATACCGAATCGCTTGAAAATTCGCCTCCTCTGGTCAACGCGGCTGTAGTGAATAACATCAACGGATATGCCGGGACCGGGACCGCCGGAGCGCAGTTCCCCTTGAGCGTGAATGCGATCCCCACCAAGGCCATCTGGCCCTACATACAGCAGTGGCACCTGGACGTGCAGCGCGAAGTGGCACGGAACACCGTGGCCACCGTTTCCTATGTCGGCAGCAAAGGTACCAAGCTCAACCGGCAAACCAACTACAACCAGATTCCATTGCTGCCGACGTCGCTCAACCCGTATGCGCCGGGCGAATTCATCGATTCCGACCCCACTTCTCCGACCTTCAACACGGATTGCGATAACCTGATGGTCAACGGCGCGCCGGTAACCGGCCAGGCCGCAGTCAACCTCGCGGTGCAGTGTGGTGACGACCCCAGCCCCTTCCGTCCATTTCTGGGCTACGGCGACATCACTCACCTGCAGTATGCAGCGTCCTCGATTTATCATGCCGCGCAATTTTCGGTGCGGCGCACCGTGGGCAGCCTCAACCTGAGCGTCGCCTACACCTACAGCCACTCCATCGACGACTCCTCCGACCGCTTTGACGGAAGCTTTGTCGATTCCGCCAATCCCAGCGTCAATCGAGCCAGCTCCAACTTCGATCAGCGTCACATTCTGAATTTCAGCTACGTTTGGGACCTGCCGGGCTTCAAGTCGGGCTTGACCAATGCGATTCTGGGCGGCTGGCAGTTCTCCGGCGTAACCAGCTACTCAACCGGAACGCCCTACAGCGTAGTGGTGTCGAACGACAACGCAGGCGTTTCAAATGGGGTGGGATCGGGCGCTCGGCCCGACCTGGTAGGCGATCCGAGATCCGGCATTCCGAGCGGGACGGTCACCGACCTCGGGCCGGCATTCGGCAATGCCGCTGCCTTTGCCCTGCCACGAGGGTTGACCTTCGGCGACGCTGGACGCAACATCCTGAACAATCCCAATCGCCTAAACTTCGACTGGGCCCTGTTCAAGCACATCAAGATCAGGGAGCAGATGGGCTTTGAGTTCCGCGCCGAAGCCTTCAACGTGTTCAATCACACGCAGTGGGGAAACATTGCCGGCGACGGCGGTTCGGCGGGCGGCGACGGCAACAACACGCTCGGGAGCGACAGCTTCCTGCGCGCCAGTTCCGCGCATAACGCGCGCATCATGCAACTGGGCCTGAAGTTCAGCTTCTAGTGCTAGTGGCGATGTCGGAGTCAATTAAACAGGCATGGCCGCCGGTTGGCTCGGCGGCCATCGCTGTCTGTTCATTCTCAGGTTCCTGTCATCCTGAGCGGAGGATTTGCTTCGCGTCGCGAAGCAAATACGCAGTCGAAGGATCCCTGCCTGGCAAACCTCTTTGTGTTCGCGAGGGATTTAGCTTCAGTGCACGCAACTCAAAGCCGTGGCGCTCATAGGGGTCCTTCGACTCCGCGCCGATCATTCGCAAGCGAATGATCGCGCTCCGCTCAGGATGACACGATAGCTACCCTACCTGGGCGTGCTGGCGCGTCCCGCTCACGACCGTCAGCGCCTGTTCCAGGTCCGCTATCAGATCGTCCGCATTCTCGATGCCCACCGACAGCCGGATCAACTGCTCGGTCACGCCCATCTTCTGGCGATGCTCGGCGGAAATCATGCCGTGCGACGTGAGCACGGGAATGGTGACCAGGGAATCCACGCCGCCCAGGCTGGGCGCCAGGGTAAACAGGTGCAGCGCTTCAGAGAGCCGCCTCGCGTCTTCTCCGGTGCCGTCCACTTCGAAGCTCAGCATGCCGCCGCCGCCGTGCATTAACTCCATGGCCAGGGAGCGCTGGGGATGGCCTTCAAGAAAGGGATAGTGCACACGCCGCACCTTGGCGTGTTGCGCCAGGAACCGGGCAACGCGCAATGCGTTGTCATTATGCCGCTGCACTCGCACCGCCAGCGTCTTGATGCCGCGCAGGAGCAGCCAGGCGGCGTGCGGATCCATGGTCCCGCCGAGAGTCGTTCGCGTTTCGTGGATCGTCTCGATCAGGTCCTGCCGTCCGGCCACGATGCCGCAGATCAGGTCGGAGTGTCCGGCGAAATATTTGGTTCCGGAGTGCATGATCAGGTCAATGCCAAAATCCGCCGGGCGTTGATTGATGGGCGTGGCAAACGTGCTGTCGATAAACGTGATGAGATTGTGCTGCCCGGCCAGCGCCGTCACTTTGCGCAAATCCACGACCCGCAGGGTGGGATTGGTGGGCGATTCCAGGTAAAGCAGTTTCGTATTGGGCTGGATGGCACGCGCGTGCTGATCGTACTCGACGGTGTCCACGAACGTAGTTTCGATGCCGAACTTAGGCAGCCACTGGCTGAAGAACTTGGTCGCGCCACCATAGATGTCGCGCTGCGCCACCACGTGGTCTCCACTTTTCAGCAGGGAGAGCATGGAAGTGGTGATGGCGTTCATGCCGGACGCGAAGAGCAGCGCGGCATCGGCGCCTTCCAGTTCCGCAATCGCTTTTTCGGCAACGGTATGAGTCGGGTTGCCGTAGCGGGTGTAGAACATGTCGGTCGAGGTGGCGCGCACCTGTTGATCGTTGTCGGTGACTTCGAAAGTGGAAGTCTGGTAGATCGGAGTGGCCAGAGGCCCATTCTTCTTGTGCAGGTCGGTGCCCCCGCGGACCGCTTCCGTTTCCTGGTGGCGATTATGCTTTCTCATGTGTCCTCGCTTGGTAAGGATTCTCGGAAGGGCCTGGCTCGCTGCCATTTAGAACCGTTCCGTCCGTGGAAGGGCACGGCTTCAGCCGTGCCAATAGAGACGTCCGACGACCGACTTTAGCCGCTGTGGCATCTCGACAGTGCGAGAATACGAGAATACGCGCTCGGCGAAATTTGTCACAGCGGCTGAAGCCGCCCCAACCGCAGTTCTTTCTTCGCACGGCTGAAGCCGTGCGCTTCCACACCCCTGAACTTTACACTCCCGCAGGGGTTCGCCTCCTATGCCTGCGACAATGCAGCCTCGGATGCCGGCACCGGCGAAAACCACGCGGCGGAGCGTGCGTGGCGTCCGCTGGTAAGCTTTTCAAATTCATTTTGCAGGGCGCGCGTGACCGGACCGGTTTTTCCGTCTCCGATGGTACGGAAATCGATCTCCCGCAGGCCTACAACTTCGGCGGCGGTTCCGCAGACGAATACTTCATCGGCGATATACAACTGGTCGCGGGAAATGGGCCCCTCGACTACGGTATGACCCAGGTCTTGCGCCAGGGTGATCAGACTGTCGCGCGTGATGCCCTCGAGTATCGCTCCTCGGGAGGGGGTATAGATCACCCGGTCGCGCACCACAAAAATATTTTCGCCGGTGCACTCGGCGACATACCCCTGAGGATCGAGCATGATGGCTTCGTCGAAGCCGGCGCGCTGCGATTCCGTCTTGGCCAGAATCGAGCTGACGTAATTTCCCGCAACCTTGGCTTTGGTCATCATGATGTTGGGGTGCAGACGGGTGAAGGATGAAATGTTGGCCCGGATGCCGCGCTCCTTGGCCTCTTTTCCCAGAAACGCGGTCCACTCCCACACCGCGACGATCAAGCGAGGCTTGCCGCTGTCCACGACCAGGTCCATGGCGCCGTCCAGATAAATGACCGGGCGGATGTAGCAGGAAGAAAATTTATTGGCGGCAATCGTCTTGTGAATGGCGTCGATCAGCGAGGCACGCGTCCAGGGCAGATTGCGGAAGCCGACGATGCGGGCGGAGTCCAGCAGGCGATCGACGTGCTCGTCCAGGCGGAAGACGGCCGGACCCTGGTCCGTAGCGTAACAACGGATGCCTTCAAAAACGGTGAAGCCATAGTGCAAGCCGGCGTTGACCACTGGAACTCCGCTGCGGGTGGCGTCTTTCAACTCATCGTCGAGCCATACATACTTTGCGGGATTTGCCATCGAGGACCTCGGTTGGAGTGAAACCACGGTTCGACTGAAACTGACCCCTCAAGGGTAACGTTCGCCAGCCAGCTGAGCAAGGGGTTGTTAGTCCCTTCTCAAGAACGCAAAGCAGCCTCGCGGCATTCCCGAAAAGTTCGTTCGGCCGATTTGATCCATCTATAATTCGATTCCTATGGAACTGGGTCTGAAGGGTAGAGTGGCAATTGTGGCCGCGTCCAGCCAGGGCATCGGCCGGGCGACGGCCGAGGCATTTGCGGCCGAGGGGTGCAAGGTTGCCATGTGCGCCCGCAATGAGCGGCGGCTGGCCCTGGCGGCGGAAGACATAAGGAAGCAGCACAGCGCTGAAGTGTTTGAGCGCGCCCTGGACGTGACCGACGCGGCAGCGGTGCACCAGTTTGTAGAAGGTGCGGTCGCGAAATTCGGTGCCGCTGACATTTGCGTCACCAATGCCGGAGGGCCGCCGGCCAAGGGCTTCCTGTCGGCCAGCGTGGAAGAGTGGCACAAAGCCATCGAGGCCAACTTCATGAGCACGGTGCACTTTGCCCGCGAAGTAATTCCGCACATGCAGCGCCGGCGTTGGGGGAGGATCATCACCATTACCTCCATCACCACGAAACAGCCGGTGGCGGACCTGGTGCTGTCAAACGCTGTGCGGGCGGCGGTCGTGGGGCTGGTCAAGAGCCTGGCCAACGAATTCGGCAAGGACGGCATTCTGGTGAACAATGTAGGTCCCGGCTTCACGGCCACGGACCGGCTGAAGGAACTGGCAAAGAGCCGTTCTGCCGCTTCAGGCTCTGCCGAAAAGGAGATCTTTGACGGCTGGGCGGCGGACGCTCCGTTGCGCCGTCTGGGTGAACCGCGGGAGGTTGCCGATACCATCGTCTGGCTGGCCTCGGAGCGTGCATCGTACGTTACCGGACAGACAGTGCTGGTGGACGGTGGCATGTATAAAGGCCTGTAACAAATGTTTCAGGCGGAACCGCTTTGGCCTACTTGCTGGTTGCCAACGTCGGTAAGGTTTTAGTAATCTGTGCGGATTCACTACCGGACGTCCAGCTGTACTCGTTGGAGGGGGACCATGTATTTCGTCATCAGGGCAGGACACACGCCATCCACGGCCGGTTTCGCCGGGTCTTTTGGGAAGCGCTGGTTCTCGACCAGCCATGGCGCTTGCGGCGCTTGTCCCCGAACGTTCTAACTGATCGCCTTCGTGGCACTCAAACGCTTGGGGACAGACGTCGCGTGAGGGAGGGGTGTATGCCGAGATCAATGAGCAGGTTGCTTTCAATCAGTCTGGTGGTTCTTATCGGCGTGGCGCAGGTGCTGGCTCAGGGCGGCGCAACCGGCGCCATCAGTGGGACCGTCCTTGATCCCAGCGGGGCGGTCGTAGCGGGTGCGGACGTTCGCATCGTCAACCAGGACACCGGCGCCCTGACCCGCACGGTCAAGACCGACTCGGATGGTTCGTTCACCGCGCAGTTGTTGCCCGTGGCCACCTACACGGTCACCGTACAGGCTGCGGGATTTGCCCAGGGCAGCTTTTCCAATATTGCGGTCCGCGTGACCGAAACTACGCGCATGACGGCCCAGCTGCGCACCCAGGCAGTGCAGCAGAAAATCGAAGTGCAGGCGCAGGTGCAGGCGGTTGAAACCAGCGCCGCCACCACGGGCCAGGCCATCGAGGCGCAGACCATCCGCGACCTGCCGCTGGCCACGCAGAACTTTCAGCAACTGCTCTCTCTCTCCAGCGGCGCGCAGAGCGAACTGAATGCCTCGGCGCAACTGGGCCGCGGCAACGCGCGCATTTTTGTAAACGGCCAGCGGGAAGACAACAACAACTATCTGATCGAAGGCATCAGCGCCACCGACTACAACGTGGCCCAGGCCACCAACGTGCCGTTGCCCAATCCCGATGTGGTCGGCGAGTTCAAGGTGCAGACTTCGCTCTACGACGCCAGCCAGGGGCGCAACGGCGGCGGGAACGTGAATGCCATCCTGAAATCCGGAACCAGGACTTTTCACGGCGACGTTTACGAATTTTTCCGCAACGATGTTTTGAACGCGAACGAGTACTTCCTGAATCGCGCCGGCCAGGCCCGTCCGTCGGTGAAGCAGAATATTTTCGGGGGCAGCTTCGGAGGGCCCCTAGGGAAAGAAGCCAGGCTGGGATATTTCTTCGTAAATTATCAGGGCACGCGGCAGCGCAGCGGCCTTTCTCCGGGAACCTTCATCAGCACCACGCTGCCGGTGCTGCCGTCGGTGCGCGACGACGCCACCCTGGATGCCACGCTGGAGTCGGCATTCGGCGTGCCCAGCATCGATCCGGTCATCCACAAACTCCTGCTGTTCAAGAGCGACCAGTTCGGCAATACCGCCGGCGGATACCTGATCCCTTCGATTCCAGGAACGGTGGGTGCAACCGGACAGTTCATCGTCAGCAAGCCCGGCAGTTTTACAGACGACCAGTTCACGGCCAACTGGGACCGCGAATTCCGCGGCGGCAACGACAAACTCTCGGCGCGCTTTTTCTTTTCGAATGCGGAATCGTTGTTGCCCTTCGGCGCCGGCGGTTTGCCCCTCTCGCTGGGCGGAACCTTGCAGAGCAGCATCAGTTCCACCGACCTGAATTTCCCCTATGACTTGCCGGTGAATGGGCGGTTTTTCAGCATCAATGAGACTCACGTGCTTTCACCTACAAAGGTGAATGACTTCCGCTTCGGATACGTCCGGATCAACAATACGCTGGGCAATATTCCACCGATTACGGCGTCAGACCTCGGCCTCGATCGTCCTACCAATGATGTCACCAAGTCCATCTACAAGTTCTCGCTCTTCGGCGGTTCGGGCTTCCAGATTGGCCCCACCCCGCCTGCCGACCAGGCGCAGACCCAGAACAACTACAACTTCGTGGACACGTTCAGCTGGGTGAAGGGGGCGCACGTACTGCGCTTTGGCGGGGAATACACGCGCGTCAACCTGGACAAACTTTTCCCCCAGGTTTTCAACGGGCAACTATTCTATGTAAATGGCGGCGGCTTCACCGACTTTCAAAAATTTCTAATGGGCGCGCCCGACTTCAGCTTCGGCGGCGGCGGGGTGGCCACGCATCAGTACCGTACCAACGACTTCGCTGTGTTCGCGCAGGACGACTGGAAGGTGCGTCGTGATCTGACCATAAATCTGGGATTGCGGGTGGAGGCGCTGGGCGCGTTTTATGACAACCTCTGTCACATCGGCAATCTCGATCCCGACCTCGCCGCTAAAGGCCAGTATCCGTTTATCTACGGCAGTTGCGTGAAGGGTTTGAACGTAGCGGGGCTCAATCCTACCGGCAGCAACACCACCTACAAGAATGATTACGCCACCGGATGGGGCCCGCGCGTCGGCTTTGCCTGGGACATATTCGGACATCACAGCACGGCGCTGCGCGGCGGCTACGGCATTTATTACGTGCGCGAAGACGTGGGCTCGGTGGACCAACTCAGCTTCCAGGCGCCCTTCCTGCCGGTCGCCTTCGGGCCCGGGCAGGCCGGTTGCCTGGGATCGTTCTTCTCCGCCACCGTGCCGGCCGGTTGCCCGGATCCGAATCCCAATGCGTTGCCGCAGGCGGGTGTGATCGATCCAACTTTTGTCCCTTGCCTGGCACGGCTGCAAGGTTTCGCCGGCAACGATCCCAACGGGGCGCCAAACTATGCGTGCGACGGGGCCGGCATTCCGTCCACCAACATTTTCGGCCTGGTGGTGCCGCGCAAATTTGTTTCGCCTAACACCCAGCAGTGGAATCTCACCTTGCAGCGGGAGTTTGGCAAGGACTGGGTGCTGGAAGTAGGGTACGTGGGCACGCATTCCATTCATCTTCGCGAAACCCGTACCAACCTTTCGGTGAATGTGAGCCCGACGCATCCGCTGGTGCTGACCGACACAACCGGAAACCAGTTTTCCCTTGAGGCCAACACCTTTGCCAACGGCCCGGCGCGATCGAGCGCCCAAGGTATCAACGGTTATAGTGGCATGCAGCTCTTCGCCGACGATGCCTACTCTCACTACAACTCCCTGCAAGCCACGCTCTCGCGGCGATGGGGCGCAGGATATTTTCAGGCCGCCTACACTTTCTCGCGTTCGACCGATGCGACGTCGAGCGGCAACACGGCGCTCAACACGGCTTTCAATGACGAAACCACGCTGGATGGATCGCGCGGTCTTTCCGACTTCGACCGCACTCACCGCTTCGTGGTGAGTTATCGCTACGATCTGCCCATCTTCAAAGGCGCCACGGGAGCCAAAGGCTTATTGCTGGCCAACTGGGCGATCAGCGGTATCACGGTCTTTCAGTCCGGCACGCCGTTTTCCGTAACCGATTCAGGCGCGGGCACCGGATTTCTGGGGCCCGGATTGGCCTCCGCCACACTGGGCGCCAGCCTGGCTCCGGGCGGTTCGATCGGCGCCGGCAACACCAGCGGGGACATTCACCAGCGCCTTGATGGATATTTGAACCCGGCCAACTTCACCAGCGCGCCTCTGCTCTATCCGACGCAGTGCGCCGGCGACGACAACTTCTGCACCACGGACTTCGGCAATCTGGGGCGGAATATCTATCGCGGGCCATTCCAGCAGAACTGGGATTTTTCGCTCCTGAAGGACTTCCGCCTGACGGAGCGGCAGTCGCTTCGTTTCACCGCCGACTTCTTCAACATCTGGAACCACGCGAATTTTGGCAACCCTTCGATTACTGACATCGAGGCCTATCTTGCGGATCCGGGCGATCCCAATAATTCGTTTGGCAAGATCTTTTCGACCGTGGGCACGCCGCGCCTCATCCAGTTCTCCTTGCGCTGGGCCTTTTAACGTGGCGGAAAACGAAGCCCAGGGCCGCATTCCGATGCTCGAGCGGGACGAGGTCCCGCCCGACCTCGCCGTTTTGTACGACGCCTTGCTGCAGCAGCGCGGTGTTGTGCCCAACATGTTCAAGACCGTGGCCCAGACTCCGGCCCTGGCGATGGGCTTTGCCGCCTTGCTTAAACCGCTGCTGAGTGACGGCGCTCTCCCCGGCTGGTATAAAGAGTTGGTGGCGACGCGCATGTCGGTGCTGCAGGGCTCGCTCTACGCGGTGACGGCGCACTCTCTGTCGGCCCGGCAGAAGGGCGCGACCGAAGGGCACGTGGCTGCAGTTAAATCCGATTTCGAGAGTGGCCCGTTCACCGAGGTGGAGAAGCTGGGCTTGCGCTGTGCCGACCGGCTGCATCATTCTCCGCGCGAGATTGACGACGATTTCTATGCAAAATTGAAAACCGCATACCGCGATCCGCAGATTGTCGAGCTCATAGCCACAGCTTCAGTATTCGAATTCTTTCCGCGCTTTGTGGATGCGCTGCGTATCCCGGTCACTCCGGCCCCAAAGAACACTCCAGCAGGGAAGGTCTGAATGCGACTTCTGGCTGCCCGCATGTCGGTGATGAGTGGCGAAGGTGCGCTCACCATTTTCGCCCGCGCTAAGGAGTTGGAGCGGGCGGCGCGTTCCATCATCCACCTCGAACTCGGCGAGCCTGACTTTCATCCCGCGAAGGCGGTGAATGATGCGTTAAAACGGGCCGTTGACGAGGGGAAGGACCGCTATTGTCCCGTGATCGGTTTGCCCGCCTTGCGCGAGGCACTATCGGTTTACCTGCGCGACACGCGTAATCTCAACATCTCGCCCCAGAACATCGTCATCGCTCCCGGCTGCAAGCTTGCGCTCTTCATGGCGATGATGGCGCTGATCGATCCCGGAGATGAAGTGCTGTATCCCGATCCCGGATTTCCCGGCTATGCCTCCATCACGCTGGGGCTGGGCGGAGTGGCGGTTCCGTTTGTGCTCTCCGCCAAAAATCACCTGCAGCCCGATCCGGATGAAATTGCAGCCAGCATAACGTCCCGCACAAAAATCCTGATTACGAATTCGCCCGGCAATCCGACCGGCACGGTGTACACCGACGAGGTGCAGCGGCGGTTGGCGGAGCTGGCCGTCAAACATGATCTGCTGGTGCTCTCGGATGAAATTTACGCCCGCATCATTTACGGCGGTATTTATAAATCCATGATGAGCTACCCCGGCATGGAGGAGCGGACGCTGATTATCGACGGCTTCTCCAAGAGCTTTGCCATGACGGGATGGCGGCTGGGATACGCCACCGCCCCGGCACGCATCGTGCCCGCGCTCGATATGCTGGCAGTCAACACTTACACCTGTACTGCCGAATTCAGCCAGTATGGGGCCATAGAGGCCCTGCGTGATCGCGAGGGCGCCACGCCGCGCATGGTGGGCGAGTTTGCCAAACGCCGCGAGCAATTTGTCCGCGACCTGAATCGCGTTCCCGGGTTCCATTGTGCGCCGCCCGAAGGCGCTTTCTACGCCTGGGTGGATGTCTCCGAAGCGGGACAGAGCGCCGAGGAGATTTGCCGCGTCATGCTGGAAGAGGCAGGGGTGGCTGCGATTCCCGGCGCAGCCTTTGGGCCAGCCGGCGCCGAATTTGTGCGATTTTCATACGCGTCGTCGAGCGCTGTCCTGAAAGAAGCGGTGGAGCGGATATTGCAGGTTGCTTCGGCCTGGCAGGGAACGCCGGCAAGCCTGCCCTGAGCGCAGTCGAAGGGATGCCAGCGCTACTTTAGGATCAGGAGAATTCATGAAAGTCGGATTGGGCGTGCGGATCGTGCTTACGGTTTGCGGTATGTCTCTGGTCGCGGCCGGTCAGGCCCGGCCGCTTCCGGGACCGGATGTACCGCAGATCTACCAGCGCCTTCTACCGCAGATCGAAAAGATTCCCATCTTCGATCATCACGCGCATCCCGGGTTCGCGGATGATCCCGATGTCGATGCCATGGCTTCACCGCCAGGCAGCGCCGCGCTGCGTACGCGTGATATCAATCCCGAACTGGTCGCCGCCGCCAAGGCGTTGTTTGGCTATCCTTATAATGATCTCGCGCCGGAGCACGCGAAATGGCTGGTGCAGAAAAAGTCCGAGCTGAAGAAGGCGCAGGGCAACGCTTACTTTTCCAACATTCTCGACAAGCTGAATATCGAGCAGGGTGTCGCCAACCGGGCGATGATGGCGGACTATCTCGACCCCAAGCGCTTTCCCTGGGTTTTCTTCGCCGATTCCTTCATGTGGCCCTTCGATAATCGGCGCGAGCGCGCGCGCAATCGCGATGAGGAAGTCTATATCCCGCTGCAGGAGAAGATGCTGCATCGCTGGATGCAACAGGAAAACGTGGACAAGCTGCCGCCGGACTTCGCCGGATATCTGGCGTTCGTCAGCCGCGTGCTCGAAGACAATCAGAAAAAGGGCGGCATCGCCATGAAGTTTGAAGTGGCGTATTTCCGCTCGACAAAATTCGGCGATCCCACGCGCGAGCAGGCCGAAGATGTGTACCAGCGCTTTGTCAGCGGGGGAATCCCCAGCGAGCAGGAGTATCGAACTTTTCAGGATTACATTTTCCGCTATCTGGTGCGCGAGGGTGGAAGACTGCATCTGCCGGTGCACATACATTCGGCCGTGGGCATCGGCGATTACTTCAACCTGTCTGAAAGCAACATCATGAACCTGGAGAACGTTCTCCGGGACCCGCGCTATTCGGGCACGGTGTTCGTGATGATTCACGGCGGCTATCCCTACGAGCACCAGGCCATCTGGCTGGCGGCCATGCAGAACGTGTTCCTGGATACGTCACTGATGGAACTCGACATGTATCCTTCAGAGTTCAAGCATGTGCTGAAAGAGTTCCTGGAGACTTTTCCCGATAAGATTACCTTCGGCACGGACGCATTCCCGTACAACGAGACTCTGGGCGCGGAAGAAAGCTACTGGCTGGGAGTGCATTCGGCGCGCAGTGCTTTGGCGGCGGCGTTGGCTGAGATGATTTCCGAAGGCGAAGTCAACGAGGCGCAAGCCCTGCAATTGGCGCATGGTTATCTGCACGACAATGCAGTCGGAATTTACCAGGGAAAGGTGCACTGAAATGGCGAAGGCAAAGGCAAAGCCTGCGGCGAAGCGGCGGAGCGTCAAATCAAGAATCGCAAAGCGTAAAAGCGCTGGACAAAAAGGCGCTCGCCGTAGAACGGCAACCAGGGGCCAGGTCAGCAAAATGGAATTGCGGCATGTTCCGTGGCACACCATCGACCTCGAAGACCTGAACCCGCTGCTGCAGCGCCAGTTCGTGGTCGGTCACGACATCATGGTGGCCCGTGTCCTGATGAAGAAGGGCTGCATCATTCCTCTGCACAGTCATTACAACGAGCAATTCACCTACATTCTGGAAGGCGCGCTGAAGTTCTGGGTGGATGGCAAGGAGATCGTGGTGAACGCGGGCGAGGTCCTGACCATCCCTCCGCACATGCCGCACAAAGCCGAAGCCCTGTTGGACACGGTCGATCTCGACGTCTTCAATCCGCCGCGCGCCGACTGGATTAACAAGACTGATCAATACCTGCGTGGCGGCAAATAAGCGCTCCATCCCGTATGCTAATACCTGAATGACTGACCACGCCGCATCGGCCTCAAAACTGGAACCGGGCGTTTCGCAATTGCGTTGCATTGCGTGCGCCGCCGTGGGCGAAAGCGGGGCCAAGAGCGTCCGCTGCGCGCAGTGTGGCGATCTGCTGGAAGTGGTTTTTCCCGGCTGGAAGACGAGCGCCGGGATGCGTGCGTGCGGCCTCGACGCGGCCGGCCTCAAACAGCTCTGGTTGCAACGACGCACTTCTCCAAATGCCCTGGATGAAAGCGGCGTCTGGCGCTTCCGCGAAATTCTTCCTGCCTTGAACGATTGGAACCAGGTCATCACTCTGCGGGAAGGGAACACGCCGCTTTACCACTTGCCTTCCTGCGGCCGCGCCGCCGGAGTGGAGCGGCTTTTCGCCAAACATCAGGGCATGAATCCGACCGGGTCTTTCAAAGACACGGGTATGACCGCGGCCGCGTCGTTCGCCCGGCAGGGAGGCTTCCGCTGGGTGGCTTGCGCTTCCACCGGGAATACTTCAGCGTCGATGGCGGCGTACGCCGCGCGTGCCGGCATGCGCAGCCTGGTTCTGATTCCGCAAGGCCAGATCACCTGGGGAAAACTTTCGCAGGCGCTCGACTATGGCGCCGTCACCTGCCAGTTGAAGACTGACTTCGATGGCTGCATGCGCGTGCTCGATGAAGTGGTCGAGCGCATGCCGGTTTATCTTTTGAACTCGGTGAACCCATACCGTCTCGAAGGTCAGAAAACCGCCGCGGTCGAATTGCTGGAACGTCTCGACTGGCAGCCGCCGGACCACATCATCGTGCCCGGGGGAAACCTGGGCAATTCGTCGGCCATCGGCAAGGCGCTGCTCGAGATGAAGGAACTCGGCCTGATTTCCAGCTTGCCGAAAGTTTCGGTGATCCAGGCTGAAGGCGCGAACGCCCTGGTGCGGACCATGCGCGAGACCGGCGGCAAGAAGCTCATCCCGGTACACGCGGAAACCATGGCCACTGCCATAAAAATCGGAAGCCCGGCGTCGTGGAAAAAAGCGGTGCGTGTGCTTGAGGTCACGGGCGGCGCGGTCGAGCAGGTGAGTGAAGTCGAGATAGCGTTAGCCAAGGCGGAAATAGGAGCGGACGGCATCGGTTGCGAGCCTGCGTCCGCGGTCACGCTGGCCGGATTGAAGAAGCTGGTGCAGCAGGGCTTCGTGAAGAAGAACGAATCCGTGGTGCTGATCCTGACCGGCAACCTGCTCAAGGATCCCGACTTCACGTTAAAGTTTCATCGTGGTGACCTGTTCGCCGGAACCGAGCACGAAGAGGAAGCGGCAGCGATTCTGTCCCCGCGACAGCGTGCCCCCATGGTGCTCGATGCCAGCGCCAACGCGGTAGTGAAGGTGTTGGAGTACGCGGAGCAAAGTGATCCGAGGAAGTAGCTCCAGGGCGGAGCTGAACAGTTCCCAGGAGTTAGAGTCAGCCAGCGGTGGAAGGGCACGGCTTCCAGCCGTGCCAAATAATGGCGTTTAGGCGACCGGCTTTTAGCCGCTGTGGCGTCTCGAGGGGCGAAGGATGTGCGTTCGGCGAAATTGTGCACAGCGGCTGAATCCTGTTGCGATTTTTTTTCGCACGGCTGAAGCCGTGCGCTTCCACCTCCGGAGTTCAGGTCCGCGGAAGAGTTTCAGCGAATGAGAAGCGCAAAGAGAAATCGTGCAGCAAGCGCGCTCGAACTGGTGCTGCCCGCCACGTCCGCCAACTTGGGTCCGGCCTTTGATGCCGCTGCGCTGGCCTTCGCGCTGTTCCTGAAAGTCCGCGCTCAAAGCGCCACAGAATTTTCCATCACGGCCCATGGCCGCGATCCGGAAATCTGCGGCCGGGTCGAAAACCATCTCATCCTGACGACCTATCGTGAAGTCTTGCAGGAGGCGGGCAAGCCGGTGCGGCCGCTCGCCCTGCGCATCGACAACCAGATTCCCATCGGCAAGGGATGCGGTTCTTCGGCGGCAGCGCGTCTGGCCGGGATCGCGCTGGCGGTCCACTTCGGCAAATTGCGCTGGACGGACAGCCGCATTATCGGCGAAGCATCGCGGCGTGAACATCATCCCGACAACGCGGCTGCCTGCTGGATGGGTGGACTGGCGGTGGCGAGAATGTCGGCGGAGAGCGAGGCGCAAGTCGCCAGCATCATTCCGAAAGGAAAGTGGCCGCTGTTGCTGGCGGTTCCCGACGAGGCGCTCCCCACCGAAGAAGCGCGGCGCGTGCTGCCGGCGCAATATTCCCGGGCAGATGCGGTGACGAACGTTCAGAATTCCATGTTGCTGCTGGCGGCTTTCGTGCAGGGCCGCCCCGAGCTGCTGGCGGCCGCGCTCGAAGACCGCATGCATCAGCCTTATCGCGCGCCTCTATGTCCGCTGCTGCCGGCGCTGCAAAAGCTCGCCGCAGACGCTCCCGGAATGCTGGGCGTGGCCTTGAGCGGAGCGGGACCCTCAGTAATGATTTTTCTGGATGACAAGGTGAGCGCAGGACGCGCTCAGGCACAAGTGCGGAAGTATCTTCAGGCCCAGGGACTCCGGGCGGAAGTGATGGCAACTGGCATCACCAAACAAGGAGCCGGCCAGGGCAAAGCCTGGCGCGACGACTCTCCTAACTGCGGCGACGCTCTTCCCCTTCCGCCAGCCGGCTGTTGGCCGCGAGGCGGAACCAATGCTGTTCGAAGCTCAGATGGGGTTCGCGAGCAAATCGATCCGCATAGGAATTGATAGCTCTCTGAAAGTGTTCGATCTCGCGCCGCGCATCGCGCCCGAGGGCGGCGCTCGATGACGGTGGCGTGATCCGACGATGTTTGCTGGTTTTCATTTCCACTCCTGGGACTCTTCCCTAACCACTCTGCCCAACGACAAGGGCGCTCACGGCATCATCCTGTGGAAGTACCAATAGGTGTCAGGCAATCTTCTCTACAGAATCAGGGGAAGGCAGTAAAAATACGTTCGGAGCGGGAAAGTGTAAATGGCACTCTCGTGCCATAAGGGGAAATTGAGGAAGTGCCCTTGTAGCGCCGGCGTCTCGCAGGCTGTCCGGCGGGCGTCCCGCCCGCCGCCGGAGGCAAGATGCCTCCGGAAGGCGGCGGTACACAGGCTTCCCTTTACTGGCGGCTCGCAGGCGGAATGATGCCGTTCATACGCAGGTATTCGACCATCTGTCCGTAGTGGTCAAAGCAGTGGCCCACGGCCCCCGAGGCCAGGGCGAGACGGGTCGCGTTGCCTTGCCCGAACGGACTCTTCACGGGCGCAACCAGGTTAGTTTCGTTAACGCTGGCGGCTGCCTTATGAAGGTACACAAAGGAATCCTTCAAGTACTTCATGATGTCCGCCTTGCTCTTGACCGAGGCTGGGCCGCTTTCCTCTCCAGTGTCCACCGGAGGCTTTTCGCCCAGAATAGCGGCAGCCATTATGTAGTTGACCGCGGCCACGTGCTTTGCCTGTTCTCCAAAGGTCCGGACGCCCTTGAACTCGCCGTTGGTCGGGGCGAAAGAGTACTTGTCCTCGGGCATGGCGTCGGCCGCGGGCACGAATTCGTTCTCTACGCTGGTAACAGAGCGGCCGAGCACCTGGCTGACGGTGCGAGGTTCGGCAGGTTTGGCGGTTTGAGCGAGCGCGATGCCGCTCAGCAGGAGCAAACAGGCGCATACGGTGTGAAACTTCTTCATTTGAGTTTCTCCTTAAAGTGCTGCGAAAAATGGAATCACGATGAAATCACGTGGGGACAGCCGCCCTCGGCTGTCCGGCGGAGCGAAGCTCCGCTACACTATCCCCCCAAAAGGGTCGAGCTTCGCGCGACTGGACAGGCGAGGGCGGCTGTCCCCACGTGGCCAATCCAAACTAATCTCGAATTACCGACGACGTTAATTCCCACTGCTGCGAGGTCAGGCGATGCCGGCGGACCGCGAGCAGACCCACCACCATCGCCGCCGCCGAACATAGCAATGCGGTCGGAACTCCGGCGCGGGTTGCGAGACCTCCCCAGACGGTGCTGCCCACTGCCATACCACCCTGCAGGACCAGCAGATACATCGACAGTGCCCGCGCCCGCAGGAAGGACGGACACATGGTCTGCGCCGCGATGTTCAGACAGGCCAAGATCCCGATCCACGCGGTGCCGCTGGCAAACAATACCAGACAGAGCAGGGAAAAGGTCTGCACGCGTCCGGCGGCAAAGGTCATGGCGGCAAAGAGCACGATGTCGAAAGCTACCAGTCGATTTACGGAGAATCGCATGCGCACACGCGGCAGAACGGCAGCGCCGGCCAGCGCTCCGAGGCCAAAAAATCCCAGCAGCAGTCCATATCCAGTTGCGCCATGGGGACGGGCGAGGATAGGCAGCAGCGCGGGGAGCGAACTCGCAGCCAGGCTGAATGCGCCCGTCCGGATCAGGATGGATCGTACCTGGGGAGCGCCGCGCACGTAACGCAGGCCAGCCACTAGAGCGTCTCGCACTCTTCCTGTAGCGACCTGTTCGACGTGGGGACGCTTCCAGCGGTACAGAAAAAAGATCACGCCGAAAAATGAAGCTGCGTTGAGCAGGAATGCGACACCGGAGCCCGCCGCAGCAATCACGAGTCCGCCGAGCGCCGGGCCGAAAGCGCGGGCGACATTGAAGCCCACGGAATTCAGCGCCACCGCTGGAGCATGATTTTCCGGGCGCACCACTTCCGGAGTGATGGCCTGCCAGGCGGGATCATTCATGACCGCACCCAGGCCGAGGATGAAGGTAAACAGCAGAAGCACCCACGGCGTCACCTGATGGTAGAGCGTGAGCACGCCCAGCGCTCCGGCAGCCACCACCATCCAGCTCTGGGTGATCAGCAGGAAGCGCCGCCGGTCAACCAGATCGGCAAGAGCGCCCGCAGGCAGGATCACCAGAAATACAGGAAGGGTGGTGGCGGCGGTGACCAGGCTGACCATCAGCGGCGACAGGGTGAGCTGAGTCATCAGCCAGCCCGCGCCCACGTTCTGCATCCAGGTCCCGGTGTAGGAGATGACGGCGGCGATCCAGAGCGAGCGGAAGAGCCGCTCGTGCAGCGGGGCCCAGGCCGAAGTCGTCAGCTTTGGAGGCAAGCTCTCGGGCTCCGGAGTTTTGATCGCTTCCGTCATAAGTCAATGGCCACGTCAGTGGCCGGCGGGGCTCTGCGGGGACAGGCGGTCATCAAAGGGCCACTCCCGGTTTCGCCATGCCCGCACCAGGTAGATGGCAATTCCGGTAATAAGGATGACCAGCGCATAACGCACCTGCTTCAGCGAGTTGGTGCGGGAGATCAGCACAAAGATAAATCCCACGGATGCCAGCAGAGCCGGCAGAGGATACAGCCACATGCGAAATGGGCGCGGCAAATCCGGCCGCCGAATGCGCAATACGATAACCCCTACGGCCTGCACCAGGAACTGCAAGGTGATCCGAATCACCACCAGCGCAGCGATCACGTCGGCCAGAGAGAAGAAGCAAAAGAATACTGCCACTCCAGCCAGGGCCAGCAGCGAGACGTAAGGGAAGCGATGCTGCGGATGCACCCGGGCGAAGGCCTGGAAATAGTTGCCGTCAATGGCCGCGGCATAAGGCACGCGGGAGTATCCCAGCAGCAGCGAGAAGACCGAAGCAAACGCCGTCCACATCACCAGGGCGGTGACCAGATTGGCCGCCCAGGCACCGTAAATCCTTTGCATGAAAACCGAGACCACATACAAACCGCGATTCGAATGGCCGGTGTGCGTGATTTCCTGCCAGGGCACCACCCCCAGAATGCTGATGTTCATCAACACGTATAGACAGCCCACCAAAAGAATGGATAGCAGCAGCGCGCGCGGGATGGTCCGGCCGGGATTCTTTACTTCATCGCCCAGAAAGCACACGTTGTAGTAGCCCCAATAGTCATAGGTCGCGATGAGCATGGCCGAGCCCAGGCCCAGAAAAAAATTGTGCGACAAGGTAAAAGCCCCCGCCGGAAAGCTGAACGCGCGGCTGGCATCGAAGTGGGTGAATCCCGCGAAGATGATCCAGCCCATGGTGATCAACACCCCCGCCAGAAGTAGTTTCGACATCCAGCCGATGCTGGTGATTTTCCGGTAGAGCAGGATCACGGCGAGAACGACGATCCCAATCGCAACGAACGTCGCGCCGGACATCAGCCAGCGCAACTGCAGGGTCCCAAGCAAGGGCAGATGGAGTTGCCACAAATGGTCGGCATACTGGTAGTCGAGCGCGGGCCAGAAGTAGGAAGCGTAACCCGCCAGCCCGATGGCGCCGGAAGCAATGGAGAGCGGGGCGCTGAAGGAAAGCTGCCAGATAAAAAGAAAGGAAATCAACCGGCCGAACGTGCGCGAGCCGTAGATCTCACGCAAATAATTGTACGATCCCCCCGACTTGGGCATGGCCGCGCCCAGTTCCGCCCATACCAGGCCGTCGCACATGGCGAAGATCGCGCCCAGGACCCAGCCCAGCATGGCCTGCGGTCCGCCCATCGCGCCCACGATCAGCGGAATGGTGATGAACGGCCCCACGCCGATCATGTCGATCATGTTCAGCGCAGTGGCGCTGCTGACGCCGATTCCGCGGATCAGGGGTTGGGAAGCGTCGCTGGTCGTTGGTCGTGGGTCGTTGGCGAAGGCCATGAGTTTTGCGGGCAAAATCCGCGTTCGCGTGGATGAAAAATGCCCTTAGTCAGAACAAATACGGCGCACTGAGATCAGAGTTCAATAACCAGCGATCACCATCCGACATTGCTGACAAACGGTTAATTCGGTTGGCGGCCTCTCCGTGCCGAGGGCGAGACGCCCTCGAGACAGCCGGCAAGATGCCGGCGCTACGAGATGCCGGCCGAGCCGGGCAGCCGCTGGGGCCAACGACCAACGACCAAGGACCAACGACGCTTCCTCTTTCTAATGACTGCTCTCGTGTCCCGCGCCCAGCAGGTTCACATACAGCCGAATCGCTCCCGGCACGCCGGCAGGCAGCTGGCGGAAGAATGCGTATCCGGTGTAGATGTAGGTGCCCTTGCCGTATTGCGCGCGCAGCAGACCGCCCGGGAGGGGCTGCTCACCGGGGTCATGAGACGAAAGCAGAGGACGGAAGTGACTGTCCCACTGACTCATGAAATACAAGCCGCGCTCCTGCACCCAGCCGTCAAAGTCATGCTGCGTGATCTGGTTGGGGTAGTGGAACACGCTGTCCTCGGGAGCCAGAATCTCGACCGGAGCTTCCTCGACTGAGACTCTGCTCCGGCTCAGGGTCGCGGGAAACGGGGTGAAGTGGCCGCTGTTGAAGTCGCCAACGCCGGCGTCATATTGCACGATCAGGGTGCCGCCCGCCGAAACGTAGTCCAGCAACTTCTTATTGTTGGCCGCAACATCCTTCTGGGTGTCGTAAGTGCGGATGCCGAGAACAATCGTGCCGTAGCCGGAAAGGTCCGCGCCGGCCAGCTTTTCCGCTGGAAGCACGGTCAGGTCAATTCCGATCTGCTGCAGCACGGTCGGAATCTCATCCCCTGCGCCGGGGATGTACGCCACCTTGAGGTCTTTCGGGACTTTTACATCCACGATACTCACGCGTTGCAGTGCCGGCTGGTAATAGTAAGCGCTGGCCAGGTCTTCCCGAGTCACCAGGGTGTAGCCTTGGCTGTAACTCTTTCCGCCCGCGGTCAGCACGGCGCGAATCTGATCGTGACCCTCTTTCAAACTGCCCGGAATGACGTTGAATTCAAAGTGTTTTTTGTCTCCGCGCTGGCGCAATTGCACCGGAATTTCCCTGGGCTCGACCCGCCAGCCCGCGGGGGCTTCCAGGCGCAGGGTGCCGGAGGAGGCGCCGCTCAGGTTAGAACTCACCCCAACTTTCACGCTGCGCTCGGAACCATTCGCGATGGGGACAATCTGCTCGCCCGGCTCCAGTTCAACGGAAAACGCGGGCGCGACCGCCAGCGGACGCTTCTGCTCAACTCCCTTTTCGTCGGCGAAGGTGACCAGCACCGGCTCCGAAATTTCCGGCAGGGCCTCGGGAGCCTTTGGTCCGGAGTGATGAATTCCAGAGTCGAGCGCGGGCACATCATAACGGACACTGACGCGAAACGGCGGCGGCGGGAATGGCAGCGTCTGATATTGCGGTTCGTCCACGGTATAGACGCCGTCCCGCTCAGGGTCGGCGCGATGCAGAGCCGGCCGTGTAGGCGGAGTGTCGAGCGGCAGCAGTACGTGGAAATCAGTCTGATAATCCTGGCCGGGCTGCAGCGGAGCAATGCGCTCCCTGGCCTCGCTGTCCGTGACCTGGCCTTCGAGAAATAAGGAGCGCAGTTGCAACGGCTGCGCCGAGCCGTTGTGGAGTTTCACCCTGACCGTGAACTTCTGTCCGGGAGAAATCGCGGCCAGCGGGTCCTCTCCCGGCGCCAATGCCGCACTCGATGCTGGGGGCGACACCAGCGAGGCCTGGAGTGAAAGGCTGAGCGCAAGATTGAGCGCGGCCCGGGCCTGCGATTCTTTCTCGATCAAACGGGCCAGCCGGTCTTGGTTGTTGCCGCCGCGGAGCCGGCCTTCGAGACGGGCAAGCGACTCGACCACCGAGAACAACGGCACTGCTGCACTGCCCGGGTCCTTCTCCGCCGCTTTTACCGCCTCTGCAATATTGGTTTCGACCCCTGCGAGTTCTTTCCTGGCCGGGGCATCGGAGGGAGAAACCAGGGTTCCCAGACTGGTATCGATGCCATCGAAGAAATCTTTTTCGTGGCCGTCTTTGTCCGTGGCTGGGGGTAAGACTGAGTCCACCAGCTTGTAAAAGGTGTAGCGATCGCCGGGCTCCACCTTCCAGCCCCCTGCGCCCTGCGAAAGCTGGTGGCGCAATCCTTCCATCGGCGAACTGGATGTATGACATACCCAGCAAAGGATCCACATGCCCGGTGTTCAGCCTGACCGTGTAATTCTCCGCCGCGCAGGTGCTCGCCCCGAAGCCGCACACGTTGCCGATGTAAAGTTTCCTGGCCTGCCAGGGTTGCAGACCCTCCTTGATCTGTTCGGGAAAGCGCTTCGGGTCTGCCGCCGCTCGAAACGCCTCCTTGGTGAGAATGGCGGAAGCCTGATGATGTCCGTGCCCGTCGCGCTCGGTCCCAGAAAAGCGCGCAATCAGAACATCCGGCCGAAAGGTGCGGATCACGCGCACCATATCGCTGAGCGGGATATCATGCCCGCCCCATTTCTGAAATGTTTCTTCGGGATTTTTCGAATAGCCGAAATCCGCCACCCGGCTGAAGCGCTGCTCCACGCCGTAGTAGCGATCGGAAGCAGTCAGCTCGAGTGTGCGCAGAACTCCCAGCACGTCAAACAGGTTGCTGCCGACTTTGTTCTGGCCGCCTTCGCCGCGGGTGAGAGTCATCAGCAGCGCCGTGTCTCCCTGGCCGCGGGACTCGAGGGTCAACATGCCTCCGTCCTCGTCGTCGGGATGCGCTGTGGTCTGCATCAGGCGGGCAGTGGTTTGCAGGCGACGAAGCATCTGTTTGAGGCCCGCCGCGCCCGTGTCCGGGGGAAGCGGATCGACTGGGCTCGGTGGGCCCGCAGGAGCCTGGGCTCGCGTCGGAGTCACGATACAGAGGAGAAGCAGGGCGAGAGTGAGCGCCCGTCTCAGCGCCGGCGTCGCTGCGGCTCTCCGGCCTGCGTTGCGATTGACGCCGGGGGCGAGACGCCCCCGAGACAGCCGGCAAGACGCCGGCGCTACAAATGCAAGACCGACATTTTTCATAGGTATGGGATTGCAGCTGTCGGAGATGAGAGGCAAGATTTTTCCTGTTGGTCGTCTTTTTATATGGACTGCGCGGAAAACCGAGGGTTAGCCGCCAGCGCTTCATCCTACCTCAGTTTAAGGGTTGGGCGGCGGGTTCGGGTTCTGGACGGCCTGCTGACAGGCATGCGCCGCCGTCAGCAACTCGTCAAACTGACGATCGCTGTGCAGGCCGCGCAAGAGCGGATCCGAAAGCAGGTTGGAGTAGGCGCAGTAGTTCAGCTCGATCGCGGTCTTCAGCATGTGGAAGGCAGCGGCCTTCTTCCCGCTATAGGCGAAAAGCGCGCCTTGATAGTAGGAGAGTTCGGGATCCGGGTCGGAAGGCTGGCTGGTTTCGGCATCGTGTGCCATGCGATCAAGTTCGGAAGGCGGACGGAGCCCAACGCACGCTTCCATGAGATCGCGGTGGTAGTGAGGAGCATTCGACATGTGTTTCGTGGCCTCACGGGCCTCCTCTATCCTGCCTTCGCGCAGTAACAGGGAAGGGGTAATGTAGTTGGCCCACTCCGAGCCCGCATCCAGCTTAATAAAATCGCGGGCCCGATCGAATTTACCCAGTTCCATGAATGCCCAGGCGCAGGAGCGGAACTGATAGTTGCCCGGAGCCAGGGTAAGGGCTGTATCGCATTGCCGCGTGGACTCTTCGAGCATGCCGGCATAACGCTGCACATAACCCAGGGTGAAATGGGCCTGCGCGTTCTCCGGACGCCGCTTGGCCAGCGCTGCGGCCGCCTCGAAGGCCTTTCCCAGTTCGCCCCGGTCCACCCGGTTCACGATCAGTTGCGAGGCGGCGGCAATCAGGTTGGGATCAAGGGCCAGCGCCCGTTCGAGGGCGACATTGGAGTGCTGGAACATCTGCTCGCCACCATTGGAGTAGGTGGCGTCGTAGTAATAACGTTGCCCTACTTCGGCCCAGGCAGGGGCGTAGTTGGGGTCCAGTTCGACCACATGTTCCAGCGACTTGATCGCCTCCCGATTGGGAGCGGCGTCGTGCGACAGGGCCACGCTGTGTAAGTAAAGATCGTAGGCTTCCTGATTATTGGGCCGCGTGCTGGTTTCCAGAAAGCCGCCGGCAGCGCCCAGCATGGGCAGCAAACCTTGGCGGACCTGTTTGGCCAGTTGCTGCTGCATACCGATCAGGTCCTGGGTCGAGCCGGTCAGATTGGTTTGCCATAACAAGCGTTCCGTCCCGGTCTCGACTGCCTCGAGCGTGACCAGCAGATGGTTGCCCTGCTTCTGAAAGTGTCCGGTCAGCACCGTGCCTACATGCAGATCGCGGCCTACCTGCTGGGGGTCAAGGTCGGCGTTCACGTACTTTCTGGTGACCGCCGAAGGGCGAACATCCAGGGTGCGCGAATAGGTGAGCGTGTTGGCGATTTCGTCCGCCAGCGCGAAGCGAAGATAGTCCACGCTGAAATCGCCATTGAGGTTCTGCAGTGGCAGCACTGCGATCGCATTTTTGGAGGCTACTCCCGCGACGGCCGCTCGATGTTTGATGAACCAGATCCCCACGGCTGCCAGTACGGTGATCAGCAAGGCCGTGACCGCGAGCAGAAGATAATTGATCCGCTTGCTGGGAGTGTCGAAGGTCTTGGTGACCAGGCGCAGGGGTGAGGTTTCGCGCGCGCCGGTCCGGGTCAGCCCCGATTCGGTTTCCTTGCGCAGGTGTTGCAGGTCGGCTTTCATCTCCGCCGCAGTGGCGTAGCGTTTGTTCCGATCTTTTTCCATCGCCTTGCCGATAATGCATTCCAGCTCCTTGGGAAGCCGGGGGTTCAGCGTGAGCGGCGAGGGCGGTTTGGTGTGCAGCACTGAATCCAGGGTCATGACCACGTTGTTGCCGGTGAAAGGTTTTTTCCCGGTGGCCATTTCATAGAGCACGACGCCGAAGGAAAACAGATCGGTGCGGGGATCAAGCTCGTCGCTGCGGGCCTGCTCCGGCGACATGTAAACCGCGGTGCCGGGAATCACGCCCACGGCAGTCAGCGAATCTTCGATGGGCGTTTCTTCACTGGTGGCCAATTTCTCGTTCCGCAGGAGTTTGGCCAGCCCGAAGTCGAGCACCTTGGTCTGTCCCGTAGACGTAATAAAGATGTTGGCTGGCTTGATGTCGCGATGGATGATGCCCTTGGCGTGAGAGGCGGACAGCGCATCCGCCACATGGATGGCCACCTCGAGCAGGTCATCAATGTCCATCGGGTTGCCGCGGATGCGCTGCTTCAGGCTTACTCCCTCCAGCTTCTCCATGACGATGAAGGGATGGCCGTTATGATCTTCAACCTCGTGAATAGTGCAGATGCTGGGATGGTTCAGCAGGGACGCGGCGCGGGCCTCCCGCTCGAAACGCTCCATGGCCTTGGCGTCGCCGGTCAGGTTGTCAGGGAGAAATTTGATGGCCACATGGCGGCCCAGCCGGGTGTCTTCCGCCTCATAAACCACACCCATGCCGCCGCCGCCCAGTTTACCCAGAATCTTGTAATGGGAGACCGTCTGGCCGACCATGGTGGCACTGCTCGAACTTTGGCCAGACGTTTCGCGGTCCATGGCTAAGCTCTGCCCCTGTAGCGGGTCAATGTTAGGCCGGGAGCAGTATCTGGTCAACTCTGTGGAGCGGGCCATGTAGCGCCGGCGTCCCGCCGGCCCGGTGGGCGGGCAGAATGCTCCCCGGACAGCTACAATTTCGCGCGCTGCGTCGAAGTGTCATCTCTCGGATGGCCCCCACTCATTTCGCGCAGAACGCGAAATGAATGGGGCACCGTTTCTGATTCGATCCGAGACCTCGGAGGAGAAATAACGCTATAATTCAGCCCACTCATGGCACTGTCTTCCGGAACAAAGCTGGGACCTTACGAGATCCAGTCACTGGTCGGAGCGGGCGGGATGGGCGAGGTGTATCGCGCCCATGATTCCCGGCTGGACCGCACCGTGGCCATCAAGGTCCTGCCTGCATCTTTTTCGGCGGACCGGGACCGTATGCAGCGCTTCGCGCAGGAAGCCCGCGCGGCGGCGGCGCTTAATCATCCCAACATTCTTTCCATTTTTGATATTGGAGACCAGCAGGGCTCACCCTACGTCGTCTCCGAACTGCTGGAAGGGGAAACCCTGCGCGAGCGGCTGAGGAGCGGACCGCTTTCCTCCCGCAAGGCGATTGACTACGCATTGCAACTGGCGCGCGGGCTGGCGGCGGCGCACGAGAAGGGCATCGTGCATCGCGACTTGAAGCCGGAAAACCTGTTCATCACCAACGATGGCCGGGTGAAGATTCTCGATTTCGGCCTGGCCAAGCTGATGATGCCGGAATCTTCAAGCGGGGCCGATGCGCCGACCCTCCACGCTGTTACGGAACCGGGGCTGATCATGGGCACGGTCGGTTACATGTCGCCGGAACAGGTGCGAGGTCAGACCGCCGACCAGCGCTCTGACATCTTTGCCTTCGGGGCAATTCTCTACGAGATGATTTCCGGCAAGCGGGCTTTCCACGGCGAAACTTCCGCCGACACCATGAGCGCGATTCTGAAAGAGGAAGTGCCGGAGCTTTCCGAAACGGCGCGCAGTGTCCCGCCGGGCCTCGAACGAATTGTGCGGCACTGCCTGGAGAAAAATCCCTCGCAGCGTTTCCATTCCGCTGGGGACCTGGCCTTCGACCTGGAAGCTCTGACCGAGATTTCCGCCACCAGCAAATCGGGAGCGCAGGCGGCGGTGCAAGAGGTCCGAGGCGCGGAGAAGCGTCGGAAGCTGGCGAGTGTGGCGGCCGCGATCGTGCTGGCGGCTGGCCTGATCGTCCTGGGTTGGTGGGTGGGACGCGGCCGCGGTGCTGCGCCTGCGCCCGAGTATCAACAGATTACCTTCCGCACCGGATCAATAGGCAATGCCCGCTTCACGCCTGACGGCAGCATTGTTTACGACGCCTCCTGGGAAGGCGGTCCGCACCAGTTGTACCTGGCTCGCACCGATGACAACGGCGCGCGCGAGTTGGGCATGAAGGATTCAGCATTGCTTTCGATTTCGAAGAGTGGCGAGCTGGCCATCCGGATCAACACCAATTACCACGGCGGTTATGCCCGCGTCGGAACCCTCGCCCGCGTGCCCCTGAGCGGAGGAACTCCCCGCGAAGTGCTGGAGAACGTGCAGGACGCGGACTGGGCAGCGGACGGCGAAAACATGGCGGTCGTCCGCTTCGTTCCGGAGAACAGCCACTGGCAGCTGGAATATCCCGTGGGCAAGGTGCTGTTTGACAGCATTAACTGGATCAGCCATCCCAAGATTTCGCCCGACGGCAAGCGGGTGGCCTTCGCCGATCACGAAAACCCCATCGGCGACGACCAGGGTTCGGTCGCCGTGATCGAAGCGGACGGGCATGAGAGGAAGTTGTCGTCCGGGTGGACGTCGGTGGAGGGAGTCTTGTGGTCGCCGGCGGGAGATGAGATCTGGTTCACCGCCTCCGACAGCGGGAGCGCGGCGAATCTGCGGGGCGTGACCCTGGCCGGCAAGGTGCGAACCATCATTAATGTCCCGGGAGGAATGTGGCTGCAGGATTCCCGCGGCCCCCTTACTCTGATGGTTACCCACCAGGCCCGTCTCGGAATTCGCGCCCTGCCGCCCGGCGGCAAAGCGGAAGTCGAACTGGGCTGGTTCGGGTGGTCGCTGCCGCGAGATATCAGCCGTGACGGAAAGAAAGTTCTGTTCGAGGAGGAAGCCGAAGGCGGCGGGCCGAACTACACGGTGTTTCTCCGCGACACCGACGGGTCGCCTCCGGTTCGGATCAGTGACGGCACCGGCGAGGCAATTTCCCCGGACAATAAATGGGTCGTCACCAAGCCGGCAAAGGGAGGGGCGCTCAGCCTGGTGCCAACCGGCGCCGGCGAAGCCCGGCAGTTGACTCACGACAACATCAGCTATGGAGCCGTGCATTACCTTCCGGATGGCAAACAACTGCTGGCCTCCGGAATCGAGGCCGGCCACGGAGTTCGGGACTATTTGATTGATCTGAGTAGCGGCGTTGCCAAACCTCTTACTCCCGAAGGCACAGCTGGCACCCAGGTGTCCCCGGACGGCCGCAGTGTTGCCGTGCTGGGCCCGGATGGAAAATGGGGTATCTGGCCTATTGGTGGCGACGGGCTGCGTCCGATTCCGGGATTAGATTCCAAGTATTACATCTCCGGGTGGACGCCGGATGGTACGTCTTTGTACGCGCTCTCCAGCCAGCTGCGCGAAGGCGCTGCCAGGGTCTTCCGGGTAAACATTGCTACCGGCAAGATGGAATACTGGAAGACGTTCGGAGAGAACCTTCCCGCCGGAGTGGCCAGTGTGGGCGGGCCGCGTTTTTCCAGCGACGGAAGCGCCTACGCCTACGTTTACTCCCAGGTGCTGTCCCAGGCATACGTGGTGAAAGGATTGAAGTAAAACACCCGAGGGTGCCCCGTCCTCGTCTCTCCGTTTTCTGGAGAGACAGGGCGGGGTTTTTGATGTCGGCATACCTCAGCGAAGTTCCAAAAATCTCCGCCCAAGCGAAGCTTGGACGGGGCAGGACCGCTACTCATAGAATCCCGCCGAAGAGCCCACCCATTCCATATTGCGATTGTGGTCCACGCCCATCATCAGCCCACGACCCATGCGGATGATCGTCATCACCGGCAACAATTCCTCCAGCCAGACGTACATGATGCGCACTTCCATCTTGTCACTGCCGAAGGGCGTTTCCACTACCGGCTCGAAATTCATACGCTCCTGAAGAATATATTGCGAGCGCTGGTCCCTGGGAATCGCGGCAATGTCCTCGGGCTTGAGATTGATGATCACGCCCAGCCCGGCGAAGGAGAACAGCGGTTTGACCACGTAATTTTCCAGGTCTTTCGGTATCTGGTCCACGCGATCCAGGAACCACGTCCTGGGCACGCACTCGTGGCGCAGGTAGGGCAGTGAGAACTTGCTCATGCGGAAGAACCAGTTGGGATGCCCCGCCCATTCCACTTCAATGTCATCCGTGAGACGGAAAGCTGTCTTGAGGTCCTTGCGCACCATTTCGTCCACGATGGCGCGGTTGTAAATGCGCATGATCGGGGTGCGCTTGCCGGCGTTTTCGTAAAATAGGAACTTGCCTACCTTCCTGATGTGCGAGATATCGACCGTCTTGATGCCCAGCAGTTTCTCGGTCAGCAGAAAATCGGGCAAGGTTTTTTGATGCAGGGGATCGATTTCCATCAGAATGACATGGGCGGGATCGTGATCGGCGACAATGGCCCGGCGCAATAATTTCTTGTAGCTCTCCCAATCCAGACCGCCCAGCAGATATTTCAGCTTCCGGTCGAGACCGAAGATTTCTGCGTAGGATTGCGAGAGCATGGCCTGGTAAGCGTAGAGAGAAGGGAAGCCCTGCAGTTCAACCAGTTTGGGCTGAAGCTTGCCAAACTTGTCGCGCACCAGGCCAAAATCCACTTGCACAAAAAGGGGATGGGCAGTCTCGCGCGGAACTTTGAACTGCTCTGGAATGGCCGCAGAGGAAACTCTACGGTAATCGATGCCGTTGAGTTGCTGGACCAGTTCCCGGCCGTACTCCGACATCTGATCAAGAACAGACTTGGGCAAAAAGCAAGGCGTCTCGCAGACCCGGAACTTGACCGGCGTCCCGCAGCGTTCTTCCAGGAGCTTGAGCAGACGCTGATATTTCTCCGGCGTGTAGTTCGCGTTGAACTGCTGTCGAAGGGCGGGAATCATGATCTTTCTACAGCCCTGTCATCCTGAGCGGAACCATCCGATTCGCTTGCGAATCGGATGGTATAGTCGAAGGACCCCTATACCAGGTACGAGCCGTCCACCAGGGTAACTACGGTTCCAGCAGAAACTGCCCGTTACGCATGATCTGTTCCTCATCCACCCAGATGTCGAAATTCCGGCCCACGACATCAATATGGGTGGAAGAATCCCACTGTGCCCCGGTGTGTGCGCCATAAGGATTCCCGAAGGCAATATGCACGCCGGGATATTTTTCGTCCTGCAGAATCTGCCCGATCACGTCTTTCAGTTCGATGTTGGTGCCGATAGCAAATTCTCCCACGCGATCACTGTTCTCGTCGGTATGGGTGTAACGCCAGAAGTCATCTTCCAGTTCGCGGTTGGCGCAGTGGGCCTCGGTCAAACGATTGCCCTTTACCTGAATGGTCAGCGGGTGCTCGCGCAGGCTGCCAAACTTCGCGCACAGCCAGTCGCCCACAACGCCGTCAATCACAAACGTTCCGTTAACTTCGCCTGGAGTGGTAAACACCTCGCCGCCGGGTAAGTTGCCCCATTTGTCGGGGCTGATGATGCCGCTGGTTTTCAGCCAGCGGTATTCCGGGTTCAGGTCGGCGGTCAAGATCGGTACCGGCCGAGGTCTTCGCCCGGACCTGCTTTGCGCGCCGCACTGTTTCCACAACCTTGGTGCTGATGCGATCTACTTTGAGGAAGTCGGCGCGCATGCCCTCGAGCATGATCTGATGATTGATGTTGACCATGTGAGCGTGCCGGATTTTGCGGCGGTTCACTACGTCGGTCATCTGCATCCGCGAACGCAGTTCGTTGGCCTGGGCCTGCACCGCGAAGATGCTGACCTGGCTGGTCTCGAGGTCCTCCAGGATTTCGCGCGGCAGGTCGGTCAGAGGCCGGGGAGCAAGCTCTTCCAGAATCCATGCGTGGTAGGGCGAGCCCAGGGCTTCCAGTTCGCGGACGATGCTGGCGGCGATTTCTTTCGTCGCCTCGTCGGTAATCACGGTGACTTTCTCGCTGGGCTGAATGCGCAGGCACACCTTGACTGCGTTGCGGGCGCCGGGAGTAAGTTCAGGATCGAATGGGAGCGTGCTCAATTCACGCCTGGCTTGACTGGCAGGAACGTTCATTACCCTACTTTTCTAGCGGGAGCCTGGGCCTCGGTTTCGGCCAGCCCCACTTCCGTTTCTTCAATGATGTAGTCCACAACTTTTTTCAGGTCGCCGGTCTCTCGAAATACCCGCAACTGCCGGTCGGCCCCGGTGCCACCATCCAGAATCTTATGGATATAGTTTAGTTCTTCGCGGGAATCGAGTTCGTCCACCACGTCGTCGATGAACTCAAGGTATTCCAGCACCAGTTCGCGGGCGGGGACTTCCATCTGCTTGCCAAAATCAATCAGCTTGCCTTCGAGTCCGTAGCGCGAAGCCCGCCATTTGTTCTCCATGATCAGGGCGCGGCGATACAGGCGGAAGCCCTGGTTCGCGGTGTAGAGCTTGTACAGCTTGGCAATGGTGGCCTGGATCAGCGCCGCCAGCGCGATGGTTTCCTCCACCCGCATGGGAATGTCGCACACCCGGAATTCCAGCGTGTTGAAGAAGGGATGCGGGCGAATGTCCCACCAGATTTTCTTGGCGTTGTCGATGCAGTTGGTCTTGATCAGCAGCTTGATGAAATTTTCGTACTCGCCCCAGCTGGGGAAGTAATCCGGAATATTGGTGCGCGGAAATTTATCGAAGACCTTGCAGCGATACGATTTCAGCCCGGTGTCCATCCCCAGCCAGAAGGGGGAATTAGTCGAAAGCGCCAGGATGTGCGGCAGAAAATAGCGGGCGTGATTCATCAACTGGATCGCGGTCTCGCGATCTTCCACGCCGATGTGCACGTGCAGCCCAAAAATCAGATTGGCCCGCGCCACCAGTTGCAGATCTTCGACAATGTTCTTGTAGCGGACGTCTTCCGTGATCTCCTGCACCCGCCAGTCAGCAAAGGGATGCGTCGCCGCCGATGCCAGCCGCAGGCCATTCTCCCGGGCCAGGGCAATCATGTCGCGGCGCAGCTTTTTTACTTCTTCCTTGGCTTCCTTAATATTGCTGCAGACCGAGGTCCCGACCTCGACCACAGACTGGTGCATCTCGGCCTTCACGCGCTCCTGCAGAAGCAGCTTGCCCTTCTCGATGATCTCGGCGTGGATGTGGGAGCGCAGATCGCGCGTGACCGGATCAACGGTCTGATATTCCTCTTCGATCCCGATGGTGAAAGTCGGAAGCATGGGCCAGCCTTCCTGAAGCGGGGACTAGTATAGCAATCCGCTGCTGAAAGCCGAAGGATTGCCGGATGTGAGCACTCCAGATCGGCCGCTCTTCGCGCACTTTGCGAGCTCCTTTGCGACCTTTGCGGTAGGGCTTTTAACCGCAAAGATCGCAAAGAAATGCCGCAAAGCGCGCAAAGAGCGCCCGGCAGCTACGCCTTTGCTTTCTTCCGTGGCGGGGCTTTCAGCTTGGGAGGGTCCGTCGCTTTGCTGCCCGCCAGAAACGAAGCCCAGCGCAACTCGCTGGCCGGATTCTCATCGCTAAGGGCTTTGGCTACAGCCATTTCTGCTACCGCATTCACGATCCAGTCAAAATTTGACTGGCCCACGGAATGGATATCCGCGTCCGGCGCAGGATTGAGAAAGTCAATGGCGTACGGAACGCCATCTTCGACCGCGAACTCAACCGTGTTGAGGTCGTAGCCCAGCGCCCGGCACAGCGTCTGCGAATCTTTCACCACCCGGTCGAGCAACTTGGGATCAGCAGGTGCAGGATTTTTCACATAGCGCTCGTGAAAAGGCGCCTTGGGATCGTAGTGCATGATGTGCACCTTCTCCTGGCCCACCACGTAGCAACGAAAATATTCCTTGAACTCGACGCCATGCTGCAGGGTCATGCACAGGTCGCCGGTCTGGTTGTAGTGATGGAAAAATTCGTCCGGCGAATGCACTTTATACACGTGCTTCCATCCCCCGCCCGAATACGGCTTGAGGAATGCGGGGAAGCCGACGTAGTCGAAAATCTCCTCCCAGTTCAGCGGATAAATCAGGTTGCGCATGGACTGGTCGGTCGTGCCCTCGGGATGCTTATTGTGCGGCAGGATCACAGTAGGCGGAATGGCCACGCCGAGCTTCGAGGCCAGCGCGTAGTTGAAAAACTTGTCATCGGCCGACCACCAGAACGGGTTGTTGATGACGATGGTCCCGCTCAGCGCCGCGTTTTTCAGATACGCGCGATAGAAAGGGATGTCCTGCGAAATGCGATCGATGATGACGCGATAGCCGCTGGGTCCGGCCATCTTCACTCCGCCCAGCTTGACGAACTCCGCGGTCACACCCTCGACCTTCATGCCGTTGATCTTTTCCACCAGCGCCGGCGGAAACGTATTTTCCATGCCGAACAGGACGCCGATTTTTTTCACGATCACTCCCCTCTGTCATCCTGAGCGGAGTAGCTGCTTCGCGTTGCGAAGCAGCTACGCAGTCGAAGGACCCCTATGACATCGCAGCGCTTCTTGTCCCGCGCTGCTCAAAAACCGTGGAGAGCTCTAATTCTTATGCTCTGAAATGAAATCTTGCCGCACATATGCTGCTAGGGGTCCTTCGACTCCGCGTGAAGCCCGCTGTGCGGGCTTCACGCTCCGCTCAGGATGACAGTTTGATTGGTTGCGCACAAATTTCACGAAAAATATTTTACCGCCATCCGCTGCCACAACGGCCAGTCGTGTTTGGAGTTGTCTCCCCAAACATCCAGCCAGTGCGGAATTCCCTTGGCGTTCAAAATCGCCGAAAACTTGATGTTCTGGTCCAGGCAAATGTCCCAATCCGCCGATCCCAGCACGAGGTTCATTTTCCGGTAGCGGCTCAGAAACCAGTCGTCGCTGATGTTGGGCACAAAATCAGGCGGACAGTTGAAGTAGCAGTCGTCGTCGTAATAGCCGTCCAGAAACTGGTGAATATCGAAGGCACCGCTCATGCTCACGCAGTAGGTCACTACGTCGGGATGCTTGAGCGAGAAATTCATCGCATGGTAACCGCCGAAACTGCAGCCCGTAACCGCCAGCCGCGGCGCATTGTTTTTCCAGCGCAGGAAGGGAAGCATCTCGTGCAGGATGTAACGCTCGTACTGCAGGTGGCGCAGCACCCGCACCCGGGGATGAACGCCCCGGTTGTACCAGCTCTCGCTGTCCACCGAATCCAGACAGAACACCTGCAACTCGCCCGCATCGATCTTTGGCGTCAGAACGCCGATCATGTTGCGGTCTTCATACTCGAAAAACCTGCCCTGCGATGTGGGGAACACCAGCAAGGGCGTGCCGGCGTGTCCGAAGACCAGCAGTTCCATATCACGGTGCAATTCGGAACTGTACCCTTTATGGTATTCGCGGTTCATGAAGGCGCGGGTTATCTTACCTGATAGTGCCGCTGCGGGCCACGCTCGAAGTGCTGGCGTAGGGGCAGATGTCCTCATCTGCCTGGCGGAGCGAAGCTCCGCTATTTTCGCGGTCTCAAAGACAAGTCGAGTTCGCTCGGCCGGCAGATGAGGACATCTGCCGCTACGTGTTCTAAAATAAACAGTTGCCTCTCTGATGACAGACCTTGCTCAATCATGAACGTCGCGAGTTTGAAACTCCTGACGCGCCGTCCTCCGGTGATCATTGCCAGCCTGGTGTTGGTGACGGTGTTGGCGTTTCTGGGCGTCAACCGCCTGGTCAACCGTTTTCGCGAACAGGAGAAGGCCCTGGCCCGGCATCTTTACGAACATGGCATGGTGGCGCAGAGCGCGGGGCAGCCGGAACGCGCCGTCACTGATTTTCGGGCGGCCCTGGGCTATGCCCATGACAACTTTGATTACCAGCTCAGCCTGGCGCGTGCCTTGCGCGACACCGGACGGACTGCCGAGTCCGAAACCTATCTCATCAGTTTGTGGGAACGCACGCCCCAGGAAGGCGCGGTGAACCTGGCCCTGGGCCGCCTGTTCGCGCGCGAGCGCCTGTTCGACAAGGCGATCCAGTACTACCACAACGCGATCTATGGCCTCTGGCCGGGTGATCCGGACGCCAAGCGGCGTGACACCGAATTTGAACTGATCGCCTTGCTGTTGCAACACCAGGCCTATCCTCAGGCGCAAGCGGAGTTGATTACGACGGCCGCCGCCTTGCCCGACGATCCCGGTTTGCGGATCCGCGTGGCGCAATTGTTCGCGCAGGCCCAGGACTACGAGCATGCTCTGGCACAGTTCCAGCAAGTCCTGCGGGCCGATCGCGACAATCAGGCTGCGCTGTATGGCGCCGGAGAAGCTGCCTTTCATCTGGGCCGCTATCGGACCGCACAGGGCTATTTGCGCAGCGCCGTCCGCCGCGATCCTCAAAATACTCAGTCCGCGCAGTCGCTCAAAATTGCGACCCTGGTTCTGGACGCGGACCCCTTCGCGCCGCGCATTTCAGACGCGGAACGCAGTCGTCGCGGACGCTCGGCATTTCAGGCGGCAGGAGATCGCCTGGACAGCTGCGCCACGAGCAAGGACATTGATCTGAGCCCGAGGTCGCCCTCCGGCGGCTTGCCTGCTTTAAAGGCGCAGTGGCTGGAAATGGCGCCGAAGGCGGCCAAGTTGCGTCCGCCGCGGAACGACGGTGCCCTGGACGAGATGATGGATCTGGTTTTCGAAATCGAGCAGCAGACGCAAGCCACCTGCGGAACACCCGAGGGTCTGGATCAGGCCCTCCTTCTTCTCTCCCAGGACCGTAACGGAGTGGAACGATGACGGGTACCGGCACCGCCGCGAAACCGGGGACCGGGTCCCACCCGTCCTTGCCGGCCGATGGTTCAGCGCTCAAATCCGGGAGCCGATCGTGGTTCACGCTCAGTACTTCCCGCGAAGAACGCTTCTTTCTGCTGCTGGCGGTTTTTATCGGCCTGTTTTCCGGACTCGCGGTGGTCTGTTTCCGTCTGGCGATTGACTGGACCAGGATCTCTTTGCTGGGGCCGGCGCCGGAGCCGCACAGCTGGCGCCTGATTGCCACGCCCACGGCGGTGGGGCTGATCATGGCCCTGCTGGTGGTGCATGTTTTCCCGCTGGTGCGGGGCAGTGGAGTCAACCAGACCAAGGCCGCGCTCTACATCTATAACGGCTATATTCCGTTTCGCACCGCGGTTGGAAAATTCATCACCGCCGCCATGGCCATCGGCTCGGGCCAGTCGCTGGGACCCGAAGACCCGTCGCTGCAGATCGGCGCCAGCCTGGCTTCGGCGCTCGGCCGGCGGCTCGAACTTTCCCGCGAACGCTTGCGCCTGCTGGCTCCGGTAGGCGCCGCGGCCGGACTGGCGGCGGCGTTCAACGCGCCGATTTCCGCCGTCCTGTTCGTCATCGAAGAAGTCATTGGACGCTGGAGCGCGGGCATTCTGGGCTCGGTCGTGCTCTCGGCGGTCTCGAGCGTGGTGGTAGTGCGTTGGTTTCTGGGATCGGAGCCGCTGTTTCGCATCCCCGCCGTCGGCCTCGTGCGGCCGACCGAGCTCGTGGCCTACGCGGTGTTGGGGATCGTCGGAGGACTGGCGGCCGTGGTCTTTGCCAAGGCCATCGGCTACTTCCGTCCCCGCCTGCGGGCCTGGCCGCGCTGGACGCAATACCTGCAGCCTGCCGCCGCCGGGCTGATCATCGGCTTGATCGGCTTCCTCGGCGCTCCCCAGATCATGGGCGCGGGCTACGAATACATGGACCAGGCGATGCACGACCAGTTCACCTGGAAAATGCTGGCCATTCTGGCGCTGCTGAAAATCGTGGCCACCACGCTGTCATTCGTGAGCGGCGCTCCGGGCGGCATGTTTGCTCCCACACTGTTTGTCGGCGCCATGCTGGGAGGAGCCGTCGGAGGCGTGGAACGCGCCTTGTATCCCGGCCTTACCGGATCCACCGCCACCTATGCCCTGGTCGGCATGGGCGTGCTGTTCGCGGCCTTCCTGCGCGTGCCCATGACTTCCGTCTTCATGGTGCTGGAGGTCAGTGGAAATTATTCCATCATCGTGCCTGTGATCGTGGCCAATACGCTGGCCTACGTGATTTCGCGCGGGCTGGAGCCCACGCCTATCTTCGACCTGCTCACTCGCCAGGACGGCCTCGACCTGCCCTCGCTTGAAGAGCAACGGGAGCAGACCGTCTTGCGGGTGGAAGATGCCATGAAACCCGCTCCGACGCCGGTGCTGGATGCCCAATATTCCGTGGACCAGGCACTCCTCCGGGTGCAGGACCTGGCCGGAACCTTTCTCGTTCGCATGAGCCCCAGCGGGTGGGGCAGCGTTACGCCCGACACGCTGAAGCGGCTGGTCGGCGAAGGCAAGGGGGAAATGTCGCTGGGGTCCACTTTGCCCATACGAAACCTGCCCTATCTTCATCCCGACCTGACGCTGGAAGCGGCGCTTCGCCATGTGTACCAGGTCCCGCTGGTGCCGGTGGTCCATCGCGCCGACTTCCGCCGCCTGGAAGGCGTCATTTCCCGCGAAGATGTGCTGGAGAAATACAAAGAGCAGGAAGAAGATTGAACTGCTGGTGAGTGTGGGTCGGACACTCCCTTCGACTTCGCCCAGGGCAGGCTCTGTCCCACGCCTTTGACTTGGACTTTTGCCCTTTACCAACTAAAGATAACCAAACTTCAAACTAAACTTCAAAAGCGTCGGACAGAAGTGTCCGACCCACACAAGCCGAGCTTGCACTACACATCATATTGTGTGAAAATACACACATGGCAACCAACCTGGCCCTGGATGATCGCTTGATCGAAGAAGCTCGCCGCGTGGGCCGGCACAAGACCAAGAGAGAAGCCGTATCCGCCGCCCTGACCGAATACGTGAAGCGCCGGAAACAGCTGCGCATCCTGGATGTTTTCGGCACCGTGGATT